>NZ_JBAJMV010000015.1:0-1074 GCF_036880965.1 Roseateles microcysteis | reverse complement strand
TGCCGGAGCCTCTCCGGTGGCGACCCCGCATATCAGGGTGCGCAAGTCGGATAAGCGCTTTGCGAAGGAACGTCATGAGAACGAAGCTAGGTGTGGATATCAGCAAGAGGAAGTTCGATGTCGCTTTGCTTGATGCGCAGGGGAAGTTCCGCTCGAAGGTCTTTGCCAACGATGCGGCGGGGTTTTCCCAACTGATGGACTGGATCGAGTCTCACGTTCAGGGCGGCAAGAGCGAGGCTCACGCGTGCATGGAAGCAACGGGCAGCTATCACGAGGCGCTGGCCGTGTTCCTGCATGACAGCGGGGTGGCTGTCTCCGTGGTGAACCCGCTGAGGGTCAAGCGCTTCATCGAATCCGAAGGCATACGCAACAAGACCGACAACGCGGATGCCAAGGCGCTTGCCCGCTTTGCACACAAGCATGAGCTGGAACTTTGGGAGGCGCCGACGCTGGGGCTGCGCAGGCTGCAAGCGCTGGTGCTGCGTCTGCAGACACTGCAGGACATGCGCCAGGCCGAGCTCAATCGGCTGGATGTTGCGCATGACTCGGTGCGGCCGTCGATCCAGGCCATGGTGGACAGTCTGGTGGGTGCCATCGAGGAAGTCACAGCACAGATCAAGTCGAGCATCGACGATGACCCAGACCTGCGCGGACGCAAGGAACTGTTGCAGACGATCCCGGGACTGGGTGAGAAGACCATCCCGCAGCTACTGGCCTACATCGGAAGACCCGAGCGCTTCAGCTCAGCCAAAGCGCTGGTGGCCTATGCAAGCCTGTCGCCGATGATCCGGCAATCAGGCAGCTCGCTGAATCGCAGCAGGGGGACGCATCCCACGGGGCACAAAGAGCTACGCCAGGCGCTGTTCTACCCGGCGATGGTGGCTGCCAAGTACAACCCGCTCATCGCCGCTTTCTGGGCTCGCTTGAAGGCGCAGAACAAGCCGGGTTTGGTGGTTGTCGTGGCCTGCATGCACAAGCTCCTGGCCATCGCCTACGGCGTTCTGAAGTCCAAGAAGCCCTTTGACCCCGCCCACGGGACAGCACTGGCTGCTTGACTCAAGACGGTGTCTTTAC
>NZ_JBAJMV010000014.1:0-1435 GCF_036880965.1 Roseateles microcysteis | reverse complement strand
AAGTGCGCAGGGCAGTTCGTGACGCATCCGCACGAGGTGGCACGCCACTATGTGTGCGGTCTGTGCAACCCGCCGGCACGCGCGGGCAAGGGTCGCGCCAGTGGCGCCATCCAGATGCACTGAAGAGATGCAGTCCCTGATGTCCAGCACCTGCCTGGTCGTCATCGCTCGTGACGAAGCCGCTCACATCGAGCGGCTTTTGCGTAGCGTGGCGCCCTGGGTCGACCGGATGCTGGTGCTGGACACCGGCTCGGTCGATGACACGCCGGCCTTGGCCGCGGCTTGCGGCGCACGGGTCGAGCATTTCACCTGGGTCAATGATTTCTCGGCGGCCCGCAACCGCGCGCTGGCGTTGGCGAACGCCGACTGGCATCTGGTGCTCGACGCCGACGAATGGCTGATCGACGGCGGCGAGGCGCTTCAAGCCTTGCGCCACATGAAGTCGGACTTCATTGGCAGCATCGCCCTGGAAGACCAGTTCTTCGATGGCGAGCTGCGCGCCTCGCAGGGCCGCTTGAGCCGCGTCCTGCCAGGCGCTGTGCGCTATGCCGGTGCCATCCATGAACAGCCGCAGCATGAATTGCCTGTGCGTCCCGTGCCCATACGCATCGGCCATGACGGCTATCTGCCCGAGCGGCTCGCCGCCAAGCGTGGCCGCAACCGGCGCTTGCTGGAGCAGGCCCTGGCCGCAGCGCCTGACGACGCCTACCTGAGCTACCAGCTCGGCAAGGATGCCGATGTCTATGAAGAGTACGAAGCCGCCGCCGCCGCGTTTGCGCGAGCCGCAGAGCAGGCGGGGGCGCAAGAACAGGGCTGGTGGCCCGACCTGATGGCACGCCACCTGTTCGCGCTGAAAAAACTCAAGCGTCATGACGAGGCGATGAACCTGGCCGAGCTGCAATTGCAGCGCTGCGGCGAATCACCGGACTTCTTCTTCGTGCTGGGCGATGTGCTGCTCGACTGCGCGGCCGATGCGCCCGAGCAGGCCCCCGGTCTGATTCCGATGATCGAACAGGCCTGGCTGCGTTGCCTGGAGCTGGGCGAGCACCCGGAGCTGCCTGGCGCCGTGGCAGGGCGGGGCAGCCATCTCGCCGCACACAACCTGGCTTTGCTGTTCGACGGCACCGGCCGCGACGAGGAGGCTCGGCAGCTGCGGCTGGCCTACGCCCTGGAGCGGCCGCAGTAGAGCGTGACTTTCTGGACGTTCCTGTAGGAATTGCACTGACAGGATCGGCCCGCAAGAGAGACAGCGCGGGCAGATTTGGACCGATTTGTAGGTCCAGTTCGGCTCATCACAATGGGAACCAGACATCCCCCACGGAGCCGCCCCATGAATGCCGACCAAATCCTTGCCGAGATCCGCGAAGCGAATCTGAATTACCTGATGCTGGCTCAGAACCTGATCCGTGCCGACCGCGAACAGGCGCTGTACCGA
>NZ_JBAJMV010000013.1:0-7882 GCF_036880965.1 Roseateles microcysteis | reverse complement strand
GATTGGCATTGGCAGCAAGCGGTTCTCCGCTAGCACTAGCGGTCGGAGCAAGAGTGCAGCCTAACCTGTCGCTCGAGCCGACTCGCGTCGGCAGGCCGCCGCTCGCGGCTCAGCTTCAACGTTAGGCCTCAATACAATGCCCGCGATTTCACCGCGCTATGCAGGAAGACTGGAGGCACTCGGTTGCATGATGAGTCGCGGCCGATATCTGAGTCTTGTGCTTCCGCACAACTTGGCCGCCGAGCTTCAGTCAGAGCAATTGGCGCAGAACTTCAATGCCGGGACATTCCCTGGGCCAAACTGGGTTTCGGATACGCTGACCGCCGCTGAAGGTGATTTCGCGTCGCTCAGAGGCTCCATTGCAAAGGCAACCACTCGAACGGCGATTCTTGGTCTGGCCGCCCTGGTAATTGCGATCGCGCTAGGGAAAGTCAACCCGGCATTCCCGGCAGATTGGGGCAAGATTGCAAGCGCGGTAGGCGCGTTTCTTGCGGCTCTAGGAGCATTTCTGCAGTTTTCCCCGCCGCGAGAGACGTTCAAGGGCAACATGCTGCACGAGGTCACACATTCATTGCTCGTGCGTGTTTTCGCAGCGCTCGGTATCGTCCTTGCAGCGGTGGGTAGCTTGTGGTGGCAGTGAGGCCTAACCAGTCGCTCGAGCCGACTCGCGTCGGCAGGCCGCCGCTCGCGGCTCAGCTTCAACGTTAGACCACTCGAAATGAAGCCAGCGTTCCATTTCACGTATGAGAAAGACTGGCGAACTGCGCCTGTAGCGTTCTGGGTGCACGTGCCCGTTCCTGGAACGAGCGAAGCCTGCGACCCTCCTGCTCCAGTTGCAATTCCTCATCTCGGCTATGCAGTCCTCCGCGTGGAGTTCGAGTCTCACGAACTTCAATTCAGCGCATTGGCTCAGTTGGACCACTTCATTGAGGTTCTGTCGCGCAAGCCGCTTCCCACCTCGCGGCAGCTAGCTTTACGTCGGAAGTTGCCGGTAGGCCCAAACAGCCATTGGTTGAGTCGGTTGCCTGCTGAGCTCAAATCGCCTCGAAAGCGAGAGAAGCTGGTGCAAGTGCTGGGCACAATCCGCGAGCAGGTGGCTGGCCCGTGGTCTAACCAGTCGCTCGAGCCGACTCGCGTCGGCAGGCCGCCGCTCGCGGCTCAGCTTCAACGTTGTACCGCAGGCTTAGGGAAGGCCAAGTGAGGATGGTTCGTCGTTCGCGTCAAATCCAGTTGGCCGTTTGCGAAGGCACAAGTTCTCTTTGCGGCGCGGCTTGGCGCAGCTCGGTCGCTTCCGTTGGTCCTCGTGGTGCCAGTGGTCGTGGCCGTGTGGCCAAGGTCGGTCGGCGCGTCGTCCTCTTTGCGCGGCGGCCCGCATGGTTAAGCGCCGGCCTGTCGCCTCGGGCTTCTGCCACGTGGGTGTGGCTCCGTTTAGCACCTGGCACTCGCCACGGCGGGCGCTTCGAGGCGGCTCGGTACAACCTGCCGCTCAAGCCGACTCGCGTCGGCAAGCCGCCGCTCGCGGCTTAGCTTCATCGTTAGGCCTCGCACTCAAAATGTCCGACTACCCACGGCCTTAGGAACTCAAATGCCAGATCTAGCCCCTGCATTTGCCGAGCTTCGCAAGATCCTGGCGCCCTACGCCGACAAGCTTGCTGCCGTTCGGGACGACGATAAAGAGTTGTACATCGATACTCATCACATTCAGAAGAACAAGAAGCCCCTGTTCTTCGGCGCCGTCCAGATTAAGAAGTCATACGTCAGCTTCCATCTCATGCCGGTGTACGTGCAGCCCGAACTTCTGGGCTCTGCGTCACCCGAACTCAAAGCCCGAATGCAAGGCAAGTCGTGCTTCAATTTCAGAGCGCCAGAGCCAGAACTATTCAAGGAGCTCTCGTTGCTTGTCAAAGCCGGCTACGCTAGCTACAAGGAGCAGGGCTTTGTCCAGTAGCACTTTCACGTCAATGCCGGCAAGGCCTAACCATTCACTCAACCGGACGCTACACAGCTTGCCGCCGTCCGGGCCGTCATTTCATTCTGGCCCTACCGGCGCCAATCTGTTCCGCGCCGGTTAGCTCAAGCGTTAGCCGTCATGGACGTACCCGCACTCATCGAGAGATTTAGAACAGCCGCAATTGCAAAGGGCGACGGGACGGCTGGGAAGGGCGATGCCGAGCTCTATTCCCGCATGCGCTCGGCTTACGGAGAACTGGTTCGGCGCGGCGATCGTGGGAACTTGGCGTTTGAAGCGCTTGTTGCGGACCCATCGCCTTATGTCCGGTCTTGGGTGGCAACGCAGCTTCTCTTCCTTGGGCATAGCTCAGTACGCCCAGTACTTGCGGAGCTGGCCTCTCAACCGAACTTGCTAGCTTTCAGCGTATCAATTGCCCTGCAAGAATACGATGCTGGTCGCCTCAAATCCCCACTCTGAAATGACGGCTAACCAGTCGCTCGAGCCGACTCGCGTCGGCAAGCCGCCGCTCGCGGCTCAGCTTCAACGTTAGGGCTCATCGGAAATGCCGTGCCAACGCCCTGAGGATGTGAAGGTCTTTGCTGACTACAACCAGTTCTATGTTCAGGACGGGGGCATCAATCCACCCGCCCCGGAAGATTGGTCCGATGAAGATGTGGCTCGTCGTGCCAAGGTGGCGGAGAACGTCTTTGTTGTTTGCCCGGTCCGGAACACGTCGGTTCCTGTCGAGGTCGCTCTATACGATGTCGCGCCGAGCTTGGATCTAGACATGTGGGATCACATCGTGGCAGGTTCACTCTTCTTACCGAGCGGTCATCTGCAAGTCCATGAATGCACTGGTGGTCCCGTTCTGGACTGGCAGGTTCCGCCAGGACAGTACGAAGTTGCAGTTCTATACGCGGGGCTTCGCAACCTGTCTCACGATGGGCTGGAGGGGGCAGATCGATACCATGTGCTCCTTTGGCCAGGCCATGAAAGGGAGCTCGCGGTTCTTCGTGAGTGGGGTGGGCGCAATGAGCCCTAACCTGTCGCTCGAGCCGACTCGCGTCGGCAGGCCGCCGCTCGCGGCTCAGCTTCAACGTTAGGCGTCAAATCACGCGTGCATTCATGGGAGAAGCGCTCTTGTTACGGATGAAATCGAAATTGCTCGGGTTCCTTTTGGCCGCGCCAATCGGAGCCGCTGCTCAAACACTGCAAGCGGAAGACCTTGAGCGGCTGTGCACCTCCGGAGACAAGGCTGATCGACTTTCCTGCAACCTAATCGTGAAGGTCTATTTGGACGGCTTCATTGAGGGCGTTGCAAAGGGGGCTCTCGACACATACAAGTTTGACCCGCAAGTTCGGACTAGCGTTGAGCGCGTTCAGATGAAGGATATGGCGCCTCGTGTCTCGAAGGTTATTGAGAGTTCGACCTGCATTCAGCGTGTTTCAGTTTCAGAAATGGCTGGTGCTTTCGTTGAGCATGTGCAAGCGAATCCTTCGCTCCGAAAGGAGCATTACCGCAAGGCGATGACTCGAACCATCGCCTCTAAGTTTTGCGCAAAATGACGCCTAACCAGTCGCTCGAGCCGACTCGCGTCGGCAAGCCGCCACTCGCGGCTCAGCTTCAACGTTAGCCATCATGTCAATGCAGCGCAGCGTCCAACAGCAGAACGCTTCAGTCGAGGCCGGGATTCGTGCGGCGGCGGAGAAATTCTCCCTAGGCGCAGCTGGGTTCGCTTGGCTCCACGCCATCCTTCGGGCGAATCGGATGGACGCAGATTCCGGATTGCTTGTTCGCCTTACGGAGATTCCAGATCAAGGAGGCCAACTTGTGGCCGGGCTCTGGCTAACTTCAGCGAGAAGGTTCATTGAGTTTCAAGTTTCACTCTCGCGCGAGAGTGGTGAACTACAAGAAGTTGAACGGTTCCTTGATGTCACGTCATCGATGGCCGTGGAGTCCGGGCAGCGGCGCACGGGGCAATCCTTCGGGTTTCTCGCGCTCAAGGTGCTTGCGGAGGCCCATGATGGCTAACCTGTCGCTCGAGCCGACTCGCGTCGGCAAGCCGCCGCTCGCGGCTCAGCTTCAACGTTAGGCAGCAATGGCCAAGTACGCATGCCCGTATTGCGATGGATTTGCCCATACGAGTGGTGCAATTCCCAACCCGAACGAAAGCCTCTTGATCTCAGACGTTGAGTATGCAGGGCTGTCGCAGTCACTGGACTCTGATGATCTTTACAAGCGATTCAAGCACTTGTTCAAGTGCGTCTCATGTGAGGCAATTGCCATCTTCTGGAATGGATTTTCGGAAAATCCAACCTGGTACAGCCCAGCTCGCCAAGACGAAGATGCAGCCTAACCAGTCGCTCGAGCCGACTCGCGTCGGCAAGCCGCCGCTCGCGGCTCAGCTACAACGTTGTGCATCAGGCTGCCCGGAGTCCAAGTGAGGATGGTTCGTCGCTCGCGTCAAATCCAGCTGGCCGTTTGCCAAGGCACAGGTTCTGCTTGTGGCGCGGCCTGGCGCAGCTCGATCGCCGTCGCTGCGCCGCATGGCACCAGAGTTCTTGGCCGTGTGGCCAAGCCGGGCGTCATTCGCTTCTCTCTGCGCGGACGGCCCGCATGTTCAAGTACCAGCCTGTCGCCTCAGCCGTCTGCCACGTGGGTGTGGCTTCGTTTGGCATCTCGCGCTCGCAGCGGCCGTGCCTTCGAAGTGGCTCTGCACAACCTGCCGGTCAAGCGGGACGTCCCACGGCGGGCGCCGTTGGTCCGCCTTGCGCAGGCAGTGCCGCCGTGGTCCGCCCCTTACCTTCACCGTTGTGCATCTGGCTGCCGGGAGTCCAAGTGAGGATGGTTCGTCTTACGCGTGAGCAGCGCTCGGCCAATTGCCTAGGCCGCAGTTCTCTTTGTGGCGCGGCTTGGCACAGTTCGGTCGCCGCTGCTGGTCCAAGTGGCGCCAATCGTCGTGGCCGCGTGGCCAAGGTTGGGCGCGGCATCGTTCTCTTTGCGCGCCGGGCCGCATGGTCAAGAACCAGCCAGGCGCCCCAGCCGTCTGCCACGTGGGTGTTGCTCCGGTTGGCGTCCCGCGTTCGCTACCGCCGATGCTTCGAAGTGGCTCTGCACAACCTGCCGGTCAAGCGGGACGTCCCACGGCGGGTGCCGGTGGTCCGCCTTGCGCAGGCCGTGCCGCCGTGGGCCGCCCCTTACCTTCATCGTTAGGCCGCACATGAACGATCGCGTTCTGCGCATGTTCAATGAAGCCAAGGACCGGCTGCATGACGCCGATATCCTTGCGCGCTCCCTAGACACGCGCTCTGACTCCCAAGCAATCATCCGAATCCTCGGATTCGAAATACTCTTGAAGTGCGCACTCCTGGTCTCTGGGCAAGAGCCGAAGGAATCGCACAACTACAAGAAGCTGTGGCGCGGTCTCCCCGGCTATGTGCGCACCGAGGTCTTGAATGTCGCGTCGGTGCGGATGCCTGGGCATGCAGACCTAACGAACATCGAAGAGAAGCTGGTCTGGTATCAGTTCGTCTTTGAGCGCGCCCGGTATCACTATGAGCTGTACGAGAACTACAGTCTGAAGGAACAGACAGAGCTTGGGGAGGTCTGGCTATCACTCGGAGCCCCGAACAGCGAAGCTGTGGTCCAGTACTTTCCGTCCGAGCTTACCTGCCTCATTGATGGCCTTGTCGCCTACATCGAGAATGCGGCCTAACCAGTCGCTCGAGCCGACTCGCGTCGGCAAGCCGCCGCTCGCGGCTCAGCTTCAACGTTAGGTTGCACAAAGACATGCCGTCGAGAATCGAGAAGCTCGAAGCACACGCAAGCCATTTGCTGGATGCATTCATCCGCCTTACGGAGCGCTATTCGCTTCTTGATCCGATGCTCTTTGATTCGGAGATTCCAAAGCTTCGAGGCTCAGGCAAGCAAGCGCGAGGCTTCCTCACCCTGAGGCATTCGCTGTTTCTCTCGTGCGCTCAAGACATCGCAAAGCTCACCCTAGATTCCGACAAGCGAACGCCGAGCATCAAGAGCCTGGTTGCGGCGCTAGAGGACGCAGCGCTGTGCCGCGAGCTGAGGGATCGCTTTTCGCTTTGGGTGATCCCATCAGCCGAGACAGAAACTGATCCCGAGATCATCGAGGCGCTAAGGCGCATTGAGCTGGGTGAGCAAGCGGAGCGTCGCACTCAGTTTGATGAGATCTTGAGCCGAGTCAGGGCGAACTGGACCGACCTTTCCAACATGGGCTACTTGTCGGCGTTTCTGACCATTCGAGACAAGGTCTCTGCACATACAGAGGTGATGCTTGTAGCCGATAAGTACCAATTCTTGGACATTGGCACCTTAGGGATCAAATGGTCCGACATGAAGGTTGCTATAGGCGCAATGCGGGACTTGGTTGAAGACCTTGGGCTTCTCATCCGCAACGCGGGCTTTGCATGGGACTCACTTGACGAGCAACTTGGTCGAGCTTCCCTTGCATTCTGGTTGGAGGCGAAAAGTGCAACCTAACCAGTCGCTCGAGCCGACTCGCGTCGGCAAGCCGCCGCTCGCGGCTCAGCTTCAACGTTAGGCCACAATTCCACGAGTTTGGGAGAGATAGTGATGTCGATATTTAGCGATCCAGTGCAGTGGACGGCCTCTGCCGTAGGGACGAAGAAGCGATTCGCGCTGACGCTTTTTCTGCTTTCCATGCTCATCGGGATGGCGGTCTTTGACGCTGCCGAAAGCGGTCTCCGGTCCGCTGCGGCGATCTCGCTTTTTGTCGTATGGATGCAGTTTCTACTTCTCTTCGGGATGAGGGCTATGTATCTGCACGTCGTTGGCATCAGTGCCGCAAAGAAAGATGCGGCCTAACCAGTCGCTCGAGCCGACTCGCGTCGGCAGGCCGCCGCTCGCGGCTCAGCTTCAACGTTAGGCTTCGGAAATACACATGTATGCCATCGCTGCCATCGGTTTGCTGACGATGTCCCTGAGCTTCCTGATGATGGTTAGCCCGAACGCATGGGCAGCCGGAATCCTGGCTTTCGCCCAGAAGCCCTACTTTCACGTCGCCGAGATCCTTACGCGAGTTCTTGCAGGCGGCGCGCTTGTCTTCTTCGCAGGGCAGACTCTGCATCCGCCTGTGTTCGTTTTCGCTGGCTATGCCCTTGTAGCTGTCGGCGCGTTTTTGCTATTGGCTGGTTCCTCTCGCCATCGCGCTTTTGCGGTTCGATCCGCATCGTTCAAGGCTGTCTTTCGCCCTGCAGGCGTTGTCGGCTTTGCTGCAGGCGCATTCGTCATCTACTCAGCGCTCGGTACGTGAGTGCATGTCAAATTCCGCTTCTTCCGTGTCTCGCATGTTCAACCCTCCGAAGCCTAACCTGTCGCTCGAGCCGACTCGCGTCGGCAAGCCGCCGCTCGCGGCTCAGCTTCAACGTTAGGCATCGCATGAGCCATTCGGAGCGCGACAACGATCTTCGCAAGATGAGGCAGCTGGCTCATGCCAAGAGCGCGCTCATCCCGACGCCGTGCTCCCTTGAGGATGCTGAGCGGATCATGCGCTCGGCCGCCTATGTGAAACTTCAGATGGACTTCGATCTGCTCTTTGCGAAGTACGGCTTCAACGCAGAAATCTTCAAGGGCAACGAGCGCGCAGGTTCAAAGCGTGCCGTTACGAGAAAGATCAAAGATGCGGTCAGGCGCAACGAGAAACGCTCGGAAAAGCAAAGCGCGCGTCGTGAGCTTGCTGGTCCGATTGAAGGGACGAGCGATGCCTAACCTGTCGCTCGAGCCGACTCGCGTCGGCAGGCCGCCGCTCGCGGCTCAGCTTCAACGTTAGGCCCCTGCAAATACATATGACCGCTTCTGCGCCAATGATGATCGGCTGTGGCGAGCACGGGGAGCGAATCTCAGCCGTGGTTTGCGGCCACATGTTGTGCGGCGAGCCG
>NZ_JBAJMV010000012.1:0-10000 GCF_036880965.1 Roseateles microcysteis | reverse complement strand
CGTTCCCGGGTCTTGTACACACCGCCCGTCACACCATGGGAGCGGGTTCTGCCAGAAGTAGTTAGCCTAACCGCAAGGGGGGCGATTACCACGGCAGGGTTCGTGACTGGGGTGAAGTCGTAACAAGGTAGCCGTATCGGAAGGTGCGGCTGGATCACCTCCTTTCTAGAATAGATTGAGCCACGGTTCAGCATATATGCTGAGCATGAGCGAGATCCAAATGACTCATTTTTAAGCGCCCACACTTATCGGCTGTAATTCAACAGTAAGAGTGAAATAAGCGTGAGCCTGCCGAGCTGGCCTCAACAGGTGAGCGCACTGGCACAGGGCACGCGAAGAGTTCGCGTGGGTCTGTAGCTCAGTTGGTTAGAGCACCGTCTTGATAAGGCGGGGGTCGCTGGTTCGAATCCAGCCAGACCCACCACGGAATTCAAGCCGAGAGGCTATGAAAGAGATCCCGGGGGATTAGCTCAGCTGGGAGAGCACCTGCTTTGCAAGCAGGGGGTCGTCGGTTCGATCCCGTCATCCTCCACCATTTATCTTCACTCAGCGTTGGCAAACCAAAATATCCGGAGTGGGTATTGTGGTTTGCCAGCCTTTATTGGCTGTTGTTCTTTAACAATTTGTAGAGTCGAATCAGCGTTGTCGACGGAAAGTTCAGTTTCTTCGCGAGTCTTCGGATTTGTGGGGCTGGACACCGTGCCGTCGGCAACATTTTGATTGCGTCAAACATAGACTTCAACTAAGCGAAGTAGTGATTGCTGAAAGGTGGTTGCTAAGTTGATTAGGTATGAAGAACGGCGTAACGCGTGAATACTCAAATATAGCCACTCGGGTGAACGATACCTGGGTGGTAAGTTCCTTGATCGGCAGTGCTGTCAGCGCTGTCAAAGTTATAGGGTCAAGTGAATAAGTGCATGTGGTGGATGCCTTGGCGATTACAGGCGACGAAGGACGTGATAGCCTGCGATAAGCTTCGGGGAGCTGGCAAATTAGCTTTGATCCGGAGATTTCCGAATGGGGAAACCCACCTCGCAAGAGGTAACTCTGACTGAATACATAGGTCATTGTGGCGAACCGGGTGAACTGAAACATCTCAGTAGCTCGAGGAAAAGACATCAACCGAGATTCCGAAAGTAGTGGCGAGCGAAATCGGAGTAGCCCTCGCGTTTTAGCAGTTTGTATATCAGAACGGAATGGAAAGTCCGGCCATAGCGGGTGATAGCCCCGTATGAAAAATGCAGATTGTGGAACTAGGCGCGAATAGAGTAGGGCGGGACACGTGAAATCCTGTCTGAATATGGGGGGACCATCCTCCAAGGCTAAATACTCGTAATCGACCGATAGTGAACAAGTACCGTGAGGGAAAGGCGAAAAGAACCCCGGGAGGGGAGTGAAATAGATCCTGAAACCGCATGCATACAAAAAGTAGGAGCCTCGAAAGGGGTGACTGCGTACCTTTTGTATAATGGGTCAGCGACTTACATTCAGTGGCGAGGTTAACCGAATAGGGAAGCCGTAGAGAAATCGAGTCCGAATAGGGCGTCATAGTCGCTGGGTGTAGACCCGAAACCAAGTGATCTATCCATGGCCAGGATGAAGGTACCGTAACAGGTGCTGGAGGTCCGAACCGACTAATGTTGCAAAATTAGCGGATGAGCTGTGGATAGGGGTGAAAGGCTAAACAAACTTGGAAATAGCTGGTTCTCTCCGAAAACTATTTAGGTAGTGCCTCAAGTATTACCATCGGGGGTAGAGCACTGTTTAGGCTAGGGGGTCATGGCGACTTACCAAACCTTAGCAAACTCCGAATACCGATGAGTACAGCTTGGGAGACAGAGCACCGGGTGCTAACGTCCGGACTCAAGAGGGAAACAACCCAGACCGCCAGCTAAGGTCCCCAAAATTGGCTAAGTGGGAAACGAAGTGGGAAGGCTAAAACAGTCAGGATGTTGGCTTAGAAGCAGCCATCATTTAAAGAAAGCGTAATAGCTCACTGATCGAGTCGTCCTGCGCGGAAGATGTAACGGGGCTAAGCCAGTTACCGAAGCTGCGGATGTGCAATTTATTGCACGTGGTAGGAGAGCGTTCTGTAAGCCTGAGAAGGTGGGTTGTGAAGCCTGCTGGAGGTATCAGAAGTGCGAATGCTGACATGAGTAGCGTTAAAGGGGGTGAAAAGCCCCCTCGCCGAAAGCGCAAGGTTTCCTACGCAACGTTCATCGGCGTAGGGTGAGTCGGCCCCTAAGGCGAGGCAGAGATGCGTAGCTGATGGGAAACAGGTAAATATTCCTGTACCGATTGTAAGTGCGATGTGGGGACGGAGAAGGTTAACTCAGCCAACTGTTGGAATAGTTGGTTCAAGCGTGTAGTCGTGCCCCTTAGGCAAATCCGGGGGGATGAGATGAGGCGTGATAACGAGTCTGCTTGCAGACGAAGTGAGTGATACCCTGCTTCCAAGAAAAGCCACTAAGCTTCAGCTTACAACGACCGTACCGCAAACCGACACTGGTGCGCGAGATGAGTATTCTAAGGCGCTTGAGAGAACTCTGGAGAAGGAACTCGGCAAATTGACACCGTAACTTCGGAAGAAGGTGTGCCTCTAGTATGTGAACCATTTACTTGGG
Organism: Roseateles microcysteis; assembly: GCF_036880965.1. Taxonomy (NCBI): domain Bacteria; kingdom Pseudomonadati; phylum Pseudomonadota; class Betaproteobacteria; order Burkholderiales; family Sphaerotilaceae; genus Roseateles; species Roseateles microcysteis. The sequence continues at coordinate 7,376 of NZ_JBAJMV010000012.1, read as the reverse complement.
GAGCAGAATGGGGCCGCAGAGAATCGGTGGCTGCAACTGTTTATTAAAAACACAGCACTCTGCAAAGACGAAAGTCGACGTATAGGGTGTGACTCCTGCCCGGTGCTGGAAGATTAAATGATGGGGTGCAAGCTCTTGACTGAAGTCCCAGTAAACGGCGGCCGTAACTATAACGGTCCTAAGGTAGCGAAATTCCTTGTCGGGTAAGTTCCGACCTGCACGAATGGAGTAATGATGGCCACACTGTCTCCTCCAGAGACTCAGCGAAGTTGAAATGTTTGTGATGATGCAATCTCCCCGCGGAAAGACGGAAAGACCCCATGAACCTTTACTGTAGCTTTACATTGGACTTTGAACAGATCTGTGTAGGATAGGTGGGAGGCTTTGAAGTAGGGACGCTAGTTTCTATGGAGCCAACGTTGAAATACCACCCTGGTGTGTTTGAGGTTCTAACCTTGGTCCCTTATCGGGATTGGGGACAGTGTATGGTGGGCAGTTTGACTGGGGCGGTCTCCTCCCAAAGTGTAACGGAGGAGTTCGAAGGTACGCTAAATACGGTCGGAAATCGTGTTGATAGTGCATTGGCATAAGCGTGCTTGACTGCGAGACTGACAAGTCGAGCAGGTACGAAAGTAGGACAAAGTGATCCGGTGGTTCTGTATGGAAGGGCCATCGCTCAACGGATAAAAGGTACTCTGGGGATAACAGGCTGATACCGCCCAAGAGTTCATATCGACGGCGGTGTTTGGCACCTCGATGTCGGCTCATCTCATCCTGGGGCTGTAGCCGGTCCCAAGGGTATGGCTGTTCGCCATTTAAAGAGGTACGTGAGCTGGGTTTAAAACGTCGTGAGACAGTTTGGTCCCTATCTTCCGTGGGCGCTGCAAGATTGAGAGAGCCTGCTCCTAGTACGAGAGGACCGGAGTGGACGCACCTCTGGTGTATCGGTTGTCACGCCAGTGGCATCGCCGAGTAGCTAAGTGCGGAAGAGATAACCGCTGAAAGCATCTAAGCGGGAAACTCGTCTCAAGATGAGTCTTGCCGGGGCCTAGAGCCCCCTGAAGGGTCGTTCGAGACCAGGACGTTGATAGGCTGGGTGTGGAAGCGCAGTAATGCGTTAAGCTAACCAGTACTAATTGCCCGTGAGGCTTGACCCTATAACTTTGACAGTTCGAAAGAACAGATCAGAGGCTATATTGAGTCAAACACAGTTATGCTGTTCTTCAGAAGTCTGAATTGAACGCAATCAAAATACACAAGCTGATTCGAGCGCTATAATTGAGAGATCAGTTGCGCAACTCTACAAATTGGGTTTGTTGAGCACCTTCCCAGGTCTCAATGAGCCAACCAGTCAAGCCTGATGACCATAGCGAGTTGGTCCCACTCCTTCCCATCCCGAACAGGACAGTGAAATGACTCAGCGCCGATGATAGTGCGGATTCCCGTGTGAAAGTAGGTCATCGTCAGGCTATTTACCTGAGACGCCCAGTCGCAAGACTGGGCGTTTCCATCTGTGTCAGCAGATGCAAGCATTCAGGGCGCCAAGGCGTTGTGATGAAGGTTTGCATCTGCTGATGCTCCCGGCAACGGGAGCTTGCAGAAAAAGAAGCAATTAAGGGTTGACGATAAGATCGTTATCACTCATAATCTCGCTTCTGCGTTGGTCAGCGATCGACGCAAGAGAATCAAAAGATTCTCACTGTTCTTTAATAATTCACAGCCGATAAGCGTGGGCGTTTGAAGGTGAGTTTTGATGCTTGGTGACGAGTATCAAGTCTCTTAGACTTTAAACGCTCACGGAAATTAGATGGAATCATGTAAATGGTTTTGTCGATTCCGTTGAGTAAATCAAGATCGAACTGTAGAGTTTGATCCTGGCTCAGATTGAACGCTGGCGGCATGCCTTACACATGCAAGTCGAACGGTAACAGGTCTTCGGATGCTGACGAGTGGCGAACGGGTGAGTAATATATCGGAACGTGCCCAGTTGTGGGGGATAACTACTCGAAAGAGTGGCTAATACCGCATACGACCTGAGGGTGAAAGCGGGGGATCGCAAGACCTCGCGCAATTGGAGCGGCCGATATCAGATTAGGTAGTTGGTGGGGTAAAGGCCCACCAAGCCGACGATCTGTAGCTGGTCTGAGAGGACGACCAGCCACACTGGGACTGAGACACGGCCCAGACTCCTACGGGAGGCAGCAGTGGGGAATTTTGGACAATGGACGCAAGTCTGATCCAGCCATGCCGCGTGCGGGAAGAAGGCCTTCGGGTTGTAAACCGCTTTTGTCAGGGAAGAAAAGGGTGTTTCTAATACAGACGCCTCATGACGGTACCTGAAGAATAAGCACCGGCTAACTACGTGCCAGCAGCCGCGGTAATACGTAGGGTGCAAGCGTTAATCGGAATTACTGGGCGTAAAGCGTGCGCAGGCGGTTATGCAAGACAGAGGTGAAATCCCCGGGCTCAACCTGGGAACTGCCTTTGTGACTGCATAGCTAGAGTACGGTAGAGGGGGATGGAATTCCGCGTGTAGCAGTGAAATGCGTAGATATGCGGAGGAACACCGATGGCGAAGGCAATCCCCTGGACCTGTACTGACGCTCATGCACGAAAGCGTGGGGAGCAAACAGGATTAGATACCCTGGTAGTCCACGCCCTAAACGATGTCAACTGGTTGTTGGGAGGGTTTCTTCTCAGTAACGTAGCTAACGCGTGAAGTTGACCGCCTGGGGAGTACGGCCGCAAGGTTGAAACTCAAAGGAATTGACGGGGACCCGCACAAGCGGTGGATGATGTGGTTTAATTCGATGCAACGCGAAAAACCTTACCTACCCTTGACATGTCTGGAATCCTGAAGAGATTTGGGAGTGCTCGAAAGAGAGCCAGAACACAGGTGCTGCATGGCCGTCGTCAGCTCGTGTCGTGAGATGTTGGGTTAAGTCCCGCAACGAGCGCAACCCTTGTCATTAGTTGCTACGAAAGGGCACTCTAATGAGACTGCCGGTGACAAACCGGAGGAAGGTGGGGATGACGTCAGGTCATCATGGCCCTTATGGGTAGGGCTACACACGTCATACAATGGCCGGTACAGAGGGCTGCCAACCCGCGAGGGGGAGCTAATCCCAGAAAACCGGTCGTAGTCCGGATCGTAGTCTGCAACTCGACTGCGTGAAGTCGGAATCGCTAGTAATCGCGGATCAGCTTGCCGCGGTGAATACGTTCCCGGGTCTTGTACACACCGCCCGTCACACCATGGGAGCGGGTTCTGCCAGAAGTAGTTAGCCTAACCGCAAGGGGGGCGATTACCACGGCAGGGTTCGTGACTGGGGTGAAGTCGTAACAAGGTAGCCGTATCGGAAGGTGCGGCTGGATCACCTCCTTTCTAGAATAGATTGAGCCACGGTTCAGCATATATGCTGAGCATGAGCGAGATCCAAATGACTCATTTTTAAGCGCCCACACTTATCGGCTGTAATTCAACAGTAAGAGTGAAATAAGCGTGAGCCTGCCGAGCTGGCCTCAACAGGTGAGCGCACTGGCACAGGGCACGCGAAGAGTTCGCGTGGGTCTGTAGCTCAGTTGGTTAGAGCACCGTCTTGATAAGGCGGGGGTCGCTGGTTCGAATCCAGCCAGACCCACCACGGAATTCAAGCCGAGAGGCTATGAAAGAGATCCCGGGGGATTAGCTCAGCTGGGAGAGCACCTGCTTTGCAAGCAGGGGGTCGTCGGTTCGATCCCGTCATCCTCCACCATTTATCTTCACTCAGCGTTGGCAAACCAAAATATCCGGAGTGGGTATTGTGGTTTGCCAGCCTTTATTGGCTGTTGTTCTTTAACAATTTGTAGAGTCGAATCAGCGTTGTCGACGGAAAGTTCAGTTTCTTCGCGAGTCTTCGGATTTGTGGGGCTGGACACCGTGCCGTCGGCAACATTTTGATTGCGTCAAACATAGACTTCAACTAAGCGAAGTAGTGATTGCTGAAAGGTGGTTGCTAAGTTGATTAGGTATGAAGAACGGCGTAACGCGTGAATACTCAAATATAGCCACTCGGGTGAACGATACCTGGGTGGTAAGTTCCTTGATCGGCAGTGCTGTCAGCGCTGTCAAAGTTATAGGGTCAAGTGAATAAGTGCATGTGGTGGATGCCTTGGCGATTACAGGCGACGAAGGACGTGATAGCCTGCGATAAGCTTCGGGGAGCTGGCAAATTAGCTTTGATCCGGAGATTTCCGAATGGGGAAACCCACCTCGCAAGAGGTAACTCTGACTGAATACATAGGTCATTGTGGCGAACCGGGTGAACTGAAACATCTCAGTAGCTCGAGGAAAAGACATCAACCGAGATTCCGAAAGTAGTGGCGAGCGAAATCGGAGTAGCCCTCGCGTTTTAGCAGTTTGTATATCAGAACGGAATGGAAAGTCCGGCCATAGCGGGTGATAGCCCCGTATGAAAAATGCAGATTGTGGAACTAGGCGCGAATAGAGTAGGGCGGGACACGTGAAATCCTGTCTGAATATGGGGGGACCATCCTCCAAGGCTAAATACTCGTAATCGACCGATAGTGAACAAGTACCGTGAGGGAAAGGCGAAAAGAACCCCGGGAGGGGAGTGAAATAGATCCTGAAACCGCATGCATACAAAAAGTAGGAGCCTCGAAAGGGGTGACTGCGTACCTTTTGTATAATGGGTCAGCGACTTACATTCAGTGGCGAGGTTAACCGAATAGGGAAGCCGTAGAGAAATCGAGTCCGAATAGGGCGTCATAGTCGCTGGGTGTAGACCCGAAACCAAGTGATCTATCCATGGCCAGGATGAAGGTACCGTAACAGGTGCTGGAGGTCCGAACCGACTAATGTTGCAAAATTAGCGGATGAGCTGTGGATAGGGGTGAAAGGCTAAACAAACTTGGAAATAGCTGGTTCTCTCCGAAAACTATTTAGGTAGTGCCTCAAGTATTACCATCGGGGGTAGAGCACTGTTTAGGCTAGGGGGTCATGGCGACTTACCAAACCTTAGCAAACTCCGAATACCGATGAGTACAGCTTGGGAGACAGAGCACCGGGTGCTAACGTCCGGACTCAAGAGGGAAACAACCCAGACCGCCAGCTAAGGTCCCCAAAATTGGCTAAGTGGGAAACGAAGTGGGAAGGCTAAAACAGTCAGGATGTTGGCTTAGAAGCAGCCATCATTTAAAGAAAGCGTAATAGCTCACTGATCGAGTCGTCCTGCGCGGAAGATGTAACGGGGCTAAGCCAGTTACCGAAGCTGCGGATGTGCAATTTATTGCACGTGGTAGGAGAGCGTTCTGTAAGCCTGAGAAGGTGGGTTGTGAAGCCTGCTGGAGGTATCAGAAGTGCGAATGCTGACATGAGTAGCGTTAAAGGGGGTGAAAAGCCCCCTCGCCGAAAGCGCAAGGTTTCCTACGCAACGTTCATCGGCGTAGGGTGAGTCGGCCCCTAAGGCGAGGCAGAGATGCGTAGCTGATGGGAAACAGGTAAATATTCCTGTACCGATTGTAAGTGCGATGTGGGGACGGAGAAGGTTAACTCAGCCAACTGTTGGAATAGTTGGTTCAAGCGTGTAGTCGTGCCCCTTAGGCAAATCCGGGGGGATGAGATGAGGCGTGATAACGAGTCTGCTTGCAGACGAAGTGAGTGATACCCTGCTTCCAAGAAAAGCCACTAAGCTTCAGCTTACAACGACCGTACCGCAAACCGACACTGGTGCGCGAGATGAGTATTCTAAGGCGCTTGAGAGAACTCTGGAGAAGGAACTCGGCAAATTGACACCGTAACTTCGGAAGAAGGTGTGCCTCTAGTATGTGAACCATTTACTTGGGGAGCAGAATGGGGCCGCAGAGAATCGGTGGCTGCAACTGTTTATTAAAAACACAGCACTCTGCAAAGACGAAAGTCGACGTATAGGGTGTGACTCCTGCCCGGTGCTGGAAGATTAAATGATGGGGTGCAAGCTCTTGACTGAAGTCCCAGTAAACGGCGGCCGTAACTATAACGGTCCTAAGGTAGCGAAATTCCTTGTCGGGTAAGTTCCGACCTGCACGAATGGAGTAATGATGGCCACACTGTCTCCTCCAGAGACTCAGCGAAGTTGAAATGTTTGTGATGATGCAATCTCCCCGCGGAAAGACGGAAAGACCCCATGAACCTTTACTGTAGCTTTACATTGGACTTTGAACAGATCTGTGTAGGATAGGTGGGAGGCTTTGAAGTAGGGACGCTAGTTTCTATGGAGCCAACGTTGAAATACCACCCTGGTGTGTTTGAGGTTCTAACCTTGGTCCCTTATCGGGATTGGGGACAGTGTATGGTGGGCAGTTTGACTGGGGCGGTCTCCTCCCAAAGTGTAACGGAGGAGTTCGAAGGTACGCTAAATACGGTCGGAAATCGTGTTGATAGTGCATTGGCATAAGCGTGCTTGACTGCGAGACTGACAAGTCGAGCAGGTACGAAAGTAGGACAAAGTGATCCGGTGGTTCTGTATGGAAGGGCCATCGCTCAACGGATAAAAGGTACTCTGGGGATAACAGGCTGATACCGCCCAAGAGTTCATATCGACGGCGGTGTTTGGCACCTCGATGTCGGCTCATCTCATCCTGGGGCTGTAGCCGGTCCCAAGGGTATGGCTGTTCGCCATTTAAAGAGGTACGTGAGCTGGGTTTAAAACGTCGTGAGACAGTTTGGTCCCTATCTTCCGTGGGCGCTGCAAGATTGAGAGAGCCTGCTCCTAGTACGAGAGGACCGGAGTGGACGCACCTCTGGTGTATCGGTTGTCACGCCAGTGGCATCGCCGAGTAGCTAAGTGCGGAAGAGATAACCGCTGAAAGCATCTAAGCGGGAAACTCGTCTCAAGATGAGTCTTGCCGGGGCCTAGAGCCCCCTGAAGGGTCGTTCGAGACCAGGACGTTGATAGGCTGGGTGTGGAAGCGCAGTAATGCGTTAAGCTAACCAGTACTAATTGCCCGTGAGGCTTGACCCTATAACTTTGACAGTTCGAAAGAACAGATCAGAGGCTATATTGAGTCAAACACAGTTATGCTGTTCTTCAGAAGTCTGAATTGAACGCAATCAAAATACACAAGCTGATTCGAGCGCTATAATTGAGAGATCAGTTGCGCAACTCTACAAATTGGGTTTGTTGAGCACCTTCCCAGGTCTCAATGAGCCAACCAGTCAAGCCTGATGACCATAGCGAGTTGGTCCCACTCCTTCCCATCCCGAACAGGACAGTGAAATGACTCAGCGCCGATGATAGTGCGGATTCCCGTGTGAAAGTAGGTCATCGTCAGGCTATTTACCCCGCGAAACCCTCCGACTCCCATGAGTCGGAGGGTTTTTGCTTTTGCAGCGTGCA
>NZ_JBAJMV010000011.1:0-13484 GCF_036880965.1 Roseateles microcysteis | reverse complement strand
AATTGCTGTGACCAATAGATGCGCTTCGAACATGCTCACCCCCTCGGTTCAAGAGCGTCAGATCGTGCCATAACTCAATGCTTCCGTGCAGCCTAACGTTGAAGCTGAGCCGCGAGCGGCGGCCTGCCGACGCGAGTCGGCTCGAGCGACTGGTTAGCCAGCTCGCTGTGGCAGAGCATATGAGACCTTCTGGTCGTCAACCACGACGTAGCCCTTGGCGACCAGCGCCTCGAATAGGTACTCAACTTCTTGTTCAGTGAGTTTCTTATGGAACACCGCAGAAATGGTGTTTTGCAATGTTCCGACTTTCCGTGGCCGCGCCGAGCCTCGCTTCTGCAGATCCGCCAAGACCGCAAAGATTCGTTCCTCGTCTGGGCCCACCAATGCTGCGCCATCGATTTGATTGGAGTTCCGGGACTTCGGGCACGAAAACGGCCCGCGCTGATTCAGGACGACTCGAAGCTTCTCTTTGATCGAGAGGCTGCCGAGTGCTGAGTTCACCGCCTTGCAGCAAGCGACGCAGTTGTCATCGCCATTGGTTCCACCGTTGGCACTCGCCACCAAATGCTCCACGCTCGCTTCGCCATCAGGGATTGATTGCTGGCAGAAGAAGCAGCGTTGCCCTTGCAGGAATAGCAATCTTTCGAGTTGTTTCATAGAGATGGCTAACGTTGAAGCTGAGCCGCGAGCGGCGGCTTGCCGACGCGAGTCGGCTCGAGCGACTGGTTAGGCAGATTCATGCGAAACCGCCTGCTGCAATCTTGGCAATGGCGACCTCGCGTGGGACAACTTCGCAGGACCATCGATAAGACGAGTACAAGAACAGTGTTCCTTCGCGATCTGTCACTTTCGCCTGTAGTACGAATACCGTACCAAGCGGATACGCATCCCGGATCCGCCTAGAGAACTCAACTTTCATATCCGTAGGCAACCCCTGGTTCGGGAGCGGGCGAGCTCGAATCGAAGCGGAAGATGGATCGCCAGCGTTCCTGAACGTCTCAATCGCCACAAGTCGGTACGCGCCCATCATGCTGCCTAACGTTGAAGCTGAGCCGCGAGCGGCGGCCTGCCGACGCGAGTCGGCTCGAGCGACAGGTTAGCCATCATTTCTCTCCAAGTAGGCCTCCATGCTCTTCTCAAGGCCGATCCCCTCTTCGTAGATCAGATTTGCTACCTCGTCATCAAGCTCAGAGAACGGATCTTCTGCATCTGGATCCATCTCAGCATGGCGCTCAAGTGCCTCTTCCCGAACTCCTCGATCTCTAGGATAGACAGGACCAAACCAAGACATCGCGTGTTCGACCTTCTCCGCAAGGATTGGCATCTTCACCATACGGCAAGCAGCAACAGCTTCGGGAGCGAGCACGCCGGTGCTGTTGGAGAAGAACTGGCTCAGACCACCATTCAGCACCTCGGCCTGAAGCCAAAACGCGCAAAACGAGATTCGATGAGCAACGGAAGCAGTTTCGTAGCTAGCGAGGAAGGCTTCCGGACCGTCGTAAATGGAAATTTCGTTCGGCGGAATTTCGCTGAACGGCCAAAGATGGTGATGGTTCTTCATGATGGCTAACGTTGAAGCTGAGCCGCGAGCGGAGGCTTGCCGACGCGAGTCGGCTCGAGCGACTGGTTGGGCGTCATTGCGTAAATATGTCTGCGGCAGCGAACGAAACGACCAGAGCAACGGCCGCCCAGAACGAGACTCTGAGCTTGCGCGCGACAACAATGCCGCACGCAACCACAGCAGCATCTGGACAGTTCATAAAGTCACCGTTCCGGAGTAACCGGTACTGCTCACGCTGAAACGCATTGAGACCACCGTCGTCCTGTGTCTTCTTGTCCGCATTCTCACCAGTCTTGCCCGTGGCTGCAGCAACCATCTCGCAGTACGAAAAGAACTGAAACATGGTGGGAACTGCATATGCGGCGTACACGAGCCCGCCTACGACCCCAACGATCGCTGGAGCATTACTCATTGCCGTCCTTGAAGCACAAGAGTGCCTCCGGAGCTTTCGAACGCATGCAAGCAATTCGCATCTGGTGACGCCCAACGATGAAGCTAACCGGACCGAGGCGGCCTGCCGCCGCGGGTCCGGTTGAGCGGCTGGTTGTGCAGAGCCACTTCGAAGCATCGGCCCCTGCGAACGCCAGATGCTAAACGGAGCAACACCCACGTGGAAGAAGGCTGAGGCGACAGGCTGGTTCTTGACCATGCGGACCGCCGCGCCAAAAGAAGCGAATGCCGCCCGACCTCGGCCACACGGCCACGACGCTTGGCGCCACGCGGAGCTGCGGCGGGCAACGAACTGCGCCCGTCCGTGCCACGAGGAGAACTCGTACCTCCGCAAGCAGCCCACTGCTTCTGACGCGAACGACGAACCATCCTCACTTGCTCTACCGGCAGCCTGCTGCACAACGTTGAAGCTGAGCCGCGAGCGGAGGCTTGCCGACGCGAGTCGGCTCGAGCGACAGGTTAGGCCGCACCGTCAGCCTGCCATTCGAAGAGTTCCGAAAAGTCATGGAAGCAAGTCTGGCACACCCAGCGATACCTATCCGATGTGGCATACCCGCACGAGACTGCGTCTGCTGATCCTTCGCTCATGAATTTCGTGAAACAGAATTCGCAATGATCGTGATCGTTCTCTTTGGACGATGGCACGTACGGCTGCCACTTGAGCTTGGCCTTCTTTAGGTAACCGAGCTGATTGGTCAGTCGCCAGTCATCTGCTTCGCGCATGTGAGGCCTAACGTTGAAGCTGAGCCGCGAGCGGCGGCTTGCCGACGCGAGTCGGCTCGAGCGACTGGTTAGGCCAGGCGCTCATTGACAGACTCCCGCCAGGACAAAAGAAGACGAGCAATCTCCAAGTCGTGCTCCGGCCTGGCTGAAAGTCCCATACGCTGCGTTGCGATGGAGCATAGCTCTGCAGCGATTGCAGATTCTTCTGCTCTATCTCGGACCAAGGCAAAGACCTTTGGCAAGTAGCCGTAGTACTCGTCTCGGGCTTCCGGCGTACCTGCAACTCCAATGGGATCCCAGACGTAGTGCAGGACTTCGTCAACGGCTCGATAAAGCGCCAGATCCTGCGCAGAGAGTTTTTGTCCCATGGCCTAACGTTGAAGCTGAGCCGCGAGCGGCGGCCTGCCGACGCGAGTCGGCTCGAGCGACTGGTTAGGCCGCACCGCTCGAACCGCTCGACAGATCTTTAGAGAGCTTTGCAACAGCGACGTCTAGCGAATCATGCATAGGCAGAGCATGCAATCTACGCGCCACAAGGAAATCGCGTGCGGCGCTGTACTTCTCGGCAGTTTCCAAGTTTGAGAATGGCTGCTCCATGAAATGATGAACGACTTCATTTCTATAGTCGACGAGAGTCCTCCAATAGCTCTCGAATTCGTCGAGCCGCTCAGCGGTGGTCTTCTCGTGTAACCGCTTCATCAGACCTCCCAGTGTCTCCTTTGAGTCGATAAAAATTCGCCAGTTGAGGTTTCCATTTCTGAGATAAGTTCGTCCAGTGCGAGGATCTACTAAAAATGGCAAGAGCGCCTTCAGTTGCAACTCGATTCGCTGATATACGTTCAAGCACAGGCCCAACTCAGCAAATAGCAACTCCATCTGACGCGGCGTCGGCTGCCAATCAGATGGCGGTCGGGAATTCGATGCCATTGCATGCGGCCTAACGGTGAAGGTAAGGGGCGGCCCACGGCGGCACGGCCTGCGCAAGGCGGACCACCGGCGCCCGCCGTGGGACGTCCCACTTGACCGGCAGGTTGTGCAGAGCCACTTCGAAGAATAGGCCGCTGCGAACGCGAGATGCTAGCCGGAGCCACACCCACGTGGCAGACGGCTGAGGCGACAGGCTGGTTCTTGAACATGCGGGCCGCCCGCGCCAAGAGAAGCGATGAACGCCCGACTTGGCCACACGGCCACGAGTGCTGGCGCTACGCGGCGCAGCGACGGCGATCGAGGAGCGCCAAACCGCGCCACCAGGAGAATTTGTGCCTCCGCAAACGGCCCACTGGCTCTGGCGCGAACGACGGACCATCCTCACTTGCTCTCCAAGCTGCCTGATGCACAACGTTGAAGCTGAGCCGCGAGCGGCGGCTTGCCGACGCGAGTCGGCTCGAGCGACTGGTTAGGGCACAGGCCTTGGCAAACCAGGAACCTAGCCAGAACCGGCTGACGAAATTGCGAGCCTAGGCCCAAGAGCCGCGTGCCGCGACGGGAAGAACCCGGCCGGCCACGAACAGCAGCGCCAGCCACCATGTGGCCTTGCAGCGTGCTGCGTGCATTCGGATTTGAGCGGCCTGGCCGGCGTGGGAGCGCAACGACTCGGGCACGGCCTCGCGCAGACCACTCAACAAACTGACTGCCAGGCGCAGCACTGCAGCGCGAAGCGCTAGCAACCAACATGCAAGGAATGATGGCCGAAGGCACAGCGGTCGAGGCTGTTCTCGCGGCCGACGCAGAACCTAGCCACGCCGCCATTGCCTTTGAATTCAGCAGCCTGGCTCGGAGCGAGCCGCCTGGACCGCACTGGTGCATTTCTCTTCCCTGTGCCCTAACGTTGAAGCTGAGCCGCGAGCGGCGGCTTGCCGACGCGAGTCGGCTCGAGCGACTGGTTAGGGCGCACTTCAAACTGCATCTCTGATGTGCTCCACGTAAAGAGTTTGCAGGTCATACATGCGCCGCTCCACAGGCCCGAAGTCAAGCTCGGACCTATAGACGCCGAAGCTGGGACGAAATGAGCCCGGCAGCTTTCCCTCCTCTGCCAAAGTCAGCCAAGTACGGACATTTAGGAGCGCCACTTCGGCGTTGGGATAGCTCACGTCATGCCTCGCAATTGCCGCCTCAAGCTCAACCACGACTTCAGTAGCAAGGACTTTGAAGGTCTCAATTGCATCAGATGTTTGCATCCGATCAGTGGGCCTACGGAAGAGACGGGAAACCAAGGACATGAGTTCTTTGAAGTAGCGAGGAGAGCGCCTGTGCTCCCTAACGTTGAAGCTGAGCCGCGAGCGGCGGCCTGCCGACGCGAGTCGGCTCGAGCGACAGGTTAGGGGGCAACTTTGGAAAAACGCTTTGGCCCCGAAACCGACGAACTGACAATGAACTTTGCATCTTGCGGTGTGAGTTGAAGCAGGCAGCCGGATGCGCAGAATTCTCCATTGCCTCTGGGGTGTAGCTCATGGTGGATAACCATGCCGTCACGGACGAACGCCAGCAAATAGCTGCCTTCGCCAACGCCGGTTGGGTAGGTGCTCGCGCATTGCGCCCATGTCGCAGGTAGCGCGCCGCAAACCTGTTCGCGCAACGAGTAGGGACTGAACACGAAGGCCTGGTTCCACTCAAAGGAGGTGAGCTTCTTCAGCTCGAAGCTCTTAGACTTCGCCGCCTCGGCAGCAACGCGATCAGAGACGCTGCTTCCCATCGAGCAACTGGCCAAAGCGGCAAGAGCCATCAGACCGACGAAGTAGCTGGTCCAGCGCATTTGCACCCTAACGTTGAAGCTGAGCCGCGAGCGGCGGCTTGCCGACGCGAGTCGGCTCGAGCGACTGGTTAGGGATCATTTCCCAACCTCTCTTTCGATGGCGTCGAGGTAGCTTTCCCACCACCCAATGCAGTCTCGCAGAACTTCACGCTGGTCCTTTCCAGCGTATGGGCCACTGTTCATAACGTAGTGGTGTTCGACCGGAATTGCAGCGCCCGGGCTTACGGTAACGCCTTGCCCAGCACCGATATCGTATTCATGAACGATGCTATGTCGCTCCATATCAATGAACGACCAGAAGATCGCTGGCTCAGGCTTTGTGGCACTTAGGGCCGCCCACGCCTTATCAATTGCGGCTTTATGCGCAGGGCTGCGCTTGGAGTCAACGGCCGCCAGCACGTACCCGACAGTCCGCATGAGCACTACCGCAGCAACCCAGCGTCGACGCCAGGCGCGGCCCTGCACACCACCGCCAATTTCATCTACGGCACCGCGACAGTCTTCAAGTACCTCACGCGCTGCGACGGTCATTCGCGGGATCCCTAACGTTGAAGCTGAGCCGCGAGCGGCGGCTTGCCGACGCGAGTCGGCTCGAGCGACTGGTTAGGCCGGCTGCGGCAATAGCGAACAAAGCCTGTTTTCACTGCAAGCCTTCTAGATAGCTCAACCGAGAACGACCGAGCTCAAGCTTGCAGAACGCTGCGGCCGCCGGTGCACCCGTACCGCTGCCAAATGAGAGGCTTCTGAAGTTGCATTCGGCTTCCTGAAACTTCTGCCACTTGGCCTGCGAGGACTCAAACGCTGGCGCAAGCTTTACGACCGGCTCTTGAACATCTTGCTTCCGCAGAAGCGCGGAAACGCGAGCGACTTGCAGAGAGATGCTCCTTTCCAGCGCTTCGACTTCGCGACCCAAGCAAATGTTCTTCTCAATAGTATTGGCCGATTGCAAGCACGGCATCGACTCAGCGTCGTGCGCTTGTGCAGATGCGGCAGGAATCGCGATGGCAAGTACGAGCACGTATTTCATGCTGGCCTAACGTTGAAGCTGAGCCGCGAGCGGCGGCCTGCCGACGCGAGTCGGCTCGAGCGACAGGTTAGGCTGCATCTTGCGACTCCAACCAGGCGAACAGTGGCGCCGCCAATGAATTGGTACCGCTGAAACTGCGCCAAAGCCCCGCACGCTCCAGCACGCCACGCTCAGCGACGCCAACATGAAACTGGCCGCGATCTCGGACGACCGAGAAGGTGAGCGTCCCGCGAGAGAACGTGGCCTCGAAGTTTCCGAACGACGCAGACTCTTCGCAATGAGTAGGTAGTGCGCCACGAGCAGCGAGCCCTTGAACCAGTGAGCCAAGGGCATGAAGAACGGATGTCGGCAGTGAAATGTTCGTCACGTGCGGCCTAACGTTGAAGCTGAGCCGCGAGCGGCGGCTTGCCGACGCGAGTCGGCTCGAGCGACTGGTTAGACCACACTTCTTTCAGCGCGGCCCTTCCTAGCCTTCCATTCGGACCAAAAAAGACCCCAGCCCTCAATGTCGAAGTCACCTTCCAGGTCAGCCTTCGGCTCGCACTCTGCATAAAAGCTCTCCACTTGTCGGACTAGCCCTAGAACAGCTGTCCTCCACTCAGCCTGCGACACACTGGCTTCTCGTTCATCGCAGGTTAGGAGAACTCTATCGCCCACGTGCCGCACAAAGACGTCTGTCCCTGTATTGCAGCCCATGCAACTCACCTTGTACCTACCTTGCGCAGGAAACATGTTGAAGCCACAGCAAGGGAATAGCCAATTGCCTTCTGCAACCGAACGTTCTGGAGTGTGGTCGTCCTCAACCGTTCGCAGCAGGTAGAGACAGGCGGCTGAAACCGTAATGTCTGCCTCACCAGTTCTGTACAGAACATCTCCGTCCACAGTCAGCTCGATCCGCCCATGGGCGCACTGATCGGTCGGATCTTCGGCTTGGCCGTTGATCCATGTCAGATTCGTCGCCTTCAGAAGAAGCATTTGTGTGGTCTAACGTTGAAGCTGAGCCGCGAGCGGAGGCTTGCCGCCGCGAGTCGGCTCGAGCGACTGGTTAGGTTGCCACATTCACTCGTACCCCCGCCCAATGTTGACCCCGCAAGGATCAACCAAGTCTGCCGCATCGAAAAGGTCATTGATATGTGCCCCCTTGCGCTTCTCCGGAGGAACAACAAACCAAGTACCACGCTTCGTCAAGAGTTCAGTCCTACCATCTTCGCCTCCAAGAAGAAACTCCACGTAGCCACGCAAAATCATTCTCTTTGCCTCGGTCCTGTCGATCTTCATTCGCTTCCCGCTCATGGGAGGCAGCTTGTCCTTGGCACGTTTCATGTGCCACATGTACTCATCAACGATAGCGTCAGGATCTGAGCTTCTGCGGCTCACAATCCAATCGGCCTCCTGCTCCTTCTCCGTAAATGCGAGCATGCCGATCTTCAGCCGGCATGATTCAACTGCCTGGGCCTTCTGTGCCATTGCAGGAATGCAGGCAAATGTCGCGGCCACTAGAACGACAAGTCTGTGCATTGGCAACCTAACGATGAAGGTAAGGGGCGGCCCACGGCGGCACGGCCTGCGCAAGGCGGACCACCGGCACCCGCCGTGGGACGTCCCGCTTGACCGGCAGGTTGTGCAGAGCCACTTCGAAGCATCGGCGGTAGCGAACGCGGGATGCCAACCGGAGCAACACCCACGTGGCAGACGGCTGGGGCGCCTGGCTGGTTCTTGACCATGCGGCCCGGCGCGCAAAGAGAACGATGCCGCGCCCAACCTTGGCCACGCGGCCACGACGATTGGCGCCACTTGGACCAGCAGCGGCGACCGAACTGTGCCAAGCCGCGCCACAAAGAGAACTGCGGCCTAGGCAATTGGCCGAGCGCTGCTCACGCGTAAGACGAACCATCCTCACTTGGACTCCCGGCAGCCAGATGCACAACGTTGAAGCTGAGCCGCGAGCGGAGGCTTGCCGACGCGAGTCGGCTCGAGCGACAGGTTAGGTGTGTGCCGTGGCATGACCTAGCCCTGCTTTGCATTGAGCGAAAGAATGCGTTCGATCTCGGAAGGTGGAACTTCCGAAACTACCTTGCTGAGCATCGCGGGCGTGAACTCGCTACTGAAATAGAACGAGTTCATTTGTTCGTCTCCCGGCTCAGCCAACGAGACACAGATGCACTCAAAGCCGCGTTCGACAAAGAAGTCATCGAAATAGTCGAAGAGCTCGCGATCACCAACCGCAACGATGGTGTGCTCATCGGTCGCTGTGACAGAGATCTTCGCAGTGCAGTTCATGGATTTGCATACACCTAACGTTGAAGCTGAGCCGCGAGCGGCGGCTTGCCGACGCGAGTCGGCTCGAGCGACTGGTTAGGGCTCAACTGGTTTCGCATCCGGGCGCCTCATGTTCGGAAATACCTCTACCCCCACGCTCACACCCAATTTGGCAGCCAAATGCATAGCGTCTGGCTCGAGACTGCAACCCAAGTTCACAGTGCCGGGCAGATTGACTATGACAGCTAGGCTCCCACCCGTCGCGTTGAGCTCCTCAGCGAACCCATCTCTAGTTTGAATCCAATCTAGGACGTCGCGTACTTCTTCAAAGAAGTACCTTTTGCCCGTTGTGCATGATTCGCGCGACCACGTCGTTTCAGTCTTTCCGCCTTCACCGGCGCTCCAACCGTAGTCCGGCTCTTCGGCAAGGCGCTTGGAGATTTCAGCGACGGGCCACGACGGGTGCTTAATCAGCACACGAATGCCATAGAACTCGGATTTCACACTAGTGGAAGTCATCCGCCTCTTCTCTTGAGCCCTAACGTTGAAGCTGAGCCGCGAGCGGCGGCTTGCCGACGCGAGTCGGCTCGAGCGACTGGTTAGGCAAGAACGCCGGGATAAACATTTGTATCTTTGCCAAGGGAAAGGTCCCTAGTTTCCGATTTGAATGGATCCCGAAAGCAGAAGCCGGTGAATCTATGTGCGACAACTGCAGCGGGAATGGCTTCGCCGCAGAGGTTTTCAGATGGCCCAGGACTCGGTCGCCTAAACAACGGTGGACAGTGATCCTGAAGCTCAGGGTCAGCCGTGGCAAGAACGTTAAGAACATAGTAGGGCTTCCCCTTCACTTCCGCGAAGAACCTGTACTCGGCACAGCCTGGCGCTACTGCCTCAAAGAGCGCGACTGCACGGGCCGACATCAAGGGACAAAGCTCCTTCCAGAGAAGGACGTCTGGCAGTCCGTATGAAACTCCGCGAATCTCATGCGGCGGAGCTATCCAGCCGTCAGGCAAGGGAGTTCCGTTGAAGTGGTCTATGAAGTAGTCGCGCGGAAACGCCCCACTCTGAACGGACGGGCGCCGCTTCGAGCTTGCGACGAGCTTGTAGATGGCCCGATCTTTCATTCTTGCCTAACGTTGAAGCTGAGCCGCGAGCGGCGGCCTGCCGACGCGAGTCGGCTCGAGCGACTGGTTAGCCAGCTGCAATGCGGAACTGGACTGTTCGTGATTCACTAGTTCGCTACCAACTGATAGACGCCAGTTACGGCCCACCGGCCAGCGCGATCTCGGAACGTGAAGAGGTAGTCAATGCGATCGCAGAATAGCGTGGCATCAGGCATAGAAGGGATCGACGTAGCTTGGAAGTGCAGTTTGCGCTTCACTGAATTGGACTTTGCAAGGCATTCCCTAAGAGTCTTGAAGTCCGCCGGCAGCAAAGCAATGTCTGCGCCGCACGCTTGCCTCTTTGCGGAAACAGCACCTACGGCTCGAATGCACATGTGAAATGCTTCTATGGCTTCAGAAAGCTGGCGTTCTTTCGCAGTCAGTTCCGCGCCGCTCGCGCCGATCCACGTAATCAGTAGCAGCGTGGCAGCCAAAGCGGCACGCGATCTCGCGCTGCAAGTGCGGAATTGGGCAGTAGGCACGGCGAATCGACAGATGGCTAACGTTGAAGCTGAGCCGCGAGCGGCGGCTTGCCGACGCGAGTCGGCTCGAGCGACAGGTTAGGCCTCATTTTCGGCATCGCTGTCTTCATATTCCTCGCGTGACCAAGGATGCTCGGGCGATTCTCGATAAGCCATCCATCCGTCCGGCAAATCGGCAAGCTGAACAAGTGTGGGGTCTCGTTCAACCATGCAGCCAAGACAGACAACCTTCGCATCTTCTGATGCATTGGTAGTACCGCACATGAACTGCCAGTCTCCATCGTGGTCGTGATAGACCTCAAGGATAGGAAGTGACGCATCCAGAACTCGAATCGTCGTGAACGAAGCAGTGTTGATTGGCGCGCGAAACGGCCAGGTAGATTCGTCGAAACTGTGTGCGTGGCTCATCGATGAGGCCTAACGTTGAAGCTGAGCCGCGAGCGGCGGCTTGCCGACGCGAGTCGGCTCGAGCGACTGGTTAGGCGTCATGCGCAAGATATACCTCATTGAATCTGTTCCAAAGTTTCAAGAAGTTGTCCCAGTCCAGGGCGCCATTCTGCCGAAGCACGCTGAAGCTGCTGTTGCCTAAGCGAACCTTTGTAGTCAAGGTCTGCTGCGCAAGAACTCTGGTCTTCTCAAATATCGGCTCAGTCTTTGGTACCGGGTAACGTCCGTCCCAGATGACGTACTCAGTCAGAACGCTAAGGAGCTGTGATTGCTCAGCCGAAACATCGAGGGCCGCCTGTTTCGACAGCTCGATCAGGTTATGAGTCTGCTTGGGCTCGTTGCCACGCTGGACAATGATTGCCTTCAGCAGAAGTTCTGTCGACATGCCACACAGCATTCGGAAGACGGCCGGGCATGCGACCTCGAATGAGTACCAATCAGGAAGTCCAAGAGCGTCTCGCTCTCTTCCATCGGTGCTGCCCATACCGAGCCACACAAGCCCAGCCGCACCGAGCAAATCATTGGACTTGTTGCGCCAGTACGTTGCCGTGGATTTTCTTCGAGTGAAGGCAGACTCGGACATTCTGTGACGCCTAACGTTGAAGCTGAGCCGCGAGCGGCGGCTTGCCGACGCGAGTCGGCTCGAGCGACTGGTTAGGCATCGGGTTTTCTATGCCTGCACCCAGACGACTTCACCGGGATGGTGTTCCTGGATCGTAGCAACAGCGCCTTCAATCGCGACGCTGTCTTCACGCCTAATCTCGAAATTGAAATCAGAAACATCGAGTCCATCAGCTCTCAATGAGCTCAACTCTTCTGCAGAGAGAACGCCTGCGCCAACCCATAGACTGACTCCCGACGCGTCAATCCGTGCGAAATCTTCATAGCCAGAACGCGTGATTGCGAGGAAGACCATCGGTCGATGCCTAACGTTGAAGCTGAGCCGCGAGCGGCGGCTTGCCGACGCGAGTCGGCTCGAGCGACTGGTTAGGCGTCATTGCAGTACTCGTACGAATTCTGCAAGCAGCACATCAACGTCTGCGCGGAAATCGACTTGGGCTTCATTAGGCAATGTTTCAGATTTTCGAATTTGCACGTGAAGATGTGCGTCCGCGATGTGTTTCATCGAACCATGCAGGTGCTGCATTGAGCCTCTGAAGGATTTGGCTCCTGCATAGTTGTTCGCGACTTCACCAAAGTTTGTGCATCCAAAAACGGGCGGCACATGATCTGTCACTGCGCGCACCAACATCGCCACGCTCATGTGACAGCGCTGAGCATGTGCCGCATTCAGTTCTTCGAGCAACCGCACCAACCGGGTGACGTCCCATTTCGCGGAAGCTAACGCCCGGACTTCTGCCAAGCGGGAGGGGCTCACATACGTCGGGTCGTCAGCCTTCACCTTTGCTGCAGCGTGCGCAGGCTTGCGCCGGATCTGATTGACACCACCCTCGACAATCGCGCGAGAGGACCTAACAGCAGCCATTGAAGGTCCGCCAAGGTACCCGCCTGATCCCTGATTGATGGTCAGAAGTAGGTTTGTAGAAAAGTCATTCAGCAATCCGAGCTCGTGATCGAGGATGGCCTTCGCTTCAATCGAGAGTCGTTTGAATTCGGCCTCCTCGGCGACCGCCAGATGTAGGCCAAGCGTCCTTGAGTCCACAAACTTTGACTCAAGCGCCTCCATGGCCGAAGCAATTTTCAGAAGATCAGCATCGGTAGACATGTTGCCTTTGAAGCCTAACGTTGAAGCTGTGCCGCGAGCGGCGGCTTGCCGACGCGAGTCGGCTCGAGCGACTGGTTAGGCCCGGCGCTCACGACTGCCCTTGGCGGACGTTTTGGCTTTGGTACCTGACGCCCATGAGACCGAAGAAGCGCCACATCTTCATCGCCGCCTTGATTCATAGGCCTCGACCTTGAGCAATACTCCAACTCGAATGGCTCGTCTGCATACTCGTAGATCAGCCAAGACTTTGAGAGCGAGGCTGCAATTGGTGGGCCTACGTAGCCTGGCTTTGGAAGCGCCTCAAGCCAAATTGGATTGTTTCGGACGCTCGCTCCACAGACGCCCATCCCGACCGTTGATCTGACTCGAACAACGTCACCAGCACGCCTCTTGCCTTTAAAGACTTCCGCGACGACAAACTGAACGTCTTCAAGATAGTCGCCACTCCCGATAGGGGCAATTTCTGAAGACAGCTTGACTGTCGTCCACTCCGCTACGTAGATAGCCTTTGCCATGGCATATGACTTCTCGAATTTCCTGAACTCAGGAGCACACGAGCAGGCCCAGGCCGAACTCACTATTCCCAGCGAGAGCGCTATGAGTCCAACTACTCGGATCATGATCTGCATTCAAGGCCTAACGGTGAAGGTAAGGGGCGGCCCACGGCGGCACGGCCTGCGCAAGGCGGACCACCGGCGCCCGCCGTGGGACGTCCCACTTGACCGGCAGGTTGTGCAGAGCCACTTCGAAGAATAGGCCGCTGCGAACGCGAGATGCTAGCCGGAGCCACACCCACGTGGCAGACGGCTGAGGCGACAGGCTGGTTCTTGAACATGCGGGCCGCCCGCGCCAAGAGAAGCGATGAACGCCCGACTTGGCCACACGGCCACGAGT
>NZ_JBAJMV010000010.1:0-16808 GCF_036880965.1 Roseateles microcysteis | reverse complement strand
GACAACGTCAGCATCACCGTGAAGCTGATCGCTCCGATCGCCATGGAAACCGGTCTGCGCTTCGCTATCCGCGAAGGTGGCCGTACCGTCGGTTCGGGCGTGGTCGCTACGATCATTGCCTAAAGTTTGAAAGACCACAGGGGCATAGCTCAATTGGCAGAGCGTCGGTCTCCAAAACCGAAGGTTGGGGGTTCGAGACCCTCTGCCCCTGCCAGCGATTAGTCCTCTGCGATAATCGCCGGTTCCAGTGGTCAAGCAAGCAGCCCGCGGGAGTAATTCCCGGCGGGCTTTGCTGCTGATGGGTCTGTCCCGAATGTATTTGTCAGGCTGCGAGGCCGGGCCTGAAAGTTGAAGAGTTCAATGTCCAATACTCAAGTCGAAACAGTGACGACCGGCGCCGACAAGGCGAAGCTGGCCGGCGCCGTGGTGCTGCTGATCGGTGCACTGGCCGCGTACTACGCGCTGGCCAAGCAAGGCCCGATCGCGCAGTGGGCCGCGCTGCTGGTCTTGCTGGCCGCCGCTGCGGGCGCCTTCTTCACCTCCGAGTCTGGCAAGTCGCTGATCGCCTACGGTCAGGATTCGCTGCGCGAAGTGCGCAAGGTGGTCTGGCCGACCCGCAAGGAAGCAATGCAGATGACGGGCTACGTGTTTGCCTTTGTCGTCGTGATGGCCTTGTTCCTGTGGCTGACCGACAAGACGCTGGAATGGGTGCTGTACGACCTGATCCTGGGCTGGAAGCGCTAAAAGGAACGACGAGATGAGTGAAGAACTGAACGTCGTCGCAGGTGCAGAAGCTCCTGCAGCCCCCGCTGGCCTGCCCAAGCGCTGGTACGTGGTGCATGCCTATTCGGGCATGGAAAAGGCTGTTGAACGCAACCTGCGTGAGCGCATCGACCGCGCCGGCATGCAAGACAAGTTCGGCCGCATCCTGGTGCCGACCGAAGAAGTCGTTGAGCTCAAGAACGGCAAGAAGTCGGTCACCGAGCGTCGTTTCTTCCCCGGCTATGTGCTGGTCGAAATGGCGATGGAAGACGACACCTGGCACCTGGTCAAGCACACCTCCAAGGTGACCGGCTTTGTCGGTGGCGCCAAGAACCGCCCGGCTCCGATCTCGGAAGCCGAGGTCATGAAGATCGTCAACCAGATGCAAGAAGGCATCGAGAAGCCCCGGCCCAAGGTCGAGTGGACGGTGGGCGAGATCGTGCGCGTCAAGGACGGCCCGTTCACCGACTTCAACGGCGCGATCGAGGAAGTCAACTACGACAAGTCCAAGGTCCGCGTCTCGGTCACGATCTTCGGTCGTGCCACGCCGGTCGAGCTGGATTTCGGGCAAGTCGAGAAGGTTTAAGGCCTGTCGGTGCCTGGCGGTTTCGGCCGCTGCTACCGACCGTAGTCAGTCCGCAACGAGATGCGGACAAGAGGAGCAAAGGTAACCAGTCCTTTGCGCTAGCACTCAGGTGTCAATGCTTTGCCGCAATGACACTGTTTGGAGAGAAACATGGCAAAGAAGATTGTCGGCTTTATCAAGCTGCAAGTCGCTGCCGGCAAGGCGAACCCTTCGCCCCCGGTCGGTCCCGCACTGGGCCAACGTGGCCTGAACATCATGGAATTCTGCAAGGCGTTCAACGCCCAGACGCAGGGCCATGAGCCGGGCATGAAGCTGCCGGTGGTGATTACCGCCTTCGCAGACAAGAGCTTCACCTTCGTGATCAAGTCGCCCCCGGCGACCGCCCTGATCAAGAAGCTGGCCAAGGTCGAGAAGGGTTCGCCCCGCGCTCACCTGGACAAGGTCGGCAAGCTGACCCGCGCTCAGCTGGAAGAGATCGCCACGATCAAGCAGAAGGACCTGACGGCTGCCGGTATGGACGCCGCTGTTCGCACCATCGCTGGCTCGGCCCGCTCGATGGGCATCATCGTGGAAGGCGTCTGATCATGGCAAAGCTCACCAAGAAGCAGAAGGCCCTGCAAGGCAAGGTCGAAAGCACCAAGCTGTACGGTCTGAATGACGCTCTGACCCTGGTCAAGAGCCTGGCTACCGCCAAGTTCGACGAGTCGATTGACGTTGCAGTGCAACTCGGCATCGATGCGAAGAAGTCGGACCAAGTCGTTCGTGGCGCTGTCGTGCTGCCTAACGGCACCGGCAAGACCAAGCGCGTCGCCGTTTTCGCCCAGGGTGCCAAGGCTGAAGAAGCCAAGGCCGCTGGCGCTGACGTCGTCGGCATGGAAGACCTGGCTGAGCGCGTCAAGGCTGGCGACATGCCTTTCGACGTGGTCATTGCCTCGCCGGACACGATGCGTATCGTTGGTACCCTGGGTCAGATCCTGGGCCCGCGCGGCCTGATGCCTAACCCCAAGGTTGGCACCGTGACCCCGGACGTCGCCACCGCCGTCAAGAACGCCAAGGCTGGCCAGGTCCAGTTCCGCGTTGACAAGGCCGGCATCATCCACGGCACGATCGGCCGTCGCTCGTTCGACACCGACAAGCTGGAAGGCAACCTGCGCGCGCTGATCGAAGCTCTGAACAAGAGCAAGCCAGCGTCGAGCAAGGGCGTCTACCTGCGCAAGGTCGCCATTTCGTCGACGATGGGCGTTGGCGCCCGCGTGGACATCGGCTCGATCAACGCATCGGCTGCTGCCTAAGCTTGATTCAATTGAGGGGCGACGCGAGTCTGGCGTCGCACCGATGAATTGGTGGGGCGTTGCGAATGCAAATTCGCAGCGCGTCATCCAAGACCGCTGGTGTGAAGTCTCCGCAGTCCCGGGAGGCAACGCTTAATCAGAGACCTCGGTCTCAACCAGCGCAGATGGCGGTCCCGCTGCAAAGGATTTTTGCGCCGAGTTGAATTTCAACAGAGCGCAGTTTCCCGAAACAGAAGGTCGCTGAATCCCGGTGCCCGAAGGTCGCAAGACCGAGGGCGTAATGTGAGGAGTAGACCTTGAGTCTCAATCGCAACGAGAAGGCAGCTGTTGTCTCCGACGTGGCCGCGCAAGCAGCCAAGTCGCAGACTTTGGCGTTGGCCGAGTACCGTGGCCTCACCGTTGAAGCCTTGAACAAGCTGCGCGTCACTGCGCGTGCCCAAGGTGTGTATCTTCATGTGCTGAAGAACACCCTGGCACGTCGTGCTGTCGCCGGCACTTCGTTCGAAGCTGCATCGGATGCCATGGTCGGCCCGCTGATCTACGGCTTTTCGGAAGACGCTGTCGCGGCTGCCAAAGTCATCGCTGACTTTGCCAAGACCAACGACAAGCTCGTCATCAAGGGTGGTGCCTACGGTGGCAAGGCTCTGGATGTGGATGGTGTGAAGGCCCTGGCCTCCGTTCCGTCCAAGGAAGTCCTGCTGTCGCAAATCGCCGGCCTGCTGCTGTCGCCGGTGCAACGCACCGCGGCCGTGCTGGCAGCCCTGTCTGCAAAGCGTGGTGAAGGCGCTGCTTCTACTGAAGCCGCTGCTGAAGCCCCTGCTGCAGCCTAAGACGACGATATCGTCAAACGCAACCAATCTGTATTTAGGAAACACATCATGGCATTCGATAAAGACGCATTCCTGACCGCCCTGGACAGCATGACCGTTCTGGAACTGAACGATCTGGTCAAGGCAATTGAAGAGAAGTTCGGCGTGTCCGCCGCTTCGATGGCTGCTCCCGCTGCTGGCGGCGCTGCTGGCGGTGGCGCTGCTGCTGCTGAAGAAAAGACCGAGTTCAACGTTGTTCTGCTGGAAGCCGGCGCGAACAAGGTTGGCGTGATCAAGGCCGTGCGCGAAATCACCGGCCTGGGTCTGAAGGAAGCCAAGGACCTGGTCGACGGCGCTCCGAAGGCTGTCAAGGAAGGCATCGCCAAGGCCGACGCCGAAGCCGCCAAGAAGAAGCTGGAAGAAGCCGGCGCCAAGGTCGAACTCAAGTAAGACTTTGGGGAGGGGTGCTCCCCTCCACAACGCTAAAGGGGCGGTCCTTCGGACCTCCCCTTTAGTCGTCTAAGGGTTACTCCTGTAGAGAACAGTTGAAAGGCTCGCGCTCGGGTATGATGCGCGGTTCTTTCAAGTGCTCTCTGATCCGACTGCAGAGAGCCGGTTTGGTCGGGCCCGGGTGCAATGCCTGGGTTGTCCGCCAGCGGTTGGTAGTGGCCAACCACCAAGCATCGAGCCATCCGTTCTGGATCGGGTTCGAGTAGCCAGTCGCCGACGAAGCCCGTCCCACGGCCAGGGGTGGGCTCTCGACACGGAGTGTTTATGGCGCAAACAACCCCCTATAGCTATACCGAGCGCAAGCGAATCCGCAAGAGCTTCGGCAAGCGAGCGAGCGTTCTCAACGTTCCCTATTTGCTCACCATGCAGAAGGAGTCGTACGTCGCCTTCCTGCAAAAAGATACCCCCCCAGCGAAGCGCAAGCCTGAAGGCCTGCAAGCTGCTTTCCTTTCCGCGTTCCCGATTGTTTCGCACAACGGTTTCGTGGAAATGAAGTTCCTCGAATTCAACATCGCCAAGCCGCCCTTTGACACCCGCGAGTGCCAACAACGTGGCTTGACCTATGCAGCCGCCGTTCGTGCGCGCCTGCAGATGATCATCTATGACCGCGAATCGCCGCAGGCGAAGACCGTCAAGGAGATCAAGGAGCAAGAGGTCTACATGGGCGAAGTGCCTCTGATGACCGACTACGGCTCCTTCATCGTCAATGGCACCGAGCGTGTCATCGTCTCCCAGCTGCACCGTTCGCCCGGCGTGTTCTTTGAGCACGACAAGGGCAAGACGCACTCGTCCGGCAAGCTGCTGTTCTCGGCCCGCATCATTCCTTACCGCGGTTCGTGGCTCGACTTCGAGTTCGACCCCAAGGACGTGCTGTTCTTCCGTGTCGACCGTCGCCGCAAGATGCCGGTCACGATCCTGCTAAAGGCCATCGGCCTGAACCCCGAGCAGATCCTTGCGCACTTCTTCGTCTTCGACAATTTCCGTCTGATGGACGCCGGCGCGCAGATGGAATTCGTCGCCGACCGCCTGAAGGGCGAAGTCGCCCGCTTTGACATCACCGACAAGAGCGGTGCCGTCATCGTCGAGAAGGACAAGCGCATCACCGCCCGCCATGTGCGCCAGCTGGAGCAATCCGGCACGCAACACGTGACGGTGCCTGAAGACTTCCTGGTCGGCCGCATGCTGGCCAAGAACATGGTCGACGGCGACACCGGCGAGATCATCGCCAAGGCCAACGACGAGCTGACCGACGCGCTCTTGAAGAAGCTGCGCCAGGCCGGTATCAAGGAAGTCCAGTGCCTGTACACGAACGAGCTGAACGAAGGCGCCTACATCAGCCAGACCCTGGCTGCTGACGAAACCGCTGACCAACTGGCTGCCCGCGTTGCCATCTACCGCATGATGCGCCCCGGCGAGCCGCCGACGGAAGACGCGGTGGAAGCGCTGTTCAACCGCCTGTTCTACAGCGTCGATACGTACGACCTGTCGCGCGTGGGCCGCATGAAGTTCAACGCCCGTGTGGGTCGCGACACGCCGGAAGGCGCCATGGTGCTGTCCAACGAGGACATCCTCGACGTGGTCAAGATCCTCGTCGAGCTGCGCAATGGTCGCGGTGAAGTCGACGACATCGACCACCTGGGCAATCGTCGCGTGCGTTGCGTGGGCGAACTGGCTGAGAACCAGTACCGCTCGGGTCTCGCCCGTATCGAGAAGGCCGTCAAGGAACGTCTGGGCCAGGCCGAGACCGAGGCCCTGATGCCGCACGACCTGATCAACAGCAAGCCGATCTCGGCTGCACTGAAGGAATTCTTCGGTGCCTCGCAGCTGTCGCAGTTCATGGACCAGACCAACCCGCTGTCGGAAATCACGCACAAGCGTCGTGTTTCCGCTCTTGGCCCGGGTGGTCTGACACGCGAGCGCGCCGGCTTCGAAGTCCGTGACGTGCACCCGACCCATTACGGCCGCGTCTGCCCGATCGAAACGCCGGAAGGCCCGAACATCGGCCTGATCAACTCGCTGGCTCTGTACGCCCAGCTGAACGAATACGGCTTCCTCGAGACGCCGTACCGTCGCGTGGTGGACGGCAAGGTCACCGACCAGATCGACTACCTGTCGGCCATCGAAGAAGGCAAGTACGTCATCGCCCAGGCGAACGCCTCGCTGAACGAGCAAGGCCAGCTGATCGACGAACTGGTGTCTGCCCGTGAAAACGGCGAATCGGTGCTGACCTCGCCGGAACGCATCCAGTACATGGACGTGGCCCCGACGCAGATCGTGTCGGTGGCTGCTTCGCTGGTGCCCTTCCTCGAGCACGACGATGCGAACCGCGCACTGATGGGCGCCAACATGCAGCGTCAGGCCGTGCCGACCCTGCGCCCCGAAAAGGCGCTGGTGGGTACCGGTGTCGAGCGTGTGGCAGCCAAGGACTCGGGTACCGTGGTCGCGGCGCGTCGCGGCGGTGTGGTCGACTATGTCGACACCAACCGCATCGTGATTCGCGTCAACGACAACGAGACCGTGGCCGGTGAAGTTGGTGTCGACATCTACAACCTGATCAAGTATCAGCGTTCGAACCAGAACACCAACATTCACCAGCGTCCGATCGTCAAGCGCGGCGACAAGGTCGCAGCGGAAGACATCATTGCGGACGGCGCATCGACCGACATCGGCGAACTGGCCCTGGGCCAGAACATGCTGGTGGCGTTCATGCCCTGGAATGGCTACAACTTCGAAGACTCCATCCTGATCTCCGAGCGCGTGATCGCCGAAGACCGCTACACCTCGATTCACATCGAGGAGCTGGTGGTCAACGCGCGTGACACCAAGCTTGGCAGCGAAGAAATCACCCGCGACATCCCCAACCTGTCCGAGCAGCAACTGGCTCGCCTGGACGAGTCGGGCATCGTGTACGTCGGTGCAGAAGTCGGCCCTGGCGACGTGCTGGTGGGCAAGGTCACGCCCAAGGGCGAGACCACGCTGACGCCTGAAGAAAAGCTGCTGCGCGCCATCTTCGGCGAGAAGGCCTCCGACGTGAAGGACACGTCCCTGCGCGTCGACCAAGGCACGCAAGGCACTGTCATCGACGTGCAGGTCTTCACCCGTGAAGGTATCCAGCGTGACAAGCGCGCCCAGCAGATCATTGACGACGAGCTGAAGCGCTTCCGCCTGGACCTGAACGACCAGCTGCGCATCGTCGAGAGCGACGCTTTCGACCGTATCGAGAAGCTGCTGGTGGGCCGCGTGGCCAACGGCGGCCCGCAGAAGATCGCCAAGGGCACTGTCATCAGCAAGGACTACCTGGCTGGCGTCGAGAAGTTCCACTGGTTCGACGTGCGTCCTGCCGAGGACGACATCGCCAACCAGCTCGAGTCCATCAAGAACTCGCTGGAGCAGACCCGTCACTCGTTCGATCTGGCCTTCGAAGAGAAGCGCAAGAAGCTGACGCAAGGCGACGAGCTGCCGGCTGGCGTGCTGAAGATGGTCAAGGTCTACCTGGCCGTCAAGCGCCGCCTGCAGCCTGGCGACAAGATGGCCGGCCGTCACGGCAACAAGGGCGTGGTCTCCAAGGTCGTGCCTGTTGAAGACATGCCTTACATGGCCGACGGCACCACCGCCGACATCGTTCTGAACCCGCTGGGTGTGCCCTCGCGGATGAACGTCGGTCAGGTGCTGGAAGTCCACCTGGGCTGGGCTGGCAAGGGCATTGGCCAGCGCATCGGCGACATGCTGCAACAGCATGCCGCCGTCAGCGAACTGCGCAAGTTCCTGGACGAGCTGTACAACAAGAACGGCGGCAAGGCCGAGAGCATTGACGAGCTGAGCGACGCCGAAGTCATCGAGATGGCCGGCAACCTGTCCAAGGGTGTGCCGTTCGCAACGCCGGTGTTCGACGGTGCCAAGGAAGAAGAAATCCGCGGCATGCTGAAGCTGGCCTATCCGGACGACATCGCTGCGAAGAAGGGCCTGACCCCGACCCGTACGCAGGCCTTCCTGTATGACGGCCGCACCGGCGAGCAGTTCGAGCGTCCCACGACGGTTGGCTACATGCACGTGCTGAAGCTGCATCACCTGGTCGACGACAAGATGCACGCCCGTTCTACCGGCCCGTACTCGCTTGTCACGCAGCAGCCGCTGGGCGGCAAGGCCCAGTTCGGTGGCCAGCGTTTCGGTGAAATGGAAGTGTGGGCGCTGGAAGCTTATGGCGCCTCTTACATCCTGCAGGAAATGCTGACTGTGAAGTCCGACGACGTGAATGGCCGGACCAAGGTCTACGAGTCCATCGTCAAGGGTGAGCACGCCATCGAAGCCGGCATGCCGGAATCGTTCAATGTGCTGGTCAAGGAAATTCGTTCCCTTGGCATCGACATTGAACTCGAGCGCAACTAATTAGGAACAGGAGAGACACATGAAAGGTTTGCTGGACCTGTTCAAGCAATTCACGCCCGACGAGCACTTCGACGCGATCAAAATCGGGCTCGCATCGCCCGAGAAGATCCGTTCGTGGTCCTTCGGCGAAGTGAAGAAGCCCGAGACCATCAACTACCGGACTTTCAAGCCCGAGCGTGATGGCCTGTTCTGCGCCAAGATCTTCGGCCCGATCAAGGACTACGAGTGCCTGTGCGGCAAGTACAAGCGCCTGAAGCATCGTGGCGTGATCTGCGAGAAGTGCGGCGTCGAAGTCACCCAGACCAAGGTTCGTCGTGAGCGCATGGGTCACATCGACCTGGCCGCTCCCTGCGCGCACATCTGGTTCCTGAAGTCGCTTCCCAGCCGTCTGGGCCTGGTGCTCGACATGACGCTGCGCGACATCGAACGCGTGCTGTACTTCGAAGCCTACGTCGTTGTCGATTCGGGCATGACGCCGCTGAAGAAGTTCTCGATCATGACCGAGGACGACTACGACGCGAAGCGCATCGAGTACGGTGACGAGTTCATCGCGCTGATGGGTGCCGAAGGCGTCAAGAAGTTGCTGGAAGATATGGATCTCGATGTCGAGATCGATCGCCTGCGCAACGACATGACCGGCTCGGAACTCAAGGTCAAGAAGAATTCCAAGCGCCTCAAGGTGATGGAAGCCTTCAAGCGTTCGGGCATCAAGCCGAACTGGATGGTGCTGGACGTGCTGCCCGTGCTGCCGCCGGACCTGCGTCCGCTGGTGCCTCTGGATGGTGGCCGCTTCGCGACCTCTGACCTGAACGACCTGTATCGCCGCGTCATCAATCGCAACAACCGTCTGGCTCGTCTGCTGGAGTTGAAGGCCCCTGAAATCATCGTGCGCAACGAAAAGCGCATGCTGCAGGAAGCCGTCGACTCGCTGCTGGACAACGGCCGTCGTGGCAAGGCCATGACCGGTGCGAACAAGCGTGCCCTCAAGTCGCTGGCCGACATGATCAAGGGCAAGAGCGGTCGCTTCCGTCAGAACTTGCTTGGCAAGCGCGTCGACTACTCGGGTCGTTCGGTCATTACCGTCGGCCCGACGCTGAAGCTGCACCAGTGCGGTCTTCCGAAGCTGATGGCGCTCGAGCTGTTCAAGCCCTTCATCTTCTCGCGCCTCGAAGCCATGGGCATCGCGACGACGATCAAGGCCGCAAAGAAGGAAGTCGAATCCGGCACGCCGGTGGTCTGGGACATCCTGGAAGAGGTCATCAAGGAGCATCCGGTTCTCTTGAACCGCGCACCGACGCTGCACCGTCTGGGCATCCAGGCTTTCGAGCCGGTGCTGATTGAAGGCAAGGCCATCCAGCTGCATCCGCTGGTCTGCGCCGCCTTCAACGCCGACTTCGACGGTGACCAGATGGCCGTTCACGTCCCGCTGTCGATCGAAGCGCAGATGGAAGCCCGCACGCTGATGCTGGCCTCCAACAACGTGCTGTTCCCGGCTTCGGGTGAACCGTCCATCGTCCCGTCGCAAGACGTGGTGCTGGGCCTTTACTACGCCACCCGTGACCGCATCAACGCCAAGGGCGAAGGCCTGATCTTCTCGGACGTCAGCGAAATGCTGCGCGCCCTGGAGAACGGTGCTGTTGAAATCACGGCCAAGATCTCGGTCCGTCTGACCGAGTACAGCAAGGGTGCCGATGGTGAATGGGTACCGGAAACCAAGCTGGTCGACACAACCGTTGGTCGTGCGTTGCTGAGCGAGATCCTGCCCAAGGGCCTGCCGTTCTCGAACATCAACAAGGCGTTGAAGAAGAAGGAAATCTCGCGCCTGATCAACACGTCCTTCCGCAAGTGCGGCCTGAAGGAAACCGTGGTGCTGGCCGACAAGCTGCTGCAAAGCGGCTTCAAGCTTGCAACACGCGCCGGCATCTCGATCGCCATCGACGACATGCTGGTTCCGAAGCAGAAGGTTGAGCTGATCGCGCGCGCCGAAGCGGAAGTCAAGGAAATCGAGCAGCAGTACGTCTCGGGCCTGGTGACCGCCGGCGAACGCTACAACAAGGTCGTGGACATCTGGGGCAAGACCGGCGACGAAGTCGGCAAGGTCATGATGAGCCAGCTGTCCAAGCAGAAGACCATCGACCGTCACGGCAAGGAAGTGGATCAGGAGTCTTTCAACTCCATCTACATGATGGCCGACTCCGGTGCCCGCGGTAGCGCGGCCCAGATTCGCCAGCTGTCCGGCATGCGGGGCCTGATGGCCAAGCCTGACGGCTCGATCATCGAGACGCCGATCACGGCGAACTTCCGCGAAGGCCTGAACGTTCTGCAGTACTTCATCTCCACCCACGGTGCTCGTAAGGGCCTGGCGGATACGGCGCTGAAGACCGCGAACTCGGGCTACCTGACCCGCCGTCTGGTGGACGTGACCCAGGATCTGGTCGTCACCGAGGTCGACTGCGGCACCGACAACGGCATCGCCATGCGCGCGCTGGTTGAAGGTGGTGAAGTCATCGAGTCCCTGCGTGACCGCGTGCTGGGTCGTGTTGCTGCCATCGACGTGCTGCATCCCGAGACGCAAGTCGTCGTGCTGGAAGCCGGCAAGATGCTGGACGAAGACACGCTGGACATGCTGGAGCAAGCCGGCGTCGACGAGATCAAGGCCCGCACCCCGCTGACCTGCGCCACGCGCTTCGGCCTCTGCGCCAAGTGCTATGGCCGCGATCTGGGTCGTGGTGGCCTGGTGAATACCGGTGAGGCCGTGGGCGTGATCGCTGCACAGTCGATCGGTGAGCCGGGCACCCAGCTGACCATGCGTACCTTCCACATCGGTGGTGCGGCATCGCGTGCAGCCGTGGCCTCGAGCGTCGAAGCCAAGTCGGACGGCATCATCGGCTTCAATGCCACGATGCGCTACGTGACCAACGGCAAGGGCGAGTTGGTGGTGATTTCGCGTTCCGGCGAAATCATCATTGCCGACCAGCACGGTCGTGAGCGCGAGCGTCACAAGGTGCCGTACGGTGCGATCCTGTCGATCAAGATCGACCAGACCATCAAGGCTGGCACCATCTTGGCCAACTGGGACCCGCTGACGCGCCCGATCATTACCGAGTTCGCCGGTCAGGCGAAGTTCGAGAACGTCGAAGAAGGCGTGACCGTGGCCAAGCAGGTCGACGAAGTGACCGGTCTGTCCACCCTGGTGGTGATCGATCCGAAGCGTCGTGGTGCTGCCAAGGTCATCCGTCCTCAGGTCAAGCTGCTCGATTCGAACGGCAACGAAGTCAAGATCCCCGGTACCGATCACTCGGTGAACATCGCCTTCCAGGTCGGCTCGCTGATCCAGGTGCGCGATGGCCAGGAACTGGCGCCGGGCGAAGTGCTGGCACGTATCCCGGTTGAAGGCCAGAAGACTCGAGACATTACCGGCGGTCTGCCGCGCGTGGCCGAGCTGTTCGAAGCCCGTTCGCCCAAGGATGTGGGCGTGCTGGCCGAGCAGACCGGTACCGTGTCCTTCGGCAAGGAGACCAAGGGCAAGGTTCGCCTGGAAATCACCGACCCCGATGGCAAGAAGCACGAAGAGCTGGTGCCCAAGGAAAAGAACATCCTGGTGCACGAAGGCCAGGTGGTCAACCGCGGCGAATTGATTGTGGACGGCTCTGCCGACCCGCAAGACATCCTGCGTCTCCTGGGTATCGAAGAGCTGGCCCGCTACATCGTTGACGAAGTGCAGGACGTGTACCGCTTGCAGGGCGTGAAGATCAACGACAAGCACATCGAGGTGATCGTTCGCCAGATGCTGCGTCGCGTGCAGATCACGAACTCGGGCGACTCGCGCTACATCGTCGGTGAGCAGGTCGAGCGTTCGGAACTGCTGGACACCAACGACCGCCTGCGTGCCGAAGGCAAGCTGATCGCCACGCATGCCGACGTGCTGCTGGGTATCACCAAGGCTTCGCTGTCGACCGACTCCTTCATCTCGGCCGCTTCCTTCCAGGAAACGACCCGCGTGCTTACCGAGGCTGCCATCATGGGCAAGCGCGACGAGCTGCGCGGCTTGAAGGAAAACGTCATCGTGGGTCGCCTGATACCCGCCGGTACCGGCATGGCCTTCCACCTGGCCCGCAAGGCCAAGGAAGAAATGGACGACGCCGAGCGCCGCTCCATCGCCATGCAGGAAGCCGAGGAACTGGCTGCTGCACAGATGTCCAGCATCGATGCGCCGGGCGAGGGTGCGGCCGAGTAATCGCGCCAGGCTCTTCAGCCACAAGGGCTGCCGCACCCCCGGGTCGGCAGCCCTTTTTCTTTAAGGCGGCGCTTCGAGTTGGGCCTTGATCCACAGCTCCGGTTTCTGGATCGTCAGGCCGCAGAGCTTGTTCGCCCGCCTGGCAAGCGCCAGCACGGCGCGGTCCCGTGAAATCAGCCAGCGTGCACCGGCGGACACTGCCAGGTCGATAAACATCTGGTCGTCCGGATCCCGGCAGGCCAGTCGCAGGTCTTTTGGCGGCGCCGGCTCGATTGAGCGGCACCAATGGGCGAAGGCATCCTCGATGGCTGTCAGGTCGGGCTTTCGCTCGGCCGCCACACCTCGGCCCAGCACGTGAAGCAGCTCAGCTTTCATGTCTGGTGTGCCAATCCAGGCAACTTGGCCGCTCTGGACGGCCTCGACCAGCGGCGCAATCGAGGGCTCGCGAAACACCAGCCAGTCCATGATGACCTGGGTGTCGATGACGATTTGCGGTGGATTCATTGGCAGCGCAGCATAGCCTCCGGCCTTCTTCTCCATGGCAACTCAAGCACCCCTTGTGCGGAAAACCCTGACTGGTCTACAATCGCGGGCTCTCCAGCAGGCTTTGCTGCGCCTACGCGCGTCGGTTTTCTGGAAACTTCGACGCACTGCGCTCCGGCGTGGTGCGTTTGCTCGTTTCCAAAACATGGCGACATTCGGTGGCGCAGCCCGGTTTGCGGCCGTTGTGGCCGTCGCTGCTGGGGGATGTGACTTCAAACGGGAACAAGTTACTTATGCCAACTATCAATCAGCTCGTGCGCCAAGGCCGTCAGGCCGAGGTCACGAAATCCAAGTCGCCGGCGATGCAGGACTGCCCGCAGCGCCGCGGCGTTTGCACCCGCGTGTACACCACGACGCCGAAGAAGCCGAATTCGGCTCTGCGTAAGGTTGCCAAGGTGCGCCTGACCAACGGTTTCGAGGTCATCTCGTACATCGGCGGTGAAGGCCACAACCTGCAAGAGCACAGCGTCGTGCTGGTCCGCGGCGGCCGGGTCAAGGACTTGCCCGGTGTGCGTTACCACATCGTGCGCGGTTCGCTCGACCTGCAGGGCGTCAAGGATCGCAAGCAGTCGCGTTCCAAGTACGGCGCGAAGCGCCCGAAGAAGTAATCAATAAAGAGCTTGTCATGGCCAGCCTTTGAGCTGAGCCGGATGTTTAGCGGTTTGTGTGACCCGTTGAAGGGCGCAGCAACCGAGTAAGTGAATGGCCCCAATGTCGGTGGTCGTTCAACGGTGAAGGGCTCAGCCCCGAACCAACTGAAGCAAGAGGAAGATTCCCATGCCACGTCGTCGCGAAGTACCCAAGCGCGAAATCCTGCCTGACCCGAAGTTCGGTAGCGTTGATCTGTCCAAGTTCATGAACGTCATCATGGAATCGGGCAAGAAGGCCGTTGCAGAGCGCATCATTTACGGTGCCCTGGAACAAGTCGAAAAGAAGATCGGCAAGGATCCGCTGGAAGTGTTCATGGTCGCCCTGAACAACGTCAAGCCGATGGTTGAAGTGAAGTCCCGCCGCGTCGGCGGTGCGAACTACCAAGTTCCCGTGGAAGTTCGCCCCGTCCGTCGCATGGCTCTGGCTATGCGCTGGCTGAAGGAATCCGCCCGCAAGCGTGGCGAGAAGTCGATGGCACAGCGTCTGGCCAACGAGCTGCTGGAGGCCGCTGAAGGCCGTGGCGGCGCGATGAAGAAGCGCGACGAAGTTCACCGCATGGCTGAAGCCAACAAGGCTTTCTCGCACTTCCGCTTCTAAACTAGACCCCTTCGGCCGCCTCGGGTTTTTACCAACCCGATGGCGGCTCACTGCATTTGGAGCAATACCATGGCCCGCAAGACCCCCATCGAGCGCTACCGCAATATCGGTATCTCTGCGCACATCGATGCTGGCAAGACCACCACGACCGAACGTATCCTGTTTTACACGGGCGTGAACCACAAGATCGGTGAAGTGCATGATGGCGCGGCCACCATGGACTGGATGGAGCAGGAGCAAGAGCGTGGCATCACGATCACGTCCGCTGCCACGACCTGCTTCTGGAAGGGCATGGACCTGGCCCGCCCCGAGCACCGCATCAACATCATCGACACCCCCGGACACGTTGACTTCACCATTGAAGTTGAGCGCTCGATGCGCGTCCTGGACGGTGCCTGCATGGTGTACTGCGCCGTGGGCGGCGTGCAGCCGCAGTCGGAAACCGTCTGGCGTCAGGCCAACAAGTACAAGGTGCCGCGTCTGGCCTTTGTGAACAAGATGGACCGTACCGGTGCCAACTTCTACAAGGTCGTTGACCAGATGAAGCTGCGCCTGAAGGCAAACCCGGTGCCTATCGTTCTGCCGATCGGCGCCGAAGAAAACTTCAAGGGCGTGATCGACCTGATCAAGATGAAGGCCATCTTCTGGGACGAGGCATCGCAGGGCATGAAGTTCGACTACCGCGACATCCCGGCTGAAATGCTGGCCGATGCGCAAAAGTGGCGCGACAACATGGTCGAAGCGGCCGCCGAGTCCAGCGAAGACATGATGAACAAGTACCTCGAGTCGGGTGAGCTGACCGAGGAAGACATTGTTCTGGGCATCCGTACCCGCACGATCGCTGCTGAAATCCAGCCGATGTTCTGCGGCACGGCCTTCAAGAACAAGGGCGTGCAGCGCATGCTGGACGGCGTGATCGACTTCATGCCTTCGCCGATTGACGTCCCGCCCGTGCCTGGCACCGACGAAGACGACCAGCCGACGACCCGCGACGCTTCGGACACGGCCAAGTTCTCGGCCCTGGCCTTCAAGCTGATGACTGACCCCTATGTGGGCCAGCTGACCTTTGTGCGCGTCTATTCGGGCGTGCTGAAGTCGGGCGACTCGGTGTTCAACCCGATCCGCGGCAAGAAGGAACGTATCGGCCGTATTCTGCAGATGCACGCCAACCAGCGTGAAGAAATCTCGGAAATTCTGGCTGGCGACATCGCTGCCTGCGTGGGCCTGAAGGACGTGACGACCGGCGAAACGCTGTGCGATCCGGAATCGATCATCACCCTCGAAAAGATGGTGTTCCCGGAGCCGGTGATTTCGCAGGCTGTCGAGCCCAAGACCAAGGCCGACCAGGAAAAGATGGGTATCGCCCTGGGCCGCCTGGCCAAGGAAGATCCGTCGTTCCGCCTGCGTACCGACGAAGAATCGGGCCAGACCATCATTTCCGGCATGGGTGAGCTCCATCTGGAAATCATTGTCGACCGCATGAAGCGCGAGTTCGGCGTGGAAGCCAACGTCGGCAAGCCGCAAGTGGCCTACCGCGAAACCATCCGCAAGTCGGCCACCGACGTGGAAGGCAAGTTCGTGCGTCAGTCCGGCGGTAAGGGCCAGTACGGCCACGTGGTGCTGACCGTCGAACCGCAAGAAGCCGGCAAGGGCTTCGAGTTCGTCGACGCGATCAAGGGCGGCGTGGTTCCTCGCGAATTCATCCCCGCGGTCGAAAAGGGCATCATCGACAGCCTGCCGAACGGCGTGCTGGCCGGCTTCCCGGTCGTGGATGTGAAGGTCACGCTGACCTTCGGTTCGTACCACGAAGTCGACTCGAACGAAAACGCGTTCAAGATGGCGGCCTCGATGGGCTTCAAGGAAGGCTGCCGCAAGGCTTCGCCGGTGATCCTGGAGCCGATGATGGCCGTGGAAGTTGAAACGCCGGAAGACTATGCTGGTAACGTGATGGGCGACCTGTCCAGCCGTCGTGGCATGGTGCAGGGCATGGACGACATGGTCGGCGGCGGCAAGGTCATCAAGGCCGAGGTTCCGCTGTCGGAAATGTTCGGTTACTCGACGACCCTGCGCTCGATGTCGCAAGGTCGTGCCACGTACACGATGGAGTTCA
The DNA here is from genome assembly GCF_036880965.1 of Roseateles microcysteis. Lineage (NCBI taxonomy): Bacteria > Pseudomonadati > Pseudomonadota > Betaproteobacteria > Burkholderiales > Sphaerotilaceae > Roseateles > Roseateles microcysteis. Next base: position 325 of record NZ_JBAJMV010000010.1, on the reverse strand, counting down.
AGCACTACAGCGAAGCTCCGAAGAACGTGGCCGACGCGATCATCACCGCTCGCGGCAAGTAAGACTCAAGCCGGGGCGCGGGCCCCGGCTTTCCCAATTCGTCTTCGTCGAAGTTCTCCCGTTTGCCAGTCGGCGGGAATCAAGTGCTCGATGGAAACGCTAAACCAACAGACTGGCGCATGCTCTTTTCTGGAGATTTGAAATGGCAAAAGGTAAATTCGAACGGACCAAGCCGCACGTCAATGTGGGCACGATCGGTCACGTTGACCACGGCAAGACCACGCTGACGGCTGCAATCGCCACGGTGCTGTCGAAGAAGTTCGGC
>NZ_JBAJMV010000001.1:0-1069823 GCF_036880965.1 Roseateles microcysteis | reverse complement strand
CGGGCGTGCGCAGCACGCTTCAACAACTGACTTGGCGCGCCCTGTCTGAGCGGCACGAACGAAGTGAGTGGAGCGAGTTGCGCGCCGCCGGCCCGTGATGCGAGCACCGAGGGGAGTTGGCCGAGAGGCCAACCCGCGCACCATGAGCCCGGTGGCGGGGCCAGCCTGTGCCTACCGCCCGACCTCTGCAAGCGCGAAGCGAACGGCCGCAACGTGCGGCGGATCAGCCGTTCAGCGTGCCGCTGATTTGCTCTGTTCCCACTCTGGCCTGATCAGCCCAAACGTGTTCGCATCCACCGGCTGGCCTTGCACATACAGCAGACCCCTTGACAGCGCCTCGTGCTTGAAGCCCAGCTTCTCGGCCACGCCGCGCGAAGGGGCGTTGTTGGCCGACACCGTGCACTCCAGTCGGTAGACCTGCTGGAAGTTCTCGAAGAGATAGTCGACCAACCGGCTTGCGGCCTCGCTCGCATAGCCCTTGCCGCGCAGCGCCGGGTCGAAGATGGTCCAGCCGATTTCGCGCGCCGTCGTGTAGCGGGTGCGGGCGCGGAAATGCACCACGTTGCCGATCACTTGTTCTTCAGCGCCCTGCAGGTCGCAGATCAGCAGCATCTCGTAATCGTCGGTCGAGAAGCCGGTCTCGGCGAACTGCTTGATGACTTCGGACGGCGCGCGCATGCGGTCCGGCAGGAAGGTGCCGCGCGCCGCCGGATCGGCCGACATCTTGACGATCAGGGCCAGGTCGGCTTCGGTGGCATGGCGCAGGCCGATGCGTTCGCTGCGGATCATCTGGAGCTCAATCCTTCTTGCTCAATGCGTCCAGCAGTTTCTGATGGATGCCGGCAAAGCCGCCATTGCTCATGCACAGCACATGGTCCCCCGGCTTGGCTGCCTTGACGACCATGGCCACCAGCGCGTCGGCGTTGGCGCCGACAAGGCCTTGCGCGCCCAGGGGCTGCAGCGCCTCCGCGGCATCCCAACTCAAGCCGTCCTGGTTGCAGAAGCTCAGGTCGGCCTCTTCCAGTGCCCAGGGCAGCTGCGCCTTCATCGTGCCGAGCTTCATGGTGTTGGAGCGCGGCTCGAACACGGCCAGGATGCGCTCGAGCGGCGCGATGCGGCGGCGCAGGCCGTTCACCGTCGTGCGGATGGCCGTCGGGTGGTGGGCGAAGTCGTCGTAGACCTTGACTCCGCCCGCTTCGCCGCGCAATTCCATGCGGCGCTTGACGTTCTTGAACTCGCGCAGCGCGGCGGCTGACCGCTCGGGCGTCACGCCCAGATGCTCGGCCGCGGCAATGGCTGCCAGCGCATTCAACTGGTTGTGCTCGCCGCTCAATTCCCATTCGACGCGCGCCACCTTCAGGCTGCCGCGCAGCACGTCAAAGGCCTGCGGCTCGCCACGGGCACGCAGGGAGCCGGATTCTTCCTTGCGCCCACCAAAGCGCTGCACATCGCTCCAGCAGCCGCGGGTCAGCACGCGCTGGAGGGCTTCCTCGCGGGCATTGACGACCAGGCGACCACTGGCCGGCACGGTGCGCACCAGGTGATGGAACTGCGTCTCGATGGCGCCGAGGTCGGCAAAGATGTCGGCGTGGTCGAACTCGAGGTTGTTCAGGATGGCGGTGCGTGGCCGGTAGTGCACGAACTTGCTGCGCTTGTCGAAGAAGGCGGTGTCGTACTCGTCCGCTTCAATGACGAAAGGCGCACCGCTGCCCAAACGCGCCGAGACGCCAAAATTCTCCGGCACGCCGCCCACCAGGAAGCCCGGCTTCAGGCCGGCATGCTCAAGAATCCAGGCCAGCATCGAGGTGGTCGTGGTCTTGCCATGCGTGCCGGCCACAGCCAGCACGTGGCGGCCTTGCAAGACATGCTCGGCCAGCCACTGCGGCCCGCTGGTGTAAGGCAGGCCGGCGTCCAGGATGGCTTCCATCAGCGGGAAGCGGCCCTCGCTGGAGCGCGTGACCACGTTGCCGATCACGAACAGGTCGGGCTTGAGCTCCAGCTGCTCGGCACCAAAGCCGGTGATGAGATCGATGCCCAGCGCTTGAAGTTGCGTGGACATCGGCGGGTAGACATTGGCATCGCAGCCGGTGACCTTGTGGCCGGCTTCGCGGGCCAGTGCCGCCAGACCGCCCATGAAGGTGCCGCAGATGCCCAGGATGTGGATATGCATGCTCTTGCGCCTCGGCAGATCAGCGCAGCGCAGTGCGCGCAGCCGCCAGCGTTGCTTCGAGGTCGGCCTGGCTGTGGGCGGCTGAGACGAAGCCGGCTTCGTAAAGCGCCGGTGCCAGGTAGACGCCCGCATCCAGCATGCCGTGGAAGAACTTGTTGAAGCGTTCCTTGTCGGTCGTCATCACCGTCTGGTAGTTTTGCGGCAGCTCATCCATCAGGAAGAAGCCGAACATGCCGCCCTGGCTGTCGACGCTGAAGGGAACGCCGTTCTCGGTGGCGACCTGCTTCAGGCCATTGACCAGGAACTGCGTCTTTGTCGCCAGCGCTTCAAAGAAACCGGGCTTCTGGATCTCGCGCAGCGTGGCCAGGCCGCAGGCGGTGGCCACGGGGTTGCCGGAAAGCGTGCCGGCCTGATACACGCCACCCAGCGGCGCCAGGTGCTTCATGATTTCGCGGCTCGCGCCGAAGGCGGCCAGCGGCATGCCGCCGCCAATCACCTTGCCGAACACCGAGACATCGGGCTTGAAGCCCGGCAGGAGTGTGGCGTAGTGGCCTTGCGCGGAATGCAGGCCGACGCGGAAGCCGGTCATCACCTCGTCGAACACCAGCAGGGCGCCGTACTCGGTGCACAGTTCGCGCAGCCGCTTGACGAAGGGCAGGGCGGCGCGCACGAAGTTCATGTTGCCGGCAATCGGCTCGATGATCACGCAGGCCAGTTCCTTGCCATGCAGCTGGAAGGCTTCCTCGAGCTGCTGCAGGTTGTTGTACTCGAGCACGAGCGTGTGCTGGGCCACCTCCTCCGGCACACCGGCGCTGGTCGGGTGGCCGAAGGTGGCCAGGCCCGAGCCGGCCTTGACCAGCAGCGCGTCGGTGTGGCCGTGATAGCAGCCCTCGAACTTGATGAACTTGCTGCGGCCAGTGGCGCCGCGCGCCAGGCGGATCGCGCTCATCGTCGCTTCCGTACCTGAAGACACGAGGCGCACCTGCTCGATGCTGGGCACCAGCTTGATGATCTCTTCGGCCAGCTCGATCTCGCGCTCGGTCGGCGCGCCGTAGCTGAAACCCTCGCGCGCGGCCGAAATCACGGCCTCCAGCACGGCCGGGTGGCCATGGCCGAGGATCATCGGGCCCCAGGAGCCGATGTAGTCGATATAGCGCTGGCCTTCGGCGTCATAGATATAGGCGCCGTCGCCCCGCGTGATGAAACGAGGCGTGCCGCCGACAGCGCGGAAGGCACGCACGGGCGAATTCACGCCGCCAGGGATCACGCGCTGGGCGCGCTCAAACAGCGATTGGTTGCTCATATGGGAAATCTTCAGTGCATGCGGCGCGGCGCGCGGGTCGTCGGCTCGGCCGGGGTTTCTTCTTCATCCTCTTCCGGGGCCTGGAGCGCGATCGCGAGTGGGTTCTCGCCCAGCTCTTCGCCTTCCTCGCCCTCGGGCGGCAGGGCCCAGAAGAAGCGGTCGGGAATCACATTGCCCATGCCGGGCCGGAAGCCGGCGTCCAGCGACTGGTCCAGGAAGGCCAGGGCCTCGCCCACCGCCTCATGCGGCTCGGCGCCTACGGCCATCAGCGCGGCCAGCGAGCTGGACAGCGTATCGCCCGCGCCGACGAAGTTGACTTCGAAGCGCTCGAACTTCTCACCGGTGATCGGACCTTGCGGATTGGCCAGCACGTTGTCGACGAACTGGTTGGGCAGGCTGATGCCTGTGACCAGCACCTGCGTCGCGCCATGCTCGCCAGCGGCCACGGCCAGTTCGCGGGCCGAGGCCGGGCGCTCGCTGTCCCAGTCGGGCAGCAGGAAGTCGGTCAGGGTCTTGTGGTTGCCCACCAGCACCGAGGTCTGCGGCAGCACCAGTTCGCGAAAGGCGTCCAGATAGCTTTGCTGCTGCTCTTCATCCAGCCAGGAAATGGCCGGCAGATAGGCCACCAGGGGCACGTCCGGGTAGTCGCTGAGCACCTCGGCCACGGCGCTGACGCCCTCGGCGCTGCCCAGGAAGCCGACCTTCCAGGCACTGATGGTGATGTCTTCGAGGATGCTGCGGGCTTGCTCCACGATGGTGTCGCTGTCCAGTACCTGCTGGTCAAAGACCTCGGCGGTGTCTCGCAGCAACACTGCTGTAACCACGGGCAAGCAATGCGCGCCCATGGCGGCAATGGTGGCAATATCGCAGGCCAGACCGCTGGCGCCGCTGGGCTCGCTGGCATTGAAGGACATGACGCAGGCGGGCGATTGGGCCTCCTGCTCCGCTGGCAGCGCAGATTCGGCGCCGGCGGGGATTTCGGTTTTGCTCATGGTGCGGCGCTGGTTGGATGGCTGTTGAGCGGCTGGCCGCAGGCGGCTTTTTCGCCACGTTGGGATCAGTTTGCCGGTAAAAATGCACGGCCCCCTGAAGCGTCACATGCGGGCTTTCTCTCTCTATAAACGGCCCGACAGGCGTGGCTACAATCTTTGGCATTGTAGTGACCTGACAAAGCTATCGTGAGCGAACCTAGTACCTGGATGTGCCTGATCTGCGGCTGGATTTATGACGAGGCCGCCGGTGATCCAGAACATGGCATCGCTGCCGGTACCGCCTGGGCCGATGTGGACATGAACTGGACCTGTCCCGAATGCGGCGCCCGCAAGGAAGACTTCGAGATGGTGCGTATCTGATCTATCGATTGATTGCTTGATCAGCGCTCCGTTCCCGGGCTGAAGCCCCTAGATGTCGAGGAGACCCAGCTTGGATGTTTCTGCTCCTGAAGGCGCGCCCGCGAGCGTCAAGGTGCTGGTCATTGACGACAGCAACACGATCCGCCGCAGCGCCGAGATCTTTCTGAAGCAGGGTGGCCACGAAGTCGTGCTCGCCGAAGACGGCTTTGATGCGCTGTCCAAGCTGAGCGACTACCACCCCGACCTGGTGTTCTGCGACATCCTGATGCCGCGGCTCGATGGCTACCAGACCTGCGCCATCATCAAGCGCAATCCGCATTTCGCCGCCGTGCCGGTGATCATGCTGTCCAGCAAGGACGGCCTGTTCGACAAGGCGCGCGGCCGCATGGTCGGGTCGCAAGACTACCTGACCAAGCCCTTCACCAAAGACCAGCTGCTGCAAGCCGTGCAGCTGCATCGCCCGGCTGCTGCCTAAAGCGACCCAGGCACCGAGGAGAACCAGATGCCTATCCAGAAGATCCTGCTTGTCGACGATTCCAAGACCGAGCTGCACTACCTCAGCGAGATGCTGGTGAAGCGCGGCTTTGCGGTGCGCACGGCCGAGAACGGCGAAGAGGCCTTTGCGCGCCTGTCCGAAGAAAAGCCCGACCTGATCCTGATGGACGTGGTGATGCCAGGCCAGAACGGCTTCCAGCTGACCCGCGCCATTACCCGTGACGAGCGCTTCACCGATGTGCCGGTGATCATGTGCACGAGCAAGAACCAGGAGACGGACAAGGTCTGGGCCACCCGGCAGGGTGCCAGCGACTACGTGGTCAAGCCGGTCAAGGCGGAAGAGTTGCTGGCCAAGATCAAGGCCTTGGGCTGACACCGTGGCCAACAAGGAAGCGCTGAAGGAACTCCAGCACCGGCTCGCCGAGCGCATGCAGGCGGCGCGCGAGCAGCCGTCCACCGCCAGCTGGCTGGCGGTCGAGGCGGCCGGCGTTGGGCTGTTGTTCTCGCTCGGTCAGGCAGCCGAGATCTTTACCCCCGTACCCATGAAGGTCGTGCCCTATGCCCAGCCCTGGCTGGCCGGCGTGGCCAATCTCCGGGGCGGGCTCTTCACGGTGGTCGACCTGGCCGCCTTCCTGGGTCTTCGCGAGGCCGGCCAGGCCGCCTCGGGCTCCCGCCTGGTGACCCTGAATGCCGATCTGCACATGAACTGCGCGCTGCAGGTCGACAAGTTGCTGGGCCTGCGCGGCAATGAGCAACTGCAGCCGGATACCGAAGAGCTGCCGGCCAGTCGGCCGCGTTATGCCGGCGCCCTGATGCGGGACGCCGATGGGCGGCGCTGGCAGGTGCTGGATCTGGAAGCGCTGGTTCGCAATGAGCGCTTTGTTCGAATCGTGGTCTGAACGGCGCTGCGTCGCCAAGCTGAACAAGAGGGTGTAATGAGCTTCCTGGACAAGATCAAAAACCTCGGCAAAACCGACCAGCAGGGGCAACAGGACGATGAGCATCACACGCTCAGTCCTTCCGGCCATATGCCGCTGGACAGCGGCAGCCGCCCGGAGTCTTCCATCATTTCGGAGGCCGTGCCCTCTGAGCAGCAGTTGCCGCCCGAGTTCAACGAGACCGGCAGCTTTGCCAGCACCTCGGCCGTGAGCGACACCGTGATCGGTGCCGAGCGCGCCGAGGCAGTCAAGAAGAGCAGCGCACGCAACCAGCGCGCGCTGACCGCAGCCGTCGCCCTCGGCCTGATCGGTACCGCCGCCGGCGTGAGCTTCATCGTGGCCGGCGCCAACAAGACGGCCGCCCAGGTGCGCGCCACCGGTCAGGCCATGATGCAGTCGCAACGCATGGCCAAGGCCGTGTCTTCGGCCATCATCGGCAGCCCCGGCGCCTTCACCGAGCTGCGTGAATCGGTGCAGACCATCACCAGTGTGGTCAGCGCCCTGCGCACCGGCCAGGGCGAGATCGCCATTGCACCGACCTCGCTGCAGCCCGATCTCGAGAAGCTGCAGCCCCTGGTCACCCGCGCCGAAAAGAGCGGCCGCCTCGTGATCGACCAGGAAAAGGTGCTCACGCAGGTGGGCACGGCACTGCGCGCGATCAACCGCCAGTCGTCGGACTTGCTGGAAAGCGCCGAAGCCGCAGCCTCGCAAGCGCTGCAGGCCAATGCCTCGCCTGCGGAAATTTCCGCGGTCGGCCAACTGGTGATGCTGACCCAGCGTATCGGCAAGAGCGCCAACGAATTCCTGACGCCCGAAGGCGTGAGCCCTGAGGCGGTGTTCCTGCTCGGCAAGGACTTGAATGCCTTCCGTGAAATCACGCAGGGCCTGATTTCGGGCAGCCCCTCGCTGCGTCTGCCGGGCGCTCGCGATGCGCAGCTGAAAGAGCGACTGAACACGCTCTTGAAGCAGTATGAAGATACGCGCATTCAGGCTGCCGCCATCCTGTCCAATCTGCAGGGCCTGGTGACGGCCCGCGATGCGCAGACCGCCATCCTGACCGACAGCGAACCGCTGCGCAAAGGCCTGGACGGCATTGCCCAGCAGATCGAATCCAGCGGCGGCGTGAAGTTCTGGCAGCTGCTGCTGCTGCTGGGCTCGCTGAGCGCCATGGTGGTCGGTGCGCTCGGCTTCCTGCGCCTCTATGTGGCTGACCAGAAGTCGCGCGCCACGATGGCTGAAGAACAGAAGGCGCAGGCCGAGGCGGAGCAGGCCGAAGCCAAGCGCGTGAACGACGCCAACCAGGCCGCCATTCTGCGTTTGATGAACGAACTGCAAGCGGTTGCTGAAGGCGACCTGACGCAGCAGGCCACGGTGACGGAAGACATCACTGGCGCCATTGCCGACTCCGTGAACTACACGGTGGAAGAGCTGCGCAACCTGGTGACCCAGGTGCAGGGCACGGCCGCACGGGTGACGGAAACGACCGGCCAGGTCGACCAGACCTCCACCGAGCTGCTCGCTGCCTCCACCGAACAGCTGCACGAGATTCGCGCCACCGGCGAGGCCGTGCTGCAGATGGCGGGTCGAATCAACGAGGTGTCGGGCCAGGCGCAGCAGACCGCCGAGGTCGCGCGCCAGTCGCGTCAGGCGGCCGAGCAGGGCCTGCAGGCGATGCAGAACAACATCGCCGGTATGAACCAGATCCGCGACCACATCCAGGAGACTTCCAAGCGCATCAAGCGCCTGGGCGAGTCCTCGCAGGAAATTGGTGAAATTACCGAGCTGATCTCGGACATTACCGAGCAGACCAACGTGCTGGCCCTGAACGCTGCCATTCAGGCGGCGTCCGCGGGTGAAGCCGGTCGCGGCTTCTCGGTGGTGGCGGAAGAAGTGCAGCGACTCGCCGAGCGCTCGGGCGACGCCACGCGGCGAATCTCGGTGCTGGTCAAGACCATTCAGACCGACACCCACGACGCCGTGGCGGCCATGGAGCGCTCCACGGTCGGTGTGGTCGAAGGTACCAAGCTGTCTGACGCGGCCGGCAACGCACTGGAAGAGATCGACAAGGTGTCGCGTCGCCTGGACGAGCTGATTGCGCAGATTTCGCAACAGGCCCTGAGCGAAGCACAGTCGGCCAACGAAGTGGCGTCTAACATCCAGCACATTTTTGCGGTGACCGAGCAGACCGGCGAGGGCACGCGCTCGACGGCCTCGATGGTGCATGAGCTCTCGCGATCTGCGGAAGCGCTGCGTCAATCGGTGTCCCGCTTCAAGGTCGGCTGAAGCCTGACCCGCACAAACAGCGAATAAAGGCAAGGCATGGACCTCGCGCGCGATTCTGAATTTCCGGCTGACCTGAGTCCGCTGGCCTGGGTGCAGGAGGAGTTGCGCCGCTCGCTGGAGGCGGTTCACAAGAGCCTGCGCCGGCTGCTGCGTGACGGCGACACCCGGATTTCAACCGTCGGCTTCGACACCAAGGGCACGCCCAGCCAGTCGTTGACCCATGCGGCAGCGCAGCTGCACCAGGTGGCGGGCGTGCTCACGCTCGTGGGCCTGCCGGCCGGCGCGGCGGTGCTGCGGGCCGCCGAGAAGGCCGTGTCCACCCTGGCGGCCCAACCGATCGCGGTGGACCTGGCCGCTGTCGAGACCATCGAGCGCGCCAACTTTGCGTTGCTCTCGCTGATCGCCAAGATGCTGGCCGGCGCCAAGCCGAGCACGCTGGCGCTGTTCCCGAGCTATCGCGCGCTGCAGGATTTCAACAGCGCCGAGCGCATCCATCCGGCCGATCTCTGGCAGTACGAATGGGAGTGGCGCGAGCTGCCGACAGACGCGCGTCCGCAGGCCGTCGAGTCGGCCCGCGCTGCCTTCGAATCGGCACTGCTCAAGCAGATGCGCCAGCCCAGCGGTGCGAACGCCAGCCAGTTGAGCGATCTCTGCGCCGGCCTGGCCGCAGGTGCCAGCGCTCGCGAGATGCGCTGCCTGTGGCAGCTGGCCGCCGGCGTGTTCCAGGCCGAGGCCCAGGGCCTGCTGGTCCAGGATGCCTATCTGAAGCGCCTCGGTTCGCGCCTGCTGGCGCAGCTTCGCCAGCCGCGTGTTGACGAGAGCTTGCTGCAGCTCGCCCGCGACCTGCTGTTCTTCTGTGCCCACGCCAAGGTGCCGGCGGCCGCGCAGGCACCGCGCCTGCAACAGATCCGCAAGAGCTACTCGCTTGCTGAAGAGCTGGTGGGTGACTACGAAGACGACAGCCTCGGCCGCATCGACCCGGCCTGGGTGGCGCAGGCGCGCCGCCGCGTGGCCGTGGCCAAGGAAAGCTGGTCCACCACGGCCGAAGGCGAAAGCCATCGCCTGGCAGGCCTGGACGAGCAGTTCGCGGCCGTGTCCGAGTCGCTTGCCCGCCTGTTCCCGAGTGGTGAGGTGCTGGGCGAAACCATGCAGCGGGCCATCGTGGCCACGCTGCGCTCCGGCAAGCCGCCGGCGCCGGCCCTGGCGATGGAAATCGCCACCGCCATCCTCTACGTCGAAGCGGCGCTGGACGACGCCGCCTTCGACCATCCCGACCAGGCAGCGCGCGTCAAGCGCCTGGCCGGCCGCATCGAGGCCGTGGCCCATGGCGATGCGCCCCAGGCCCTGGAAGCCTGGATGGAAGAGCTGTACCGCCGCGTCTCCGACCGCCAGACCCTGGGCAGCGTGGTGCATGAGCTGCGTCATACGCTCTCGGACGTCGAGAAGCGGGTCGATGACTATTTCCGCGCGCCGACTCAGCGCGAGCTCCTGATTCCCGTGCCGGGTCTCCTGGGTTCGATGCGCGGCGTGCTCAAGGTGCTGGGCCTGGACCAGGCCGCGCTGTGCTGCCTGCGCATGCGCGATGTACTGGATGAACTGGCCAACACCGAGGTCGATGCCAACCTGCCGGCCGCACGTGCCGGTTTCGAGCGCCTGGCCAACAACCTGGGCGCCCTGGGTTTTCTGATCGACATGCTGAGCGTGCAGCCGGCCCTGGCCAAGCGCATGTTCGCCTTCGACGAAGAAACCGGCACCCTGGCACCGGTCATGGGCCGTGCGGACGATGTGGCCAGCACCCTGGTGCTGCCGGAGCTGACAATTGCCGGTGACCTGGACGAGCCCGAGATCTCGCTGGACTTCGGCGCAGGTGCGCAAGCGCCCGCTCCGCAAGTTGTGGCACCGCCGCCTGCACCCACGCCGCCGGCCGCCGTACCTGCGCCTGCTCCGGCCGTCTTCGTGGACGAGCCCATGGACGAGGAGATGCTGGGCATCTTCCTGGAAGAGGCCAACGAGGTGGTGGCCACCGCCCGCAAGGCATTGGCCGCGCTTGAGCAGGATCCGCAGGACCGCGAGCAACTGACCACGGTGCGCCGTGCCTTCCATACGCTCAAGGGCAGCTCACGCATGGTGGGGCTGGCCAACTTCGGTGAGGGCGGCTGGGCTTGCGAGCAGCTCTACAACCAGTGGCTGACCGACGGCAAGCCGTTCGACATGGCTTTGCAGGGCTTCACCGACGAAGCGCTGGACTACTTTGCCGAATGGACCGAGGCAATCCAGGCCGGCGAGTCGCGCGGCCACGGCCATGCGGCGCTGCGCGCCAGCGCCGATGCCCTGCGACTCGAGGGTCGGGTCCTGCCCCTGGTCTGGCCGGGCAGCGAAGCGCCGGTAGAAGCGGCTCAGGACGTGCCGGCTGAAGTCGCGGCCGAGCTGCCTGTGGAGCCGTCGATTGAAGTCGTTGAGGCGGTCAATGAAGCGCTTGCTGAGCCGACGCCTGAGCCGGTCATTGAGCCGACATCTGTGCCGGCCGTCGAGCCCGATGAGCCTGCAGAACCGACGCTGGTCGTCGCCGCAGCCGAGGTCGTCGAGGTGCCCGGGCTGCTGGACATCCTGGATGTGGGCGAGCCGCAGACCCTGGCCGAGATGCGCGAGCTTTCTGCGCTGCCGGTGACCGACAGTCAGTGGGGCGCCACTCTGCCGATGGACGCGCTGCCCGAGCTGGCTCAGGGCAAGCTCGAACCCGACCTGCTGCTGGAGCCGGCGCCCGAACTGTCGCTGGACATGGTGGTGCTGGACCTGGATCCGGAGCCGGCTGCCGAAAGTGCGGAAGTTGTCGACCCGGCGCCCGAGCCGATCGAAGACCTGCTCGATCTGGACCTGCTGGCCGAAGCCAGCCCGGTCGAAGCGCAAGCACCCAAGCCCGAAGCCGAAGCGCTGCCCGAGTTTGCGTTGGACATGCAGCTGGGCGAGGTGGTGCTGCCGCCCGAGCCGGCCCCGGAGCCCGTGGCCGAACTGCCCGAGGTGGTCGAGGTCGACGCGTTTGCCGAGCCCGGCGCCACCGAGCTGCTGGACCTGTCCAGCTTGTCTGAAGAACCCGCCGCGCCGCCGCCGGCCGCAGAAGCTCAGGAGCCGCTCGAGCTGCTGGAACTGCCCGAGCTCGCGGCCGAGCCTGAGGTGCAGGCCGAGCCGGCCCATGAGCGCACGCTGGTGCTGGTGCCGCCGCCGGCCGTGCCCGAGCCGGAGCCCGAGCCGGCAGAGGTGCAAGCCGAGGCGCCGGAAGAGGACAGCGTCAAGGTCATCGGTCCGCTGCGCATCAGCATCAGCCTGTTCAATATCTTCCTGAACGAGGCCGACGAGCTGTCGCGCCGCCTGTCCAACGACCTGGCCGAGTGGGCGCTGGCGCTTGACGGCGTGCCGCCGCCCTCCAACGAGGCCCTGGCCCATTCGCTGGCCGGCAATGCGGCGACGGTCGGCTACGAAGATCTGTCGCAGCTGGCCCGTGCCCTGGAGCATGCCTTGGGCCGTGCCCAGCATGCGAGCAAGGTCGAGATGCCGGTTGCGAGCGTCTTCGTGCGCAGTGCCGAGGAAATCCGACGCCTGCTGCACCAGTTCGCCGCCGGTTTCCTGAAGCCGGCCGATGCCGAGCTCCTGCTGGCCCTGAATGACTACCAGCCCGAGGATGCGCGTGAAAGCGTTGCAACCGAGGACATGCTCGACGATGAGGACGAGCCGGGCGCCATGCAGGTGTCCGTCCCGGCACCGCCGGCCAATGTGCTGGCCAGCCCCGATCCTCTGCCGGCAGTCGAGGCCTTCCCCCTGGGCGAGGCCGACCAGATCGATGGCGAGCTGTTCCCGATCTTCGAGGAAGAGGCGGCCGACCTCCTGAGCCAGCTGCATGCGGGCATGCGCGACTGGGTGAATCATCCTGGTGATACGGCCCGTGCCGGCGCCACGATGCGCGCGCTGCACACCTTCAAGGGCGGCGCCCGCCTTTGTGGCGCGATGCAGTTGGGCGAGCAGGCCCACTTGATGGAATCGGCGGTCGAGGCCCTGCTTTCACGCGGTGATGTGAAGGCCGCCGATGTGCAGGAGCTGCAACATCGCGGCGACGCGCTGGAGCATGGCTTCGAGCAGTTGCTGGCTCGCCTGGCTGCGCCGGTGCCCTCTGTTGTTCCTGTCGTCGCTCCTGTTGCTGCACCGGTCTTCGCACCCGTCGTCACGGCACCGGTGGCTGCTCCGATCCCGGAGCCGGAAGTCGAGGCGGTCGAGGCGGTCGAGGCGATCGATGCCGTCGCACCGCCGCCGGAAGCGGAAACGGCCGAAGCGACCGCCGAAGCGACCGGCGAGACGTCCGTGCAACCGGTAGCAGCGCCCGCCGCCCAGATCGACTGGGGCAGCCTGTCGGTCGAGGAAACCGAGCCGACGCTGGAAGGCGTTTCGCAGGCTCAGGCCCTGGTGCGGGTGCGTGGCAATCTGCTCGAGCGCATGGCTGCTCAGGCAGGCGAGGTCGGCATCCGCCGCGCGCGCCTGGAGTCCGAGCTGTCGCAGATGAAGAGCGGCCTGCTCGACCTGGAAGACAACCTGGAGCGGCTGCGCGGACGACTGCGCGAACTGGAAGTGCAGGCCGAGGCGCAGATCGACTCGCGCCAGGAGGCGGCCCGAATGGCCGGCCGCGATTTCGACCCGCTCGAGTTCGACCGCTACACCCGCTTCCAGGAACTGACCCGCATGATGGCCGAGGCCGTCAACGACGTGGCCACGGTCCAGCGCAGCCTGCAGAAGAACGTGCAGTTGGGCGAAGACGAGTTGGCCGGTCAGTCGCGACTCACGCGTGAGCTGCAGGACGATTTGCTGCGCACCCGCCTTGTCGAGTTCGACAGCCTGGCCGAACGGATGCACCGCGTGGTGCGCCAGGCCGCGCGCGATGCCAACAAGCAGGCGCGGCTGGAGATCGTCGGCGGCCACATCGAGCTGGATCGCTCGGTGCTGGAACGCATGATCGGCCCCTTCGAGCACTTGCTGCGCAACAGCGTCAGCCACGGCATCGAGGCACCCGAGGTGCGTGCTGCCAAGGGCAAGGACGCGACCGGCACGCTGCGCGTGGCGCTGCGCCAGGAAGGCAATGAGATCCTGATCGACTTCGGCGACGATGGCGCCGGCCTCAACCTGGAGCGCATCCGCGAACGCGGTACGCAGCTGGGGCTGATCCAGCCGGGCCACGCCATCAGCGAGCCGGAGTTGATGGACCTGATCTTCGCGCCGGGCTTCTCCACCGCTGCCACCGTCACCGAGCTGTCGGGCCGCGGCATCGGCATGGATGTGGTGCGCTCTGAAGTGAACACCCTGGGCGGCTATGTGGACATCCAGTCCACGCCGGGGCAGGGCGCGCATTTCGATGTGCGCTTGCCGCTGACCACGGCGGTCAGCCAGATCGTGCTCCTGCGCCATGGCGAAGACACGGTGGCCGTGCCGGCCGTGCTGATGGAAGGCCTGCGCCGGGTCGAGCTGGACAAGGTCGAACAGGCCTACGCCAGCGGCCAGATCGAGATTGGCGGCGAGCACCTGCCGATGTACTGGCTGGGCGGCCTGATGGGCCAGGGTGCCCGCGGCCACCTGCATGGCAAGCATGCCTCGGTGGTGGTGGTGCACAGCGCTCACCAGCGGCTGGCATTGCATGTCGACGAAGTGCTGGGCAAGCAGGAAGTGGTGATCAAGAACCTCGGCCCGCAGTTGCGCAGCGTGCCGGGCCTGGCTGGCATCAGCCTGCTGGCATCGGGCGAGGTAGCGCTGATCTACAACCCGGTCGCCCTGGCCAACCGCTTCGGTGCCGCCGCCATGGCGCAGGCCCGCGCGCTGCCCGAGCTGGCCGCGCCGGCAGCGGCCGTGGTCGAGAAGCTGGCACCGCTGGTGCTGGTGGTCGACGATTCGCTGACCGTGCGTCGCGTCACCCAGCGCCTGCTGGAGCGCGAAGGATTCCGTGTCGAGCTGGCCAAGGATGGCCTGGAAGCACTGGAGAAGCTGGGCGGCGACGAGTTGCCGAGCGTGGTGCTCTCCGACATCGAAATGCCCCGCATGGACGGCTTCGACCTGGTGCGCAACCTGCGCGGCGACGCTCGACTGGCCCAGCTGCCGGTGATCATGATCACCTCGCGGATTGCCCAGAAGCATCGCGACTATGCGCATGAGCTGGGCGTCGATCATTACCTGGGCAAGCCCTATGACGAAGAGCAACTGCTGGAGTTGATCGGCAAGTACACTGCCTGATTGTTCAAAGCGGCGGCCCCTCGCGGGCCGCCGCGCCTTGCGGCGCGGGACTGTGCCGACAAGAGCAGCAGCACCTGCAACACGAGCAGATTCAGCCCAGGGAGGAAGGCCCAGGGTCCCCCTGACGGGAACCATAGCCAAAGCCATGTCCGAAGTTGTAGACCATCTGGCCGAGATGACTCGGTTCCGTGACCGGGACGTGATGGACGTCACCCTGGTCTCGGCATTGCGCGACCTGCTCGAGCCGCTGTCCGCGGCCATCTACCGCTGCGTCGGCGAGCCCGGCCAGGAGCGCTGGCTGACGCGTGCCCGGCTGCGCGCCAACGACATCGTCGCGAGCGCCGATTCGCTCTGGGCATCGCCTGAAAGCCTGCCGCTGGCGGCCGACGAACCCCTGCGTCTGGAGTGCATGACGCATCGCGGCATCCTGCAGACCCGCAGGGGCGACCATTGGCTGACCCTGTTCCCGCTTTCCACCGAGCGCGAAGTGCTCGGTGTGATGGAAGTCGAAACGCTGGCGCCGCTCAAGAGCAACGAGCAGCGCACCGTGGCCAGCATCCTGCGGATCTATCACAACTTCCAGGGCCTGCTCGACTACAGCGAACGCGACACGCTGACCGGACTCCTGAACCGCAAGACCTTCGACGAGAGCTTCCTGAAGGCGGTCAGCGAGCTGCCCGGCGGTACCGAGAAGCTGCACGCAGAAGACGACCGGCGCCATGCAGGCGCTTTACCCAGCTACTGGCTTGGCGTGATAGACATCGACCACTTCAAGAAGGTCAACGATGGCTACGGTCACCTGATCGGCGATGAAGTGCTGCTGCTCCTCTCGCGCCTGATGCGCAACAGCTTCCGCTTCCATGACCTGCTCTACCGCTTCGGTGGCGAGGAATTCGTGGTGCTGATGCGCTGCGACAGCGAGCTTGATGCCGAGCATGCCTTCGAGCGCCTGCGCCACAACGCGGCGCAGTTTTCCTTCCCTCAGG
This sequence comes from Roseateles microcysteis, assembly GCF_036880965.1. Taxonomy (NCBI): domain Bacteria; kingdom Pseudomonadati; phylum Pseudomonadota; class Betaproteobacteria; order Burkholderiales; family Sphaerotilaceae; genus Roseateles; species Roseateles microcysteis. Next base: position 1,054,035 of record NZ_JBAJMV010000001.1, on the reverse strand, counting down.
TGGGGCAGATCACGGTCAGTGTCGGTTTCACCGAGGTGCGCGCCGGGGACTCCCCGGCCGGTGCTTTCGAGCGGGCCGACCGCGCGGTCTACAACGCCAAGGGCAATGGCCGCAACCAGGTGCGCAGCTATGCACGCCTGGTGGCCGATGGCCAGTTCAAGGAAGTGGCAGCGGTGAACGCCGTCGAGCTCTTCTGAGCGGGGTGGGCTGAAGCGCGGTCTTCGCGCGGCATTCACCCGCCCTTCATCGGGGTTTAATCAATCGATTGATTAATTTGGCTATGATGGCCGGATGCCATCACCTGCCCAGCTTGCTGTCGATACCCGCCAGCGCCTCCTGATCGAGGCGCGCCGCGCCTTTGCGGCCAAGGGTTTCGCCAAGGCCAGCACCCGCGAGATCTGCCAGGCCGCTCAAGCCAATATCGGCCTGATCTCCTACTACTTCGGCGACAAGGCCGGCCTGTACCGCGAGGTCCTCGTGCAGCCCCTGGCCGAGCTGATGGCCAGCCTGCCGCAGGCCGACGACGACACGCCGCTCGACGAGTGGCTGCACAGCTACTACGAGGCCTTTCTGGCGCCGCTGATCAGCGACGACGCCGGGCTCGCCGAGCTGATGCGCATCTATGGCCGCGAAATGAGCGGCGAGGCCACGGCCTCTTTCGATGAAGCCTGCTCGCAATACATCGTGCCCCAGCACCAGGCGCTGGCCCAGATGCTGGCCCGGCGTGTCGGCGCGCCCAAGGTCGATGAGCAGATCCATCAACTGGTGTTCGCCCTCATGGCCCTGGTCTATGACTACTGGATGTCGGCCGAACACATGGAAGCCTTGGCGCCCGCGCTTTTGAAGGGGCGGGGCGCGTATGAACGGGTGCTGGGTCGCCTGGTCGGCTATGGCCTGGCCCTGATTGATTGCGAACGAAGCCTGAGAACGAAGCAGGGAGGAAGGAAGTGACGATGAAGTGGATGACAAGCAGTGCGACGGCTGTTGCGGCGCTCACGCTGGCCGCCTGTGCAGGCCCGCAGCCGGCGCCGCCAGCGGCCACGCCGGCGAACTGGCAGGCAAGCCTGCCCAAGAGCGGCGAGCCAGTGGCCGGCGCCGACTGGTGGAAGCGCTTTGACGACCCGCTGCTGGCCGAACTGATTGGCGAGGCGCAGGCCGCCAACCCCGGCGTGCAGCAGGCGCTGGCACGTCTGGCGCAGGCGCGCGCGCTGGCGGGAGCCTGGGGCGGTGCGCCGCAGGTCAACGCAGCGATCTCCAGCCAACGCAGCAAGCCGCTGCCACCGGCCGGCCAGTCCTTGCAGACCCTGAACCTCGCGGGGCTCGATGCACGCTGGGAAATCGATCTGTTCGCTCGCGCCCGCCAGCAGGATGCGGCGCAGGAGGCTCGCGCCGAGGCCAGCGGCTTTGACGCCGCGGGCGTGCGCATCAGCCTGGCCGCCGAGGTGGCGCAAAGCTATCTCGGCTTGCGTGCGTGCGAGTTGCAGGAGCGCATCGCTGGTCAGGATGCCGATGCAACGGCCAAGCTGGCGAGCCTGTCTGCCGAGCGTTTGCGCGTGGGCTTTGAAGCGCCCGGCAACAACGCCTTGCTGCAGGCAGCAGCCTCCGATGGACAGAATCGCCGGCTGGCCCAGCAGGCCGAATGCCAGGTCCTGGTCAAGCAACTGGTGGCGCTGGGCCTGGGCGATGAGGCGGCCTTGCGAGCCCGCCTGGCCGAAAGGCAGGCGAAGCTGCCGGAACCGGGCCGCTTTGCGCTGAACGCCGTGCCGGCGCAGACACTGAGCCAGCGCCCCGATCTGGCTGCTGCCGCCGCGCAATTGCGTGCGGCTTGGGCCGAGGCAGGCGCAGCGCAAGCCGCGCGCTATCCGCAACTCACACTGAGCGGTTCGATCTCGCGTGGCGAGCTGCGCGTTGGCGGCGGCAGCAGCGAGGGCAACGGCTGGTCCATCGGCCCGGCGCTGAGCCTGCCGCTGTTTGACGGTGGCGCACGCAAGTCCCAGGCCGAGGCAGCCAAGGCGGGCTTCGACCTTGCCCAGGCCGGCTACCGCGCTGCCGTGCTGAATGCGGTGCGTGAGGTCGAAGAAGGCCTGGTGCGGCTGGAAGCCAACCTGGCCCGCGAAAGCCATGCGCGCAGTAGCGCCCAGAACTACGCCGCCGCTTTTGCCGCCACCGAACAGCGCTGGCGCAGCGGCCTGGCCAGTGTGGCCGAGCTGGAGGAGGCGCGCCGCCTGGCCCTGGCCGCTCAGTCGGCCGAGGTGCAGTTGCAGCGTGAGCGCATCGGCGCCTGGATCGCCCTCTACAAGGCCGCCGGTGGTGGCTGGAATGCCGCCACTGACGCAGCCAATGCGCGCTGAAGCAGAACACAACGAATCAAGATCATGATGAACAAGCTTTCCCTCACCCCGGTCCTGCTCGCCGTGTCGAGCCTGATGATTTCCGTGGCCAATGCAGCCGATGCACCGGCCAAGGCTGCGCCTGCTGCCTCGGCCGCCAAGTCCCGCCCGGCATTGACCGTCAGCCTGATTTCGCCCGAGCGCAGCGACTGGTCGCAGACGCTCGCCGCCAATGGCAGCGTGGCCGCCTGGCAGGAGGCGCAGATCGGTGCCGAGCTGGCGGGCCTGCGCCTGGCCGATGTGCTGGTCAATGTGGGCGACTCGGTCAGGCGCGGCCAGTTGCTGGCGCGCCTGAACAGCGACACCATCAATGCCGAGCTGGCGCAAAGCCGCGCCGCGCTGGCCGAGGTCAAGGCCCTGGCTGCCGTGGCAACGGCCGATGCAGCCCGCGCCCGCGAACTGAAGGACGGTGGCAGTGGCGCCCTGAGCGCACAGCAGCACGAGCAATACCTCAGTGCCGCAGCGACCGCGCAAGCTCGCGTCGCCGCTGCTGAAGCCCGGGTGAAGGCGGATGAGCTGCGCCTGGCCCAGACCCACATCACCGCGCCGGACGACGGCCTGATCTCGGCCCGCAATACCGCGCTGGGCGCCGTGGCCCAGCCCGGCCAGGAGCTGTTCCGCCTGATCCGCAAGGGGCGCCTGGAATGGCGTGCCGAAGTGCCTGCCGCCGATCTGGTGCGTCTGCAAACCGGCATGACGGTGCAGCTGCAAACGCCCTCGGGCACCTTGAACGGCAAGCTGCGCATGCTGGCGCCGTCCATCGACCCGCAAACCCGCATGGGCCTGGCCTATGTGGACCTGCCGGCCGACAAGAGCCTGCGTGCCGGCAGCTTTGCGCGTGGCGAGTTCCAGCTCGGCAAGAGCGGAGCCCTGAGCCTGCCGGCCACGGCCGTGCAGTTGCGTGATGGCTTTGCGTACGTTTATCGCGTGGGCGCAGACATGAAGGCGCAGCAGACCAAGGTGCAGCTCGGCCGCCGCAGCGGCGAGCGCGTCGAGGTGGCCAGCGGCCTGGCGGCTGATGCCAAGGTCGTGGCCAGCGGTGTTGGCTTCCTGAGCGACGGAGACCTGCTGAAGGTCGTGGTGCAAGCCGCAACCCCGCCGGCCGCCGCCACCAAGCGCTGAAAGCCAGGAGCCTCCCCATGATCAATGTCTCCTCCTGGTCGATCAAGAATCCGATACCGGCGATCCTGCTCTTCATCATGCTCAGCCTGGCCGGCCTGCTCGGCTTCAAGGCGATGAAGATCCAGAACTTTCCGGACATCGACCTGCCGACCATCACCGTCACGGCGAGCCTGCCCGGCGCTTCGCCAGCCCAGCTGGAATCGCAGGTGGCCCGCAAGATTGAGAACCAGGTTGCCACGCTGCAGGACGTCAAGCACATCTACACGGTGGTGCAGGACGGCGCCGCCATCGTGACGGTCGAGTTCCGCCTAGAGAAGCGCACGCAGGAAGCGCTGGACGACGTGCGCGACGCGGTCGCCCGCATCCGCTCCGACCTGCCGGGCGACCTGAAGGATCCGATCATCTCGAAGATGAACCTGAGCGGCGCTCCGATCCTCACCTACACGGTGGCGTCTGACCGGCTTGATGACGAAGCGCTCTCGTGGCTCGTGGACAACCAGGTGGCCAAGCGCATGCTGGCGGTGCGTGGCGTCGGTGCGGTGAGTCGCGTCGGCGGTGTCACGCGCGAGGTGCGCATCGAGCTCGATCCGGGCAAGCTGCTGTCATTGAACGCCAGCGCGGCCGATGTGTCGCGCCAGCTGCGCCAGATCCAGCAGGAAGCCTCGGGCGGTCGTGCCGACATCGGCGGTGCCGAGCAATCGGTGCGCACGATCGGCACGGTGCAGAACGCCAGCGAACTCGCGGCGATGGACATCACGCTCGGCGATGGCCGCCATGTCCGCCTGGACCAGCTCGCCAAGGTCAGCGACACCGTGGCCGAGCAGCGCTCCGCTGCGTGGCTGAACGGGAAGCCGGTGGTCGGCTTCGAGATCACGCGCACCAAGGGCGCCGGTGAAATCGAAGTGGCCAATGGTGTGAAGGCGGCCATCGACGAGCTGCGAACGGCGCATCCCGAGATCCAGTTCGATGAGGCTTTCAACTTCGTCGATCCGGTGCAGGAGAACTACGACGGCTCGATGATCCTCCTGTACGAGGGCGCGGCGCTGGCGGTGGTCGTCGTGCTGCTGTTCCTGCGCGACTGGCGCGCCACCATCGTGGCTGCCACCGCCTTGCCGCTGTCCATCCTGCCGACCTTCGCCCTGATGTACCTGATGGGCTTCTCGGTGAACATAGTGACGCTCCTGTCGCTCTCGCTGGTCGTGGGCGTGCTGGTTGACGATGCCATCGTCGAGATCGAGAACATCATGCGCCATCTGGCCATGGGCAAGACGCCCTACCAGGCGGCGATGGAAGCGGCGGATGAAATCGGCCTGGCCGTGATCGCCACCACCTTCACGCTGATCGCCGTGTTCCTGCCCACCGCCTTCATGGGCGGTGTGCCGGGCAAGTTCTTCGTGCAATTCGGCTGGACCGCGGCGATTGCCGTGTTTTTCTCGCTGGTGGTCGCGCGCATGCTCACGCCGATGATGGCGGCCTACATCCTGAAAGCGCCGAAAAAGATCCACGACGAACCGCGCTGGCTGATCATCTACACCGGCTGGGCCCGCTGGTGCCTGAAGCACCGCATCAAGACGCTGATCGCCACGGTGGTGTTCACCGTCGGTTCGATGATGCTGGCCGGCTACCTGCCCACCGGCTTCATCCCGCCGGATGACCTCTCCCAGACGCAGGTCACGGTGACCTTGCCGCCAGGTGCCACCTTCAAGCAGACCGAGGCACTGACGCGCCAGGCCCATGAGATCGTCAAGTCCAACAAGCATGTGACCCTGATCTACACGGCCATTGGCGGCGGCAATGCGGGCAGCGACCCGTTCATGGTTTCGGGTGGCCCCGAGGTGCGCAAGTCCACCTTGACGCTGAACCTGACGCCGCGCGGTGAGCGCCGGGGCTTGTCCAAGCAGGCCATCGAAACGCAGCTGCGCGAGGCGCTGGACGTGATTCCGGGCGCCCGCATCAAGGTCGGCTTCGGTGCCTCGAGCGAGAAGTACGTGCTTGTGCTCGCCGGTGAAGATGGCCGCGTGCTCGCCGAGCATGCGCAGATCGTCGAGCGCGAGTTGCGCGGCATTCCTGGCATCGGCGCGGTCACGTCCACCTCGAGCCTGACCCGGCCCGAGCTGGTGGTGCGGCCCGACTTCGCCCGTGCTGCCGACCTGGGCGTGAGCGCCGCTGCAATTGCAGACACGCTGCGCGTGGCCACCGCCGGCGACTACGACCAGCTGCTGCCCAAGCTGAACCTGGCGCAGCGCCAGGTGCCCATCGTCGTGCGCCTGCCAGCCGAAGCGCGTGCCGACCTGGACCTGCTGGCCCGCCTGCCGGTGCCGGGCAGCCGTGGCCCGGTGCCGCTGGGCCAGGTCGCCACCTTGACGATGGAAAGCGGCCCCGCGCAGATCGACCGCTACGACCGCCTGCGCAACATCAACTTCGAGATCGAGTTGAACGGCGTGCCGCTGGGCGAGGTGGAGCAGAAGGCCACGCACCTGCCCAGCATCAAGAACCTGCCGCCCGGCGTGATGCAGACAACTGTCGGCGATGCCGAGGCCATGGGCGAGCTGTTTGCCAGCTTCGGCCTGGCCATGCTGACCGGCGTGCTGTGCATCTACATCGTGCTGGTGCTGCTGTTCCACGACTTCGTGCAGCCGGTGACGATTCTGGCGGCGCTGGTGCTGTCGATTCCGGGCGCCTTCCTGGCCTTGTTCGTGACGCAGACGGCGCTGTCGATGCCGTCAATGATCGGCCTGATCATGCTGATGGGCATCGCGACCAAGAACTCGATCCTGCTGGTGGACTACGTGATCATCGCGCGCCGCGACCACGGACTGCCGCGCTTCGAGGCCATCGTCGATGCCTGCCGCAAGCGTGCTCGCCCCATCGTGATGACGACCATCGCCATGGGCGCCGGCATGCTGCCCATCGCCCTGGGCCTGGGTGTCGACCCGAGCTTCCGATCGCCCATGGCCATCGTCGTGATCGGCGGCCTGATCACCTCGACCTTCCTGAGTCTGCTGGTGATTCCGCTGGTCTTCACCTATGTGGACGACGTGATCGGGTTCCTGCGGCCGAGCCGCTGGCGCAAGTCCGAGGCGGCGCCGGCCGCGTCGGCAGCAACCGGAGATTGAGCGATGCGGGCCTGGACCTGGTGCTTGTTGGCATTGACACTGGCGGGCCCGCTGCAGGCCCAGGCGCCGCAGGACGTGGCGCCCGGGGCCGGCACCTCGGCCAGCGCCACGGCCAGCGCCACGGCCGAGGCTGCAAGCTACACGGCCATCGATCTCGACTGGCGCGATGCCTCGCGCGAGCGCGCCGTGCCGGTGCGCCTGTACTGGCCGGCGCGCGCGGCCCCAGGTACGGCCGTGCCGCTGGTGGTGTTTTCGCATGGCCTGGGCGGCTCGCGCCAGGGCTACAGCTATCTCGGCCGCTTCTGGGCTTCGCAGGGCTATGCGAGCCTGCATGTCCAGCACGTGGGCAGCGACCGGCAGGTCTGGAGCGGCAGCGTCTTCGGCCTGATCGGGCGGCTGCAGGATGCCGCCAAGGAAAGCGAAGCCGTGAACCGCGTGCAGGACATGCGCTTCGCGCTGGACCAGTTGCTGGCCAGCCCGCGAGGCGCGCAGATCGACGCGCAGCGCATCGTCGTGGCGGGCCATTCCTACGGCGCCACGACCTCGCTGCTGCTGGCTGGCGCGCGGCCACCGAGCGCACCGGGCGATTTGCGCGATGGGCGCATCAAGGCCGCCATCATCATCTCGGCGCCGCCCTTCTACGGGCAAGGCGCGCCTGCGCCCATCCTGGCGGGCATCAGCATTCCGACCCTGCACATCACGGCCACCGAAGACGTGATCGAGGTGCCGGGCTATCGCTCTGCGGCCAGTGATCGCCTGCTGGTCTTCGACGCCACCGGTGGCGGGCCGGACAAGATGCTGGCCGTCTTTGCCGGCGGTTCGCACAGCATCTTCACCGACCGCAGCGGCACCGGCGGCGTGGCCCTCAATCCGCAGGTCAAGGCCGCGACCCGGGAGCTGACGCTGGCCTTCCTGCAAAGCGTGTTCGAGGGTCGCCGCGAGGGCCTGCGGGATTGGCCCTTGCGCTGGCGTGAAATCCTGGCGCGCTGGACCGGTCCCGATGCTTGATCAAGATCATGTTTGCGGGAATGACCGCATGGGGTGCACGGCAGCGCGCCCTTAGCATCGCGGCGGGACAACCGATGGCCACAGCCCTGCAGCAAAAGTGGGCGGCGATCGAGCTGAGCGGCATGAGCGCGCATGAATCAACAGAAGACGAAGACCGCCCCGGGCACGGGCTCGTGGCGGCACTGGTGGCCGGGTTCGGCGGCCAGCACGGGGCCTGACCTGGCCCGAGGCCTCGATGCCGCAGCACGCGGCGATCTCTCGGCCAGCCTCGACGAAGCCGCGGATGCGGGCCATGGGCTCAGGCGGCGCTTCAATGCCCTGTGCTTGGCCTTGTCCACCCGCGTCGCGCAGATCCGCAACAACGCCAGCATCCTGGCCATGGCGGCCGATGCGCTCGCCGCCTGTTCGCGCGATCTGGCCGAGCGGTCCGGCCGGCAATCCGAGCAACTGACCGACGCCAATCAGCGCCTGGCCCGCCTGAACGACGGCCTGCGCGAGAACGCCAGCACCGCTCAGGCGGCGCGCGGCGGGGCCCGTCAGGTGCGCGAGGCGGCGGAGTCGGGCGAGGCCCTCATGCACGAGGCCGTGACGCAGATACGCACCATCGAGGTCAGCTCGCGGCAGATGAGCGAGATCATTTCGGTGATCGACGGCATTGCCTTCCAGACCAACATCCTCGCGCTCAATGCCGCCGTCGAGGCGGCGCGGGCCGGCGAGCAGGGCCGCGGCTTCGCGGTCGTGGCCTCGGAGGTGCGCAGCCTGGCCCAGCGCAGTGCGGCGAGTGCGGCCGAGGTGAAGCGGCTGATCGCGCAATCGACCGAGCAGGTCGAGACCGGCGTCCAGCGCATCGAGCGGCTCGGCGACGCGCTCGGCCAGGTGCTGGGCGGCGTGCGCCTGCTGACCGAGCAGATCGGCGGCATTGCCGAGGACAGCCAGCGCCACAGCCTCGAACTGCAGGGCATCGCCGACCAGGTGGCCGCGGTGGATGAACTGGCGCAGCGCAATCTCGAGCTGGTGGCGCAGTCGGCTTCGTCGGCGGGCGAGGTCGAGCAGCGAACCGGGCAACTGGGCGTGGCGGTGCGCCAGATACGGCTGCGCCAGGGAGCTGCTGACGAGGCGCGCCTGCTCGTCGAGCGCGCCTGCGAAGCGGTCAGACGCGAGGGCCTGGCTGCGGCGGCCGAACGCTTCATGCGCCGCGAGGGCGAATTCTTCGACCGCGACATGTACATCTTCGTCTTCAACCGCCAGGGCATCTTCACGGCCTTCGGCCCCGACCCGAGCAAGAAGGGGCGGCATCTGCGCGAGGTCAGCGGCCTGCAGTGGGAGATGCTGCTGCGCGACGGCTTCGAGCGCGTGGACCAGGGCGGCGGCTGGGTCGACTACCAGACGGTCCACCCGGTGACCGGCGCCGTGCTCGACAAGGTCTCCTATGTGTGCGGCCTGCCCGGCGATCTGCTGATCGGCTGCGGGGTCTACAAGGTCTAGGGCAGGGCCCGGCTCTTCACCACGGCGTAGCGCGCCAGCGTGCGCTCGCGGGCGAAGGCATGGTCGACGACGGGCCGGGGGTAGTTGGCGCCCAGCTCGACGCCCGCCGCCTGCAGCTCCAGCGGCGCCGCCAGCCAGGGCGCGTGGATGGCCTTGTCTGAAAGCCCGGCCAGCTGCGGCAGATAGCGGCGGATGAACTTGCCTTCGGCGTCGAACTTCTCGCTCTGGCTGACCGGGTTGAAGATGCGGAAATAGGGCTGGGCATCGCAGCCGCTGCTGCTCGCCCATTGCCAGCCGCCGTTGTTGGCGGCGAGGTCGAAGTCCAGCAATTGCTGGGCGAAGTAGGCTTCGCCACGGCGCCAGGCTATGCCCAGATCCTTGGTCAGGAAGCTGGCGGTGACCATGCGCAGGCGGTTGTGCTGGTAGCCGGTTTCGTTGAGCTGCTTCATCGCGGCGTCTACCAGCGGATAGCCGGTCTCGCCGTCGCACCAGGCCTTGAAGAGCCTGTCGGCCTCTGGGCCTTGCTCCCACTGGATGCCGTCGTACTCGCGGCGGAAGGCGCCCGTCATTGCATGCGGATGGTGGTGCATCACCTGGTGATAGAAATCGCGCCAGATCAGTTCGGACAGCCAGACCTCGGCACCCCGGTCGCCCGCCTGCATGCGCTCATGCGCGAGGCGCGCCAGGCGGCGGATCGACACCGTGCCGAAGCGCAGGTGCGTGCTCAGGTAGCTGGGGCCCTTGATGGCCGGGAAGTCGCGGGCACGGTCGTAGCGGGCTATGCGCTCCAGGAAGTCTTCGAGCAGGGCTTCAGCACCACTTGCGCCCATGCCCAGGGAAGCGGGCAGGGCGGCGGGTTCGAAGCCGATGTCTGACAGGCTCGGCACACCCTGTGCCAGAACGCTGCCGGCAAGCGCCTCCGTGTAGCGCTCCACCGGATAGCTGCTCAGATAGAAGGGCTCGACCTTCTTCAGCCAGGCGTTCTTGTAGGGCGTGAACACGCCGTAGGGACCGCCGACGGCCGTCATCACCTCGCGGCGCTCGAAGATGACATGGTCCTTGGAGGTTTTCAGCAGCGCGCCGAAGCTGGCGAGCTTCTCGGCGACCTGTGCATCGCGCATCAAGGCGGCTGGTTCGTCGTCATGGTTGCAGAAGACAGCCTGCACGTGCAACTCTGCAGCCAGGCGCGGGATTTCATCGGCGGCCGCGCCATGACGCACGATCAGTGCGCCGCCACGCTCGCGCAGTCGCTGGTCCAGCTCGGCCAGCGCGCCGAGGATGAAGACCACGCGCCGGTCGGCCCGGGGCAGGGCGGCCAGGATGTCGGTGTCGAGGATGAAGCAGCAGAACACGGCGTCGGCCGACTTCAGGGCGTGGAACAGGGCGGCCTGGTCGTCCAGGCGCAGATCGCGGCGGAACCAGGCGAGGGCGCGGTCGAATTGCTTGCTCATGGACGCCAGTGTCCACCAATCGAAGGCCGTAAAATGGCGCGCATGGCCCAAGAACGCATAGACCTCACCAACCAGTTTTTGATCGCCATGCCCGGCATGGCGGACGATGCGTTCGCTGGCAGCGTTGTCTACATGTGCGAGCACAACGAAAAGGGCGCCCTGGGCCTGGTGATCAACAAGCCGATTTCGCTGACCATGGGTCACTTGTTCGCCAAGGTGGACCTGAGCCTGGACCGCGAGGAACTGGCCATCCGCCCGGTGTTCTACGGCGGCCCCGTGCAGACCGAGCGCGGCTTCGTGCTGCACGAGCCGCTGGACGAAGAGGGCATGCACTACAACGCGACGCTGGCCGTGCCCGGCGGCCTGGAAATGACCACCAGCCGCGACGTGCTGGAAGCGCTGTCCAATGGCGCCGGTCCCAAGAAGCTCCTGATCACCCTGGGCTACAGCGGCTGGGCCGCCGGTCAGCTGGAAGAAGAGATCGGCCGCAACGGCTGGCTGACCGTGGACGCCGCGCCCGAAATCATCTTCGAAACGCCCGTGGAAGAGCGCTACACCCGCGCCCTGGGCCTGCTTGGCATCGACCCGCGCATGTTGAGCCCCGAGGCGGGGCACGCATGAGCACGGCTGACACCGCCACCGTTGCACCCCAATCCCTGCTGGCTTTCGATTTCGGCACCAAGCGTGTCGGCGTGGCCACGGGCAGCCGCTTCACCGGCCGTGCCGAGCCCCTGAAAAGCATTCACGCGGAGGGCGACGCCCGGTTCACTGCCATCGAGAAGCTGGTGAGGGAATGGCAGCCCGATGCACTGGTCATCGGCGTGCCCTTCCATCCCGATGGCGCCGAACATGAAATCACCCAGCGCGCGCGTCGCTTCGGCCGCCAGCTCAAGGGCCGCTTTCGCCTGCCGGTGTTTGAAGTGGACGAGCGCTACACCAGTGTCGAAGCGGAGAGCCAGGGCGCCCGGGACCTGGACTCTGCTGCCGCGGCCCTGATCCTCGAACAATACTTCCGAGAGCATCCCTGATGAGCACACTGCACGGCCGCCCGAAAGTGGGCGAACCCCCGCTTGGCGGGGACAAGCGAAGCTTGGGGGTGCCCCAATGACGACCTTGCTTCTTGATGCCGAAGCGCTCTACGACGACCTCAAAAAGGGCGTGCAGAAGCTGCTTCAAACTGACACCGCGCTCGTGGGCATCTGGTCTGGCGGCGCCTGGCTGGCCGAGCGGCTGGCCGCCGACCTGGGTCTCGCCGACCATGGCGTGATCTCCAGCTCGCTGCACCGCGACGACTTCGGCACCAAGGGCATGAGCGCCAGCGCCGACCACACGCGGCTGCCTTTCGAGGTGGAGGGCCGCCACATCCTGCTGATCGACGACGTGCTCTATACCGGCCGCACCACGCGGGCGGTGATCAACGAGCTGTTCGACTTCGGCCGCCCGGCCAGCGTCACGCTGGCGGTGCTGGTGGACCGCGGCGGCCGCCAGTTGCCGATCGAGCCGGTGTTCTCGGCTGCGCGCGTGACCCTCGCCGCAACACAGCGCCTGCGGCTGGCCAAGACCGAGTCGGGCGCCTTCACATTCGACGTCACCGAGGGAGGCTCAGGTGCTGAGTAAAAGAAACCCGCAGCTGAACAAGCATGGCGAGCTGATCCATCTGCTCTCCACCGAAGGCCTGCCCGCGGCCATCATTCACCAGATCCTCGACACCGCCGGCACCTTCCTCTCGGTCAATGACCGTGATGTGAAGAAGGTGCCGCTGCTGCGCGGCAAGTCGGTGTTCAACCTGTTCTTCGAGAACAGCACGCGCACGCGCACCACCTTCGAGATCGCCGCCAAGCGGCTCTCGGCCGACGTGATCAACCTCGATATCGCGCGCAGCTCCACCGCCAAGGGCGAGACGCTGCTGGATACGGTCGCCAACCTCTCGGCCATGCATGCCGACATGTTCGTGGTGCGCCACAGCGAAAGCGGCGCGCCCTACCTGATTGCCCAGCATTGCGCGCCGCATGTGCATGTGGTGAATGCCGGCGACGGGCGCCATGCGCATCCGACGCAGGGCTTGCTCGACATGTACACGATCCGCCACTACAAGAAGGACTTCCGCAACCTGACGGTGGCCATCGTCGGCGACATCGTGCACTCGCGCGTGGCCCGTTCCGACATCCATGCGCTGAGCATCCTCGGCGTGCCCGAGATCCGCGCAGTGGGCCCCAAGACCCTGGTGCCGGGCGACCTGAAGGACATGGGCGTGCGCGTCTGCAACGACATGGCCGAAGGCGTGAAGGGTGCCGACGTGATCATCATGCTGCGCCTGCAGAACGAACGTATGAACGGCGCGATGCTGCCCAGCGCCGGCGAGTTCTTCAAGAACTTCGGCCTCACGCCCGAGAAGCTGGCGCTGGCCAAGCCGGACGCCATCGTGATGCACCCGGGCCCGATCAACCGCGGCGTCGAGATCGACTCGGCCGTGGCCGACGGCACGCAGAGCGTGATCCTGCCGCAGGTGACCTTCGGTATCGCGGTTCGCATGGCCGTCATGAGCATCCTGGCTGGGAACGAAGCATGAAGATCTTGATCAGAGGTGGTCGCCTTATCGACCCCGCATCGGGCCTGGACAAGGTGGGCGATGTCGCCATTGCCGCCGGCCGCATCCTCGGCCTGGGTGAGGTGAAGGATTTCGAAGCCGAGCGCGTGATCGACGCGACCGGCCTGGTTGTTGCGCCAGGCCTGGTGGACCTCGCTGCGCGCCTGCGCGAGCCGGGCCACGAGCATGAAGGCATGCTGGAGAGCGAGCTGAATGCCGCAGCCGCCGGCGGCGTGACCAGCCTCGTCTGCCCGCCCGACACCGACCCCGCGCTGGACGAGCCCGGCCTCGTGGAAATGCTCAAGTTCCGCGCCCGCAAGCTGAGCCTGTGCAGGCTGTTCCCGCTGGGCGCCCTGACGCGCGGCCTGGCCGGCGAGCAACTGACCGAGATGGCCGAGCTGACCGAGGCCGGCTGTGTCGGCTTCTCGCAGGCTGAAGTGCCGATCCGGAACACACAGTTCCTGCATCGCGCCCTGCAATACGCGGCCACCTTCGGCTACACGGTCTGGCTGCATCCGCTGGACCCCTGGCTCGGCGGTGGCGTGGCTGCCAGCGGGGCCGTGGCCACGCGGCTGGGCCTGTCCGGCGTGCCGGTGACGGCCGAGACCGTCGCTCTGCACACGATCTTCGAGCTGATCCGTGCCACCGGCGCGCGCGTCCATCTGTGCCGCATCTCGAGTGCCGCCGGTGTCGAGCTGGTGCGTGCTGCCAAGCGCGAAGGCCTGGCTGTCACCGCCGATGTCTCGGTCAACTCCCTGCATCTGAGCGACGTGGACATCGGTTTCTTCGAGCCGGCGCTGCGCCTCTCGCCGCCCTTGCGCCAGGGCCGCGACCGCGATGCCTTGCGCGCCGGCCTGGCCGACGGCACGCTCGACGCGCTGGTGAGCGACCACAACCCGGTGACGGCCGACGAGAAGAACCTGCCATTTGCCGAGGCCACACCGGGCGCCACGGGCCTGGAGCTGCTCCTGAGCCTGGCCTTGCGCTGGGCCGAGGACGAGCGCCTGCCGCTGTCCAGGGCATTGGCCGTGATCACCGCCGAGCCGGTGCGCGTGCTGGGACCGGCCCTCGGGTCGCTGGCGGACAGCGCTGGCCGCCTGGTGGCCGGTGGCGTGGCCGACATCTGCGTGTTCGATGCCAAGGCGTCCTGGTCGGTCACGCCGGAACGCCTGGTGAGCCAGGGCAAGCACACGCCGTTTGCCTATTCGATCACCGGGTTCGAGCTGCCGGCACAGGTGCGCTACACGCTGGTGGCGGGCCACCTCGCCTACGAGAAGAGCTGATGTTGACTGCCGTCTGGCGCCTGTTGCGCCTGCTGGCCCATGTGGGCAGCGGCCTTTGGATGGTGCACCTGCGCTTCAAGGGCCTGGACAAGGTGGCCCGCCATGCGGCCATCCAGGCCTGGTCGGCCAAGACCTTGCGCATTCTCGGCATCGAGCTGAAGCACAGCGGCACGCCGCGTCCCGGCCCGAAGCTCGTGCTGGCCAACCATGTGTCGTGGCTGGACATCGCGGCGGTGCATGCGGTGATGCCGGAGGCTCGTTTCGTTTCCAAGGCCGACATCAAGCATTGGCCGCTGGTGGGCGCGCTGGTCGAGGCGGCGGGCACGCTCTTCATCGAGCGCAGCAGCAAGCGCGATGCGCTGCGCGTGGTGCACCAGACTGCGGCGGCCTTGAAAGAGGGCGACACCGTGGCTGTGTTTCCCGAGGGCACGACGGGCCCGGGCCCGGAGCTCCTGCCTTTTCATGCCAACCTGCTGCAGGCGGCCATCGTCACCGAAGTGCCGATCCAGCCGCTGCTGCTGCGCTGGCACGGGCCTGGCGAACGCTTCAGCACGCCGTTGCGCTTCATTGGCGACATGACGCTGATGCAAAGCCTTTGGGCCATCGCCAGCGCGCGCGGGCAAGGCTGCGAGCTGCGCATTCTCGGCTCGATCGACTGCGCCCATGCAGATCGCCGCGCGCTGTCCGAGCATGTGCGCGAAACCCTTGCGGCCGAGCTGTCCACCTGAGTCGGCCGAATCGCAGCCCCGGGAGTGAATCGCCGAGGTGACAGCGATCCATCCTGCCGGCCTGTCCGCCCAATCGGGGACAGGTCTGGGCCCGGGGTTCTGGGTGCACTGAGCCTCCGCTAGCATCGGTGCCACGCTGATTGCAAATTGCCGGAGTTCCGTTCATGTCCAAGCTGCGCACAGGGCTGCTGCTGAGCCTCTCACTTGCCCTGCCGGGCCTGGCTGCGGCGCAAGGGTTCAATCTGGGCAAGATCATCAAGGACAGCCTGTCTTCCGCCTCATGCGAGAAGTACAAGCGCTGGGTGGCCTCGGTGCCCGGGGCGGCCGCCAATGCGTCCGTTGGCCGGGGTGGCTCGGATGTCGTGCTCTCCCTGGTGGCCGAGCCGGTCTTCTCGCAAGCCTTCGGCAAGAGCTACCGCGAGCTGACCCAGAGCGATTTCCGCGCTGCGGCGAGCAGTCTTGCCGAGTGCCGTCGCGGTGGCACGCTCACGCCGACCGAAATGCAGCTGACCCAGCAGGTCTGGAACGAGCACATGCAAGTCACCTTGCTGCGCCAGCAGGAGGCCCTGCAGGCGCAGCGCGCCGAGCTGGAAGGCATTCGTCAGGAGCTCGCGGCCCTGCGTCCCGTGGAAGAAGACTACGCCCGGCTCGACGGCCTGAAGGCTCGCGGCGATGCTGCCATCCGGCGCGGTCGAACCTCGATCGCATCGGGCCGGGTGGCGAGTGCTGATGGTGGCAGCGTGCTCGGCGACCTGGCCGCCTTCGAGAAGGAGGTCGAGGCGACGCGGCAGCGCGTCGGCGTGCCGGTCGAGACACAGCGAGTCCAGGCGGCCGTGGCCGCGGCGGAGGGCAGTGCCGGCTTGCAGGTGCTGACCGGCCACCTGGACAGGTTGCGCCGCAGCAGCCTGCCGGCGACGGTCGTGCAAGGCCTGCGCGAGAGCCTCAACAAGCGCATCACCGAGCTGGCGGCGGGCGTCGCCCAGCAAGAGCGCCAAGCCATTCATCCGCCCCGGGCCGACCTGGCCGATCTCGCGGCGCATGCCGCCTCCGTGCGTGATTTTGACAATCGCAACAGCCGTGCGCTGAACCTGGCGCCCCCCTTGGCCGAGCTGCAGCGAGCCTTGCGCGCCGAGCGCCAACCCTTGCTGGCAGGTGCTGCCAGCGAGGTGGCGCGTCAGGTGCGGGGCCTGCGCGAACCGGAGCAGATCTCGCAGCTGGTAGCGCGCTACTTCCTGGCTGACGAGCTCCAGGCCGGGCCGGGCGCCGAACTCAAGCGCATGGCAGACCAGCGGGCCGAACTGCTCAAGCGCCTTTCGACCGACGTTGCCATGTTCGGCGCCCAGCCTGAGCATGCCGACTTGCTCGCTGGCACGAGTCAAACCGGCCCTGCCCCCACGCGCTGCGACCAGCTGGCGGCCGACCCGGATGACCCGGGTCGTATCGCGCCGGGCGTCAGCGACGACGACATGAACGTGGCTGCAGCCGTCCAGTCCTGCCGCGAGGCTGTGAAGGCCGAGCCGCGTTCGGGGCGCCTGCAGTTTCAGCTTGGGCGAGCGCTGCTCGAGGACAAGAAGCCGCAAGACGCGGTGGCCCAGTTCAGGCGGGCCGCTGAACTCCAGTACCCGGCGGCCTATTTCTATCTCAGCGAAGCCTACAAGTCCGGCATGGAGGGTCTGCCCAGGAATGACAAGCAGGCCAGCCAATACGCCAAGCTCGCCGAGAAGGGCGGATACGGCAGTGGCATGAGCAGCTCGCATCCGGTCTTTGCCGAAGCCGACTACGAGGACGCCAACATGATGCAGGCGGTCTACTACGGCAACAGTTCGCTGCTTGGCGACAACGGGCTCTACAACTTCAACTACCTGGTGGCGCAGGCGCAACTGCTGGCGAACGAATGCCGCAGCTTCAAGCTCAGCGAGGTCGAGGGCTACCGCACTGCATTCGTGCGCGGCGTGATCCCAGGCACCACCGATGGCATGGCGCGCATGGGCTTCGAGCACATGAAGAACATTGCCACGACCCTGGCCGATGCCATCCGCAACCCTCGTTCCATGGTCGACAACGGCGCTGCGCGCCAGCGTGTCGAGAACGCGGGCATGTACGGCACGCGTGACCTCGCGCAGATGTGGAGCGGTATCGGTGGCTGTCAGGCCCCGCAAGCCAAGCGCTATGTGAAGAATCTGCGGCATTACCTGAGCCGCGTCGGCGCCTGAGGCGCAAAAGGAGCCGTCAATGGATGATGCCAATCGTCGCCGCATGGCCGTGATCTGCGGCTTGTGGCCGCTGCTGGTGGCACAGGCGCGGGCCCAGGGACGCGGCAGTGCGCCACCTCCATACCGGCCACCGCCGCCGCCGCCACCGCCTCCGCCGCCGGCCTACCGGCCGCCACCACCCCCACAACCGTCGTTCAGGCCGGCCCCGCCGCCGCCCGCGCAGATGCCCGGTGGTCGCAACGGCGGCAGCTGGGCCGGCAGCAATGGTGGTGCGGGCAGTTGGGCAGGCTCCAATGCCAATCGAAACCAGGGCAGCAACGGCAGCAACAGCGGTGGCAGCTTTGGCGCGAGCGTCAAGAACCAGGTCGGTTCCGGCTCCCTGGCCAACAACCGAAGCTCGGGTCTGGCCAGCAAGTTCAATGCATCGGGCGGTTCCGGGTCCGTCAATGCCACCAGTCAGGCGCGCGGCGCGCAAGGGGGCGGCAACGGCAGCGGCTTTGGCACATCGGTGAAAGGCCAGGTCGGCTCAGGCTCGACCAGCACCGGTGGCAGCTCCGGTCTGGCCAAGAAGTTCAATGCAGGTGCCAGCACCGGCACTGCGACAACAAGCGTTGGCAGCGGTGGCAGCGGCGGCAAGAGTGGCGGCGGTGGTGCAAATGCTGCTGGCGCCGGTGGTGGGCTGTCGAAGAAGTTCAACGCTGCCGCAGGCAACGGCGCCGGGCGCATTGACGGCACCCAGACTCCCGCACCGCGCCCTCGCCCCAAGCCAACGGACGCTTTCGGTCGCGCCGCAATGAGTGCCGAGTACCAGGCTGGCAAGGAGGGGGCGGCCAAGCGCGGCAAGTTCCTGCATGAGCAGGCCCTCAAGCCTGCCCAGCCGGCCTCGGCGCCCAAGCCGCCCAAGCCACCCTTCAGACCTCCGGAGCCGCGCTGAGTCTGGGCGGATGACTGCTCCCGCCTGGCCGGATGTTTCTGCGGCTAGGGCAGCGCCGGCATCCAGCTTCGCAGCCAGCCCAGGCCGGCAGAGGTGCCGGCGCGCGGCCGGTATTCGCAGCCTACGAAGCCGGCGTAGCCGAGCTCGTCCAGCAAGGCCATCAGGTGTTCGACGCGCAGCTCGCCTTCATCTGGCTCCTGGCGCAACGGCGCGCCCGCTACCTGCACATGGCCGAGAACGCCGCGCTCGAAAGCACGGCGCAGCTTGCTGCTCACGTCGCCCTCGACGACCTGGCAGTGGTACGCGTCGAACTGCAGCTTCAAGTGGGGCGAGCCCACGGCCTCGATCAGGCCCAGCGCATGGTCCTGACGGTTCAGGAAATAGCCCGGCATGTCGCGCTCGTTGATAGGCTCCACCGTCAGGATGATGCCGGCAGCGCTGGCGCGCTCCGCGGCCCAGGCCAGACGCGCTACCACCAGGCCATTCAATTGTTCCCGGCTCATGCCCGTGGGCAGCAGGCCCGACATGAGGTGGACCAGTGGCCGGCCCAGCGCCTCTGAATAGGCGAGGGCTCGCTCGACCGAGGAGCGGAAGTCCGGCTCGCGATCAGGCAGGCAGGTGAATCCGCGCTCGCCGGCCGCCCAGTCGCCGGGCGGTGCATTGAAGAGCACCTGCCGCAGGCCGTGCTCTTGCAGCAGCAAAGAGAGTTGCCCGGCCGGATGGTCGTAGGGGAAGAGGTACTCGACGGCCGTGAAGCCGTCCGCTGCCGCAGCAGCAAAGCGCTGCAGAAAGGGCAGCTCGGTGTAGAGCAGACTCAGGTTGGCGGCGAAGCGGGGCATGGTCGAGCAGCCTCGCTGCGCCCCGTGCCTCAGGCCTTGCCCTGATTTGCCACCGCGGCGGCGGCCTTGGCTGCGGCCTCTGCGTCGCCCAGGTAGTAGCTCTTGATCGGCTTCAGGTCTGCATCCAGCTCGTAGACCAGCGGAATGCCGTTGGGGATGTTGACGCCGACGATGGCGTCGTCGGCGATGCCGTCCAGGTACTTCACCAGGGCGCGGATGCTGTTGCCGTGGGCCGCGATCAGCACGCGCTGGCCGCTCTTGATGGCGGGTGCGAAAACTTCGTTCCAGGCCGGCAGCACGCGGGCCACGGTGTCCTTCAGGCATTCGGTCAGCGGAATCTGCTCGGGCGCAAGGCCTGCATAGCGCAGATCACCCCGCTCGCTGCGCGGGTCGCTGGCTTCCAGCGCCGGCGGAGGCGTGTCGTAGCTGCGGCGCCAGATCAGCACCTGCTCGTCACCGTACTGCTTGGCCATGTCGGCCTTGTTGAGGCCTTGCAAGCTGCCGTAGTGGCGCTCGTTGAGGCGCCATTCATGGATCACCGGCAGCCAGGTGCGCTCCATCTGGTCCAGGCAGTGCCACAGCGTCCAGACGGCGCGCTTGAGCACCGAGGTGTAGGTGACATCGAAATCCAGGCCCGCTTCCTTCAGCAGGCGGCCGGCCTGCTTGGCCTGTTCGACGCCAGTGGGGGTCAGGTCTACATCGGTCCAGCCGGTGAAGCGGTTTTCGAGGTTCCAGGTCGATTCGCCGTGGCGAATGAGCACGAGCTTGTACATGTCGGTCACGAGGGGAGGCCGCCCGATTCGGGCTGGGGCGGATTCTATCGATGCACAGAGCGTGGACTATTCCCATTTCCCGTTGCCGGCAATCCACAAATCTGTCGTGAAATGACGAATCGCAAACTGAAGTGAGCAGATCGTCCTAGTATCAATTTCGGGCGGCACTCGCGCACTGGTGCGTCAGCCGCCGTACTTGTTCTGGTTTATTAAGCAGGAGACGGAGCATGCAGAAGAACAGCAAGTGGCGTTGGGCGCCCCTGGCATTGGCCGCTTTGGCCTGCGTAGGCGCTCAGGCGCAAAGTGACAGCGCGGTGACGGTCTCGGGTTTCGCGACCCTGGGCGCAACGGGCACCAACAGCAGCGTCGCTCAATACGCCATCTTTGGGCAGAACCGCGGCGCCAGCGAGCGCTGGAGCGGTGAGGTCGATAGCAAACTCGGCGTGCAGCTGACGGCCAAGGCCAATTCCACCTTCTCGGGCACAGTGCAGCTGCTGTCCAAGCAGAATGGCGACGGCAATTTCAATCCGGAGGTCGAATGGGCCTTCGTCAAGATGCAGGCAGCGCCTTCGCTGTCCTTCCGCGTGGGCCGCATGGGCGGCCCGTTCTTTGCGGTGTCCGATTTCCGTGATGTGGGCTATGCGAACACCTGGCTGCGCCCACCTCACGATGTCTACGGCCAGGTGCCGATCAGCCGCTTCGACGGCGCAGACGTGATCTACCAGACCAATACCGGCTTGGGCTCACTGACGGCGCAATTGTTCGCCGGCAAGGCCAAGTCCATGGTGCAGCGCACCGAGGTCGAGATGAAGAGCCTGGTCGGCTTCAATGCGACGCTGGAACTCGATGGTGGCGTGAGCCTGCGCGTCGGTCGCCTGCAGGGCAAGCTGACCGTGCACTCCGCCTCGCTGAATACGTTGGTGGCCGGCCTGCGCTCGGTGCCGATTCCGTCCGTGGTTTCGGTGGGCAACGAGCTTGATCCCAACAGCAAGTCAGCCAGCTTCACTGGCTTCGGCCTCACCTGGGATGAGGGCAATTGGCTGGTGAATGCCGAGTACACGCAGCGCCGCACCGATACCTATGCATCCGATACCAATGGCTGGTACGTCACGGTCGGCCATCGCTATGGCAAGTTCACGCCTTATGCCACGGTGTCGCAGCTGAAGCAGATCGACAGCAATGTGAACAACACGATCCCGACCGCGGGCTACCCGGCGGCAACGCAGGCGCAGCTGAACTTCCTCAGCGCCAACGTGAATGGCGTGGTGGCAAGCCAGAAGCGTGATGAGAAGACGCTGGCGGCTGGCGTGCGTTGGGACTTTGCTCGCAACACCGCGCTGAAGGCCCAGGTGGACCGCATCACCCCGAACGGCCCCGGCTACTTCCTCAACGTGCCGAGCAGCTTCAAAGACCGCGTCCACGTCTACAGCATCGCTGTGGACATGGTGTTCTGATCAAGGGAGGCAAACATGAACAAGTTCAAGCGTTTGGCTTTCCTGGCTGGTTTTGCGCTGGCTGGTGTCGGAGCCCAGGCCCAGGTGGCCGTGATCGTCAATTCCAAGAACGCCGCAGCAAGCATGACCGCCGATCAGGTGGCCAGCATCTTCCTGGGCAAGAGCAGCACGCTGCCCAATGGTGCAACCGCAGCTGCGGTCGACCAGGCCGAAAGCGCAGCGGTGCGTGAGCACTTCTACAGCAAGGTGACGGGCAAGCAGGCCGCGCAGGTGAAGGCCGCCTGGTCTCGCATCGTGTTCAGCGGCAAAGGCACGCCGCCCAAGGAAATGGCCAATTCCGCCGAAGTGAAAAAGTTTGTCGCAGCCAATCCGGACGCGATAGGCTATATCGAAAAGTCGGCGGTGGATGGTAGCGTCAAGGTGGTGTTGACCGTCGATTGAGGTGCCACTCAGGTCGCTGAGAACCAGGAGCGCAGGGCAGGGGCCCTGCGCTCCCTCGTTGGATGGAGACTAAAAGATGAATGTGAAGACCCGGATCTGGCTGCTGCCCTTCCTGGCCGCCGGCATATTCGCCGTCGGGATCATCGTCGTGCTGCTGTATTCCTCGCGCACCTCTGACGCGATCACGTCGGTCGGTACGGTGGACTACCCCTATCTCGACTCGACCACGCAGTTCGCCTCGCAGCTGGAAGCCCTGGGCTCCACGATCCAGAGCGCTGTGGCAGAGGGCGAGAAGAAGCGGCTGGACGAGGCCAACGAACGCGCCGCCAATCTTCGCAAGATCCTGGACACGATCACCAAGATCGATGGCAAGCAGGAAGCCGCTGGCGCGCTCAAGAAGGACTTCGAAGCCTATTTCGCGGCCTCGGTTGACACGGCCCAGTTGTTCATGGGCATGAAGCAGGGCGACCAGGGTGGGGCCATCGCCAAGATGCAGGGCTCGCTCAAGCAGCTCGAGGGCACGTTGGCCAAGGTCCGCAAGGGTGCCACCGAAGGTTTTGATGAGGGTCTCAACAAGGCGCAGACCGGCGTCTCGTCGAGCTTGTGGGCCATCGTCATCAGCGGCGTGGTCGTGGTGGTCTGCCTGGGTCTGGGTTCGTTCCTGGTGATCGGCGGCGTCTGGCGCCAGTTGGGCGGCGAGCCGGAATATGCGCGCGATGTGATGCGTCACATGGCCGACGGCGACCTGTCGCAAGATATCGTGGTGGCACCCGGTGCCGACCAGAGCCTGCTGGCGGCAGTGCGCGACATGTCGCGCGGCCTTGCTGGCATCGTGGCCAATGTCCGCACGGGCACCGACTCGATGACCGTGGCATCGCGTGAGATTGCCGTGGGCAATCAAGATCTCTCCGTGCGGACCGAAAAGCAGGCCAGCTCGCTGGAACAGACCTCCAGCAATATGCAGACCCTGACCGACACAGTGCGCCAGAGCGCCGACGCGGCGGCTCAGGCCAATCAGTTGGCTGGCTCGGCTGCGGCAGTGGCACAAAAGGGCGGCCAGGTGGTTTCGCAGGTGGTCTCGACGATGAACGAGATCAATACCAGCTCCAAGAAGATCAACGACATCATCGGCGTGATCGATGGCATCGCCTTCCAGACCAACATCCTCGCATTGAATGCGGCGGTGGAAGCTGCACGTGCTGGCGAACAGGGCCGCGGCTTCGCGGTGGTGGCGGGCGAGGTTCGCTCGCTGGCCCAGCGTTCGGCCGAGGCCGCCAAGGAAATCAAGGGCCTGATCGGCGCCAGCGTCGAGAAGGTCGAGTCTGGCAGCCGCCTGGTGGAAGACGCCGGTTCGACGATGACCGAGATCGTGGCCAGCGTGCAGCGGGTGTCGGACATCATCGGCGAGATCACGGCCGCCGCGACCGAGCAGAGCCAGGGCATCGGCCAGGTCAATCAGTCGGTCACGGAGCTGGACCAGATGACGCAGCAGAACGCGGCGCTGGTCGAGCAGGCTGCTGCCGCGGCTTCGAGCCTGGAGCAGCAGGCTCGCAGCCTGCAGACAGCGGTCTCCACTTTCAAGCTGTCCTGAAGATGTTTGCCCCTTGTTCAAGGAGTACCTTGAACGGTCCCCCAAGGGGACGGCGATGCTTGCCGGCGTGACCGCCAAGCACCTCGCCAGCGCGTGCCGGCTTGGGAGCGGCCCTGCGCTCAGCCCGCAAGTTTTGTGACGAGGAGCGAGATTCCTATAATCTCGCTCCTTTTGCTATGGGGCATCGCTCTTGAACTTCCTGCTCGAACACTGGTACCTCCTGCTGACCGCTGTGCTTTCTGGCGGCTTGCTGCTGTGGCCCTCACTGAGCAAGGCGGGTGGCGGCGTTGCCACCGCTGAAGCGGTGCGCCTGATCAATCGCGAGAAGGCGGTGCTGATCGATGTCTGCGAGCCCGAGGAGTTCGCCGCCGGTCACGCCACCGGCGCCCGCAACATTCCCCTGAGCACACTCGAAGGCCACAAGCAACTGCCCAGCAACAAGGCCTTGCCCGTGGTGGTGATGTGCCAGACCGGCGCACGCGCCGCCCGCGCAGCTGGCATCCTTCGCAAGCTGGGTCATGAAAAAGCCCAGCCGCTGACCGGGGGCTTGAAAGCCTGGCGCGAAGCCAATCTGCCGACCGAGCGCAGCGCTGGCTGAGCCTTCAGCGCTCCAATTTGTTGTTGAGGATGGATTCGCGATGAGTCGCGTGAAGATGTACACGACCCTGGTCTGCCCCTACTGCGTGCGGGCCAAGAACCTCTTGAAGCAAAGAGGCGTCGAGCAGATCGAAGAGATCCGTGTCGACCTGGACCCCTCGCAGCGCGACAGCATGATCGCGCTGACCGGCCGCCGCACTGTGCCGCAGATTTTCATCGGCGACACCCATGTGGGCGGCTGCGACGAGCTGATCGCCCTGGACCATCGCGGTGGCTTGCAGCCTCTGCTGCAGGCGGTCTGAAGCCTGGCGCTGCGCCTCCCCTAAGGGCGCACTCCCGGTTTGCAAGAGCGGGCATGTCCGGGCGGGCGTCTGGGCCGGCTGCGCCATAATCGCTGCTGCTGCCCGCCAACCGTCACGGCGGGCTTTACTTTTGCTTGAGAGACATCATGGCCGACGAGAACAACACCCCCGTGTTCCAGATTCAGCGTATCTACCTGAAGGATCTGTCGCTGGAGCAGCCGAATTCGCCGGCAATCCTGCTGGAGCAGGCTCAGCCCAATATCGAGATCAACCTGACCCTGTCGGCCGAACCCGCTGCCGAAGGCTTCTATGAAGTCTGCGTGACCGCCACGGTCAACACCAAGGTCGGCGACCGCACGCTGTTCCTGGTCGAAGCCAAGCAGGCCGGTATCTTCGAGATCCGCAATGTGCCGCAAGAGCAGCTGGAAGGCATCATCGGCATCGTCTGCCCGCAGATGCTGTACCCCTATCTGCGCGCCATCGTTTCCGACATCAGCACCCGCGCTGGCTTCCCGCCTGTCATGCTGACGGAAGTGAATTTCCAGGCCATGTTCGAGGCACAGCAGCAAGCCATGCTGGCCCAGCAGGAGCAGCAAGCCGCACCGGCCGACGCCACGCTGAACTGATTGACCCCGGCCTAGCGCCCTGGAGCGCGCCACGCTGACGCGCGGCGCGCTTTTGTCGTTTTTGGACTGAGCGAGAGAGCGATGAAGATCACGGTTTTCGGTGCTGGCGCCTGGGGCACGGCACTGGCCATCCAGGCCGCAGCCCGCCATGAAGTGATGCTGTGGGCGCGTGAGGAGGCGGCCGTCTCCGCCATGCGCGCGAGCCGCTGCAACACGCGTTATTTGCCCGAGGCGCCGCTGCCGGCCGGCTTGCAGTTGACGAGTGATTTCGACGCGGCCCTTGCCTTCGGCGAGCTCCTGATCATTGCCACACCGATGGCCGCACTTCGCAGCATGCTCGCCCGCCTACCCGATGGCGCGGCGGTGCTGTGGCTGTGCAAGGGCTTTGAGGCGGGCACCGGGCTGCTGGGCCATGAGATTGCGCGCGAAGTGCAGCCGCGCTTGCGAGTGGGCGTGCTGTCAGGCCCCAGCTTTGCGCAGGAAGTCGCCGCCGGCCAGCCGACAGCGCTGGTATCGGCCAGTGCGGACGAGGCCCTGGCCCAGCTGGGCGTCGAGGCGTTCCATGGCGAGCGCATGCGGGTCTACAGCTCCAATGATCCGGTCGGCGTCGAGGTCGGTGGCGCCGTCAAGAACGTGATGGCGATTGCCGTCGGCATTGCCGATGGCCTGCGCCTGCGCGCCGAGCGCCTTGGCGACGCCTCACGCGCGCCTGGGTTGAATGCCCGCGCGGCGCTGATCACGCGCGGCCTGGCCGAAATGCTGCGCCTCGGTCAAAGCCTGGGGGCGCGCACCGAGACCTTCATGGGCCTGTCAGGCATGGGCGACCTGGTGCTGACCGCCACCGGTGACCTGTCGCGCAACCGCCGGGTGGGCCTGATGCTGGCCGAGGGTCTGGACCTGAAGCAGATCCTGCAGCGCCTTGGTCATGTGGCCGAAGGCGTCTACAGCGCCCCGACTGTGCTGGCCCGCGCGCAGGCCAGCGGTGTCGAGATGCCTATCACTGCAGCCGTGGTCGAGGTGCTGGACGGGCGCTTGAGCGTGCTCGACGCGATTGATGTGCTGATGGGCCGACAGGCCCGATCCGAACACTGAGCCCGCGCACAAGGTCCGGGAGGAGCTTGTGGCTGGCGAAGGCCTGGACGCGATACACGCGGCCAGGCTGATCAGACCGCGCCCTCGTAGCCGTTCTGCCGCCAGGCCTCGAACACTGCAACGGCGACGCTGTTGCTCAGGTTCAGGCTGCGCTGGTCGGGCCGCATCGGCAGGCGCACACGCTGCTCGGGGGGGAAGCTGTCACGCAGTGCTGGTGGCAGGCCCGCTGTTTCCGAGCCGAAGACCAGGAAGTCGCACGGCTGCCAGGCCTGCTCTGCAAAACGATGGCCGCCGCGCGTGGTGAACGCAAACATGCGTTCCGCGGGCGGCTTCACGGCATCCAGAAACGCCCGCCAGCTGGCATGGCGCAGCACGGCCGTGTACTCGTGATAGTCGAGGCCGGCGCGCTGCAGGAGCTTGTCTTCCATCGAAAAACCCAAGGGCTCGATCAGATGCAGGCTGCAGCCGGTGTTGGCGGCCAGGCGAATCACGTTGCCGGTGTTGGGTGGTATCTCCGGCTGGACGAGGACGATATGAAACATGCCCTCATTGTGCCGGCGTGCGCGCGAGCACCCAGGCCTGCACGTGCACGGCGCCGGCCTGGCGCACGACGCGGGCCAGCTCGAACAGCGTGGCGCCTGTCGTCATTACGTCGTCTAGCAGTGCCACATGGGCGCCGCGCAGATCGGGCAGGCGTCCGGGCTCGACGGCGAAGCTGTGCTTCACATTGGCGGCACGATCAGGCAAAGGCAGGCTGCTCTGAGCCTGGCCCTGACGCAAGCGCAGGAGCAGGCCGGCATCGCAACGCAAGCCGCGCCGGGCTGCCAAGGTACGTGCCAGCTCGTGGCTCTGGTTGTAGCCGCGCTCGCGCAAGCGGTCCTGGCTCAACGGCACGGCCAGCAGCCAGTCGGGCATCTCGGCCTGTGCCTCATCGAGGGCGTTGTCGAGGCGATCCAGCAATGGACGGCACAACTCCAGGCCCTGATGAAACTTGTAGCGCTGCAGGAGCTGATTCCAGGGGAATGCGTAATCCAGCGCGGCGATGGCCAGGTCCAGTGGCGGCGGATGGCGCTGGCATTGCGCGCATTGGCTCAAAGGGCTGGCGTCTGGCAGGCGAATGGCGCATTGCGGACACCGCCGTGCGATCTGCGCATGAGCCACCAGGCAGGCGCTGCAGATGCGCGTCGGCGACCAGGCATGACAGATCGCGCATTGCCCCGGGCAGCGCGCCAGCAGCCGCGCGAACACCGAGGGCTTGCTGGGGGCGAGAGGCTCGGCCGGCATCGGCTCAATATACTTCCGGCCCATGACAGCGCCTCCGGTTTCTCCCCCATCTGAAGTAGCGAGTGGCAAGACCGTAGGCATAGATCCGGTGGCTGTGCGGCAGCAGCGCCGCCGCCTCATGAAGGCAGCCGAGGCGCCCTGGCTGAATCGAGAGGTCTCGCGCCGGATGGCCGAGCGCCTGCAGGTGATCAAGCTGCAACCTGCCACCGTGATCCAATGGGCTGCCTGGCTCGGTGGCAGCCAGGACGACCTGGCCCAGGCCTATCCGCAGGCGCGCCAAGTCTGGGTCGATCTGGACGAGTCCCGTGCGCCGCAGGCCGGCTTCATGGACAAGCTCCTGCGCCGCAATTTGCCTCATCAGGTCCGGCCGGAGCTGGTCGAGCCCGGCGCCGCCGAACTGCTGTGGGCCAATATGTGCCTGCACGGCAGCAGTCAACTCCCTGCACTCTTGATGGCCTGGCATCGCTCGCTGGCAGTTGATGGCTTCCTGATGTTCTCCTGCCTGGGCCCCGACAGCTTTGTCGAGCTGCGTCCGCTCTACGCCCAGCAAGCTTGGGGCGAGCCGGCGCCGCCCTGGATCGACATGCACGACATCGGCGACGAACTGGTGCAGGCCGGTTTTGCCGACCCGGTGATGGATCAGGAGCTCCTGACGCTGACCTGGACCAGCCCCGAGAGCCTGCTGGCGGACCTGCGCTCACTGGGGGGCAATGTTTCACCCAGTCGATTCGCCGGGCTGCGCGGCCGGGCCTGGAAGCAGCGTCTCGTGCAGGCGCTCGAAGGCCTGCGCGGTGCCGATGGCCTCCTGCGGGCCCGGGTCGAACTGATCTACGGCCACGCTTTCAAGCCGGTTCCCAGGGCCCGGCTGGCGGCCGAAACCGCGGTTTCGCTGGACGATATGAGGGCCATGGTGCGCAAACAGGGACCTCGCTGAGGCATGTCAAGGGCCACAAGACCACGTTGTGCTCATGGCGCTGGGCTAAAATGCGCGGCTGACCACATGTGCGCCTGGCTGGAAGGGTCAAGACCTGGCACGTCCAGCACCATTCCAGCAGGGTGCAGCACGAGACAAAGAAGCCTCCCCAGGCTCCACAGACGACGGATGTCGCAGCGGCCAACTTGCATGGCCGCATCGGCGTTCTTGGCTTGAAATTGAAACTGAAGTGACGACCATGAAAATGATGAACGAGCGAGTGCATCAAGTTGGGCGCCGGATCGGTCAGCTGGTGCTGGCCCTGGGCAGCACGCTTGCCGTCCAGGCGGCTCTTGCGGGCCAAGCGGTAAACGACCTGCCGGGCGGCCCGGCCGTCAATCAGCTCAATCTGCACCCGCCGGTCACCAAGATCGCGACCGAGCAGATGTGGCTGCACAACTTCATGCTGATCATCTGCGTGGCCATTTTCCTGGCTGTGTTCGGTGTGATGTTCTATTCCATCTGGAAGCACCGCAAGAGCAAGGGCGCGGTGGCCGCCAACTTCCACGAAAGCGTGGCCGTTGAAATCGCCTGGACCGTCGTCCCCTTCGTGATCGTCATCCTGATGGCCTTGCCGGCCACCAAGGTGGTCGTCGCCATGAAGGACACCACCAACGCCGACCTGACCATCAAGGCCACCGGCTACCAGTGGAAGTGGGGCTACGACTACCTCAAGGGCGAGGGCGAGGGCATCAACTTCCTGGCCACGCTGGACACCGCCCAGCGCGTCGCGTCGGACTCGGGCAAGCCCGAACAGGTCGACAACTACCTTCTGAAGGTCGACAACCCGCTGGTCGTGCCGGTCAACAAGAAGGTGCGCATCATCACGACGGCCAACGACGTGATCCATGCCTGGATGGTGCCGGCCTTCGGCGTCAAGCAGGATGCGATTCCGGGCTTCGTGCGCGACACCTGGTTCAAGGCCGAGCAGATCGGCGACTTCTACGGCCAGTGCGCCGAGCTGTGCGGCAAGGAGCACGCCTACATGCCCATCCACGTGAAGGTGGTGTCGGCTGAAGACTACGCTGCCTGGGTCGATGGCAAGAAGAAGGAAATGGCCGCCAAGGCGGACGATCCGAGCAAGGTCTGGGAATTGGCTGCCCTGGTGGCCCGCGGCGAGAAGGTCTACGCCGCCAACTGCGCGGCCTGCCACAAGCCGGATGGCAAGGGCGCAGGCCCGATCAAGGCTCTGGACGGCTCGCCGGTGGTGCTGAGCGACGACAAGCTCAAGCAGGTCGGCGTGCTCCTGAACGGCCAGAACAACGGCGCCATGCCGGCGTGGAAGCAGCTGAGCGACACCGAGATCGCTGCCGTCATCACGTACACCAAGAACAGCTGGTCGAACAAGACCGGCCAGGTCGTGCAGCCCGCTGAAGTCGCGGCCGCCCGCAAGTAAGTACACCGGACGTCTTTAAGGAATCGACATGTCAGCAGTGCTTGACCCCCACGGTCACGACTCTCATGCCCACGGCCACGATCATCACGATGATCATCATGCCCCCACGGGCTGGCGTCGTTGGGTGTTCGCTACCAACCACAAGGACATCGGTACCCTGTACCTGCTGTTCGCCTTCACGATGCTGATGGTCGGCGGTGTGCTGGCCCTGTGCATCCGCGCCGAACTGTTCCAGCCTGGCCTGCAGTTCTTCAATCCGGAGCTGTTCAACCAGTTCACGACCATGCACGGTCTGATCATGGTGTTCGGCGCGATCATGCCGGCTTTCGTGGGCTTCGCGAACTGGATGATCCCGCTGCAGATCGGCGCCTCCGACATGGCCTTTGCGCGGATGAACAACTTCAGCTTCTGGCTGATGATTCCCGCCGCCATCATGCTGGTCGCATCGTTCTTCATGCCTGGCGGCGCACCCGCTGCCGGCTGGACGCTGTACGCACCGCTGACGCTGCAGATGGGCCCTTCGATGGATGCCGGCATCTTCGCGATGCACATCCTCGGCGCCTCGTCCATCATGGGCTCGATCAACATCATCGTCACCATCCTGAACATGCGCGCGCCTGGCATGACGCTGATGAAGATGCCGATGTTCGCCTGGACCTGGCTGATCACCGCCTACCTGCTGATCGCCGTGATGCCGGTGCTCGCCGGCGCCATCACGATGACGCTGACCGACCGCCACTTCGGCACGAGCTTCTTCAGCCCGGCCGGCGGTGGTGACCCGGTGATGTACCAGCACATCTTCTGGTTCTTCGGCCACCCCGAGGTCTACATCATGATCTTGCCGGCCTTCGGCATCGTCAGCCAGATCGTCCCGACCTTTGCCCGCAAGAAGCTGTTCGGCTACGCCTCGATGGTCTATGCGACCGCGTCGATCGCGATCCTGTCCTTCATCGTCTGGGCCCACCACATGTTCGCCACCGGCATGCCGGTGACGGGTCAGCTGTTCTTCATGTACGCGACCATGCTGATCGCCGTGCCCACGGGCGTGAAGATCTTCAACTGGCTGGCCACGATGTGGCGCGGTTCGATGACCTTCGAAGCCCCGATGCTGTGGGCCGTGGGCTTCATCTTCGTGTTCACGATGGGTGGTTTCACGGGCCTGATCCTGGCCATGGCCCCGATCGACATCCAGGTGCAGGACACCTATTACGTGGTGGCCCACTTCCACTATGTGCTGGTGGCTGGCTCGCTGTATGCGCTGTACGCTGGCGTGTACTACTGGGGTCCGAAGTGGGCTGGCGTGATGATCTCGGAGACGCGTGCCAAGATTCACTTCTGGGGCTCGCTGATCTTCTTCAACATCACCTTCTTCCCGATGCACTTCCTGGGTCTGGCCGGCATGCCGCGTCGCTATGCCGACTATCCGATGCAGTTCGCCGACTTCAATGCGATCGCGTCGGTGGGCGCATTCGGCTTCGGTCTGATGCAGGTCTACTTCTTCTTCGCCGTGGCCATCCCGCTGATGCGCGGCAAGGGTGAGAAGGCCCCGCAGCGTCCCTGGGAAGCGGCTGAAGGCCTGGAATGGGAAGTGCCGTCGCCGGCCCCGTTCCACACCTTCGAGAACCCGCCGAAGCTGGATCGCACGGCCACCAAGATCGTCGGCTGATCACCATGGCCCAGACGCAAGAACAACGTCGCGCCAACCGTCGCCTGGCTTTGATCCTGGCGTCGGTGGCCGCAGTGTTCGCGGTTGGTTTCGTGACCAAGATCGCGCTGTACGGTTTCTGAGCGGCTTCAGACATGAGCGATTCCACGCCCCGCCGGAACTGGCTTGAATCCCTGCGCAGAGCCAATCTGCAGCTGGTGGGTAAGCTGTCCGTCGTGGCGGTGCTGATGTTCGGTTTCGCCTACTCGCTGGTGCCGCTCTACAACGCCATCTGTTCGGCGCTGGGCATCAACGTGCTGTCGCTCTCCGAGCGCCAGCACGCGGTCAAGGCCCGGGACATCAAGAACACCCAGATCGACTACAGCCGCAAGATCAGCATCGAGTTCGATGCCAATGTGCGTGGCCCCTGGGAGTTCAAGCCGGCGGTCAGCCACCTGGAAGTGCATCCGGGCGAGCTGACAACCGTGATGTACGAGTTCAAGAATGTCCAGAACCGCGTGATGTCGGCGCAGGCCATTCCCAGCTACGCGCCGAAGCAGGCCACGGCCCACTTCAACAAGCTGGAATGTTTCTGCTTCAACGAGTACACCTTGGCGGCCGGTGAAGGCAAGCAGTGGCCGGTGGTGTTCGTCATCGACCCCAAGCTGCCCAAGGACGTCAAGACCATCACCTTGTCCTATACCTTCTTCGAGGTGGCGGGCAAGAAGCAGGCAGCGGCTCCGGTGCTCAACGGCGCGAAGGGGTCGAAGTCGTGACGCAGGATTTGAAGGAGGCCACGCAACGGCGCGGCTCGTTTTTCCAGACGGTCAAGGCAATTGCCTGGGCCTTCTTCGGCGTGCGTCGTGGCGCCGATTACGACAAGGATGTGGCTCAGCTGAACCCGGTGCATGTGATCATCGCCGGCGTGATCGGGGCCATTCTGTTTGTGCTGATGCTGGTGCTGGTCGTCCAGTGGGTGATCGGCAGCAGCATCGCAAGCAGCTGAAATTGCAGTTTTGATTGAACTACTGAAGCTTTAGTTCGAGGAGAAGAAAGATGTCGGCAGCGACCACCCACGGGAAAGCCCCGTACTACTTTGTGCCCGGACCCTCGCGTCATCCGGTCATGGCCGCCATCGGCCTGTTCTTCGTGATCCTGGGCGCAGGCCAGTGGATCAACGGCCACGACTGGGGCATGTATTCGCTGATCTTCGGTCTGCTGTGGTGGGCCTTTGTGCTCAAGCAGTGGTTTGGTGATGCGATCCGCGAAAGCGAAGGCGGCATGTACAGCGAGCGGATCGACCTCTCCTTCCGCTGGAGCATGGGCTGGTTCATCTTCTCTGAAGTGATGTTCTTCGGCGCCTTCTTCGGTGCGCTGTACTGGGCCCGCAACCACTCGGTGCCGTCGCTGGGCAGCCTGGACAACGCCATCCTGTGGCCCAACTTCAAGGCCCTGTGGCCGAGCGTTGCAGGTGCTGGCACGGCCGCCCCTGCCGGCATGGTTGAAGCCTTCCAGACCATGGGCCCCTGGCCGATCCCGACGATCAACACCGCGCTGCTGCTGACCTCGGGTGTGACCCTGACGATTGCCCACCACGCCATCCTGGCCGGCAACCGCAGCAAGACCATCGCCTGGATGTGGGCCACCGTGATCCTGGGTATCGTCTTCCTGTGCCTGCAGGGCTACGAATATCACCACGCCTATGCGGAGCTGAACCTGAAGCTGACGTCCGGCGTGTTCGGCTCGACCTTCTTCCTGCTGACCGGCTTCCACGGCTTCCACGTGTTCGTCGGCATGCTGATGCTGCTGTTCATCACGCTGCGCCTGCAAAAGGGCCACTTCACCAAGGACAAGCACTTCGGTTTCGAAGGCGCCGCCTGGTACTGGCACTTTGTGGACGTGGTCTGGCTGGGCCTGTACATCGTCGTCTACTGGATGTAATGGGCCGCAAGGCCTGCAATGAAGAAGCGCCGCATCGAGCGGCGCTTTTTTTATTCAGGCACTGGCCGCTTACTTGGCTAGCGGCACGCCGGTTGGCTGGATCCAACCCATCAGATACGCAAGCCAGATGAACAGGAACAGTGCCACCGAAACCGCCACCCGCAGTGCCAGCGCGCGAGCCATGCGGACATCGCGGCCTTGGGTGGCCCCTCTGCGGAGCATGAAGAAGCCGGCCGAGGCCAGCGCCAGGAGCACGGCGATGAGGCCGATCACGATCAGGTATTTCATGGCTGCGGATTATTCCATCGGGGGCCCGCCAACATGACAGCAATGAAGGACAGGCGCCGCGCCGTGGTGTTGGTGGCCGCCATTCTTGGTGTGGCGCTCACCGGTCGCCTGGGCTGGTGGCAGCTCGACCGCGCCGCCGAGAAGCGCGCCATCCAGTCAGGCCTGGAAGCCGGCGAGAAGGCCGCAGCGCTGCCTGCCTCTGCCTTGCTTGAGGCACCGATGCCTGTGCATCGCCGCGTCCGTTTGCGTGGTGAGTGGCTGGCTGATCGCACCGTGCTGCTGGACAACCGCCCGATGAACGGCCGCGCCGGCTTCTATGCGGTGACGCCTCTGCGCCTCGATGGTCGGCAGGAGATCGTGCTCGTGCAGCGCGGTTGGGTCGGCTTTGATGCACAGCAGCGCAATCGTGCGCCAATGCTTGCTACGCCGGCCGGCGTCGTCGAACTCGAAGGGCGGGTGGCGGTCGCGCCGACAAGGCTTTATCAGCTGGGCGAGGCCGGTACCGGCACGATCCGGCAAAATCTCGACCCGGCTGCCTATGCTCGTGAAACCGGGCTGCCCATCCTGCCCTTGGCGGTCTTGCAGACCGTTGGCAGCAATGCCGACGACAACTTGCCGCGCGACTGGCCAACGCCCGACCTGGGCCTGTCCAAGCACTACGGTTACGCCTTTCAATGGTTTGCGCTCGCTGCGCTGATCCTGGGTCTTTATGTCTGGTTCCAACTCCTCCGCCCCCGGCGGCAGCACCATGTCTGAGAAATCCTCCGCCGAGCCACTGAGCATGACCGTGCACAGCGCACCACTGCCGGGCGAGCGCGCCGCGATGACGCGCCGTGGCCGCTGGCAGGCGCTTGGCGTCGTGCTGATCTGCGCGATGCCGGTGCTGGCCTCGTACTACAGCTTCTACGTGATGGGCCTGAGCGGCAAGGCCTATGGTGACCTGATCGTGCCGACGGTCGACATCCCTGAATCCCTGAGCCTTCGCGACCTCGCTGGCCAGCCGGTGAGTGTGGCCAGCCTCAAGGGCCAGTGGCTGCTGACCGTGGTGCAGCCCGCAGCCTGCGACAAGGCCTGCGAGAACCAGCTCTTCATGCAGCGCCAGTTGCGCGAGATGCTCGGCAAGGAGCGCGACAAGCTCGACAAGCTCTGGCTGATCCCTGACGACGAACCGCTGCGCCCCGAGCTGCAGGAGGCCGTCAGCAAGGGCATCCCAGTGCAGACGTTGCGTGTGCCCCGCACCGAGCTGGAAGCCTGGCTGAAGCCAGCGGCTGGAGCGAAGCTGCAGGACCACATTTACATCATCGACCCCGTGGGGCGGTGGATGCTGCGCGAGCCGGTCGATCCGGACCCGAGCAAGATCAAGAAGGACCTGGATCGGCTGATGAAGGCCAACGCGGGTTGGGACAAGCCAGGGCGTTGAGCCGGCGCTGAAGCACAAGCATGTCCGGTTTCGATCTCTCTCCTCTCTTGAAGCTGCTCCTCGTCGGCGCCCTGCTGGGCGGCCTGCCGCTGCTGTGGCTGTGGCGGCGCCAGCGCGGCGTGGCCTTCGGCTCGCGCGGCTGGTTGCATGGCCTGGCCTTGCTGACGCTGTTCCTGACCTTCGACCTGGTCGTGTTCGGCGCCTTCACGCGGCTGAGCGACTCCGGCCTGGGCTGCCCGGACTGGCCGGGCTGCTACGGCCACGCGAGCCCGCTGGGCGCCCAAGAGCACATCAACATCGCGCAAACGGCTCAACCCACCGGCCCGGTCACGCATGGCAAGGCCTGGGTCGAGATGGTGCATCGCTACCTGGCGAGCGGCGTCGGCTTCCTTATCGTCCTTCTGACCATCTTCAGCTGGCGTGGCCGCAAGAAGTTCGAGCTGCCGCCCTCGGCGCCGTGGTGGGCAACGCTCACGTTGGCCTGGGTGCTGGTGCAGGGTGGTTTTGGCGCTTTGACGGTGACGATGAAGCTGTTCCCGGCCATCGTCACCTTGCATCTGCTGTTCGGCCTGGGCCTGCTGGTGCTGCTTGCCGCGCAAGCGCAGCTGTATGCGCCGAAGCAGGTCACCTTGAGCGCCGGCCTGCGCCGCGGGCTGATCGCCGCCTGGTTCTTGACGGTGGTGCAGGTGGCGTTGGGCGGCTGGGTGAGCACCAATTACGCGGTGCTGGCCTGCAATGATTTCCCCAGCTGCCGGGCCGGCAATTGGTGGCCGGCGACCGACTTCTCGGCGGGTTTCACGCTTTGGCGCCATCTGGGCGTCGGTGCTGACGGCGGCTGGCTGCCCTTCGAGGCGCTGACCGCCATCCACCTCAGCCACCGCATCGGTGCGTTGGTCCTGACGCTCGCTTTGCTGGCCTTGATCTGGCGCCTCGCCGTCGCCGGGCAGGCGCGTTGGTCGCGTCGCCTCGGCCTGGTGCTGGCCTTGCAGATCGCCACCGGCCTGTCCAATGTCGTGCTGGACTGGCCGATTGCCGCCGCCCTGATGCACACCGGCGGTGCCGCGCTGCTGCTCTCCTTGCTGAGCGTGCTTTTGATGCGCACAAAACAATAGACTCACGCCCTATGTCGTCCACCTCGACCTCCGCTGCCGCTCCGGTCACCAGCTCGCGCTGGCAGCAGTACTACCAGCTGACCAAGCCGCGCGTCGTTCAACTGATCGTGTTCTGCGCCGTCATTGGCATGGCGCTGGCCGTGCCCGGCCTGCCCGAAGGCCGCGAATGGCTGACGGCCCTGGCCGCCACCGCCGGGATCTGGCTGGTGGCCGGCGCTGCCGCTGCCTTCAACTGCCTGATCGAGCAGCAGATCGATGCCAAGATGAAGCGCACCGCCTGGCGCGCCACTGCCAAGGGTGAGCTGAGCCGCGCGCAGACGCTGACCTTCTCGGCCCTGCTCTGCGCCGTCGGCTCGGCCATGCTCTGGTTCTGGGTCAATCCGCTGACCATGTGGCTGACCTTTGCCACCTTCGTCGGCTATGCGGTGATCTACACCGTGATCCTGAAGCCCATGACGCCGCAGAACATCGTGATCGGCGGTGCCTCGGGGGCCATGCCACCGGTGCTGGGCTGGGCCGCGATGCGGGGTGATGTCGGTTCCGAGGCCATGCTGATGTGCCTGATCATCTTCCTGTGGACGCCGCCGCATTTCTGGGCGCTGGCCCTGTACCGCACCGAGGACTACCGCAAGGCCGGCCTGCCGATGCTGCCGGTCACACATGGCGGCGAGTTCACGCGGCTGCAGATCGTGCTCTACACCTGGATCCTGCTGGCCGCGACGCTGCTGCCCTTCCTGACCGGCATGAGCGGCTGGATCTACCTGGTCGCGGCCATCGTGCTGGGCCTGCGTTTCTGCCACTATGCCTGGCGCCTGTGGAAGCAGTATTCCGACCAGCTGGCGCGCCAGACCTTTCTGTT
Organism: Roseateles microcysteis; assembly: GCF_036880965.1. Lineage (NCBI taxonomy): Bacteria > Pseudomonadati > Pseudomonadota > Betaproteobacteria > Burkholderiales > Sphaerotilaceae > Roseateles > Roseateles microcysteis. The sequence goes on along the minus strand of NZ_JBAJMV010000001.1, from coordinate 1,017,085 downwards.
CTCGATCTGGCATCTGTCGCTGCTGTTCGCGGCCTTGCTGGTCGACCACTATGTTCAACCCTGGATAAGCTGAGCCACACCCCATGCATGCCAAGCGTCGATTGATCCTGGCCCTGGCGGCCGCAGCTGCCCTGGGTCTGGCCGCGTGTGAACGCGGGCCTGCCAAGAACGCCTTTCAGGGCGTGGACCTGACCGGCGCCGACTATGCGCAAGACCTGAAGCTGCCCGACGTGGACGGCCGCGAGCGCTCGCTCGGCGACTTCAAGGGCAAGGTGCTGGTGATCTTCTTCGGCTACACCCAGTGCCCGGACGTCTGCCCCACGACCATGGCCGAGCTGGCCCAGGTCAAGAAGGCGTTGGGCACCGATGGCGAGCGGGTGCAGGGCATCTTCGTGACCGTCGACCCGGAGCGAGACACGCCCGAGCTGCTGCGCGCCTATCTGGCCAGCTTCGACCCGAGCTTCGTGGCGCTGCGCGGCAGCCCGGATCAAATCAAGGAAGCGGCGAAGAACTTCAAGGTCTACTTCGCCAAGGTGCCCGGCAAGCAGGAGGGCACCTACACGATGGACCACACGGCCGCCAGCTTCATCTTCGACACCGCAGGGCGCGTGCGCGTGTTCTCCCGCTACGGCTCGGGCGCGCAGGCGCTCACTGATGACTTGAAGATCCTGTTGGCAGAAAAGTGACCCACCCCTGTACCGGCTGCGCCGGTCCCCTCAAGGGGGCACGCCCCTAGTCCCGGCAAAGCCGGATCCTGGGGCGCCGCTTGGTAAAAGTGGGCTCAGGCTGGTTCAGCCAGCGCCTTGCGCATCTTCTTCATGGCGGCCGCCTCGATCTGGCGGATCCGCTCGGCGCTGACGCCGTATTCGGCGGCGAGCTCATGCAGCGTCATGCCGCCGCTCGAGTCGTCGTTCACCTTCAGCCAGCGCTCTTCGACGATGCGACGGCTGCGCTCGTCGAGTACGGCCAGTGCACGGGTGATGCCGTCGCCGGCCAGGGCATCGCGGGCCCTGGCTTCGATCACACGGGTCGGTTCCTGGCTGTCGTCAGCCAGGTAGGCGATGGGCGCGAAGGCCTCGCCGTCGTCGTCGGTCTGCGGCTCCAGGGCGACGTCGCCGCCGGATAGGCGCGTTTCCATCTCCAGCACTTCCTCGCGCTTGACCTTGAGCGTGCTCGCGACCTGCTCGATCTCGGCTTCGCTCAGCGTGTTGCGGTGGGTCTGCTCCGAAACTTCCTTCATGCTGTGCTTCATCGAGCGCAGGTTGAAGAAGAGCTTGCGCTGAGCCTTGGTCGTGGCGACCTTGACCATGCGCCAGTTGCGCAGGATGTATTCGTGGATCTCGGCCTTGATCCAGTGCATCGCGTAGCTGACCAGGCGCACGCCTTGCTCAGGATCGAAGCGCTTGACTGCCTTCATCAGGCCGACATTGCCTTCCTGGATCAGGTCGCCATGCGGCAGGCCGTAGCCCATGTACTGTCGGGAGATGGAAACCACCAGGCGCAGATGCGACAGCACCAGCTTCCCGGCCGATTCCAGGTCGCCCCGTTCGCGCAGATTGCGGGCAAAGCGGGATTCTTCTTCCGGCGTCAGCAGCGGGATGCGGTTGACGGCGGTGATATAGGCATCGAGATTGCCCAGCGAGGGCAGCAATGCCCAGGGGTCGCGGACGGTGATGGCTTGATTTGCGGTCATCTGAAGGGCCTCCTCATGAGAGTCATGGCACTGGGATTCGCAAATATTAGCACTCTTCCGAGGTGAGTGCTAAAGCCGGCGCTGGCAGGGCATGTCGCCGGCGCCAAGCCCGCCAAAAACTAGTCGACCAGGCCGAATTCCGGGCTGCCGACCATGCTTTCGATGTCCATCAGGATCAGCATGCGCTCGCCAATCTTGCCCAGGCCCGTAATGAAGCGCGTGTCGATGGCGGCGCCAACCTGGGGCGGCTCCTTGATCTCGTCGGGCTGCAGCTCCAGCACGTCGGAGACCGAGTCGACCACGATGCCGACCACGCGGCCGATCACGTTGAGGACGATTACGACTGTAAACGGCGTGTACTCGGCCTTTTGCCCCAATCGGATGCGCAGGTCGACGATGGGCACGATGACGCCCCGCAGATTGACCACGCCCTTGACGAACTCGGGCGCATTGGCCACCCGGGTGGGCGGCTCGTAGGAGCGGATTTCCTGCACCTTCAGGATGTCGATGCCGTATTCCTCGGCATCGATGCGGAAGGTCAGGAATTGCCGGGCGGCGCCGCTGGCGCCGGAGAAGCCGGATTCAGCGGCCGAGACGGTGGCTACGGCGCGCGAGGCTTGAGTGGTCAGTTCGGTAGACGAGCTCATGTCCTGTCGTGATGATGGTGGCCGGGAGAGGCTCTATTGTGAAGCAAGCGCCGGGCCGCTCAGCAGCTTGTCGAGCAGGGCGAGCAGCGCGTGCACGTCGACCGGCTTGGTCATGTAGTCGGCCGCGCCGGCCGCCTTGCAGGCCTCGATCTGCTCGGGCAGGGCGTTGGCGGAGAGCACCACGACCGGCATCGTGGCGCCGGCCGCGCGCAGGCGTTGCATGAGCTCCAGGCCATGGATGTCAGGCAGTTGCAGGTCCAGCAGCAGCAGGTCGGGCTTCACGCTCAGCACTGTCTCCAGACCGCTCTGGCCGTCGACGCAGAGCTCCCAGCTGATCTGCGGCCGCTGGGCCAGGATGCCGCGCATCACCTCGGCATTGGCCGGGTTGTCCTCGATGTAGATCAGCCGGCGCTGCTGGTGATAGTGGCTGGCGGCGGCATGGTCCAGGGCGCTGGTCGGCGCGGCGACTGCGGCGCTGGCCACCGGCAGGCTGAGCGTGAAGCGGCTGCCCAGACCGGCGCGGCTTGTGGCCTCCAGCTCGCCGCGCATAGCCTCTGCCAGGCGCTTGCAGATCACCAGGCCGATGCCGGTACCCGACACCGAGCTGTGCTCGCGGCCCAGGCGGTTGAAAGGCTGGAACAGGCTGGCCGCTTGCTCGGGCGTGAGGCCGATGCCGCTGTCGGTCACGCTCAGGCTCACTCGGCCGCCGGCCTGCAGCTCGCTGCGGATCTCGATCCGGCCGCCCTCGACGTTGTACTTGACCGCGTTTGACAGCAGATTGATCAGGATTTGCTTGATGCGGGTGGCGTCGCCATGCACATGGCGGGCGTCTTCGGCCAGTTGCCGGTCCAGCGTCAGGTGGCGCTGTGCGGCGTTGCCTTCCACCATGGCGACTGCCTCATCCAGCAGCCGATTGAGGTCCTGCGCTGCCGGGTCCAGGCGCAGCGCGCCCGATTCGATGCGCGACAGGTCCAGCGTGTCGTCGATCATCTCCAGCAGATGCCAGCCCGCCTGCTGGATCTGCGTTGACCAGCCGTGCTGGCGCGGGCTCAGCGGCTGCTCGCGGTCCATCTCCAGCAATTGGGTGAAGCCGAGCATGGCATTGAGCGGCGTGCGCAGCTCATGGCTCATGCGCGAGAGAAAGTCGTTCTTGGCCCGGTTGGCTGCCTCGGCAGCCTCGCGGGCGCGCTCGAGTTCTTCCATCTTCAGCTGGTCGGTGATGTCCTCGACCACGCCCACCAGGCGCCGCCCGGCCCCGGCGCTGGCTTCGAGCACCGAGACGGTGACCCGCACATGCACCTCATGCCCGTCCTTGTGCAGATAGCGCTTGTCCCGCCGGTACATGCCCAACTTGCCTTGCAAGACCAGGCGACCCAGGCGCAGGTCTTCGGCGCGATCATCGGCATGGGTGAACGACACCGTGTGCAACTGCTGCAACTCCTCGAGCGTGTACCCCACCAGGCGGCAGAAATGCGGGTTGGCCTGCAGCGCGATGCCCTGCTTGTCTGCGATCACGAGGCCGATCGGCGTGGTGTCGAAGATGTTGCGGAAGCGCTGTTCGCTCTCCAGCAGCGCGGCAGCGGCCTGCTGGCGCTGAAGCACTTCGCGCTTGAGCTCGGAGGTGCGCGCACGCACCAGGTCTTCGATGCGGCGGGCCCGGCCCGTGACGGTCAGCAGCAAGAGGCCCAGGAGCGCCGTGCAGACCAGGCCCACCAGGGCGAAGGGCAGGCCACTGCCGCCGCCCACGATGGGCAGGCCATGCGGCGCGAAAGCGATGATCTGCCATTGGCGGCCGCCAAAGCTCATCAAGCGCTGCGTCTGGTGCATGGCCGGCGTGAGCTGCTCGCAGTCGGCCGGCCCGGCCAGCAGCCGGCGCGGCGCCAGCGGATCGGTGTCCAGCAGGCACAGGCGCAGATAGTCGGGCAGCGGCGGCAGGGCCTGCAGCACCTGGTCGGGCCGCAGGGTCACGAAGACGACGCCGCGCAAGGCGGCGCTGCGCTCGGCCGCGCTGTTGACCGGGCCTTCATAGAGCGCCTGGTAGACAACGATGCCGGTGCTCTTTTCCTTGTCCTGCGAGAGCTGGAAGCCGGCCGTGGCGCTGGCCAGGCCACTGGCCTCGGCACGGGCCAATGCCAGCCGCGGCCCCGGTATCGACCGGATATTGACGCCCAGGGCGCCGCGGTTGCGCGCCAGCGGCTCGATCAGTCGGATCGCCAGCATGTCCTCGTTGGCGGGAGGCAGGAGGTCGCCAGGACGGTCGCGGTCAATGGCCTTGAAACCCTCCAGGCCGTCGGCCAGTGCTTCACGCTCAAAGGCGGCGAGCGCAGTGCGCGGCACTCGTTGAGCCAAGCCCATCGCAAGCAAGGGGCCGTTGCCGAGGAATCCTTGCGTGCCGCGCTCAAAGTCCTGGCGACTTTGACGTGGCGCCACGGTCATCAGGCCGCGCGCGGCTTCCAGGGCCAGCAGCGGTTCGCGCAGCCGGGCTTCCAGCGAATTGGAGGCATTCACGGCCTCGCGCTCGAACAGGCTGCGCCCTCGCTGCGCGTCCCAGTCCAGCACGCGCACGGTGGCGGCAGCCAGCAGCAGGGTGCTCAAGAGCATTGGCAGGCCCACGCTCAGGCGGCGCGGCCGCCAGGCCTTGCGCGGCTGGCCCAGCACGGTCAGGGCCATTGGCGCGGCGATCAGGAGGCCCAGGGTGTCGCCCACCCACCAGGACGCCCAGGTGTGCAGCCATTGGTGCTTTTCGATTGCACCGATCAGCAGCAGGGCGCCACTGCCGACCGTCGGGCTGATCAGGCAGGACAGCAGGCCCAGCCCGTAGAAGCGGGCGAGATCCTGCGGTTCGGACAGCACAAGCGGCTGCGACACCCAGCGGCGTATCGCCCAGCCGCCAGCGCCAGCCTGCAGCATGGCGCCCAGGCCGATCAGCGTCGGCGCCAGCAGCGAGGGCAGGCCGCGGTCAAGGCTGAGCAGCACATTGGCGGCAAACGCGCCCAAGGCCACTCCGGGCAGCATGCGCCTGCCCCAGCCCAGGACGGCTGCCAGCGCGAGGCCCGCCGAAGGGTAGAGCGGCGCTGCGTAGTCGGGCGGGATTGCCAGCTGCATCGCCGCCAACGCGACGATGGCATAGGCCACGGCCACGCCCAGCATGCGGGCGAAGTCGCGGATCAGCATCTTGCGCAGAGGCATCGAAAGTTCAGCGAGGCTGTGAGTCTGTGCTGCGTCCAAGCCTACACAAGAAAAGCCGGCGCGAAGCCGGCTTTCCAGGGGTGAACGAGGCTTTGTTCGCTCAGACGTTGAACAGGAAGTTCAGGACGTCGCCGTCCTTGACCACATATTCCTTGCCTTCGGCCCGCATCTTGCCAGCGTCTTTGGCGCCGGCTTCGCCCTTGAACTGGATGAAGTCCTCGAAGGCAATGGTCTGCGCGCGGATGAAGCCACGCTCGAAGTCCGTGTGGATCACGCCGGCCGCCTGCGGTGCGGTGTCGCCGATGTGGATGGTCCAGGCGCGCACTTCCTTCACGCCGGCGGTGAAGTAGGTTTGCAGGCCCAGCAGCTTGAAGGCGGCGCGGATCAGGCGGTTCAGGCCCGGCTCGTCCTGGCCCATCTCGGCCAGGAACATGGCGCGGTCTTCGTCCTCCATTTCCGACAGCTCGGCTTCGGTCTTGGCACAGATGGCCACCACCGGGCCGTTCTGGGCGGCGGCGTATTCCTTCAGGCGGTCCAGGAAGGGGTTGTTCTCGAAGCCGGTTTCCGACACGTTGCCGACAAACATCGCCGGCTTGGCCGTGATCAGGCACAGCGGCTTCAGGATGGTCAGCTCTTCCTTGCTGAAGTCGAGGGTGCGCACCGGCTTGGCCTGGTCCAGGGCCGCCTGGCATTTCTCCAGCACCTTCACGAGGGCGATGGCGTCCTTGTCGCCGGCGCGGGCCACCTTGTTGTAGCGGTGCAGGCTCTTCTCGACGGTGCCGAGGTCGGCCAGGCACAGCTCGGTCTGGATCACTTCGATGTCGGAGATCGGGTCGACCTTGCCGTTGACGTGGATGACGTTCGGGTCTTCGAAGCAGCGCACGACGTTGACGATGGCGTCGGTCTCGCGGATGTGCGAGAGGAACTGGTTGCCCAGGCCCTCACCCTTGGAGGCGCCCGCCACCAGGCCGGCGATGTCCACGAATTCGACGATGGCCGGCAGGATGCGCTCAGGCTTGACGACCTCGGCCAGCGCCTGCAGACGCGGGTCGGGCAGCTCGACCACGCCGACATTGGGCTCGATCGTGCAGAACGGGTAGTTCTCGGCGGCGATGCCGGCCTTTGTCAGGGCGTTGAAGAGAGTGGACTTGCCGACGTTGGGCAGGCCCACGATGCCGCATTTGAGGCTCATGGCAGGGCTTTCTGGATGGCTCGGTCGTGACCGGGCGGTGGTCGAGACGGCCGATTTTGGGTCGTTCAGGGGACGCAGCAGCTGCGTGCAGCCCGCGATTTTAGCCGCCCGGGCCGGGTTTCCCCGCCTGCCTACAATGGCGACCATGCAAAGCAAGCAAGCTCACGAGGTTTTGGTTCGGGGAGAGGGTGCGGTGGGCCGCAGCCTGGCCCTGGCCCTGGCCGCCCAGGGCTTGCGCGTCGCGCTGCTGGGCGCTGATGAAGCAACGGCGCGCGCGGACGATGTGCGCACCTATGCCCTGAACGCCGAGGCGGTGGCGCTCCTGAAGCAAATCAAGGTCTGGGATTCGCTGCCCACGGACGCCCGCACGCCGGTCTTCGACATGTGCATCCGCGGCGACCAGGCAGGCGCGCAACTGGACTTCTCGGCCTGGCAGCAAGGTCGTTCCGAGCTGGCCTTCATCGTTGACGCGGCCGCCCTGGACCAGCAACTGGCAGACGCCGTGCGTTTCTCCCCACATGTTCAACGCGTCAGGCAGCAGGTGCCGGCCGAGCTGGAGGCCATCTGCGAAGGCCGCCAATCCGCCGCCCGAGCGGCACGCGGCGTGCAATTCGATCTCAAGCCCTATGCCCAGCATGGCGTGGCAGCGCGGCTGGTGTCGAACCGCCCGCATCAGGGTATTGCCCATCAATGGTTCCGTTCGCCCGAAGTGCTGGCGCTCCTGCCCTTTGACCGGCCTGAGCCGGAGCACAGCTTCGGCCTCGTGTGGTCGGTCGCTCCCGAGCGTGCCGCCGAGCTGCTCGCCATGGACGAGGCCGACTTTGAAGCCGCGTTGAACGAAGCCAGTGGTGAAGCGGCCGGCAGCTTGCGCCTGGCAAGCCCGCGCGCCGCTTGGCCGCTCAACCTGGCGCAGGCCTCCGAGGTCAGCGGCGAAGGCTGGGTGCTGCTGGGCGATGCGGCCCATCTGGTCCATCCGCTGGCCGGTCAGGGCCTCAACCTGGGCCTGGCCGATGTGGCCTGTCTGGCCCGCGTGCTGGCCCAGCGCGAGAGCTGGCGCATGCTCGGCGATGCTCGCCTCCTGCGCCGCTATGCGCGCGAACGCCTCCTGCCCACGCTGGCCATGGGCTACATGACCAATGGCCTGCAACGTCTTTTCGCCAGTGAGGCGCCGGCCCTGCGCCAGCTGCGCAACGAAGGCCTGTCCCTGCTCAACCGCCTGTCGCCGCTGAAGAAGCTCTTGGCCGGCCAGGCGCTCGGCCGCTGAAGGCCGCGCACCCAATCACTCCCATATCCAGGATCTGCATCCATCATGTTGAAGAAGAGTCTGTGGCTGGCCGCGTTGGCCTTGCTGTCCTTGGGCGCCCTTGCCAACGAAGCCGTGATCCGCAAGAGCCTGAGCGAGAAGGTGCCCAATTTTCCCAAGCCCGATGAGGTGCGACCATCGCCGATGCAGGGGCTGTGGGAGGTGCGGCATGGCAATGAAATCCGTTACACCGATGGTGCCGGTCTGTTCCTGATCGAAGGCGAGATGATCGACCTGAAGTCCCGCCGCAATGTGACCGAGGACCGCATCGCCAAGCTCAACCAGATCGACTTCTCGATCCTGCCCCTGAAGGACGCCATCGTCTGGAAGAACGGCAATGGCAAGCGGCGCATCGCCGTGTTCGCCGACCCGAACTGCGGTTACTGCAAGCGCCTGGAGCGCTCCCTGCAGGACGTGAAGGACGTGACCGTGTACACCTTCGTTGTGGCCATCCTGGGCGGTGATTCGCCGGACAAATCGCGCGCCATCTGGTGCGCCAAGGATTCCACCACCGTGTGGCGCAACTGGATGCTCGATGGCACGGCGCCGCCCCGCGTTGCGGCCGGCTCCTGCGACGACTCGGCCATCGAGCGCAACCAGGCCTTTGCCCGCAAGTACCATGTGAGCGCGACACCGGCCATCCTGTTCGAGGACGGCATCCGTGTGCCTGGCGCGATCAACGCCGAGCAGCTTGAGCGTCGCCTGCAGGCCGCAGCCAAATAGTCATTCCAGGCCCTAGCGATGAGTGCTCCGCTGCCAATGAATCCGATCGCTACCCGCTTGGGTAATCTGGGGCTCGTGCCCTTCGTGCTGGGCATGCTGCTGGTCTGGCTGCTGCTGGGTTACAACGACGACGCCCACACCTATGCAACGCTGGGGCTGTCGATCTATGCCGGCACCGTGGTTTCCTTCCTCGGAGGCATCCATTGGGGCCTGGGCTTCCGACAAAGCATTCCCTCGCCGCAACCCTTTGTCTGGGGTGTCGTGCCCTCTTTGGTTGCCGCCATCGCCACGCTGATGCCGGCCTATGCCGGCCTCGTGGTGCACGGCGTGATGCTGATCGTCTGCTATCTGGTGGACCGGCGCACCTACCCGGCGCTCGGCGCGGGCAGCTGGTTGACGCTGCGTTTCCGGCTCAGCATGGTGGCGGCCCTGTGCTGCTTCATCGCGGCGGCCGGGGTCTGAGCATGGTCGACTTCCTGATCTCGATCGAGGATGTCGGCAGCCACCATTTCCAGGTCGAAATCCGGCTCGCTGCACCGGCCGCGCAGCAGCTGTTCAGCCTGCCGGTCTGGATACCTGGCAGCTATCTGGTGCGCGAGTTCTCGCGCCACCTGAGCGGCCTGCGGGCCGAGCAGGGCGGCCGCACGATCGAGCTGACGCAACTCTCCAAGAACCGCTGGCAGGCTGGCAATCTGGCCGGCGAGCCACTCAAGCTCAGCTACCGCGTCTATGCCTTCGACACGTCGGTGCGAGCGGCCTATCTGAGCGCGGAACGCGGCTTCTTCAACCCGAGCAGCCTGTGCCTGCGTGCCGAGGGCCGCGAGGCCGAAATCCAGCGGCTGAGCGTGCAAGGCCTGCCCGAGGGCTGGCAGGTCGGCACGGCGCTGCCCTTCGATGGCCGCCACTACCTGGCGGCGGACTACGACGAGCTGGTCGACCATCCCTTCGAGCTGGGCGCCTTCTGGCGCGGGCAGTTCGAGGTCGAGGGCGTGCCGCACGAGTTCATCGTCGCGGGTGCCTTGCCCGTGTTCGATGGCGACCGACTGCTCGAGCAGGCGCGGCGAATCTGCGCTGCCCAGATCGCCTTCTGGCACGGCAAGCATCCGAAGCGCAACGAACTGCCGTTTGATCGCTATGTGTTCCTGCTCAACGCGGTGGAGGAGGGCTACGGCGGCCTTGAGCACCGTTCTAGCACGGCCTTGATTGCGCCGCGCCGCGACTTGCCGCGCCTGGGCAACGCAGAGGTAAGTGAAGGCCTGGTCCGCCTCTTGGGCCTGATCAGCCACGAGTATTTTCACAGCTGGAACGTCAAGCGGCTGCGCCCGGCGGAGTTTGCGCGCTACGACTACGACGTTGAGAACTACACCGAGCTGCTCTGGTTCTTCGAGGGCTTCACGTCCTACTACGACGAGCTGTTCCTGGCGCGCAGCGGCCTGATCGACGAGGCGCGTTACCTGAAACTCCTGTCGACGGCCATCAGCGGTGTGCTGGCCACGCCGGGCCGTCAGGTGCAGAGCCTGGCCGAGGCCAGCTTCGAGGCCTGGACCAAGTACTACCGGCCCGACGAGAACACGCCCAATTCAACGATCAGCTACTACAACAAGGGCGCCTTGCTGGCCATGGCCCTGGATTTGTCGCTGCGCGGCTCCGGCCATGCGAGCCTGGACGAAGTGATGCGCAAGCTGTGGGCGCACAGCGATGGCGGGCCGATCAGCGAGGCCGAGATCCTGACCGCCGTGGCCGAGCTGGGTGGCAGCGAGCTGGCTGGGCAATTGCGTCAGTGGGTGCACGGCCATGTCGATTTCCCGCTCGCCAGCCTGCTCGACCCCCTGGGTGTGCATTGGGGCTTCGAGTCCGCGCCGCTGGCGCTGCGCCTGGGCTTGAAGCTGGGCGATGGCTTGCAGGTCAAGCAGGTGCTGGCGGGCAGCCCGGCCGCTGCCGCCGGCCTGTGCGCTGGCGATGAGCTCATCGCCTGCAACGGCTGGCGCCTGCGCAAGCTCGACGATGTCACGCTGTTCCTCGATCAACGCGACCCGCTCAGGCTGCATCTGCTGGTAGGTCGCGAACAACGGGTGATGGACCTCGCGCTGCGCATGCCGGAGTCGGCCGTCTCGGTACCGGTGGCAGTGAACCTCAGCATTGCCGAAAAGGCCACCGCACGAGCCCAGACCCTGCGCCACGCATGGCTGGGCGGCTGAAGGCCTCAGCCAGGCGCCGCTTGGCATTTGCCGCTCTTCTGGTGTTGGTGCTGTGCGGGCATTGGCGCCTGGTGGATGAGTTGCAGGCGCAGCATCAGCGCTGGGCCGAGATGGCGGCCATGCCACCGCGAATGCAGGCGGCGTTTGTACGCGAGCTGCGCTCGACTGCGCCACCCGCAACGAGGGGCAGGCCGGCAGATGCGCCGCCTCCTGCGACTGCGACAGCCCATGCCGGTCCTGCCGCCAGCGCCGCCCAGCCGGCAGTCGCTGTGGCGCCGCCTGATGAAGGTGTGGCCGAGCCCTTGCCGCCAAAGTCCGGTCCACTTGAGCCGCCAGAGCCCACGGCAAGTGCGCCGCAAGTTGCCACCGCTGCGGCCAGCGCGCCTGCCACCGCTGCTTCCAGCGCCGCAGTTGCTGCTTCAGACGAACCCGGTCCCGAATGGCCCTTGTCAACGCGGCTGACCTACACGCTGCTGGGCTACTACAACGGCGAGGTGCATGGCGATGCGCAGGTCGAATGGATACGCCAGGGCCGGCGCTACCAGGTGAACCTGGACGTTGGCATCGGCCCGCGCCTGACACCCTTCCTCACGCGGCGCATGAGCAGCGAAGGCGAGCTGGGCGGCCGTGGCATCTCGCCGCATCGCTTTGATGAAGAAACCAAGATCATCTTTCGTGAGCGCCGGCTGGTCAGCATGCTGTTCCATCGCGGTCAGGTGCAGCTCGCCAATGGACGCACCGAGCCCTCGCCGGCCGAGGTGCAGGATGCTTCCAGCCAGTTCGTGCAACTGACCTGGCTGTTCCTGACCGGTCGCGAGTTGGCCCGGCCGGGTCTCCAGGTCCTGGTACCGGTGGCGCTGCCGCGGCGCCTGTACGCCGACTGGCGCTACCAGGTCGTGGGCGAGGAAACGATCGAGACGCCGATGGGTCCGCTCGCAACCTGGCATCTGCGGCCCACGCAACCCGTTGCAGCCGGCGATTTCAGCGTCGAGATGTGGCTCGCGCCCTCGCTGCAATGGCTGCCGGTGCGGCTGAAGATTCGCCAGGACGAGCAGATCTGGATCGACATGCGGCTCAAGAGCCCGCCCTTGCAGGCCGCGCCGGAACCTATAGTTCAGACCATCAAGAAGGAGTCCAAGCCATGAATTACGAATGCATCCTCACCGAAGTGCGCGGCGACGGTCCGCGCAAGACCGGCCTGATCACCCTGAATCGCCCCAAGCAGCTGAATGCACTGAACGATCAGCTGATGGACGAGCTGGGCCAGGCGCTGCTGGCCTTTGATGCTGACGACGGCATCGGCTGCATCGTGCTGACCGGCTCCGAACGAGCATTCGCTGCCGGCGCCGACATCCCGACCATGCTGCCGCACAACTTCATGAGTGCTTTCAAGAGCGGGCTGATCTCGAAGAACTGGGAAACCATTCTGCAAGTGCGCAAGCCCGTGATCGCCGCGGTGGCCGGCTTTGCGCTGGGTGGCGGCTGCGAGTTGGCCATGATGTGCGACTTCATCATCGCGGCCGATACGGCCAAGTTCGGCCAGCCCGAGATCAAGCTGGGCATCATCCCGGGCGCCGGCGGCACGCAGCGCTTGCCGCGCGCCGTGGGCAAGAGCAAGGCCATGGACATGCTGCTGACCGCCCGCATGATGGACGCTGCGGAAGCCGAGCGCGCCGGCCAGGTGTCGCGTGTGGTGCCGGCCGTCAAGCTGATGGACGAAGCTCTGGCGGCGGCCGAGACCATCAATGGCTTCAGCGGCCCCTCAGCCATGCTGATCAAGGAGCTGGTGAACCTGGCGTTCCAGGGGCCGCTGACTGATGGCGTGGCCATCGAGCGGCGCTACTTCCATGCGCTCTTCGGCAGCGACGACCAGCGTGAAGGCATGTCGGCCTTCCTGGAGAAAAGGGCGCCCGGTTTCAAGCATTCTTGATCGCTGGGGCGAAATCCCGGCTTTCAACGCCGGGATTGTTTACGTTTGTGGAATTACATCTTCCATTTTGACTAGTGTTTTCCCGTAGTCGAATTTTTTACAGTTCAGGCCATGGACGAAGCGAAGTCGCCGAGTTCAACAACCCAGGACCCGAGGGTCCATGTAAAGGATTCGATCATGAGCAAGCTGTCGCAAATCACCGTCGCCGCCCTGTCTGCCCTGCTGTTCGCTGGCGCCGCATCGGCACAAACCACCCGTGCCGAAGTCGTGGCTGAACTGGCCCGCGCCCAGGCCAGCGGTGAACTCGCTGCCCAGCGCGCCAGCTCGGATGGCACCGCCTACCTGCTGCCGGTCTCGACCCAGTCGAGCAAGACGCAAGCCGAAGTCGTGGCCGAGCTGCAAGCGGCCCGCAAGAGCGGCGAACTGTCTGCAGTGCAAGCCCGCCAAGCCGGCGCGCCGCAGCCGCTGAACAGCGGCAAGGCCGTTGGCGGCAAGACCCGCGCCCAGGTCGTTGCCGAGCTGCAGCGCGCCCGTGACAGTGGCGAACTGGAAGTGCTGCAAGCCGAAACCGGCGGCTACCTGCCGACCGTCCGCGGCCTGAGCAATGCGCCGGTCTACGCCGGCAAGTAATCAGCCCAGCGCTCCAACAAGAAAAGGGCGACCCGCGAGGGTCGCCCTTTCTCATTGGTGCTCAGTGCGATCAGGCTTCGCGGCGCAGTGCCGGTGGGCTCACGATTCCCGGCGCAAGGCCGGGAAGAGGATGACGTCCCGGATCGACGGGCTGTCGGTGATCAGCATCATCAGGCGGTCGATGCCGATGCCGCAGCCGCCGGTCGGGGGCATGCCGTATTCCAGCGCGCGGATGAAGTCGGCGTCGAAGAACATCGCTTCTTCGTCGCCAGCGTCCTTGTTGGCCACCTGCGAGTGGAAGCGCGCGGCCTGGTCTTCGGCGTCGTTCAGCTCGGAGAAGCCATTGGCGTACTCGCGGCCCGTGATGAAGAGCTCGAAGCGCTCGGTGATCTTGGGGTTGGTGTCCGAGGCGCGGGCCAGCGGCGAGACTTCGACCGGATAGTCGATGATGAAGGTCGGCTGCCACAGCTTCTCTTCCACCACGGCTTCGAACAGGCCGAATTGCAGCTCCGGCAGGCTCCAGTGCGCATGCACCTGCTCGCCGGCGGCCTTGATGCGGGCCTTCAGTTCCTCGGCGTCGTCCGCCTGGGCGGCGGTGAGACCGGCCACCTGGATCAGCGAATCGCGCACCGAGAGGCGGGCGAAGGGCTGGTCGAGGTGCACTTCCTTGCCGGCATAGGTCACGCGGGCATTGCCGGTGGCGGCACGGGCGGCGTGGCGCAGCACCTCCTCGGTGAAGTCCATCAGATCATGGTGCGTCCAGTAGGCCGCATAGAACTCCATCATCGTGAACTCGGGGTTGTGACGGACCGAGATGCCTTCGTTGCGGAAGTTGCGGTTGATCTCGAACACGCGCTCGAAACCACCGACCACCAGGCGCTTCAGGTAGAGCTCCGGCGCAATGCGCAGGTACATCTCCTGGTCCAGCGCGTTGTGGTGCGTGATGAAGGGCTTGGCATTCGCGCCGCCCGGAATCGGGTGCAGCATCGGCGTTTCGACTTCCAGGAAGCCATGCTCGACCATGTAGCTGCGGATCGAGGAAACGGCCTTGGAGCGCGCCACGAAACGGGTGCGTGCGGCTTCGTCGGTGATCAGGTCGACGTAACGCTGGCGGTACTTCTGCTCCTGGTCCGTCATGCCGTGGAACTTGTCCGGCAGCGGGCGCAGGCTCTTGGTCAGGAGGCGCAGCGTTGTCACGGCGACCGAGAGTTCGCCGGTCTTGGTGCGCATCAGCGTGCCCTCGGCGCCCAGGATGTCACCCAGGTCCCAGTGCTTGAAGTCGTCGTAGACCTCGGCGCCTACATTGTCGATGGTGACGCGCAGCTGGATGCGGCCGGTGGCGTCCTGCAGGGTGCAGAAGCTGGCCTTGCCCATGACGCGCTTGAGCATCATGCGGCCGGCCACGCTGACCTTGATGCCTTGCGCTTCCAGCTCTTCATTGGCCACATCGCCATAGCGCTGCACCAGGGGCAGGGCCCGGTGCTGGGGCTTGAAGTCGTTGGGGAACGGAACGGCGGTCTTGGCGCGGATGGCGGCAAGTTTCTCGCGACGCTCATGGATCAACTGGTTTTCTTCCTGGGGGGCAGGGGCGGAGGCGGGGGTCTGCGGTGCGTTGGGCTGGCTCATGGCAACTCGTTGAATTTCCTGAGATTTTAGTTCCGACATCACATCGCTTCGCGATATGAGTCTTCTCTGAAGCGAAAGACGCTTTTGTTCCGACATCACATCGCTTCGCGATATGAGTCTTCTCTGAAGCGAAAGACGCTTTTGTTCCGACATCACATCGCTTCGGGATATGAGTCTTCTCTGAAGCGAAAGACGCTTTGGTGCCGGCCCGTAGAATTCCTGGCTTCGCCTTCCCGTGGCCCTCGCATGAGCCCCAGCTTGCCCATCCTGAACCGACCGATCCGCTTCGCCCTGGTGGGCTGTGGTCGCATCTCGAAAAACCATGTCGACGCCATCTCCGCCCATGGGGATGCAGCGCAATTGGTGGCGGTTTGCGACACGAAACCCGAGGCTTTGCAAGCGGCTGTGGCGCTCACCGGTGCGCCCGGCTTCGCTTCGCTGGAAGCGCTGCTGGCCGGCAGCGATGCCGACGTGGTCGTGCTGACCACGCCCTCGGGCCTGCATCCGCAGCAGGCAATTCAAGTGGCCTGCGCCGGCCGCCATGTCCTGAGCGAAAAGCCGATGGCGACCAAGTTCGAGGAAGGCATGGCCATGGTCAAGGCCTGCCGCGACGCGGGCGTGAAGCTCTTCGTGGTCAAGCAGAACCGGCTCAATGCCACGGTGCAGCGCGTCAAGAAGGCGATCGACGAAGGCCGCTTCGGCCGCATCTACATGAGCACGGTGAACGTGTTCTGGACCCGCCCGCAGGCCTATTACGACGCGGCGCCCTGGCGCGGCCGCTGGGACCTGGATGGCGGCGCCTTCATGAACCAGGCCAGCCACTACGTGGACCTGCTCGACTGGCTGGTCGGGCCGGTCGACAACATCCATGCCTACACCGCCACCCTGGCGCGCGACATCGAGGCGGAGGACACCGGCGTGATGAGCCTGCGCCTGCGCCATGGCGGCCTGGCTTCCATCAACGTCACCATGCTGACCTGGCCGCAGAACCTGGAAGGCTCGATCACCATCCTCGGCGAAAAGGGCACGGTCAAGATCGGCGGTACCGCGGTCAACAAGATCGAGCACTGGGCCTTTGCCGATGCGCGCCCTGAAGACGCCGAGGTGCTGGCCGCCAGCTACGAGACGGGCAGCGTCTATGGTTTCGGACATCCGCTCTATTACGACAACGTCATCAAGACGCTGCGGGGCGAGGCCAGCGCCGAGGTCGATGGCTATGAGGGCCTGCGCTCGCTGGAGATCCTGGTGGCCGCCTACCGCAGTGCGCGTGACGGCCAGCGCGTCGGCCTTCCCCTGGTCTTCTGAAAGCAATGATGAGCCCCCACGTTTGCGGCGTCGCCGCTTCACTGCCCCCCGAGGGGGCGCATGTCGCCCTTGGGGTGGTCCGGCGAACGACATGACCTACTGGAAGCACGACAGCGCCATCGTCGACGATGGCGCGCAGCTGGGCGCGGGCACCAAGGTCTGGCACTTCGCCCATGTCAGCCCGGGTGCCCGCATCGGCGAGCGCTGCTCGCTGGGGCAGGGTGTCTACGTCGGCAACGACGTGAGCATCGGCGACAACGTCCGCATCCAGAACAACGTCTCGGTGTACGACGCTGTGACGCTGGAGAGCGACGTGTTCTGCGGGCCGTCGATGGTGTTCACCAACGTCTACAACCCGCGCGCCGCCGTGGCGCGCAAGAACGAATACCGCCGCACGCTGGTCAAGCAGGGGGCGACGCTGGGTGCCAACTGCACCATCGTCTGTGGCACGACGATAGGTGCGTACGCCTTCGTCGGCGCCGGTGCTGTAGTCACCGCGGACGTTGCGCCATTCGCCCTGGTGGTCGGCGTGCCGGCACGCCAGATCGGCTGGATGACCCGGCATGGGGAGCGGCTTGAGCTGCCCCTGGTTTTGCCTGCCGACACGGACCTTTGCTATGCCGAGTGCAAGCAGACCGGTGATGTTTATCGACTGGGGCCTGATGGCGTGGCCCTGGCTCGCGAAGGAGATCGTTCTTGAGCATTCCTTTCATCGACCTGAAGGCCCAGTACCAGGCGCTGCGTGACCCCATCGCCGAGCGCATGCAAAAGGTGCTGGACCATGGCCAGTACATCATGGGCCCCGAGGTCAAGGAGCTGGAAGAGAAGCTCTCCGCCTTCGTCGGCGTCAAGCACTGCATCACCGTCTCCAGCGGCACCGAGGCCCTGCTGATCGCCTTGATGGCCATGGGCTTCAAGCCGGGCGACGAGGTCATCACCACGCCCTTCACCTTTGCCGCCACGGTCGAGGTCATCGTGCTGCTGGGCGGTGTGCCGGTCTATGCCGACATCGAGCCCGATACCTGCAATATCGATGCAGCCAGGATCGAGGCGCTGATCACGCCGCGCACCCGAGCCATCATGCCGGTGAGTCTCTATGGCCAGGTCTGCGACATGGACGAGATCAATGCGATCGCGGCCCGTCACGGCAACATCCCGGTGATCGAAGATGCGGCGCAGAGCTTTGGCGCCACCTACAAGAACCGCAAGAGCTGCGGCCTGTCCACCTGGGGCGCGACCAGCTTCTTCCCGAGCAAGCCGCTGGGCTGCTATGGCGACGGCGGCGCGCTGTTCACCGATGACGACGCGCTGGCGCAAGCCGCACGCGAGATCCGTATCCATGGCCAGAGCCAGCGCTATACGCACACCCGTGTCGGCGTTGGCGGTCGCATGGACACGCTGCAATGCGCCATCGTGCTGGCCAAGCTGGAGCGCTTCGAATGGGAGCTGCAACGCCGCCGCGAGATCGGTGAGCGCTATCAGCACAAGCTGGCTGGCCTGCCGCTCGAGCGTCTCGCCGTGCGCGCCGACCGCGATTGCGTCTGGGCTCAGTTCACCGTGATGGTGGAAGGCCGCGCCGAGCTGCAGACGGCGCTGACCGCTGCTGGCATCCCCACGGCCATCCACTATCCCAAGCCGCTGCACCGGCAGCCGGCCTATGCGCGACCCGACCTCAGCCTGCCGCGGTCCGAAGCCGCCGCGGCGCGTGTGATGAGCCTGCCGATGAGCGCCGACCTGAGCGAAGCGCAGCAGGACGCCGTGGTCCAGGCGCTGGCGCAGGCCCTGGGTTGAACGCCTGATGAGAGATAGGGGGCTGCTGCGCAGCACGCTGACCCTGCTGGCCGGCGGCGCCCTGGCGCAGCTCCTGCCGCTGTTGCTGGGGCCTTGGCTCACGCGGCTCTATTCGCCCACGGAGTTTGGCCAGTTCTCCTTCATCTGGACGCTGGCCACCAACCTCGCGGTGGTCGGCTGTGCCCGCTATGAATTCGCCTTGCCGCTGGAGCGCGACGCCGGCGCTGCCGCAGTGCTGATGGGCTTGTGCGCCCGCGTGCTGATGGGCGTGCTTGCGGTTTCCGTCGTCGTGGCTGGCGTGCTCTTGCTGGTCCAGGACTTGAGCCTGGCATGGTGGCTGCCACTCGCCGTGGCGGCCGGCGCGATGACACAGTGGCTGACCTTGTGGGCCACGCGGGCCGAGCGCTTCAAGGCGCTGGCGGCTGCGCGTGTCGTGCAGTACGGTGGTGGCTCGGCAGCCCAGGTCGTGCTGGGCTTGCTGCAGGCGGGCGCGGTCGGCCTGCTGCTCGGCCCCATCCTCGCGGCGCTCGCAGCCGCACTCCTGCTCTCGCGGCCAAGCCCTGAAGGCGGTTGGGCGGCGGTGTGGAAGCAGCCCCGCGCGGCGCTCAAGGCCATGGCCCGCAAGCACCGCGATTTTCCGCTGCTCAACACGCCGCATGCCTTTGCCGGCGCGCTTCAAGACAGCCTGGCGCTGATCCTGATCACCGCCTGGTCGGGCGAAGCGGCGGCGGGCTACTGGGCCCTGGCCCTGCGCTATCTCAAGGCGCCGGCCGGCCTGGTAGGCGGCGCCTTGTCGCAGACGCTTTACCCGCGCCTGGTTGGCGCAGCCACGCCTGCCGAAGGCCTCTACGCCGTGCGCCGGACCATGCTGGTGCTGATCGGCCTGGCCCTGCCGCTGATGATCGTGCTGCTGCTGTGGGGGCCGTGGCTGTTTGCCCGCGTGTTCGGTGAGCGCTGGGTCGAGGCCGGCACCCTGGCCCGCGCCCTGGCACCCTATATCGCCATGCACTTCATTGCCTCGCCGCTGTCGGTCGCCACCATGGCCTGGGGCGCACAGGGCTGGGCCTTGCGCCTGGCGCTGGTGGGGCAGCTGATGTTCGTCGGCGGCCTGGCTGCCGGTCTGAAGCTGGGCGGCCTGATCGGCGCTGCCTGGGGCGTGTCGGCGGCAATGCTGCTCTACTTCAGCTACTTTTTCTGGTCGCTGGCCCATTGGAGGCATGAGGAACGAGCATGAGAGCGATCCTGAACCGTTGTCGGCGCCTGCTGTGGCGCACGCTGTTCTACCGCATGGTGTTCGGCGAGCGCGGCTCGCGCGGCGAGGACCTGCCGCACACCCGTGTGGCGCCCAGCACCTGCATCGACGGCGAGTCGGGCCTGCGCCTGGCTGATCATGTCTTCATCGGCCAGTTCAACTTCATCGATGCGACCGCGGGCCTGGACATCGAGGAAGGCGTTCAGATCACCAACTTCGTCTCCATCGTCACGCACAGCTCGCACCGGTCGATCCGCCTGCTGGGCCGTGCCTATGTGGAGCACACCGGCCCGCCGCCCGGCTACCTGAAGGCGCCGATCCGCATCGGCGCCTACAGCTTTGTCGGCCCGCACAGCCTGATCGAATCGGGCGCGAATATTGGCAAGGGCTGCGTGATCTGTGCCTATTCGCAGGTGCGCGGCGAGGTGCCCGATTTCGCGATCATGCAAGGCCAGCCGGCGGTGCAGATCGGCGATGTGCGCCACCGTGACGCCGAGCTCCTTGGCCGCTATCCCTGGATGGCGGCGCACTACGAGGCCTGGGCCGGCGAGCTGCCGGACAAGCATCAATGAAACTGGTGCTGATTGGTGACGGCGAAAGCCCGCACCTGCTCAAGTGGGCGCGGGCGCTGCAGCCGCAAGTCGAGCTGTGGGCGGCCTCGTCGCGCGGCTTTGCGCCGGGGTTCGATGCGCTGCTGCCCGCCGAGCGTCGCCTGGCAATGCACTCGGACCCGGCCCATGGCGGTGGCAATGTGGCCGTGCTGGCCAAGTTGCCGGCACTGGGTCGCTGGTTGTCCAGGATCGATGCCGACTGGCTGCATGCGCACTACCTGACTTCGCACGGCACCCTGGCCTGGGCCGCCAAGCGCGGCTGGGGCCTGCGAGCGCGCATCGCCGGCTCGGCCTGGGGCAGCGACATCCTGGTCACGCCCGAACAGGGCTGGGCCTACCGCTGGTTGACGCAGCGGGTCCTGAAGGCCTGCGCCTTGACCACGTCCGACTCGCGCCACATGACGCAGCGCATGCTGGCGCTGGGCGCCCGTGAGGTGATGACTTTCCCCTTTGGCCTCGAGGCTTTGCCCAAGCAGGGCGCAAGAAAGAGCCCCTGGCTGTTCTTCGCCAACCGCGGGCTGGAGCCGATCTACGCGCCGGAGCGGGTGATCACGGCCTTCGCAGCGGTGGCAGCCCAGCAGGCCGAGGCGCGCCTGGTGGTTGCCAATGACGGCAGCCTGCGCGCGGCGCTGGAGCAGCAGGTGCGCGCGCTGGGCCTGGCCGACAAGGTCGAGTTCGTCGGCAGGCTCGACGCCAAGACGCAGGGCGGCTGCTACGCCCGGGCCCGCTGGTACCTGAGCCTGCCGCAGAGTGATTCGGTGGCCGTCTCGGTGCTGGAGGCCATGGCGCATGAATGCCTGCCGATACTCTCGGACCTGCCGGCCAACCATGAGCTGGTCGGCGAGGGCGCCGGCCGCGGCCTGATCCTGCGCGACGAGGCCCGGCTGCCCGGGCAGCTGGATGCTTTCGCCGACCCGGAGGGCGCTGGCGTCGCCAACCGAGCATGGGTTGCCGAGCATGGCTTGTTCGGCCCCGCCGTGGGACGATTTCTTGAACGTCTGAAGCACATCGAAGGAACGGCCCCTTGAGGCTCTTGCTGATCAATCATTACGCCGGATCGCCCGAACTGGGCATGGAGTACCGGCCCTACTACCTGGCGCGCGAATGGGTGCGTCAGGGCCATCAGGTGCTGACACTCGCGGCCTCGCATTCGCATGTGCGCACGACGCAGCCCACCAAGCTCGGCGAGAAGATCGACGGCATCAGCTACTGCTGGTACCAGACGCCGAAGTACGAGGGCAACGGCCTGGGCCGGGTGCGCAATATCTGGTCGTTCTGCCGCCAGGTGAGTGGGGATGCGACGGCGCTGGCGCGCGAGTTCCGGCCGGATGCGGTGATTGCATCGTCCACCTACCCGATGGACTTCTGGGTGGCCCGCAAGGTGGCGCGTCTGGCCAAAGCCAAGTTGGTCTATGAAGTGCACGACCTCTGGCCGCTGTCACCGATCGAGCTCTCCGGCATGTCGCCGCATCACCCCTTTGCGATGCTGTGCCAGAAGGCCGAGAACGATGCCTACCGCGACGCCGATGTCGTCGTCTCGATGCTGCCCAAGGTGCACCAGCACATGGCTTCGCATGGGCTCGACCTGAAGAAGCTGCACATCGTGCCCAACGGCATCACGCTGGATGAATGGGAAGGCGAAAGCGAAGCGCTGAACGCCGAACTGACTGCGCATCTGGCCACGCAAAGAGCGGCAGGCCGTCTCGTCCTGGGCTATGCCGGCTCGCACGGCCTGCCCAATGCGCTGGACGTGCTGCTCGATGCGGCCAAGCTCCTGAAGAACGAATCCGTCAGCATCGTGCTGGTGGGGGGTGGCCATGAGAAAGAACGGCTCCAGGCGCGCGTGCGCGATGAAGGCCTGACGAATGTGACGATGTTCTCGCCCATCCCGAAGCGCCAGATTCCCGCGCTTCTGAAGGGTTTCGACATTGCCTACATCGGCTGGCAACGCACGCCGATCTACCGCTTCGGCATTGCACCGAACAAGCTGATGGATTACATGATGGCCGAGCGTGCGGTCCTGCATTCGGTTGAGGCCGGCAATGACCCGGTGGCCGAAGCGCAAGCCGGCCTGACCGTGCCGCCGGAGGACGCGCAGGCGGTGGCTGAAGGCGTGCGCCGCCTGGCTGCAATGAGTGCGGAAGAACGCGCGGCCATGGGCCAGCGTGGTCGGGCCTTCGTGCTGGCCAATCACACTTATCCCGTGCTGGCTCAGCAATTCATCAACGCCTTGCAATGACCCTCGCCGAATGAACCAGGAACGCCAGCAAGAGATCGCTGCCATTGCCGAGCGCTATGCGCGGCGCGATGCGGGCGACCGCTACAGCCTCTTGCGGCCCGAGGTCTGGCAGATGCTGCAGGAACGCGAGCGAGCGCTCTTGACGCTGCTGGCCAAGAAGCCCGGGCGTCCGCAGGACTGGAAGCTGACCGAGGTTGGCTGCGGTGCCGGCGGCAACCTGCTGGAGCTCTTGCGAGCCGGCTTCGCACCCGAGCATCTTTGCGGCATCGAGCTCTTGCAGGAGCGCTTCGAGCTGGCGCAGCGGGTGTTGCCGGCGCGCGTGAAGCTGTTGGCGGGTGACGCCACGCAGGTCGGCATTGAGCCGGGCAGCCAGGATTTCGTTTTCCAGTCGACCGTGTTTTCCTCCATCCTGAGCGACGCAGTGCAACAGCAGCTGGCTGATGCCATGTGGCGCTGGCTCAAGCCCGGTGGGGCGGTGCTCTGGTACGACTTCATCGTCGACAATCCGCGCAATGCCGATGTGCGCGGCGTACCGCTGCGCCGGGTGCGTGAGCTGTTCCCGCAGGCGCGGGTCGGCAGTCAGCGCCTGACGCTGGCGCCGCCCTTGGCGCGGCTGGTGTGCCGCCTGCATCCGGGCGCTTACACCGTCTTCAACAGCATTCCCTGGCTGCGCACGCATGTGCTGGCCGTGATCGAGAAGCCATGAGTTCTTCTGAAACCAAGCAAGCCTTCCTGCCCTTCGCCCTGCCCGAGATCGGTGAGGACGAGATCAACGAAGTGGTCGATACACTGCGCTCCGGCTGGGTCACCACCGGCCCGAAGGCACGCAGGTTCGAGCAGGATTTTGCTGCCTTCCTCGGTGAGCCACAGATCGAGTGCATCTCGGTCAACTCGGCCACGGCGGGGCTGCATCTGGCGCTGGAAGCCATAGGCATCGGTCCCGGCGACGAGGTGATCACCACCACCCACACCTTCACAGCCACCGCTGAAGTGGTGCGCTACCTGGGGGCGGACGTGGTGCTGGTGGATATCGACCCGGCCACGCTCAATATCGACCCGAAGCTGGTCGAGGCGGCGATCACGCCGCGTACCAAGGCCATCGTGCCTGTGCATTACGCGGGCCTGGCGGTGGACATGATTGCCATCCTCGACATCGCTCGCAAGCACGGTTTGCGCGTGGTCGAGGACGCAGCCCACGCCTTGCCCACGACACTGGAGAAGGAGCTGATCGGCACCATGGGCAGCGATGCCACCGTGTTCAGCTTCTATGCCAACAAGACGATGACGACCGGTGAGGGCGGCATGCTGGTGACGCGCAACGCCGAGCTTGCCAAGCGAGCCAAGGTGATGCGCCTGCATGGCATCAACCGCGACGCGTTCGATCGCTTCACCGCCAAGGTGCCCAGCTGGTACTACGAGATCGTGGCGCCGGGCTTCAAGTACAACCTGACCGACATCGCTGCGGCGCTGGGCATCCACCAGCTCAAGCGCATCCCGGCTTTCCAGGCGCGCCGCGAGCAGATCGCCCAGCAGTACCTCGGGGCCTTTGTCGATCTGCCCTTGATCATGCCGCCGCTGCCGGTGGAAGGCGACACCCATTCGTGGCATCTGTTTGTGCTGCGCCTGGCTGACGATCTCGAGATGGACCGCGACGCCTTCATCGAACAGATGTATGCCCGCGGCATCGGCTGCAGCGTGCACTACATCCCGCTGCATCTGCAGCCCTACTGGCGCGATCGCTACAGCCTGCGCCCCGAGCAGTTCCCGCATTCGCAGAAGGCCTACGAGCGCATGCTGAGCATCCCGCTCTACACGGCGATGACGGATGCAGATGTACAGCGCGTGATCACCGCCGTGCGCGAGATCGTGCAGGGCGCCTGAGGTCATGGCCAAGCGGGCATTCGACATCTTTTGCGCGGCGCTGGGCCTGGCCCTGCTCGCGCCGCTGCTCGTCGTGCTCGCCGTGTGGGTCAAGCTCGATTCGTCCGGCCCCGTGTTCTTCAGGCAGGAGCGGGTGGGGCGGCATGGCCAACCCTTCCTGATCCACAAGTTCCGCACCATGCGTGCTGACAATGCCGGCGCGCAGATCACCGTGGGCGCCGACCCGCGCATCACCCGCAGCGGCGAGCTTCTGCGCCGCTACAAGCTGGATGAGTTGCCGCAGCTGTGGGACGTGTTGCGCGGCGCGATGAGCCTGGTCGGCCCGCGGCCCGAGGTGCCCAAGTACGTGGCGATGTACCCCGAAGAAATGCGTCGCCTGGTGCTCTCAGTCCGACCGGGTATCACCGACCCGGCTTCGCTGCGCTATCGCAATGAAAGCGAGCGCCTGGCTGCTGCGAGCGATCCCGAGCGCGAATACATCGAGGTCGTGATGCCGGCCAAGCTGGCCCTGGCCGCCGACTATGTGAAGCAGGCCAGCCTCGGCGGTGACCTGCGCCTGATCTTCTCGACCCTGGCAGCGCTGCGGCGCTGATGGAAGCTTCGGCATGTTCTGGCTCTCACTCGACGCTTTCCTGACCCGCATCCGCCGCTGGCGCGAGCCCTTGTCGCTGCTGCTCGATGCGGCCGTGGTGGCGCTGGCCTGGCAGGCCACCTACCTGTTTCGGCTCGGTTTCGAGCGCTGGCTGTCGGCCAGGCCTGGCTACGACGCCGGCGTGCTGCTGGCGCTGGTGCTGCTTTATGTGACGGTGCTGTGGAGCCTGCGCGTGCCCAAGGGTATGTGGCGCTTCAGTGGCTTTGGCGAGGTGAAGCGCTTGCTGCTGGCCTGTGTCATTGCGGGCACCCTGGGGGCCTCGGTGATACAGATGATGGAGCTGCGCGCGGTGCCGCGTTCCGTGCTGGCCTTGCATCCGCTGTTCTGCGCAATCGGCCTGGCGATGGTGCGCCTGGGCTATCGCATGCTTTACGAGCACATGCGCGGCCGCATCAGTGGCAGCGCGCAAGAAACGCGACGTGCGCTGGTGATGGGTGCCGGCGACGCCGGCCGCCTGCTGGTGGCCGGTGTCCAGCATCAGGGCTGGGTGGTGGTCGGCCTCCTGGATGACGATGCTGCCAAGCGTGGCATGCGGGTCGGCGGCATCCCGGTGCTGGGGCGCCTGGACGATGTGCAGGCCCTGGCCGAGCGCCATGGCATCACGCATGTCGTGGTCGCCATGCCCGGCGCCGAACTGTCCCAGCGGCGCAGGGCTCTCGATCTTGCCGGTCGCACGGGTCTGCAGGTGCTGACCGTGCCCAGCAGCGCTGAACTCCTGCAAGGCAGCAAGCCCGAGCAATTGCGCGAGATCGAGCCGGAAGATCTGCTGGGTCGCGAACCGGTGCAACTGGATGAGGCCGGCATCAGCGATGCGCTCTCGGGCAAGGTGGTCCTGATCAGCGGCGCTGGCGGCAGCATCGGCAGCGAGCTGTGCCGGCAGGTGGCGCGCTTCGGGCCATCGCGCATCGTGCTGTACGAGCTGAGCGAGTTCGCGCTCTACGGCATCGAGCAGGAGTTGTCGCAGCGCTTTCCCTTGATTGCGCTGACCCGCCTGGTGGGCGATGTGAAGGACCTGGCCCATCTGCGGCAGACCTTTGCGCGCCAGCGGCCGCAGATCGTCTTCCATGCCGCTGCCTACAAGCATGTGCCGTTGATGGAGCAGGACAACGCCTGGGCGGCGCTGCGCAACAACACGCTCGGCACCTATCACGCCGCGCTGGCTGCAGCCGAGGCGGGCGCGGAGCGCTTTGTGCTCATCAGTACCGACAAGGCCGTCAATCCGACCAATGTGATGGGCGCTACCAAGCGCGCCGCCGAGCTGGTGATCAGCCAGCTCGCGCGCCAGGGGCACAAGACGCGCTTCATGGCCGTGCGTTTCGGCAATGTGCTGGGATCCAGCGGCAGCGTGATTCCGAAGTTCAAGGAGCAGATCGCCGCGGGCGGCCCGGTGACCGTGACGCACCCCGACATCACCCGCTATTTCATGACCATTCCAGAAGCGGCGCGCCTGGTGGTGCAGGCGGCGGCCTTGGGCGAGAGCGGCCAGGTCTATGTGCTGGACATGGGCGAGCCGGTGAAAATCGTCGACCTGGCACGCGACATGATCCGGCTCTCGGGCCACAGCCTGGACGAGATCCGCATCGTCTTCAGCGGCCTGCGCCCAGGCGAAAAGCTCTATGAGGAATTGCTGGCAGACAGCGATACCACGCTGCCAACAGCCATCAAGCGCCTGAGCGTGGCGCGGCTTGACGATGCCGAGGCAGCGAACAAGGTGCTGGGCTGGCTCGACGCATTGATGCAAGGCCCGGCCCTGGAAGACGATGCGGTGCGTGCGGCCTTGCGGCAGCTGGTGCCCGAGTTCTCGTCGGCCAAGCACTGAGATATTCAATGACGATGATCAGCGAATCCCATCTGAACTGGCTCGAGGAAGAAGCCATCTTCATCCTGCGCGAAGTGGCGGCCTCGTTCGAGCGGCCGGCGCTGCTGTTCTCGGGCGGCAAGGATTCCTGCGTCGTCCTGCGCCTGGCGGAGAAGGCCTTCAAGCAACGCGTGTCTGGTAACGAGTTCAAGGGCCGTCTGCCATTCCCCTTGCTGCACGTGGACACCGGCCACAACTTCCCCGAGGTCATCGCGTTCCGCGACCGCCGTGTTGAAGAGATGGGCGAGCGCCTGGTCGTCGGCCATCTGGAAGATTCCATCGCCCGCGGCACGGTGCGCCTCTCTCACCCGCTGGAGTCGCGCAACGGCCATCAGACGGTCGCTCTCTTGGAAGCCATCGAAGAACACCGCTTCGACGTGCTGATCGGCGGCGCCCGCCGCGATGAAGAAAAAGCCCGCGCCAAGGAACGCATCTTCAGCCACCGCGACTCCTTCGGCCAGTGGCAGCCCAAGGAACAGCGCCCGGAGCTGTGGAACCTGTTCAACACCCGCATCCGCCCGGGCGAACACTTCCGCGCCTTCCCGATCTCGAACTGGACCGAGCTCGATGTCTGGCTCTACCTGGCCCGCGAGAACATCCCGCTGCCGTCGCTGTACTACGCCCACGAGCGCTCGGTGATCCGCCGCAAGGGCCTGCTGGTGCCGCTGACGGAGGTGACCCCGCCCGAAGAAGGTGAAACCGTCGAGACCGCGACGGTCCGCTTCCGCACCGTCGGCGACATGACCTGCACCTGCCCGGTGGAGAGCGATGCCGCGACGGCCTCTGAGATCGTCGCCGAGACCCTGACCGTCACCATCAGCGAGCGCGGTGCCACCCGCATGGACGACCGCACCAGCGAGGCCTCGATGGAGCGCCGCAAAAAGGAAGGCTATTTCTGATGAGCGCCGTCTTGAACAATCTGATCCACGAGCAAGACGTGGACACCCAGCACCGGGCTTTGCGCTTCCTCACGGCAGGCAGCGTGGACGATGGCAAGAGCACCTTGATCGGCCGGCTGCTGTTCGACAGCCGGGCCATCCTGGCTGATCAGCTGGACACGCTGGAGAAGCGCGCCGCCGGTGCGCCGATTGATCTCTCATTGCTGACCGACGGCCTGGAGGCCGAGCGCGAGCAAGGCATCACCATCGATGTGGCTTACCGCTACTTCGCCACCAAGACCCGCAAGTTCATCATTGCCGACGCTCCGGGCCATGAGCAGTACACGCGCAACATGGTGACTGCGGCTGCAGGAAGCGATGCAGCGGTCGTGCTGGTGGACATCACCAAGTTGAAGCTCGATGAAGCCGAGATCACGCTCCTGCCGCAGACCCGCCGCCACAGCCTGCTGGCGCACCTGCTGCGGGTGCCGAGCATCGTGTTTGCGATCAACAAGATCGACGCGCTGGAGCACCCGGCCGAGGGCTATGCCAAGGTGAGCACGGCGCTGCGCAAGTTCGCCCAGGAAGCGGGCATCGAGGTCAAGGCCATCGTCCCGGTCAGCGCGCTGCGGGGCGACAACGTCACCCAGCCGCTGGATGCGAGCTGGTACCAGGGCCCGTCGCTCTTGCAAGTCCTTGAATCCCTGCCGACCGTGCAGGAGAAGGTTGAAGGCCGACTGGCCATTCCGGTGCAGTACGTGGCGACCAATGGCGATGGCACGGGCCATCAGCCCAGAACCCTGTGGGGCCGCATTGCCCATGGCCAGGTCAAGGCGGGCGACGAGATCCAGGTGCTGCCCAGCGGCCAGAAGGCCATCGTGGCTGAAGTGCGCAAGGCGGGCGAAACCGTCGCACACAGCGTGGCGGGCGAGTCCGCCGGTCTTCTGCTGGACCGCCAGCTGGACGTGAGCCGTGGCGACTGGATCGTCACGCCGGGCAGCGCCGAACCCAAGCAGGCGTTTGAAGCGACGCTGGCCTGGCTGGACACCGAGCCGGCACAAGTCGGTCGCAAGTACTGGGTGCGCCACGGCAACCGCTGGGTGCAGGCGCGCATCACGGCCATCGAGCACAAGCTGGACATCCACACGCTGGCCGAAGCTCAAGCGCATGAGCTGGCGGTCAACGAGATCGGCCACGTGAAGATCGAGACGCAGCAGCCACTGCCGGTGGAGCCGTACACGGAGAACCGCGTGGGTGGCGCACTGATCGTTGTTGATCCCGCGTCCAACCGCACCTCGGGTGCTTTGCTGGTGCGAGGCCAGGCATGACAGCGGCGCTGACCGTATGGCTGACGGGGCTTTCAGGCTCTGGCAAGTCGACCCTGGCCGAGGCGACCGCAGCCTGGCTTCGGGAGCAGGGCATTGCGCACACCGTTCTGGATGGTGATGTCCTGCGCACCGGGCTCTGCCGGGATCTCGGCTTCTCGGACGCGGACCGCCGCGAGAACATTCGCCGCGTTGCCGAGGTGGCGCGCTTGATGAATCGCGCCGGAACAACGGTGATCTGCGCGCTGATTTCGCCCACGCGTGCCGACCGTTCCATGGCGCGCGAGATCGTCGGCTCGGAGCGCTTTGTCGAGGTGCATGTCGCCGCGTCGCTGTCGGCCTGCGAAGCCCGCGACCCCAAAGGCCTTTACAAGCGCGCGCGCGCCGGGCTGGTGCCGCAGTTCACCGGGATCGACTCGGTCTATGAAGAGCCGCTTGACCCTGCGTTGCGGCTCGAGACAGCACAGCAGCCGGTGGCGCAGAGCCTGGCAGAACTCTGCCTTTGCCTGCAGGCACGGCGGGCGAAGTTGCTCGCCTAGTGCCGGCTGCTTGGCCGTTCAGCGCGGCAGGTCTTTCCAGGCTTGCTGCAGCTCCGGTGGCAGCCGGTTGTCATAGAAGCCCTGCTGCGGGATCTTGAACGGCGCGGGCTCTGCAGGAGCTCGCAATATGCACATCAGGCCGGAGTAGCCGCTCAACTTCTTGTCGATGGCCAGGCGCACATAGTCGGCCTGGTTGCCAAGGGCCACGATCTTGTGCGGCGTGGTGCTGCAGTCGATGTAGGTCATCAACAGGATCTCGTACCGGTTGGCCAGACACAGGTCGTAGAAAAAGGTCGGGTGGTAGTTGAAGAAGCCGTGGTCGTAGCAACCCTGGTTGGGCAGGGAGTGCAGCATCTTGCCGCCAGGCCGCACCAGCTCGTGGATCGACTTGAAGGCCTGGTACTGATTGAACACATGCTCGGTGGTGCCGATGTTGGTGACCAGGTCGAACTGCTCGTTCAGGTTCAGCGGCTCGTTGAGATCCAGCATCAGGGCTTCGGTTGTGCCGTGCAGGTCGATGGCCTTGTAGCTCGAGTAGTTGAACACCACCTTGTAGAAGATCTTGGCCAGGTCCCACATTCTCTGGCGGTCCTTGCGCTCAAGCACCGCGGCCAGCTCTTCATGCAGTTGCTGGCGGCGCTCATCGGGCAAATTCGCGTTGTCGATGATGAAGCCGACGTCCTCGGCAGGGATGTCGCCGAACCAGTTCTGCTCACCCAGCTCGATCATGGACAAGGGTTCTCCCGTGCCGATGGCGCCCTGACGGCGCAGGTCGAAGAGCATTTGGATGAGCGAATGTGAGAGAGCCATGGATGCAGCCGAGGTGAAAGATTGAAGCCGGATTGTGCCGGGACTATGGGTTCAGCAGCCGAGTGCAGCCCGCGCAGCCGCCTTGGCATGGGCACGCAGCTCGGGGACGGCCGTGGCCTCCCAGTGCTGCGAACGCAGCATCGGCCCGACATAGAAGAGCCCGGGCTGCTCTCGACCTTCGGCATCAGCAAGCGCATAGCCGGCACCAACTTCCAGCCCCAGCCCCAGGGGGCAAGGGCGCAGGCGACCGTCGTGCAGCAAATGGCCGAACAGTCCGCGGCGGCCCTCGGCCAGCCGTGTCGAAGGACCCGTGCAGTTGAACACCCGCGCGGCCTTGAACTCTTGCGTGTCCTGACCACCGCGAGCGCGCCATTGCAAGGCCACCAGGCCATCGGCATCCACGCGGGCCCCCAGCAGTCTGCCCGCCGCTGCCTGCACCCGGCCTTGCGCCTGAGCAGCACGAAGCACCGCCAGTGCCTGGGGTGCCGCGCGATGCCGGTGCACGTCCCAGAAGGGCAGCAGATGGCGCAAGAACTGGGCTCGGGCCCGCTCGTCGAGTCGGTGCCACAAGGCCGTTGTGCGGGGCCGCAAGGCGACCCAGACATCGCGCCAGTCCTGGCCATTTGCCTGTGCACGACCAATGGCCTGGCGTACTTCGCGCAGCTGGCTGCGCAGGGAGCCTGCCGCCAGCCAGCCAGCGGGCGCTTGCCATTGCGGCGGTGGCAGCTCGTTTTCCCGATGCGGCTTGGGCAGCAGGCCGCGCCGCGAAATCGCCAGCACCGGCCCGTGGTGCCCCATCGCCTGCAGCGAGATCAGCAGGTCCAGCATGGTCAGGCCGGTCCCGATCAGGGCCACCGGTGCATCGGCAGGCAAACCTGAAAGGGCGTCCGGCTGCCAGGGGTCGCCGACGTAGCGATCTGCCGGCAGGGCCTGCAGCGACGGATGAGGGCAGGCGGGGGCGAAGTTGCCCAGGGCCAGCAGGACGCGATCGGCGGTCAATGCAGGCCCGTGGGCGCATTGGGCGATCCAGCGGCCGGCTTCGGGCGTCAGCGAATCGATCCGGTTTTGCAGCTGCTGCCAGTGGACGTCGGGCCGCGCAGCAATGTGCTCGCGCAGGCGTACGGCAAGATAGTCGCCATAGCGCTGGCGCGGAACGAAAGCGGCACCGTCGCAGGTGTTGCCCTGGCCAGCAAGCCAATTGACGAAGTCGTCCGGCTGCTCGTCGGTCCAGGACATGCGGGCGGCCGGCACATTCAGTAGGTGCAAGGGCGACTGCGTGCCATAGGCGAGCCCCTTGCCCAGCGGCCCCCCACTGTTGGCCAGCGTGATGCTGCTGCCGGCCGGTGCCTGTTTCAGCAGCTCACAGGCCAGCGCCGTGCCGACGAAGCCGCCGCCGATGATGAGGAAATGCACGGCCGCGTGACTTCAATGCCCGGCTTCGCAGACCAGGTAGATCGTGGAGCACAGGTCCGGGTACTGCTGGCCCAATGCATAGCAGCCGTCCAGATAGGCGGGCGAGATGATGTCGGTCTGCAGCAGTCGATCCCACTGGAAGTTGGCCAGTGCCTTGAAGAAGATGCCCGAACGGTGCACGACCTTCAGGCCGGCCGCCTTGGCATCGCGCTCGAGCGTGTCCAGCGCATAGGTGCAGCGGTGGCCGTGCTCGGCCTCGGCCGGCGTGACTGCACTGTTGTGGCTGATCAGGCCCATCTTGACCGCGATCTGGCGTGAAGGCGCATTCGCGTTCGGGCAGGCCAGGAAGAAGCGGCCACCCGGCGCCAGCCATTCCTTGTTCACGCGGGAAAGTACGCTGACGGGGTCGTCCAGGTGCTCCAGCACATGGGTCATCACGATGTTGTCGTAGCGGCGCGGCAACTGCACCTGCTCGAACAGCGCGTTGTGGAACTGCACCTTGTCGCCGAGCCGCTCTTTCGCTTCGGCCATGGCCTGGTCAGACGCCTCGACGCAGCTGACGTCGTCAAAATGCTCCTGCAGCCGCCGCGTGAAGTCGCCCTTGAAGCTGCCCAGCTCCAGCATGCTGCCGGGCCGGAAGAAGGGCTGAAAGGACTGGATCATGTACGCGTGCATGACGTCGAAATCGAAGCCATAGGCGTACTTGCGGCCGGTGGAATCGACGATCTCGGCGTTGTAGTCGCGGGTCTTCTTGTCCATGGTCTCGTGCAGGTTCAGAGTGGGCGATGCATGGGCAGCATCTGCTGCACAGGCTCGGCGGGGATGAAACCGTGGCGCTCGTAGAGGCGCCGCGCGGGGTGATTGTCGCAGTGCAGCTCGAGCCGCACGCGGGCCAGGCCGGCGGCGCGTGCGAGCGTGCAGGCGGCTTCGATCAGCCGGTCGGCCCAGCCCTGGCCGCGCCAGGCGCGCTCCAGGCTGACACTGGTGATGAAGGCATCGGCGCCAGCCGGTGCGTTGCAATAGATCGCCACCAGGCCGACCAGGCGCTCGCCCTGCCACAGCTCGACGCGCCGGGCCTGGCTGGCCAACTTGGTGGCGTAGGCAGGCAGGTCGACGCGGCTGCTCAGCACCGGCATGAAGTCGGTGTCGGTGCGTTCCAGGTGCTGGCGCAGCGCGCTGGCGTCCGCGGTGTCGATCGCCTGCCGAAGTTCGGTCGTCATGGCTCCAGCACGGCCAGGCCGAAGCCCTGGCGACCGAATTGATTGCCGTTGTAGAGCAGGTAGACGCGGCCCTCGACCTGGCAGACATGGGGGTAGCACATCATGTCGCTGTCCCACTGGCCAGGCTCCATGGCCAGGCCCGGTTCTTCATCGTCGCGGGTCCAGTGCTGCAGGTCGTCTGACCAGGCGTGGCCGATGCGGTAGCCACGCGACGGGTCGGTGCGGAAACCGTAGGCATGGCGGTAGCAGAAGAACATGTGCCAACGCGCGCCGATCTTGATCAGCGTGGGCAGGGCCTGGCATTCATCCTCGCCGAGCCGGTCGCTGATGATGCGGCGGCCTTCTTCATTCTTGACCCAGTTGACGCCATCCGCCGAGATCGCATGGCCGATCTTGTAGACCCGGTCGGGCGCTTCGCCGGCGGCATATTGAGTCCAGTGGGTGCCGAAGATGTACCACATGTGGAACCGGCCATCGACCTGCTGGACGAAGCCGTCGCCGACCAGGAAAGGTTCTTGCGGCGAGGGCCCCAGCACGGGGCCGGGCCCGGTGCGCTGGAAGGTCTTGCCGCCGTCGCGCGAGATGGCCAGGCCAATCGCCGTCTCGACTGACACCGACACGCGCCGGCTCCAGCCGCAGGTGTAGCCCCAGACCTCGTCGCCCACCGGCAGCACCTGCATGGGGAAGATGCCGTGTTCATCGAATGCGCCCAGCTCACCGAGCGGAATCACCGGCTCGCTGTTGACCCGCAGCACCCGCGAGAAGTCCTTGCTGAACTCGGCATAGGCCATATGGCTGAGGAACTTGCCGGTGCTGGCGTCGCGCTCACGCGTCGAGAAATAGACACGCACCGCGTCGTCGAGCACCAGCACCTGGGGCGACTGCGCGAACTCCTGGCAGTTGCTGATCAGCTGATGGTCCCGGGGGTTGAAGATCTGGCCGAGCTTGCGCCACTTCATGGTCTGGTCTCTTTCAATCTGCGGTGCTCAGAGCTGGCCGACCAGCTCGGCCAGGCCGAAGCCGTGGCGACCGACGCCGTTGCCGAGGTAGGCCATATAGGTCTTGCCATCCAGCTCGAACACATGGGGGTAGGCCACCATCTCGCTGTCCCAGCCCTCGGCGGAGACATCGATGCCGGCGTGGCTGTCGTCGCGCGTCCAGTGCAGGAGGTCTTCGCTGTGGGCGTAGCCGATGCGATAGCCACCGGCCTTGCCGCGGAAGTCCGCGCTGTAGCGGTAGCAGAAGAACATGTGGTACTTGCCGCCTGCGTAGATCACGTCTGGGCTGGCCTGGGCTTCGTCCTCCTCGATGCGGCTCTCGATCAGGTCGCGGTTCTCGCGCTGCCAGTTCAGCCCGTCGTCCGAGCTGGCCATGCGGATCTTGTAGACCGGCTCGGCGCGACCGTTGACCATCTTCCATTTGCGGCCGGCGATATAGAACAGCACCCAGCGTTCGTTGAAGCGGCGGATCTTGGGGCCGCTCAGCACGAAGGGTTCGTCCGGCGTGTAGGCCAGCACGGGGCCCGGGCCGGTCTTCTCGAAATACTTGCCGCCATCCGTGCTGACGGCACGGCCGATGGCAACGTTGAAGGGCACGGATTCGCAGCGCGTCCAGCCGGCGTAGAACGCCACATGGCGGTCGCCGTCAGCGAGCACCGAAACCGGGTAGGTGCCGAACTCGTCGAAGCAGCCGGTGCCGCCCAGCTCCAGGATGGGGCGCTCGGCGAAGTCGAGCACCTTCAGAAGATTGCTGCGGTCCAGGTCGACATAGGCCGAGAAGCTGGTGTACTGGCCGCGCTCGTCGGGCTTCGGACGGCAGGAGAAATAGACACGCACGCGGTCCTTGAGGATCAGCGTGGCAGGCGCCTGCGCGAACTCGGCGAGCCAGGCGCGGCCCGGGACCTCCTGGGGCACGAAGGGGCGGCCGAGCTTGTTCCAGTGCAACATGGGAGTGTTCTTCTTTTAGATGAATTCGCGCTGCGTCTGCAACCAGCCTTGCACGGTCTCGAGCGGGTTGAACATCAGCAGGTCGATGATCGACAGCCAGGGCACGAAGGGCTTTCCCAGCTGGGGGTATTCAAACGGCGTCGCACGCAGGAAGCTCAGGCGCAGCCCATGTTCGGCGAAGGCCGCCGCGTCATAGAGCTCGGTGCCGCCGATGGGGTTGACATAGTGACTCGCCCCCAGGGTTTCGCAAATGGAAATCACCTTCTCCTGCGCCCGCAGTTCATGGTCGATGGCCACGTCAGACGAGGTGATGATGCGCGTGCCTATGCCCAGGTGCGCACAGACCTCGTCAACCGAATGGCGGACATAGCGGTACAGGTTCTGCTCCGGATGCTCGATGATTCGCTGCAGCAGGGGCAGCGTTGCCTCGAAGCCCGGCGCCTTGGCATAGGCGCCTTGAAACTGGGCGAGCAGCTTGCGACGGTCCATGCTGGCGGCCAGCTCGCGTTCCACGACATGAAGGCTGTCGGATCCTGCCGCCAGTGGCAGCGAAAAGGTCATGGCCTCGCCGTCGCGCAGCATGCGGTTGCGGTTGATCCAGCCCTTCTTCGTGTACTTGATGTTGTCGTAGATCACGAAGGTATCGACGGCCGCGATCAGCTGCCAATACCCGAGGTAAGGCAGGAAGTAGGGCTGCATGATGGCCAGTTTCATGCCGGCCTCTTCGGCCTCTCCGGCCATTTCGGGCATTTCGGCCTCTGCGTGCACATGAGGCAACTCAATCAGCCTGCATGATGGCGACGATGCGATCGATGACGGACGGATCCAGGTCCGGGTAGATCGGCAGGCACAGCACCTGGTCGGCCGCCGTCGTGGCAACGGGCAGCAGGTCGCGATGGGCCGAGGGCAGGCCGCGGTACATCGGGAAGCTCGAGACCAGCGGATAGAAGTAGCGCCGCGGATGGATGCCATGCGTCTTGAGCTTGTCGTACAGCGCGTCACGGCTGCAACGGTGCTCGGGCCGAACCAGGATCGGGAAATAAGAGTAGTTGGCGGTGGCCTGCTCGTCATGCGCGAGGCAGTGGATGCCGGGCACTGCTGCCAGCTTTTCCCTGTAGAGCCTGTCCAGTGCGCCGCGGCGCTCGATGGCCGTGTCGACGTGCTGGAGCTGCAGCAGGCCGAGCGCTGCGTTGAACTCGCTCATCTTGCCGTTGATGCCGGGCGCGATGACCGTGGTCTCGTCGACAAAGCCGAAGTTCTTCAGGTTGTCGATGCGCTTCTTCGTCTTGGCGTCCGGGCAGATGATCGCGCCGCCTTCGAAGGTGTTGAACACCTTGGTCGCGTGGAAGCTCAGCACCGACAGGTCGCCATGGTTGAGCACGCTGTTGCCTTGCTGACTGACACCGAAGGCATGGGCGGCGTCATAGATCACGCGCAGGTTGTAGGTATCGGCGATCCGCTGGATCTCGGCCACGTCGCAAGGGCGGCCGTAGCAGTGGATCGGCATGATGGCCGTGGTCTGCGGCGTGATGGCCGCTTCGATCTTGGCCGGGTCGAGGTTCAGGCTGTGCGGGTCCACGTCGACGAACACCGGCTTGATGCCGTTCCACATCAGCGAATGCGCGGTGGCGACAAAGGTGTAGGGCGTCGTGATCACCTCGCCGGTCACGCGCAGCGCCTGCAGCGCCGACACCAGCGCGATCGTTGCATTGGTGAACAGGGAGATGTGCGGCACCCCCAGGTACTCGCACAACGCCGATTCCAGCTTCTGGTGGAACGGCCCGCCGTTGGTCAGCGTCTTGCTGTCCCAGATCTGCTTGAGCAGCGGCAAGAACTCTTCCAGCGGTGGCAGGAAGGGCTGGGTGACATAGATCGGCTTGTTGCTCATGGGCTGGGTCGGTCAATCAGGCAGGGATGGTTTCGCCGACCTTGAAGATACGCTGCTGCGACGCCTGGAGCTTTTCGTGCTCTTGATACATCCACCAGACCGCGTCGACGAACTCGTTCGGCTCTTCATCGGGCGGCAGGCTGAACAGGCGCCCGGCTACATCGCATTGCTTCAGGTAGTCCGAGATTTCGGTGCGGACCTTGTCGTCCTGCACCAGGCGCAAGGCGGCCTGGAAGTACTCCTCGTCGGAGCTGGTGAGCAGCCAGTCGGGCAGGCCAACTCCCTTCATGATGTCCTGGTCGCCCATGCTCAGCACTTCAGCTGCGCGGTAAGCCACGGACGGAATGCCCAGCAGGGCAGTATCGACTGCACTGTTGGTATTACCGAAGGGGAAAGC
This sequence comes from Roseateles microcysteis, assembly GCF_036880965.1. NCBI lineage: Bacteria > Pseudomonadati > Pseudomonadota > Betaproteobacteria > Burkholderiales > Sphaerotilaceae > Roseateles > Roseateles microcysteis. The sequence goes on along the minus strand of NZ_JBAJMV010000001.1, from coordinate 979,949 downwards.
AGCCATGGCCATGTCGCAGTTGGCCACGTTCTGCATGAAGATCGGGTAGTCGGCCGATTCGTAGACGGTCACGTTCTGCAACAGGGCTGTCAGGCGATTGCGCATGTCATCCAGGCGCACACCCACGGCACTGGTGAAGAAGTGGAAATGCAGAGGGCGTCCAGCTTCCTGCTGCAGGCGCACGCAAACTGCCAGGAAGCGGGCGGACAACTTCATCAGGTTGCTGTTGGCGGCCACATGCACGATGTTGTCAGCGGGGCGTGTCCGGGTGGGGATGGCCGTCAGCTTGCTGTTGGGCGAATGCGTGCCGCTGCCGCGACGAACCAGCACCTTCTCGCTGAAGGTGTTGGCAGCTTCCTCATGGCAGCGCTGGAGCAGCACATAGTCGACCGTGTCCGACATCGACGTGGCCGGATGCCCCAGTGTCATGAACTGCACCGGCGCCATGCGCAGATTGGCCAGGGCCTGCGTCCAGTCGGACATGCCCAGGCTCGGGTAATAGATGACATCGGGCTGCAGGCGGATCAGCTTGGCTGCAATTTCCGCCAGCGTAGACAGCATTTCGAAGACGACGACTTCATCGAAGAGATAGGCGGTCCGTGCGTCGTAGTCGGCGTCTCGTACAAGCAGGCATACGGTGAAGTGCTCTTTCAACTGAACCAGGCAGCTCTCATAGCTGCGGTGCATGGCGTGGCCGACCGACATCCGCTCTGCAGCCACCACGAGTCGGGGCTTCTTGACCACGCGCCTGGCAACGCTGCGTGCCCTCACGCCCTCGGCGGTATCGACGACACGCCAGATGTCGTTCAGGGTCTTCTTGATGTCGTGCTTGTTCTCAAAACTGAAATAGCTGCAGACCATCCAGGCGTGGGCCAAGGGCAGCAGGAGTTCGGGCGCCAGTTCCTCCTTGCTGAAACCCATGCCGACTTCCACCAGCCGCCGGGCGCGGGCCTCGCCGCGCGCCGTTTGCACGCGGGAGCCGCCGATCCAGCCCAGCAGCAGGGGCAGCAAGTGCTTGCCTGGCAGGGCGACCACCGTCTCGAACAGGAACTCCGGAATGTCGTCCAGTGAATAGAAGAGCGCCACGAAGGGCTTGACGTGCAGCTTCCCCTGAGCATCTGTGTGCGACTGATCCTCCAGCAGATGGTGCGGATCCTCGAATCCGCTGATGCCGAAGATCGCCTCCAGCACCCACTTCTTGGCGCACAGCTTGTGGTACTGCACTGCACTCAGCCGGAAGTCAGGCGCCCGGACGTGGGCGCTGATGGCTGCGGCCACGCGGGTATAGGCGCTGCGCACCACGGAAGGGCGGGATGTGCGAGCCAGCAGGCCCTCGCCACCACGCAAGGCCTCCAGCCCGTCAATCAGCTTGATCAGCAGCCCGACGGCGACCTCATTGGATTGCCGCTGGTACACGGCCTTTTCGTAGGGGGGCAGCTCGAGGAGGGGGTGGCGCGGCGCGGCTGGCTGGATGGTGGCAGGGGGCGGCGTCAACGTGGTGGCGTGCATACTTGATCAGGTCCATGGGGCGAGCGCGAATTCTGCCAGAGCGGCTGATCAGCTCTCCTGAGGGCGCCTGGAGGCCAGGCTGCTGGGTCGGCGCCCGGCTCGCCGCAATTCGTCCGAATTTCGCAACGCTTGCTCAAACTCTGCAACAGATCGCTCGCGTCTTGCCAAATTAGCGTGTAGGCCTCTGCTATGCTCGCGCCCAACCTACTGAGCGGAGCGTGAGCGTGAATGCAAAGCAAGGCAAAGTGGGGATAGCGCAAGGAACAAGTGCTTGCGACGAAGTGAAGGGTCGGTGGCGCTGATAGGGGCTGTCGGGTTTGCACTTTGTTGACGCTCAGAAGTGCAGCTGCATAGAATGGGTGAGCGCTGATCGTGCGCTGATTCGCGAATCAATGCGTTCATGTTCCAACAATTTGTGGAGAAACACTCAATGAAGAAATTCCCTGTCAAGGCGGTTGCTGCGGCAATGACCGCGGTCTGCGGATCGGCTGCGTTCGCTACTGCCAACTCCGGCCAGATCACTGCGCCGGCCGCGACGACCAAGTACGCCGTTGAAAGCCTGATCAGCACGACTGACATCACGGCTCCTGCGGTGGTTTACTTCGTGGGCGTTGCTCGCACGACCGCTCAGGACTTCACGGTCCTGATCAAGCCGACCAACGGCGCCAAGTTCGACATCGCCAGCTGCACGACCGCCATCCCGGTGGCTGCTCCTGTCGGTACCGGTGCTGGTGTTGCAACCGCCAGCCTGAAGCGCGCTTCGGAAGATGAATGCGCATACGAAGTCGACGTGAACACGACGGCCTTCTCGACCCCGACGTTCGACGCCAACGGCGTGGGCGTCAACGGCGTCACGCTGACGCTGACCGGTCTGAAGTACACCTCGCACAAGCTGGCAACGGCTGGCGAAACCGCCGGTGTCGAAATGGCTCTGTTCGATCTGGGCGAAACCGCCCGTATCGACACCACGGCCAACCAGACCGTTGACACCGCCAAGTCGGGCCAGGCTCTGCGTATCACCGCAGCTGCTGACACCGGCACCAAGGCCGACGTCAATGACGAAATGGGCCCCCTGTTCGGCTTCGTGACCGCTGGCGCTGACGTCGATGCGACGGCTGATGCTTCGTTCATCATCCACAACAACTCGCTGGAAGGCGCTGGCACCTGGAAGAAGCCTGACGGCACGACCGCCTGGAACTTCGGTACCGATGCCACCAACCTGAAGCTGACCATCGCCGGCAACTACGGCGGCATGGCCAACAACGGTATCGCTCTGAGCGGTTTCGTCGTGAACCCGACGGCCGTGACGACCTCGGCCAACACTTCGGTGGTGTTCACCGTGCTGCCGGCCAACCTGAACACGGCTCCTGGCAACACGACCATCACGGCAACGTTCACCAGCGCTCGTACCGCTTCGCTGGGTACCTCGCGCGTGTTCGGCGTGCAAGGTCTGGCTGACGTGATCACCGGTGCTGACGAAGCTGTTGCTGGTAGCGACTCGTGGTGGACCTGGGGCGCTAACGCAATCCAGCTGTCGTCGCCGTGGTTCTCGACCGACCCGGGCGCTGGTGTCTTCACCCGCTTCTTCTTCCAGAACCTGGGCACCGACGCTACGTACTCGGCAGAGTGCCAAGTTGAGTCGGCCGCTGCGCTGAACCAACTGAACAACGTGTCGAACTCGACCGCCGTGACCGTGGCCACCCCGGCTGCTCGCGTCGTCAAGGGCACGCTGTACAAGGGCCTGACTGTCCTGCAAGCCAAGGACGTCTGCACGTTCAGCTCGGGTACCCGTGGTTCGGTGACCTTCACGATCAACGCTCCTGCCGGCAACGTCAAGGGCCTGTTCAAGTACGACCTGAACGGCACGGCCACCACGACCGTTCCGCTGGAGCGCACGTACGCCAACGGCACGTTCTAATCAGTTCACACTGCTTAGCGAAAGGCGCCCTTCGGGGCGCCTTTTTTTCGCCTGTTCGACAACCAATCGCGAGCGAGTAGGGCGTTCGGCGTCCGCTCTCCGAAATGCATGTTCAGGCGACTTGCGCTGGCATTCAAAGGTTTGCCGCAGTGCTGAACGTCTCCTCCATTCCTGCATGGAATAATCGCGCTTTATTTCTCGGCACCGCCATTCCCGACCATGGATCGCCCTATTCAATCTGCCCGCCGCAGCCGCGGCTTTACCCTGCTGGAAATGTTGATCGTGCTGGCCATCATTGGCCTGCTGGCGGGCTTTGTGGGCCCGAAGGTGTTCTCTGCCCTTGGCAAATCGAATACCACCACAGCCACGGCGCAGATCAAGATGTTGCGCGGGGCGGTGGAGAGCGTGCGGCTCGACATCGGGCGCTACCCGACCGCCGAGGAGGGCTTGTCCCTGCTGTCCAAGCCGCCGGCAGACCCGGTGCAGGCCAGCCGCTGGGGTGGCCCCTACCTGGATGACGTGCTGCCCAACGACCCCTGGAACGCGCCCTACCTGTACGCCGTGCCGGGTCAGAACGGCCAGGCCTTTGCCCTCTATTCGCTGGGTGCCGACAAGAAGGCTGGCGGCGAAGGCGAGAACCGGGACATCGGGATCCTGCCCGCCCAGCAGTGAGAACTTCGCGCGCTGCCACTGGCTTCACGCTGCTGGAGCTCCTGGTTGTTCTGGCCATTCTCGGCCTCATCAGCGGCCTGCTGGCGCCGCGGGTGGTGGGCTGGCTGGAGGCGGCGCAAGTGCGTGGCTGGCGCAATGACCTCCGGGCGCAGGTCGAACTGCTGCCGGTGCGCGCCTTCCAGGCTGGAGACCCCTTGATAGCGGACGCTGAATTCTTGCAGCGAGATCTGCCGCCGCGTCCCGCGGCGCTGCAGTTGCGACTGCCCCAGCCGCTGCGCTACGGAGCCACCGGCTTGGCAGACGGCGGTGTGCTTGAACTGGTCCAGGGCGCCAGCCTGGAGCGCTGGCATGTGGAGCCGATCAGTGGTCGGGTTCGGGTTGAGGCCTTGACCGAGCGATGAGCGGCCGCCTGTCTCGTGGCTTCGGCCTTCTTGAGGCCATCGTCGCGCTGGCCATCCTGGGTAGCACAGGCCTGGTCCTGATTGCCTGGATCAACCAGAACATCGTCACCGCCACCCAGATCAAGGAAGCGGAAGCGCGTGCTCAGATCCAGCTGGAGACCCAGGCCTGGTTGGCCGTGCTGAACCCGGCGCTTGAACCCAAGGGGGAGCGCCAGCTTGGCGAGCTGAAGATCAGCTGGGAGAGCGAGTTGGTCGAGCCCATGCGCGATGAATTCAGCTTCACGGGCGCTTTTGTGCCCCGCTGGCGCCTCGGGCTGTACCGCGTCAAGGCACGCGCGAGTCGCTCCGAGGTGAATGCCGAGTGGCAGCAGTTGGTGGCAGGCTGGCAGGAGCGCGCAGATGCACCGGCGGTGCGGAGCGACCAATGAACGCGCGGACGCGCCGGGCCACCGGCTTCACCTTGCTGGAGATGCTGGTCACGCTCGTAATCGTTGCGATGCTGGCAGCCGTGCTGGGGCAGGGCATGCAGCAGGTCGCCCGGGTTGAAGAGCGCCTGCAGGCATCGGGCGCCGATTCCCAGCTGAACATGATCCGCCGTGAATGGCTGCGCTCCCTGATCGAAGCAAGTCTGCCCGAGCAGCTGAATGCGAAGCCACAGTTTCACGGTGACGCCACCGGCTTCAGCTTTGCAAGCAGCGAGGCGCTGAATGTGAAGGGGAGCATTGGCGGCGTGCTCCATCTCTCGCTGCGCCGGGATCCAGGTCGCAATACCGGAGCGGTGATCCTGGCTACGGCATTGAGCGCAGACGATCAGGCTGCGACCCCCGCGCTGCTCAGCTGGCGTGGGCCCCTGGGGTCCATCAAGTACCTGGACATGAAGGGTCAGTGGCATGAGCAATGGCCGCTGCCCAATGATCTCTTGTTGCCGCTTCCGCCGAGGGCCGTGTTGCTGGAACTCGGTCCGGAGGCGGGCGGCCCCTTGCTGGTCGCGATCCCCAATGCAGAAATACCTCGCAAGCGGCTGCTCGAATGGGAGCGGCAATGAAGGCGCGTCGTGAATCAGGCTACGCGCTGCTGATCGTCATGGTGTCGCTGACGATCATGGCCTTTGTGGCGTTTCGTTTCGCCGAGCGCATGGATGCATTGCGCCGAGGTGCGTTGGGCTTCAACGAGTACGCCACGGCGCGGGCCAACGCGGCTGGCGCTCGCGCGGCCGCGCTGTACTACTACGCGACTCGGCCCGTGCAGCCCGCTGGCCGAGGAGAGACCGGCACCCAGTTCCGCGCCGATGGCACGGTCTACCGCCTGCCAGATGGCTCGACGGTCGCCGCGCAGGACCACCGAGGGCTGCTCTCCATCAATGTCACTGACCGCTTCATCCTGCAGTCGGTGCTGGTGCTGGACGGGCTGGATCCGGTGAAGGCTCAGGCATGGATCGATGTGCTGGACGACTACATCGATACCGACTCGCTGAAGCGGCTCAACGGGGCCGAAAAGGACGACTACCGGCAGCGCGAGCTGGCGCCGCCCCGCAATGACTGGCTGCTCACCGTGGATGAGCTGGAATTGCTGCCTCTGTGGCGCGACGATCCCGTGCGTACCAGGCGATTGGCGCGCTTGTTCCGCATCAGCTCGTTTCACCTGTTCAACCCGAACACGGCGCCGGAGGCGGTCTTGAATGCGGTGTTCGTCAACGCTGCGGAGGCACAACGCGAATTGCTGAAGTCTTTTCGCAAGGGTGAGCTGCTCCGTGACGGGACCACGGCCACCAGCCTGACCGGCTTGCAGATGGACCGCGACGACTACCTTTTCTTCGCGGGCAACGACCTGCGTATCACCACCTGGAGCCCCGGTCTTCCGAGGGCACTCGAGTACAATGCGCGACTCACGCCGGCCGCCCTGGCCGGCCCGTGGATACTCCTCGAACAGCAGACCGCGCCCCGACCCAGTCCACGCAATGAATCCAATGCTGCGCCGCCTTTCCCGCTTCCCTTGGTCGCAGGCGAGCAATCCAGACGCTTGGGCGCAACTGCTCCATGAATCGGTCCAGGCAGTCCCTGCCGGCCAGCCTGCTTCGCATTCGGTCCTCCTCGCGCGCAGCCGTTGCCGGCTGAAGTGGTTTCGCCTGGCCTCCGTGCCGGCCGGCGAACGGATGGCGGCCTTGCAGATGCAGGCGCAGTCCTGGCAGCCGTTTGACGAGTCTTCCTGCCTGTACAGCGTCGTCGGCGATGAAGGCGTGATCCTTGCCTGGGACGCGGCAGCCGCCAGCGCGCTGTTGCGTCGGGCCGAACTAGACCCCGAACGAACGCAGCTGATCCCCGAGACGCTGCTGCGCAAGCCCGATGAAGACGGCGTCCACCTCATCGCCTGCATCGAAGGTGTCGAGGGTCAGGTCTGGCGCGAAGGCCTGCTGCGCAGCAGCCGTTGGTGGCCGAGCATGCCGAGCGCCGAGGAATGGGCACTTTTCCTTCACGCCAGCGCATGCGCCGCGGCACCGCTGCCTGAACCAGCTCGTCTGCCCTGGTTGGGCAAGCCCTGGCTTGCCATGCAGCGCCTGGGCGAGGCCCAGGCAGCGGGTGCCGAGGCTCGCATTGTCGCCATCGGGGCGCTGTCCCTGGCCCTGTGCGCCGGCTTCGTCGGGCGCCAGGCCTTTGATGTCTGGCAGCAGGTGAATGAGCGCGAGCAAGCCATTGCGCAATTGCGCGAGAGTGGGGCGGGCCTGGCTGATGCGCGCGACATGGCGCTCGCCAAGGCGACGCAGGCCCAGCAGTGGCTGCACCTGCTGTCGGAAGCCCAACCGATCGAGGTGATCGTGGAGCTGCACCAGACCCTGGGCAAGACGGGCGTACAGATCAAGGAGTTCGAGTTGGCTGGCGGCAAGATGAAGCTGGGCCTGCAGCTGGGCCTGCAGACGCAGCGCGCTGACGTCGTGCGCATGCTGCAGTCTGGCGGCTGGTTCGTTGGTGTCGCCGAGACGCGGACCGAGAATGCGCAAGGCCTGATGCATGTCGAACTCAGCCTGGACGGCCTGCGCCCGCCAGCCAAGGCGCAGCAGGCTGCTTCCGCGCCGGAGGGAGGCAGCATATGAGCACGGGACTCAAGCAACAGTGGGAGCAGGTGCGCGAACAGTGGCGCGCATCGCTGCGCGTTCGCATCGGCGGCTACAGCGTTCTCGGCATTGCGCTGGTCGCCGTGCTGCTGACGGTGCTGGAGGGTGTCGAAGCGGGCCGGGCGCGCGTGCAGGAGCTCGATGCCGAGCTGACCCGCCAACGGGCCCTGACGACGGAGAAGCGCTGGCCGGAGCGGGTCAAGGAAGTGGAGCAGTTCAGTGCTGCACTGCTCGCACTGGCCTGGAACGAGCCCGACCTGGGCCTCAATCAGGCAGCCGTTCAGGACTGGCTGCGCAATATGACGGCCCGCCTCGGCCTGAAGACACGAGAGTTCGTTCTCGCCCGAGTCGAGGACCCCAAGATCGAGGCGACCTTGCCTCCTGGTTATGTGCTCTTGCGAGCGCGGGTGACGGTTGAAGTGCAGCGTGCCGCCTTGATGACCTTTCTGGCCGAGTGCGCGCGCAACGAGCGCGTGCTGGTCGTGGAGCGTCTTGTCATGCGGCCGGGCAATCCCGTGCCCATGGCCGAGATCGAGCTGCGTGCGCTGGCCCGGCGTGGCGAGGTGAAATCGTGAAGCCAGGCAGCAAATTTGCATTGCAGCTGCTCGGTGCCGCCATGGTCGGCGCGCTGCTCGTGCCGGCCGAGAGCGTGGACAAGCTGCTGGTGAAGCCCCGCAAGGAGCAATGGAACCCGCTCGAATTGCCGCGTCGGCCGGAACTGACTGGCGTGGGCCTTGCGATGGTAACGTCGCCACTTTTCGAGCCTGAGGCGCAGATCGCGGCGGCTGCGGCTGCGGCAGCCGCGCCACCAGAAGACCTGCGCTGGCGGGTCGCCGGCCTGCTCCGGCGTGGCAAGGAGCCCAGCGTGCTGGTGAATTTCCTGGCGCAGAGCAAGCCTGCGCAAGTGCTGCGCATAGGCGACAAGCTCCCGAGCGGGCACACGATCACGCGCATTGATGACAACGAGATCTGTGTGCAGCTGGGCAAGAAGAACTACCGACTGGGAGTGGAATACCGTGCAGAGTGAACGCCGTTCGGGTGGAACCCGCCATCCTCGCTTGATGGGGTCAGCCCTTGCTATCGCGCTTGGCCTGGCCGGCTGTACCTCACTTCAACCCCGCATCCCGGAGCGGATGAACGTGGGCGACGGCACGGCAGCCCCGGCGGTCGAGGACGGAGCGGCCAAGGCCAATGAACGCACCCTGCGTGTCTCCCCCGCGCCAAAGGCGCCGGTGACAAGCCCGGCAGCGCGGGAGGAGCCTGCCGGCGCGATACCGGCCGACGGCGAGATTCTGGCCGCAGTGAATCTGCAGCAGGTGAACCTCGCATCCTTCATTCAGGTTGTCTACGCGGAGATCCTGAAGAAGCCGGTCAGCCCCCATGCATCGGTCGCCACGCGACAAGATCTGGTGACCTTCCGCTCCGGCGGCGGGCAGACGGCGGCCCAGCTCGAGCAGGCCGTGCGCGTGCTGCTGAAGAGCTACGGCCTCTCGGTGGTGGAGGCTGGCGGCCTGGTGCGCATCGTGCCTGACAACGCGACCTTCGGTGATCTGCCCAGCCTGCGTTTCGGCGCCACGACGCCCGACGTGCCGTCGCCGCTGCGCCCCGTGTTCCATTTGGTGACCCTGACTTCGGTCCGACAGACCGATGTGACCAATTGGTTGCGGACGATGTTCGGTGATCGCGTCAAGGTGAGCGAGGATGCAGGCCGCAACGCCGTGTTGCTGAGCGGCAATCCCGACAACATCAAGTCCGCGCTGGAGGCCATCGACACGCTCGACCAGCCGGCAATGAAGGGTCGCACCAGCCTGGCCCTGACACCGGCGTACTGGTCGGCCGAGGAATTGGCGCGCCGGCTTCATGAGGTGTTGTCGGCCGAAGGCTATGCCGTGCACCCGATCGGTCAGGCCGTGGTCCCGGGTGCTTCCCGCAGCCCGGTCATCCTGCTGCCGGTTTCGGCCCTGAACGCGATCTACGTGTTCGCCAACAGCGATACGGTGGCCAATCATGTGGCCAACTGGGCGCGCAACCTGGATCGTCCTGGCGAGCGTGGCGTGGGCAAGAATTTCTTCCAGTACGCGGTGAAGCACAAGGATGCCGAGTTGCTGGCGCAGACCCTGGACCGGGTGCTGGGCGGTTCGCGCGTTGGCAATGCCGGTGCGACTGCAAGCACGGCGCCGGCAGGCCAGGCAGGCGCTGCTGCCGCTACCGGCACTGCCCCGCAGCAGTTCAGCTCGGTGGTGGTCGACAAGTCGACCAACACGCTGATCTTCCAGTCGCGTCCGGAGGACTACGGTCAGCTCACCGGCTTGCTGGAGTCGCTGGACCGTCCCGCCAAGTCAGCGCTGATCGAAGTCACCGTGGCTGAGCTGTCGTTGACGGACTCGCGTGACATCGGCGTGGACTGGCTTTCGAACCGCATCACAAGTGATCGCAGCTATACCGTCAGTTCGCGAGGCGGCGGCGGCATCGGCGGCACGACCAGCACGACCTCGGCCGGCTTGAGCTTCCAGGTCTTCAACGGTGCCGGCGCGATGCGCGCCGCAGTGAACGCCCTGGCGAGCGACAACCGCGCGACGATTCTTTCCAGCCCGCGCCTGATGGCACGCAATGGCGAATCCGCGACCATCCAGGTCGGTTCAGAAGTGCCCATCATCACTTCGCAGCAGCAGGCCGCCGTGGGTAATACGGGCGGCGGAATTCTGCAGACGGTGCAGTACCGGAGCACCGGCGTGATCCTGAAGATCAAGCCGGTCATCCATTCGGGCGACCAGATCGACCTGGATGTCTCGCAGGAAGTCAGCGACGCCTCGAAGACCGAGACGGGCGTGTCCAGTTCGCCCACCTTCGGCACCCGCCGTATCGAAACCAAGCTCACCTTGAGGAACGGCGCCACCGTGCTTCTGGGCGGCCTGATTTCCGAGAAGGGCGAGCAGGGTGGTGCTGGCGTGCCATGGTTGAAGGACATCCCGTTGCTGGGCAATCTGTTCAGCAAGCAGTCCAAGTCCGGGGAGCGGCGCGAACTGATCATCCTGATCACGCCCTATATCGCCAACGACTCGCATGAGGCCGAAGCCATCACCGAGGCCTTCCGCAAGACGCTGGGCGGTTGGGCCGGCCGTGCGAAGCCGGAAGCTGCCGAGCGGGCCACCGACGGCGCCCGACGTTGATGCAGGCCGGTTCGACCTCCCGACGCATCGGCGAGCTGCTGACCGAGCGCGGGCTGCTGCGCGAGGCGGATCTCGAGGCAGCGCTGTCCTATCAGGCGGCCCATGGCGGCCGTGTCGGCGCCGTGCTGCTGCGCATGGGTGCGCTGACCGGCGAGACCTTGTATCCGGTACTGGCCGAGCAACTGGGGCTGGGCCTGGTGCGCGCCAACCAGCTCGATGATGCGCTGCTGCGCGCCGGGCAACTGGCGCTGGGCGGCGCGGCAGCACGGCTGCTCAGCTCAGGCCTGCTGGCCTGGCAGGACGAAACGGGGGCCTGGCAACTGGCCGCCACCGATCCCTTGCAGGCGGAATTGCGTGAGGCGGTTGCCGAGCATGAACAGCTGAGGGGCGCGTCCTGGTCGCTGCTGCCCGAGGCCGACTTCGATGGCCTGCGCCAGCGCCTGGACCAGCGCGAAACCTCGCTGCAGGCGCTGGATGCCCGCGCCCTGCGTGAACTGGCCGAAGATGCGCCGGTCATCGCTCTGGTCAACAACCTGGTGGCCCAGGCGGTGGAGGCGCGCGCATCGGACATCCACCTGGAGCCCGGTGAGCGCGAGTTCGAGGTGAGGCTGCGCATCGACGGCGTGCTCCACCGCCGTTCGACGCTGCCCATGGACCGCTACCCGGCCGTGGCATCGCGCATCAAGTTGATCGCCGGCATGGACATCGCCGAGCGCCGCTTGCCGCAGGACGGCCGAATCTCGACCCGTGCCGCAGGCGCGGAGATCGATGTGCGGGTGTCCTCGATTCCGGCGGTCTATGGCGAATCGATCGTGATGCGCCTGCTGCCCAAGCGCCGGGCCGATCTCTCGCTGGAGAGGCTGGGCATGCGGCCGACTCAGCTGACGCTGTTCAAGCGCTGGCTGGGCATTCCCAATGGCCTGGTGCTGGTGACCGGCCCGACCGGCTCGGGCAAGAGCACGACGCTTTATTCGGCGCTCGCAGCGACCAACGACATGACGAGGAAGATCGTCACGGTCGAGGACCCGGTCGAGTTCCGGCTGCCCAACGTCATCCAGGTGCAGACCCAGTCCGACATCGGCTACACCTTCGCTCGGGCGCTGCGGGCGTTCCTGCGCCACGACCCCGACGTCATCATGGTGGGCGAGATCCGCGACCGTGAGACGGCCGAGATTGCCATCCAATCGGCACTGACCGGTCACCTGGTTCTGGCCACTCTGCACACCAATGACGCGCCTTCGGCAATCACGCGACTGGTGGACATGGGCGTGGAGCCCTTCCTGGTCGCGGCCTCGCTGCGGGCCGTGATGGCACAGCGCCTGGTGCGCCGACTCTGTGAATCCTGCGCCATTGCAGGCGATGCGCCCGCCGCGCTGAGCGAGAGCGCGATTCGCCTGGCCTTGGCAGACGCCGGCGAAGATGGCGAGACGGGCGAGTTGCCCCGCTGGCGCAAGGCCTGTGGCTGCGCTGCTTGCGACCAGACCGGCTTCAAGGGGCGTGTCGGCATCTACGAGATGATGGACGTCGGCCCCAAGCTCCAGCATGCGATTGCAGAGGACGAGCCCATTGCCCGCATCGAGGCGCTTGCCGATGCGGCAGGTCGCCGCAGCCTTTTCCAGGAAGGCGTGCTCAAGGTGGCCTCGGGCGCGACGACGCTTGACGAGGTGCTGCGTGCCACGGGCACCAGCCTCGACGACTGATGCGTTTCGACTATCACGCGCGCGACCGCGACGGTCAGGCCCATCAGGGCCGCATCGAGGCCGCCAGCGAGGTCGAGGCGCTGCGCAAGCTTGAAGCGCAGGGCCTGGTGCCGGTGCGCCTGGAGCGTCTGGACGCTCCGCGCCCGGTTCGCGGCGGTGGCCGTGGCGCCCGCGTGCGCGTTGCAGAGAAGGTGCTGGTGCTGCGGGAACTGACCACGCTGCTCAGCGCCGGCGTGACCCTCGGGGATGCGCTGCCGAGCCTCGCGGAAGCCTATGCCGCGCAATCGCTCGGCCCGGCTCTGGTGAGCCTGAACACCCATGTGCGCGGCGGTGGCCGTCTGTCCGAAGCGCTGGCGGATGCCCGACTGGCCATGCCGCCCTATGTGCTGGCGCTGGCCCAGGCCGGCGAGGCGAGCGGGCAACTGGCACGTTCGCTGAGCGAGGCCGCGGACCAGATGGAGCTGGATCGCAAGTCGGCCGAGGAACTGCGCAGCGCGCTGATCTATCCGACCGTGCTGGTGGTGACCGGCGTGCTGGCCGTGCTGTTGATCTTCATCGGCGTCGTGCCGCGCTTTGCGCCGATGCTGCGCAGCGCTCGGGGCAACATACCGGAGATGTCGCGCTGGGTCATCGAAGCCGGCGTCTTCATGCGCGCCCATCTCGACGCATTCGGCTTTGGTTTCGGCGCCCTGGCTGCCCTGTTCGGCATGGCAGCCAGCCGGCCCGAGCTGCGCAATCGCGTGCTGCAGGCCATGCTGGGTGTGCCGGGCATCGGCCCCTGGCTCTTGCAGGGCGAGATCGGTCGCTGGGCCACCGTGCTCGGCACCCTGCTGGCCAACCGCGTGCCCATCGTCGAAGCGCTAGAGCTGTCGACGCGGGTGCTCAAGCTCGAACGCCTGAAGCAGGGTCTGGCGCGCACCGCCCAGTCTCTCAAGCAGGGTCAGACATTGGCGGCGGGCCTGGAGACGCAGACCTGGTTCCCGCCCGCGCGGCTCAACCTGATCCGGGTGGGTGAACGCAGCGGCGAGCTGCCGCGCATGCTGCTGGTGCTGGGCCAGAGCCAAAGCGATGCCGCCCGCACGACACAGAAGCGCCTGCTGACCTTGATCGAGCCGGCGGCCATCCTCATCATCGGTGCGGTCATCGGCGTGGTCATGGTCGCAGTGATGCTGGCCATCACCGGCATGAACGACCTGGCTGGCTAGGCGGCAAAACGGGCCGCTGCGTCGGCCTGGATCTCACGCAGCCTGGCAATCGCCGCTTGCGCGCAGTCTGGAGGCGCTTGCGGGTAATGTTCGACGCGGCCACTGCGGGTACTTGCAATCGCGGCTTCCAATGCTGCTTCGTCGGCAGGCAGGTGCAGTGCAGCAAGCACTCGCTGTGCCTCGGCAAGCGGCGCATCGCGCAGTGCCTCCTGCGTGCAGCACACGAGCTGGTCGGCGCTCAGGTGGGCGAGGGCCCACTCGAGGGCCTCGGCGCTGGCTTGCAGCGCTCGTGCCAGGAAGTGATCCAGGGCCGCCTCGTCCGCTGGAGTCAGGCCATGCTCGGCAAACATCGTCCGCCACATCTTGCGGTTGGAGAAGAACACCGCCTGGGGATCGCGCAGCATCCAGACGACGCGCGCCTGTGGATGGCGGCCAAGAATCGCCTGCAGTCGGAAGGTGTGATTGGGTGACTTCAGGAGCAAGCCATGGCCGGGTGCCGCGCCGCGGTGCACCGCGCGCAGGAAGCCCTCCCAGGTGTCCAGCCACTGTGGTTCGTCGAGCCAATACTGCTGCTCCAGCGTTGGCAGCAGGGACGTCAGGCGATGCGGCATCCAGAAGGCCCGGTACGCCGATGGCGCGCCCAGCGCGAGCAGCGCGAATTCATCTTCCTGTGGCGACAGGCTGCCCAGTGCCAAGCCGTCCATCGGACGCGCTGTCACGACATCGCGGCGTGGTGCGCTGCCAAGCTGGAAGGCCGTCGGGTCCATGCATTGCCAGGTCAGCGGTGTGGGCCAGCCGGTCGCAGCACTCAGCAACTCATGCATCACCGTCGTGCCACTGCGCCAGGGGCCGAGGATCAGCAGCGGCGCGAGCGGCTGCCTGCTTGTTGCTGACGCTTGTTGTGCACGGCTGAGCTTGGCATTCAGGCTGCCGAGACCGGCCTTCCAGGCCAGCATTGCGCGGACACGCCAATCCAGGGTCTGCCACTGGCGGTCTTCACGCAGCCAGGCCAGCAGCGGGCGGGTGATGGACAGGCTCGGCAGTCGCATGGCTGTTTCAGTGCCGGTCAAACAGCGATTGCCGGTGTGCCTCGGCCTGGTGCAGCTGTGCCTCCAGCATCTGGCGCATCGTCGCGGCGCGCTGTGGCTCGGTCTTGCTCAAGTCCTGCAGCTCCAGGGGATCGCGGCTCAGGTCGAACAGCTCGCTGTGCTTCTCGGCCAGGTGCAGGACCAGTTTGTAGTCGCCGTCGATCACCGCATAGTGGCCGGCGCGGATGGTCTCGAAGCGGCTCTGACGCTCCATCGCCATCGCGTAGACCGGACGCGGTTCGATGGCGCCGGTTTCCAGAGCTGCTCGCAATGATCGGCCGTCGGCCTGCGGCAGGGTCGGGGCATGGGCCAGGTCGGCGATGGTCGGCGCGATGTCGGCGAGGCTGACGGGTGTGCTGATGCGTTGTGCTGCCTGCTGACCGGGCAGGCGCACCACGAGCGGCACTTGCAGCACCGCGTTGTGGATCAGGCCGCCCGCGTGGCCGAGGAAGCCGCGCTCGAAAGACTCGCCGTGGTCGGAGCTGATCACGATGATGGCCTTGTCCAGGCGGCCGCTGGCGCGCAACTGATCGAGCAGGCGGCCCAGCGCTTCGTCCGAACCCATGATGGCCTCGCGGTAGCGCAGCCGGTACTTGTCCATCAGCGGCTGCTTGTCTGCCGCATAGGGGCCCATCGCCTGGAACTCGCTCCAGCGGGCCAGCTCCGGCCCGTTCAAGAGCTTGTGCTTGGTGCTGGCCGGCGGCAGATAGGGGTCGTGCGGGGGCAGCGTGTGGACCCAGAAAAATTGCGGCCGCTGGTGCCGCTCGGCCATGCGTTGCTGCAGCACGGCATAGGCCTGCTCCGGCGCATAAGGGTGCTGCTCGCCGTGGCGGTAAATGTCCAGCGTGTCCAGGAAGGGCACGATGGCCGAGAACCAGTAGGGCAGGGTCGTGTCAGGGAACAGGGTCAGCACCTCGCGCGGCTTGGCGCCCCAGGACGTTGACGGCGCTATCACTTCGCTGTCGTAGCTGCGGTCGGTGCCATGGTGGCGCGGGCTGGCCAGCAGGTTCGTGCTGACGGCATGGGTCTCGTAGCCGGCGGCGCGCAGCTGCGCTGCCAGCGAGACCGGCTGCAGCGGCGACGCCACTTTGGCAACGATCTGCACCGCCCAGTGGTTCCATGGCAGGCTGCCGGTTTCCATCGTGGCCGTGCTGGGTGTCGTGAAGTTGCTGCTGGCGTAGTGGCGCGAGAAGCAGGTGGCCTGCTGGGCGAACTCGCGCAGTCGCGGCATCAGCGTGGGTCCATCGCCGCAGACCTGGGCGTCGGCTTCTGCCAGGGTGTCGATCGTGATCAGGATGATGTCGGGCTTGTCGGCGCCGCCCGCAACCACGGCAGCGGGCGCGGGACGTGACAGCAGGCGCGGCGGTTGCACCAGCAGCAAGCCGACCGACAGCGCCAGCATCAGCAATGCCGGGCGATGCAAGGCACGCAGGCGATGGACCAGGCCGCCGAAAAAGGCAGCCATGCCCTGGCGGCGGATCAGGAGTAGCAGGACCAGCAGCAAGGCCACGCTGGCCGCGACGCGGCCGTGGGAGCCGATGGTCAGGGTCGAGCTCGCGGTCACGGTTTTCAGCCAGGCCCAGGCGCTGCCGCCGAGTTGCCAGCTGCAGACCCACAACGTGGGGCCCATGACGACGAACCAGGCGGCGCCATTGGCTGGTTCGCGACGCAGGCCGAGGCGTCGCAGTACGAACTTCAGCATCAGCGCCAGAGTGGTCAGCAGTGCCACAGGAACGAGCAGCAACACATAGGCGAGCGCCAGGTCGCCTGCAAGCTCCAGCGGCCGCTTGAAGGCCAGGAAAGCGTCAACCTGGCGCAGCAGCACCAGCGGCAGCCAGATCAGGCCCAGCGCGGCGTAGCTGCTGAGCCCCATGACCCAGGCAGCGCTGGCGTGTTTGTGGTGACCGACTTGACCGGTTTTCGCGGGCTTGCCAGAAGAGGAGGGCTGTCCCGATGCGGGCCCGAGGCTCATTCCTCAGGCCGGCCCAGCACGCGGCGCCACAGGCGCCGGGCGAGGTCGGAAATCCAGCGGCGCAGGAACAGCCAACCGCCCAGCACGGCTGCAAACAAGGGCGCCAGCAGCTGGAACAGCAGGCCGCCGGCATTTGGGTCGATGTAGGCGTAGGCCGGCGACATCGACAACAGCAGGACCAGCAGGACAGACAGGGCGAAGCGGACGGAAGACAGCATGCGGCGGGGTCAGGACGGAGGCGGGCGCAGGCCCGGCGCGGCGAATATTACCAGCCTCGTACAATCCGCCGCCCCCGTCAGACAGCTCAGCCCCCACCCTTGAAACTCGCCCGCCACACGCTGTTCAATCTCGTCGGACTGGGCGCGCCGCTGCTGCTGGCGCTGTTCACGATTCCGGCCCTGATCCATGGCCTGGGCGAGGCGCGGTTCGGCCTCCTGACCCTGGTCTGGGCGGTCACCAGCTACTTCGGGCTGTTCGACCTGGGCCTGGGTCGGGCGCTGACACAGCAACTGGCCATCCTGCTCGACCGCAAGGACGACCGGCGCATCGGCACCCTCAGTGCCACGGCGCTGCTGCTGATGGCGGCGCTCGGGGCGGTTGGTGGCTTGCTGATGGTGGTGCTGGCGCCCTGGGGTGTCAGCCTGCTCAAGCAGGTGCCCGACTATCGCGAAGCCATTGCGGCCTGCGCAGTCATGGGCCTGGCGATGCCCTTCATCGTGGTGACGGCCGGGCTGCGCGGCATGCTTGAAGCACGGCATGCCTTCGAGGTGCTGAACTACATCCGATTGCCCATGGGGGCATGGACCTTCGCGGGCCCCTGGCTGGTGATGCGGTGGCTCGGGCCAGACTTGCTGGCCATCACAGTGGCGCTGGCGCTGGGACGGGTTGTGGCCTGCCTGGTCCATGGCTTCTTCGTCTGGCGTGCGCTGCCGCAGTTGCGCGGGCGCCTGCGTTGGGATCCTGACTGGGTGCGGCCCCTGCTGGTTTCCGGCGGCTGGCTGACGCTCAGCAATGTGGTCAGCCCCTTCATGGGCTACGTGGACCGTTTCGTGATCGGCATCACCGTGTCGGCGGTGGCCACGACCTATTACGCAACGCCGCAGGAGATCGTCACCAAGCTCTGGATCATTCCCGGGGCGCTCACGGCGGTGCTGTTCCCGGCCTTCGCCGCGCTGGCCGCGCGCCAGGACGCGGGCGCCTGGGCCTTGTATGACCGCGCGGTGCGAATTCTCTTCCTGGTGCTGCTGCCGATCTGCGCCGGCCTGGCCTTCTTCGCGGAGCCCCTCTTGCGCCACTGGATCAATGCCGAGTTGGCGAGCCACAGCGCGCCTTTGCTGCAGGTGTTTGCTGTCGGCATCCTGATCAACTGCCTGGCCCATGTGCCGCTGACCTGGTTGCATGGCGCCGGGCAGTACCGGGCGCCGGCCTTGTTGCACAGCGCCGAGCTGCCTTTGTTTCTGCTGGCGCTCTGGGTCTTCACGACGCACTGGGGTGTCATGGGCGCGGCCCTGGCCTGGCTACTGCGCATGGTCACCGATTCTGCGGCGCTGTTCTGGCTGTGCCGGCGCGCGCGCCGTGAGGTGGTGGCGCCCTCGGCCGGCTGAGCAGCGCTGCATACAATCCCGCCGTCCTTGAACCTGCCCATGCCCCTGCCCACCGTCACCCTCATCACCCCGGTTTTCAATCAGGCGGAGTACCTGGCTGCGACCATCGAGAGCGTGCTGGCACAGGACTATGCGGCGCTCGAGTACATCGTCATCGACGACGGCTCGACCGACGACTCCTTGGCTGTTGCGCGTCGCTACGAAGCGGCGCATCCGGGGCGCTTGACCGTGATCAGCCAGGCCAACAGCGGCCAGGCCGCGACCCTGAACAAGGGCTGGGCGCAGGCGCAAGGTGAAATCCTTGCCTATCTCAGTTCGGACGACTGCCTGCTGCCGGGTGCCATCAGCCGCATGGTCACGGCCTTGCAGGCCCGGCCGGACGCCGCCGTCGCCTATTGCGACTTCTGGCTGATCGACGCGCAAGGCCAGCGCCTGCGCACGGTGCAGGCAGAGGAATTCGACCGCCGCCGCCTCTGTGTGGACCTCGTATGCCAGCCCGGTCCCGGCGCCTTCTTCCGCCGCACGGTCTTTGATGCGCAAGGTGGCTGGAACGCCGCCTTGCGCCAGGTGCCTGATTTCGAGTTCTGGCTGCGCGCCTCGGTGCAAGGGCCCTTCATTCGCGTGGCGGAGCCACTGGCGGAGTACCGGATCCATGAGGGCTCGGCCTCGTTTCGGGTCATGCAGCCGGCGCGTGCCGAGGAAATCGTGCAGGTGATGGAGCGCTATTGGCAGGCTGAGCCAGGCCAGCAGGGCAGGCAGGCTTCGCTGGCGCGGGCCATGGCCATTGCCGCGAAGAATCACGCCCAGTCTGGCCGGCCGCTGACGGCCCTGCGCTGGTTCTTCCGGGCGCTGGGCAGGCGCCCCGCGCTGGCAATGGAACTGGGTGTGTGGCGCCAGCTGCTGGTGGGCATGCTGCGTCGTGCCTACTACCAGTACAAGGCACGGCAAGGGGCGGGTGCATGAACGAGCCCCGAGGCGAGTGCCGCGATCACGCTTTGGCGGGCGGCTTGCTGGCGGGCCTGTTCGTGCTTCTGCGCATGCTGCCGGTCACGGCAGAGAGCTTTTCCTACGATTACGCCAACTACATGAGTTACTTCCGTGCCATGCAGGACACGGACTGGCAGACCGCCTTCGAGCTTCTGCCCTTGACCTTCCCCTATCTGCTGATTCCGGGTGGCGGCGCTTTCGAGCTGGGTTTTGTTGCGCTCGCCAAGGGGCTGCTGGACTGGTTCGATGCAGCGACGACTTACGCCTTGCTGGCAGGCGTCTCCGTGGGGCTGCGCACCTTTGCCATGCGCCGGCTGGGCCTGGGGTGGTGGTGGATCCTGCTGATTCAGCTGTATGCCATCACGCTGTTCGAGGCAAACGCGCTGCGGGCCGGGCTGGCCTTGTCCATCACCCTGATGGGCTTGCTGGCTGTGCTGCGAGGGCATCGCCTGCTCGGCTTGCTGGCTTTCGTGCTGGGCGTTTCGCAGCATCTGCAGGTGCTTCTGTTCTGCGTGCCCTTCATCGTGTTTTCGCTCATTCCAACGCGGTGGCTGCGCCGCTGGTGGCTGAGTGCAGCCCTGGCACCGCTTGCCTTTGCGCTGAGCCTGGTGGCGCTCGCCTTGGGCAGCGACATCGACAGTTCCAAGCTCGATGACTATGCCGGGCAGGCGTCGGGTGCGGCCGGCCTCAACCTGATTTCGCTGATTTCCCTGCTGTTCGTGGCCATTGCCATGGTGCACGCGCTGATGCGGCGGGAGCAGCATTCGCCAGAGGCTGAGGCGGTGCACATGCTGTGGTTGCGTGCCTTGCTGGCGTCGATGCCCGCGCTGTCCTTGCTGCTGTTCGGTTCAGCCATGGCTGCCGTGGGTGACCGCGCCTGGCAGTTCGCGCTGGTGATC
Organism: Roseateles microcysteis; assembly: GCF_036880965.1. NCBI lineage: Bacteria > Pseudomonadati > Pseudomonadota > Betaproteobacteria > Burkholderiales > Sphaerotilaceae > Roseateles > Roseateles microcysteis. The sequence goes on along the minus strand of NZ_JBAJMV010000001.1, from coordinate 959,715 downwards.
CTGGTGGCATTGTCCGGCTCCATGGCGAGCACGCGGTCGGGCCTGTGGTCGCGCAATGCGGTGCTGGGCTTGTTGCTCAGCGTGGCGCTGCTCAATACCTTGCTGCGCTACCCGCTCTCCAACTTCTTCGCCCCGCCGTTGCCCTACGAGCCCATTTCCCCCTTGTGGCTGGTGCGCTGAGCGCGCATTCGGCCTGGCATGCGGATTTGCGGCAATGAGCAGACGTGCCGCATGGCGATGGGACAATACGCCTCCAATTCGGCTACGGGTCCTTGAATGAAAGAAGAGCTGGTTCAATTGATCGTCGAGCGCCTGGCGCGTGATCGCGCTGCGCTGCGGCAGGCTTTCGAGGCCTCGCGTGCCGAGGTCGGCGTGCGCTACTGCGTCATCGACGACCTGCTTCCTCAGGCGCTGGCTGAGCGCATTCATGCCGCCTTCCCCAAGCCCGAGTCGATGCGCTTGATGGACAGCTTCCGCGAGAAGAAATACACCTCGAAGGCGTTCGAGAAGTTCGACCCGCTGATGGCTGACATCACCTTCGCCGTGCAGGACCCGCGGGTGCTGGCCGAAGTCGAGGCCATCACCGGCATTGAGCAGCAGCTCCCCGACTCGAGTCTCTATGCCGGCGGCCTGAGCGCGATGGTGCGTGGCCACCACCTGGGCCCGCATATCGACAATTCCCACGAGGCCACACGCACCTACTACCGCACGCTCAACCTGCTCTACTACGTGACGCCCGGCTGGACGCTGGAGAACGGCGGCAACCTGGAGCTGTGGGACCGGGATGTGCGCAGGAACGCCACCATCGTCAGCCGCTTCAACCGCCTGGCACTGATGGAGACGACGCACACCTCCTGGCATTCGGTCAGTCCGGTGCAGGCCGACGGCGTGCGTTGCTGCGTCTCGAATTACTACTTCTCGCCGCGCTCGCCGACAGGCGAGGACTATTTCAACGTCACTTCATTCAGTGCTCGCCCTGAGCAGCCGTTGCGCCGCCTGCTGGCCCGTGCCGACAACGGCCTGCGCCAGGCGGTGCGCATGCTGGTGCCTCAGGGCCTGGGCAAGAAGGACGTGTACCAAGGTCCCAAGAAGTGAGCGACGCGGCCGGGCGCCTGTTGCTGTACGCGCCCAATGTCCACACCGGCGGCGGCTTTGTGCTGCTGCAGGCCTTGCTGGCGGCCTGGCCAGCCGGGCGGCCGCTGGTTGCCTGGCTGGACGCGCGCGCACGTGGCCGCCTGGTGCCTCCGGCGGGCAGCGAGATCACCTGGGTGCGTGCCAGCTTCGGCTCGCGCCTGGGGGCCGAGGTCTCACTGGCCCGCGCTGGTCGGGCTCAGGATCGGGTGCTGTGCTTCCATGGGCTGCCGCCGCTCATGCGCAATGCCGCGCCTGTGCTGGTGTTTCAGCAAAACCGCAATTACCTGGGCCTGGTGCCGCTGGCAGCCTTCAGCTGGAAGACGCGCCAACGGCTGCGCTTCGAGCAGGCGATCAGCCGCTTGTTCCGGCGCCGTGTTGCCAGCTACTGGGTGCAAACGCCCTCGATGGCGCGGGCGCTGCGGGCCTGGTATGGCGCCGAGCCCGTCAAGATCCATGTGATGCCCTTTGCATTGCCGGCCGAGGCGGCCGAGCAGGTGCCGGCGCCGCGCTGGGATTTCGTCTACGTTGCTGACGGCGAGGCGCACAAGAACCATCGCACGCTGATCGAGGCCTGGGCCTTGCTGGCCGAGCAGGGCCTGCGCCCAACGCTGGCCCTGACCCTCTCTTCGCGCGACGCCGGCCTGGCGAGCTGGATCGCTGGCCGGGCGGTCGAGCTGGGCTTGCAGGTCAGCAACCTTGGCACGCTGGCGCATGCGGACGTGCTGCAGCTCTATGGCTCTTCCAGAGCGCTGATGTTCCCGTCCACGAGCGAATCCTTTGGTCTGCCGCTGATCGAGGCGCGCAATGCCGGGCTGCCCATCCTGGCCGGCGAGCTGGATTTCGTGCGCGATGTCTGCGAACCGGTGCAGACCTTCGACCCGGGCTCGGCGGTATCGATGGCTCGCGCAGTGCGCCGCTTCCTGCAGCTGGCCGAGGCGCCGCTGCAGCCGGTTGGCGCCGCGGATTTCCTGCGCGCGCTCCACGACGAGGCGGCATGAAGGTCTTGCTGCTGAGCCAGCATTTCTGGCCCGAGTCCTTTCGCATCAACGAGATCGCGCAATCGCTGGTCGAGCAGGGTTGCGAAGTGACGGTGCTGACCGGCAAGCCCAACTATCCGGAAGGCCGGCTGTTCGATGGCTACCGCGTCGGCGGCATCCAGCGCGAGCGGCACCAGGGCTTCGAGATCGTGCGCGTGCCGCTGCTGCCGCGCGGCCCCGGCGGTGCGCGTGCGCTGGTGCTGAACTATCTGTCCTTCATTGCCTGCGCCTCGCTGATGGGGGCGTGGGCGCTGCGTGGCCGTCGCTTTGACGTGATCTTCGTCTACGGCACCAGCCCCATCCTGCAAGCGATACCGGCCGTCGTCTTGAAGTGGATCAAGGGGGCGGCGCTGGTTACCTGGGTGCAGGACCTTTGGCCCGACAGCCTCGAAATCACCGGTTTCATCAGGAACAAGCGGGCGCTGGCTGCGGTGGCTGTGGTGGTGCGCTGGATCTACCGTCGCACCAACCTGTTGCTGGTGCAGTCACAGGCCTTTCTGGCGCCGGTCCGTGCCATGGCCGGTGGCGTGCCTGTGGCGGTGCATGAGAACCCGGGCGATGCAGCAAGGCCCGGCCCGCTGGCACCAAGCCCGCTGGGCCTGGATCCCGCTGTGTTCAATATCGTGTTTGCCGGCAACCTCGGCACCGTCCAGGCGCTGGACTGCGTGCTGGATGCCGCCGAGCGCCTGGGGCCGGATGCCGGCATCCGCTGGTGGCTGGTCGGCAGCGGCGCGCGCGATGCCTGGCTGGCCGAGCAGGTCCAGAGGCGAGGGCTGTCACAGGTCACGCTGGCCGGGCGATTTCCGCCCGGGCAGATGCCCTCGATCTTTGCGCAGGCGGATGCCTTGCTGGTCAGTCTGCTGGGCGGCCCGGCCTTGAGCTTGACGGTTCCGAGCAAAATACAGGCCTATCTGGCGGCTGGCCGCCCGATTCTGGCCAGTCTCGATGGCGAAGGTGCACGCGTGGTGCGCGAGGCCGGCGCCGGATTGGCCAGCCCGGCACAGGACAGTGCTGCACTGGCAGCCGCGGCCCAGGCCCTGCAAGCCATGCCGGCGGCAGAGCGGCAAGCCCTGGGCGAAGCGGGCAGGCGTTACTACGCCGAACACTACGAGCCGGAGCGCCTGGCCAGCGCACTGGTGAAACATTTCGAGCGCGCCGTCGCGGCGCGCCCTTGAGAAGAGAAGACTGAGCATGAATCAAGAGAAACGCCGCCTGCTGGTGCTGGGTGCCAGCGGCATGTTGGGCAATGCGGTGCTGCGCCTGTTTGCGCAGGACCCGGCTTTCGAAGTGTTTGGTTCGGTGCGTGGTGCCGCTGTCATCAAGACGCTGCAGGCCAAGGCGCCTGCGGCACAGTTCGTGGCCGGCGTCGATGTCGAGAGCCTGGACAGCCTCACCCGCTTGTTCGCCCAGGTGCAGCCCGACCTGGTGATCAACTGCATCGGCGTGGTCAAGCAACTGGCCGAGGCGGACGACCCGCTTACCGCGATTCCGATCAACGCGCTGCTGCCGCACCGCCTGGCACGGCTGGCGCAGGTGGCCGGCGCGCGGCTGATTCATGTCAGCACCGACTGCGTGTTCTCCGGCAAGAAGGGCGGCTATCTGGAGAGCGACGCTTCGGACGCTTACGATCTTTACGGCCGCAGCAAGCTGATGGGTGAAGTCGACTACGACAATGCAATCACCTTGCGCACCTCGATCATCGGCCACGAACTGGCCAGTGCGCATGGGCTGGTCGGCTGGTTCCTGGCGCAGCAAGGGCCGGTGCGTGGCTTCACCAAGGCCATCTTCTCGGGCCTGCCCACGGTCGAGCTGGCGCGGGTGATGAAGGAGCATGTGGTGCCGCATCCTGAACTGCGCGGTACCTGGCATGTTTCAACGGTGCCGATCGACAAGTACACGCTGCTCAGGCTGGTGGCCGCCGAGTACGGGCGCAGCAACGAGATTGCACCGGACGACAAGCTGGTGATCGACCGCTCGCTGGACTCCGGGCGCTTCCGCGCCGCCACCGGCTATGCCCCCCCTGACTGGCCCGAGCTGGTGCGCCGCATGCGCGAGTTCGGCTGAAGACACAACGATTGACGACAGAGAGTTCCAGATGTTCAAAGACAAAGTCCTGCTGATCACCGGCGGCACCGGCAGCTTCGGCAATGCCGTGCTGACCCGCTTCCTGAAATCCGACTTCGCCGAGATCCGCATCTTCAGCCGCGACGAGAAGAAGCAGGAAGACATGCGCATCGCCCTGAAGAGCGACAAGGTCAAGTTCTACATCGGCGACGTGCGCGACTACGACAGCGTGCATGACGCGCTCAACGGCGTGGACTATGTCTTCCATGCTGCTGCGCTCAAGCAGGTGCCGTCCTGCGAGTTCTATCCGATGGAAGCGGTCAAGACCAATGTGGTTGGCGCCGAGAACGTGATGCGCGCCGCCATTGCGCAGGGCGTGAGCCGCGTGGTCGTGCTCTCCACCGACAAGGCCGTGTACCCGATCAACGCCATGGGCATGTCCAAGGCCATGATGGAAAAGGTGATGGTGGCCAAGTCGCGCCTGTGCGACCCCAGGAAGACGGTGCTGTCTGCCACTCGCTATGGCAATGTGATGGCCTCGCGCGGTTCGGTGATTCCGCTGTTCCTGCAGCAGTTGCAGGACGGCAAGTCGCTGACCATCACCGATCCGACGATGACCCGCTTCCTGATGTCGCTCGAGGAGTCGGTCGACCTGGTGCTCTACGCCTTCGAGCATGCGCGCCCCGGCGACATCTTCGTGCAGAAGGCGCCGGCCTCGACGGTGGGCGACCTCGCTGAGGCGATGCGCCAGCTGCTCAAGAAGAGCAACGACATCAACATCATCGGCACTCGCCATGGCGAGAAGCTGTACGAGTCGCTGGTCTCGCGCGAAGAGATGGCGCGCTCGGAAGACCTGGGCGGCTACTACCGCATCCCGGCCGATTCGCGCGACCTGAACTACGCCAAGTACTTCGTCGAGGGCCAGCCCGAGATCGCGACCATCGACGACTACACCTCGCACAACACCAAGCGGCTGACGGTCGAAGAGGTCAAGCAGGTGCTCATGCAGCTGGACCTGATCAAGGAGGCTGTCAATGCTTAAGGTCATGACCGTGGTGGGCACGCGGCCGGAGATCATCCGGCTGTCGCGCGTGATCGCCCAGCTCGACCGGCATTGCGAGCATGTACTGGTGCATACCGGCCAGAACTACGACTACGAGCTCAACGAAGTCTTCTTCAGCGACCTCGGCATCCGCAAGCCGGACCACTTCCTGGAGGCGGCCGGCGCCACGGCCGCCGAGACCATCGCCCAGGTGATCATGAACGTGGACAAGGTGCTGGACCAGACCAAGCCCGACGCGCTCCTGATCCTCGGCGATACCAACAGCTGCCTGGCCGCCATTGCTGCCAAGCGCCGCAAGGTGCCGATCTTCCACATGGAAGCCGGTAATCGCTGTTTCGACTTCCGCGTGCCGGAAGAGATCAATCGCCGCATCGTCGACCACACCTCGGACATCAACCTCAGCTACAGCCAGATCGCACGCGACTACCTGCTGCGCGAAGGCCTGCCGCCGGACCAGGTGATCGTCACCGGCAGCCCGATGCGCGAGGTGCTCGAGCATTACCGTCCCGGCATCGAGGCCTCAAGCGTGCTGCAGCGCCAGGGCCTGACCGAAGGCAAGTACTTCGTCGTCAGCTCGCACCGGGAGGAGAACGTCGATGCGCCGGAGAACCTGCAGCGCCTGCTGAACCTGCTGAACAAGCTGGCAGAGCGCTACGACGAGCCGGTGATCGTGTCCACGCATCCACGCACGCGCAAGCGGCTGGAATCCTTGCTTGCCCAGCAGACCATGCACCCCCGGGTGCAGTTCATGAAGCCTTTCGGCTTCCTGGACTATGTCAAGCTGCAGGCTGGCGCTCGCGCGGTGCTTTCCGACAGCGGCACCATCACCGAAGAGGCCAACATCCTCAACTTCCCGGCCTTGAACCTGCGCGAGGTGCATGAGCGGCCTGAAGGTGTGGAGGAGGGCGCGGTGATGATGGTCGGCTTCGATGCCGAGCTCGTGCTGGACGCGCTCAAGATCCTGGAGAGCCAGCCGCGCGGTGATGAACGCTTGCTGCGTCTCGTGCACGACTATTCACCGGCCAATGTGTCTGACAAGGTGCTTCGCATCATCATCAGCTACACGGGCTTCGTGAACCGCAAGGTATGGCGCAAGCCGGCATGAACCGCACGCGCGGGGTGCGGACTAGAATCCGCGCCGAACGAGGCTGCGAGCTCACGGCCTTGCCTCTCTCTACCAAGGCCTGGAGCCTTTCCTATCGCCCTATGCGCAAACTCATTGCAACCTTGGTGTCCGGTCTTGCCCTGCTGGCCTTGACGCCGCTGGCCATGAGCCAGGCCGGTACTGGCGCTGAAACTGGCGCGGGCGCGATGGGCGGCCCGATCCGACTGACCCAGCCTTTGCCGCGCGCCGTCAATGGCAAGCAGGCCGATGGCAAGCAGAAGTCGAACAGCAACTTCGAGCGCAAGTCGCGCGAGGCCGGCGACCCGCTCTCCCGCGAGGATGAAGCTGCCCAGCGCCCTGAGCCGGCGCCATCGGAGTTTGAGCTCTTTGTCAGCCGCCTCGCCACCAACAGCAAGAGCAGTTTTGACCGCGACGGCGAACCGATGCAGTTGGTGCGGTATTTTGGGAGTCAGCTTTCGCAGGGCAATCCGGTCGATGAGGGCGATGATGGTCCGAGCCTCGTGCCCGAGGACTACCTGATCGGCGCTGGCGACGAGATCCTGCTGAACCTCTGGGGCAGCGTGGAAGCCAATCTTCGCCTGCAGGTGGATCGCACCGGGATGGTGGCCATTCCGCGCGTCGGCAGCGTGGCGGTGAGCGGGCTGCGCTTTTCGGAGCTGCGCAAGGTGCTGGCCCTGCGGGTCGGCCAACAGTTCAAGAACTTCGATCTGTCAGTGGCCTTGGGGGCGGTCAAGTCGGTGCGTGTCTACGTGACCGGCTTCGTGCAGAAGCCGGGGGCCTATCCGGTCAGCGCGCTGTCGTCGATGCTGCAGGCCGTGATGGCGGCGGGCGGCCCCACCGCCGTGGGCAGCTTCCGCAACATCCAGTTGCGACGCGGCAGCGCCACGCTGAGCTCGCTGGACCTCTACGACTTCCTGCTCAAGGGTGATCGCAGTGCCGACCGCCCGCTGCGCAGTGGCGACGTGATCCATGTCGGCGCCGTCGGTCCGCAGGTGGGCGTGATCGGCAGTGTCAACAATCAGGCCGTCTTCGAGCTGCGCGCCGGTGAGACAGTCAACGATGTTCTGCGCATGGCGGGCGGCGTCTCGGCCGTCGCGAATCGCACCGTGGCTTCGCTTTACAGCTTTGATGACAAGGCTGGCCAGGCGCTCAAGAGTGTTGATCTTCAGAAGGATCAGGGCCTGGTCCTCAAGCATGGCGACGTGCTGCGCATCTCAAGCGCTGCCGACCTGGCCAGGCCCAGTGTTGGCTTGAGCAAGCGTGTGCGCGTCGATGGCGAAGTTCAGCGACCGGGCGACTATGTGCTCCCCGCTGGCAGCACCCTGCGGGATGCCATTGCCGCAGCCGGCGGCCTGACCTCCGAGGCATTTGTGTTCGGTGCCGAGTTCACCCGCGAGAGCACGCGCATTTCGCAGCAGGAGAATTACGACCGGGCTCTGCGTGAGCTCGAAACCGAGTTCAACCGTGCCGCCGTCACGCGCAAGGAAAAGGTCGTTCCGCCAGACGGAGCTGTCGTTGGCCGAAGCCTCGACCAGCTCCAGCTGATCGAGCGCCTGCGTTCGGTCAAGCCGACCGGCCGCATCGTCTTGCAGTTCGGGCCGCAGGACCGCGACCTGCCGCTGCTCGCGGTCGAGGACCGGGACCGCTTGTTCGTGCCATCGCGTCCGACGTCGATCAATGTCTATGGCAGCGTGTTCAACGGCGGCAGCTATCTGTTTGCCGATGGCCGCAACCTGGAGCAGTACCTGTCGTTGGCCGGCGGTCCGACTCGCAATGCCGACGCGGACAGCACCTTCGTGATTCGCGCCAATGGCAGCGTCGTCAGCGCTCGCAATACCCGCAGCGGCTGGAGCTTCAGCGGTGCCCAGGCTGTCGAGGCCCTGGCCGCCTTGCCGGGCGACACGATCTTTGTGCCAGAGAACATGAACAAGGTCAGCTGGACACAGGAGGCCAAGGACTGGGCCTCCATACTGTCGCAGTTCGGCCTCGGCGCCGTGGCCCTCAAGAACCTGAAATGATGAGCGAACAAACCAAGGCTGCCGCCCCGCAGTCCGCCGAAATGGGTGGGCTGGACATGCTTCTTGAAGTCGCCCGTCATGCGCGTCTGATCGTCGTTGGCGGCCTCGCGGCCGGCGTGCTGGCGGTCGGTTTGAGCTATCTGGTCCGCCCGACCTTCAGTGCGAGCACGGTGTTGTTGCCGCCACAGCAGCAACAGTCGGCGGCGGCCTCGGCACTCTCCTCGCTGGGGGCGCTGGCTGGCCTGGCGGGCGGCGCGGCCGGGGTCAGAACGCAGCTCGACCAGTACGTGTCCATCCTGCTCAGCCGGACCGTGGCTGATCGCATGATCGAGCGCTTCCAGCTCTCGGCGGTTTATGAAGAACCGCTGCTGATGGATGTGCGCAGGGTCTTCTGGACCAAGCTGCGCGTGACAGCCGGGCGGCGTGATGGCCTCATCACCATTGAGGTCGATGATCACGAGCCCAAGCGGGCTGCGGAAATGGCGGCCGCGATGGTCGAAGAATTTCGCCGCATCACCTCCGAGATTGCGATCACCGAGGCGCAGCAGCGCAAGGTCTTCTTCGAGAAACACCTCGCCGATACGCGTGACAGGCTGGCGGCTGCGCAGCGCACGCTGCAGGACAGCGGGCTCAGTGCGGGCAGCTTGAAAGCAGAGCCCAAGGCTGCAGCGGAAGGCTATGCCCGGTTGCAGGCCGAGGCCACCGCGGCGCAAGTGAAGCTGCAAGCCTTGCTCAGCAGTCTGACTGCCAATGCACCTGAGGTGCAGCAGCAGCAGGCGGTGACGAGCGCCCTGAGGCAGCAACTGGCACGTGCTGAGGCCAGCACCAGCGGCGAGGGCAGCGACTACATCAGCAAGTACCGCGAGTTCAAGTACCAGGAGACTCTGTTCGAGCTGTTCTCGCGCCAGTTCGAACTCGCGCGTGTCGATGAGAGCCGGGAAGGTGGTCTGATCCAGGTCGTCGATGCGGCTGTTGTTCCGGAGAAGAAGATCAAGCCGCGCCGTTCCATCGTCGGCTTGGTCACCAGTGTGCTGTGCGGCCTGGGCCTCCTGGGTTTTGTTTTGCTGCGCTGGCGCTGGCGCCTGACCGCCTCCGAGGCTTCGCGCAGCAAGCTCGGCAGTCTCGGCCTGGCGCTGCGCGGCAAGGCCTGAGGCCTGGCCGCCCTTTCTTGATCAGCCGCTGCTAGATGCTCTCCACCCTCGCCCTGAGTTTTGCCGTCGCCTTTGTGGCCACCCTGCTGATCGTCCGTTCAGCGCGGCTGCACTCCAAGCTCTCCGCCGATCACGATTTTTCCGGTCCGCAGAAATTTCATTCGCGCGCCGTGCCTCGCATTGGCGGTTTGGGCATCTTTCTGGGCGTGCTGGCCGGCACTGGCTTGGCCTTGTACAAGCTGGCCGATGGTCGAGCACTGGTCGGCGGCTTGCTGCTCTGCGCCATGCCGGCTTTCCTGATCGGGCTGCTGGAGGATGCAACCAAGCGCATCAGCCCGCTCTGGCGCATGCTGGCCTTGATGGCCGCAGCACTGCTGGGCGTATTCCTGCTGGGCGCGCGTATCGATCACACCGCCATTCCGGGCCTGGACCTGATTGCCGCCACCTCGGTGGGCGGGGCGCTGCTGGCCATCTTCGTGGTCGCTGGCGTGGCCAATTCGATCAATATCATCGATGGCTTCAATGGCCTGGCCTCGATGTGCAGCATCATCATGCTCAGCGGCGTCGCTGCCGTGGCCCTGACGGTGGGCGATCAGCTGGTGGCCGGCTGCGCCCTGATGGCAGCCGCGGCAACGCTGGGTTTCTTTGTCTGGAACTATCCGGCCGGCCTCGTGTTCCTGGGCGATGGCGGCGCCTATTTCCTGGGCTTCCTGCTGGCTGAGCTGAGCATCCTCCTGATCAACCGCAACCCGGATGTCTCGCCGCTGTTCCCCTTGCTGCTGTGCGCCTATCCCGTGATCGAGACGGTGTTCTCGATGTACCGGCGCAAGGTCGTGCGCGGGCGCCCCGTCGGCATGCCCGATGGCGTGCATCTGCACAGCCTGGTGTACCGCCGCCTGATGCGTTGGGCCATCGGCAGCCGGGACGCTCGCGAGCTGACCCGGCGCAATTCGCTCACGGCGCCCTACCTCTGGGTGGTGTGCTCGGCCTCTTCGATCCCGGCCGTGATCTGGTGGGATGACGATGCGGCGCTGGGCATTGCCCTGGGCGTTTTTGCGCTCGGCTACATCACCATGTACTGGCGCATCGTGCGTTTTCGCACACCGCGCTGGCTGGTGTTGCGGCGCTAAATCCAGGCTGCGCCGGTGAAAACCCGCGTTTATCGACGAAGACAGCGATAATCGCGGGCTATGACCGAAACGACCCTCCCAGAAGTCGCGCCCGCGCGCTTCGACACGCTGCCCCTGGACCCCAAGCTGCTTCGCGCGGTGGCCGACTCCGGCTACCTGATGATGACGCCGATCCAGGCCAAGGCGATTCCCATCGTGCTGGAGGGGCGTGACGTGATGGGTGCGGCCCAGACCGGCACCGGCAAGACCGCTGCCTTCTCGATCCCGCTGCTGCAGCGCATGCTCAAGCATGAAAACGCCAGCGCTTCGCCGGCCCGCCATCCGGTGCGCGCCCTGGTGATCGCCCCGACACGCGAGCTGGCCGACCAGGTGGCCAACAACGTCAAGGCTTACGCCAAGCACACCAATCTGCGCTCGGCCTGCGTGTTCGGCGGTATCGACATGAAGCCGCAGACCCTGCAGCTCAAGGCCGGCGTCGAGGTGCTGATCGCCACCCCGGGCCGCCTGCTGGACCATATCGAGGCAAAGAACTGCGTGCTCAACCAGGTCGAGTACGTGGTGCTCGACGAGGCCGACCGCATGCTGGACATCGGCTTCCTGCCGGACCTGCAGCGCATCCTGAGCTACCTTCCCAAGACCCGCCAGACCCTGCTGTTCTCGGCCACCTTCTCGCCTGAGATCAAGCGTCTGGCGCAGAGCTATCTGCAAGACCCGATCCTGGTCGAGGTGGCGCGGCCCAATGCCACGGCCACCACGGTGGAGCAGCGCTTCTACAGCGTCAGCGACGACGACAAGCGCCAGGCCGTGCGCCAGATCATCAAGGAGCGCTCGCTGACGCAGGCGATCGTGTTCGTCAATTCCAAGCTGGGCGCGGCCCGCCTGGCCCGCTCGTTCGAGCGCGATGGCCTGCGCACTGCGGCCCTGCATGGCGACAAGTCGCAAGACGAACGCCTGAAGGCGCTGGAAGCCTTCAAGCGCGGTGAAGTCGACCTGCTGGTGGCCACCGATGTTGCGGCCCGCGGCCTGGACATCGCCGACCTGCCGGCGGTCTTCAATTTCGACGTGCCCTTCAATGCGGAAGACTATGTCCACCGCATCGGCCGTACGGGCCGCGCCGGCGCTTCCGGCCTGGCCGTGACCCTGGTGGCGCGTGACGACACCCGCCTGGTGGCCGACATCGAGAAGCTGATCAAGCGCAAGATCGATCTCGATCCGCTGGAGATCGAGAGCGAGCGTCCGCGCCGCGCGCCGAGGCGCGATGCTGAAGAAGGTGCATACGTCGCGGCAGCGGCAGCGCCGGCGCCGGTGGCTTCCGCCCCGCGCAGCAGCTACCGCGCGCCCTCGGCGCCGCGCGACGCCTTCTTCGACAAGCCCTACGAAGCCAGCGGCAGCAACGAACCGCCGGCCTGGGAAAAGAACGCGGCCCAGCCTGCGGTCAAGGGCGTGTCCAGCAATATCAAGCCCAAGAAGAAGGTGGCTGCGTTGTTTGGCGCCAAGCGGCCCGCACTGGTCGAGTCGGCCCCGGAAACAGCCTGATAGGTCAGCCGGCCAGCAAGGCGAAGACGGCCGGGATCTTGTCCGGCAAGGCTCTGGGATGCTGGCGCCACTGCGCCACGGTCGTGCTGCGGGTCCAGCCCTCACGCAGCGTCAGCCCACAGCTGACCGAGAGCTGCGTCTGAGGCTTCAGGCTGGCCAGCAAGGCCTGCAAGAGCGCCTCATTGCGATAGGGCGTCTCGATCATCAATTGGGTCTGCGCCTGCCGCTGCGAGAGCTGCTCCAGCTCGCGGATCCGCGCCGTTCGCGCCGCAGCGTCTACCGGCAGGTAGCCGACAAAGGCAAAGCTCTGCCCGTTGAGTCCGCTGGCCGACAGCGCCATCAAGAGCGAGCTCGGCCCGCTCAGCGGCAAGACCTCGATGCCGGTCGCATGTGCCTGGGCCACCAGGCGCGCGCCGGGGTCGGCCACGGCGGGCAAGCCGGCTTCGGAAATCAAACCCACATCATGACCTTGCAGGGCTGGCGCCAGAAGCGCCCGCCAGGCAGCGCTGCTGTCGTCGCCGGCCGGTGACTTGCCGCCGCCCTTGGGTGGGCGTGGCAGCTCGGCAATCTGCAGCTCCTGCAACGGCAGATTCAGTGGACAGATCGCGTCGACCCGCTTCAGGAAGGCCCGCGTGGTCTTGGCGTTCTCGGCTGCCCAGTGTTTGATGCCCGCCGCCTGCTGCAGTGCCAGATGCGGCAGCACGTCCTGCAGAGGCATCTCGGCGCCTGGCACGCCAAAGTCCAGCGTGTTGGGCATCAGGACCAGCCGCCCCTTCATGACCGGCCCAGCGGGTTGATGCCTGCCTGGCGCAGCAGCTCGCAGGTGCGGATCAGTGGCAGGCCTATCAAGGCGGTCGGGTCGTCGGATTCGATCGCACTCAGGAGGCTGATCCCCAGTCCCTCGGACTTGGCGCTGCCGGCGCAGTCGTACGGCTTCTCAGCGAGCAGATAGGTTTCGATTTCCGCGTCCGAGAGATCGCGAAAACGAACCACGACCGGGGCCAGTGACTGCGCGGCAAAGCCTCGGCTCAGGCAGACCACCGCCACGGCGGTCTGGAAAACGATCTGCTTGCCACGCATCGCTCGCAACTGCTCGATGGCACGCTCATGGGTACCCGGCTTGCCTATGGGTTTGCCTTCCAGATCGGCTACTTGGTCGGAGCCGATCACGACGGCGTCCGGATGCTGTGAGGCAACGGCTTGTGCCTTGGCCAAGGCGAGACGCACGGCGAGGGCTGCGGGAGCCTCTCCCGGCCGCGGTGTTTCATCGACCTCGGGCGACTGGACGGTGAAGGGCATGCGCAGGCGCTCAAGCAGTTCGCGCCGGTAGCGTGAGGTCGAGCCAAGAATCAGGGCGGGGGGGCTTTGAAGCATGGGGAGATTCTCCCATCGGGGTCGGCGCTCTTACACTTGCGGCATGAAAGAACGAGTTTTTGACCCCCGCAAGCTCGACGTCGCCGCGTTCGCGCGCGATGCTGCCAGCTTGCACGGCGAATGGCCTGCGACCAGCCTGCAGCGCCTGGCCGAGGCGGCGGCTGCAGAATCGCCGGCCAGCCAATGGCCTGCTGTCACCTGGTCCGTCGAAGGTGAGACGCGCGAAGTGCGGGGCCAAGCCCAAGCCTGGTTGCATCTGAAGATCGGCGCCAGCGTTCAATTGACCTGCCAGCGCTGCCTGAAGGCCGTAGGCGAGACCTTGGCACTGGAGCGCAGTATCCGCTTCGTCAAGGACGAGAACGAGGCCGCCGAGCTCGATGTCGACAGCGAGGAAGATGTCCTGGCGCTGCAGCGCCATCTGGACCTGGCCGAGCTGATCGAAGACGAGCTGCTGCTGGCGCTGCCCTTGGTCCCGCGCCACGAGACCTGCCCCCAGCCCTTGCCGGTGCCCGCGGAGGATGACGAAGTCTTCGAGGAAAAGCGCCCCAATCCCTTTGCCGCCCTGGCGGCTTTGAAGAAGGGCAGTGGCTCGCAATAGCTTTGCACGCTGGGAGCTTTGGGAAGTTCAGAAGCCGTGCTAGAATCGCGGGCTTTCCCGGGTTGGATTGCTCGCGTCTTGGTGGCGCGCTCATCGACACGGGGTTGCCCAGGCGACGGTGGCAGGCAGAGTTCTGAGTTGCCAATCCAATCGTGTTGCCAACAGTACAAGCCTTAACCGTATAGCCGCAGGAGAAAATCATGGCCGTTCAGCAAAACAAGAAGTCGCCTTCCAAGCGTGGCATGCACCGCTCGCACAATGCCCTGGTGAACCCGGGCACCGCGATCGAGCCGACCACCGGCGAAGTGCATCTGCGTCACCACATCAGCCCCAATGGCTTCTATCGCGGCCGCAAGGTCCTGAAGACCAAGGCTGACGCCGCCTGATCTGACTTCCATCTGCCTCGCGCCGACAAGGTGTCGAGGCTCATGAAGCGGTTCACTGGCGAACAACAAGACCCGGCCTGCTAGCCAACAGCAGGGCTGGGTTTTTGTGTTTCTGGGGGCTCTTCCCATGCGGGTGCGCCCGCTTGCCGTGGATCTGACGCTCGCGTAAGGTCCGCGGTTTCGCGGTCCAGCAACCGCGCTGACAAGATTTCGATGAACTCAATGGTGGATTCAAGTGCAGGCGGCGTGGTGCGCCTGTCGGTCGACTGCATGGGCGGCGACCACGGCCCTTCGATCACGCTGCCGGCCTGCAAGGCCTTCCTGGCGCGTCATCCGCAGGCCGAGTTGCTGCTGGTCGGCAAGCCCGAGGCCTTGACCGAGGCAGCCCATTGGCCGCGCTGCCGGATCGTGACCGCCAGCGAAGTGGTCGAGATGGATGACCCGGTCGAGGTGGCCCTGCGCCGCAAGCGCGATTCATCGATGCGTGTGGCCATCAGCCAGCTCAAGGCCGGGCCCGATGGCGCGAGTGCTGCGCAAGCCTGCGTCTCCGCTGGCAACACCGGCGCCCTGATGGCCGTGTCGCGCTACGTGCTCAAGACCATGGACGGTATCGACCGTCCGGCGCTGGCCTCGGTCATCCCGAACCAGCATGGCGGCTTCACGACCATGCTGGACCTGGGCGCCAATGTGGATTGCGAAGCCGAGCATCTCTTGCAGTTCGCCATCATGGGCTCGGCTCTGGTGCAGGCGGTGGACGGCAAGGCCAACCCGAGCGTCGGCCTCCTGAACATCGGCGAAGAGCAGATCAAGGGCAGCGAGACGATCAAGCGGACCGGCGAAATGCTGCGAACCGTGGCGGCGGCTGGTCATCTGAACTTCTACGGCAACGTGGAAGGCAATGACATTTTCAAGGGCACGGCCGACATCGTGGTCTGCGATGGCTTTGTCGGCAACGTCGCATTGAAGACGGCCGAAGGTCTGGCTGCGATGCTGGTGGGCTTCATCAAGGAAGAGTTCAAGCGCGGCATTTACGGCAAGTTGGCGGCAGTTGTCGCCTTGCCGGTGCTGAATCGCCTGAAGGCCCGCGTGGATCACCGCCGCTACAGCGGTGCAGCGCTGCTTGGCTTGCGCGGCCTGGTGTTCAAGAGTCATGGCTCGGCCGATGCCTTCGCCTTCGAAACGGCCTTGAACAGGGCTTATGATGCGGCCCGCAACCGGCTTTTGGACCGGGTTCACGATCGCGTGGTCGAGACGATGCAGGCCTGCCCCAAGCCGGCGGCCGCCGCTGACAGCGCTGGAGACAAGGCGGCCTAATCAGTCGCCAACCCCGCATGACATCACCGCTTCCCCGCTACTCCCGTGTCCTCGGCACGGGCAGCTACCTGCCTCCCCAACGCGTCACCAACGCCGATCTGGCCCAGCGCCTGGCGGCCGATGGCATCGAGACCTCGGACGAGTGGATCATTGAACGCACCGGCATCCGGGCCCGCCATTTCGCGGACACGGGTGTCACTTCGAGCGAACTGGCCTTGCCTGCTTCGCTGGCGGCCATTGAGGCAGCGGGGCTGGTGCCGGCCGATATCGACCTGATCATCGTCGCCACCTCGACGCCGGACATGGTCTTTCCCTCCACCGCCTGCCTCCTGCAGGCCAAGCTGGGCATCGCCGGCTGCGCTGCATTTGATGTGCAGGCCGTCTGCTCCGGTTTCGTCTATGCGCTGACGGTCGCCGATTCGATGATCAAGACCGGCGCGGCGCGCAAGGCCTTGGTGGTCGGCGCTGAAGTGTTCTCCACGATCCTCGATTTCAAGGACCGCACGACCTGCGTGCTGTTCGGCGACGGCGCGGGCGCCGTGGTGCTGGGTGCCAGCGAAACGCCTGGCATCCTGGCCGCCGAGCTGCATGCCGATGGCAGCCATGTCGGCTTGCTCTGCGTGCCCGGCCAGGTGGCCGGTGGCGTGGTGACTGGCCATCCGTTCCTGAAGATGGACGGACAGGGTGTGTTCAAGCTGGCCGTGGGCGTGCTGGAGAAGGTCGCGCGATCAGTGCTCGAGAAGGCTGGCCGCAGCGAAGCCGACATCGATTGGCTGATTCCGCATCAAGCCAATATCCGCATCATGCAGGGCACGGCCAAGAAGCTGAAGATGTCGCTGGACAAGCTGATCGTCACGGTGGATGAGCATGGCAACACCTCGGCCGCTTCGATCCCCCTGGCGCTGGATGTGGCGGTGCGCAGCGGCAAGGTCAAATCAGGTGACACCGTCATGCTGGAAGGCGTGGGCGGTGGCTTCACCTGGGGCGCCGTCCTGCTGGACGTGTAATAAAGATTCGAGAAGATACTGACATGAGCGCTGCTGCATTCGCATTCGTCTTCCCTGGCCAGGGTTCGCAGGCTGTGGGCATGCTGGACGCCTGGGGCGACCATCCGGAAGTGGCACGCACGCTGGCCGAGGCTTCCGCTGCACTTGGTGAAGACATTGCTGCCCTGATCAAGACCGGTCCCAAGGAGCAGCTGGACCTGACCACCAACACCCAGCCGGTGATGTTGACGGCCGGCGTCGCCTGCTACCGCGCCTGGATTGCCGAAACCGGCCTCGTGCCCGCTGCTGCTGCTGGCCACTCGCTCGGCGAGTACACGGCGCTTGTCGCTTCTGGCGCGCTGAGCCTGGCTGACGCGCTGCCGCTGGTGCGCTTCCGCGCTCAAGCGATGCAGGAGGCGGTGCCGGTGGGTGTGGGTGCGATGTACGCAATCCTGGGCCTGGACGGTGCCGTGGTGCGCGAGACTTGCCTGCAGGCCGCTGCCGCCAGCGGTGAGGTCGTCGAGGCTGTCAATTTCAATGACCCCAAGCAGACCGTGATCGCCGGCAGCAAGGCCGGCGTCGAGAAGGCCGCCGAGATGCTGAAGGCCGCGGGCGCCAAGCGCGCGCTGCCGCTGCCGGTGTCAGCTCCTTTCCATTCCAGCCTGATGAAGCCGGCCGCCGAGCGGCTGCGCGAGAAGCTGGCTGCTGCGAACTTTGGTGCGCAGGCCTTTCCGGTCATCAACAACATCGACGTCGCCGTCACGGCCGGCGCTGAAGATTTGCGCGACGCCCTCTACCGTCAAGCCTTCGGCCCGGTGCGTTGGGTTGAAGTGATCCAGGCCTTGAAGGCCCGTGGTCTGACTCACATCATCGAATGCGGCCCGGGCAAGGTGCTGGCCGGCATGGCCAAGCGCATCGACGCCGAGATCGTCAGCACCACGGTGCTGGACCCCGCCTCGCTGGTCGAGGCCAAGAACCTGCTGGGTTGAACAAGACATGACAGATACCAAACAAGTTGCGCTGGTCACGGGCGCCAGCCGAGGCATCGGCCGCGCCATCGCGATGACGCTGGCTGAGCGTGGCTACATCGTCGTCGGCACGGCCACGACCGAGTCTGGCGCTGCTTCCATCAACGAAGCGCTGGCTGCACACGGCGGCAGGGGCATCGCCCTGAACGTCAACGACGGCCCGGCCGTCGAGGCCGCCATCGACGAGATCGTCAAGGCTCATGGCGGCCTGCAGGTGCTGGTCAACAACGCAGGCATTACCCGAGACACCCTGGCCATGCGCATGAAGGACGACGATTGGGACGCCGTGACGGACACCAATCTGAAGGCCGTGTTCCGCATGAGCCGTGCTGTGATGCGCACGATGATGAAGCAGCGTTATGGCCGCATCATCAGCATCACTTCGGTGGTGGGCGCGTCCGGCAACGCCGGCCAGGCCAACTACGCAGCAGCCAAGGCTGGCGTGGCCGGCATGACCCGTTCGCTGGCCCGCGAACTGGGCAGCCGCGGCATCACGGTCAATTGCGTGGCCCCTGGCTTCATTGCCACTGACATGACCGAGGTGCTGCCCGAGGCCCAGAAAGCCGCGCTGCTGTCGCAGATCCCGGTCGGTCGCCTGGGCGAGCCCAAGGAAATTGCTGATGCAGTCGCCTTCCTGGCTTCGCCGGCTGCGGCCTACATCACTGGTACCGAATTGCATGTCAATGGAGGCATGTTCATGAATTGAGGTCGGCGCATCCGCGCAGGCCCGCCGGTTTTTGCCCGGCCGGTGAAGGTCTTGGAGCCACGCGTTTCCCTTGAACTAGGGGCATGTCTCTAGAGGCCTTAGAATCCCGGGCTGTTCCTTTGCAAACCCCTCCTGGAGGAGTCATGAGCGATATCGAAGCACGCGTCAAGAAAATCATTGCCGAGCAACTCGGCGTGCCTGAGGCCGATGTGACCAATGAGAAGGCCTTCGTGGCAGATCTGGGCGCAGATTCCCTGGACACCGTCGAACTGGTGATGGCACTCGAAGACGAGTTCGGCATCGAGATCCCCGACGAAGAAGCCGAGAAGATCACCACTGTCCAGCTGGCGATCGACTACGCTCAAAAGGCCCAGAAGGCCTGATGAGCGCCGAGTGGCTGCGCGCGAGACCGCTTCGCGCGGTAGCGCAGCCGACTGTCAACTGATTTCCGTATCGCATGAGCCGTCGTCGCGTTGTCGTTACCGGACTTGGTCTTATCAGCCCCGTGGGTATCACGGTGGCCGAGGGCTGGGCCAACATCCTGGCGGGCCAGTCCGGCATTGACCGCATCACCCGTTTCGATCCCAGCAACTTCGCCTGCCAGTTCGCAGGCGAGGTCAAGGGTTTCGACGTGGCTGCCTATATGTCCAGCAAGGAAGCTCGGACGATGGACTCCTTCATCCATTACGGATTGGCGGCGTCCATTCAGGCGGTGCAAGACGCAGGTCTGCCCACGAATGATCAGTTGACGGAAGAGCAGGCCGAGCGCATCGGCGTGCTGGTGGGCTCCGGCATCGGTGGCCTGCCGATGATCGAGGAAACACATACCGAACTGGTAAACCGCGGCCCGCGCCGTGTCTCGCCGTTCTTCGTGCCGGCCTCGATCATCAACATGATTTCTGGCCATGTCTCGATCCGCTACGGCTTTCAAGGCCCGAATCTGGCGATCGTGACGGCCTGCACCACCGGCCTGCACGCCATCGGCGAAGCCGGCCGGCTGATCGAATACGGCGACGCCGACGTGATGATTGCCGGCGGTGCCGAGGCGACCGTCTCGCCGCTGGGCGTGGGTGGCTTTGCAGCCGCCCGTGCTCTGTCGACCCGAAACGACGACCCCAAGACCGCGTCCCGTCCCTGGGACAAGGACCGCGACGGCTTCGTGCTGGGCGAGGGCAGCGGTGTGCTGGTGCTTGAAGAGTACGAGCACGCCAAGAAGCGCGGGGCCAAGATCTATTGCGAGCTGGTGGGCTTCGGCATGGGTGCCGATGCGTATCACATGACTGCGCCCAACGTGGATGGCCCCAAGCGCTCCATGAAGGCTGCGCTGCGCAATGCTGGCCTCAATGCCGACCAGATCCAGTACATGAACGCGCATGGCACCTCCACGCCGCTGGGCGACGTGAACGAGACCAACGCGATCAAGCTCGCCTTTGGTGATCACGCCAAGAAGATGGTGGTCAGCTCGACCAAGTCCATGACCGGCCACCTGCTGGGCGGCGCTGGCGGCATCGAGTCGGTGTTCACCGCGCTGGCGGTGCACAACCAGATCGCTCCGCCGACGATCAACATCTTCAACCAGGATCCCGAGTGCGACCTGGACTACTGCGCCAACGAGGCGCGGCCGATGAAGATCGAGTACGCCGCCAAGAACAACTTCGGTTTCGGTGGCACCAACGGCACGCTGATCTTCAAGCGGGTCTGATGCCCTGACGGCGATGCAGCCCTCGCTGCGCCATCCGCCTCCATTCCTCTTTACGGTCGGTCGCGACCCTGCCTGGAGCCTGCTCAATGCGGGCCTCGCCGGGCTGGGTGCGGCCGCTTTTCTTTTGGCCCTGGCGCTGCACTGGGGCATGATCGTCTGGTGGGCTGCACCTTTGGTGCCGCTGATGGCGATCTTGTGGTGGCGATGGTCAGCGCCGCACGAGCGCCGCCTGCGCTGGGACGGCCAGGCCTGGCAGTTGCTGGCGCAGTCGGACGATGAGATCGCTGTTCGTGTGGCCCCGGCTCTGGATTTCGACGCGTGGTTGCTCTTGCGCCTGGGCAGTCCCGACTGGTGCTCTGTAGTCGCGCCACGCTATCTGGCGCTGAGCCGCAAGCAGCATGCTGGCCAATGGAGTTTGCTGCGCGCCACCTTGTATGCGGAGCGGCCGAAGCAGTAGGCTTCGCGCGTGCCTGCCTTGCCCCGTGACGAAAGACCCAGGAACTATCTCGAATGTTGAAGACACGCTCCCACCTCCGTACCGTCGCCAAGCCCTGGACGCTGGCGATGGCGCTGTCCGCCGCGACCCTGACCGTCGTGCTGACGGCCTTGCCCATCACGAGTCACGCCCAGCGCGGCAGCCTGCCCGACTTCACCGAGCTGGTCGAGAACACGGGCCCGGCGGTGGTCAATATCCGCACCACCGAGAAGGTCCGCCCGGCCGCCAATTCGGCCGAGATGAATGACCTGCTGCAAGAGCTGCAGCGTCGCTTCGGCATGCCGGCACCCAATCAGCGCCGTGGCAATCCGCGTGGTGGTGAAGAGGAAGCGCCGCAGCGCCGCGGCGTGGGTTCGGGCTTCATCCTCAGCGCCGATGGCGTTGTGATGACCAATGCCCACGTGGTCGATGGCGCAGACGAAGTGCTGGTCACGCTGACCGACAAGCGCGAGTTCAAGGCCAGGATCGTCGGCGCCGATCGTCGCAGCGACGTGGCCGTGCTGAAGATCGATGCCACCGGCCTGCCGACCGTGAAGATCGGAGACGTCGGCCGGCTCAAGGTCGGCGAATGGGTGCTGGCCATCGGCTCGCCCTTCGGCTTCGAGAACACGGTGACGGCCGGCATCGTCAGCGCCAAGTCGCGCGACACCGGCGACCTGCTGCCGCTGATCCAGACCGACGTGGCCATCAACCCCGGCAACTCGGGCGGCCCGCTCCTGAACATGCGCGGGGAGGTGGTCGGCATCAACTCTCAGATCTACAGCCAATCCGGCGGCTTCATGGGTATCTCCTTCTCGATCCCGATCGACGAGGCGGTGCGCGTGGCCGATCAGCTTCGCAACGGTGGCAAGGTCAAGCGCGGCCGCATGGGCCTGCTGCCTGACGACCTGACGAAAGAGCAGGCCGAGGCGATCGGCCTGGGCAGCAAGGCGCACGGTGCGCTGGTGCGCAATGTCGAAGCTGGCAGCGCGGCTGAAAAGGCCGGCATCGAAGGCGGCGACGTGATTACCAAGTTCGATGGCAAGAGCATCGAGCGCGCCATTGACCTGCGCCGCATTGCCGCGGCCACCAAGCCAGGCAGCAAGGTCACGGTGCAATTGTTCCGCCGTGGCGCCTACAAGGACGTGCATGTGGTGCTCGGCGAAGTGGACGACGAAGAGGCCGCCAAGCGCGATGCTGCACCAGAAGCGGTCAGCAGCGCCAACGCCCTGGGACTCAGCGTCGGCGAAATCGGCGAGAGCCAGAAGCGAGAGTTGAAGCTGCGCTCGGGTGTGCGCGTGGAATCGGCCGAAGGCCCGGCCGCGCGTGCCGGTCTGCGTGCTGGCGACCTGATCCTCTCGGTCGACAACGTCGAGGTGAGCACCGTCAAACAGTTCCAGGCCCAGCTTGCCAAGGCGGACAAGGCCAAGGTGATCAGCATGATGGTGCGCCGTGCCGATGCCGTGACCATCGTCCTGGTCAAGCCGGGCAAGCCCTGATCCGTTCAGGCCCGTCGTCCTACAACCCAGTAGGGCGATGGGTCTTTCCATGTCGTGAGATCGAATGGATCCCGATCCAAGTTTGCAGGCGCTCACATCTCCAGCCCGCAAACTTGATTCCTAGCTTGATCAGCTAGAATTGAACCCAATGAAGCCTCCAATGGCGGCTTCTCGTCGCAATCGGCGAACGTTCCTGCGCAATTGGTGACCTGTGCACCAGCTTGTGAATAATCTGTGGATAATTTTGCTGTTGGCGGCCTGCAACGGCGGGAAATCGGGCCTTGGCGCGGTTTCCAGTCCAGGCCTTTTGGCTACAATGAAGGCCCAACAAGCAGTTGCCATTAGTTTTGTTGGAAGGCGCGTCACCGTTTCGACGTGCCTTTTTTTTGTTTCCGGCACGGCCCTTTCAGGGCCTTCACATCGCCTCGCGATATGAGCCTCCAACGCAACGGCTGAAGCCGTTGTAGCCCGGCGAAGCGACGCGCGCATCCAGCATGAATCACATCCGCAATTTCTCCATCATCGCCCACATCGACCACGGCAAGAGCACGCTGGCAGACCGGATCATTCAGCGTTGCGGTGGCCTGTCGGACCGCGAGATGGAGGCGCAGGTGCTGGACTCGATGGATATCGAGCGCGAGCGCGGCATCACGATCAAGGCGCAGACTGCAGCGCTTCAGTACAAGGCCCGCGACGGCAAGACCTACAACCTCAACCTGATCGACACGCCGGGGCATGTGGACTTCTCGTATGAAGTCAGCCGCTCGCTGTCGGCCTGCGAAGGCGCGCTGCTGGTGGTGGATGCCTCGCAAGGCGTCGAGGCGCAGACTGTTGCCAACTGCTACACCGCCCTGGACCTCGGCGTCGAGGTCGTGCCGGTCTTGAACAAGATGGATCTGCCCAACGCCGATCCGGACAACGCCAAGGCCGAAATCGAAGACGTGATCGGCATCGACGCCGACGACGCCATCCCCTGCAGCGCCAAGACCGGCATGGGCATTGACGAGATCCTCGAAGCCGTGATCGCGAGGATGCCGCCTCCAAAGGGCGAGGTCGAGGCACCGCTGCGGGCCATGATCATCGACTCCTGGTACGACGCCTATGTGGGCGTGGTGATGCTGGTGCGCGTGGTCGACGGCACGCTCAAGAAGGGCGAGCGCATCCGCATGATGGCCTCCGGCGCCGTCTATCCGGCCGACAACCTGGGCGTGTTCTCGCCCAAGTCGGAAAGCCGCGATGCGCTGAATGCTGGTGAGGTGGGCTTCATCATCGCCGGCATCAAGGAGCTGCAGGCCGCCAAGGTCGGCGACACCATCACGCTGGAAAAGAAGCTGCCGAACAACCTTGGCCCCGCCGAAGTGGCGTTGCCCGGCTTCAAGGAAATCCAGCCGCAGGTCTTTGCCGGCCTGTACCCGACCGAGGCCAGCGAGTACGACTCGCTGCGTGACGCGCTTGAGAAGCTCAAGCTGAACGACTCCTCGCTGCGCTACGAGCCCGAGGTGTCGCAGGCGCTGGGCTTCGGTTTCCGCTGCGGCTTCCTGGGCCTCTTGCACATGGAAATCGTGCAGGAGCGGCTGGAGCGCGAGTTCGACCAGGACCTGATCACCACCGCGCCCAGCGTCGTGTACGAAGTGGTGATCGGTGACGGCACCGTGATCGAGGTCGAGAACCCGAGCAAGATGCCCGAGGTCGGCCAGATCCAGGAAATCCGCGAGCCCATCGTCACCGTGCATCTCTACATGCCGCAAGACTATGTCGGCCCGGTGATGACGCTGGCCAACCAGAAGCGCGGCCAGCAGATCAATATGGCTTACCACGGCCGCCAGGTCATGCTGACCTACGAAATGCCGCTGGCCGAGATCGTGCTGGACTTCTTTGACAAGCTCAAGAGTGTTTCGCGCGGCTATGCCTCGATGGACTACGAGTTCAAGGAGTACCGCGCCTCGGACGTCGTCAAGGTCGATATCCTGATCAACGGTGACCGGGTCGATGCGCTGTCCATCATCGTGCACCGGGCGCAGAGCCAGTACCGCGGGCGTGCCGTGGCCGCCAAGATGCGCGAACAGATCCCGCGCCAGATGTATGACGTGGCGATCCAGGCTGCCATCGGCGCCAACATCATCGCCCGCGAGAACATCAAGGCGATGCGCAAGAACGTGCTGGCAAAATGCTACGGCGGCGACATCACGCGCAAGCGCAAGCTGCTCGAAAAGCAAAAGGCCGGCAAGAAGCGAATGAAGCAGATCGGCACCGTCGAGGTGCCGCAAGAAGCTTTCCTGGCCATCCTCCAAGTGGACGACTGATCAATACCAATGACAGCCCTGACCGGACTTCTCTACGCCGTACTCATCGCCTATGTGGGCGGCTGGCTGGCAGGTCAATGGACCGCCAATTTCGCCCTCCTGCTGTTCCTCCTGACCTCGGTCACCGGCCTGTACTGGCTGGCAGAGCGCTTCTACTTCAAGCCCTCGCGCGAGCGCGCGGCCCAGCAGCTGCTGGCCAGCGACGCCCAGCGCCGTGAAGCCCTGGCGGCCCAGGGGATCAAGCGGGTCGATGGCGATGTCGAGTCTGCTCGCCAGGAAATCCTGCGCCAGCCCTGGTGGCTGGACTGGACCGCCGGCTTGTTCCCGGTGATCCTCGTCGTCTTCCTGCTGCGCTCCTTCCTGGTCGAGCCCTTCAAGATTCCGTCAGGCTCCATGGTGCCGACATTGCGCGTCGGCGACCTGATCCTGGTGAACAAGTTTCACTATGGCATCCGCCTGCCGGTGCTGAACAAGAAAGTCATCTCCAATCACGAGGTCCAGCGCGGCGATGTGATGGTGTTCCGCTACCCGCCCAACCCGAGCGTCGACTACATCAAGCGTGTGGTGGGTGTGCCGGGCGATGAGGTGGCGTACCTGAACCAGAAGCTCTACATCAACGGCAAGCCGGCAGAAGTCCAACCCAAGGGCGACTTCTACGATGACGATGCGATGCAATACCGGCCGCACTTCGCCGAGAAGCTGGGCGCGGTGGATCATGAAATCCTGGTCGACCCGACTCGCATGCTGCCGCCGTCGGCGCGCAGCGCCTATGCCTTCCGGGAAAATTGCAGCTACAGCATGCAAGGCGTCACCTGCAAGGTGCCGGCCGGCCACTATTTCATGATGGGCGACAACCGCGACAACTCGGAAGACTCGCGCTTCTGGGGTTTTGTGCCGGACGAGAACATCGTCGGCAAGGCCTTCTTCGTCTGGATGAATTTCGGTAATCTCAAGCGCATCGGCGCCTTCCACTGAAGGCGCCCGCCAAGCCCATGCATTTGAAAGGAACCCGCTCGATGCTGCAGCGTCATACAGGTCGTCATCAGCGAGGCATCAGCCTCATCGGACTGCTGTTCTGGGGTGTATTCCTGGCCTGCGGGGCCGTGGTCACGGCCAAGGTGGTGCCGACGATCATGGAGTTCTACACGATCCAGAAAGCGGTCGACAAGATCGCGGCTGGCAATCCGGCCACCGTGCCGGCGGCGCGCGCCGAGTTCGACCGCATCCGCTCGGTCGAGTATTCGATCGTCAGCGTCACCGGCGCCGACCTCGAGATCAGCAAGGAAAACGAAAAGGTCCGCATCAGCTTCGCCTACAACCGCGAAATCGATCTGTTCGGCCCGGCCTTCCTGCTGATCAAGTACGAAGGTCGTTCCCGCTGAAGCCATTTCCATGAGTGCTGCCTCGCTGGATGCGCTGCAGAAGCGCCTCGGCCATCGTTTTTCTGATGCCGGCCTGCTGCAGCGGGCCTTGACGCACCGCAGCTTTGGCGCCGACCACAACGAGCGCTTGGAGTTCCTGGGCGACGCAGTGCTGAGCCTGGCGGTGTCGAGCCTGCTGTTCGAGCGCTTTGCCGGCTCGGATGAGGGCGACCTCACTCGTATCCGCGCCCATCTGGTGCGCGAGGACAGCCTCTACAAGCTGGCCCTGGGCCTGGGCTTCCCGCAGGTGCTGCGCATGTCCGAGGGCGAAGCCCGGGGCGGCGGAGCGCAGCGGCCGTCGATCCTCGCTGACGCGATGGAAGCGGTGATTGGCGCCAGCTTCATCGATGGCGGCTATGAGGCTGCGCGTGAGCTGGTGAAGCGCATTCTTGGCGAGCAGATCCAGGGCTCGGCCAGCGCCAGCGAACACTGGGGCAAGGACGCCAAGACGGCGCTGCAGGAGTGGTTGCAGGCCCGCAGGATGTCCGTGCCGACCTACACGATCACCGAAACCCGTGGCCAGGCGCATGCCCAGACTTTCCGGGTCGAATGCGCCGTGCCGGCGCTGTCCCTGGCCTCCAGTGGCGAGGGCCGATCGCGCCGCGCCGCCGAGCAAGACGCCGCCCGGCGTATGCTTGATGACCTGATCGCCCGCGACAAGTCCTGAAAAGGCTTGAGCGTCTGATTGAACGAGCGGCCTCGCGGCCGTCACACCATGACCGAATCCTACCCGCCGTCGTCTTCCACTGCCGAGGGCTCCAACGAATTGCCGCAGCGCTGCGGACTTATCGCCATCGTCGGCCGGCCCAATGTTGGCAAGTCGACGCTCCTGAACGCCCTGGTGGGCCAGAAGGTCAGCATCACTTCGGCCAAGGCCCAGACCACGCGGCACCGCATCACTGGCGTGCGCACGGTCGAAGAGGCGCAGTTCGTCTTCGTCGACACGCCTGGCTTCCAGACCAAGCACAACGCCGCGCTGAACCGCAACCTGAACCGCACCGTGCACGGCGTGCTCGGTGACGTGGACCTGGTGCTCTTCGTGGTCGAGGCCGGCCGCTTCGGGCTGGATGATGCCAAGGTGCTGTCGCTGCTGCCTGAAGACAAGCCGGTGGTGCTGATCGCCAACAAGCTCGATGCCGTGCACCGCCGCGCCGAGCTGGCGCCCTGGCTCAAGAGCATGCAGGAGCGCCGCTCCTTTTCAGAGTTCATCCCCATCTCGGCCAAGAAGGCGGCCGACGTGGCGCGCCTGTTCAAGATCCTGAAGCCGTATCTGCCCGAGCAGGGCTGGTTCTATGACGAAGATGCGCTGACCGACCGCAGCGAGAAGTTCCTGGCCAGCGAAATCATCCGCGAGAAGCTGTTCCGCCTGACCGGCGATGAACTGCCCTACACCTCGACCGTCGTCATTGACAAGTGGGAAGACGAAGGCGAGCTGCGCCGCATCTCGGCTTCCATCGTGGTCGAGCGCGATGCCCACAAGGGCATGGTGATCGGGCAGGGCGGCGAGCTGCTCAAGCGCATCGGTTCCGAGTCACGCCAGGAGTTGGAGCATCTGATGGATGGCCGCGTGTTCCTGGAGCTGTGGGTCAAGGTGCGCTCGGGCTGGGCCGATACCGAAGAGCATCTGCGCAGCTACGGATACGAGTGAGCATGGCGCGAGGTGCCCGCGTACCGAGCGTCCAGCAGGCCTTCGTCCTGCACCACTACGACTGGAGCGAGTCCAGCCTGATCCTGGACCTGTTCACGCGTGAGCAGGGGCGGCTTGCGGTTGTAGCCAAGGGTGCCAAGCGCCCGTACTCGCAATTGCGCGCGGTGCTCCTGCCGTTTCAGCGCATCCTGGTTGGACTGTCCAAACCAGGCAAGACGACGGAAGAGGGCGCGCCTGAGGTGCTGACGCTGCGCACCGCCGAATGGGCTGGTGGCAATACCTTGCCAGCGGGCGCTGCGCTGTTCAGCGGCTACTACCTGAACGAACTGCTCCTCAAGCTGCTGGCGCGACAGGACCCGCATCCGGCCTTGTTCGATGCCTATGCCGCCACCTTGCCCGAGTTGCATGACAGCGAGGATGCGCAGTCGCAGGCTGCGCTGCGCGCTTTCGAGCTGCGCCTGCTTTCCGAGCTGGGCCTGCTGCCGGACCTGAGTCTGGCTACGCCGACCCAGCAGCCGCTCGATGCACAGCGGCGCTATGCCTTGTCGCCAGAGTCCGGCGTCATCGCTGCCAGCGACGATTCAGCTCTGCTGAGTGGCTCAAGCCTGGTGCGTTTGCAGGCGGCGCTGCTGCACGGCAGCCCGGCTGCGCTGCGCCAGGCCTGCCAGGACGACCTGCCAGCCCTGAAGACGGTGCTGCGCGGCCTGTTTCTCTATCATCTGGGCCACCGCCCCTTGCGCACGCGCCAGGTGATGCTGGACCTGCAGAACCTCCTGAACTGAATCATCGAGATGAACCCTCTTGTCGCTCCTGACGCATCCGGCCATGGCGGCCGTTGCGCGCTGTCGGTCAACGTCAACAAGGTGGCCTTGCTGCGCAACACGCGGCACCTGGGCATTCCGAGCGTGTTGCGTGCCGCCGAGCAATGCCTGCTGGCGGGCGCACAGGGCATCACGGTGCATCCGCGGCCCGATGCCCGGCACATCCGTACCGAAGATGTGCACGAGCTGGCTGCCCTGATGAAGGCCTGGCCCCAGGCCGAATACAACATCGAGGGCAACCCGACGCAGAACCTGATGGAGTTCGTGCGTCAGCTGCGGCCGCATCAGGTCACTTTCGTGCCTGACAGCGAAGAGCAATTCACGTCCGATCATGGCTGGAACCTGCCAGCCGACATGGAGCGGCTGCGGCCCTTGATCGCCGAGTGCAAATCCTTGGGCGTTCGCGTGAGCCTCTTCATGGACCCGCTGCCTGCCGCGATGCCGCTTGTTGCCGAACTCGGCGCCGAACGCATCGAGCTGTATACCGAGACCTTTGCCGGCGCCTTTGGCACACCGCGCGAGGCTGGGGTGCTGTCCGGCTTCACGGCCACGGCGCAAGCCGCGCTGGCCGTGGGGCTTGGCATCAACGCCGGCCATGATCTCAACCGCGAGAACCTCACCAAGTTCCTGCAGGCCGTGCCCGGCGTGCAGGAGGTGTCGATCGGCCATGCCTTGATCTCGGATGCATTGGAGCTTGGCTTCACCGAGACGGTGCGCGAGTACCAGCGCTCGATCCAGAGGGCATACGCGTGACTCGGGCCGCCGCGCCGGGCCGCCCCAAGCAAGGCCCGACCCTCTCGGAGGGTCGCTCGCAGTACCCGGCGAGCGGGGACCTCACATGATCTACGGCATCGGCACCGACATCTGCGACATCCGCCGCATCCGTGAAACGCTCGCGCGGCGCGGCGAGCGCTTTGCCGAGAAGGTGCTGGGCCCGCACGAGCTGGCGGTTTTTCGCGAGCGCCGGGCCAAGGTCGAGGCGCGTGGCGTGGCCTATCTGGCCACGCGCTTCTCCGCCAAGGAGGCCTTCTCCAAGGCCATCGGGATGGGCATGCGCATGCCGATGACCTGGCGCGCCTGCGAGATCGTCAAGGCGCCCAGCGGCAAGCCCGAGATCCGCCTGCATGGCGAACTGGCTGCCTGGTTCGAGACCAAGGGCCTCAAGGCCCATGTGACGGTCAGCGACGAGAGCGAGTACGCCGCGGCTTTCGTGGTGGTTGAAACCAAGACCTGAATTGATATGGCCCGCATGAAGCGGGCCTGGTCATCTCAGCGCTTCTTGACGGTCTTGCCCTTGAGGTCGACCACCATGTGCATCTGCATCTGCATCAGATTGCCGTCGGGCATGGGCATTTCCATTTCGGCGTTGAAGTCCAGCGTGTTCAAGAGCATCAGACGGTCGGCCAGGCGCATGCGCAGCAGGCCCTTGCCCTGGCCTTTTGCAGTGAGCTTGAAAGGCACAGGCGCCGTTTGCGGCTCGCTTGCGGCAGAGGCGGCGGGCGCAGGCATCGTGGCATCCAGCTTCATGTCGAGTGTGGCGCTCACGTCAAAATCGGCCACGCCCTTCTCGACCTTGCGCAAGGTGTAGCGCGCCACCGTCTTGTTGCTCAGCGCTGAAGCATCCACACCGGGCAGCGGCATGTCCATCTGGAAGGGCAGCTCGATCGTTTCGCCGGGCTTCAGCACAGCGCCTTCCAGCGGTGCCATGGCGTTGAACATCTTGGCGAACAGCGCGTTGGCATCCATGCCGGGGAGGGCCTTGCCCATCGCTTCGCTGAACTTGACGTCCTCGTACCGACCCTTGTTCAGCACAGCACTGAAACGCATCTCACCGAGCGGGTTCGGCACCGTCTGGACAGGGCCGCCTGCGCCGAGCTGCATTTCCATCATGCCCATCAGGGCTTCAGACTGCACCTTGATCAGGCCTTGCTTGTCTGCCGCGCTGGTGTCGATGCGCTGGGTCAGCTTGGAGTTCATGACGATGGGCGAGGGCATCTTGCCGATCGTGGCCGCCAGCTTCTCACGCTCTGCATCGCTGATGTCCGGCTTGGGCAGCACTTTCATGCGCATCTCCATGCGCATCTGGGTATCGAGCTGCTGGTGCGTGTTGGGCAGCGGCAGCACATGGAATTCAATGCCCTTTGCAACGGTTTGCGCTGCCGCAGTGAAGGGCAGGCAAAGGCTCAAGAAGGCGGCCGAAATCATCCGGCGCATGGATTGTGTGGACATGGAATCTCTCCCTGATCGATAAGCAATAAAAAGCCCGGGCCGCCGTACGTTGCGGCAGCCCGGGCGCATCATAAGTGCGCTTGGAAACGCGGCCTTACTTGCGGTAGTTGTCCTGCATCGGATAGCGACGCGCGTACAGGCCGAACAGCGCTGCCGCCACCAGTGCGAAGCCGGCGAAGAAGAACATCTGGAAGGCGGTCACGCTGGTGCCGGTGCTTTTGATGTAGCTGGTCACCGCCTCGCCCTTGACACTCGAGTTGGCCAGCAGCACCCACAGGTTGCCGATGGTGACCGAGAGGTTCCAGAAGCTCGTGATCACGCCCTTCATGGCGAGCGGCGCCTGGCTGTAGGCGAACTCGAGGCCGGTGGCCGAGACCAGCACTTCGCCGAAGGTCAGCAGGGCGTACGGAGCGATCTGCCAGAGGATGGACATGCTGTGGCCATCGTCGATCCAGAGCTGCGTGCCGCCCACCACGACCCAGGCCAGGCCCGAGAAGGCAATGCCAGCGCCCATGCGGCGCAGCGCGGTGATCTTTAGCCCCATGCGATTCAGCATCGGATAGAGCACCATGTTGTTGAACGGGATCAGGATCATCACCAGCGCCGGGTTCAGCGCCTGCATCATCGAGCTCTGGAACCATTCCGGCTTGGCCATCTGGTCGGCCTGCAGGATCCAGGTCGAAGCCTTCTGGTCGAACAGCGACCAGAACGGCGTCACCAGCGCGAACAGCACCAGGAGGCGCAGCACGGTGCGCACGGCCTCGACAGCGGCGGCACCATGCTTGGGCACGGCGCGGTCCAGCTGCATCCAGGCGCCGGCACCGCCGAAGCCCATCACCAGCACCAGGGCTGAACACAGCGCGGCAACGATGCCGATGTCCTTGTAGAAGCACAGACCGACGATGGCAAGTGCCACGCCGGCAAGCGCCACGCCCTGGCCAGCAGCGCCTTGCGACAAGGCGGTGCGCACGACCTTCAGGAAGCTGTTCGGGTCTTCATGTGCCGTTGGCTTTACGTGGATGTATTTCTTGCGGCCGGCCCAGAAGATCATCGTGGCGATGAACATGAACACGCCCGGAATGCCGAAGGCCACGCTGGCGCCGAACTCCTTCAGGAAGATCGGCATCAGCAGCGAGGCGAAGAAGGAGCCGAAGTTGATGATCCAGTAGAAGCCGTCGAAGACCTTTTGTGCCAGCGAGCGATTGCTCTGGTCGAACTGGTCGCCCACGAAACTGCTGACCAGCGGCTTGATGCCGCCCGAGCCCAGTGCGATCAGGAACAGGCCGGCGTAGAAGCCCTTCAGGTTGTCCTCGAACACCGCCAGGAAGGCATGGCCCACGCAGTACAAGAGGCTGAGCCAGAAGATGGTGTTGTACTTGCCGAAGAAACGGTCGGCCAGCCAGCCGCCCAGCAGCGGGAAGAAGTAGACGCCGATGACGAAGGTGTGGAACACATCCTTGGCTTCGCCCTTGCGCAGCGGTTCCGGAATCGACAGCAAGAGGCTGGTCATCAGGAACACGGTCAGGATGTTGCGCATGCCGTAGAAGCTGAAGCGCTCACATCCTTCGTTGCCGATGATGTAAGGGATCTGCGGCGGCATCTTGGGCGCGGCCGCGCTGGCGGGCTGCTGATTGGCGATGGTCGTCACGGCTTGTCTCTCTTGATGGTGTTGTAGGTCTTCAAGTAGAAACGCCGCCGGGCGGTGAGCTCGGCGGCGTGATTCGCTCGGGCTTGATCAGCCCTGTGCTTCGAAGGGCAGCTTGATCTGGCTGAGGTCCTTCTTGGTCTCGACCAGGACCAGCGGGCCTTCGTCGATCTGGGCCACGGGCGGCCGTTCGCGCGGCACGTGGACGGCCTTGGGCTCGGCAGCCATGGCGGCCTGGGTTTCGCGGATCTTGTCGGCATCCGAATTCACCCATTGCAGGCCAGCGCCTTCGGCGACAGCGTGCAGCGCGTCAATCGGCAGCTCGAAGCGCTCGACCACCGGTGCGGCGGGCGGCGGGGCCACCACGGCAACGGCTGCAGCAGCGCGAGGAGCCGGCGGCGGCGCTTCCGGCGGAGGTGCGGCCGGCGGCGGTGCCTCTGGCGGCGGCGCGCTCGGCGGCGGCGCTTCGCCTTCGTCATCACCTTCACCCAGGCTCTGAGGCGCAGGTGCTGCGCTCAGCTCCAGCTGGGCCGGTACGCCACCTTCTGCATTGCCTTCAACCGTCGAGCCATCTTCACGGCGTTCACGGCGATAGCGGTCACGGCTGCGGCGGCGACGGCCATCGCGGCCTTCTTCGCCAGCTTCGGCAGGCGCTGCTGCTGCGCCTTCCGCGGCGGCTTGCTCATCGCCTGCGGCTGCAGTGGCGGTGCTGTCTTCGCTGCTCGGTGCTTCCGCGCCTTCGGCGGCAGCTTGCTGGCCATCGCCGGCTTCCTGGCCGCGGTCACGGCCACCGCGACGGCGGCGGCGGCGACCTTGACGCTCTTCGCTGCTGGCTTCACCGGCAGCCGACTCGATGCCATCAGGTTGCGTGTCGGCAAATGCCGGTTGGTCGATCAGCGCTTCGGGCTTGGCTGCCAGTTCGGCATGTGCTGCGGTTTCGACCGGACGCTCGTTGCGCTCGCCGCGTTCACCACGCTGACGACCACCGCGCTCACCACGCTCACCACGTTCCTGGCGCTCGCCGCGCTCCGGACGTTGTTGCTGCTGCTGCTGTTCGCCGCGCGCTTCCTGGCCTTCTGGCTTGTTGGCATCGCTGCGACGGCCGCGTTGCTGCTGCTCGCCACGCTGGCCCTCGTTGCGGCCACCTTCGCCGCGCGCTTCCGCCGGCTTGGCTTCGCCACGACCGCCACGGCCGCCGCGGCCTTCACCACGTTCACCGCCGCGTTCGCTGCGCTCACCACGCTCGCCGCCACGGCCACCACGGCCACCACGGTCGCCCCGGCCTTCACCGCGCTTGCCATCCTTGCGCTCGCCCGTGGGCTTGGCTTCGGTCGGTGCCTTGACGGGCTCGGCCACAGGGGCCGGCTCGCCACCAAAGATGCTCTTCAGCCAGCCCATGAAGCCGCCACCTGCGGCCGGAGCCGCCACCGGTACTGCCACGGGCGCAGCGGCCTTGGCCACCGGCTCGGGCTTGGGCACAGCGACCGGAGCGGGCGACTCGGGCAGGATGCCCTTGATCACCGGCTCCTGCTTGCTCTTGCCCTTGTCGTCGCTACCACGGCGGGTGATGCCGACCTCATCGGTCGACTCTTCGATCATGGTGTAGCTGGCCTGCAGGTTTTCCAGACGCGGGTCGTCGTGGCGCAGGCGCTCCAGCTTGTAGTTGGGCGTTTCGAGATGGCGATTGGGCACCAGCAGCACGGTGACGCGCTGCTTCAGCTCGATCTTGGTGATCTCGGTGCGCTTCTCGTTGAGCAGGAAGCTGGTCACTTCCACCGGCACTTGCACGTGCACGGCAGCCGTGTTGTCCTTCATCGCCTCTTCCTGAACCATGCGCAGGATCTGCAGCGCGCTGGACTCGGTGTCGCGGATGTGGCCGGTGCCGTTGCAACGCGGGCAGGTGATGTGGTTGCCTTCGGAGAGGGCCGGGCGCAGGCGCTGGCGCGAGAGTTCGAGCAGGCCGAACTTGCTGATCGAGGCGAACTGAACGCGGGCACGGTCCTGGCGCAGCGCATCGCGCAGGCGCTGTTCGACTTCGCGGCGGTTCTTCGACTCTTCCATGTCGATGAAGTCGACAACGATCAGGCCGCCCAGGTCACGCAGACGCATCTGGCGCGCGATTTCATCGGCGGCTTCCAGATTGGTGCGGGTGGCGGTTTCCTCGATGTCGCCGCCCCGGGTGGCGCGGGCCGAGTTCACGTCCACCGAAACCAGCGCTTCGGTGTGGTCGATCACGATGGCGCCGCCCGAGGGCAGGTTGACCGTGCGGCTGAAGGCGGTTTCGATCTGGTGTTCGATCTGGAAGCGGCTGAACAGCGGCGCGTCGTCGCGATAGCGCTTCACGCGATGGCCCTGGTCGGGCATCACGTGGTTCATGAACTGGCTGGCCTGCTCGTACAGGTCGTCGGTGTCGATCAGGATCTCGCCGATGTCGGCGGTGAAGTAGTCGCGGATCGCGCGGATCACCAGCGAGCTTTCCTGATAGATCAGGTAGGCGCCCTTGCCGCCCTTGGATGCGTCATCGATCGCAGTCCAGAGCTTCAACATGTAGTTCAGGTCCCACTGCAGCTCGGCAGCGGAACGGCCGATGCCGGCAGTGCGGGCGATCAGGCTCATGCCCTTCGGATACTCGAGCTGGTCGAGGTTTTCCTTTAGCTCTTCGCGGTCTTCGCCCTCGATGCGGCGCGAAACGCCACCACCGCGCGGGTTGTTGGGCATCAAGACCAGGTAGCGGCCGGCCAGGGAGACGAAGGTCGTCAGGGCAGCGCCCTTGTTGCCCCGTTCTTCCTTCTCGACCTGGACCAGAAGTTCCTGGCCTTCGCGGATGCAATCCTGGATGCGTGCGCTGCGCACGTCCACGCCTTCGCGGAAATACTGACGGGCGATTTCCTTGAAGGGCAGGAAACCGTGGCGGTCTTCGCCGTAGTCGACGAAACAGGCTTCGAGCGAAGGCTCGACGCGGGTCACGACCGCCTTGTAGATATTGCCCTTGCGCTGCTCGCGGCCTTCGATTTCGGTTTCGAAGTCCAGCAGCTTCTGGCCATCAACGATCGCAAGACGCCGCTCTTCCTGCTGCGTCGCGTTGATCAACATACGCTTCATACATCACTCCTCGCGCGCCAGCCGCAAAGGCTTGGCGCGCAGCATGCCGTCGCCTGACCGGATGCCGGTCAGGGCGACTGTTCGATGCATGCGCTTTCGTGAGGAACCGAGGAAGGAATCGCCCTGGACTGGTGCTTGATCGAAGCTTGGCTTCGTTTCAGCAGCGCAGCGTTGGCGCGTGCGTGACGACAGACGGCGCAGTAGCAGGGTCCCGTTGACGCAACGCTCTTGGCGATGCGGCCCGGCCACGGCCGAGGGCTGCGCCGGCAACAGGCCGGGGCAGCGCGCGAAGGCGGTGGGGGGTGAGGGGATTCGTGCTCATGGCGCGGACTGTTGGACGCTGCCACCAGGCGGTCTGACAAATAGCCGACCGGCCTGCTGGCTCAAAAAAACCTTTGTCTGATGCCGCCCTTGATAGGCAAAGTCGGCATGGCTCGTTCTTCTCTACTTGCGCTTCAGGTGCTACGCCGCCCGCCGCCTGCTCACTTGGGGATCAGGCCCGCATGCCGCGATGGCACCTTGCATCACCGGGTTGTTTGACCGGGCCGGAACTTGCGCTCCTCCCCTGTCGCCACCGTCAGCTTTCAGCGTTCCCGCACTGTTCGCACAGGTAAAATCTGATAAATCAAACACTTAGAGCGGACTTGTGGTGAGCAACATTATACGGGCCAAAACCCAGCGGCCGGCCGCTGCGAAGAAGCCCAAGCCCCTGCTTGCCGCGACAGCCAAGCCCAAACCGATACTGGCTCCCGCACCGGCCCCGGTGCAAGAGCGGCCGCAGGTACGACGAGTGACCGTGGATGAAGGCTCGGCCGGCCAGCGCCTGGACAATTTCCTCCTGAGGGAACTCAAGGGTGTGCCCAAGACTCACGTCTACCGGGTGATCCGGGCCGGCGAGGTGCGGGTCAACAAGGGCCGGGCCCATGCCGACACCCGGCTTGAGATCGGTGACGAAGTCCGCGTACCGCCAGTTCGTCTGCCTGAAAAAGCGGCAGGTCCGGTCGTGCCGGCCAAGGAATTTCCCGTCGTCTTCGAGGACGATCACCTGATCGCCGTCAACAAGCCGGCCGGCGTGGCGGTGCACGGCGGCTCGGGTGTGAGCTTCGGCGTGATCGAGCAATTGCGTCAGGCCCGTCCGACGGCCAAGTTCCTCGAACTGGTGCACCGTCTCGACAAGGAAACCTCGGGCCTCTTGCTGATCGCCAAGAAGCGCAGCGCGCTCACCGCCCTGCAAGACCAGTTCCGCGAGCGCGAAACCGGCAAGACCTATGCGGCCCTGGTGATCGGCGACTGGGCCGAGAACAAGAAGGTCATCGACGTTGCGCTGCTGAAGTTCACCGGCAGCGATGGTGAGCGCTGGGTGCGGGTGGTCGAGAACTCGCACGATCCGCAGGCCGATCAGGCCAAGCGTTCGATCAGCCTGGTGCGGGTTGCGCAGAAACTCAGGGGCTTCAGCCTGCTGGATGTGACGATCAAGACCGGCCGCACGCACCAGATCCGGGTGCACCTGGCGCACGCCGGCCACCCCATTGTTGGCGATCCCAAGTATGGCGACTTTGAAGCCAACCGGGCGATGGCCCGTGGTGCCTTGAAGTTCGACCGCATGTTTCTGCATGCCAAGCGCCTGCAGTTCACCCATCCGGCCAGCGGCGAGACGCTGGAGTTGCTGGCCGAGCTGCCGCAAGACTGTGCCGACCTGGTGAAGGCGCTGCGTCCATGAGCCGCCGGCCGCAGCGTTTCGATCTGATCGTCTTTGATTGGGACGGCACGCTTTACGACTCTACGGCGCTGATCGGCCAATGCATCCAAGCTGCCGCTTCAGACCTTGGCCTGCCCGTGCCCAGCGACGAGCAGGCCAGCTACGTGATCGGCCTGGACCTCTACCAGGCCCTGGCGCATGCGATGCCGACCCTGCCCCGCGAGCGCTATCCCGAACTGGGCCAGGCCTTTCGCCGCCACTTCTTTGCCGCTGAAGACCAACTGAGCCTGTTTGAAGGCGCACTGGAGATGCTGCGCGAGCTCAAGGCCCGCCACCACTGGCTGGCCGTTGCCACGGGCAAGAGCCGCAAGGGCCTGGACCGGGTGCTGCAAGCACCCGACCTGCAGGGCTTGTTCGACGGCACCCGCACCGCCGACGAAACCGCCGGCAAGCCCGACCCGACCATGCTCTTGCAGTTGATGCGCGAATTTGGCACCGAGCCGGAGCGCACCTTGATGATCGGCGATACCAGCCACGACCTGCAACTCGCCCTCAATGCCGGCACCGCCAGCCTGGGCGTTGGCTATGGCGCGCATGACCCCGCCGAACTCACGGCATTCGGCGCGCTGCATATTTGCCACTCCGTTCCCGAATTGCAGCGCTGGCTGCTCGACCATGCCTGAAGAACAAGACAACAAGCCGCTTGGCCAGCCCCTGTGTGCGTCCAATGAGCTGGAAGAGCGCGGCCGCGCCCACAGCTTCGACGTCCTGCAATACAGCCAGCCGGCGCGCGCCTTTGCGCTGCGCTTCGAAGGCCAGGTGGTGGCCTACCTGAACCGCTGCGCCCATGTGCCCACCGAGATGGACTGGCAGGAGGGCGAGTTTCTCGACGCTGACAAGGAGTACATCATGTGCTCCATCCACGGCGCGGTGTACGACCCGCTGACCGGCAGTTGTGTCACCGGCATGTGCGGCCGCATGGGCCTGACCAAGATCGATGTGGCCGAGAAGGAAGGCCACGTGTATTGGTATCCTTCCCGCGATACCAAGCCGGCTTTTGAAGATTGATTGAGCGCCCTGAAATGAACGACGACCTGCCCCAGCCTTTTCCCGATCCGAAGCCGGCATCTTCATCTTCAGCACCGGAGCGCGCTGCCGGCTACGAACAGTTGCTGGCCCAGTTCGCGCAGAGCTATCTGGCGGACCGCCGCAGCGAGCGCCGCTGGCGCGTGTTCTTCCGGCTGCTTTGGCTGGCCTTCTTCTTCACCTTGGCCTGGGTCTTGTTCTTCTCGCAGCGTCACCATGGCAGTGCACCGAACACGCCGCACACCGCCTTGATCGAGCTGCGCGGCGAAATTGCGGTCGATTCAGATGCCAGTGCCGAGCTGATGATCTCGGCCTTGAAGAATGCCTTCGAGGACGAGGGCACACAGGCCGTGGTGCTGCGCATCAATTCGCCCGGCGGCAGCCCGGTACAGGCCGGCATCGTCTATGACGAGATCCAGCGACTGAAGGCCATTCACCACAAGAAGGTCTATGCGGTGGTCGAGGAAATCTGTGCCTCCGGTGCCTACTACATTGCCGCTGCCGCCGACGAGATCTATGTGGACAAGGCTTCCATCGTCGGCTCGATCGGCGTCTTGATGGATGGTTTTGGCTACACCGGCCTGATGGAAAAGCTCGGCGTCGAGCGCCGCCTGCTGACCGCGGGCAGCAACAAGGGCATGCTGGACCCGTTCACGCCCATGTCAGCCCCGCAGCGCGCCTATGCGCAAGCGATGCTGGACCAGATCCACGCCCAGTTCATTGCTGTCGTCAAGGAAGGCCGCGGCAAGCGCCTGAAGGAAACGCCGGAGACCTTCTCCGGCCTGTTCTGGAACGGCGAGCAGGCGATCAAGATGGGCCTGGCCGACCAGTTCGGCAGCCTGGACTTTGTCGCGCGGGAAGTGATCAAGGCCGAAGAGGTGATCGACTACACGCCGCACGACAACGTGGCCGAACGCCTGGCCAAGCGTTTCGGCGCGGCCATGGGTGAGGGCGCAGTCAAGGCGCTGCGCAAGTTCGGCGATATCCGCTGATAGTGAGGATCAGCGGGTGCTGCGGCGGCGCAGCGCCAATACCATGGCGCCGAGCGCCAGGGCCACCAGGGCCAGGCCTTGCGGTTCGGGCACGCGGGCCGGCAAGGCCTGCTCGCGCATCGGCTCGTAGCCGATCTCGATGGTCGACAGCATGTTGTTCGCAATCACCGTGCCCTCCCAATGGCCGGAGCTGGCGGCAATGATGTCGGCCTGAGAAGCCAGCAGGGTGCCGTAGCCGGAGTGCAGTTCGACCTTGTCGGCGTTCATCACATTGAAGATCAGGCGGTCGGCGAAGGCGGCCAGATTGCTGCCCAGGTAGTCGTAGCCGAACTTCAAGGTGCCACTGGCCGTCAGGTTGATGACGATGTAGTCGTCGCTGTCGAAGCTGCTCGCATCGAGCGTGAAGGCCTTCAGAACGCTGTCGCCGATATTGAAGATCTGCAGGCCTGCGCCCGGCTTGGCGCTGCCGCCATGCAAGCGCAGATCCCAGCCGCGCGTGATCGTGCCGGTATTGCCAAGCGTGCCGAGCTCGCCGGAGAGGCCGCGCAACAGCGTGGCGGTGTCGGTGAACATCTGCTGAATGTTTGCTTGTTCACCCTTGCTCAGTGACAGGTGCTTGGCCGAGCCGAGGTCAGCGCCGCCATAGATGCCGGTGCCTTGCTGCACGCCGCCAGACAGCCATGCAGCCTGGGCCGGGCCCATGCCGATGTTGGTGTTGACCCCGGCATCGGTCGGCCCGTTGTAGATCGCACCGTCGCGGATCTTCACGTTGCCGCCAACGACGAGGCTGGGTGCAGCGCTGCCGTCTGCACCACGCGCAGACGGGTTGCGATAACCGACCGTGATGCTGTTGATGTCGACATTGCCGCGCACGGCCAGCCGGCCTTCGATGTCGGAGTGAGCGGTCAGGTTGCCGAAAAAGAAGCCGCTGTAGTCGCCTGCGGCCCCGAGGTTCACCACCGGACTGGCTTGTGCGGCGGTGGCCATGGCCAGCAGCATGCCGGCGCAAATGCCCTTGACGGCGCGCAGCGGTGCGCCGCCCAGCCTGGATCGACCTGTCTTCATTCCCTCATCCCTCATCCGAAGTTGTTGTTTCGCCGTCAATCGCTGTGTGGCGCGTAGGTCCGGCGAGCAGCGCGAATTCTAGGAAGAGGGGCCGGCCCCGCGCTTCCCCCGAGTTCGGGTGAAGCGCGGGACCGCGTGTGAGTTAGTGCACGGATTCAGGCCTGGATATAGCTGGTCTTGACGCTGGTGAAGAACTCCGCCGCGTAACTGCCCTGCTCGCGCGGCCCGTAGCTGGAGCCCTTGCGGCCACCGAAGGGCACGTGATAGTCCACGCCTGCCGTGGGGCAGTTCACCATCACCATGCCGGCCTGCGAATTTCGCTTGAAATGGCTGGCGTGCTTGAGGGAGCTGGTGCAGATGCCGCTGGAGAGGCCGAAGGGCGTGTCGTTGGCGAGCTTCAGGCCGTGCTCGTAGCTGTCGCAGGGAATCAGGCTCAGGACCGGGCCGAAGATTTCCTCCTGGCAATGGCGCATCGCGTTGTCGCAATCGCCGAACAAGGCAGGTGCCAGGTAGTGGCCGGGTCTTTCAAGCGTCAGGAGCTCGCCGCCGGCCAACAGGCGGGCGCCTTCCTGGCGCGCAATGGCGATGTAATCGAGGTCCTGCTGCAATTGGCTCGCATCGACCACAGGCCCGACCTGCGTCTGCGATTTCAATGCATGGCCGACCCGCAGTGCACGCGTCAGCTCGGTCATGCGCTCGGCGAAGCGGGTGTAGATCGAACGCTCCACGATGATGCGGCTCGAGGCGGTACAGCGCTGGCCGGTCGAATAGAAGCCGCCCTGGATGGCGCAGTTCACTGCCTGTTCCAGGTCGGCGTCGGCCAGCACCACGAGCGGGTTCTTGCCGCCCATCTCCAGCTGGAACTTGGCGCCACGCTTGACCGCGGCGAGCGCCACACGCTGTCCGGTGGCTTGTGAGCCGGTGAAGCTGATGCCGGCCACGCGCCGGTCATCCAAGAGGGCCTGACCAACGACCGAGCCCGGCCCCATTACCAGGTTGAACACACCGGCCGGCAGGCCTGCGCGGGAGATGATGTCGGCAAGCAGCCAGGCCGAGCCCGGCACCAGCTCGGCCGGCTTGAACACCACGGTGTTGCCATAGGCCAGTGCCGGCGCGATCTTCCAGGCGGGAATGGCGATGGGGAAATTCCAGGGCGTGATGATGCCGACGACGCCCAGCGGCTCGCGGGTCACCTCGATCTCGATGCCGGGCCGCACCGAGGCCAGCTTGTCGCCCCGCACGCGCAAGGCCTCCTGCGCGAAGAACTTGAAGATCGCGGCGGCGCGGCCCACCTCGCCGATGGCTTCGGGCAAGGTCTTGCCTTCCTCTCGGGCCAGCATCTGGCCCAACTCCTCGCGGCGGGCCTGAATCTCGCTGCCGATCTTGTCGAGTGCGTCGGCACGCATTTGCGGGCTGCTCAGGCCCCAGGCGGGTGCGGCGGCATGCGCGGCCGCAATGGCTTCTTCGGCCTGAGCTGCGTCGGCCTGGGCGTAGTGGCCGACCAGGTCCTCGGTGTCCGAGGGGTTGATGTTGGGCCGTTCGCTGACGCCGTTCAGCCATTGGCCGGCAATGTAGTTGGCTTGCATGAGAGGCTCGCAGTTGGAATATTGCAAATATATCTAATTGCCAAGCCGGACAGCCTTTGCTCAGGGTTTGGTGCGGCTTGCCGTCAATGCGGGTTCCTCGTTGCCCGGCCCGCCCAAGCCGCCCAGTGCTCGCTCCAGGCTGCTCGCGCTGGGCTTGTCGACGAAGACGCAGCGCTTGCCGTGGCGCTTGCAATGGTCCTTCACGCGCCAGTAGGCGTCATGGCTGATGCAGCCGGTCTGGCAGATCACCAGGTCGGCAGCGGCCAGGCTTGCGTCCAGCTTGCCCACGGCATCTTCGTCGCCGCCGTCATGATGAAGGAAGCGACCGCCGGTTCGCTCGATCAGCTGGCGATAGACGGGCACGACGGATTGGCGGCCGCCCACGCAAAGCACCGAGCGTTCCTTCAGTTCGGGCAGGGCTTGCTCAGCGTCGGCGAGAGTCGTCACCGAACTCGCCGCAGCCAGCGCCTGCAGTGCATCTTCGGCGCGGCGGCGTTCGCGCTGCTGCTGTTGCTGCGCGATCAGCAAGCTGCGCTCCAATTCATGGATGCGGGCCAGTTGCACGCGGATATGTTCCGACTGCTCCTGGCGATGGCGCAAGCCGGGCACGGCGGCCTCGAGGGCCTGCATCTCTTCGCGCAGGCCGGCCAGAAGCGTGTCGCGACCGACCAGCTCGGCGCGCATGCGCAGATTGTCGGCTTGCAGGCGCTCCATCTCGATAGCCCGCTCTTGAGTCAAGCGCGTGTTGCGGCTCTGCGCCTGCGCCAGCTCGCGCCCGAGCACGCGGTTCTCCTCTTGCAGGGTGTCGATCCGCACCAGGTCGGCACGCTCGGCACTGCCCACCTGGTGCTGCAGCATGTGGATGCCGCGCAGCACCAGCTCCTGCAACGCGGTATCGCAACGTGCATGCGTCAAGGTGGCCCACAGCGCGCCGGGCACGTCGTTGCCATGCTGGGCAGCGGCCCACCAGCGCGCCAGGGCTTCCGTGCTCTTGTGCTGGGCGGACAGGCGCAGCGCGGGCGCATAGCGCTGATCCAACTCCTTCTGCAGGAGCTCGGCGATGGGCGAGCGCCGGTTGCAATCGTTGATGGCGCCGCAGTGCAGCTCGTAGTCGCCCGCCATGGCCAGGCCGCCCAGCACCTTGGCCAGCCGTCGACGCAAGAGCGGCATTGGCAGGCAGACGCCGATCACCGGGCAAAGCGCCTGCGAGGGCATTTCCCACAAGCGTCGACGGCGAGAGCCTTGCTGGCTCACCGAGGCCGGCACCGGCAATGCCAGCGGCGCGCTGGGGCCGCTGCTCTCAATGGGCAGCCGGCTGAAGATGTTGTTGCTAATCTCTTTGTCGCACACGGCCTTCCTCCTCCTCTTGAAAAACACTCACTGCAGGGCGAAGCGGATTGGGTACTCGACCCAGGCTGCCAGGCGCTGCTCGCCGCGCCGTGCCGGCAGATAGGGGCAGGCCATGGCGATCTGGCGTGCCGCTTCGTCAAGCAGGCGCCAGCCGCTGCCACCTTGCACAAGCACCTCGGCCGCGCGGCCTTGCTCATTGACCTGCACACGCAGCAGAACCTGACCCTGGACGCCGCGCTCGCGCAGCATGGCTGGGTAGCGCCGCTCCACGCCACGAGCGCTGCAGGTGCCGTGTTCAGGTGGCAGCGCGGCCGGTTGATAGCTTGCTTGCGGCGGCTGCTCGGCACGGATGGCGGCAGGTGCCGGCGCTGCGGCCGCCGCAATGACTTGCGGCGCCGTTTGCACTGCGGCAGAGGGCGGAGCAGCGCCGGTCTCAGCTGCGGCGATGACCTGGAACTCCGGCGCCGACAGCAGCGCTGGCATCGCCGGGCTTGGCAGCGTGGGCACCTGCGCTTGAGGCCGGGGAGCCGGTGTTGCTGCGACCGCTGCTGGAATCAGGCGTGTCGTCAGGACCGCGGCCTGGGCCTTTGGATACAGCCCTGTGCCCGGCATGGCGAGCATCAGCGCCAGGCCGTGCACCGCCGCCGTCAATGCGAGACCGGTCTTGTTCATCTCAGGCGGCCTGGGCCAGGCACTGCAGCGGGCTGGCCAGCACCGCCAGACCCTCGGCGTCGCGCAGCAGGCGCATGCGTACGCCATAGAGCTGCTCCAGCAGCGGCAGGCAGGCAGGCACGGCATCGCAATCGGCGAGGATGCGGCCTTCGCGCAGCAGCCACAGGCGATCGAAGTGATTGAGGGCGATGTTCAAGTCATGCAGTACCGCCACCAGCGCATGGCCGCGCTCGGTCGCGAAATGCTGCATGGCCTGCATCAGCTCCAGGGTGAGGCCGGGGTCCAGCGCGGCCAGCGGCTCGTCAAACAGCAAGAGGCCTTTGCGCTCGTCCCAGGCTTGGGCAAACACGCGGGCCAATTGCACGCGCGCCTGCTCGCCGCCGGAGAGGCTGTCGAAGCGTCGGCCGATCAGGTGGCTCGCCTGCGCCTGCGCCATGG
The DNA here is from genome assembly GCF_036880965.1 of Roseateles microcysteis. NCBI lineage: Bacteria > Pseudomonadati > Pseudomonadota > Betaproteobacteria > Burkholderiales > Sphaerotilaceae > Roseateles > Roseateles microcysteis. The sequence continues at coordinate 915,331 of NZ_JBAJMV010000001.1, read as the reverse complement.
CCAGTTCGGCAATTCGCGCCTGTTGCGGGTCGTTGCGCAGCGCAACGCGCCCCAGGGTGACGACCAGTTCCACCGGCAGCCCAAAGGCCACGCCGTGGGTTTGTGGCAGGACCGCGCGGCGGCGGGCAAGGCTGGCGATCGGCCATTCGGCCAGCGCGCGGCCATCGAGGACAAGGCTGCCGTTGGCCGGCGCCAGCTCTCGCGCCAGCAGCTTCAGGAGGCTGGACTTGCCGGCGCCGCTGGGGCCAAGAATTGCCACACGTTCTTCCGGCCGCAGCATCAGATTGAAAGGGCCGAACCGCTGCCTGCCAAGGACCAGCGTTGCGTTGTCGATCTTCATCAGCGCACTCATCAAGCACTCCCCGTTTTTCGCATCGCGCTTCTGAGCAGCCAGAGGAACCAGGGCGCTCCGATCAAGGCGCTGAACACGCCCACCGGCACTTCGGCCGGGCTCGCGACCGTGCGGCCCAGCGTGTCTGCAATCAGCAGCAGCAGGGCGCCGCTCACCATGGCAACCGGAATCAAGCGGCGTTGATCGGCGCCGACGAACTGGCGCGCCAGATGCGGCGCCATCAGGCCGATAAAGCCGATGTTTCCGCACCAGGCCACGGCGAGCGCGCTGAGCAGGGCCAGCAGGGCGATGGAGCGAACTCGCAGACCCTGCACCTCAATGCCCACGTGCGCCGCAGCGGCTTCGCCCAAGGCCAAGGCATTGAGCCCTTGGGCCATCCGCAGCGCGACCGAGGAACCCAGCGCGAGGGCGACCAGCATCACGCCAGCCATGATCCAGTTCGCACCGGCCAGCGAGCCCAGCGTCCAGAAGTTGATGGCCCGCAGTTGCTCGTCGTTGGCGAGGTTGCTGCACAGGCCGATCAGCGCGAAGCACATCGCCTGCAAGGCCAGGCCGGTCAGCAGGAGCCCGGCGATCGAGCCCGGCGCAAGCCAACGCGCCATCCGTTCAAGCGCGAAGCAGACGATCAGCGCACCCGCGAAGCCGACCATCGGCAGCATCCACATCCGAAAGGCCGGCGGCAGCGCAAACTGCAGGCTGGCAAACACGGTCAGCGACAAGGCCACGGCCGCGCCTGCGCCGCTGCTGACACCCAGCAAGGCCGGGTCGGCCATGGGATTGCGGAACAGCGCTTGCGCCAGCGAGCCTGCCAAGGCCAGGGCGGCGCCGACAGCCATGGCCAGCACCAGGCGCGGCAGCCTCAGTTGCCACAGCACATGCGCGCTGCCGCTGAAGGCCTCGGTCTGCACCCAGGGTGGCAAGAGCCAGTCGCCCAAAGGAATCGGCAGCGCGCCCACCTGGGCGCACACGACAGCCGCCACCAGCGTCAGCAAGGTCATTGCTGCGACAGACGAGAGGCGCGACAGCTTGCGTGCTGGCATGACGGCGCCGCCTAGGGTCAAATCTTGCTTCATGCCTTGTACAAGGACTCGGCAAATCTGGGCAGCAGCTGCGGCAGGCGCGGGCCGAAGCCGAGCAGCTCCAGCGCGTCATATGCAATGACGCGCTTGGCGCGACCTGCTGGCGTCAAGGCCAGCCCTGGTGCTTGCAAGAGCGGCGCGATGCCGCCGGCGGCTTGCAGGCCCTCATTGGTCGTCAGGATCACGTCCGGCGCAGCGGCAATAGCCGCTTCAGGCGTCAGCTGCTTGTAGCCACTCACGCCAGCCAGTGCGTTGCGAGCGCCGGCGTAGGTCAGCATGGCATCCGCAGCCGTGCCTTCGCCTGAAATGCGCAATTGCGCCATGCTGTGAGCCAGCACGAAGAGCACGCGCGGCGGCTTGCTCGCCTGGCTGAGCTGTTGCACGCGCTGCTGACCGGTCGCCCAGCCATTGCGCATGCGTTCAACCAGCGCGCGAGCTTGCGGCGTTCGTCCGAGCAGTTCGCCGACACGCTCGACGCGCGCCAGCAGGCCTTCGAACCGGTGCTCCGAGCGCAGGATGTGCAGCGGCACCTTGGCCAGTTCGAGCTGGCGCAGGACGGCCGGCGGGCCGGCGTCTTCGGTCGCGAGTACCAGCGTTGGCGCCAGCGCCAGCAGGCCTTCGGCCGACAGTGTTCGCATGTAGCCAACGTCCGGCAGCATGCGTGCAACGGCCGGGTAGACCGAGGTGCTGTCCACACCGACCAGCGAGGCTTCGGCGCCCAGCGCATAGACCACTTCGGTCATAGAGCCGCCGACGCTGATCAGGCGCTGCGCCGGCGCTGCATGGGCTTGCCGCAATGCCAGCGCGGCAGGCGCCAGCGCCAGCAAGGCGCGGCGGTTCAGCATGCGGCCTCCGATGGCGCCGTGTCGGTCAGGCTTTCCAGCAGCTCGCGCCAGTCGCAGCGCTCGGCCTGGCCCGGCTTGCGCTCGCCGAAGAACTGGGCGATCAGCTGTTGCCTGTCGTCGAACAGTTCCAGCGAACAGACCAATCCGTCGCTGGTGGGCTTGCGCACAGCCCAAGCGCTGGCGATGTGGTCTTCGCGAAGATGAAGGTTGAAGCCCGAGTCCAGCACATTGAGCCATGGCCCCATCACGGCTACTCGCTTCACGGCGCCGCTGTGGATCTGGATCATTCCGGGGTTGCCAACGAAGCACATGATGGGCACGGCCTCCTGAGCCGCGCGGCTGAGCAGTTCCTGCGCGCTTGCCGCAGCCAGCGGCTGGGCGAATCCGGGATCCGCCAGGCGCAGGGCCTGGGTGCGCGAGACGCCGAAGCGCTTGAGCATGCCGAAGAACTCGTGCGTGTCGCGCATCGAAGCCCAGGCCTCGCGGAAAGCCTTCACGTCGACTTCCGAATCCGGCTTCTCAGCCGCGTCGGACCAGGCCTGGCCCAGCTCGATGCCAGGCTGCTGGTCGTCGGCCAGGAACAGTTCGACCAGCGATTCAAACGCCGCGACATTGGTGCCGGGGCGCAGGAAGATCTTGTGCACGGCCTGGCCGGCCGGGTCGAAGAATTGCAGGCTGCGCTGCACGGCGCCGTCTGCTAGGCGCTCTGCAATCGTAAAGCCGTGAGCCCATTGCGAATAGAACACGCGAAGGTCGATGGCGCCGCCAAGCACCAGGCCGACGCCGTGCTGCGTGCTGGCATTGGCATAGACGCCGACCTTCTCGTGCACGCAGGACTCGTTGCGGGTTAGCGCCAGCAATTCACCGAGCGGTTCCAGCGACTCGATCAGCAGGCTCCACTCGGCGCGCAGGCGGCGGGCTTGCAGCGGCGATTCGTCGGGAGCGAACCGCCCGCAATGGGCGGCAATCAGTTCGCCTTCGGAGACCGCCAGCCGTGCCGCGATGTCGCGGTGGCGCGCTGGCTTGTCGGCTTGCTGGCGTGCCGAGGCAAAGGCCTGGCGGATGCTTTCAAAGCTGGCTTGCATGGTTTCCTTTCCTTGATCAGAAGTCGGCGCGCAGCGACAGCTGCAGTTGACGGCCGGAGGCGGTATAGGCATCGAGCACGGTGCTGTTGGCGGCGATGCCGCGCACGTCAGACCAGCGCCAGTACTTTTTGTCGGTGGCATTGGTGATGAAGGCAGCGAGGCGCAAGCCCTTGCTGATGTTGTAGGTGGCGCCCAGGTCCAGCACGTCGTAGCTGGGGGGCAGGAAGTTGGTCGCGGCGCTGGTGCGCGAAGCCGGCTTGGCCGCGCTGTGCAGCCACGAAGCCTGCAGTTCCCAGTCGCCTGTTTCCCAGCGCGCAGCGAAGCTGGCGCGCGTTGGTTGCACGGTGTCCAGCGGCGTTTCGATGCCAGCACGCTCGCTGTGACCGCGGGCTTGCGAGATGGCGGTGCTGAACGACAGACCTGGCATCGCTTGCCACATCAGTCGCGCTTCAGCACCGCGGATGCGGGCCCTTGCGAGATTGACGTACTGGAACACCAAGGGGTTGGCGGTCGTGCCGGCGCCGCTCGCCACTTCCTGGCTGATGAAGTCGCGGTAGCGGTTGTCGAAGGCGCTCAACTGCCAGCGCAGCGTTTCAGTGACCTTGCCGCGCACGCCAGCTTCCAGGCTGTTCGCATGCTCAGGCTTCAGGTCGGGGTTTCCAATGCTGCGGTAGCCCTGGGCCGGATTGGCGAAGCCGTTGTTGACCTGGTCCGGCGTCGGTGCGCGGAAGCCTTGCGACCATTGCGCATAGGGTTGGAAACCCGGCGCCGCGCGCCAGATCAGGCCCAGGCGCGGCGTGACGGCCTGGTCTGACAGCGCCACCACGGTGCCGCCGGTGTAGCCGTCCGCCTTGGGCTTGAGCGAATAGTGCTCGAAGCGTAGGGCCGGGATCAGGCTGAAGTCCCCGGCCTCGATCTCGTCCTGCACGAAGGCGCCGGCCAGCGTGTAGTCGGTGTCGGGGAAGGGCTTGTTCGGGAACGCCTCGCCAGCCGGCGGCACCGTGCCGTCGCGCAGGCCTGCGATGCGGTTGCGGCTGACATCCAGGCCATAGCTCAGGCGCTGACCACTCAGCTGCGTCTGGCCGATGCTGGAAAGGCCGATCAGCTTTTCCTTGTAGGAGCCGTCACGGGTGCGGTCGGCCGACACGTGGCGATCTTCAAAGGCGTACTGGCGGGTTTCGCTGTCCTGCACATAGACCGTCGTCTTCAAGGACTGCAGCCATTCGGCATTCAGGTCCTCATAGTGATGCTCGAGCGAGAAGCGTTGGCGATCCAGCTTGTCATTCGCCCGCAGTGACACCACGGCGGTGGGCGTGGCAGCGCTGAACGTCGCGGCGCGGGCGCTGATCACATCGGTATCGATCTTGCGACGGCGCGCTTCCAGCGTGGCCATCAGGCGCTGCCGGGCGTCGATCTTCAGGCCCAGCTTGCCCATCACCGTTTCGCTCGTGATATCGGTCGGGTTGGGTGCGGTGCGTGTGGCGTTCAGCGCTTCGTTCTCGCCCTGGTTCTTGGTCTCGTGGCCGCGTCGGACAGTGGCCATCAGGAGGCCTTCCCAATCGCCGGAAGAAGCAGCGAAGGCGGCCGTGGCCTTCTTCGAGTTGTCGGTGCTCAGTGCGCCCAGCGTGACGAAGCCGGCTTGCTTCCTGCCGTTGACCAGCAGATCGGACGGCGACAGCGTGCGCAAGCTCAAGGCGCCACCCAGGCCATCGCTGCCGAACTGGACCGAGGCCGGGCCGCGCAGCACTTCGGCGCTGGCCAGCATGTCGGTGTCCATGTAGTCCGCGCGGCCGCTGGCGAAGGCGCCGAAGCTGAAGCTCTGCGGCATGCGGATGCCGTCGATCATCATCAGCACCTGGTTGCCTTCGAGGCCGCGGATGTTGATGCCTTCATTGCCACCGCGGCCGGTCGATGCGCCGGCGGCGGTGAAGCGCGGCGCGACGGCGCGCACGGCGATGTCGACCTCGTTCTCGAGCAGGTCCTTCAGGTCGCGGGCTTCGCGTTGCTGCAGGCGCTTCTTGTCGTAGACCGTCACCGTGCTGGGCACGGCGTCGGTGCTGCGTTCGGTGCGGGTGGCACTGACGGTCAACTCGCCCAGGCGAGTGGGGTCAGTGGCAGGAGCGGGGGCGGTTTGGCTCTGTGCAGAGCCGAAGAGGGCGACGAGCGCCAGCGCGACCGGAGTCTTGCGCGACAGCATGGGCGAGTCCTTGTGAGGTGACTGGCACGGGCTGGCGCTCTAGCTGGCTGGTGCGGTGATGACAGGTGAGGAGGAGGAGCTACTTGGTCAGGATCAGCTTGCCGAGGGTGGTCAATCGCAGCCGGTAGACCTGGCCGGCATGCTCGATCTCGACCTCGCGACGGCCGCGTAGCAGGGCCTCGCTGCTCAGCCGGGCGGCCGAGGCTGGCATGGGCGATGCCTGCTGCGGCAGTGGCGCTTGGACGGGGAGTTGAATGGGCATGCAGCAACTATAAATGAGAATGATTCGCAAGCGCAATAAAATCGATGGCATGACTGCTGCATGCCATTGCGAAGGCTTCGCAGTACGGCCGGAACAACATGGAAATATGGCCGTGCAATTCCCGGCCGAAGCACAATGGCCGGCAGTCAATTTCCTCAGGAGAACAAGATGCAAGGCGACGCGAAGGTGCTGGAGTTTCTGAACGCCCAGCTGAAGAACGAACTGACTGCGATCAACCAGTATTTCCTGCATGCCCGCATGCTGAAGAACTGGGGTCTGCTGCGCCTGGCCAAGCATGAGTACGAGGAGTCGATCGAGGAGATGAAGCACGCCGACAAGCTGATCGAGCGCATCCTCCAGATTGACGGGCTGCCCAATCTGCAAGACCTCGGCAAGCTCTACATCGGCGAAAGCGCGGTTGAAACGCTGGAATGCGATCTGCGCATCGAGGTGGGCTCGCTGGCCGTGCTGAAAGACGGCATCGCCCAGTGCGAGCTGGTGCGCGACTACGTCTCGCGCGAGATCCTCGCAGCCATCCTCAAGGACACCGAAGATCACATCGACCATCTGGAAACCCAGATCGGCCTGGTTGCCCAACTGGGCGAGCAGAACTGGCTGCAGAGCCAGGTCGGTGAAGGCGCGGGCAGCTGACGCCTGGTTCGCATGCCCTTGCCGCAATGTGCCTATCGCGAACGTGATTGAGAAGGGTTCGCATTTGCGTTATGCTGCGGGCATTCCATCGGAATTGCCCCGCAGCCGCCATGATTGTTTGCCTCTGCCGCCGAGTTTCTGACCGCGACATCCGCCATGCGGTGGCATCTGGCGTGCGCAATTTCGAATTGCTGCAGGACGAGACCTCCGTGGGCTCGGCTTGCGGTAGCTGCCTGGATTGCGCGCGCGAAGAGTTCGACGCCGCCATCAACCGCTGCCACGGCGCGGCGCACTGCATGAGCGAGCCCGCGCCCCAGCGCCGCGTGATCACGCTGCAAGCGGCCTGAGTGGCCGCTTTTTTTCGTCAGGCCTTCAGCAGGCCCTTGGTCTCGATGAAGTCGATCACCTGATCCAGCCCGGCGCCGGTCTTCAGGTTGCTCATCACGAACGGCCGGTTCGGCCGCATGCGTCGCGTGTCGGCCTCCATCACCTCCAGATTTGCCCCGACATAGGGCGCAAGATCGGTCTTGTTGATCACGAACAGGTCGCTCTTGGTGATGCCCGGCCCGCCCTTGCGAGGGATCTTCTCGCCGGCCGCCACGTCGATCACGTAGATCGTCAGGTCCGACAACTCGGGGCTGAAGGTCGCAGCCAGGTTGTCGCCACCGCTTTCGATGAAGACGATGTCGGCATTCGGGAACAGGCCCAGCATGCGGTCCACGGCCTCCAGATTGATCGAGGCATCTTCACGGATTGCGGTATGCGGGCAACCACCGGTCTCCACGCCCATGATGCGATCGGGCTCCAGCGCGCCGGCCACGGTCAGGAGGCGCTGATCTTCCTTGGTGTAGATGTCATTGGTGACGACGACGAGGTCGTAGCGCATGCGCAGTGCCTTGCACAGCACTTCCACCAGCGTCGTCTTGCCCGAGCCGACCGGCCCGCCCACGCCAATGCGCAGCGGCGGCAGCTTGCGGGTGCGGCCGGGGATCTGGTGCAGGGATGAGCTCATGTCGGGTCTCGCAGGCAAATGGTGAAGAAATGACCTCCGCAAGTATGGTGCCAGCTAGAACGAGTACGTGGCAGCCAGATAGCCGAGCCGGCGCGTTGGCAACTGCGCGATGACACTGTTCCTGTTGCCGCCGTAGATGCGCACGCCGCCATCGACGCGCCAGCGGTTGCCGGACCAGCCCAGTGAGGCGCTGCTGATGCGGCCGCCGTCGCCGGGCGTCCACAAGGTGTCAATGGCGGGATGCCAGCCTTCGTGGTCCCAGGCCAGGCGTGCGTAGAGGTTGCGACGGCGCAGGCTGCCGTTGTTGAAGGCCTGCGTCTGCCAAGCCAGGTTGCCCGCCACCACGGCTGAGGGCGCGCGGCCGGTCAGAGAGAGCACAGCGGCGTTGCGCGCCTGCCAGCCGCGCCACTGTGAGTCGCTCAAGGCACTGCCATCCCACCAGGCTTCCATCATCACGCTGAGCTTGCTCTCGCCGGTCCAGCTGCCACCGAGCAGGACTTGCGCTGAGGCATCGCCGCGTTGCAGGCGCCAAGGGTTGCTGCCTGCAAGCGGGCTGGCAGATGAGCTCATGCGCCAGACATCGCTGTGCTGCATCGCGCGGGCCGAGCCATGCAGCTCGAGGCTGTCTCCAATCACTGAAGAGAAGGCTGCGCCGACGCTTGCCCTCGTGTGCTCGCCCCAGCGCGCGATGCCATGCAAATCGGTCGAACCCTGGCGCTTGTACACGCGCATTGCGAAGGCCTGCTCATCGCCCAGTCGCGCATCGCTGCCGGATTGCGGATTGACCCAGACGAAGCTCCAGGCCGTCTCGGCCGTGAAGTACTCGGCCTGCACCAGCGGCCGGCCGCGGCTCATGGCCGACAGCAGCGTGCGTCGCTCTTCGCGAGCCACCACGTCGTTCGGCCTGAAGCCAAAGCCCACATCCCAGGCCACAAGCTTGCGACCCGCGCTGAACTGCCACTCCCCCAGCTCGCCCGAGGCATAGAGCTCCTGCACGACGGCGCGCGAGCTTGCCGGTCCACCTGCGGGCCGGCTGTGTTGCAGATAGAGTGCGCCCGCCAGCGGCCCATGTTGGCCGCGCAACTCGGCCTCGATCATCGCGACCGGACGCGGAGTCGGCGCTATCCCTGGCTGCAATGCTTCCGCTGCTGCCAGTGGCCCCTGGTCTGAGCCTGTACGTTGCTGCCATTGCGGCCTCAGTTGCCCGGACATATCGGCCTGCGCCGCACCCGCAGCCAGCGCGAGAAGCAAGAGCGCTGCCCTCATTCGAGCACCGGGCTGCGCGCCAGGAACATCGGGTTGAACCAGCTCTGCGGCACCTGGCGCGGCTTGCGACTCTGGTAGCGCACATGCGTCAGCTTGCGGTTGCTCAGCGCATCCTGCAGCACCATCTCGGTGACCTGCGTCTTGTCCATGATGAAGCGTGCCTTCTTGGCCAGCTTCTCGGATTGGACATAGAGCTCGGCATGCAAGGGCTCGTGCCGCGCCTTTCCCAGCCACAGCTCGATGCGCTGGTAGGTCACGCCACGGCGCTTGGCCTTCAACTGCAGATGCCAGCAAGCCAGCGCTTCGCAGCGCTCTTCGCCGATCAGCGCTCCCTCATAGTCTTCGCTCCAGGATTGCGTGGCGATGTCGCCGGTCGAAGCATCTCCCAGCAGGCGCTGAGTCGGCGTGATGCGCATGGGCCGCTGGCTGCCCGGCATCAGCAGCCAGAAATCATCGCCCAGCATCAAGACTTTCTGGCCCTTCTCCGCGGGGCTCGTCATCAGCACCAGCGAGCGGCGCTCGGGCGCGGTCAGCACGGTGTAGCGGCGCTCCTTGTCGGGGCTGCCATCGGGGTTCGACACCTCGATCAGTGTGTCGATCTGCTGCTGGCCGCTGCCGCGGAAGGCATCGGCGTTCTTCAGCATCGTGGCGACATCGGCTGCCTGGGCCAGCGGGGCCGCCAGGGCGAGGGCAATCAATAGCGTTTTCATCGGGAGGATCTCAGGTATGGGCCAAGGCCGCGACGATGGGCAGGCGCACGGTCTTGCGGGCGACCCAGGCCGAGGCCAACAGTGCCAGCACCAGCATGGCGGCCAGCGTGAGGGCGTAGAGCTGCGGGTCGATGGCGATGTTGAGCGGATAGCCCTTGGAGTAGCCCGGTGGCGGCGGCATGTTCACCGGCACGACCATCAGGAAGAGGCTGAAGCCCAGTGACAGCAAGGCACCGAGTACCGCGCCACCGCCGCCGAGCAACATGCCTTCGAGCGCCAGCGTGCGCTGCAACTGGCCAGGCAGCGTGCCGAGTGCTCGCAAGGTGCCGATCTCGCGGGTTCGCTCGATGATGGCCATGGCCATCGCATTGCTGACAACGAAGATCACGATCACCGCAATGATCATCCCCAGTGCACCGAAGATGCGGTCATAAAGCTGCTTGACGCTGCGATAGAACATGGCCTGATCCAGCCAGGTGCGCACGGTCAACTCGGGCAGCAAGGCATGCATCCGCGCTTGTGCTGCATCGGTGGCTTCCATGCCTTTGAGGAACACGCCCAGAGAAGAAATGCGCTGGGTGTCCAGCAAGGCCTGGGCACTCTTCACGTCGATGTAGAGCGCGCGCTTGTCCATCTCGGCAATGCCGGTCGAGAACACGCCTTGCACTTGCACGTCGATGGCATTCATGGCGCCTGCCGTGGTGCTGGCCAGCAGCGTCAGCATGTCTCCGGGCTTGGCCTTGAGGCTGCGCGCCAGGCCTTCGCCCAGCATCACGGCCATGCCTTGGCCACTGGTCAATGCTGCGCCTTCCTTGATCGTGAGGAAGGGACCCTTGATCGCAAACTCGGCATCGGGGTCGATGCCGCTGCCCATCATCACGGTGGACTTGTCGCCATTGGAGATCAGGCCGCTGAACTCGACCCGCGGCAGCACCTGGCGCACGTCGGCGTCCAGCAGCATGCGCTGGCGCATGGACTCCCAGCCTTCCATGCCGTGTTGCAGAGGCTGGTCTTCATCCTTCGTGAATTGCTCGGCCTTGGCGATGACCAGGTGGCCGGTGCTGCGGGCCGCTGATTGAGCCAGGCTCTGATACGTGAAGATCGCGAAGCCGCCAGCCAGCAGCATGGCTGCGGTGCCCAGTGCTGCGATGGCCAACGTGACGGCCGAGCGGCGGCCATTGCGCCGGGTATTGAGCCAGGCGAACTGCAGCCATTTCATGGCGGCGCTCATTGCAGGGACTCCTCGATGCGGCCGTCATGCAGGGCGATGATCCGGTCGCAGCGCGTGGTCAGGCGTTCGTCGTGCGTGGCGATCAGGAAGGCCGCGCCCTGGCGGCGGCTGAGCTCGCGCATCAGGCCCAGCACCTGCTCGGCGGTCTCCGAATCAAGGCTGGCCGTGGGTTCATCGGCGATCACCAGACGCGGACGCTTGACCAGCGCGCGGGCAATGGCCACGCGCTGGCGCTGCCCGCCGGAGAGTGCATCCGGCTTGTGATGCGCATGCTCGCTCAGGCCCACGGATGCCAGCGCAGCGGCGACGCGCTCCTTGCGCTCGGCAGCCGCCACGCCCGCGAGGAAGAGCGGGTAGTCGACGTTCTCGGCCGCCGTCATCACCGGCACCAGATTGAAGCCCTGGAAGACGAAGCCAATGGCATCGCGGCGCAGCAAGGTGGCCTCGCGATCACGGCGCAGGTCGACCGGCTCGCCGCCGAGCAGGATCTGGCCCTCATCCGGCCTGTCGATCAGCCCGCAGAGATTCAGGATGGTGCTCTTGCCGCTGCCTGAAGGTCCGGTCAATGCCAGCAGTTCGCCACTGGCTACGCTCAGGTCCACCCCGCGCAATGCGGGCACGCGATGGATACCCAGGCGATAGGTCTTGCGTACCTGGCGCAGCTCGACAACGGTGCTGCTCACTTGGCGTCCTTGGCCAGCTTGGCGGCGCGCTCACGCACTGCGTTCTGGAAGCCGGCCGGCGCCTGGGCGAACATCGGGCTGGCCTGCACGTCGGCCAACAGCTTGGCGCCGCGTGCCGCGCGGTTGAACATCGAGGGCAGAGACAGGAAGGTGTTGGCAGCGATGAAGCGGGTCTCCAGAGAGACGGCCGTGCCGCGATGCAGTTGCTGGTCATGCTGCGGCTGCAGCAGTTGCAAGGCCTTGTCGATCAGGGCCAGGCCGTCTTCAGCGTGGCTCATCTTCTTCCACGGCATCATCGCGGCGCGGGCACGCAAGGTGGTGGCGGCGCCGGTGTAGGCCATCAGGAGCGGGCTGCCCGGCTCGGCGGCCAGCAACTTGGTGAACTGTTCGACGCTGGCTTCGATGGCGGCGTCGTCGCGTTGTGCAATCTGGAATTGCTGGAAGGCCGCGTCGAACGGTGTTTCGGTGGCTGCGCTGGCGCTGCCGATCAGGGTGAGCAGCGAGAACAGCAAGGCGGGGAGCTTGGCTTTCATGTCGGATCTCCGAGGGATTGGTTGTCGATGCAGCCAGTCTCGGGATCCTGAAGAACACCTGCCACCCGCTTGCGATGTGCGATCCACGTGCGGCGCCAAGCGTTGCCAGCACGGCGCGAAATGCAGCGACCTGCTGTGCGCAAAAGAGAAAACTCCGCGAGCCTTGCGGCGTCGCGGAGTTGTCATGTCAGATTCTTTGGGCGGCTGTCGCTGGACCGTGACGCCAGCCGCACCTCGAGCAAACCGATGTTGCCTGCTTACTTGGTCTGCGGCGCAGCAGCTGTGGTCATCGCTGCCTTGGCGTCGGCCTTCACTTCATGCTTGGCTGCGTTCTTGGCTGCCTTCGCATGCTTGGTTGCGACGGGCTTTTCCGCAGGTGCTGTGGCGACAGCCGGCGTGGCGGCGGGCGTTGCGGCTGTCGTCACAGCGGCGGTGGCCGCAGGCGCTTCCTTGGCAACCGGCGTGGCCGTTGCGGCGGTTGCCGGGGTGGTGGTGCTCGGAGTTGCTGCGGTGGTCGTGCCTGTTGCCGTTGCTGCAGGTGTGCTTGCAGTTGTGGGGTTAGCGGTTTGCGCCATCGCCAGGTGACCGGTGAAAGCCAGCAGGGCGGGGATCAGTGCGGTCTTCAGAGCATTCATCAGGATTTCTCCGTCGGTTGTGAAAGGGTACGTGCACAACGAGAGGTCCTGGGCAAGAGTTGACCCTGTGCGGATGGCGTTGCAATGCGTTACACGACACGCGGGCGCGGCGGCAGAATCGCGGCCACACACAAGGGAGCAGACATGAGCTTGCAGGACCGGCTCTCGCTGGGCTGGCGCACCGACCTGATCTTTGCGCGCTTCAGCGGGATCATCGAAGAGCGGGGCGACTGCATCGTCGTGCGCACTCCGGCCAATCCCTATTTCTATTGGGGCAACTTTCTTCTGCTGCCGGCTCCGCCGCGCGACGATGGCCTGGCGCACTGGCTGCAGCGCTTCGATGAGGAGGTGGGCCGCCACACCCGCGAATCGGGCCATGTGGCGATCGGCTTCGATGCCAGCCGGCCGCATGAGCCGCTCCTGAGCTGGCAGCGGGCCGGCTTCGAGGTGTTCGACAGCGTGGCGCTGAAGCTGGAGCCCGACGGCCTTGTGCGCGGGCTGCGTGAGTTGCCGACCGGGTTCCACTTCGCGCCGTTGGACCTGCAGGACCCCGAGCAGCTCGACGCGGCTGTGAATCTGCAATGCGCTGCCAACGCAACCGACGCCAGCGGATTTCAGGCCCTGGGCTACCGCGAGCACCGCTTTCGCCAGATGCAGGGCTATGCGGCGATGGAGAAGGCGGGCCGCGGGCATTGGTTCGGGGTGTGGCGAGGCGGCGAGCTGGTGGCCGACTGCGGCCTGTTTCACGATGGCATGCTTGGCCGCTTCCAGCATGTCACCACACATCCGGCCTGGCGCCGACGGGGCTTGTGCACGGCCATGGTTGAAGCCGCCTGCCTTTTTGGATTGGAGCAGCAGGAGCTTGAATTGCTGGTGATGTGTGCTTATCCAGCTGACGCTGCAATAGGCATTTATGAATCCCTTGGCTTCGAAGCCGATTGCCGCTACTGGGGCATGCAGCGCCGGCCCACCCGCGACCAGCGCGCAGCCTGAGATGCCTTTTGTCACGGGGCGGCTTCGGCTGCTACCATCCCGGCACTCCGCGCACTGCAAGACCATGACCAAGCTGCTCGACCGCAACCGACGCCCGGCACCTGCTGCCGCCGGCTTGCGCTCGCTCGAGCATTGCGCTGCGACTCATGGCTGGCTGTTCGCGCCGCATTGAGCCGGCCCCGACAGCTACCGTTCTTTCGCACCCCTTTTCCTGGTAATTTGCGGCTTCGGCCCTGCGGTCGATCTCACGAGGGTCGCCGCCGGTCGTGCCATGGAGTGATTCATCATGCTGACCTGGCTTGAGCCCTGGTATGAGCGTTTGAAGCGGGCGGTCACCCTGCCGCCGACCGACCTGCTGCGCGACCGCGTCTATCGCCGCCTGTGGAGTTCCATCCTGATCAGCTCGCTGGGCGGGCAGATCACGATGCTCGCCTTGCCATTGACGGCGGCGGTGCTGCTGCAGGCCACGCCCACGCAAATGGGCCTGCTGACCTCGATGGAGATCGTGCCCTTCGTGCTGTTCTCGCTGCCGGGCGGCGTCTGGCTGGACCGGGTGCGCAAGCTGCCGGTCTATGTTGCGGGCGAGACGCTGCTGGCATTCACCGTGGCCACCGTGCCGCTGGCGGCCTGGATGGGCTGGCTGAGCATGGGCTGGCTGTATGCCGTGGGCTTCGTGCTGGGATGTGTCTACACGGTGGCGGGCAGCGCTGCGCAGATCGTCCTGACCCAGGTCGTCTCGCGCGACCGTTTGGTCGAAGCACATGCCAAGAACGCCCTGGCATCGTCAGGCGCTGAAGTCGCGGGGCCGGGCGTTGCCGGGCTCTTGATCAAGATGCTCGGTGCGCCGATGGCCTTGGCTGCCGATGCCTTGCTGGTGCTGGCTTCCGCCTTGATCCTGCGTGGCATCAGGGTCGAAGAGCAGGTGGCGGCCAAAGGCTCGGGCGCGGACTTCTGGCGCGACCTGAAGGCCGGCGTGAACTTCGTGCGGCGGCAGCGGCTGCTGGTGAGCCTGGCTTGCGCGGTGGGCGGTTGGCAGATGTTCCACAACGGCGCGCAAGTGGTGCAGATCCTCTTCGCCACGCGGGTGCTGGGTTTGACGGCGCAGCAAGTGGGCCTGTCGTACGTGGGCCTTGGCGCCGGCACCGTGTTGGCCAGCGTGCTTGGCCACCGGCTTTCGCGACGCATCGGCCCGGGCCCCAGCCTGGTGCTGGGCTTTGCGACCTGTGGCCTCGGCTGGTTGGCCCTGGCCGTGGCACCCGCCAATGCGCTGGGCATCGCGGCCTTCGCCTTCATGCTGTTCACCTTCGGCATCGGCGCCGTGCTGATCTTCATCAACTTCCTGTCGCTGCGCCAGGCGGTCACGCCGGCGCCGCTGCTGGGGCGAATGACGAGCACCATGCGCTGGCTGATCCTGATTCCCGCTGGGCCTGGGGCCTTGATCGGCGGCTGGTTGGGCGAGCATGTGGACTTGCGCGCGGCCCTGCTTTTCTCTGGCTTCGGTGCCTTGCTGCTCGCAGTGCTGGCCTGGCGCAACTCGACCATCCGCGGCGTGCGCGAATTGCCCAAACTCGGCAGCGCGCATGAACCTGAACTGCAGCCGAGCAAGTGATGTCGATGATCGACCCCGTTCTGATCGAAGTGCCCGAAAAGATCGAGACCGATCGCCTGGTGTTGCTGGCACCGCGCGCTGGCGTCGGGCCGGCCCTGAACGAGGCGGTCATCGAGACCCTGGAACAGCTGCAACCCTGGATGCCCTGGGCGCAGCAGGCGCCGACCATTGACGAAACCGAGGGCGTGGTGCGGCGTCAATTGGCGGCCTTCATCCTGCGCCAGGACCTGCCGTTCCAGATCTACAGCCGCGAGCCGCAAGGTCGGCGCCTGCTGGGCGCCACCGGCCTGCACCGCTTCGACTGGGCGGCCGGGCGCTTCGAGATCGGCTACTGGCTGCGTCGCAGCGCGCAGGGGCAGGGTTTCATCAGCGAGGCGGTCCATGGCCTGGCGGCGATGGCTTTCAGCAAGCTGCGCGCCAGGCGCCTGGAGATACGCTGCGATGAACGCAACGTGCGCAGCCGCGCGGTGGCTGAGCGCTGTGGCTTCAAGCTCGAGTCCATTGCGCAAGGCGATTCGACCAATGTGGCCGGCGAGCTTCGCAACAGCTGCCTGTATGTGAGCTTCAGACCGGGCTGAACTTGTCGACCGCGTCGGTGATGATGCCGTCCAGGCCATTGGCGATCAGCCACTTGGCGACCGATTCATCGTTCACCGTATAGACCAAGGCCTTCATGCCCAGGCCGTGGATGGCTTCGACCATCTGTCGGTCCATCAGCGCGTAATTGGTGATGACGGCGATGCATTGCAGGGACTTCGCCTCATCGCGCCAGCTGGCTCGAAGGCTGTCGAGCAACAGGCCGCGTGGCAATTCGGGGGCTGCGGCTTGCGCGGCTGCAACGGCCGCGGGCTTGAAAGAGCTCAGCAAGGGTGGCCGCGCGTCGCCAGCCCAGAGCGCGCGAACAGCCAGCGCAACAACGCGTCCGGTTTCTTCTTCCTGACCGGGGTTCGGCTTGAGTTCCAGGTTCAGCCCGTAGCCATTGCGGCGGCAGAAGGCCGCCACGGTCTCCAGGCTGGGTATCTGCTCGCCAGCGTGCGCGCGGCTGTGCCAGCTGCCGGCGTCGAGACGGCTCAGCTCATGCCAGCTCAAGGCCCCGGCCGGGCCGCGGCCCGAGGTGGTGCGGTTGAGCTTGTCGTCATGCAGGAGAAAGGGCTGGCCGTCGCTGCTCAGCTTCACATCGCACTCAAAGGCCCGGTAGCCGTGCGCGGCGCCCAGCCGAAATGCGGCCAGCGTGTTCTCCGGCGCCAGCTTGCCGGCACCCCGGTGGGCGATCCAGAAGGGAAGGGGCCAGGACTGCATGCGTCAACCTCGTATCAGCCTCGTGCTTGGATGCGCCACTCTATTGCATCAATGCCCCCGCTGGGGCGGCGGCCATGCTGCACTGCGGTAGGATCACGCTCCGACGACCGCTGGGCCTCTTGTATCCGCGAGAACGCCCGGCAGCGATCTGCGGCACCGGCGCATCGGACCGGCCAAGCGGACGCTCTGCCGGCGCCATGACCATGGCGCCGGGCTTGCCATCAGTGCGAGGGTCGGCGACCTTTTGTTGGACTGACCAGGCCGCCATGAATGCACCGCATCCGCTGATGCCCGCCGAGATCGCCACCGCTGCCAACGAAGCAGTGCTGGATGCCGCGCCCCGACTGCGCGAGATTCCCTACAACTACACCTCGTTCTCGGACCGCGAGATCGTCATCCGGCTGCTGGGTGAATCCGCCTGGGACACGCTGAACCAGCTGCGCGAAGAGCGCCGTACCGGCCGCTCCGCCCGCATGCTTTATGAAGTGCTGGGTGACATCTGGGTGGTGCAGCGCAACCCCTATCTGCAGGACGACCTGCTCGACAACCCCAAGCGCCGCCAGATGCTGATCGATGCCCTGGAGCACCGACTGCACGAGGTGGAGAAGCGTCGCAACCCGAGCGACGCCAAGCGTGACGCCGCCGTGGGCGAGCTCCTGGAAGCTGCACGCAAGGCCGTGGCCGAGTTCGGCGCGCTGTTCCGTCGCATTTACGACCTGCGCCGGCAAACGAACAAATTGCTCGGCAAGCGCACCGCCAAGGACAACATCAAGTTTGATGGCCTGTCGCGCGTTTCGCATGTGACCGACGCGACCGACTGGCGGGTCGAGTACCCGTTTGTCGTCCTGACGCCCGATACCGAAGCCGAGATGGCCGGCCTGGTGGCTGGCTGTATCGAGCTGGGCCTGACCATCATCCCGCGAGGAGGCGGCACCGGCTACACCGGCGGCGCCGTACCGCTGGTGTGGAACAGCGCGGTGATCAACACCGAGAAGCTCGAGGCGCTGCGAGGCGTCGAGATGCTGCAATTGCCAGGCGTCGACAAGCCGGTGGCAACGATCTTCAGCGAGGCCGGCGTGGTCACGCAGCGCGTGTCCGATCTCGCCGAGCAGCACGGCTTTGTGTTCGCCGTGGACCCGACGTCGGCCGAAGCCTCCTGCGTGGGCGGCAACGTCGCCATGAACGCTGGCGGAAAGAAGGCTGTGCTGTGGGGCACGGCGCTGGACAACCTGGCCAGCTGGCGCATGGTGACGCCCGAGGCCAAGTGGCTGGAGGTCGTCCGCCTCAACCACAACCTCGGCAAGATCCACGACGTGGCGACGGCCAGCTTCGAGCTGCGCTACTTCGACGCCTCAGGCAAGAAGCTGGAGCGCACCGAGCGCCTCGACATCCCGGGCCGCACCTTCCGCAAGGAGGGTCTCGGCAAGGACGTGACCGACAAGTTCCTGGCCGGCCTGCCCGGCATCCAGAAGGAAGGCTGCGATGGCCTGATCACCAGTGCGCGCTGGATCGTGCACCGCATGCCAAAGCATGTGCGCACGGTCTGCCTGGAGTTCTTCGGCAATCCCAAGGACTGCGTACCGTCCATCGTGGACATCAAGGACTTCATGTTCGCCGAGGCGAAGAACGAGGGTGGTGCCATCCTCGCCGGCCTCGAGCACCTGGACGACCGCTACCTGAAGGCCGTGGGCTATGCCACCAAGAGCAAGCGCGGCGGCCTGCCCAAGATGGTCTTGATCGGCGACATCGTCGGCGACGACGAAAACGCCGTGGCGCGTGCAACGTCTGAAGTCGTTCGCCTCGCCAATGGCCGCAGCGGCGAGGGCTTTGTGGCCGTCTCGGCCGACGCGCGCAAGAAGTTCTGGCTCGACCGCAAGCGCACTGCCGCCATCTCCAAGCACACCAATGCGTTCAAGGTGAACGAGGACGTGGTGATTCCGCTGGAGCGCATGGGCGAGTACACGCTGGGCATCGAGCGCATCAATATCGAGCTCAGCCTGCGCAACAAGCTCGCGCTGGTTGATTCGCTGAAGGCCTTCTTCTCGCAGGGCAAGCTGCCGCTCGGCAAGAGCGACGACGCGAGCGAGATCCCGAGCGCCGAACTCCTGGAAGACCGCGTGCAGCAGGCGCTGGCCTTGCTCGACGAGATCAGCGGCCGCTGGGCGCGCTGGAAAGACGAGCTGGACGCACCGAGAGAAGAAGAGCGCAGCTACTTCGATCAGTTGCAGGACCACTCGCTGCGCGCTTCCTGGAAGGCGCAGATCCTGAAGCCCTTGCAGGAAATCTTTGCCGGCGGCGCCTTCGCTGCCATCATCGAAGAGTGCAAGCGCATCCACAAGGAAGTCTTGCGCGGCCGCGTCTGGGTGGCCTTGCACATGCATGCCGGCGACGGCAACGTGCACACCAACATCCCGGTCAACTCCGACAACTACGAGATGCTACAGACGGCGCACGAAGCCGTGGCACGCATCATGAAGCTGGCGCGCTCGCTGGACGGTGTGATCTCGGGCGAGCACGGCATCGGCATCACGAAGCTCGAATTTCTGAGCGATGAAGAGCTGGCGCCGTTTGCCGGCTACAAGGCCAAGGTCGACCCGGAGGGCCGCTTCAACAAGGGCAAGCTCTTGCGCCTGGGTGGGCCTGATTCGCTGACCACCTATGCCGATCTGACCAATGCCTACACCCCGAGCTTTGGGCTGATGGGGCATGAATCCCTGATCATGCAGCAGAGCGATATCGGCGCGATTGCCGACAGCGTCAAGGACTGCCTGCGCTGTGGCAAGTGCAAGCCGGTCTGCGCGACACATGTGCCACGCGCCAACCTGCTTTATTCGCCGCGCAACAAGATTCTCGCCACCTCGCTGCTGGTCGAGGCCTTTCTGTACGAGGAGCAGACGCGCCGGGGCGTGTCGATCAAGCACTGGGAAGAATTCGAGGACGTGGCCGACCACTGCACGGTCTGCCACAAGTGCGCGAACCCCTGTCCGGTCAAGATCGACTTCGGCGACGTGACCATGAACATGCGCAACCTCCTGCGCAAGATGGGCCAGAAGAGCTTCCGCCCCGGCAATGCGGCGGCGATGTTCATGCTGAACGCCACGAGCCCGGAGACGATCAAGCTCGCACGCAGCGCCATGGTGGGCGTGGGCTTCAAGGCGCAGCGCCTGGCGCACGACGTCTTGAAGACCTTCGCGAAGAAGCAGACCGCCGCGCCGCGCGCGACGCTGGGCCCCGCTCCGATCAAGGAGCAGGTGATTCACTTCATCAACAAGAAACTGCCGGGCGGACTGCCGAAGAAGACGGCGCGTGCGCTCCTGGACATCGAGGACAAGGACTACGTGCCCATCATCCGCAACCCGGCCGCCACCACGGCCGAGACGGAGGCTGTGTTCTATTTTCCGGGCTGCGGTTCGGAGCGATTGTTCTCGCAGGTGGGTCTGGCCACGCAGGCCATGCTCTGGCATGCGGGCGTGCAGACGGTCTTGCCGCCGGGCTATCTGTGCTGCGGTTACCCGCAGCGCGGTTCGGGCCAGTTCGACAAGGCCGAGAAGATGATCACCGACAACCGGGTGCTCTTCCACCGCGTGGCCAACACGCTCAACTACCTGGACATCAAGACCGTGGTGGTGAGCTGCGGCACCTGCTATGACCAACTGCAGGGCTACAAGTTCGAGGACATCTTCCCGGGCTGCCGCATCATCGACATCCACGAATACCTCTTGGAGAAGGGCATCAAGCTCAGCTCCAACCAGGCTTTCCTGTATCACGACCCCTGCCACAGCCCGATGAAGCTGCAGGACCCGATGAAGACCGTGAAGGCGCTCGTCGGGCCCGAGGTGGTGAAGAGCGAACGCTGCTGCGGCGAGAGCGGCACGCTGGGCGTGACCCGGCCCGACATCTCGACACAGGTCCGCTTCCGCAAGGAAGAAGAGCTGCGCAAGATGGAGACCGAATTGCGCGACAGCGGCAAGGTCGCGGCAGCCGAGAACCTGAAGATCCTGACCAGCTGCCCGAGCTGCCTGCAAGGCCTCTCTCGCTACGGCAACGACCTGCAGAATGGCCTCCTGGAAGCCGACTACATCGTGGTCGAGATGGCCAACCAGATCCTCGGCAAGGACTGGATGCCCGAGTACGTGGCCAAGGCGAATCAGGGCGGCATCGAGCGGGTGCTGGTCTAGGAGGCCGTTCGCAGGCGGCTGGCCGGCTTCAGCCGGCGGCCTTCCTCAGCGCATAGCCGAGCAGGGTGCCGACCTGGCGCAGGTACTCGACGTGCTCGGGCGTCCAGTCGAGGATGTCGGTGGTGTTCTCGCAGCAGAACAGGCCAAAAGGGGTGCCACCGATGTTGATGCCGACGTCGAGCAAGGAATAGATGCCAAGCGGCTCGAAGTAGATCTCGTTGAAGCAGCTGGTGATCGGATTGGCGCGGGCATCCCCTGCGACGATCAGGTTGTCGCGGCGCATGGCCTCGAAATAGGGGCCGAAGTCTTCCTCCGTCAGCACGGCGCCATTGGTCCACTTGGCATCCGTGCGGTCGTACAGGCTCAGGCACTCGATGCTCATGCGCAGTTCGGGATCCGGATAGCGCCAGAGGCTGGCGCGCGTGCAGCCCATTTCCTCTGCCAGGGTGCGCGTCAGCTGTTCATAGAACGCAGAGGAGGCCATGCCGCCGTCCATCAACTGCTTCGAGATGGCAAGAACCTTGGGCTTGTCAAACATCGGTTTCTCCTTGGGCTTCGAATGTGGCCCGCATGCGCGGGATCTGCGTAACTTGCCCTGTGGCAAACTCCCGCGCTTCCTCGTTTACCCGTACCTAGACGTTTTGGACAAGATTCTTCTGCAGTTGGCGGCCGAGCTGAAGGTCCGCCCCACCCAGGTCAATGCAGCCGTCGAGCTGCTCGACGGCGGCGCCACCGTTCCCTTCATCGCCCGCTACCGCAAGGAAGCCACCGAGGGCCTGGACGACATCCAGCTGCGCGAGCTGGAATCGCGCCTGGGCTATCTTCGCGAGCTTGAAGAGCGCCGCGCCGCGGTGCTCAAGAGCATCGACGAGCAGGGCAAGCTGACGCCTGAGCTGCGTGCATCCATCGAGGCCGCGCCCACCAAGCAGGAGCTGGAAGACCTCTACCTGCCCTACAAGGTCAAGCGCCGCACCAAGGGCCTGATCGCCCGCGAGGCCGGCCTGGAGCCGCTGGCCGACAAACTGTTTGCCGACCCATCGCTCGACCCGATGTCCGAGGCGGCCGCTTTCCTGAACCCCGACGCCGGCTTCGCCGATGCGTTTGCCGTGCTGGACGGTGTGCGCGACCTGCTCAGCGAGCGCTGGGCTGAAGATGCCGTGCTGATCGGCAAGCTGCGCGAATGGCTGTGGGAAGAAGGCCTGTTCCAGTCCAAGCTGATGGACGGCAAGGACGAGAACAACCCGGACATCTCCAAGTTCCGCGACTACTTTGATTACGCCGAGCCAATCCGCACCGTGCCTTCGCACCGCGCGCTGGCCGTGTTCCGTGGTCGCACGCAGGAATTCCTCGATGCCAAGCTGAGCCTCGACGAAGTGCTGGTGCCGGGTCAGCCCGGTCTGGCCGAGGGCCGCATTGCTCGCCATCTGGGCTGGAGCCATGCGGGGATGCATCCGGCTTCGCCGGGGCATGCCCAGCCCACCCGGGGGGCAGCGAGCGCAGGGAGCGTGGGGGCTCCGATTCGCGCGAGCGACGAGTTGATCCGCAAGACCGTGGCCTGGACTTGGAAGGTCAAGCTGGCGATGAGCCTGGAGCGCGACCTGTTCTCGCGCCTGCGCGAAGCAGCTGAAGCAACCGCCATCAAGGTGTTTGCGGAGAACCTGCGCGACCTGCTGCTGGCCGCGCCGGCCGGCAAGCGCGTGGTGATGGGCCTGGACCCGGGCATCCGCACCGGCGTGAAGGTGGCTGTCGTCAGTGACACCGGCAAGGTGCTGGACACCAACACCGTCTATCCGCACGAGCCGCGCAAGGACTGGGAAGGTTCGCTGCATACGCTGGGCCGCCTGGTGGCCACCCATGGCGTGAACCTGATCGCCATCGGCAACGGCACCGCCAGCCGCGAGACCGACAAGCTGGCCGCCGACTTGATCAAGCGCATCCAGCAGATGGCGCCTGAGGTGAACATCGAGAAGGTCGTGGTCAGCGAGGCCGGTGCGTCGGTCTATTCGGCCTCCGAGTTCGCATCGAAGGAGTTGCCCGACCTGGACGTGAGCCTCCGCGGTGCCGTGTCCATCGCCCGCCGCCTGCAGGACCCGCTGGCCGAGCTGGTCAAGATCGACCCGAAGAGCATCGGCGTCGGTCAGTACCAGCATGACGTGAATCAGAGCGAGCTGGCCAAGACGCTGGACGCCGTGGTGGAAGACTGCGTGAACTCGGTGGGCGTGGACCTGAACACGGCGTCGGCGCCGCTGCTGTCCCGCGTGTCGGGCCTCTCGGCTGCCGTGGCAGCGAGCATCGTGCGCTGGCGCGACGCCAACGGCTCTTTCCGCAACCGAAAGCAGTTGCTCGACGTGACCGGCCTGGGCCCCAAGACCTTCGAGCAGGCGGCAGGTTTCCTGCGCATCCGCGATGGCGACAACCCGCTGGACCTCAGCGGCGTGCACCCGGAAACCTATCCGGTCGTGCAGCGCATGCTGACCCAGCTCGGCCGCCCCGCGACCGAGGTGCTGGGCAAGAGTGACGTGATACGCACGCTTCGCCCCGAGGCCTTTGCCGACGAGACATTCGGCGCCATCACCGTCAAGGACATCCTGGCCGAGCTGGAGAAGCCGGGCCGCGACCCGCGTCCGGACTTCAAGGTCGCGCGCTTCAACGACGGCGTCGAGGACATCAAGGACCTGACCGAAGGCATGGTGCTGGAAGGCACGGTCTCCAACGTTGCGCAGTTCGGTGCCTTCGTCGACCTGGGCGTGCACCAGGATGGGCTGGTCCACGTGAGCCAGCTGTCGAACAAGTTCGTCAATGATGCCCGCGAGGTGGTGAAGACCGGCGACATCGTCAAGGTCAGGGTGCTGGAGGTCGACCTGGCCCGCAAGCGCATTTCGCTGACGATGAAGCTGGACGCGGCGCCGCAAGCCCGAGGTGCCAAGAGCGCCGACAACAACTTCCGCCCCGCAGCGCGCAATGAGCGAGCCGGTGGCAGCGGCAAGGCGCAGGCGCCGGCAGGCGGCAATGCCATGGCCGAGGCTTTTGCCAAGCTGCAAGGACGCCGTTGACGTCGCCTGCTCGCGCTTGGGCACCGGATTCCTGCAACTGATCGCATCCAGCCTGACAGGGTTTACGAGTATCGATATCGTGCCGCCTCAGTTCAGACCCTCCCTTGGAGCAGTACATCTTGACCAATAAGAAACACGCCATTGCCGCCGCTTGCGCGCTGCTGACCTCTGCCGCCGCATTTGCCCAGGAAGGCCCGCAAGGCCCCGGCGACGGCCAGCCCCGCCCTGGCGCCAAGCTGGAACGGGTTGAAATCAGCGCTCGCCCGCAGAGCGATACGGACCTGCGCCGCAAGTCCCAGGTGGCCAAGCAGGTCTATGGCCGAGAGGAACTCGACAAGTTCGGCGATACCAATGTGGCCGATGTGCTCAAGCGCCTGCCGGGCGTCAACGTGTCGGGTGGTGCACCGCGCATGCGTGGCCTGGGCAGCGGCTACACGCTGATCCTGCTGAACGGCGACCCGGCGCCCCCGGGTTTCGACCTGACCCAGCTGGACCCGGCCCAGGTGGAGCGCATTGAAGTCACCAAGGGCCCCAGCGCCGACCAGAGCGCGCAGGCGGTTGCCGGTGCCATCAACATCATCCTGAAGGACGCGCCCAAGGTCACTCAGCGCGACCTGCGCCTGAACATGGGCTACAGCGCCGTGCGACCCAGCGTGTCCGGCTCCTACACCTATGGCGAGAAGAAGGGCGACCTGGGCTACACGCTGCCGATCTCGCTGTTCTCCTGGCGCAATCAGCAGGAGTCGACAACGACCCGCGCAGCTCAAGGTTCGAATGGCCAGCCCTCGGTGATCACCCAGCGCCTGGAACAGAACGGCTGGGGCAACGGCTGGAACTTCTCGCCGCGCATGAACTGGAAGATCAGCGACGAGGAGAACCTGACGGCCATGGCCTTCATGCAGCAGGGCCGCTGGCACTTCAACCCGGAGTACGAGACGATTCTCAAGTCGGGCCTGCCGAGCGAGGACTACAACAGCCGCAACATCGGCACCTTCCGGATGGCACGCGCCAACCTGCAGTACAACAACCAGCTGAGCGAAACGCGCCGTATCGAGCTCAAGGCGGGCGGTCAGGAAGTACACGGCACGTTCAACAACACGGTCTACGACAACCAGCAGCGAGGTTCGGTCGGCGACAACACCGACCGCAACCTCACCCAGGCCGGCAAGTTCGCGCAGGTCCTCAATGACGCGCACAGCCTTGCGCTGGGCTGGGACCTGGAATGGCGCAAGCGCGACGAGACGCGTTTCGTGACCGTCGGCGGCAAGGCCCAGTTGCCGGGCGTTGATGGCCTGCCGTTTGCGGCCACCATTCAGCGCCAGGCCTTCTTCATCCAGGACGACTGGGAGATTTCGCCGCAGTGGTCGGCCTATCTGGGCCTGCGCACCGAGCGCATCGTCACCGAGAGCGCCGCCGTGGGCGATGCCGAGCGCCGCAACAAGAGCAGCGTCACGACGCCGCTCTTGCACATCAACTACAAGATCGACCCCAAGGGCCGTGACCTGATCCGCACCAGCCTGACGCGCAGCTACAAGGCACCCAACCTGAACCAGTTGCTGGCACGCCCGGCCATCTCGGGCCTGTACCCGGATCCGAACACGCCCAACACCTACCTGGCGCCTGACTTCATCGGCAACCCTGACCTCAAGCCCGAGCTGGCAACCGGTCTGGACGTTGCCTATGAGAAATACCTCAGCGGTGGCGGCATGATCAGCATCGGCGGCTTCTACCGCCGTGTGAACGACCTGATGCGCAACGTCACGACGCTCGAGGCTGCGGGCTCGGCCTTGAATGTGTCGAAGACGCAGGCGCGCTACGTCAATCATCCGACCAACTTCGCGCGTGCCGAGACGGCTGGCCTGGAGTTCGAGATCAAGGGCCGTGCCGGCGAATTGTTGCCCTCGGTCTTCGACGCCAAGCTGCCGCTGAACCTGCGGGCTTCGCTCAACTACTACAAGTCCAAGGTCCAGAATCTGCCCGGACCGGACAATCGCCTGGATGGCCAGCAGCCCTGGTCGATCACGGGTGGCTTTGACTACCGCCTGACGGGCCTGCCGGTGAGCATGGGTGCGAACCTGAGCTTCACGCCTGGCTACCTGACGACGCAGACCTTGACGCAGTCGATGGAGCAGACCCGCAGCCGTGGCTTCGACATGTTCGCGCAATGGATGCTCAGCCGCACCAGCTCGATCCGCATGTCGGCCAACAACCTGTGGCCGGTCGATACCCGTTCGACCACCTTCGTCACGAACGGCTACAGCCGTACTGAGCGTTATGGCCGCGCGCAGTTCGGCCTGTCGTGGGAGCAGAAGCTCTAAGCAGAGCATTTAGACTGCGGTGCATGCAAGCACTGCAAATCCATGCGGGCCCTCGGGCCCGCATTCGTTTGGCCGAACGCGGCCTGCGCGCCGACGACGTGCGCGTCATTCCCGCAGCGGCCGGCGGGCCCAAGGGCCTGATCCTCAACGGGCTTGATCGACACATCTTCGGCCCCTGGCTGGGCAGCAGCGCGCAGGACGTTCATCTGCTGGGAGCGTCGATAGGCGCCTGGCGCATGGCGACGGCATGCCTGGGCAATGCCGAAGAAGAGTTTGCTCGGTTGGCCGTGGAGTACGCGCACCAGGACTACGAGCATGCACCGGGCAAGGCGCCGACGGCTGCCTCCGTCAGCGGCGGATTTGCCGCCAAGCTGAACGAGGTTTTCGGCGGCCGCGAGGCCCAGGTCTTGAGCCATCCGCGTTTCCGCCTTCACCTTTTCACCTCGCGTGGCCGGCATGTGCTCGCAAGGGAAGGGCGCCTGCGCACGCCGCTTGGCTATTTCGGCGCCTTCGCAACCAACCTGGTCTCACGTCGTGCCATGGGCGCCTGGCTGGAGCGGGTCGTCTTCTCCGACCTGCGCTCGCCGCTGCCAATGCTCTTGAAGGACTATCGCAGTCGCCAGGTCGAACTCAATCGTCGCAATCTGCTGCAGGCGCTGCTGGCCAGTTGCTCGATTCCCTTCTGGCTGAAGGCCGTGCACGACATCCCTGGCGCGCCGCGTGGTGCCTATTGGGATGGCGGCATCACCGACTATCACCTGCACCTCGACTACGCGCAGATGCTGGGCGACGGCATCGTGCTGTATCCGCATTTCCAGCGCAGCGTGGTGCCCGGCTGGCTGGACAAGGCCTTGAAGCATCGGCATGCGCCGAGCGCGTTTCTCGACAACGTGGTGGTGCTCGCGCCCAGCGAGGAATTCGTCAAGAGCCTGCCGCGCGCCAAGCTGCCGGATAGAGCCGATTTCCAGCATTACGGCGACGATGTGAATGCACGTGCGAGCGCCTGGCTGCGCGCCGTGCGTGAAGGCGAGCGGCTGCGCGATGAATTTGCCACACTGACCCAGAGCAGCTCGGTTCAGGCGCTGCCGCTTTGATTCGCTACAATCGGCGCTCCTCCAATCAGCAAGGATGAGAAAGGCGACCTGGTTATGACACCGCGAACTACGACCTCCACCACTCAGGTTTAGTCGGCCGCGGCTCGTCTCGTCTTTTTCATTTCATACCAAAAGCGCGGCAAGTGGCCGCGCTTTTTGTTTTTCGAGCCCCGATCCTCGAGTGATCGCCGGGCTTCAGGAGCTACCCATGATTTCGATTCAATTGCCCGACGGTTCCAAGCGCGAATTCGACTCGCCCGTCACGGTGGCGCAAGTCGCCGCCTCCATCGGCGCCGGCCTGGCCAAGGCTGCACTGGCCGGCCGCGTTGACGGCAAGCTGGTGGACACCAGCCATCTGATGGCGACGGACTCGCAACTCGCCATCGTCACCGACAAGGATGCCGATGGCCTGGAAGTCATCCGCCACTCGACAGCCCACTTGCTGGCCTATGCCGTGAAGGAGCTGTTTCCCGATGCCCAGGTCACTATCGGCCCGGTGATCGAGCATGGCTTCTTCTACGACTTCTCGTACAAGCGCCCCTTCACGCCGGAAGACCTGGCTGCTATCGAATCGAAGATGAACGAGCTCGCCAAGAAGGACGAGCAGGTCACGCGCACTGTGCTGCCGCGCGACGAGGCCGTGGCTTACTTCAAGAGCATCGGCGAGGCCTACAAGGCCGAGATCATCGCCAGCATCCCGGCGAACGAAGACGTCTCGCTGTATGCCGAAGGCAAGTTCACCGACCTGTGCCGCGGCCCGCACGTGCCTTCCACGGGCAAGCTCAAGCACTTCAAGCTGATGAAGGTGGCCGGCGCCTACTGGCGCGGCGACCACAACAACGAACAGCTGCAACGCATCTACGGCACGGCCTGGGCCACCAAGGACGACCTGCAGAAGTACCTGACGATGCTGGAGGAAGCCGAGAAGCGCGACCACCGCAAGCTCGGCAAGGAACTCGACCTGTTCCACATCGATGAGGTCTCTCCGGGCACGGTGTTCTGGCATCCCAAGGGCTGGACGGTCTGGCAGGAGGTGGAGCAGTACATGCGCCGCGTCTACCGCGAGAACGGCTACCTGGAGGTCAAGGGCCCGCAGATCCTGGACAAGAGCCTGTGGGAGAAGTCCGGCCACTGGGACAAGTACCGCGAGAACATGTTCACGACCGAGTCGGAGAAGCGTGACTATGCGCTGAAGCCGATGAACTGCCCCGGCCACATCCTGATCTTCAAGCAGGGCATCAAGAGCTACCGCGACCTGCCGCTGCGCTTCGGCGAGTTCGGCCAATGCCACCGCAACGAGCCCACGGGCGGCCTGCACGGCATCATGCGCGTGCGCGGCTTCACACAGGACGACGGTCACATCTTCTGCACTGAAGACATGATCCAGCAAGAGGTCACGACCTTCACGACACTCTTGCGCAAGGTCTACAAGGACTTCGGCTTCAACGAAATCCTGTTCAAGCTGTCGACGCGCCCCGAGAAGCGCATCGGCACCGAAGAGAGCTGGGACCGTGCCGAGGCGGCGCTGGCCGAAGGCCTGCGCGCTTCCGGTTGCGAGTTCGAGTACCTGCCGGGCGAGGGCGCCTTCTACGGTCCGAAGATCGAGTACACGCTGAAGGACGCACTGGGCCGCCAGTGGCAGTGCGGCACCATCCAGGTGGACCCGAACATGCCCGAGCGCCTGGACGCCGAGTTCGTCGGCGAAGACGGCTCGCGCCATCGCCCCATCATGCTGCACCGTGCCATCGTCGGCAGCCTGGAGCGTTTCATCGGCATCCTGATCGAGCAGCACTCCGGCGCGCTGCCGGCTTGGCTGTCGCCGACCCAGGTTGTCGTCGCCAATATCACGGATGCGCAGGCCGACTACGTGGCTGAGATCGTGAAATCGCTGCAAAAACAAGGGGTTAGAGTCTCGGCAGATTTGCGGAACGAGAAAATCACGTATAAAATCCGCGAGCATTCTTTGCAGAAGGTACCGTTCATCCTGGTCGTAGGCGACAAGGAGAAGGCAAACGGTGCCGTTGCAGTGCGCGCCCGAGGCAACCAAGACCTGGGTGTGATGTCACTGGCAGACTTCCAATCGAAGCTGTCGGAAGCCATCACCTCCAAGGCCTGATGAGGTTCGATCCAGGGCGCGCTTTCGTTCTTGTCGGGCCTCGCCTTGGGTCCATTGAAAGGTAAGCACCATCGCTACTTTTGCTGACCGTCGAGCTATTCCTGAGCGAAAGCATCGGCTGAACCGTGAAATTCTTGCTCCCGAAGTCCGCCTGAATGGCCCGGAAAATGAGCCCATTGGCGTCGTGAGCATCCAGGAAGCCCTGCGCATGGCGGGTGACCTGGACGTCGATCTGGTTGAAATCTCGCCCACCGCCAACCCGCCCGTGTGCCGGTTGATGGACTACGGCAAGTTCAAGTACATCGAGCAGAAGCGCGCGGCCGAAGCGAAGTCGAAGCAGAAGGTCATCGAGATCAAGGAAGTCAAGTTCCGCCCGGGTACGGACGAAGGCGACTACCAGATCAAGATGCGCAATCTGCGCCGCTTCATCGCCGAGGATGGTGACAAGGGCAAGGTGACGCTGCGTTACCGCGGCCGCGAAATCACCCACCAGGACATCGGCATGCGCCTGCTGGAGCGGATTCGCGACGAGCTGGCAGACGTGTCGGTGGTCGAGAACATGCCCAAGCTCGAAGGCCGGCAGATGATCATGGTGCTTGCACCAAAGAAGCGCTAAAGCGTTTCTGGCAGTTTCAGCCCGCCGATCTGGTCGTCGGCGGGCTTATTAGTCTCCTGAGGCCAAACAAGTGCAACGAGGAATCGGAGCCGCCCCAGGGACATACTTAAAAGGAGCACTAACATGCCCAAAATGAAGACCAAGAGCAGCGCGAAGAAGCGTTTTCGCGTTCGTCCGGGTGGTACCGTCAAGCGCGGTCAAGCGTTCAAGCGCCACATCCTGACCAAGAAGTCCACGAAGAACAAGCGCCAACTGCGCGGCACCGTGACCGTCCACGAAACCAACATGGGCCACATGGCTCAAATGTTGCCTTTCGCTGGCCTGTAATTCCACCATTTAACTAAAGGAGATTTAATATGCCTCGCGTTAAACGTGGTGTTACCGCTCGTGCCCGTCACAAGAAGGTCCTGGCTCTGGCCAAGGGCTTCCGTGGTCGTCGCAAGAATGTCTTCCGCATCGCCAAGCAGGCGGTGATGAAGGCAGGCCAATACGCCTACCGTGACCGTCGTGCCAAGAAGCGCGTGTTCCGTGCACTGTGGATTGCTCGTATCAACGCAGCAAGCCGCGGTCTGGGACTGACCTACAGCAAGTTTGTGGCTGGCCTGAAGAAGGCTCAGATCGACATTGACCGCAAGGTCCTGGCCGATCTCGCCGTCAACGATCCTGCTGGTTTTGCCAGCATCTTCGACAAGGTGAAGGCCGCTCTCGCTTAATTGCCCGTCTGCCGCCGCGAGCGGCAGCGGCAGCCCCGGTGCAAGCCGGGGCGCGCCCTTTAAAGGCCGAACACCTGTGGTGCTCGGCCTTTTCTTATTTGTTTCCCGAACTGAAACGATCGCCCCGCGATGAACGATCTCGATCAATTGCTGCAACAGGCGCAAGCGGAATTCGCCGCTGCTGCCACGCCCGCTGACCTGGAGAACGCCAAGGCGCGATTCATCGGCAAGTCCGGTCGCGTGACCGAGCTGATGAAAGGCCTGGCCGCATTGCCGATTGAAGAGAAAAAGACCCGCGGCGCGGAGATCAATGTCTTGAAGACCGGCATCGAAGCCGCTCTCGCTGCCCGTCGCCAGGCGCTGGCCGATGCCGAGTTGGCCATCCAATTGAAGGCTGAGGCGCTGGACGTGACGCTGCCCGGCCGCAACCGCGGCACCGGTGGCCTGCACCCGATCACCCGCGCCATGGAGCGCATCGAGGCCATCTTTGGCTCGATGGGCTTTGATGTGGCCGACGGTCCCGAGATCGAGAACGACTGGTTCAACTTCACGGCGCTGAACACGCCGGAAGACCACCCGGCCCGCTCGATGCACGACACCTTCTATATCGAAGGCGGCCATGTGCTGCGCACCCACACCAGCCCGATGCAGATCCGTCATGCGGTCCAGCATGTGAAGAAGCACAAGGCGCTGATCGATGCCGGCCTGCCCATGCCCGAGATCCGCGTGATTGCGCCGGGCCGCACCTACCGCGTCGACAGCGATGCCACGCATTCGCCGATGTTCCACCAGGTCGAAGGCCTGTGGGTTGGCGAGAACGTTTCGTTCAAGGACCTGAAGTCTGTCTATGTGAACTTCATGCACCAGTTCTTCGAGACGACGGACATGGACATCCGCTTCCGTCCGAGCTATTTCCCGTTCACCGAACCCAGTGCCGAGATCGACATGATGTTCGGCTCCGGCCCCTTGAAGGGCCGATGGCTGGAGGTGTCGGGCTCGGGCCAGGTGCATCCGCAGGTGATTCGCAATATGGGCCTGGACCCTGAGCGCTACATCGGCTTCGCTTTCGGCTCGGGCATCGATCGCCTGGCCATGCTGCGCTACGGCGTCAACGATTTGCGCCTGTTCTTTGACGGCGACCTGCGATTCTTGAGTCAGTTCAAGTGATCCGCAAGAACAACCCGCAAACGAACGCCTGAAGAGAACAGAACATGCAATTCCCCGAGTCCTGGCTGCGGAGCTTCTGCAACCCCGCACTGAACACCCAAGAGCTGGCCGAGCTGCTGACCATGTCCGGCCTGGAAGTCGAAGAGCTGCGCCCGGTGGCACCGCCTTTCCATGGCATCGTGGTCGCCGAAATCCTGTCGGCCGAGCAGCATCCAAATGCCGACAAGCTGCGCGTCTGCACGGTCAACGCTGGAGGCGCAGAGCCGCTGCAGATCGTCTGCGGCGCGCCGAATGCGCGTGCCGGCATTCGCGTTCCTCTGGCCACCATCGGCGCTGAACTGCCCCCGGGCGAAGACGGCAAGCCTTTCCAGATCGGCAAGGGGAAACTGCGCGGTGTGGAGAGCTTCGGCATGCTGTGCTCGGCCCGTGAGCTGAAGCTTTCCGAGGACCACGGTGGCCTGCTGGAGCTGGCCGCCGATGCGCCCATCGGCCAGAACATCCGCGAGCACCTGAAGCTCGACGACACGCTCTTCACGCTGAAGCTCACCCCCAATCTGGCGCATTGCCTGAGCGTCTACGGCGTCGCCCGGGAAGTCTCGGCGCTGACTGGCTCGCCACTCCTGAAGCCGGAATTCACGCCGGTTGCCGTCAAGCATGACGCGAAGCTGCCGGTGCGCATTGAAGCGGCTGATCTTTGCGGCCGCTTCTCCGGCCGCATCGTGCGCGGCGTCAATACCAAAGCGCAGACGCCGGCCTGGATGGTTGAGCGCCTGGCCCGTTGCGGCCAACGCTCGGTGTCGCCGCTGGTCGACATCTCGAACTATGTGATGTTCGAGTTCGGTCGCCCCAGCCACATCTTCGACCTCGACAAGATCCACGATGGCCTGACCGTGCGCTGGGCCAAGCAGGGCGAGGCGCTGAAGCTCCTGAACGGCAACACGATCGAGCTCGACGAGACGGTGGGCGTCATCGCCGATTCGAAGCAAGTGGAGTCGCTTGCCGGCATCATGGGCGGCGACGCCACGGCCGTGTCTGACGACACGCGGAACGTCTACGTCGAGGCCGCTTTCTGGTGGCCCAAGGCGGTCGCCGGCCGCTCGCGCAAGTTCAACTTCTCGACGGATGCTGGTCACCGCTTCGAGCGTGGTGTCGATCCGGCGCAGACGGTCGAACACATCGAGCGCATCACGCAGTTGATCGTCGACATCTGCGGTGGTGAAGCTGGCCCCATGGACGACCAGACGACGCAGTTGCCTGCCCGCAAGCCGGTCACGCTGCGCGTAGCCCGTGCCGCCAAGATCATCGGCATGCCGCTGACCCAGGCGCAATGCGCGACCGTGTTCCAGCGCCTCGGCCTCGACTACGTGGAAGGCGAGGGCACGCTGACGGTGACGCCCCCGAGCTGGCGTTTCGACATCCAGATCGAGGAAGACCTGGTCGAGGAGGTGATCCGCGTCCTGGGCTATCCGAACTTGCCGGACACGCCGCCGCTCGCGCCGGTGGTGGGCAAGGTGCGCTCGGAGTCGCGTGCCTCGGTGCATGCGCTGCGCCACGCGCTTGCCGGTCGCGACTATTTCGAGACCATCAACTTCAGCTTCGTCGAAGCGCGTTGGGAGCAGGAGCTGGCGGGCAATGCCAATCCGATCCAGCTCTTGAACCCGATTGCCGCGCCGCTGGCCGTGATGCGCACCAGCCTGATCGGCAGCCTGGTGCAGGTGTTGCGCTACAACCTGACCCGCAAGGCCCCGCGCGTGCGCGTGTTCGAGATCGGCCGTGTGTTCCTGCGTGACGCCTCCATCGTCGAGAGCGACAGCAGCATCGCCGGCGTGCGCCAGCCGATGCGCGTGGCCGCGCTGGCCTGGGGAGCCGCAGACCAATCGCAATGGTCGCAGCGTGATCGCCTGGTTGACTTCTTCGATGTGAAGGGCGACCTCGAATCACTGTTTGCGCCGCGCCAATTGCAGTTCGTGGCCGCAGAACATCCGGCCTTGCATCCGGGCCGCAGCGCACGCGTGCTGCTGGATGGCCAGGAGATCGGTGTCGTCGGCGAGCTGCATCCCAAGTGGCGCCAAGGCTATGAGCTGCCCTCTGCCCCGGTGCTGTTTGAGCTCGACCTCGATGCGGTGCTGAGCTTGACCCTGCCCAAGGGTCAGGGCGTGCAGCGCCAGCAGTCGGTGTTGCGTGACATCGCAGTGATCGTTGGCGAGCAGGTCACCCATGACGCGCTGATCAGCACCATTCAAGGCGCACAGGACGGCCTGGTCCGTTCCGCCAAGCTGTTCGATGTGTTCAAGCCCGGTCAGGCCAATGCCGAGATGCAGGCCGGGGAGCGCAGCATGGCAGTGCGCCTGGAACTGCTGGACGAAGAGACGACGCTGACCGATGAGCGCATCGAGCAGACCGTGGCCCGTGTGCTCGCGGCCCTGGGTGAGAAGCTCGGCGCACGTCTGCGCGGTTGATCGAGAACAGCGGAGGAGACCAAGAGACCATGAGCGACGACCAAGAAGACATCAAGCCCGCCGCGTTGAGCGTGCTCCTGCCCAGCCTTGAAACACCCACGCTGACCAAGGCCGAGCTGGCCGACCTGCTGTTCGACAAGCTCGGCCTGAACAAGCGTGAATCCAAGGACATGGTCGAAGCCTTCTTTGACATCATCCATGCGACCCTGGTGCGTGGCGACGATGTGAAGCTTTCGGGCTTTGGCAACTTCAACATCCGTCGCAAGGCGCCACGCCCGGGCCGCAACCCGCGCACCGGCGAATCGATCCCGATCAAGGCGCGCAATGTGGTCACGTTCCACGCCAGCCACAAGTTGAAATCCCAGGTACAAGGCGATGCACCTGCCGGGGAAGACTTCGAGTAGAGTCTGACCTCCCAACCTGAAGCCCTTGATTTCAATGGAGAAAGCGCTCCCAGCCATCCCAGCCAAACGCTACTTCACCATCGGTGAGGTGAGCGAGCTGTGCGGCGTGAAGCCCTATGTGCTTCGCTACTGGGAGCAGGAGTTCACACAGCTGCGCCCAATGAAGCGCCGCGGCAACCGGCGCTACTACCAGCATCATGAGGTGCTGCTGATCCGGCGCATCCGTGACCTGCTGTACGACCAGGGCTTCACGATCAGCGGGGCCCGCAATCAGCTCTCCGATCTGGGCGCCGCGCGCATGGAAGCGCTGCAGGACTTCGAGCCCGATGCCGATTTCGGCGAACCTGTCGAGGTGGCGGCACCGCACAGCGGCGAGCAGATGTCGATGGGCCAGCTCCGGCAGGAGCTCAAGGCGATTCGCGAGACGCTGCTCCTCTGAGGGAGCGAAAAAATCGTATATACTCTCGCTCTTCAGTCGGGGCGTAGCGCAGCCTGGTAGCGCACTTGCATGGGGTGCAAGGGGTCGCGAGTTCGAATCCCGCCGTCCCGACCACTGAATAGCGAGAAATCCGAAGGGCCTGATGTGCAAGCATCAGGCCCTTTTCTCCTTCTTGGGCCTGTTGTACAAGATCGCCTGCAGCGCTTCTGAACCATGTCAACCGGACTTGATCCTTCGCTGATTACCGGTCTCCTCCTTGCCGGCGGCCAGGGCAGCCGCATGGGCGGCGTGGACAAGGGCATGCTGCCCTTCCGCGGGCACACGCTGGCGCAGAACGCGCTGGCCCGACTGGCGCCTCAGGTCGGCCCCTTGCTGATCAATGCGAATCGCAACCTGAAGGCTTATGCGAGCCTTGGTGTGCCGGTCTGCAGCGACGCTGAGGCAGACTTCCTCGGCCCGCTGGCGGGCTTTCTGAGCGGCCTGGACCGCTGTCGCACGCCTTATCTGGCCACCGTGCCTTGCGACACGCCGAACTTCCCTCTGGACATGGTGGCGCGCCTGGCACGTGCGCTGCAGGAGGCTGGTGCGGAGATTGCCATGGTTGTCACTCGCGACGGAAGTGGCAAGGTGCAGCGTCAGCCGGTGTTCTGCCTGATGAAGGCCAGCGTGCAGGCCGGCCTCGAAGACTATGTGGTCAGCGGTCGACGCAAGATCGAGGCTTGGGCCTGCGCGCAGGAATGCGTCGAAGTGATGTTCGAAGATGCGGCCGCATTTGCCAACGCCAATACGGCCGAGGAACTGCAGGCCCTGCAGCTGCGGCAGGGCGAGCGATAGGTGCAGTGAAGCAGCCCGAGCCACCCGTGAGTTAGGGATGCGCGCCCGGGCCGGGCTGGCCGATGCTTGCCGGACTTTCCTGGAGCCCGCGACATGCCCGCATTGACCACAGCCCTGCGCAACGAGTATCAGCAGCTGTTCGACAGCTGCCAGATCCTGCCCGAGCGCCAGGCGCTCGTGAATCAGATGACGCAGCAACTGCGCAATGCTGAGGCCCGCTATCGCGGTGTTGCCGACCCGCTTGGCATTCCCTGGTACGTGGTGGCCGTCCTGCATGCGATGGAAGGCGGGCTCGACTTCAAGCGCCATCTGCACAACGGCGATCCTCTGGCCGAGCGCACGGTGCAGGTGCCCGCCGGCCGGCCCAAGGTTGGCACGCCGCCGTTCACCTGGGAGCAGAGCGCCAATGACGCCTTGCGGCTGGACAGGTACGACAGCTGGTCCGACTGGAGTGTGCCGGGCATTCTCTACAAATGGGAGGGCTACAACGGCTGGGGCTATCGCAGCTACCACCCCGAGTGCAAATCGCCCTACCTGTGGAGCATGAGCAGCCACTACAGCCGCGGCAAGTATGTGGCTGACGGCACCTGGTCGCCCACGGCGGTCAGCAAGCAGGTGGGGGCGGCGGCCTTGCTGCGCCGGCTGGCGGAGCTGGGGCTGGTCGATGCGCCGTCGTTCGCCTCAACCGCGAACGACGCCCAACTGGCCAGGGCGCTGGCCAAGAGCAGCGCGGCACTGCGCTATTCGCCCGCCAAGGTCTTGCCGGGTGCGCTGGAGTTGCAGCAGTTCCTGAACCGCTTTCCAGGCATCTTTCTGCGCGAGGATGGCAAGCTGGGTGACCGTAGTTCCGAAGCCTTCCAGCAGGTCTTCGGCCACTATCTGCAGGGCGACCCGCGCGACGCCTGAGGCGAGCGCGAGTCAGGCCTCGAGACGGGTGCGGCGCTCGCTCAGAAAGCTCTGCGCCAGGGCGGTGCCGGGCTGCAGCCGCTGGCCGATATAGAGTTCGCGGCGGCGCTCCGAGATCTGGGTGCGCAGGCGGTTGGCCATCACCGTCAGCGGGCGCAGGCCCTTGGTCTCGGCCTTGCTGACGGCCTGCCAGAGCCGGTTCAGAGGGTGCTCCTGAAGCTGCCGTTGGCGTAGCTGCACGACGCCCAGCCGCTCCTGCACGATGTGCTCGGCTCGGCGCAGCCAGTCGAGGCGCGGCTGCATGTTCTCGCCAGTCACACGTACGGCGTCTTCGCCGGCGGCGATCAGGAGGTTCTCCAGCGCCTGGCGATCCTCGCGGGCATAGGCATCGTTGACCGCCATCATGCTGACCAGGCTGCGCTGGCGATCAGGCTCGCCGAGCACGCGATCAGGGTGCAGACGCATGGCGGCACGCCGGTAGAGTTGCTTCAAGCTCGGCGGTTCGCCAGGCGCGCCGGAGGCGGCAGGCTCAGGCGGCAAGCCCGGCGGAGGCGGCAAGGGCGAGGCCAGTGCCGGCATGGCGGCGTGGGTTATTTTCGGGGGGGGCGCGATGTCGGTGCCACCCAGGCCCAGCACGATGCGCTGCAGCTGGCCCTCGACATGCTCCAGCTCCTGATAGAGCGAGCCCAGCTCGCCCTGGTAGCGGTGCATGAACTGCAGGAGCGTGGCACGCAGCAGCTGGAAGTCCTGTTCCTGGATCGTCAGGTAGCGGCGCATGTCGGCCAGCGCATTCTGGCGGCGAGCCAGCGCGTGGCGCGACAGGGCCAGGCCTTCATTCATCACGCAGGGCTCTCCGGGACATGGGTCGTATTTTCACCTGAGAACAAGGGCCCAGAAATAGATACAGCCCCTAGAAGGGGCTGTTCGGTTCGGATCAGGCGACAGCTGGTTACTGCGAGGCGCCCGAAGCGGGTTCTGCCGGGGCCATCGGTGCGGAAGCCGCTTCCATGGCCGCAGGCGCGCTGGCCGTGGCCGCAACCGGCTCGTGCGTAGCCGCCTTGGTGTTGGCAGCCGTCATCGGCAGCAGCGGCACGATCAGCAGCGCCACGATGTTGATGATCTTGATCAAAGGGTTCACTGCCGGGCCGGCCGTGTCCTTGTACGGGTCACCCACGGTGTCGCCGGTCACTGCAGCCTTGTGGGCTTCGCTGCCCTTGCCGCCATGGTGGCCGTCTTCGATGTACTTCTTGGCGTTGTCCCAGGCGCCGCCGCCGGTGCACATCGAGATGGCCACGAACAGGCCGGTCACGATGGTGCCCATCAGCAGTCCGCCGAGCGCTGCCGGGCCGAGGGCCAGGCCGACGATCACCGGCACGACCACGGGCAGCAGCGAAGGCACGATCATTTCCTTGATCGCCGCCGTGGTCAGCATGTCCACGGCCTTGCCGTATTCGGGCTTGCCCGAGCCGTCCATGATGCCCTTGATGTCGCGGAACTGGCGGCGCACTTCCACCACCACCGAGCCGGCTGCGCGGCCCACGGCTTCCATGGCCATGGCACCGAACAGGTAGGGAATCAGGCCGCCGATGAAGAGGCCCACGATCACGTTCGGATCGCTCAGGTCAAAGGCCACCGAGAAACCGCGGCCTTCCAGCGAGTGGGTGTAGTCGGCGAACAGCACCAGGGCAGCCAGGCCGGCGGAGCCGATGGCATAGCCCTTGGTCACGGCCTTGGTGGTGTTGCCCACGGCGTCCAGCGGATCGGTGATCGCGCGCACGCTGTCCGGCAGCTCGGCCATTTCGGCGATGCCGCCGGCGTTGTCGGTGATCGGTCCGTAGGCGTCCAGGGCCACGACGATGCCGGCCATGCTCAGCATCGAGGTGGCTGCAACAGCGATGGCGTACAGGCCGCCCAGCTGGTAGGCCACCAGGATGGCCACGCAGACGAACAGCACCGGCCAGGCGGTGGAGCGCATCGAGACGCCCAGGCCGGCAATGATGTTGGTGCCGTGGCCGGTTGTCGAGGCTTCAGCGATATGCTGCACCGGCTTGTACTGCGTGCCGGTGTAGTACTCGGTGATCCAGACCATCGCGGCGGTCAGCACCAGGCCGACGGCGCAGGCACCGAACAGAGCGTTGGCCGAAACCATGGCGCCACTGGCGAGCGTCAGGCCCTGCGGGAAGAGCGCGGTGGTGATGAAGTAGAACGCGATCAGCGAGAGCACGCCTGCCACGGCCAGGCCCTTGTAGAGCGCCGGCATCACGTTCTTCATGCCCGGCGAGGCCTTGACCATGCTGCAGCCGATGATGGAAGCCAGGATGGATACGCCGCCCAGCACCAGCGGATAGATCAAGGCGTTGATCGTGCCTGCGCCCGCGACCATCAGCGCGCCCAGCGCCATCGTGGCGATCAGGGTCACGGCATAGGTCTCGAACAGGTCGGCCGCCATGCCGGCGCAGTCGCCGACGTTGTCGCCGACGTTGTCGGCGATCACGGCGGGGTTGCGCGGGTCGTCCTCGGGAATGCCGGCTTCCACCTTGCCCACCAGGTCGGCGCCGACGTCAGCGCCCTTGGTGAAGATGCCGCCACCCAGACGGGCAAAGATCGAGATCAGCGACGAGCCGAAGGCAAAGCCCAGCAGAGGCTTCAGCGTGGTCGGGTCGATGTGCTTGCCGCCCTCGCTGATGTGCCAGAAGAACAGGCCGACGCCCAGCAGGCCCAGGCCCACGACCAGCATGCCGGTGATGGCGCCGCCCTTGAAGGCAACGCTCAAGGCCGGCGCCATGCCCTTGGTGGCGGCCTGCGCCGTGCGCACATTGGCCCGCACCGACACATTCATGCCGATGAAGCCACAGGCGCCCGAAAGAACCGCGCCGATGACGAAGCCCACGGCGGTGGTCATGCCCAGGAAGTAGGCGATCGGAAGGGCCAGCACGACGCCGACGATGGCAATCGTCTTGTACTGGCGTGCCAGATAAGCAGCGGCGCCCTGCTGGATCGCAGCTGCGATCTCCTGCATGCGGGCATTGCCAGCGTCCTGACTCAGGATCCAGCTGCGTTGAACAAAGCCATATATGACTGCGGCGACGCCACAGGCCAGCGCGAAGTACAGCGCTACATCTGTCGACATGTACATGTCTCCTCGGTTGTCTCTGCCGTTGTGAATTCACGCCTGCAGCCATTCCGCCCAAGTCAGAGGGCCGCCAGGTCGCTCGGGGCATGCTAAGGAAGGGGCCCGTTTTGCGGGCTGCGTATTTACCAGCGAAATGCGGGTAAACGAGATTGGGAATGCGCGGCGTCAGGACAGGGCAAGCGGGCACCGTAGAATTCGGGTTTCCCCTGGCATTACAGAAGAACCGCGATGAGCCTGCACAACGTGACCCCCGGCGCCAAGGCGCCCGAGCAATTCAACGTCGTCATCGAGATCCCGATGAACGCCGATCCGATCAAGTACGAAGTGGACAAGGAAAGCGGCGCACTCTTCGTCGACCGCTTCATGACCACGGCCATGCACTATCCGTGCAACTACGGCTACATCCCGCGCACCTTGTCGGACGACGGCGATCCGGTCGACGTGCTGGTGATCACGCCCTTCGCGCTGACCCCGGGCGTGGTGGTGACCTGCCGCGCCATCGGCGTGCTGAAGATGGATGACGAAGCCGGTGGCGACGCCAAGCTGCTGGCCGTGCCCACATCGAAGATCCTGCCGATCTACGACCACTGGCAGAAGCCCGAAGACATCAACCAGATGCGCCTGAAGGCCATCCAGCATTTCTTCGAGCACTACAAGGACCTGGAGCCTGGCAAGTGGGTCAAGGTGCAGGGCTGGGAAGGCCCCGAGTCGGCCAGGGCCGAGATCGTTGCCGGCCTGGCGAACTACGCGAAGACGCAGCAGAAGTAATCTGCTTTCGCCCTGAACGTCAAAGCGCCCCTCGAGGGCGCTTTTTTATTTCGGGCTCTGGGCGCTGGTTCCAGCCTTGAAGGGCTGGTGCTCTTCCAGCTCGTTCACGTAGCCGCGCATGGCCTGACCCTCCCGAGCCAGGAACTCGGCCACTGCATCACTGAAGTCGGGATGCGCCAGCCAGTGTGACGACTGCGTTGGCACCGGCAAGAGCCCGCGCGCCATCTTGTGCTCGCCCTGGGCGCCGCCCTCGAAGCGGCGGTAGCCGTGCTCGATGCACCAGGCCAGGGGCTGGTAGTAGCAGGCATCGAAATGCAGGCAGGGGATTTGCTCGATGGCGCCCCAGTAGCGGCCGAAGGCGGCGCCGCGCTCTGGGTCCAGCGCGAGCAGTGACGCCGCAATCGGCACACCCTCACGCATGGCGATGAAGAGCAGCCAGTTCGCCGCCATCGTTTCGCTCATCAGGCGGAAGAAATCTCGCGTCAGGTAGGGCGTGCTGTGGTGCGCTCTGTAGGTGAGCTGGTAGCAGTGGTAGAAGAAGTCCCAAGCCTGTTCAGTGATTGCCGGGCCCTCGAGGGTTTTGAAGCTCACGCCGGCCTCGCGCACGCGACGCTGCTCCTGCTGGATCTTCTTGCGCTTGTCACGCTGCAGCGCGGCGAGGAAGTCCTGGAAATCGACGAAGGGTTCGGGCACACGCTGTGTCCAGTGGAACTGCACGCCCTCGCGTTGCAGCCACGCATGGTCGGTGGCGGCCTGATGGTCTTGTGGCGCGCCGAAAAGCAGGTGGATGGACGACAGGCCCTGCTGTTCCGCGAGCGCTTGAAGGGCCTGGACTAGGAGGGCGCGCTTCTCTTCATTGCGGGCCAGCAGCCGGCTGCCCGGTACCGGCGTGAAGGGCACGGCCACCAGCAGCTTGGGGTAGTACTCGAGGCCATGACGGCGGTAGGCATCGGCCCACGCCCAGTCGAATACATACTCGCCGTAGCTGTGTGATTTCAACCAGACGGGGCAGGCCGCCAGCAGCTCATCGCCTTCCCAGATGCCGATGAACTGCGGCTGCCACCCGGTGTCCGCCGTGGCGCTGCGGGATTGGTGCAGCGCCTGCAGGTACTCCAGCCGCATGAAGGGCGTGGGCTGCGCCTGCGTTGCAAGCAAGGCGTTCCAGGCAGGAATTGCCAATTCGCCCGGGTCGGCTTGAACCCGGATGACATAATTCTCTGGCCTAGTTTTCATGCCCTCATCCATGTCCCTGAAAGTCGCGCTGGCGCAAATCAATGTCACCGTCGGTGACCTCGCAGGCAATGCCGGCAAGATCGTGGAATGGGGCCGTCGCGCGCATGCGGCCGGCGCTCGCCTGCTGCTCACGCCTGAGCTGAGCCTGTGCGGCTATCCGCCTGAAGACCTGCTCCTGCGCCCGGCCTTCATCGAGGCCTGCGACGAGGCCTTGAAGGGCATTGCGACGGCCTTGGCCGATTGCGAGGGCTTGCATGTCGTGGTCGGTCATCCGTATCAACGCGAGGGCGATCTTAGGTCGCGCAGCCTGAGCGTGCTGCGCCGCTTCAATGCGGCCTCGCTGCTGGCAGGGGGACAGGTCTTGCGCACGTACTGCAAGCGCGAGTTGCCGAACTACCAGGTCTTCGACGAGCGCCGCTATTTCGTCTCGGGCCGCGACGCGGGCGAGGAGCCGCTGGTGTTTGAGGTCGAGGGTCGGCGCTTCGGTGTGCTGATCTGCGAAGACGCCTGGTTTGATGAGCCCGCGCGCGCAGCGAAGGCGGCGGGGGCCGAAGTGTTGTGCGTGCTGAACGCATCGCCTTTCCACGTTGGCAAGGTCGAGGAGCGGGAGCAGCGCATGGCTGAGCGGTCGCGCGATGTCGGGCTGCCCCTGCTGTACTCGCATCTGGTTGGCGGCCAGGATGAGGTGGTCTTCGATGGCGCTTCGTTCGCAGTGGGCCGCGATGGGCGCGTGGCCGCGCGCGCTGCGATGTTCGAAGAGGCGATGCCGCTGATCGAATTCGACGCACAAGCGACGCCTTCCGGCGAGCTCGTGCCGGTGCCTGAGTTGGAAGCGCAGGTCTGGGGCGCCCTGGTGCTCGGCGTGCGCGACTATCTCGGCAAGAACGGTTTCCCGGGCGCCTTGATCGGGCTTTCCGGAGGTATTGACTCGGCCCTGGTGCTGGCCATCGCCGTCGATGCGCTGGGCGCAGACAAGGTGCGCACGGTGATGATGCCGTCGCCATATACGGCCGATATTTCCTGGATTGATGCGCGCGACATGGCCGAGCGCCTGGGCGTGCGCTACGACGAAAAATCCATCGTGCCGATGTTCGAGGCCTTCAACGCGACGCTGGCTGACGAGTTCACAGGCCTGCCGCTCGATGCCACCGAGGAGAACATCCAGGCACGCATCCGCGGCACGCTCCTGATGGCCCTGTCCAACAAGTTTGGCTCCATTGTCCTGACTACCGGTAACAAGAGCGAGATGGCGACCGGCTATTGCACGCTGTACGGCGACATGGCCGGTGGTTTCGCGGTGATCAAGGATGTGGCCAAGACCCTGGTGTTCCGCCTCGCCACGTGGAAGAACCAACAGCCGACGAAGCGGGCAGACGGGACCATCGGCCCAGTCATTCCCGAGCGCATCATCACGCGGCCGCCTTCGGCTGAATTGCGTCCGGATCAAAAGGACCAGGACAGCCTGCCGCCCTATGAGGTGCTGGATGCCATCCTGGCGATGTACATGGAAGAAGACCGCTCGATCAGCGACATCGTGGCGGCCGGCTATGCCGCTGCCGACGTCGAGCGGGTCACGCGGCTGATCAAGCTCAACGAGTACAAGCGCCGCCAGTCGCCCGTGGGCATCCGCATCACGCACCGGGCCTTCGGACGCGACTGGCGCTACCCGATCACGTCCAGGTTCCGTGCTTAAATCAGGGTCAACACACAGCCATTTGCCGGAGCGCAGCACCATGAAGCAGATCACCGCCATCATCAAACCCTTCAAGCTTGACGAAGTGCGCGAAGCGCTGGCCGAGGTGGGTGCTTCCGGCCTGACGGTCACCGAGGTCAAGGGCTTCGGACGCCAGAAGGGTCATACCGAGCTCTATCGCGGTGCAGAGTACGTGGTCGACTTTCTGCCCAAGGTGAAGGTCGAGGTCGTGGTCAAGGACGATGAGGTCGACCGCTGCATCGATGCGATCCTGAAGGCCGCCAAGACCGGCAAGATCGGCGACGGCAAGATCTTCGTCACGCCGGTGGAGCAAGTGGTGCGCATCCGCACCGGTGAGACGGACGAAGCGGCCGTTTAAGGCCTTATTGGGCAAGGCGCTGCCACAGCGCCGTGCCCCAGATGCCGCCGCACAGCGTCAGCGCGATGAAGACCGCGGCGCTGCCAATGTCCTTGGCGCGCTTGGATAGTTCATGACGGTCGAACGAGATGCGGTCGATGGCCGCCTCCACCGCCGAATTCAGCAGCTCCACGATCAGGAGCAGCGCGAGGCAGCCCAGCAGCA
Source organism: Roseateles microcysteis (assembly GCF_036880965.1). NCBI lineage: Bacteria > Pseudomonadati > Pseudomonadota > Betaproteobacteria > Burkholderiales > Sphaerotilaceae > Roseateles > Roseateles microcysteis. The sequence goes on along the minus strand of NZ_JBAJMV010000001.1, from coordinate 871,182 downwards.
GAGCGATCTCGACCCAGCTTTGCCCCAGCCAGAAGGCAACGGGCGTCGCAACGACACACAGCCAGGTCTCTTGCCGGAAAGCGCTCTCGCCCGTGTACGCGGCGCGCAGGCCTTCCATCGAATAGCCGGCCGCGTGGATGATGCGGTCGATGCCGGTGCGGCCCTTGTGTGGATTGCTCATCGCTTCACTGGGAGTTGGGTGACCAGGCGCGTTCCGCAGACGACATCGTGCAAGAACTGTTGGCCCGGCAGGACCTTGGCGAGCAGCGCGTAGGCGAGAACGCCGAGCGTGCCAACGCACAGGACGGCGGCCATTCCCAGACCATGCTGACGCAATTGCAGGGTCGACATGACCGGCAAGAGCCACCATGCGTAGGACAGGAGGTGGCGCGCCAAAGCCTGGGCGAAGGTCAGTGGCGAACCGTCAAGCCGCTCCACCTTGATGTGCCAGGTCTTCATGGCGAGCGTCTGGCCGCTCCTGGTCCAGAAAAACACAAAGTAGGAGGCGAAGCCCAAGGCCTCCACCGCCATCAAGCCTACCCGGTAGTCCATGGCGTTGCGTTGGCCAACGAGCGGTGAGAAGACCAGAGCCGTGACGACGGCTACACCGAACAACAGCAGGCCTTCATAGACAAAGCAGGCCATCCGACGGGCAATGCCCGGCAGGCTTGGGGTCGGCTCGCTCATTGCGCAGGGGCCGAGGAGGGCTTGGGCAGCAGGGTTTTCGGATCGACCAGGCTCGGGTCGGCGATCAGCTTGGGCATGCCAGGCATTTGATGGCGGGGGGGCGTAGGCGTCTGCGTGATCAGCACGGTGGTGGCGCCGGGCTTGGCTTGCAGCACCGACGGCGCAACCGGGCGACCAGTGGGCGTGGCCGGGGCGGCGGGCACCAAATTGGACTTGGAGCCTGCACCAGCGCCGGGCGTTGTGGCCGGCGCGCTGGCCTTCTGGGCGACCTTGAGTGCTGCTTTGTCAGCCAGTTCCTGCCGACGCTCAGGCGGCAGCGATTGGTAGGCTTCCCATTTGGCCTGGCGGTCATCGGCCTTGATCTGCTGGACACCCTTGTAGCCGAAGCGGGCCTGCTGGCGCTCCGCCACAGTCATGTGAGCCCATTCCCCCATTCTTTGCTGGATGCGAGCTTGCTCTTCGGCCGGCAGCGTGCCGTAGCGGCCGGCGACTTCCAACCACTTGCCCTGGCTGGCCGGGTCCAGGCTGTCCCAGTCCTTTTGCAGGGGCGCGAGCACGCGCTGGTAGCTCGCCGCCAAACCCTGCCAGCGTCCGCCGGCATTGGGTGCGGGCTTGCTTGCATGGCTGACGGGCTTGGGCGCTGCGACGCTGGAAGGGGCAGCCTCAGGCGCCGAAGCCGCCTCGGCTTGCGCCAGGGCGGCTTCAGAGACGGCGACGCTCAGCAGCAGGGCGAAAGAGGGGATGAGGAACCGGTGTGCCAGCGGCCGACGGGTCATAGGGTGGGGCTCGTCACTCTTGTTTTGGTTGTTGTTGCTGCTGCGGCTGTTGCTGCGGCGCTTGTTGCTGGTCTTCCTGCAAGTATTCGCGGAAGCCAGGGTCGCTGTAGGCGGCAGGTGGCAGTTTATCGGCCAACAGCGCGGTGTCGACCTCGGCGGCCGCGGTGATCTGCTCGTACCACTCGCTCTGCTGGATCAGCAGCAGGCCGGCAGCCAGCACGATCAGCGGCAACAGTGTTGCCAGCTTGAGCCAACGTGGCGAGCGGCCGTTGCCAGCCAGCGCCATGGAGCCACCGCCGACATCCATCGCCTGCAGCACGGTCGCTGCCGCCAGAGCGCGCTCGCGGCGCGCCTTGGTCAGTGCTTGCTCTCGCGCAAAGCGAAGCCGTTCAGTGATGTCAACCGGGAGGCCGGAGGCTTGCTTGTCGAGCCCAGCCGTCACGCGCTGCGCAAAGCGCGAGACCGCTTGATCCGGGTCCTGAGGCGTTTGGCTTGACTGGTTCATAGCGTGATTCCCTTGGCTTTCAGCGATTTCGCGAGCGAATGCACGGCTCGTGAACAATGTGTCTTTACACTGCCCTCGGAACAGCCCATGACGGAAGCTGTCTCGGCGACATCGAATTCTTCCCAGTAACGCAAGAGAAATGCTTCGCGTTGACGGGCGGGCAATTCAGCGACTTCCGCTTCGATCACCTGCAAGATCTGGGCCTTGGAAACCTCGTCGGCCGCACTGAGTGCGCCCATGGCGCCATCGCCAGTTTCCAGTGATTCAAGCAGATTGAAGTCGTCGTCGGGATCCCCGGACTCGAAGTCCGACATGTTCGACATGACCGCTCTGCGAACTTTCTGACGACGGAAATAGTCCATCGTCGCGTTCGACAGGATGCGCTGGAACAGCAGCGGCAGTTCCTCGGCCGGGCGGTCGAAGTATTTCTCGGCCAGCTTGATCATCGCGTCCTGCACGATGTCCAGCGCCGCATCGTCGTCGCGAACCATGTACGCCGTGCGCTTGAAGGCACGGCGGTCGACGCTGCGAAGGAAGTCGTTCAGTTCTTTATCGGTGGCCAAGGGAATTCGGGCAGGGGACCCAGCACTGGCAAAGGGTGGCGATTATTGCATTGCGAAGGCTCACCCTAGGGAATGCGAGGGGGTGTCAGCAATTCTGTGCATAATGCTGCTTCGCACAATGAGTTTTTGGTCTCAAGCTGGCCGCCCGACCGGGGCGCCTCGTTTCTGATCGCGCAGGTTCCGAATCCACCTCACGAGGGTGCGAGAAGGAGCACCGATGGTTTTTCGTTAGAGAAATTCACAAAGGTTCGAAAAATGGACATGTCTGCCGCGGACATCAAGCGTGCAGCGACCGTGGATGGTCGCGCACAGCCGCAAATCAATTCCCCCTCCTCGGAGCCGAACGGCTCTGAAATTCTTGTTCGTTGCCTTCAGGCTGAAGGGGTCCAGTACCTCTGGGGCTATCCGGGCGGCGCAGTGCTGTATATCTACGACGCACTGTACAAACAGGACACCATCCAGCACGTCCTGGTACGCCATGAGCAGGCCGCCGTCCATGCCGCTGACGGCTATGCCCGCGCGACAGGCGATGTTGGCGTTGCCCTGGTGACCTCGGGTCCAGGCGTGACCAATGCCATCACAGGCATTGCCACCGCCTACATGGATTCGATCCCCATGGTGATCATCACCGGCCAGGTGCCGACGCCGGCGATCGGGTTGGACGCCTTCCAGGAATGCGACACCGTGGGCATCACGCGTCCCATCGTCAAGCACAACTTCCTGGTGAAGGACGTGCGCGACCTGGCTGTCACGCTCAAGAAGGCCTTCCACATCGCCCGTACCGGCCGTCCTGGCCCGGTGGTGGTGGACATCCCCAAGGACGTTTCCCAGGCTAAGGCCCATTTCCAGTACCCCACGCATGTGGAGATGCGCTCCTACAACCCGGTGCGCAAGGGCCATTCGGGCCAGATCCGTAAGGCGGTGCAGTTGCTGATGCAGGCCAAGCGGCCCTACATCTACACCGGCGGCGGCGTGATCCTCGGCGAGGCTTCGAAAGAGCTGCGCGAGCTGGTCGAGTTGCTGGGCTACCCCTGCACGAATACGCTGATGGGCCTGGGCGCCATGCCCGCGAGTGACCCGCGCTTCCTCGGCATGCTGGGCATGCATGGCACGTATGAAGCCAACATGACCATGCAGAACTGCGATGTGCTGCTGGCCGTGGGCGCGCGCTTCGACGACCGTGTGATCGGCAACCCGAAACACTTCGGTTCCGTGGAGCGCAAGATCATCCACGTGGACATCGATCCTTCCTCGATCTCCAAGCGCGTGCGCGTGGACATCCCCATCGTCGGCGACGTGAAGGATGTGCTGCAGGAGTTGATCCATCAGATCAAGGAGGCGCAAGCCCGCCCTGATTCAAACGCGATCAATGCCTGGTGGAGCCAGATCAATGAATGGCGCCGCCGCGACTGCCTGGCCTACAAGCATTCCGACGAAGTCATCAAGCCGCAGATGGTGGTCGAGACGCTCTGGAACCTGACCAAGGACAGCGACACCTACATCACGTCGGACGTTGGCCAGCACCAGATGTGGGCTGCGCAGTTCTATCGCTTCGAGCAGCCGCGCCGCTGGATCAATTCCGGTGGTCTGGGCACCATGGGCGTCGGCCTGCCCTACGCCATGGGCATCAAGCTGGCCAAACCGGATGCAGACGTGTTTTGCATCACCGGCGAAGGCTCGATCCAGATGTGCATCCAGGAGCTGTCGACCTGCAAGCAGTACAACACGCCGGTCAAGGTCGTGTCGCTGAACAACCGCTACCTCGGCATGGTGCGTCAGTGGCAGGAGCTGGACTACGGCAAGCGCTACTCGCACAGCTACATGGAAGCGCTGCCGGACTTCGTCAAGCTGGCTGAGGCCTATGGCCATGTGGGCCTGCTGGTCGAGAAGCCCGGTGATGTCGAGGGTGCGCTGCGCGAAGCGAAGCGCCTGAAGGACCGCACGGTCTTCCTGGACATCCGCACCGATCCGACCGAGAACGTCTGGCCCATGGTCCAGGCGGGCAAGGGCATCTCGGAAATGCTGCTGGGCTCCGAAGACCTGTGAGGCGCTGAAGCTGCCGAGCGATCCTGGCGTTACCGCGCCAGCGTCGACCCGGCGGCAGACGTGCCGCTCAGCGGACCACCCAGCAATCCCACCATCGAAGAGCGTGGCCAAGAGCCGTCGGTTACCGCCGCCGGCTTGAAGAGCGCGAAGGACGAAGATTCATCATGAGACACATCATTGCTTTGCTCATCGAGAACGAGCCAGGTGCGCTGTCGCGCGTCGTGGCCTTGTTCTCGGCACGGGGTTACAACATTGAAAGCCTGACCGTGGCGCCGACCGAGGATCCCTCGCTGTCGCGCATGACCATCGTCACCACCGGCTCGGACGAGGTGATCGAGCAGATCACCAAGCACCTGAACCGCCTCATCGAGGTGGTCAAGGTGGTCGACCTGACCGAAGGCAACTACACCGAGCGCGAGCTCATGCTGATCAAGGTGCGCGCGGTCGGCAAGGAGCGTGAAGAGATGAAGCGCACCGCCGACATCTTTCGCGGCCGCATCATCGACGTGACCGAGAAGACCTACACGATCGAATTGACCGGCGATGCCGAAAAGCTCGATGCCTTCATCGTTGCGATTGATCGCGCCGCCATTCTCGAGACGGTGCGTACCGGCGCCAGCGGCATCGGCCGCGGCGAGCGGATTCTCCGCGTCTGAACGATTTCCCTACCCAACACCCTGAACCGATTTTTCCTGGAGACCGACATGAACGTTTATTACGACAAGGACGCTGATCTGAGCCTCATCAAGGGCAAGAACGTCACCATCATCGGCTACGGCTCACAAGGCCACGCCCATGCGCAAAACCTGAACGACAGCGGCGTCAAGGTCACCGTCGGTCTGCGCCGTGGCGGCGCCTCCTGGGCCAAGGCCGAGAACGCCGGCCTGAAGGTCGCCGAGATCGCTGAAGCCGTGAAGGCGGCCGACGTGGTCATGATCCTGCTGCCGGACGAGCAGATCGCCAGCGTCTACCAGGCTGAAGTCGAACCCAACATCAAGCAGGGCGCTTCGCTGGCCTTCGCTCACGGCTTCAACGTCCACTACGGCCAGGTCACGCCGCGTGCCGACCTGGACGTCTGGATGGTCGCTCCCAAGGCCCCGGGCCATACGGTGCGTGGCACCTACACGCAAGGTGGCGGCGTGCCCCACCTGATCGCCGTCTATGCCGACAAGACCGGCAAGGCGCGTGACCTGGCCCTGTCCTACGCTTCGGCCAACGGCGGCGGCAAGGCCGGCATCATCGAGACCAACTTCCGCGAAGAAACCGAGACTGACCTGTTCGGCGAGCAAGCCGTGCTGTGCGGTGGCGCCGTCGAGCTGATCAAGGCCGGTTTCGAGACGCTGACCGAAGCCGGCTACGCGCCCGAGATGGCCTACTTCGAGTGCCTGCATGAGCTGAAGCTGATCGTCGACCTGATCTATGAAGGCGGTATCGCCAACATGAACTACTCGATCTCGAACAACGCCGAATACGGCGAGTACGTGACCGGCCCCAAGGTCGTGACTTCGGCCACCAAGGACGCGATGCGCCAGTGCCTGAAGGACATCCAGACCGGCGAGTACGCCAAGAGCTTCATCCTCGAGAACAAGGCTGGCGCGCCGACCCTGCTGTCGCGCCGCCGCCTGACGGCCGAGCACCCGATCGAGCAGGTCGGCGAGAAGCTGCGCGCGATGATGCCCTGGATCAAGAAGAACCGTCTGGTGGACCAGTCCAAGAACTGAGTTTGCCTCTCTAGCGAAAGCCGCACCGCCCCAGGGCCGTGCGGCTTTTTTACTGGGACGCTGTTGTATCCTCCCGCACCATGACCGATCCGAAACTCAATGCCCCGTCCGATGTGGATGACGACGACGTCGATGCGCCCGTTCGGCCACGCCGCAAGGGCATCTACATCCTGCCCAACCTGTTCACTCTGGCGGCGCTGTTCGGCGGCTTCTACGGCATCGTGATGGCGATGAATGGCCGCTTCGAGCAGTCGGCCTATGGCATCTTCTGCGCGATGGTGCTGGACAGCCTGGACGGCCGCGTGGCCCGCATGACCAATACGCAGAGCACGTTTGGCGAGCAGATGGATTCGCTCTCCGACATGGTTTCCTTCGGCGCTGCGCCAGCGCTGATCATGTATGTCTGGGCCCTGCAAGGCCTGGGCAAGCTCGGCTGGATCGCAGCCTTCGTCTATTGCGCTTCGGCGGCACTGCGCCTGGCCCGCTTCAACACGAACATCGGCGTGGTGGACAAGCGCTTCTTCCAGGGCGTGCCCAGCCCCGCAGCGGCGGCGTTGGTGGTTGGCCTCGTATGGGTGATGGACGACGCGGGCTACACGGCCGTGCACACCAACCCGCAGCTGGCCTGGGTGGCCTTCGGCTTCACGCTGTATGCCGGGCTGACCATGGTCACCAACGTGCCGTTCTACAGCTTCAAGGATGTGAGCTTCAAGCGTTCGGTGCCCTTCATCGTGATCGTGGCGATTGCGCTGGGCATCGCGCTGATCAATATCCACCCGCCTTCGGTGCTGTTCGGCGTGTTCTGCATCTACGGTGTTTCCGGCTATGTGGTCTACGCCTACCGGCGCATGAAGGGCAAGCCGGTGAGCGTGATTGCCACATCGACCGATGAACCTGATGAACAGGGCCTTCATCGCTGAGCGGTGATCAAAAGCTCTGCTATATTCCAAAGCCATGAAGACGTTTGCCGCTATTGCGCTGCTACTACCAGTCGAACCTCGGGTTCGCTGATCGCGCACGCACGTCCAAAGCGTTTTGATCTCAACGGCCCGTATGCAACCCGCAGCGGGCCGTTTTGCTTGTACATAGTCTGCTGGTTGCAAATCTCGATCCTCTCGATTTGCCAGGAAGCACGACCATGTTGAAGCAGCCGAACACCAAGTACCGCGCCTTTGCCCCCATCGGATTGACCGATCGCACCTGGCCGGACGCCCAGCTGACGCAAGCCCCGATCTGGCTCAGCACCGACCTGCGCGACGGCAACCAGGCGCTGATCGAGCCGATGGATGTGCAGCGCAAGCTGCGCATGTTCGAGATGCTGGTGCGCATCGGTTTCAAGGAAATCGAGGTCGGCTTTCCCTCGGCTTCGCAGACCGACTTCGACTTCGTGCGTCGGCTGATCGAGGAAGACCTGATCCCCGACGATGTGACCATCCAGGTCCTGACGCAGGCGCGTCAGCCCTTGATCGAGCGCACCTTTGAATCGTTGCGTGGCGCGCGCAAAGCCATCGTCCACCTCTACAACGCTTGCGCGCCGGTGATGCGCAAGGTGGTGCTGGGCCTGGACGAAGACCAGATCGTCGAACTGGCCGTGGCGCACACGCAGATGATCCGCCGCATGGCAGACGCGCAGCGTGAGACCGAGATCGGCTTCGAGTACTCGCCCGAGATGTTCTCCGGCACCGAGCTGGCTTTCTCCAAGCGCGTGGTGGACGCGGTGACAGAGGCCTGGGGCGCAACACCCGAGCGCAAGGTCATCATCAACCTGCCGGCCACGGTCGAGCATTCGACGCCCAACATCTTTGCCGACATGGTCGAGTGGATGCACCGCCATGTGGAGCGTCGTGATTCCATCATCCTGTCCATCCATCCGCACAACGACCGCGGCACCGGCACGGCCGCTGCGGAGTTCGCGCTGATGGCGGGCGGTGACCGGATCGAAGGCTGTCTGTTCGGCAGCGGTGAGCGCACGGGCAATGTCGACATCGTCAACATCGCCTTGAATCTGTACACGCAAGGCGTCTCGCCGGAGCTGGATTTCTCTGACATCGACGAAGTGCGCCGCTGCGCCGAGCATTGCACGCAGTTGCCGGTGCATCCGCGTCATCCGTACGCGGGCGACCTGGTCTACACCTCGTTCTCGGGCTCGCACCAGGACGCGATCAAGAAGGCCTTCGCTGCTCGCAAGGAAGGCGATATCTGGGTCATGCCCTATCTGCCGGTGGACCCGAAAGACCTGGGCCGCAGCTACGACGCGGTCATCCGCGTCAACAGCCAGTCGGGCAAGGGCGGCATCTCCTATCTGCTCGAAGCCGAGTACGGCGTGGAGCTGCCGCGTCGCTTGCAGATCGAGTTCAGCCAGGTTGTTCAGGCGGTGATGGACGACAGTGGCAAGGAGCTCAGTGCGGCTGACATCTGGGGCATCTTCGACCGCGAGTACGGCATCAGCGAAGGCCCTGCCCTGAATCCGGTCACGAGCGAGGTGGGCGCGGGCCGAGTGAGCCTGCGCGCCCAGGCTGATCTGGGTGTTCGGCGCGTGCAGGTGCAAGGCGAGGGCACCGGCCCAATCGATGCCTTCATCAATGGCCTGAACGCGCACCTTGCTTCGGCCGTGCGCGTGCTGGATTATCACGAGCATTCCATCGGCAGTGGTGCGGACGCCAAGGCCGTGGCCTATCTGGAGCTGCGTGTCGGTGATGCGCTGACGGTGTTTGGCGTGGGCATCGATGCCAATATCGTGTCCGCCTCGCTGAAGGCCATTGCGTCCGGCTTGCGCCGAGCCGCGCAGCGCGGTCATCTGAAATTCAACGCCAACGTGGCAGCCTGAGGAGCCGAGCAATGTCGCAGCAACTGATCATCTTCGACACCACCTTGCGCGACGGCGAGCAATCGCCCGGCGCATCGATGACCAAGGACGAGAAGCTGCGCATTGCGCGCCAACTGGAAAGGCTGCGTGTCGATGTGATCGAGGCGGGCTTTGCAGCCTCGAGCAATGGCGACTTCGAAGCGGTCAAGGCGATTGCCGACGTGATCCGCGAAAGCACGGTCTGCTCGCTGGCCCGCGCCAATGATCGGGACATCGGCCGCGCCGCCGAGGCCTTGAAGGGCGCCGCCCGCTCGCGCATCCACACATTCATCGCGACCAGCGAGCTCCACATGGAGAAGAAGCTGCGCATGACCCGCGAGCAGGTGCTGGAGCAGGCGAAGCTCGCCGTGCGCTTCGCACGCAATCTGACTGGCGACGTGGAGTTTTCGCCTGAGGACGGCTATCGCTCGGACCCCGAGTTCCTGGCCCGTGTCGTCGAAGCCGTCATTGCCGAAGGCGCGACCACGATCAACATCCCCGACACCGTGGGCTATGCCATCCCCGAGCTCTACGGCAACTTCATCAAGACCTTGCGCGAGCGCGTGCCGAACTCGGACAAGGCCATCTGGTCGGTCCATTGCCACAACGACCTGGGCATGGCCGTGGCCAACTCGCTGGCGGGCGTGCAGATCGGTGGCGCGCGACAGGTCGAGTGCACGATCAATGGCCTTGGTGAGCGGGCGGGCAATTGCTCGCTGGAAGAGGTGGTGATGGCGATCAAGACTCGCCGCGACTATTTCGGCCTGGATGTGAATGTCGACGCCACGCAGATCGTGGCGGCCTCGCGCATGGTTTCGCAAACCACGGGTTTCGTGGTCCAGCCGAACAAGGCCGTGGTCGGCGCCAATGCCTTTGCCCATGCGTCGGGCATTCATCAGGACGGTGTGCTGAAGGCGCGCGACACCTACGAAATCATGCGTGCCGAAGACGTGGGGTGGGCGGCCAACAAGATTGTTCTGGGCAAGCTCAGCGGCCGCAATGCCTTCAAGCAGCGCCTGCAGGAGCTCGGCATCCAGCTCGAGTCAGAGGCCGAAGTGAATGCCGCATTCGTCCGCTTCAAGGACCTGGCGGACCGCAAGAACGAGATCTTCGACGAGGACATCCTGGCGCTGGTGATGGACGAATCGGTCAGCTCCGAGCAGGAACACTACCGCCTGCTCTCCCTGGCCCAACGTTCTGAAACCGGCGAGCGGCCGCATGCGGCCATCGTCTTTGCCGCCGGGACTGTCGAGCACCGCGTCGAGAGCGACGGCAACGGCCCGGTCGACGCCACGCTTCGCGCGATCGAGCAATCCGTGCAAAGTGGCGCAGAAATGGTCCTCTACTCGGTGAACGCGATCACCGGTGGCAGTACAGAATCTCAGGGCGAGGTCACGATCCGTCTGCAGCATGCGGGTCGGGTCGTCAATGGCGTCGGGGCCGACCCCGATATCGTGGTCGCATCGGCCAAGGCATATTTGAGTGCCTTGAACAAGCTGCAAAGCAAGACCGAGCGTGTCGCAGCGCAAGGTTGACTTGAAGAGTGGCGGTTAAGTTTTTGATCTTGCTAGGTTTTTGCTGATCACATAAACTGCCCATCTGACCGTTGGGGACGCTTTTGAAGACTCTTGCCACCTTTGTTTCCTCAGCCGTTTTGAGCGGCTTGCTGATGGCTTCGGGCGCGCTCATGGCGACCCAGGCCGAGGCGGCCACCTCGGCCAAGGCCGGTGGCAAGGCAAGCGCCCAGAGCGTCGTCCGCAAGTCCAAGCCGGCCACCCGCACGCCCCGCAAGGCCGCCGTCGTGGCTGCCGCGGCAGCCGCCCCCACTTTTGGCCAGCTCTATGGCCTGCACTCGGTGGACGATCCGCTGGACCTGAAGTCCAGCGTCGCCCTGGTCATGGACCAGGACACCAACGAAGTGCTCTTCTCCAAGAATCCGCAGGCGGTGCTGCCCATCGCCTCGATCACCAAGCTGATGACCGCCCTGGTGGTGGTTGAAGCCGGACTGCCCCTGGACGAGAAGCTGACGATCACCGATGCCGACAAGGACACGGAGAAGGGCACTGGCTCACGCCTGGCCATCGGCACCACGCTGCCGCGCAGCGAGCTGATGCACCTCGCGCTGATGGCTTCCGAGAACCGAGCTGCCCATGCGCTGGGTCGCAACTATCCCGGTGGTCTGGATGCCTTTGTTGCGGCGATGAATGCCAAGGCTCGGTCGCTGGGCATGGAAGACACCCACTATGTGGAGCCCACGGGTCTGTCCAGCCGCAACCAGTCCAGTGCCAAGGACCTGGCTGCGTTGGTGAAGGTGGCCCATGAAGTGCCGCTGCTGCGCGAGTACTCGACCTCCAAGGCGCACAGCGTCACGGTGGGCCGCCGCCAGATGGCTTTCCGCAGCACCAATGGCCTTGTCAGCAGCCGCGACTGGGATATCGGCCTCCAGAAGACCGGTTTCATCAACGAAGCCGGCAAGTGCCTGGTGATGCAGGCCCAGATGGCAGGCCGCAAGCTGATCATGGTGTTCCTTGACTCGACCGGCAAGTACGCCCGGATCGGTGATGCCGAACGCATCCGCAAGTGGTTGGCGACCAACCCGACAGCCGCGGCGACGAGTCTCAGCAAGGTCGAGTGAACCTGGCAGGCTGACAGAGAACGAAGGGGCTGCGGCCCCTTCAGTCTTTTTCAGACCCAGCGTTCAGCCGCGGTGGCCCAGCGCCGCGGAAATCTGCGCGGCGGTTTCCTTCAGCCGCGAGCTCCAGCCTTCTTCCAGCCGGTCGGCCGGCGCCGAGATCGACAGCCCGGCCACCAGCTTGGCCTGGTCGTCATAGATGCCGGCGGCCATACAGCGCACGCCCAGCTCCAGCTCCTCGTCGTCGCGCGCCAGGCCGCGCTGACGGACCAGCGCCATCTCGCGCTCCAGCGCCCCGATCTCGGTGATGCTGTTCTTGGTGTGGCCGGCCAGCCCGGTGCGGGTGGCATAGGCGCGCACCCGCAGCGGCTCGTCGCTGGCCAGGAACAGCTTGCCGACCGAGGTCAGGTGCAGGGGCGCGCGGCCGCCGACTGCGCGTACGACCTGCATGCCTGAGCGCTCGGAATAGGTGCGCTCGATATAGACGATCTCGTCGCCCTGGCGCACCGAGAGATTGACCGGCTGGTGGGTGAACTTGTGCAACTCGCGCATGGGACCGAGGGCCGCATCGCGCACGTCCAGCCTTGCCTTGACCAGATTGCCCAGCTCCAGCAGCCGCATGCCCAGCCGGTAGCTGCCGGCCTCGGGTCGGTCGACAAAACGCCCGATGGTGAGGTCGTTGAGGATGCGATGAGCAGTGGAAGGATGCAGGCCGGTCGATTCGCTGATCTGCTTCAGCGAAACCGGATCCTGGTGGCTGGCCAGCACGTCCAGCAAGGAAAAAGTGCGTTCCAGCACCTGGATGGCAGGTGTGGCGAGCTCTTTGTTTTTCATGCCGCCATTGTGGTCGATTTCGCACCCGTTTTACATGGCGAAATGGCCACATTGGCGGCAGCGAGGCCGGATCGGACTGCGCCTTCCAGCGTGGCAGGGTAGGGGCCGGCCACATAGTCGCCGGCAGCGATGAGCCCTGAAGCGATCAGCGCCGGTGGGCGGGCCAGGCCTGGCGTGCACGCGAATGTGGCCCTTTTCTCGGCCAGGACGCGAACCCGCTCGATAGCGCCCTGCCAGCCCAACGCGGCCCTTGCCTGCGCTTCAACAGCGTTGCCAGCCACCTGCAAGCCGGCGTCGACCCAGGCCTGGGCGCCGCTGATGACGAAGGCAAACAGCCCGGCCTGGCCGCTCAACTGCCCATGGTCGAATGCGAATTGGGCTGGAGCGCTGGGCGATTCGTGGAGCGCCACCATCGGTGCTGCCAGGCATGCGCCGGGCTGGCGCAGGTAGACCGTGATGATGGGCTCGTATCGCAAGCTGCGCGCCTGCTCGGCCCAGATTGGCGAGGCAGGCTGCGTGAGCCTGGCCGCTTCCATCGGCGGGCATGCCAGCACGACCGCATCGAAATGCTCGCCGTCGATCTGCCATCGGCCGTCCTCCATGGGCTGCAGGTCCTGAGCTCGCCGTCCCAGGCGCAAGTCTGCACCTTGAGTTTGAAGCCAGTCAGCGGCGGGCGAGGGCAGGAGGTCGCCCAGCGGCCTGCGGGGCAGCAGCAGGTCGGCCGAACCCGGGCCGCTGAACATGGCGTCCTGCAACACCCTCAGAAAGACCTGGGCGCTGGCGCGCTCGGCCGGCGTGTTCAGCGCCGCGACGCAGAGCGGCTCGACCAGATCGACGCGGACCGGCTCGGGCAGCCGTGCGCACAGCTGGGCAACGCTCAGCCCCGGCGGGCACTTGAAGCCACTGAACAACCAGGCGGAGCTTTGCGCGAGCAAGGCCAGGCGCGCCCGCCACGGCCAGCGCTCGTAGCGCAGGACGCCGCGCAGGAAGGAAAGCAGCGGCTGGCCGCCAGGCAGGCGCAAGCCTTCATGATCGGGATAGCGCAGCCGCAGTGGCGTGCGCAAGAACAGTCGATCCGGATCGGCGCCGACGCGGCGCATCAGGGCCAGGGTGTCACGGTAGGCGCCGATCAGGATGTGCTGGCCGTTATCGAGCAGTGGCGACTGGTCGCTCACGCTGCGGGCCCGCCCGCCCCATTGGCCCGACATCTCGAACAAGGTCACGTGTGCGCCGAGCTCGGTGGCGCGCACAGCCGCGGCCAGACCCGCCCAGCCGCCGCCCACGACGGCCACGCGGCGAGGCGCCTGCATCAGCGGCCGCGCCAGTTGGTGCGCATCGCTATCCAGAGCTTGCGCAATGGTGTCAGCGAAATGCGCTGGTGCAGCACCTGAAAGTTCTCGGCCTCGATCTCGCGCAGAAGCGCGCGGTAGATATTGGCCATCATCATCCCGGGCTTTTGCGGCTTGCGGTCCGCCTCAGGCAGCAGGGCGAAGGCTTCGTCGTAAAGGCGATGGGCGCGCTCGGCCTGGAACTTCATCAGGGCCGTGAAGCGCTCGCTGTAGCCCCAGGGCCGGTCGCGCTTGAGGATCTCATGCGCCTTCACGTCGAACTGCTGAAGTTCGCTGACCGGCAGGTAGATGCGGCCGCGCCGCGCGTCGTCGCCGACATCGCGAATGATGTTGGTGAGCTGCATGGCCTGGCCGAGCTTGTGGGCGTAGGCGGTGGTTTGGGCATCCTCCTGGCCGAATATTCGCGCCGCCACTTCGCCAACGATACCGGCCACCAGGTGGCAGTACCTCTGCAGGCCGGGGTAGTCCAGGTAGCGGGTCTGCTCCAGATCCATCTGGCAGCCTTCGATCACTGCCATCAGATGCTCCAGCCGGATGTCGAAAGGCGCGCAATGCGGCATCAATGCCTTCATCACCGGATGCTGCGGCTGGCCGGCAAAGGCGCTGGCTGCCTCCTTGCGCCACCAGGCGAGCTTGGTGGCGGCAACGCCGGTGTCTTGCGTCTCATCGACGACGTCATCCACCTCGCGGCAGAAGGCATAGAAAGCCGTGATCGCGGCGCGGCGCGGCGGCGGCAGGAAGAGAAAGGCGTAGTAGAAACTCGAGCCACTCTTGGCCGCCTTGTCCTGCACATACTGCTCGGGGGTCAAGAGCGGGCCTCCAGCATGAGGTCGGCCGAGCGGGGCATGCGCAGGGCACGCCAGAGCATGGGCAAGGTGTCGAAGGCCCCAAGGACTGGGCGCTGCTGCAAGGTGGCGAAATCCATGTGGGCGATTTTCTCAAGAATCCTGAGTCCGCCCTGGACAACCAGGCGCAACTCCCAGCCGGCCCGCCCTGGTATCTGGTGCACCAGTGGCGCGCCCTTGTCCATCAGCTCCCGGGCCCAGCCGCAAAGCTCGGCCAGCAAGGCGCGGCTGGCCGGGCTGTCCTGGCCGCGCAGCCAGTCCTGGCTGCTCATGCCGTGGCGCGCCAGGTCGCTGGTCGGCGCGTAGCAGCGGCCGTTCGGTATGTCGCGGCTGGGGTCTTGCCAGAAGTTGATCAATTGCAGGCTGGTGCAGATGGCGTCGGATCGGCGCAGCGCCTCGGTGTCCTGGATGCCGTAGAGGTGCAGGAGCAGGCGGCCGACCGGGTTGGCCGAACGCCGGCAGTAGTCCAGCAGTTCCAGCCGGTCTGAATACCGGGTCTTGTGCAGGTCCTGGATGAAGGCGTCCAGCAGGTCGTCCAGCAACTGCAAGGGCAGGGCGTACTGGCGGAACACCGGCCCCAGCGCCGCGAACACCCCGGTCCATCGCGACGAGACATGCCGGCCGGCTGCCATGGCGCGGAGGTCTTCGCGATAGGCCTGGAGGTCGGCCAGGCGCTGCGAGGCATCGGCGTCACCCTCGTCGGCCAGGTCATCCGCGGTGCGCGCGAACCAGTAAATGGCTGCAATGGCCGGCCGCAATGCCGGCGGGCACAGCCAGGAAGCAACAGGAAAGTTCTCGTAGTGCTCTATGCTCACGAGCGGCATTGTGTGTGTTTTTGGGAAGGCTTCGTTGTCATTGGCGCCCCCTTCGGCGGGTTTGACAGCGTGGTGGCCGCTGAATACATTACTGACCAATTAGTCAGTTACTGCGGAACGGGGCTGCAGCGGGCTTTTGCTCGGGCATGCCGACCCGCTTTTCACGAGGTTCTCATGCCCCAAGTTCGAACTGCCCTCGTCGTGCTCGCCCTGGCCGTGCTGGCGGCCTGCAGCAAGCAGGCGCCTGCGCCGGAGCCCGAGCGTTCGGTGCGGACCCTGAAGCTGGACAGTGGCAGCGCCGGCATGGTGCTGGAGTTTGCTGGCGAGGTGAAGGCGCGGACTGAATCCCGCCTGTCATTCCGGGTGGGCGGCAAGCTCTTGAGCCGCAAGGTCAATGTTGGCGATTCCGTTCGCCAGGGCCAATTGCTGGCCCAGATCGATGCCCAGGACCTGGTGCTGGCGCAGGATGCAGCCAAGGCCGGTGTGCTCGCTGCACGAGCCAATCGCGACCAGCTCGGCGCCGAACTCAAGCGCTTCATTGAGTTGCGCGACCAGGGCTTCATCAGCGCCGCCGAACTGGAGCGCCGCGACACGGCTTTCAAGGCCGCTCAGGCGCAGCTCGATCAAGCCCGGGCCCAGGCCGGAGTACAGGGCAACCAGGCGGCTTATGCGCAGCTGGTGGCGGACCACGCAGGGGTGGTTACCGGTGTCGATGCCGAGCCCGGCATGGTGGTGGGCGCGGGCACACCCATCGTGCGCGTGGCCCAGGACGGGCCTCGCGATGTGGTGTTTTCCGTGCCTGAGGATAAGGTGGCCTTGCTGCGAGCCGCGGCCAGCCAGCCCGGCGCCCTGAAGGTGCGACTGTGGGGGCAGGGCCAGACGGCGCAGGACCTGACGCTGCGTGAGGTGTCGGCTGCGGCCGACCCAGTCACCCGCACCTTTCTTTTCAAGGCTGATGGTGGTCGCAACACTGAATTGAAGCTCGGCCAGACGGCGACAGTGCTGCTGGAACTGCCGCGCACCGACAACATCATCAAGTTGCCGCTGGCGGCCGTGCTGGAGCTGGATGGCAAGAGCAGCGTCTGGTTGCTCGATCCCGCCACGATGACGGTCAAGTCGCAAGCGGTGCAGGTCGGGGGTGTGGACGGCAACGAGGTGGTGATCGTCGGCGGCTTGTCCACCGGGCAGGAAGTGGTGGTGGCCGGTGTGCACGTGCTGACGACTGGGCAAAAGGTGCGCCGCTACGACGTCAATGGCAAGCCGCCCGCTGCAGCTGTAGCGCCCGCAGCCACACTGCCCGCTGCCGCTTCGCGCTGACCCGGAGAGCTCTCGCATGAACAGCAATCCGAGCCGCGCCCCGGGGACCTCGCATTTCAATGTGTCCCGATGGGCGCTGGAGCATCCCGCGCTTACGCGCTACCTGATGATCGTGCTGATGGTGACGGGCTTCGCCGCCTACTTCCAGCTGGGTCAGGATGAAGATCCGCCCTTCACCTTCCGCGCCATGGTGGTGCAGGCCTATTGGCCTGGTGCGACGGCCCAGCAGATGGCCGAGCAGGTGACGGACAAAATCGAGAAGACGCTGCAGGAAGTGCCGTACTCGGACAAGATCCGCTCCTACACCAAGCCGGGCGAATCGCTGACCATCTTCCAGCTGAAAGACAACTCGCCGCCCAAGGAGGTGCCTGAGGTCTGGTATCAGGTGCGCAAGAAGATCGGCGACATGCGCGCCACGCTTCCGCAAGGTGTTCTCGGCCCCGGCTTCAACGACGAGTTCGGCGACGTCTACGGCTCCATCTTTGCCCTCTCTGCCGATGGGTTTTCACGCGAGGAATTGCGTCAGCATGCCGAGCGAGTGCGCAGCGAACTGCTCAAGGTGCCTGACGTGGCCAAGGTGGAAACCTTTGGCGTGCAGCCCGAAAAGCTCTTTGTCGAGATATCGCACAAGCGCCTGGCCGAGCTGGGCCTGGACCTGAATCAGGTCATCGGACAGCTCAATGCTCAGAACGCCGTGGAAGGCGCCGGCTTGCTCAATGCGGGCAGCAGCAACCTCCAGGTGCGGGTGGCAGGGCAGTTCAATTCCGTCGACGCTCTGCGCGAATTTCCGATTCGCGGCATCAACCCGGCCACCGGCGTGGCCAGCACGATCAAGCTGAGCGATATCGGCGTCGTCAAGCGCGAGTACGCCGATCCGCCGGCCGTCATGGTGCGCCACCAGGGCCGTGAGGTGATTGCCCTGGGCGTGTCGATGAGCAAGGGTGGCGACATCATCTCGCTGGGCAAGAGCCTGCAGAAGACCACCAAGCAGATCCGCGCGGCGCTGCCCGCCGGCATCGAGCTGCAGCAGGTGCAAGACCAGCCACAAGCCGTGGCCCGCTCTGTCAAAGAGTTCGTTCAGGTGCTGATCGAGGCCGTGGTGATCGTGCTTGTCGTCAGCTTCATCTCTCTGGGTTTGCACACGCGGCCCTGGCGCATCGACATCTGGCCCGGCCTGGTCGTGGCCATCACCATCCCGCTGGTCCTGGCGATCACCTTCGTCACGATGTTCTATTGGGGTGTGGGCCTGCACAAGATTTCGCTGGGCTCGCTGATCATTGCGCTCGGCTTGCTGGTGGATGACGCCATCATTGCGGTCGAGATGATGGTGCGCAAGCTCGAGGAGGGCTACGACAAGATGCATGCGGCCACCTTCGCGTACGACGCGACGGCTATGCCCATGCTCACCGGCACCTTGATCACCGCGGTAGGCTTCCTGCCCATCGGCATGGCCAAGTCGATGACCGGCGAATACACCTATGCCATCTTTGCGGTCACCGCGGCTGCGCTCTTGATCTCCTGGGTGGTGTCGGTCTACTTCGTGCCTTACCTCGGCGCGCTGCTCCTGAAGACGCACAAGCCCAAGGACGGCGAAGTGCATGAGTTGTTTGACACGCCGTTCTACAACCGCTTCCGCAAGCTGGTGTACTGGTGCGTCGAGCATCGCTGGAAGACGATAGGCATGACGGTGCTGGTCTTCGCCCTGGGCCTCGCTGGCATGGGCAAGGTGCAGCAGCAGTTCTTCCCTGACTCAAGCCGCCCCGAGGTGATGGTCGACCTGTGGCTGCCGGAAGGCGCGACCATGCAGCAGAGCGAAGCCGTGGCCAAGCGCTTCGAGGCCCGCTTGATGAAGGAGCCGGGCGTGTCCTCGGTGACCATGTGGGTGGGCAGCGGCGTGCCGCGTTTCTATCTGCCCCTGGACCAGGTGTTCCCGCAGACCAATGTGACGCAAGCCATCGTGCTGCCGAGCAGCCTGGCCGAGCGGGAGGCGCTGCGTCAGCGTCTGCCGGCGCTGCTTGCCGCTGAATTCCCGGATGTGCGCTCGCGCATCAAGTTGCTGCCCAACGGCCCGCCGGTACCCTATCCGGTGCAGTTCCGTGTGCTGGGTCAGGACGTCAAGACCGTGCGCGCCTGGGCCGACCAGGCCAAGGAAATCCTGCGCGCCAACCCGAACATGCGCGGGGTGAACGACAACTGGAACGAATCGGTCAAAGCGTTGAAGCTCGACGTCGACCAGGACAAGGCACGCGCGCTGGGCGTGACCAGCCAGAGCCTCGCGCAAGCGTCGCGCACCTTGCTGTCGGGTTCCGTGGTGGGCCAGTACCGCGAGGGCGACCGCCTGATCGACATCGTGCTGCGCCAGCCCGCCGACGAGCGCAATGCCATCTCAGACATTGCCAACGCCTATGTACCTACGGCGAGCGGCCGCGCGATCCCGCTGACGCAGATCGCCAAGGTCAGTTTCGACTGGGAGCCTGGCGTGCTGTGGCGCGAAGGCCGCAACTATGCGGTGACCGTGCAGGGCGATGTGGTCGAAGGTCTTCAGGGTGCGACAGTGACCGCGCAAGTCTGGCCCGCGCTGCAGAAGCTGCAGGCCAAGATGCCCAATGGCTATTACATCGAGGTGGCCGGTGCGGTGGAGGAGAGCAGCAAGGGCCAGGGCTCGATTGCGGCCGGCGTGCCGATGATGCTGTTCATCACCTTCACGCTCCTGATGCTGCAGCTGCAGAGCTTCTCGCGAGCCATGCTGGTCTTTCTGACCGGGCCACTGGGCATTGCCGGCGTGGCTGGCGCCTTGCTGCTCTTGAACCGGCCGTTCGGCTTCGTCGCCTTGCTCGGCGTGATTGCGCTGATGGGCATGATCCAGCGCAACTCGGTGATCCTGATCGACCAGATCGAGCAGGACCGCGAGCGTGGCGTGCCGGCCTGGAACGCGATTGCCGAGTCGGCGGTGCGGCGTTTCCGACCCATCGTGCTGACGGCGGCGGCGGCCGTGCTGGCCATGGTGCCGCTGTCGCGCTCGGTGTTCTGGGGGCCGATGGCCGTGGCCATCATGGGCGGCCTGATCGTCGCCACGGTGCTCACCCTGCTGGCCTTGCCGGCCATGTATGCCGCCTGGTTCCGGGTCAAGCGCCCGGTCGAGCCTTCTCGTTTGTAAGGCTGCAAGATTTTTGCCCCGGCGAAGCGGCTACAATCGCCGGTTTGCCGAATCGCCACAGGCTTGCCGACGGAATATCTATCCCCGGACGCAGGCCTGAGACAACGCCGCGCGGGTGGCGAAATTGGTAGACGCACCAGGTTTAGGTCCTGACGCCTTCACCGGCGTGCCGGTTCGAGTCCGGCCCCGCGCACCAGCTAACTTTGTATTGAGTCCAACATGGCCGTTACCGTCGAAACCCTCGAAAAGCTCGAACGCCGCATCACGCTCACGCTGGCGGCCGCTGACATCAACAGCGAAGTCGAGAACCGTCTGAAGAAACTGGCCCGTACCGTCAAGGCTGACGGTTTCCGCCCCGGCAAGGTGCCGATGAGCGTCGTGGCCCAGCGCTACGGCTACTCGGTGCAGTATGAAGTCATGAACGACAAGCTGGGTGAGGCTTTCTCCAGCGCCGCCAACGAAGCCAAGCTGCGTGTGGCCGGCGTGCCCCGCATCGCCCAGAAGGAACAGTCGCCTGAAGGCCAGATGGCCTTCGACGCCACCTTCGAGGTCTACCCGGAAGTCAAGATCGGCGACCTGGCCGGTGCCGAAGTCGAGCGCGTCAGCAGCGAAGTGAGCGAAGAAGCGATCGACAAGACCGTCGAGATCCTGCGCAAGCAGCGCCGCACCTTCGCCCAGCGTGCTGCGGCCGACGTGGTCGTCGAAGGCGACCGCGTGACCGTCGACTTCGAAGGCAAGATCGACGGCGAACCCTTCTCCGGCGGCAAGGCCGAAGCCTTCCAGTTCATGGTCGGCGAAGGCCAGATGCTCGAAGCCTTCGACAAGGCCGTGCGCGGCATGAAGGCTGGCGAAGGCAAGACCTTCCCGCTTGCCTTCCCGGCCGATTACCACAGTGCAGACGTGGCCGGCAAGGAAGCAGACTTCCTGGTCACGGTCAAGAAGATCGAAGCCCAGCACCTGCCTGAAGTGAACGAAGCGTTCGCCAAGGCCCTGGGCATCAAGGATGCTTCGATCGAGGCGCTGCGCGCCGACATCAAGAAGAACCTCGAGCGCGAAGTGAAGTTCCGCGTGCTGGCCCGCAACAAGGCTGCCGTGATGGAAGCCTTGGTGTCGGTGGCTGAGTTGGACGTGCCCAATGCCCTGGTCGCCAGTGAAACCGAGCGCCTGGTTGCCAATGCTCGCGAAGACCTGAAGAAGCGCGGCGTCAAGGATGCCGACAAGGCCCCGATCCCTGAAGAGCTGTTCAAGCCCCAAGCCGAGCGCCGCGTGCGTCTGGGACTGGTGGTCGGCGAGCTGGTTCGTTCGAACAATTTGCAGGCCAAGCCGGAGCAACTGCAAGCGCACATCGAAGAACTGGCACAGAGCTATGAGAAGCCCGCTGACGTCGTGCGCTGGTACCTGAGCGACCGGGAGCGCCTCGCCGAAGTGGAAGCCGTGGTCGTTGAAAACAACGTCACCGACTTCGTGCTGGCCAAGGCCAAGATCAACGACAAGGCTCTGCCTTTCGATGAGCTGATGGCCGCTGGCAACTGATCCAGCCTCGGCTGAATCCAGAGGGCGCCGCGCCGAAAGGTCGGCGCCTTTGTCATTTCGGCAGGGTCGGCTCGCCCTTGTCATTTCGCCAAGAGCACCCCACCTGTCGTTTCCGGCAAGGGGGCTGGCGAGCGGACATAATCAGTCCGGCAATGCGATGTTTCTAATTCGAGGATTTACATGAGCGCGCTTGAGACAAGCAATCTGGGCATGGTGCCCATCGTCATCGAACAGTCGGGTCGCGGTGAACGTGCCTACGACATCTACAGCCGTCTGCTGCGCGAGCGAGTCATCTTCCTGGTCGGACCGGTGAATGACGCAGTGGCCAACCTGGTGGTGGCGCAACTGCTGTTCCTGGAGAGCGAGAACCCTGACAAGGACATCAACCTCTACATCAATTCGCCCGGCGGCAGCGTCTCGGCCGGCATGTCGATCTTCGACACGATGAACTTCATCAAGCCGCAGGTCTCGACGCTTTGCATGGGCATGGCTGCGAGCATGGGCGCGTTCCTACTGGCGGCAGGTGAAAAGGGCAAGCGCTTCGCGCTGCCGAACTCCAAGATCATGATCCACCAGCCGCTGGGCGGCGCCCAGGGCCAGGCGACCGACATCGAGATCCACGCCCGTGAGATCCTGAAGACTCGCGAGCAGCTCAACCGTATCCTGGCCGAGCGCAGCGGCCAGAGCCTGGAAAAGATCCAGGCGGACACGGAGCGGGACTATTTCATGTCGGCCGACGAGGCCGCCGGCTATGGCCTGATCGACCAGGTGATCGCGAAACGTCCTTGAAACCGGTGTTTTGGTGCCAACTGGTGCCGCCGAAGGGCCCTTTTCTGCAAAAGGGCCCTATCTCCATTTGAACTATCATCAGTTCAGGAAGTCTGTCTGAAGGTTTGAGCGAATCCATGGCCGAGAAAAAAGGCAACTCCAGCGAAAAAGTCTTGTACTGCTCTTTCTGCGGCAAGAGTCAGCACGAGGTGAAGAAGCTGATCGCGGGCCCCTCCGTGTTCATCTGCGATGAATGTATCGAGCTGTGCAACGACATCATTCGTGACGAAGCGCCGGCCGAGACGCCACAGGCGCGCGCCAGCAAGTCCGACCTGCCGGTGCCCAGCGAGATCAAGGCCAGCCTCGACAACTACGTGATCGGGCAAGACGTGGCCAAGCGCACGCTGTCGGTCGCGGTCTACAACCACTACAAGCGCCTGCGTCACATGACGGGCGCCAAGGACGGCATCGAGCTGTCCAAGAGCAACATCCTCCTGATCGGGCCCACGGGCTCGGGCAAGACGCTGCTGGCGCAAACGCTGGCTCGCCTCCTGAACGTGCCCTTCGTGATCGCTGACGCGACTACGCTGACCGAAGCCGGCTACGTGGGCGAGGACGTCGAGAACATCATCCAGAAGCTGCTGCAGAACTGCAATTACGACGTTGAGCGCGCCCAGCGCGGCATCGTCTACATCGACGAAATCGACAAGATCTCGCGCAAGGCCGACAACCCCTCGATCACACGCGATGTGTCGGGCGAGGGCGTGCAGCAGGCCTTGCTGAAGCTGGTCGAGGGCACGATGGCTTCGGTGCCACCGCAAGGCGGCCGCAAGCACCCGAATCAAGACTTTCTGCAGATCGACACGACCAACATCCTGTTCATCTGCGGCGGTGCGTTCGACGGCCTCGAGAAGGTGATCCAGAACCGTTCCGAGAAGTCGGGCATCGGTTTCGGCGCCACGGTGAAGAGCAAGAGCGAACGTCGCGTGTCGGAAGTGTTCCGCGAGGTCGAGCCGGAAGACTTGATCAAGTTCGGCCTGATCCCCGAGCTCGTCGGCCGCCTGCCGGTGGTGGCCACGCTGGGCGAGTTGACCGAAGACGCGCTGGTGCAGATCCTCACCGAACCCAAGAACGCCTTGCTGAAGCAGTACCAGCACCTGTTCTCGATGGACGGCGTGGAACTCGAAGTGCGCCCCTCGGCCTTGGCCGCCATCGCCCGCAAGGCGCTGGCCCGCAAGACCGGCGCGCGCGGCCTGCGCTCGATCATGGAACATTCGCTGATCGATACGATGTTTGAACTGCCCGCCCTCGACGGCGTGGCCAAGGTTGTTCTGGATGAGCACAACATCGAGGAGGATGCCAAGCCACTGCTGGTCTATCGCGAGTCGAAGGCCAGTGCCTGACCCAACCGCACGAAAGCCGCCCAGCCCCCAAGCGCTGCCTTGCAATTTTTCTCTCAGGCCATAGATCGGTCTGAGAAAGAGAGGTTTTCATGTCCGGTCATCCCGTACTGCCCGCTGAACCCATCACACTGCCGCTGCTGCCGCTGCGCGACGTGGTGGTGTTTCCGCACATGGTGATTCCGCTGTTCGTCGGCCGCCCCAAGTCGATCAAGGCCCTCGAAGCCGCGATGGAAGCCGGCCGCCAGATCATGCTCGTGGCACAGAAGGCCGCTGGCAAGGACGAGCCCAAGCCCGAAGACATGTTCGAAGTGGGCTGCGTCTCCAGCATCCTGCAGATGCTCAAGCTACCCGACGGCACCGTGAAGGTGCTGGTCGAGGGCCTGCAGCGCGCTACTACCCAGCGCATCACTGATGGTGAAGAACACTTCAGCGCCGACGTGCTGCCGATCCCGCCCGAAGTCGATACCAAGCCGGAAGTCGAGGCGCTGCGTCGCGCTGTCACGCAGCAGTTCGACCAGTACGTCAAGCTGAACAAGAAGATCCCGCCCGAGATCCTCACGTCTATCGCGGGTATCGACGATGCGGGTCGCCTGGCCGACACCATCGCCGCGCATCTGCCGCTCAAGCTCGATGCAAAGCAGGCGGTGCTGGACCTGTCCGAAGTCTCCAAGCGGCTCGAGAAGCTCCTGGACCTGCTTGAGCATGAAGTCGACATCCTGCAGGTGGAAAAGCGCATCCGCGGCCGCGTCAAGCGCCAGATGGAGAAGAGCCAGCGCGAGTACTACCTGAACGAGCAGGTCAAGGCCATCCAGAAGGAACTGGGCGACGGCGAAGACGGCGCCGACATGGAGGAGCTGGACAAGAAGATCCAGGCTGCCCGCATGCCCAAGGAAGCGCGCAAGAAGGCAGACGCCGAGCTCAAGAAGCTCAAGCTCATGTCGCCGATGTCGGCCGAAGCCACGGTCGTGCGCAACTACATCGACACCCTGGTCGGCCTGCCCTGGAGCAAGAAGACCAAGATCAAGCACGACCTCTCGCATGCCGAGGACGTGCTGAACGAAGACCACTATGGCCTCGACAAGGTCAAGGACCGCATCCTTGAGTATCTTGCTGTGCAGGCGCGCGTCGACAAGGTCAAGGCACCGATCCTGTGCCTGGTCGGCCCCCCGGGCGTGGGCAAGACATCGCTCGGCCAGTCGGTGGCCCGTGCAACCGGCCGCAAGTTCGTTCGCATGGCCCTGGGTGGCGTGCGTGACGAGGCCGAGATCCGCGGCCACCGTCGAACCTATATCGGCTCGATGCCTGGCAAGGTGCTGCAGTCGCTGTCCAAGGTCGGCACGCGCAATCCGCTGTTCCTGCTCGACGAGATCGACAAGCTGGGCATGGACTTCCGGGGCGATCCGTCCTCGGCCCTGCTCGAAGTGCTGGACCCGGAGCAGAACCACACCTTCGGCGACCACTACATCGAGGTCGATTTCGACCTGAGCGATGTGATGTTCGTGGCCACCTCGAACTCGCTCAACATCCCGCCGGCTCTGCTGGACCGGATGGAAGTGATACGCCTGTCGGGTTACACCGAGGATGAGAAGGTCAACATCGCCCAGCGCTACTTGCTGCCCAAACAGCGCAAGAACAATGGCGTCAAGGACGAGGAGATGGACGTCACCGAGTCGGCCATCCGCGGCATCATCCGCTACTACACCCGTGAAGCCGGTGTCCGTTCGCTGGAACGCGAGATCTCCAAGATCTGCCGCAAGGTGGTGAAGAGCATTGCGCTCAAGACCATCGAAGGCCAGGCTGTCGTCACAGACGACAACCTGAACGACTTCCTGGGCGTGCGCAAGTACGACTTCGGCCGCGCCGAGAAGACCAATCAGGTCGGCCAGGTGGTCGGTCTGGCCTGGACCGAAGTGGGCGGTGATCTGCTGACCATCGAAGCCACCGCCATGCCGGGCAAGGGCAACATCATCCGCACCGGTTCGCTGGGCGACGTGATGAAGGAATCGGTCGAGGCCGCTCGCACGGTGGTGCGTTCACGCGCTCGCCGCCTGGGCATCAAGGACGAGCTCTTCGAGAAGCGTGACGTGCACGTTCACGTGCCCGATGGCGCGACTCCGAAGGACGGTCCGAGCGCAGGTGCAGCGATGACGACGGCCTTTGTGTCGGCCCTGACCGGTATCCCGGTTCGTGCAGACGTGGCGATGACCGGTGAAATCACCTTGCGTGGTGAAGTGACGGCCATCGGTGGCCTGAAGGAAAAGCTGCTCGCCGCTCACCGCGGTGGCATCAAGACCGTGATGATCCCGGAAGAGAACGTCAAGGACCTGCAGGACATTCCCGAGAACGTCAAGAACCAGCTCGAGATCGTGCCGGTGCGCTGGATTGATCGTGTGCTCGAAGTGGCGCTTGAGTCGATGCCTTCGCCACTGCCCGATGAAGAGCCGGCTGTCGCAGCCAAGGCGGAAGCTGCCGTGGTGGCGCCGCCCGCCGCGACGCACTGAGATTGACGAGCGCAAGGCCCAAAGCCTTGCGCGACGTCTAAAATTCGGTATAGAATAGCTGCTTCAGCGAACGGCGCAGGACTTTAAAAATCCGGTGCCAAGTCTGCAAAGACGTGTTGAACACTTAAGCGGGTGTAGCTCAGTTGGTAGAGCGCGACCTTGCCAAGGTCGAGGTCACGAGTTCGAGCCTCGTTACCCGCTCCAGGCACATAGATGGGAAGCCCAGGCTTCCCATTTTTATCAGCACCACCAGATGCTGGTAAATTGAATTGATGGATTCTCTGGCGCGGTAGCAAAGCGGTTATGCACCGGATTGCAAATCCGTGTAGGTCGGTTCGACTCCGGCCCGCGCCTCCAGAAGACATGCGGGTGTAGCTCAGTTGGTAGAGCGCGACCTTGCCAAGGTCGAGGTCACGAGTTCGAGCCTCGTTACCCGCTCCAAAAAAAGCCGGTTCGCGCCGGACTTGATGTCACCAACACATCGAGTGAAATGCGGGTGTAGCTCAGTTGGTAGAGCGCGACCTTGCCAAGGTCGAGGTCACGAGTTCGAGCCTCGTTACCCGCTCCAGTTTGAAGATCAAGGGAAGCCTGGCGGCTTCCCTTTTTTCTTTGTGCGTCTGATGCGGCAGAGATAATGCCGCACGCTCACGCGCTCGCCCGGGTGGTGAAATTGGTAGACGCAGCGGACTTAAAATCCGCCGGCCGCGAGGCCATACGGGTTCGATTCCCGTCCTGGGCACCACCGACAAGGGCCTCAGCCCTGGTGGCTTGCTGGCTTATTGACTCGGCCAGGCGCTGGCCTGCACTTCCAGGCGCAGATACCAATCAGACGGCAGCGTGCCGGCCCAGACCAGGTTGTGGTGGGGGGGCAGTCGGCGCTTGGCGAAGGTCATCCGCGCGTCGGCCAAGGCCAGCAGCGTGGAAGCCTGCCAACCCTGGTTCGGCGGGCTGGCAGCGGCGCCGACGGTCACGGTCAGCGGGCGCAAGCCGCCAAGCTGAGCAAGGGCACTGGCGATCCGGTCGCGCAGGCGCTCGCCCAACTCGGCTGCGGTCGCCAAGGTGGCATCCGGCAGGATCACGACGAACTCATCGGCGCCCATATAGGCCAGGCTGGCGCGAGGCGGCAGCAGTTGCTGCAAGAGCATCGCAAGCTGGGTCAGGACCTGCTCGGCCTGTGTCGGGCCATGCTCGTCCTGGTAGTCCTTGAAGTGGTCGACATCCAGTGTCAGCAGCGCCAGCGAATGGCCTGAGCTGCGAGTGGCTTGCGCCACCGCTTCCAGTGCCTGTTGCATGGCTTGGCGATTCAAGACTCCTTGCACGGCCCGCAGGTCGGCATTGGCGATGGTCATGGTTCTACCCGGCAGCGGTGATGCCCCATGCTAGTCACGCATTGCCGTCCCGCACATGCTCCATATCCCGCAGTGCCGGCATCAGCGCTTGGCGCTGCTGGCTTTCACGACTTCGCCGCCCTTCATCACGAAGTCGATGCTGGTGAGCCGGCTGACGTCGGCCAATGGGTCCTGGTGCACCGCAATGATGTCGGCGAACTTGCCGGCCTTCAGGCTGCCGACGCGGTCATCCCAGGCCATCAGCTTTGCCGCCTTGATGGTGGCCGCCTGGATCGCCTGCATCGGCGTCATGCCGTACTTGACCATGTAGGCGAACTGCTTGCCGTTGTCGCCATGCGGATAGACGCCGGAGTCGCTGCCGAAGGCCATCGTCGTCCCGGCCTTCCAGGCCTTGGCAAAGCTCTCGCGCTGGGCCTGGCCGATCTGGCGCTCCTTCTCGATGGACTCGGGCAGCATGCCGGCTTTCTCGCCTTCGCTCAGGATGTAGTCGTCGTTGTAGATGTCGAAGACCAGATAGGTGCCTTGCGCCAAGGCGAGCTTGATGCCCTCGTCATCGATCAGGCTGACATGCTCGACAGAGTCGACGCCGGCCTTGATGGCCTCGGTGATGCCACTCGCGCCATGCGCATGCGCGGCCACTTTGCGGCCCAGCTTGTGCGCCTCCTGCACGATGGCGACCATCTCTTCGGGCGTGTACTGCAGCGCGCCGGGCGTATCGCCCTTGCTGAGCACGCCGCCGGTGGCGCAGATCTTGATCAGATCAGCACCGTACTTGACCATCTCGCGCACTTTGGCGCGCGCTGCCCAGGGGCCGTCGGCCACGCCGCGGCCGGTGAATTTGTACTCGGCCGGCAGGAGGTTGTCGTCGCAATGGCCGCCTTGAATGCCGAGCGAATAGGCCGAGACCTGCATGCGCGGGCCGATGAAGTCGCCATCGTTGATTGCATCGCGCAGCGCCACATCGCCGAAGCCGCTGGCGCCGACGTTGCGCACGGTGGTAAAGCCCGCCAGCAAGGTGAGCTTTGCAGCGCGAACGCCGTAAAGCGCGGCGCGGGTGTCAGAAATGCCGAGCTGCGAATAGCCTTGCTGCCTGGCGTCGACCGTCAGGTGGGTGTGAACGTCGATCAAGCCCGGCATCACTGTGCTGCGGCTCAGGTCAATGACTTGCGCGCCCGCTGGAATCGCGACCTGGCTTGCTGCGCCCAGGCGCTTGATCTTCTCGCCTTGCACCAGCAGCACCTGGTCGGTGAGCACGCGGCCGGCTTCGACATCGACAAGACGCCCCGCCTTGATGGCCAGCAGCGGCGGCTCGGCGGCCAGCGCAATTGCAGACATGAGTGCGGTGGCGAGCGCCGCAAGGCGGCTGGGGCGAAGCAAATGCATGAAGGTCTCCGTGACTAGCGCGCGATGATATTCGGCAGGCCGCTGTGCCACACTGCGGGCCGCGTCGCCAGGGCGCTGCAAGGACGCAGGGATCTGCCAAGGAGTCGAGCGTGGGACTGTTTGATCAAAGCCTTCTCAACGACGGCGTGAAGAAGCGCGAGGTCTTCGGCTGGTCGATGTATGACTTCGCCAACTCGGGCTACACGACGGTGGTGCTGACCGCGGTCTACAACGCCTACTTCGTCAGCGTGATCGCCGAGAACAGCCCGTCCGCCACCTTGCTGTGGACGCTCCTGATAGCGGTCTCCAGCCTGATCGTGATGCTGACCATGCCGATGATTGGCGCGCATGCGGATCGCCATGCGGCCAAGAAGCGCCTGCTCTTGATCAGCACCGCCGGCTGCGTGTTCAGCACGATCGGGCTTGGGCTTGCAGGCCGCGGTGAACTGTGGGGTGCAGGTCTTGCGGTCATCGTTTCCAACTGCTGCTATTCCTACGGCGAATCGCTGATCGCCGCATTCCTGCCCGAGCTCGCGCGGCGCGAATCGCTGGGCCGTGTCTCGGGATGGGGTTGGGCCTTTGGCTATTTCGGCGGCATGCTGTCGCTGGGCTTGAGCCTCGCATATGTGCTTCATGCGCAGGCGGCAGGAATTCCGGCCACCGAGTTCGTGCCGATCACGATGTACATCACCGCCGGCATCTATGCGCTGGCGGCGGCGCCGACCTTCGTCCTGCTGCGCGAACGCACAGTTCCCAATGCAGCGCTGCCCAAGGCATCGGGCCTGGCCCCTCTGTGGGCATCCTGGCAGCGGGCGCGCGCCTATCCCGAGTTCCTGCGCTTCCTGGCCTGCGGCACCAGCTACCAGGCCGGCATCTCGGTGGTGATCGCGCTGGCGGCGGTCTATGCCGAACAGGCGTTGGGCTTCAAGCAGGCGCAGACCATGGCGCTGGTGTTCCTGGTCAATATCGCTTCGGCCGTTGGCGCGTTCGGCTTTGGCTATTTCCAGGATCGCGTCGGGCACAAGCATGCACTGGCCATCACGCTGGGCGGCTGGGTCGTGATGGTCAGCATGGCCTATCTGGCACAAGGCCCGGGCCTGTTCTGGGTGGCGGCGGTGATTGCCGGCCTGTGCATGGGCTCCAGTCAGAGTTGCGGCCGCGCATTGGCCGGCTCATTTGCACCGCCAGCCAGCCTGGGTGAGTTCTTCGGCCTGTGGACCTTTGCCACGCGCCTGGCAGCCATCATCGGCCCCTTGAGCTATGGCTTGATCACCTGGATCAGCGGCGGCAACCACCGGTTGGCGATTCTGGGCACCGGCCTTTTCTTCGTGATTGGCTGGCTCATCCTGCGCGGCATCGACATGGAGCGCGGCATGGCCCGCGCCACGCGTTAGACCGAGGCGGGCTCGACAGTCTGGGTTTGCCAGCCCAGCACCTGCTGCACGAAGCGCTGCATGGCAACAGCGTCGCCCGTCGTCTCGATGCGCATGCCGGCGCCGCTCGCGCCATGGGGCCACAAGCGCTGAGCCTGGTGCGCGACAGCGGTTTCGATGTTCAGCATCAGCACTTGTGATCCGAGTGCTGCCTGAAGCTGCTTCTGCACCAAGGGATAGTGGGTGCAGCCCATCAGCACCGTGTCGACCTGGGCTTCGCGCAATGGCGCGCAAAGTTGGTCGATCAAGGCGTTGAGCGCTGGCGATTCGAGATCGCCGGCCTCGATCAGGTCGACAAGCCCAGGGCAGGCCTGGCTGAAGACCTGGGCCTGGCCGGCATGCCTTGCCAGCAGATCTTGATAGCGCGCGCTGGTGATCGTGGCCGGCGTGGCAAGCACGCCAATTCGCGCGGCCTTGCTTACGGCCACGGCGGGCTTGATGCCCGGCTCTGTGCCGACGAAGGGTAGGGAGGGCCAGCGTTGGCGCAAGGCCTGGATCGCGTGGGCCGTCGCGGTGTTGCAGGCGACCACGATCAGTGCGGCGCCGCTCGCCTGGAGGTGCTCGCTCAAGGCCAGGCTGCGGGCCTGGATGAAATCCGGGCTGCGTTGGCCGTAGGGCGCATGAGCGGTGTCGGCGATGTAGTGCAGCGGCACCTCCGGCATTTGCCGACGCAGCTCCCGCAGCACGGTCAAGCCGCCGAGGCCGGAATCGAACACGCCAATGCTGGGAGACGCTGCTGCTTGCTTCATTGAGGGCGGCAGTCTACTTGCAGCCCGAAGCTCGCCGGTGCAGCGATTCTTGTGTTTAAAATCGAACGATCGTGCTATTTTTCTGCGGGCCTGGGCCTCGAAAGACATCAGGGCGACTCTGGCGCACCTGCGGCCACCCGTAGAATCCACTTAACGTTAACGTCAATCAGGCTCTGGAGTGCTGCCATGAAGGTATTGGTCCCCGTCAAACGCGTCGTCGACTACAACGTCAAGGTGCGCGTCAAGAGTGATGGCACAGGCGTGGATATCGCCAATGTGAAGATGTCGATGAACCCCTTCGACGAAATCGCCGTCGAAGAGGCCGTGCGCCTGAAAGAAAAGGGCGTGGTCACCGAGGTGATCGCTGTTTCCTGCGGCGTCACGCAGTGCCAGGAAACCCTGCGCACCGCCATGGCCATCGGCGCCGACCGCGCCATCCTGGTCGAGACCGACGCCGAGCTGCAGCCGCTGGCCGTGGCCAAGATCCTGAAGGCCCTGGTTGACAAGGAGCAGCCCCAGCTGGTGATCCTGGGCAAGCAGGCCATCGACGACGATTGCAACCAGACCGGCCAGATGCTGGCTGCGCTGACCGGCCTGCCGCAAGGCACTTTCGCCTCCAAGGTGGAAGTGGCCGACGGCAAGGTGGCCGTGACCCGCGAGGTGGATGGCGGCCTGGAAACCGTGAGCCTCTCCCTGCCGGCCGTGGTCACCACCGACCTGCGCCTGAACGAGCCGCGCTACGTCACGCTGCCCAACATCATGAAGGCCAAGAAGAAGCAGCTCGACATCGTCAAGCCGGCCGACCTGGGCGTGGACGTGACCCCGCGTATCAAGACGCTGAAGGTCGAGGAGCCTGCCAAGCGCGGCGCTGGCGTCAAGGTGCCGGACGTGGCCACCCTGGTGAACAAGTTGAAGAATGAAGCGAAGGTGATCTGAGATGACTGCTCTGGTAATTGCTGAACACGACAACGCCTCCATCAAGGGCGCCACGCTGAACACCGTCACGGCCGCCGTGGCCTGCGGTGGCGACGTGCACGTGCTGGTGGCCGGCTCGAACGCCACTGCTGCCGCCGCCGCTGCCGCGCAGATCGCCGGCGTGGCCAAGGTGATCCACGCCGACGCCGCCCATCTGGCCGACGGCCTGGCCGAGAACCTGGCCGCCCAGGTGATCGCCATTGCCGGCAGCTACAGCCACATCCTGTTCCCGGCCACGGCCTCGGGCAAGAACGTCGCCCCTCGCGTGGCTGCGCTGCTGGACGTTGCTCAGTTGAGCGACGTCACCAAGGTCGTCAGCGCCGACACCTTCGTGCGCCCGATCTACGCCGGCAACGCCATCGCCACCGTGCAATCGAGCGACGCCACCAAGGTGCTGACCGTGCGCACCACCGGCTTCGACCCGGCCGCCGCCGAGGGTGGCGCCGCTGCCATTGAAACCGTTGCCGGCGCCGCCGACAGTGGCAAGAGCACCTTCGTTGGCCGCGAGGTCACGAAGAGCGACCGCCCCGAGCTGACCGCCGCCAAGATCATCGTCTCGGGTGGCCGCGCCCTGGGTTCGAGCGACAAGTTCAATGAGGTGCTGACGCCGCTGGCCGACAAGCTGGGCGCTGCCCTCGGTGCCTCGCGCGCTGCGGTGGACGCGGGCTACGCGCCGAACGACTGGCAAGTGGGCCAGACCGGCAAGATCGTTGCGCCCCAGCTCTACATCGCCGCCGGCATCAGCGGCGCGATCCAGCATTTGGCCGGCATGAAGGACTCCAAGGTGATCGTCGCGATCAACAAGGATCCGGAAGCCCCGATCTTCTCGGTGGCCGACTACGGCCTTGAGGCTGACCTGTTCACGGCCGTGCCCGAACTGGTCGCCAGCCTGTAATCACGTTTCCCCGAGAGAGACAGCCTCACAGGCGCCGCCTCCCCAAGGGTTGCGGCGCCTTTTCGTATCTGGAGACCAAGCCATGAGCTACCGCGCCCCCGTCAAAGACATGCTGTTCGACATGCAGCATCTCGCCGGCCTGCAGACCCTGACCGAGCAGATTCCCGCCTTCGCTGACTACGGTGTCGACACCGCGCAGGCAGTGCTCGAGGAATGTGCCAAGCTCAATGAAGACGTGGTGGCACCCACCAACGTCGAAGGCGACAAGAACCCCTCTTACTGGAAGGACGGCAATGTCTTCACCAGCAAGGGCTTCAAGGAGGCCTTCCGCCAGTTCGCCGAAGGCGGCTGGCAAGGCCTGCAGCATCCGGCCGAGTACGGCGGCCAGGCGCTGCCCAAGACCATTGGCGCCGCCTGTGGCGAGATGGTCAACAGCGCCAACCTGAGCTTCGCGCTGTGCCCGCTGCTGACGGATGGCGCGATTGAAGCGCTGCTGACGGCCGGCTCCGACGAGCAGAAGTCCACCTACATCCCGCACCTGATCGACGGCAGCTGGACGGGCACGATGAACCTCACCGAGCCGCAAGCCGGCTCGGACCTGGCGGCCGTGCGCACCCGCGCCGAACCGCAGGCGGACGGCACCTACAAGATCTTCGGCACCAAGATCTTCATCACCTATGGCGAGCACGACATGGCCGAGAACATCGTCCATCTGGTGCTGGCCCGCGTGGTCGGAGCGCCCGAAGGCGTGAAGGGCATCAGCCTCTTCATCGTGCCGAAGTTCATGGTCAATGCCGATGGCTCGCTGGGTGCGCGCAATGATGCGCATTGCGTGTCGATCGAGCACAAGATGGGCATCAAGGCGAGCCCGACGGCCGTGCTGCAGTTCGGCGATCATGGCGGCGCCGTGGGCTATTTGGTCGGCCAGGAAAACCGCGGCCTCGAGTACATGTTCGTGATGATGAACGCGGCCCGCTTCGGCGTGGGCGTGCAGGGCATTGCGGTTGCCGAGCGCTCGTACCAGCATGCGGTGGCCTATGCGCGTGACCGCGTGCAATCGCGCCCGGTCGATGGCTCCAAGCCCGGTGCCGCCACCATCATTCATCACCCCGATGTGCGCCGCATGCTGATGACGATGCGCTCGCTGACCGAAGGCTCGCGTGCGATGTCCATCGTCGCTGCCGCAGCCTATGACGCGGCCCATCACCATGAAGATGCCGAGACGCGCAAGCAGAACCAGGCTTTCTATGAATTCATGGTGCCCCTGGTCAAGGGCTACAGCACCGAGATGAGCCTGGAGGTGACGGACCTCGGCGTGCAGGTGCATGGCGGCATGGGCTTCATCGAGGAAACCGGCGCGGCCCAGTACTACCGAGACGCCAAGATCCTGACCATCTACGAAGGTACGACCGCCATTCAGGCCAATGACCTGGTAGGTC
The DNA here is from genome assembly GCF_036880965.1 of Roseateles microcysteis. Taxonomy (NCBI): domain Bacteria; kingdom Pseudomonadati; phylum Pseudomonadota; class Betaproteobacteria; order Burkholderiales; family Sphaerotilaceae; genus Roseateles; species Roseateles microcysteis. The sequence goes on along the minus strand of NZ_JBAJMV010000001.1, from coordinate 836,662 downwards.
GCAAGACCACGCGCGATGGCGGCACGCTGGCCAAGGCCGTGGCGGCGCAGGTCGAGAAGACCGAGGGCGAGCTGGCTGCGCGCAGCAGCGCTGCATCGCAGTCAGTGGCCAAGCGCTTGAAAGCGGCTCGCGAGGCCTATCTGCAATCGGTGGACTTCATTGCCGCGCAAGGCAAGGCCAACCCGAACGCGGCCTACTCGGGCTCGGTGCCCTACCTGATGCTGGCTGGCAACCTGGTGGCCGGCTGGCAGCTGGCGCGCTCGCTGATCGTGGCGGAAGACATGCTCGGCGAGGACGCCGAATTCATGGCCGCCAAGATCGCTACCGCGCGCTTCTACGCAGAGCACATCCTGCCGCGCTGCGGCGCGCTGCGCAATGCCATCGTCGAAGGCGCGGACAGCGTCACCGCGATGGCCCTGGACTCCTTCTAAGCGCCTTTCAGAACCCGGAGCTGTACGTGGCCCTGCCCCCCATCCTGCAAAACCTGCCGCTGCCCATCATCGGCTCGCCCTTGTTCATCATCAGCAATCCCAAGCTGGTGATTGCCCAGTGCAAGGCCGGCGTGGTCGGCTCGATGCCGGCACTCAATGCGCGCCCAGCCGAGCTGCTCGAAGAGTGGTTGATCGAGATCACCACCGAGCTGGCGGCCTACAACGCGGCCAACCCGGACAAGCCGGCTGCGCCCTTCGCGATCAACCAGATCGTGCACAAGAGCAATGACCGGCTTGAGCACGACATGGCCCTGTGCGCAAAGTACAAGGTGCCCATCATCATCACCAGCCTCGGCGCGCGCGAAGACGTGAACGCGGCGGTGCATGCATGGGGCGGCATCGTGCTGCACGACATCATCAACAACAAGTTCGCGAAGAAGGCCATCGAGAAAGGCGCCGACGGCCTGATCGCCGTGGCTGCAGGCGCTGGCGGCCATGCCGGCGTGAAGAGCCCGTTCGCGCTGATCCAGGAGATCCGCGAATGGTTCGACGGCCCGCTGGCGCTGTCGGGCTCGATGGCCACGGGCGATGCGGTGCTGGCCGCGCAAGCGATGGGCGCCGACTTCGCGTACATCGGTTCTGCCTTTATTGCCACAGAAGAGGCGCGCGCGCCGGCCGAGTACAAGCAGATGATCGTCGACAGCAACAGCGACGACATCGTCTACAGCAGCCTGTTCACCGGCGTGCACGGCAACTACCTGCGTGGCTCCATCGTGGCCTCCGGCATGGACCCGGAAAACCTGCCCGAAGGCGATGTGAAGACCATGGACTTCGGCGGCGCTGGTGCCAAGAAAGCCTGGAAGGACATCTGGGGCAGTGGTCAGGGCATCGGCGCGGTGCGCGAGGTGGTGCCTGCGGCGCAACTGGTGCAGCGCCTGGCACGCGAATACCAGGCGGCGCGCAAGCGACTGAGTCTCAGCTGAACTGAATCACTTGACGTATGTGCGCCAGCTCAGCGGGCTGTCGTTGGCGCGGTGCGGCGCCTCGATATTGGCCCGCATGGCCCAAGGCCGCATCTGGTGATGCAGGGGGATGAATAACACCTCGTCCCGCACGCGCAGCAGCGCCTCGCGGATCTGGGCGTTGCGCTTGGCCACATCGGTCTCGACCTTCATTGCATCGACCAGCTGGTCGATCCTGGCGTCGCTGACCTTGGAGAAGTTGGAGTGGCCATCAGGCCCGGTCGTGCGGGTGCGGATGATGTCCTGCAGCGTGTACTGGCCATCGAAGGTGGCCACACCCCAGCCCAGCAGATAGAGCGCCGCCTCGCCGCGCTGGTAGGTCTGGGTGTGCTGCGACCAGGGCGCGGCGATCAGGCGCGCCTTGATGTCCAGCTTGGCCCACATCGAGACGACGGCGACGCAAGTCTCCTCGTCGTTCACATAGCGGTTGTTGGGGCAATGGAAGGGCACTTCGAAGCCCGAGCCATACCCTGCCTCGGTCAGCAGTGCCTTGGCGCGCGCGAGGTCGGGCTTTGCCGGCGTGTCGATGTCCGGCGTGTTGCCGTTGACGCTGGGCGGCACCATCAGCGCCGCAGGGATCGAGTGGCCGCGCATGATGGTGCGCTTGATCGCCTCGCGGTCGATGGCAATGGACAGGGCCTCGCGCACCCGCTTGTCCTTGAACGGGTTCTTGCCCTTGACGCTGGCGCCCCTGAGTTCGTCGCTGCCCAGGTCCATGGCGATGAAGATGGTGCGGTTCTCGGCGCCCTCGATCACTTTCAGGCGCGCATCGGTGCGCAGCTTGGCCACGTCCTGCGTGGGCAGGTCGGTGAGCAGGTCCACGTCGCCCGCCAGCAGCGCCGCCACGCGGGTCGAGTCTGACTTGATCGGCAGGTAGCTGATCTCGGTCACGTTGCCGCGGTTCTTGAGGTCCCACCAGTCTTCATTGGCCACCATGGACAACTTCTGGTCGGGCTGCCAGCTGACGATCTTGTACGGTCCGGTACCCATCGCATTGCGCGAGGCGTAGCTGTCTTCCTTGGCCTTGTAGTCCTGCGTGTTCTGCGCCTTGTTCTTTTCGGCCCAGCTCTTCGACATGATGCGGAAGTTCGGCAGGTTGCGCAGCAGCAGCGGCGTAGGCGCAGAGAGCACCAGGTCGATCGTGTTGCTGTCTATCTTCTTCACCTCCTTGATGCCGGTGACGTAGATCTGCATATTGCCCTGGGGCTGCATCACGCGGCCGTGGCTGAAGACCACGTCGTCGGCCGTGAAGGGTGAGCCGTCGTGGAACTTCACACCCTTGCGCAGCTCGAAGCGCCACAGCGTGGGCGAGAGCATGGTCCATTTGGTGGCCAGACAGGGCTCGGGCTCGTACTTGGCATCCAGCCGCGTGAGGCCTTCGTAGGCATGGGCCATCAGGCTGGTGGTGGTGCTGTGGTTCTGCGAGTGCGGATCCAATGTCAGCACGTCGTTCTGCGCGGCCCAGCGCAGGGGCGCAGCGGACGCGCAGGTGGATGCAAGCAGGGCGACAGCGAAGAGCAGTGAAGTTTTCATGGCTTGATGTTCGCAAAGCGGGCTTCGGGTCTATCGTCAGGCCGATGCACCGTTTCGACATTGGCGCGCATGGCCCAGGGGCGGATCTGGTGATGGATGGGGATGAACAAGTGTTCATCCCGCACTCGGGTCAACGCTTCCTTGATCAGCGCATTGCGCTTGGCTGCGTCGACCTCGACCTTCATCGCGTCGATCAAGTGATCGAGCTTGGCGTCGCTGACCTTGGCGTAGTTGAAGCTGCCGTCCGGCCCGCTGGTGCGGGTGTGCGTGATCGCCTGCAAGGTGAACTGTGCGTCCCCGGTGGGCACGCCCCAGCCAAGCATGTAGAGCGGCGTCTCGTAGCGCTGGAAGGCCAGGCTGTGCTGCGACATCGGCTGGGCGGCGAGCCGGGCCTGCACGCCGATCTTGGCCCACATCGAGACGATGGCGACGCAGATCTCCTCATCGTTGACGTAGCGGTTGTTTGGGCAGTTCAAGGGAACTTCGAAGCCGGAGCCGTAGCCTGCTTCTGCCAGCAGCGCCTTGGCGCGCGCTATGTCTGCCTTGGGTGCGGCATCAAGTTCAGGCGTGTTGCCGTTGACACCGGGCGGCACCAGCAGAGCGGCCGGGATGGACATGCCACGCATGATGTTGCGCTTGATCGCTTCGCGGTCGATGGCGATGCCCAGCGCCTCGCGCACACGCTTGTCCTTGAACGGATTCTTGCCCCTGACGCTTGAGCCCTTCAGCTCATCGCTGCCCTGATCCAAGGCGAGAAAGATGGTGCGGGTCTCGGGCCCTTCGATCATCTTGAGCCTCGGGTCGGCCTTCAGGCGCGCCACATCCTGGGTAGGCAGGTCGGTGAGGATATCGACTCCGCCGGAGAGCAGGGCGGCCACGCGAGTGGCGTCCGACTTGATCGGCAGGTACTGCACCTCGGTGATGTTGTTGCGGTGCTGGTCCCACCAGCCGGCGTGGCGCTCCATCGTCACCACCTGATCGGGCTTCCAGCCGGTGATCCTGTATGGGCCGGTGCCCATCACATGGCGCGAGGCGTAGTTGTCTTCCTTGCTCTTGTAGTCCTGCACATTGACCGACTTGTTCTTCTCGGCCCAGGGCTTGCTGACAATGCGGAAGTCGACGATGTTCCTCAAGAGCAGCGGGCTGGGCGCATCCAGCAACATCTCGATCTCGTGCTCGCCGAGCTTGCGGATCTCCTTGATGCCGGTGACGTAGATCTGCATCGTGCCCTGGGGCTGGCGGATGCGGTTGAAGCTGAACACCACGTCGTCGGCGGTGAACGGCGTGCCGTCGTGGAACTTGACACCCTTGCGCAGCTCGAAGCGCACCTGGGTCGGCGAGATGAAGGTCCACTTCGTGGCCAGGGCAGGTTCCAGCTCGTACTTGGGGCCGTAGCGGGTCAGGCCTTCGTAGGCATGCATCAGGATGGCGGTGGTCGTCGTGTGGTTCTGCGAATGCGGATCCATCGACAGGATGTCGTTCTGCGCGCCCCAGCGCAGCGTGGCTGCCTGGGTACCCATGGCGATGCCAAGGGCCAGCAGGGCGGCGAACTTCCAGGTCTTTGGCACAGGCTCACTCCATCCATTCATTGACGATGGATGCTAGCGGCCGACCCTCAGGCAAAGGCTAGGGCTTGCCCGGGGCGCTGGCCTCGAAGTCGGCGTCGCAGCCGGCACCGGCGGCAATCCAGCGTTGCATCAGCTTGTTCACGGGCCAAGGCGCGGCAAGCAGGGCACCACAGACATACCGGCACGCCGCTTCATCCCAGCGAAGTGCCACGCAGGCACCGTGCCGCTTCAGGCTCAGCAGCATGCCGACCGGGCAGGGTTCGGCCAGGCAGCAGACGCCGCAGCCATTGCAGGGCGCACCAAAGGCGGGCTTTGGCGGGGCTTGCGGCTGTATCAGGATGACGCGTTGCTGGGCCATGCCGCAATGTAGCGGTGCCAATAAGAAACGCCGCTTCGATGAAGCGGCGTTTGACCGGGCAGAAGTCGTCTACTTCTTGACGCCCAGCTCACGCAGGCGCTCTTCCAGATAGCTGTGGGCGGTGTAGCGGTCCGACAGCACCACCTCGTTGCGCGGGTGCAGGAAAAGCGGCAGCGAGACGCGGCTCTTCTTGGCACCTTCGCCGGTCGGGTTGACCACGCGGTGCTGGGTCGAGGGGTAATAGCCCGCGGAAGCCTCCTGCAGCATGTCGCCGATATTGATGATCAGCATGCCGAAGTCGCAAGGCACATCGAACCATGCTCCGTCCATGCCTTGCACCTGCAGGCCGGGCTCATTGGCGGCGGGCAGGATGGTGAGCAAGTTGATGTCGCCATGTGCGGCTGCGCGAATCGAGCCGGCCGGCTCGTTGCCGGTCAGTGGCGGGTAGCGCAGCACGCGCAGCAGGGTCTGTGTGCTGTCCTTGATCATGTGGGACAGCGGCTCGCGGTAGCTCTTGGCGATCTCGGGTGGCGTGTAGCGCTCGACCCAGGACAGCAGTTCTGCAGCCAGCTCATTGGCCTGCTTGTAGTAGGAGTCCGCATCTGCCTTCAATTGAGCCGGCACCCGGCCCCAGGGGTAGATGTGGAAGTACTCCTTGATGTCCTTCTGCGTCGCGCCCTTGGCGGTCTCAGAGATCTCGGTGGAGAAGTAGCCGTCCTGCTTTTCCTTGGAGAAGGCGAACTGGTGCTTCTCTTCTGTGCCGAAGAAGGCGAGCCAGTCGGCGTAGATCTTCTCGACCAGGGCCTGCTGGATCGGATGGTTGATCAGCACGCCGAAGCCGGTTTCGTGCAGCGAGCGGGTGAATTGTTCCGCGGCGTCTGCGGCGCGGTAGTCGACGACTCGAACTTGCATGGGAACTCCTGATCTGTGTCCCGACGGCAGGCCATTCAAAGGCGGGGCCTGACCGTGCAGGGACGAAGTCTAGGCCATGGCAGCTTGGATCGCAAACGTTTGGCGCCTCCGCAGGCATGAAGGCGAGCCTTGTCTGGCAGCGGGCATGAGATGAGCGGTGGAAGCTAGCCAATGCCAAATCCTGCCGCACAAATCGGGTCGCCGGGGTCGGTCTGGAGCGGCTGGCAGTGCTAAAGTGCGTGCCCTGAGACTTATGGTCCTTCCCGTCCCTTTTGCCCGCAACAGCAAAGGTGGGTCGCAATCCGCCAATCGGTCGAGCCGTGTCGCGGAAGGTTTATCAACCAGCCAAATCCCTGGAAGCCGGGGTAAGAGGTGAGCGAAATGATGCAGCAATACAGGTCCAACTCGTACCTGTTCGGGGGCAATGCGCCCTACGTCGAAGAGATGTACGAGGCCTACCTCGACAACCCGGGCTCCGTGCCCGACAACTGGCGTGCGTATTTCGATGCGCTCCAACATGTCCCCGCGACGGATGGCACCGAGGCCCGCGATGTGGCCCATGCGCCGGTCATCGAATCGTTCGCGCAGCGCGCCAAGGCCAACGCCTTCGCCAACAAGGCCAGCAGCGCCGATCTCGCCGTTGCCCGCAAGCAGGTTCACGTTCAGTCGCTGATCGCGGCCTACCGCTTCCTCGGCAATCGCTGGGCGGAGCTGGACCCCCTCAAGCGCGCCGAGCGCCCCAAGATTCCCGAACTCGACCCTGCGTTCTATGACCTGACCGAGTCCGACATGGACATCTCGTTCAGCGCCGTGAACAGCTATTTCGGTGGCGAGACCATGACCCTGCGCGAGATCGTGCAGGCGCTGCGTGAAACCTACTGCGGTTCCATCGGCGCCGAGTTCATGCACGGCTCCGACCCGGCCGAGAAGCGCTGGTGGCAGGAGCGCCTGGAAAAGGCCCGCAGCAAGCCCAGCTTCAGCGCCGAGAAGAAGAAGGCGATCCTGGAGCGCCTGACGGCCGCCGAAGGCCTGGAGCGCTATCTGCACACCAAGTACGTCGGCCAGAAACGCTTCTCGCTGGAAGGCGGCGAGAGCTTCATCGCCGCGATGGACGAACTGATCAAGCGCGGCGGCGAGCGCGGCGTGCAGGAAATCGTCATCGGCATGGCCCACCGCGGCCGCCTGAATGTGCTGGTGAACACGCTGGGCAAGATGCCCAAGGATCTGTTCGCCGAGTTCGAGCACAAGGCTTCCGAGGACCTGCCCGCCGGTGACGTGAAGTACCACCAGGGCTTCAGCTCCGACGTGTCCACCGCGGGCGGCCCGGTCCACTTGTCGCTGGCCTTCAACCCGTCCCACCTGGAAATCGTCAACCCGGTCGTGGAAGGCAGCGTGCGCGCCCGTCAGGACCGCCGTGGCGACACCGCTGGAGCCCAGGTGCTGCCGGTGCTGGTGCACGGTGACGCGGCCTTCGGTGGCCAGGGCGTCGTGCAGGAAACGCTGGCCATGGCCCAGACCCGTGGCTATCGCACCGGCGGCACGGTCCACATCGTCATCAACAACCAGATCGGCTTCACCACCAGCGACCCGCGCGACCTGCGCTCGACCTGGTACTGCTCCGACGTCGTCAAGATGATCGAGGCGCCGGTGCTGCACGTGAATGGCGATGACCCGGAAGCCGTCGTGTGGGCCACGCAGCTGGCGATGGACTACCGCGCCGAGTTCAAGAAGGACGTGGTCCTCGATATCGTCTGCTTCCGCAAGCTGGGCCATAACGAGCAGGACACCCCGGCCCTGACCCAGCCGCTGATGTACAAGAAGATCGGTGCCCACCCCGGCACCCGCAAGGTCTACGCCGACAAGCTGGTCGCGCAGAACGTGCTGAGCGCCGAAGGTCCGGACGAGATGATCAAGGCGTACCGTGCGGCCATGGACGAAGGCCGTCACACGGTCGATCCGGTGCTGACCAACTTCAAGAGCAAGTTCGCCACCGACTGGTCGCCCTTCCTGGGCAAGAAGTGGACGGACAGCTGCGACACCGCCATTCCCGCCACCGAATGGAAGCGCCTGGCTGAAAAGCTGACGACGCTGCCCAAGGACTTTGCGGCTCACAACCTGGTGCAGAAACTCTACGCCGACCGCGCTGCGATGGGCCGTGGCGAGACCAATGTGGACTGGGGCATGGGCGAATCGATGGCGTTTGCATCGCTGGTCGCGTCGGGTTATCCGGTGCGCCTGTCTGGCGAGGACAGCGGCCGCGGCACTTTCACCCACCGCCATGCGGTCATGCACGACCAGAACCGTGCGAACTGGGATGACGGCACCTACATCCCGCTGCAGAACGTTGCCGACGGCCAGGCTCCGTTCACCGTCATCGACTCCATCCTGTCGGAAGAGGCGGTGCTGGGCTTCGAGTACGGCTACGCCGCAGCAGAGCCGAACACGCTGACCATCTGGGAAGCCCAGTTCGGCGACTTCGTCAACGGCGCGCAGGTCGTCATCGACCAGTTCATCGCCTCCGGCGAAGTGAAGTGGGGCCGCTCCAACGGCCTGACGATGATGCTGCCGCACGGCTATGAAGGCCAGGGCCCCGAGCACAGCTCGGCCCGCCTGGAGCGCTTCATGCAGCTGGCTGCAGACAACAACATGCAGATCGTGCAGCCGACCAATGCGGCCCAGATCTTCCATGTGTTGCGCCGCCAGATGCTGCGCATGTTCCGCAAGCCGCTGGTCATCATGACGCCGAAGAGCCTGCTGCGCGCCAAGGACGCCACCTCGCCGCTGACTGACTTCACCAAGGGTGAATTCAAGACGGTGATCGGGGAGCAGGATGCCGGCATCGACGCCGCCAAGGTCAAGCGCGTGATCGCCTGCTCGGGCAAGGTCTACTACGACCTGGTCAAGAAGCGCGATGAGAAGAAGGCCAGCGACGTTGCGGTGATCCGCGTCGAGCAGCTCTATCCCTTCCCGCACAAGGCTTTCGCCGCCGAGATCAAGAAGTACCCGAACGCGACCGACATCGTGTGGTGCCAGGACGAGCCGCAGAACCAGGGTGCCTGGTTCTTCGTGCAGCACTACATCCACGAGAACATGCTTGACGGCCAGAAGCTCGGTTTCGCCGGCCGCCCGGCCTCGGCATCGCCGGCCTGCGGTTATGCGCACCTGCACCAGGAACAGCAGAAGGCCCTGCTGGATCAGGCCTTCGCGAAGCTCAAGGGCTTCATCCTGACCAAGTGAGCCGGCCTCGGTACTGAACAGAATCGAAAGAACAAATCATGGCAATCGTAGAAGTCAAAGTCCCCCAGTTGTCCGAGTCCGTTGCCGAAGGCACGCTGCTGACCTGGAAGAAGAAGCCCGGTGAAGCCGTGGCTGTCGATGAAATCCTGGTCGAGATCGAAACCGACAAGGTCGTGCTGGAAGTGCCGGCGCCCTCCGCCGGTGTCATGGCTGAAATCGTCAAGGCCGACGGCTCCAGCGTCGTCAGCGAAGAAGTCATCGCGCGCATCGACAGCGAAGGCAAGGCCGGTGCTGTGGCCGCTCCTGCCGCCGCTGCTGGCCCTGCTGCGCCGCCGCCGGCCGCTCCTGCGCCGGCCGCTGCCGGCAAGGGTGATGTGGCCATGCCCGCCGCTGCCAAGCTGCTGGCCGACAACAATCTGTCGACCGGCGATGTTTCCGGCACCGGCAAGGACGGCCGTGTCACCAAGGGTGATGTGCTGGCCGCCGTGGCTGGTGGCGCCAAGGCTGCTGTCGCCGCTCCGGTGGCTGTCGCCGCTGCGCCCGCCGTGGCCAAGCCGCTGCCGGCGGTTGCCGCACCGATCTCGCAAAACCTGGGCGATCGCCCCGAGCAGCGCGTGCCGATGACGCGCCTGCGTGCTCGCGTCGCCGAGCGCCTGCTGCAATCGCAATCGACCAACGCCATCCTGACCACGTTCAATGAAGTGAACATGGCCCCGGTGATGGAGATGCGCAAGAAGTTCCAGGAGAAGTTCGAGAAGGAACACGGCGTCAAGCTGGGCTTCATGAGCTTCTTCGTCAAGGCCGCTGTTGCTGCTCTGAAGAAGTACCCGGTGCTGAACGCCTCGGTGGACGGCAACGACATCGTCTATCACGGCTACTTCGACATCGGCATCGCCGTCGGCTCGCCGCGCGGCCTGGTCGTGCCCATCATCCGCAATGCGGACCAGATGAGCTTTGCCGACATCGAGAAGAAGATTGCCGAGTTCGGTCAGAAGGCCAAGGAAGGCAAGATCTCCCTGGACGACCTGACCGGCGGCACCTTCTCGATCTCCAACGGCGGCACCTTCGGCTCCATGCTGTCGACGCCCATCATCAACCCGCCGCAGTCGGCCATCCTGGGCGTGCACGCCACCAAGGACCGCGCCGTGGTCGAGAACGGCCAGGTGGTCGTGCGCCCGATCAACTACCTTGCGATGTCGTATGACCACCGCATCATCGACGGCCGCGAAGCCGTGCTGGGTCTGGTCACGATGAAGGAGGCGCTGGAAGATCCGGCCCGCCTGCTGTTCGACATCTAAGCCGAGAGACGATTCATGAGCGCTGTTAAGCAATTCGACGTCGTCGTCATCGGCGGCGGCCCTGGTGGCTACATCGCGGCCATCCGCGCGGCCCAGCTGGGCTTCAACGTGGCCTGCGTGGACGAGTGGAAGAACGCGGCTGGCGGCCCGGCCCCGGGCGGCACCTGCACCAACGTGGGCTGCATTCCTTCGAAGGCCCTGCTGCAGTCCAGCGAGCACTTCGAGCACGCCACGCATCACTTCGCGGACCATGGCATCTCGACCGGCGAGGTCAAGATGGACGTGGCCAAGATGCTGGCCCGCAAGGACACCGTCGTGAAGCAGAACAACGACGGCATCCTCTACCTGTTCAAGAAGAACAAGGTGGCGTTCTTCCACGGCCGCGGCTCATTCGTCGCCGCCAAGGACGGCCTGTACGAGCTGAAGGCGGGCGAAGAGTCCGTGCTGGCCAAGCATGTGGTGCTGGCCACCGGCTCCAATGCCCGTGCACTGCCCGGCGCTGCCTTCGACGAGGAGAACATCCTCTCGAACGACGGCGCCCTGCGCGTCGGCGCCGTGCCCAAGAAGCTGGGCGTGATCGGTTCCGGCGTGATCGGTCTGGAAATGGGTTCGGTCTGGCGTCGCCTGGGCGCCGAAGTTACGGTGCTGGAAGCGCTGCCGGCCTTCCTGGCGGCGGTCGACGAGTCGGTCGCCAAGGAAGCGGCCAAGCTGTTCAAGAAGCAGGGCCTGAAGATCGAGCTGGGCGTCAAGATCAGCGAAGTCAAGTCCGGCAAGGGCGGCGTGTCGGTGGCTTACACCGATGCCAAGGGTGCCGAGCAGAAGCTGGATGTCGACAAGTTGATCGTCTCGATCGGCCGAGTGCCGAACACGATCGGCCTGAACGTCGAGGCCGTGGGCCTGAAGCTGGACGAGCGCGGTGCCATCGTCGTGGACGCGGACTGCAAGACCAACCTGCCCAATGTCTGGGCGGTCGGCGACGTGGTGCGTGGCCCGATGCTGGCGCACAAGGCCGAGGAAGAGGGTGTGGCCGTGGCCGAGCGCATTGCCGGCCAGCATGGTCATGTCAACTTCAACACCATTCCCTGGGTGATCTACACGAGCCCCGAGATTGCGTGGGTCGGCCGCACCGAGCAGCAGCTCAAGGCTGACGGCGTGGCCTACAAGGCCGGCCAGTTCCCCTTCCTGGCGAATGGCCGCGCCCGTGCGCTGGGCGACACGCAGGGCTTCGTCAAGTTCCTGGCCGATGCCAAGACCGACGAAATCCTTGGCGTCCACATCATCGGCCCCTTCGCTTCGGAGTTGATTTCTGAAGCTGTGGTGGCGATGGAGTTCAAGGCCTCGGCCGAGGACATCGCGCGCATTTGCCATGCTCACCCCTCACTGAGCGAAGCCACGAAGGAAGCGGCGCTGGCCATCGACAAGCGCACGCTCAACTTCTAATGCTTGTCTGAGACGAAGCAAGGGGCGGCACGGGTCGCCCTTTTTTATTGGAATCCTGACGCATGACCTCGGTCACCGAGCTGTACCAGCAAACCCTGAAAGAGCGCGGCTACACCGCCGACCCGGCGCAACTGCGCGCCGTGGCGGCCCTGCAGCGCTGCCAGGATGAATGGGCCGACTACAAGGCCCGCCGCAGCAACGCGGTGACCAAGCTGCTGATGCGCCCGCCGCTGCCGCGAGGCGTCTACATGTACGGTGGTGTGGGGCGCGGCAAGAGCTTCCTGATGGACTGCTTCTTCCAGGCCGTGCCGCTGACGCGCAAGACCCGCCTGCACTTCCACGAGTTCATGCGCGAGGTGCACCGCGAACTGCAGGACCTGAAAGGCATCGCCGACCCGCTGGAGGAACTGGGCAAACGCATCGCCAAGCGCTTCCGCCTGATCTGCTTCGACGAGTTCCATGTGGCCGACGTGACCGACGCGATGATCCTGCACCGGCTGCTGGACGCGATGTTCAAGCACCGCGTGTCCATCGTCACCACGTCCAACTTCCATCCCGATGGGCTGTACCCCAACGGCCTGCATCGGGACCGCATCCTGCCAGCCATCGAGCTCTTGAAGGAGAAGCTCGAGGTGATCAATGTCGACCATGGCACCGACTACCGCCAGCGCTCGCTGGAGCATGTGGAGCTGTATCACACGCCGCTGGACGACAAGGCCGACGCGGCGTTGACGCAAGCGTTCGAGTCGCTGGCCGAAGCGCGCGACGAAGACCCGCTCCTGCACATCGAGCACCGCGAATTGCGTGCGCGGCGGCGAGCCGGCGGTGTGGTCTGGTTCGACTTCGCTACGCTTTGTGGTGGCCCGCGCTCGCAGAACGACTACCTGGAGCTTGCGACGCAGTTCCATACCCTGATCCTCGCGAACGTGCCTGAGATGCCGGTGCGTCTTGCCAGCGAGGCGCGCCGCTTCACCTGGCTGGTGGACGTGCTCTACGACCGCCGAGTCAAGCTGATCATCTCGGCCGCGGTGGCGCCTGAGCAGCTTTACACCGAGGGCCCGCTGGCGCATGAGTTCCCGCGCACCGTCTCCCGGCTGCAGGAAATGCAGTCCAAGGAATACCTGTCGCTGGAGCGGCGCGAAGTCGATACCTCGCTGACCTGAGGAGCATGCTGCCCATGCCTCGCCATCTGCTGCTGCTGTTGGTGCTTGCCACGTCCTGCCTGCCGGCGCTGTCGCGACCCGCTGAAGACACGGACAGCGAGCGCGCGCAGCTGCGTCGACAGCAGCATGAGCTGGAGGCCCTGCATGCGCAACGACTCGCCGATTGCGCCAAGCGGTTCGAGGTCAACAAATGCCGCGACAAGGCGATGGCCGAGCATCGTTCCAGGCTGAAACCTTTGCTTGAACGTGAGCGCAGCCTCGACGACGAAGAGCGTGCCAATCGAGCCCTGGCCCAATCCTTGCGCAGCTCGGTGCGCCAGATGGATGGGGTGGCTTCGGCGCCGGCGGTTCGTCCGGCGCGGACTGCCAGCCAGCCAGCCGTACCGAAGCGCGTAGCCAGGTCCCAGGCTGAGCTGGAAGCACGCAGGGCAGAGAAGCTCGCGAAAGATGAAGAACAGGCGGCCGAGCGCATATATCAGGCCCAGCGAAGGCAGGCTGCGTTGGCTGCCCATGCCAAGTCGGTGCAGGAGCGCAATGCTCGCCGCGCCGGCACGCCCTCCGCCAGCCTGCCTGTGCCGACTGCTGCCTCGATTGCGGCGCTGCCGGCTGCTTCAGCGACAAGCCGCCACTGAGTCTGTCTGCGGCTTCAGCTGATCGGGTCCAGCCGCACCAGGCTCATCGACAGGTTGTCGCCACTGCCCTTGGCGCGCTGGCGGGCCTTGCTGATCAAGAGCTCGGCCGCTTCTCGCGGCGGCAGGCTGTGCACCACGGTGCCGAGCTCGCGCTCGTTGTAGTAGTGCCAGAGGCCGTCGCTGCAGCTGAGCAGGCTGTCGCCGATCTCGAGCCGCTCGATCTGGTCTTCGGTCGGTGTCGGGTCCTGCACGGTGCCCAGGCAACCTGTGAGCAGGTTGGACTGCGGATGGCTGATCGCCTCGTCTTCGGTGATCTGGCCTTCGTCGACCAGGCGCTGCACATAGGAATGGTCCAGGGTGCGCTTGATCATGTTCGGCCCGCGGAACAGGTAGATGCGCGAGTCGCCGGTATGAATCCAGTAGCAGCGCCGATCCGCACCCACCATGTAGGCGGCGATGGTGCTGTGCGGCTCTTCCTCGGTGGAAAGTGCCGTCAGCTTGATCATCAGGTGCGCTTCCGAGACCAGCTGGCGCAGCATCTCGGCCGGGTTTTCTTCGTCGGGAACGAAACGGTCGAAGAGTTGCTGGGCCGTCATGACGACCTGGTCGGCCGCCTTGCGGCCACCGCTCTTGCCGCCCATGCCGTCGGCCAGCACCGCGAGCATCCAGCCAGGCGCCCTCGGGTGACTGATCACTTCGACCTGGTCCTGCTGGTAGAGCCGGTCGCCGCGGTGGGTGCCGGTGGCGGCATTGAGCCTGAAGCCCGGTGAGCTGCGTGTCATGTCGTTTGGAACAATTTCCAAGGTGCGCGTCGATGCAAAACTATAATCGCGAACCTGAGCCGCCATGGACGAACAACTTCACTCGCTGTCGCGCCGCCTGATCGAGCTTCGCATGGAACATGCCGATCTCGACGGCATGATCGACCGTCTGGCCGACCAGCAGCCGCTGGACGAACTGGCCTTGCAAAGGCTGAAGAAGCGTCGCCTCGCGCTGCGCGACCAGATCGCCCGCCTGGAGCTTGCCTGCGCCCCCCAGGAACCTGCCTGATTTGGACTCCCGTTGACTCCTGAACTCACCGTCCTCGCCGGGGCCGAGGCGCCCAGCGAGCTGGAGCAATGGGTGGCCGCCGCCTTTGACGCCGGTGGCCCGCTGGCCCGTGCAGACGAGGGCTATTCACCGCGCGCGCAGCAGCTGCAGATGACGCAGGCCGTGGCTCGCGCCGTCGCCCGGCGCGAGACGCTGGTGGTCGAGGCCGGCACCGGCGTCGGCAAGACATTTGCTTACCTTGTGCCCGCCTTGCTGTCCGGCAGCCGGGCGCTGATCAGCACTGCCACCAAGAATCTGCAGGACCAGCTGTTCTTCCGCGACCTGCCGCGGCTTTGCGAGGCGCTGCATGTGCCGGTGCGCACTGCGCTCCTGAAGGGCCGGGGCAGCTACCTCTGCACCCATCGCCTGAAGCAGGCGCGCCAGGGTGCTGAGTTGCCGGATCGGCGCGCGGTGCTGGCGCTTGCGCGCGTGGAGCGCTGGGCGCAGGAGACCCGCAGCGGCGACTTTGCCGAGCTGGAGGGCCTGGACGAGCGCTCACCGATCATCCCCATCGTCAGCTCGACCCGTGACAACTGCCTGGGCTCGGAGTGCCCCGACTACCGCGACTGCTACGTCGTCAAGGCGCGGCGCGAAGCGATGGAAGCAGACATCGTCGTGGTCAACCACCACCTGTTCTTTGCCGACCTGGCGCTCCGCGAGAGCGGCGTGGCCGAGCTCCTGCCCTCGGTCGAGCTGGCGGTGTTCGATGAGGCGCATCAACTGGCCGAGGTCGGCGTTCAGTTCCTCGGCACGATGCTGGGCACGGCGCAGATGCTCGACTTTGCCCGCGATGTGCTGGGCCAGGGCCTGGCGCAGGCGCGGGGCCTCCAGGATTGGCAGGGTCTGCATGGCCGGCTGGAACTGGCGGCGCGCGAGTTGCGACTGGCGTGCGCCGGGCCACTCTCCGGCAATGGGCGCGAGGTGCGCGGCCTGCTCAAGCTGGCCTGGAAGGAACGTGCCGAGCGGCCCGGCTTTGCCGAGGCCCTGGGCGAGGTGGCCGACGCGGCGCGGCTGGCGCGCGAGACGCTGGCGACGGTGATCGAGAACTCGCCGGATTTCCAGCGCCTTCATGAGCGCGCCGAGCAGCTCGAGAAGCTGGCCCAAGGCTTTGCCGACAAGGCCGAAGAAGGCGCGGTTCGCTGGATAGACCTGAGCCCGCAGCAGGCGCGCCTGGTCGAATCGCCGCTGGACATTCGCCAGGCCATGCAGGAGCAACTGGCCGGCCCGCCCAAGGCCTGGGTGTTCACATCAGCCACCCTGGGTGACGACGAGCATCTGAGCTGGTTCACCGAGCCTGCGGGCCTGGACGATGCCACGGTGTTGAAGGTGGGCAGCCCCTTCGACTATGCCGGTCACGCGCGGCTCTACATTCCGCGCCGCTTCCCGAAGCCGAGCGAAGCCGATCATCCGGCCGAGGTGGCGGCACTGGCGGCTCGCTGTGCACGTGAACTTGGTGGCCGCACCTTCGTCCTGACCACCACGCTGCGCAATCTGCAGTCGATTGGCGAGGCCCTGCGCCAGGCTTTTGAAGAGCAGGGCGATGGCATCCGCGTCCTGCAGCAGGGCACCGCCACCAAGCGCGTCTTGCTGGCTCAGTTCATGGCCGACCCGCGGACGGTGCTGGTGGGCTCCGCCAGCTTCTGGGAAGGCATCGACGTGCCCGGCGACGCGTTGCAATGCGTGCTGATCGACAAGCTGCCTTTCCCGCCGCCGAATGACCCGCTCGTCGAAGCGCGGGTGCAGCGCCTTGAAGCCGCGGGCCGCAATGCCTTTGCCGACTATTTCATTGCCGAGGCGGCCATTGCCTTGAAGCAGGGCGGCGGCCGCCTGATTCGCAGCGAGCGGGACCGGGGGCTGCTGGTCGTCTGCGACCCGCGCATGGCCGGCATGAACTATGGCCGCCGGCTGCGCGACGCGCTGCCGCCGATGACCCGCCTGGCCGAGGAGGGTGAGGCCCTGGACTGGCTGCAGGAGCTGGCTGCGGCGCACGAGCAACAGCAATGAAAAAGCGCGTGACCGGCACGCGCTTCTCATGATTCAGCTTGATTCAGCAGGCCTGTCAGCTCACCAGAACTTCCACCAGGCCTTCTTCTTCTCCGGGTCGTCCTGGGCCAGGAACTTGCTTTGCGGGAAGCTCTTGACCAGCACGCGCTGAGCGTCGTCACGCAAGGGGGTCAGGCCCAGCTTGTCGTAGCTCTGCACCATCAGGTACAGCGCCTCTTCGGCGGCCGGTGCGCGCGGGAACTCCGTCACCGCGTTTTGCGCGCGGCTGGCCGCGGCCACGAAGGCATTGCGGTTGAAGTAGTAGCGGGCCACGTGGACCTCGTAGGTCGCCAGCGTATTGGTGATGAAGTCGATGCGGACCTTGGAGTCCTCGGCGTACTTCGAGTTCGGGAACTGGTCGACCAGCTGGCGGAAAGCCAGCAGCGCGTCACGCGATGCCTGCTGATCGCGCTCGGCGACGTCCTGGCTCGCCAGCCGGCCGAACAGGCCCAGGTCTTCGTTGAAATTGACAACGCCCTTCAGATATAGCGCGTAATCGATGGCCGGGCTGGACGGGTTGAGCTTGATGAAGCGGTCCAGTGCCGTGATGGCCGCTGCACGCTCACCGCTCTTGTAATTGGCCCAGGCCTGATCCAGCTGGGCCTGCTGCGCCATCAGCGTGCCGGCCGCGCGGCCTTCAACGCGTTCCAGCGTCTTGATCGCGCGGTCATAGCCGCCGCCCTCAAGGTCGGATTTGGCCTCTGCGTACAATTTATCCAGGCTGGTCTGGGAATTCGGATCATCCTTGGGCTCGGTCGAGCAGCCCGCCAGCGCCAGCGCAGCAGCGCCCACCAGCCAGACGGCCAGACGGCCACCCCTTGACAGCGACAGCTGCTTGGACGACGCATGCTTGGGGCTCAGATGCCCCAGCGATTTTTCACTCATGATCCCTAGAGGGGCTGGCGTCGCCGACCCGAAGCAGAAATAGGAAACCTGATTATATGGACCAGCTGGGCATCGACCTGGGGACAGTTCTGGGCAACGAGGAAGCCGAGGCCGAAGACGGGGTCGAGTGCCGGCGCGCCGAGGCCGGCCCGGCCTGGCATGGCCAGCGCCTGGACCGCTGCCTGGTCGAGATGGCTTCGGAGTTCTCGCGCAACCACCTGCAGTCCCTGATCGAGCGCGGCTGCGTTCGCGTCAACGGCCAGGCGGCCAGCTCTGCCTCCCGCAAGGTCCAGGCCGGCCAGCAGATCGAGATCGACCTGCAGCCCACGGCCGAGAGCCGGGCCTTCCGCGCCGAGCCCATGGAGCTGAACATCGTTCTCGAGGACGAACACCTGCTGGTGCTGAACAAGCCGGCTGGCATGGTGGTGCATCCGGCAGCCGGCAACTGGTCGGGCACCATCATGAATGGGCTGCTGGCGCACCATGCGGGCGCCGCCACCTTGCCGCGCGGCGGCATCGTCCATCGCCTGGACAAGGACACCTCGGGTTTGATGGTGGTAGGCAAGACGCTGGAGGCGGTCACCGCCTTGACGCGGATGATCGCGGCGCGTGAAGTGCACCGCGAGTACCTGGCCCTGGCCCATGGCCGGGTGCTCGCGCCGCTGGAAATCGATGCGCCGCTCAAGCGCGACCCGGTCTCGCGGGTCAAGATGGCCGTGCTGGCCACTGGCAAGCCTTCGCGCACCGATGTCTTCCCGCTCGGCACCGAGTCGTGGGAGACCCGCGTCATCAGTGCCGTGCATTGCGTGCTGCACAGTGGGCGCACCCACCAGATCCGTGTCCACATGGCTTCACGCGGCCATCCGCTGGTGTCTGACCCGCTGTACGGCGGCGTGCTGGCCCTGGGCCTGGCCCGGCAGGCCTTGCATGCGGCGCGGCTGAGCCTGGCCCATCCGATCAGCGGAGCGCCCCTGGTTTTCGAGGCGCCTCTGCCGGCCGATTTGCAGGCCGCCTGGGCAACCCTGGGTTTGCCCGAACCCCGCCTCGGAGAGCTCGCTGGCTGAGGCAGGCTACAATGCACCCTTAACGATGCGACCCTGGTCGCGATCGGCCCTTGGTGGTCGGGTCCGCACCGCATCGAAACCGCTGAGCAAGCTGCCACCGAGCCCGGTAGGGCCCGCTCCCAAGCGCTCAGCACCCGCCCCGACGTTGTCCTCCCTCCGCGCTGAATGCATGAGCGCGGCGCAGGCGCAGCCCCACGGGCCCAGAGAAGTACCGCCCGCCAGCAAGACCGGCGGGCCCACCGTCGTCAAACAACGGGAACGCTGACGAGAGTCAATGAATACACAGGATGCAAAGCGCGTCCTCGAGACCGCGCTGATTTGCGCCCAGCAGCCCCTGACCCTGCGCGAGCTGCGAACGCTGTTCGCCGATGAACTCGGCGCCGACACCCTGCGCAGCCTGCTCGATGAACTGGTGCGCGACTGGGAAGGTCGCGGCGTCGAGCTGGTGCCGGTGGCCAGTGGCTGGCGCTTCCAGAGCCGCCCCGAGCTGCGCGAATATCTGGACCGCCTGCACCCGGAGAAGCCGCAGCGCTACTCGCGCGCCGTGCTCGAGACGCTGGCCATCATTGCCTACCGGCAACCGGTGACCCGCGGCGATATCGAGGACATCCGCGGCGTCGTGGTCTCCAGCCAGATCGTCAAGCAGCTGGAAGACCGCGGCTGGATCGATGCCATCGGTCACCGCGAAGCGCCGGGCCGCCCGGCGCTGTACGCCACCACGCGGCAGTTCCTGGACGACCTGGGCCTGTCCAGTCTGGAGCAGTTGCCAGCACTGGAAGCGGGTGGTCAGCCCCTGGCTGGCCTGGAGCTGCCGCCGGAGATGCAGGCGTCCCTGCTGGACGAGGTGGCTGCGGAACCGGCCGCTGAACCTGAGCCTGCAACTGAGCCGGCCGCTGAACTTGAGAGGGCAGCCGAACCGGCCGCCGAGACTGAATCGGCAGCCGAACCGGCCGCCGAGACTGAAACTGATTCTTCTTCCGATGCGCCGTCGCCCAGCGACGACGCTCTGCCACCGCCGGCTTCGCCGGCCCCTGAGTCTGACGACGCCAACGCGGCGCAAGCTGACGCATGAACAAAGACAACCTCAAATCCGCCGACCTGCCCGCTGGCGATGCCGCGCCCGAAGAGGCCGCTCCCAAGCGACGCCGCAGTCCGGCCAAGGCCGCTGCGCCTGTTAGCGAAGCCGCCGAGGCGCCTGCCGCTGAAGCCAAACCGGTGAAGCCGCGCGCACCGCGCAAGACGGCTGCTGCGAAGGCGGCTGAAGCTGCTGAAGCGGCTGAAGCGGCTGAAGCGCCAGTTGCCGCCGTGACCGAAGAAGCCCCGGCGCCCAAGCGTCGCGCCCCGCGCAAGGCGGCAGCTCCCGCAGCCGAAGCCGTGACGGGTGAAGCGCCTGAAGCGCCGCCGCCAGCGCCGGCCCCGCCTGAACCCGAAGCCCCGCCGCCGGCCCCTGCGCCGAGCGAGGGTGGCGAGCCCGTTCGTGCCGGTGGTGCCGATGAAGGCGAAGGCGAGGCCAATGAGTTTGGCGACGACCGTGGCGGCCGAGGCCGCAATCGCCGCCGCGGCCGCAAGGGTCGTGGCGAGGGGGGTGATGCCGTGGAGGGCCAGCAGGGCGCCGAAGGTGCTGAGGGTGGCCGAGGCGGCCAGCGCACTTTCGAGGCGGTCGAGATGGCCGTGGCTGTCGAGCCTGAAGTGGCCGCCGCTGCTGGCGAGCTGTTCGCCGAAGTGCTGGCCGGCACCTATGACGCTGGCGAAGAGCCGCCCGAACTGGCCGAGGGCGAAGAAGTTCCTGACAACAAGCGCGTGCTGGCCGCCGACCCCGACGCACCGAAGCTGCAAAAGGTGCTGGCGCAAGCCGGTGTCGGTTCGCGCCGCGACATCGAGGACATGATTGCCGAAGGCAAGATCGAGGTGAACGGCGAAGTGGCCCACATCGGCCAGCGCATTTCCTTCGGTGACCGTGTCAGCGTCGCCGGCAAGCAGATCCGCATCCGCATCACGCCGCCGGCGCCGCGCATCCTGGCCTATCACAAGCCGGTTGGCGAAGTCGTCACCTTCAACGACCCGGAAGGCCGCCCCACCGTGTTCCGCCGCCTGCCGCGCCTGCAGCAGGGCAAGTGGCAGTCGGTTGGCCGCCTGGACCTGAATACCGAAGGCCTGCTGCTGTTCACGAACAGCGGCGAACTGGCCAATCAGCTGATGCATCCGCGCTTCGGCGTCGAGCGTGAGTACGCCGTGCGCGTGCTGGGCACGCTGACGCCCGAGCAGAAGGCGCGCCTGCTTGAAGGTGTCGACATCGAAGGCCAGAAGGCCCAGTTCAAGAGCATTGAGGACGGTGGTGGCGAAGGCGTCAACCACTGGTACCGCGTTGTCATCACCGAAGGCCGCAACCGCGAAGTGCGCAAGCTCTTCGACAAGGTGGGCCTGGCAGTCAGCCGCCTGATGCGCATTCGCTACGGCACCGTGGTGTTGCCGCGCGGCCTGAAGCGTGGCGTCTGGGTGGAGCTGGGTGACGACGATGTGCGCGTCATCCGTCGCCTGGCTGGTCATGTGCGCCAGGAACGCGGTGACCGCAATGATCAGCAGCGCGGCGACCGTGCTGAACAAGGCGGCAAGCCGCCGCTGCGTGGCAACGACCCGAAGCAGCGCGGCAACAACAACCGCCGCGCCGATGGTCGCCAGGCAGGCGTGGGCCCGCGCCCGAGCCGTCCCGAGCCTTCGCAGCGCCAGCCCGAGCAGCGCTTCGAAGAGCGTGCACCGCGTGATCACAACGAGGACGATGACGACTTCGTGCCGCGCAACATCAACCCGCTGGAACAGACCTTCGACCGTCGCTTCGCCACCGGCAGCAAGCGCATTCCGCAAGGCTTTGGTGCCGGCGGCAGCGCGCCGGACCGCCATGAGGGCAATCGTGGCCGTGGCAAGGGTGATGGCCCGCGCGAACCGGATCCGATGCAGACCTCGGTCGGCTATATCGGCGGCGACGCGTTCCTGCGCCGTGGCGGCCGAGGTGGTGGTGGCGGTGGTGGCCGCAGCGGTGGCGGCGGCCGAAGCGGCGGCGGTGGCGGCGGTGGTCGCTCCGGCGGTGGCGGCAATTTCGGTGGCCGCAAGCGCTGATTTGCCCCATCAATTGCCCATTCGTTAGGCGGGGGTGAGGCTTCTGTCAACAGAGGATCACCCTGACACGGTACAATCGAAGGCTTTGCACAGCCCCCAATTCCAGGAGAAAACCATGGCTATCGAACGCACCCTTTCCATCATCAAGCCCGATGCCGTGGCCAAGAACGTCATCGGCCAGATCTACGCCCGTTTTGAAGCTGCCGGCCTGAAGGTCGTCGCTGCCAAGATGGTCCACCTGTCGCAAGGCGAAGCCGAAGCTTTCTACGCCGTGCACGCTGCCCGTCCTTTCTTCAAGGACCTGGTCTCCTTCATGGTCTCCGGCCCGGTGATGATCCAGGCGCTGGAAGGCGAAGGCGCCATCCTGAAGAACCGTGACCTGATGGGCGCCACGGACCCGAAGAAGGCCGAGAAGGGCACGATCCGCGCCGACTTCGCCGACAGCATCGACGCCAATGCCGTTCACGGCTCGGACGCCGCTGAAACGGCAGCGCAAGAAATTGCCTTCTTCTTCCCCGGCATGAATGTCTACAGCCGTTAATTCAACGGCCCCCTGCCTCTTGTGCCCTGGCCTTGAGGCCCGTTAGCAAGAGGCAACACAAATGAACGCGGTCACGCTGCCCGAAACAACGAACCTGCTCGGGTTCGATCTCGACGGACTGGCCGCGTTTTGCGAGCAGCTGGATGAAAAGCGCTTCCGCGCCACCCAGCTCTTCCGCTGGATCCATCAGAAGGGCGCATCTGACTTTGCTCAGATGACCGACCTGGCCAAGTCGCTGCGCGACAAGCTGGCCACCCGAGCGCACATCGCTGCGTTGCCGGTCATTTCAGAACATCTTTCCTCCGACGGCACGGTCAAGTGGCTGTTTGACGTCGGCGCCGGCAATGCCGTCGAGGCCGTTTTCATCCCAGAAGACGATCGCGGCACGCTGTGCATTTCCAGCCAGGCCGGCTGCGCGGTGGGCTGCCGTTTCTGCTCGACCGGCCACCAGGGCTTCAGCCGCAATCTCGATACCGGCGAGATCACCGCCCAGCTCTGGTTCGCCGAGCACAGCCTGCGCAAACGCCTGGGCACCGAGGAGCGCGTGATCAGCAATGTGGTGATGATGGGCATGGGCGAGCCGCTGCAGAACTACAGCGCCCTGGTGCCCTCGCTGCGCACCATGCTGGACGACCACGGCTATGGCCTCTCGCGCCGGCGCGTCACGGTGTCGACTTCCGGCGTAGTGCCGATGATCGAGCGCCTGCGCGAAGACTGCCCGGTGGCACTGGCCGTGAGCCTGCATGCGCCGAACAACCCGCTGCGCGACCAATTGGTGCCGCTGAACAAGAAGTACCCGATTGCCGAGCTGCTGGCTTCCTGCAACAGCTATCTGGACAAGGCGCCGCGCGACTTCATTACCTTCGAGTACTGCATGCTGGACGGCGTGAACGACACGCCCGAGGCCGCCCGTGAGCTGGTGGAGCTGGTGCGAGGCAAGGTGTCCTGCAAGATCAATCTGATTCCCTTCAATCCCTTCCCGGCCTCGGGTCTGAAGCGCAGCTCCAACGAGCGCGTGAAGGCCTTTGCCGACATCTTGATCCAGGCCGGCCTGATCACCACGGTGCGCAAGACCCGCGGCGACGATATCGACGCCGCCTGCGGCCAGTTGGCCGGCGAAGTGCAGGACCGGACCAAGGTCCATGTGCGCATGGTGCGCGCGCCGGTGCAGGTTCATTTTGTGAAATCGGGTAAACCGGGTTCGGCCCAAGGCTGATTGCGCCTACCATCCGCGCCTATGAACAAGCACCTCGACAAGCTGATTCGTGCCGCCTGCGCAGTCGCGCTGACCGGTCTGGTGATGGGCTGCGCGGGCCCGCAACAGGGCGGAGGCAGCAATGCCCCGACCGGCGGCAGCGGCAATGTGCCGCGAACCGACTTCGACCGCACCGATCTTGACCGCCGCGCCGGCGTGCGCATGGAGCTGGCCTCGGGCTATTTTGCCGGCGGCCAGTACGCCACGGCCTTGAACGAGGTCAAGCAGGTGCTGGCGCTCAAGCCCGACATGCCGGAAGCGCTGACGCTGCGCGCACTGATCTACGCGGCGCTGGGCGAAACAGGCTTGGCGGACGACAGCTTCAAGCGTTCCTTGACACTCGCCCCGCGCGACCCCGACACCCTGCACAACTATGGCTGGTTCCTGTGCCAGCTCAAGCGCTGGGGCGAGGCCACGACGCAGTTCGAGCAGGCATTGGCCCAGCCGCAGTACCGCGGCCCGGCACGCACCTGGCTGGTCAAGGGTGTGTGCGAAGCACGTGCCCAGCAGACGGCCGAGGCCGAGCGCAGCCTCTTGAAGGCCTTCGAGCTCGACCCGTCCAACCCTGCCACGGCCATCAACCTGGCCGAAGTGCTCTTGCGCAATGGCCAGGCCGAGCGCGCGCGCTTCTACGTCAAGCGCGTCAATGCCAACCCCGAGCAAAGCAATTCGCAAAGCCTCTGGCTGGCGCTGCGCATCGAAAGGCGCCTGAGCAATTCCACCGCTGTGGCCGAGCTGGGCCAGGAATTGCGCAAGCGTTTCCCGCAATCTCCCGAAGCAACGGCACTGGACAATGGACGTTTCGATGACTGAGGGTGAACGCATGGAGTCGACCGTTGGCGAGGCGCCGGCCGCTGCCGTCGCGCCGCGCACCGCGGGCGCCTGGCTGCGCCAGGTGCGCCAGGCCCAGGGCATGCACATCGCCGTGCTGGCCGCCACCCTGAAGGTGCCGCTGGCCAAGCTGGAGGCGATCGAGACCGATCGTTTCCAGGATCTGCCCGACCCGACCTTTGTGCGTGCGCTGGCTTTGGCCATGTGCCGGGCCCTGAAGGTCGATCCGGCCACCGTGCTGGCCTTGCTGCCGCGCGTGCAGGACCCCGAGCTGGAGCGTGTTTCGCGCGGGCTCAACCAGCCTTTCCGTGAGCGCGCCACGCGGGACGAGGCCTTGAGCCTGGATGTCTTGAAGCGCCCCGTGCTGTTGGTGCCGCTGTTGCTGCTGGCCGCCGCCGCCGCTGTCTATTTCCTGCCGGCGAACTGGCTGGACCAGTTCAAGAGCCCGGCGGCTACCGAGGCCGTGGCGCCCGATCAGGCGGCTTCCGCGCCGGTCCTGAATGTAGAGACCGCTTCGGCCGTGCCGCTGCAGCCTGCGCCGCAGGTGAGCGCCGCCTCCGAGCCGGCAGCACAAGCCAAGCTTGATGCGCCATCGGCCGCGCCAGCGCTGCCGACGACCACGCCGGTCCAGACGCAGGCCCCAGTATCGCAAGTGCCGGTTGCCGCAGGCGCCGTCCCGCTGCAAATCAAGACCAGTGCCGATTCCTGGGTCGAAGTGGTCGATGCCAAGGGCCAGGTCTTGCTGTCCAGGCTGCTGCGCCGCGATGAAGTGGCTGACCTGGCGGTGCAGACCCCGATCAAGCTGCGCATCGGCAATGTGGCAGGTACCACGGTGAGCCTGCGTGGCTCGGCGGTGGACCTGTCGCAGGCCACGAACAATGTCGCGCGGCTGGAACTGAACTGATTGCTTGCTAGGTTGTCGAGATGAGTGAGAACGCCGCGTCGCTGCGCCCCCTGGAAGAAGCCATTGCCGCCGCCCAAGCCGGCCGCCGCCTGACGCGCCAGGCCCAAGTGAAATGGGGCAGCCGCCTGGTAACGGTCGGCGGCGATGCCCCGGTGCGTGTGCAATCGATGACCAACACCGACACCGTGGACGTGATCGGCACCGCCATCCAGGTCAAGGAGCTGGCCATTGCCGGCTCCGAGATGGTGCGCATCACGGTCAACACGCCCGAGGCGGCGGATGCCGTACCGCATATCCGCGAACAGCTGGACCGCATGGGCGTCGACGTGCCCCTGGTCGGCGACTTCCACTACAACGGCCATCGCCTGCTCACCGAGCATCCGGCCATGGCCCAGGCCTTGTCCAAGTACCGCATCAACCCCGGCAACGTGGGCAAGGGCGACAAGAAAGACCGCCAATTCGCCATGATGATCGAGGCGGCGATGAACTACGACAAGGTCGTGCGCATCGGCGTCAACTGGGGCAGCCTGGACCAGGAGCTGCTCGCGTCCATGATGGACGAGAACGCCCTGCGCGTCGAGCCCTGGGACGGCAAGCAGGTGATGTACCAGGCGCTCATCCAGTCGGCGCTGACCTCGGCCGGCTATGCCCGCGAGCTCGGCCTGAACCCGGACAACATCATCATCAGCTGCAAGGTCAGCGGCGTGCAGGACCTGATCTCGGTCTATCGGGCCCTGAGCGCGCGCTGCGACTATGCCTTGCACCTGGGCCTGACCGAAGCGGGCATGGGCACCAAGGGCACGGTGGCCTCGAGCGCCGCGCTGGCCGTGCTGCTGCAGGAAGGCATCGGCGACACGATTCGGGTGTCCCTGACGCCGCAGCCCGGCGAGGCGCGCACACAAGAAGTGGTGGTGGCTTCGGAGATCCTGCAATCGCTGGGTCTGCGCGCCTTCAACCCAAGCGTCACTGCCTGCCCCGGCTGTGGCCGCACCACCAGCACCACTTTCCAGGAACTGGCCAAGCAGATCGACGATTTCCTGCGCGAGCAGATGCCGGTCTGGCGCAAGAAGTACCCGGGCGTCGAGAACATGAAGGTGGCCGTGATGGGCTGCATCGTGAACGGCCCGGGCGAGAGCAAGCATGCCGACATTGGCATCAGCCTGCCTGGCACCGGCGAAGCGCCGGCCGCCCCGGTTTTCATCGACGGCCAGAAGGCGCTGACGCTGCGCGGCGAGAACATCGCTGGCGAGTTCCATGCGCTGGTCGAGAACTACATCGAGAAGCGCTTCGGCACCTTGGCGGCCTGAAGCGAAAATCCATCCATGACTGATGCGAAGAAGATGCAGCCTCTACAGGCTGTGAAGGGCATGAACGACATCCTGCCGCCGGACTCGGCGCGCTGGGAGTGGCTGGAAGCCAAGATGCGCAGCGTGCTGCAGCGCTATGGCTACCAGAACGTTCGTACGCCCATCGTCGAACCCACTGCGCTGTTCGTGCGTGGCATCGGCGAGGTGACCGACATTGTCGAGAAGGAGATGTACGCCTTCGAAGACCGCGCCGACAAGCATGGCCAGGCCGAGCATCTGGCCTTGCGCCCCGAGATGACGGCTGGCGTGGTGCGCGCCATGACCGAACATTCCTTCCTGCGCGACTCCGGCCGCCGGCTGTACTACTTCGGCCCGATGTTCCGCCGCGAGAAGCCGCAGAAGGGCCGCTACCGCCAGTTCCACCAGATGGGTGTCGAGGCCCTGGGCTTTGCCGGCCCGGACGTGGACGCCGAGGTCATCCTGATGGGCAGCCGCCTGCTGCGCGAACTGGGCCTGAAAGAGGGCGAGCATTTCCGCCTCGAGTTGAACTGCCTGGGCGAGAAGCCCGAGCGCGCGGCTCACCGTGAAGCGCTGATCGCGCACTTGGAAGCGCACAAGGACCTGCTGGACGAAGACAGCCAGCGCCGCATGCACACCAACCCGCTGCGCGTGCTGGACACCAAGAACCCTGCGCTGCAGGAGATGGCCAATGCGGCACCCAAGCTGCTGGACTTCCTGGGCGATGCTTCGCTGGCGCACTTCAATGGCGTGCGTGCGATTCTGGACGCCGCTGGCATCAAGTACACGATCAACCCGCGACTGGTGCGCGGCCTGGACTACTACAACCTCACCGTGTTCGAGTGGATCACCGAGAAGCTCGGCTCCCAGGGCACCGTTTGTGGCGGCGGCCGCTATGACGGTCTGATCGAGCAATTGGGCGGCAAGCCCGCGCCGGCGGTCGGCTTCGGCATGGGCATGGAGCGCATGCTGCTTCTGCTGGAAGAAGTGGGCGTGGCACCCGCCGCGCCGGTGCCTGATGCCTATGCCATCGTGCCCAGCGCCGAGCAGTTGCCCCAGGTCATGGTGGCACTGGAAGGCTTGCGCGAGGCCGGCGTGGCCGTCGTGCTGCACCCGGGCCAATCGAGCATGAAGTCGCAATTCAAGAAGGCCGATGCCAGCGGCGCGGCCTTTGCCCTGGTTTTCGGGCCCGACGAGCTCGCTCGCGGCGAGGTGGCCGTCAAGCCGCTGCGCAGCGAGGGCGCTGCACAGTACACCCGCAGCCTGGCGGCGGTCGCCGAGTGGGCGACCGAACTCCTCCGCGCATAATCGCGGCTCTTTCCCTTTCCTCTCCCTGGTATCTCCCATGGCTTCGCATCTCGACCTCGAAGAACAAGAACAGCTGGACCAGCTGAAGGCTTTCTGGAACAAGTACGGCAACCTGATCACCTGGGTGATCACGCTGGCCCTGCTTGGCTTCGCCGCCTGGACCGGCTGGGGCTGGTGGCAGCGTGAGCAGGCCGCCAAGGCCACGGCGCTCTACGACGCGCTGGAAAGCGCGGAGAAGGCCGGTGATGCCGACAAGGCGGCGCGCGCCTTTGCCGACCTGAAGGAACGCTTTCCGCGTACCACCTATGCGGCGCAAGGTGCGCTGCTGGCGGCCAAGATGCAGTTCGACAAGGGCCAGGTCGACAATGCCAAGGCCAGCTTGAGCTGGGTGGCCGAGAGCGGCGCAGAGTACCGCGAGGTTGCCAAGCTGCGCCTGGCCGGCCTGCTGATTGATGCCAAGGACTATGACGGTGCCAGCAAGACGCTGGACGGCATCAGCTCGCCCGACTACGCCGCCCTGGTGGCCGATCGCCGCGGTGACATCGCGCTGCTGCAGGGCAAGCCCGATGTGGCCAAGGCCGAATTCGCCAAGGCCTATGCGGGCCTGGACAAGCAGCTGGACTACCGCAAGATCGTGGATGCCAAGCTGACCAGCCTGGGCGCTGCCCCGGTCGAGCCCGAAGTGAAGGCCGAGGTGAAGCAATGAGCGGCAGCCGCCACGCGTCGCGCAGCCTGATCGCCGCCGGCCTGGCCGCGCTGCTGTCAGGTTGCGCGGTCTATGACTGGGTGATGCCCGCCAAGAAGGCGCCGCTGGAAACCTACACGGCCAGCCTGAGCGGCCGCTCGGCCTGGAACATCCGTGTCGACAGCATCAAGTTCCCGCTGAATGTTGCCGTGGCCGGCGATCGCATCGTCGTGGCCGACAGCGACGGCGTGCTGCAGGCACTCAATGCTGCAGACGGCAAACAGCTCTGGCGCGGCGAGCTCAAGGGCAAGCTTTCCGCTGCCGTGGGCAGCGACGGCCGCTATGCCGCTGCAGTGAGCGCAGACAACGAACTCGTGGCGTTCGATGCGGGCAAGAAGTTGTGGAGCAAGCAGCTCACCACGCCGGTGAAGACCGCGCCGTTGGTTGCTGGTGAGCGCGTCTTCGTGCTGACCGTGGACCGCCAGGTGCTGGCCTACGACGCCATCGATGGCCGCAAGCTGTGGGAATTGCGCCGCCCGGGTGAGCCGTTGACGCTGAACCAGGCCGGTGTGATCAACGCCTACAAGGACACGCTGGTGGTGGGGCAGGGCCCGCGCCTTGCCGGCGTCGACCCGCTGAGTGGTCAGCTCCGCTGGGAGGCCAGCGTGGCCAATCCGCGCGGCACGAACGAAGTCGAGCGCCTTGCAGACCTGGTCGCGCCGCTGGCGCGCAGCGGCGAGATGCTCTGCGCCCGTGCTTTCCAGGTCGCCGTGGGTTGCATCAATGCCGAGCGCGGCACCGCCATCTGGAGCCGCAACAATGCGGGCCAAGTGGGTGTGTCAGCCGACGGCGATCTGTTGGTCGGTGCCGATGTGTCGGACCGCATCACCGCCTGGAAGACTGCCAATGGCGACGTGGCCTGGTCGGCCGACCAGTTGCAGGGCCGCAAGCTCGGCGCGCCGCTCCTGACAGGCAAGGTCGCCGTTTTCGGCGATGGTGAAGGCTATGTGCATTTCCTCTCGCGTGAAACCGGCAAGACCCAATTGCGCCTGGAGACCGACGGTTCGGCCGTGGTGGCCGCGCCGCAGGCCGTGGCGGGCCTGATCGTCGTCGTCACCGCCAAGGGCGGCGTGTTCGGCTTCAAGCTGAACTGAGCGGGTCTTTTGCGCGCCGAAGTTTAAACAACGCGAGAACAACAACAAGAAGGATTGCCCGCGCATGAAGCCCGTTATTGCCCTGGTGGGCCGACCCAATGTCGGCAAGTCCACGCTCTTCAACCGCCTGACCAAGACGCGCGACGCCATCGTCGCGGACTTCGCCGGCCTGACCCGCGACCGTCACTACGGTGATGGCCGCCTGGGCGACCGCGATTTCATCGTCGTCGATACCGGCGGCTTCGAACCCGACAGCACCACGGGCATCGTCAAGGAAATGGCCAAGCAGACCCGCCAGGCCGTGGCCGAAGCGGACGTGGTGGTGTTCGTTGTCGATATCCGCCTTGGCCTCTCGGCGCAGGACCAGGACATCGCGCGCTACCTGCGCACCGCCAACAAGCGCATCCTGCTGGCGGTCAACAAGGCCGAAGGCATGAGCGACTCCCCGCTGCTGGGCGAGTTTCATGAGCTGGGTCTGGGCGAGCCGCATCCGATTTCCTCGGCCCATGGCCAGGGCATCCGCAGCCTGCTGGAAGCGGCGCTGGAGCCGTTCGACAAGACCGAGGAAGAATTCGGCGCGGGCCCGCAGGAAGACGGCGTGATCCGCCTCGCCGTGGCTGGCCGCCCGAACGTGGGCAAGAGTACGCTGATCAACACCTGGCTGGGTGAAGAGCGCCTCGTTGCCTTCGACATGCCGGGCACGACTCGCGACGCGATTGCCGTCGATTTCGAGCGCCATGGCCAGAAGTTCAAGCTGATCGACACCGCCGGCCTGCGCCGCAAGGGCAAGGTCTTCGAAGCCATCGAGAAGTTCTCGGTGGTCAAGACGCTGCAGGCGATCAGTGATGCAAACGTGGTGCTGCTGCTGGTCGACGCGACGCAAGGCGTCTCGGAGCAGGATGCGCACATTGCCGGCTATGTGCTGGACAGTGGCCGCGCCGTGGTCATTGCCGTCAACAAATGGGATGCCATCGACAGCTACCAGCGCGAGCAACTGCAGCGCTCGATCGAGCAGCGCCTGGCTTTCCTGAAGTTCGCGCCCATCCTGAACATCTCGGCCTTGAAGCGCCAGGGCCTGGGGCCTTTGTGGGACGCGCTGGCTTCGGCCTACAGTTCGGCCTTCAAGAAGATGACCACGCCGGTGCTGACCCGCCTGATCCAGGAAGCCACGCAGCACCAGACCCCCAAGCGCATCGGCGCCTTCCGCCCCAAGATGCGCTATGCGCACCAGGGCGGCATGAACCCGCCCATCGTGGTCATCCACGGCAATTCGCTGGAAGGCATCACCGATGTCTACAAGCGCTACCTGGAAGGCCGCATCCGCGACCACTACAAGCTGGTCGGTACGCCGCTGAAGATCGAGTTGCGGTCGTCGAAGAATCCTTTCGACGAAAAGGGCGACTAGGGTTCTTACCGAGACTTTCAGCGCCCATTCAGCACCCTGTGTTAAGGTGGACGCTCTTCCCACTCCCCACATCACGGAGCATATCGTGAGCAACAAAGGCCAACTCTTGCAAGACCCATTCCTGAATCTGCTGCGCAAAGAGCATGTGCCCGTTTCGATCTATCTGGTCAACGGTATCAAGCTGCAAGGCCATATCGAGTCCTTCGATCAGTACGTGGTCCTGCTTCGCAACACCGTGACCCAAATGGTCTACAAGCACGCGATTTCCACCGTGGTGCCGGGCCGTGCGGTCAATTTCCACGCCAACGACGGCCCGGGCGAGACGCCCGCCTGACCGGTCTGATCCGGTCTGCGGGCTGAAGCCAGCCCAACAAGCAACACCTTGAGTTCCTCTACAAACTCTGTCGCGACGCCGCCCTCCGAGGCGGCGCGCGCCATTCTCGTGGGCGTCGATTTTGGTCGAGACGCCTCCTTCGACGCGACGCTGGACGAGCTGGCCTTGCTGGCCGAGTCGGCCGGCGACACGCCAGTGGCCCGTGTCATTGCCCGCCGCAAGGCGCCCGATGCCGCGCTCTTCGTCGGCTCGGGCAAGGCCGACGAAATCAAGCTGCTGGTGCAGGCCCATGAGGCCCACACCGTGCTGTTCGATCAGGCGATTTCGCCGGCCCAGCAGCGCAATCTGGAGCGCGTCCTGGGCGTGCCCGTGGCCGACCGCACCGCTCTGATCCTGGAGATCTTTGCCGCCCGTGCGCAGAGCTTCGAGGGCAAGCTGCAAGTTGAGCTGGCGCGCCTGCAATACCTGGCCACGCGCCTGGTGCGCCGCTGGAGCCACCTGGAGCGTCAGAGCGGCGGCATCGGCATGCGCGGCGGCCCGGGCGAAGCCCAGATCGAGCTGGACCGTCGCATGATCGACGACCGCATCAAGGCCACCAAGGAGCGGCTGAAGAAGGTGCAGCGCCAGCGCAGCACCCAGCAGCGCGCTCGCCAGCGCAACGGCGTGTTCCGCGTCTCCCTGGTCGGCTACACCAATGCCGGCAAGAGCACACTGTTCAACTCGCTGGTCAAGGCGCGCACCTATGCGGCCGACAAGCTGTTCGCGACGCTGGACACGACGACGCGCTCGCTCTATCTCGAGCAGGCCGGCGCCAGCGTTTCGCTCTCCGACACCGTCGGTTTCATCCGCGACCTGCCTCACAAGCTGGTCGAGGCCTTCCGCGCCACGCTGCAGGAGGCGGCCGACGCCGACCTGCTGCTGCATGTGATCGACGCCGCCAGCCCGGTGCTGGACGAGCAGCTCGCGGAGGTCGAGAAGGTGCTGGCCGAAATCGGCGCGGCCGACATTCCCCAGATCCTGGTCTACAACAAGCAGGACATGCTTGAGGAAAGCCAGCGGCCGAGAGCCCCGCAAGACTGGATCGAGCGCGATGGCGGCGTACGTACGCCCCGCGTGTTCGTGAGCGCGCTGGACGGCACCGGACTCGATGTGCTGCGCGCACAGATTGTCGAGGCAATGCGCGGGCAGAATGTCGGCTTGAATCTGCACGACCTGGCCCCAACTGATGGGGCCGAAGATCCAGAAGATGCGGCGGCCGACTTGGCGCCTTCCACTGAACAACAGGCAAGAGCATGAACACCATTGGGCCGAATGCGGACCGCCCGGCTGAGAGCGGATTGATTGCACGAGCGGGGCAGGCGCTGCGCTCGCAGGCTGGCCGCCTGCTGAACAATGGCCGCAACGACGGGCCGCCGGACCTGGACGAACTCTGGCGCGACTTCAACCGCAAGCTTTCGGGCATGTTCGGCGGGCAAAAGCGCGGCTCCGGCAATGACGGCGGCAACGGCGGCAACAACAACAACTTCCAGCCCGACATGAAGAGCGCCGGCATCGGCGCCGGCCTGATCGCGGGCGTTGTTGCGCTTGCCTGGCTGGGCAGCGGCCTGTTCATCGTCCAGGAAGGCCAGCAGGCCGTGGTCACGACTTTCGGCAAGTACAGCAAGTCTGTCGGTGCCGGCTGGCAATGGCGCCTGCCGTATCCGATCCAGGCGCACGAGACAGTGGCCGTGACGCAATTGCGTTCGGTCGAGGTGGGCCGCAGCGGCGTGGTCGCCGCGACCGGTCTGCGCGATTCGTCCATGCTGACGCAGGACGAGAACATCGTCGACATCCGTTTTACGGTGCAGTACCTCTTGAAGGACGCCCGCGAGTTTCTCTTCGAGAACGCCAACCCCGAGGCCGCCGTGATCCAGGCAGCCGAATCGGCGGTGCGGGAAATCGTCGGCAAGAGCAACATGGACTCGGTGCTCTACGAGCAGCGCGACGCCATCGCCACCGACCTGATCAAGTCGGTGCAGGCTCAGCTGGACCGCCTGAAGGCAGGCATCATCGTCAAGAACGTCAATGTGCAGCAGGTGCAGGCGCCCGAGCAGGTGCAGGCCGCATTTGACGATGCCTTCAAGGCCACGGCAGACCGCGAGCGTGCGAAGAACGAAGGCCAGGCCTACGCCAACGACGTGATCCCCAAGGCGCAGGGCCGGGCAGCGCGCCTGCGGGAAGAAGCCGAGGCCTACAAGGCCCGCGTGGTGGCTGAGGCCGAGGGCGATGCCCAGCGCTTCAAGAGCGTGCTGGCCGAATACCAGAAGGCTCCCGCAGTCACCCGCGACCGCCTCTACATCGACACGATGAAGCAGGTGTATTCCAACGTCAGCAAGGTGATGGTGGACAGCCGTTCGGGCTCGAACCTGCTCTATCTGCCGCTGGACAAGCTGTTGCAGCAAGGCACAGGCACGGTCACGGCCAGCCCGCCGCAGCCGGTGGTGTCCACGGAACCCGTCTCTTCGCTGGGCAACGCCGATGTGCGCTCCCGCGATGGCCTGCGCAGCCGCGACCGCGACGGCCGCTGAGCGAGGAAGTTGAAATCATGAACCGCATCGTCACCATCGTTGCCATTGCCCTGGCTGCTTTCATGCTGGCCAGTTCCACGCTGTTCATCGTCGACCAGCGCCAGTTCGCCGTCGTCTATGCGCTGGGTGAAATCAAGGAAGTCATCAGCGAGCCCGGACTGAAGGTCAAGGCACCGCCGCCGTTCCAGAACGTCGTGTTCCTGGACCGCCGCATGCAGACCCTGGACAGCCCCGAGTCGCGCCCCATCTTCACGGCCGAGAAGAAGAGCCTGGTGATCGACTGGCTGGTCAAGTGGCGCATTTCCGAGCCGCGCCAGTTCATCCGCAACAATGGCGTCGACATCCGCAATGTCGAGAACCGCCTGAGCCCCATCGTGCAGGCCGCGCTGAACGAGGAAGTGACCAAGCGCACCGTGCGTGCCATGCTTGCCACCGAACGCGAGAAGGTCATGACCGACGTGCGCCAGCGCCTGCAGGACGAAGCCAAGCAGTTCGGTATCGAGATCGTTGATGTGCGCGTCAAGCGCGTCGATTTCTCCGGCAGCATCACCGATTCGGTCTACAGCCGCATGAAGTCGGAACGCCAGCGCGTGGCCAACGAACAGCGATCGACCGGCTCGGCCGACGGCGAAAAGATCAAGGCCGATGCCGACAAGCAATTCGAAGTGATCGTGGCCGAGGCCTATCGCGACGCGCAGAAGCTCAAGGGCGAGGGCGATGCAAAGGCCTCGGCCATCTATGCCGAATCCTTCGGCCGTGACCCGAACTTCGCCCAGTTCTACCGCAGCCTGGAAGCCTATCGCGCCAGCTTCAAGAACAGGTCCGATGTGATGGTCGTCGACCCGAGCAGCGACTTCTTCAAGGCCATGCGTGGCAGCGGTGCCGGTGGCGCCGCGCCTGCCGCACCTCGCAAGTAAGCCAGCCTCGTGCCGGCGATTTCGGACCTGCTGTGGGGCGCACTGGCGCTGATGCTGGTGGTGGAGGGCTTGCTGCCCTTCCTCAGCCCCACGCTCTGGCGCCAGGTGTTCTCTCGCGTGCTGGCGATGAGCGATGGCCAGATCCGCTTCATCGGCCTGTCCAGCATGGTGTCTGGGCTGCTGCTGCTTTACTTCAGCTGGCCCTGAATCAGTCCTGAACCGACGGGCTCATTGCACAAACGCGATGGCTTGCATTGCCTGAGCCTGTTCAGCGGCGCCCGGCAGGCCGGTACAATGCGCTTTTAACCCCCCTCGAATGTCCATGAGCTCTGCTTGGCTGCTGCCCGAGCACATTGCCGACGTCCTGCCGTCCCAAGCGCGCCGCATCGAAGAGTTGCGTCGCGAGTTGCTGGACATGGCCCGCGGCTACGGTTGCGAACTGGTCATGCCACCGCTGCTGGAACACCTGGACTCGCTGCTGTCCGGTGCCGGGCGTTCCCTCAATCTGAAGACCTTCAAGCTGGTCGATCAGCTGTCTGGTCGCAGCCTGGGTTTGCGTGCGGATACGACGCCACAGGTCGCGCGCATCGATGCGCACCTGCTCAATCGTGCTGGTGTGACGCGCCTCTGCTATTGCGGTCCGGTGGTTCACACCCGACCGGCAGGCCCGCATGCATCGCGTGAGCCCTTGCAGCTGGGCATCGAGATCTACGGCCATGCCGGCCTCGAAGCCGACCTGGAAGTGCAGGAGCTGGCGCTGGATGCCCTGCGCCGCGCCGGCCTGGTCGGCATCACGCTGGACTTGGGCGATGCCCGCATCCTGCAAGGCGTCCTGGGCGATCAGAAGTTGCCGGCCGATCAACTCGAAGCCATTGGCGCGGCCTTGGCGGCCAAAGACCAGGCCGAGCTGGCCAGCCTGTGCGCCGGCTTGCCGTCTTCGGTGGCTCAAGGCCTGCAGGCCCTGCCCAATCTGTACGGCGGCTTCGAGGTGCTCGAGCTGGCGCGCAAGTGCC
The DNA here is from genome assembly GCF_036880965.1 of Roseateles microcysteis. Lineage (NCBI taxonomy): Bacteria > Pseudomonadati > Pseudomonadota > Betaproteobacteria > Burkholderiales > Sphaerotilaceae > Roseateles > Roseateles microcysteis. The sequence goes on along the minus strand of NZ_JBAJMV010000001.1, from coordinate 800,634 downwards.
TGCCGGCCCATCCGCTGATAGACGCGGCGCTGGCCGATCTGGCCTGGCTGACCAAGCATCTGGGTCAAACCCATCCGGACGTGCGGCTGGGCTTCGACCTGGCGGATTCCAGCGGCAACGAGTACTACACCGGTGCGCGTTTCGCCCTCTACGCTGAAGGCTGCAGCGATGCGGTGCTGCGTGGCGGGCGCTATGACGAGGTGGGTGCTGTTTTTGGCCGGCGCCGTCCGGCGGTCGGCTTCAGCGCCGATTTGAAGACCCTGGTGAGCCTCGGCCCGGTCAGCCCCTTGCGGGCGGCGGTGCGGGCGCCCTGGGGCGAAGATCTCGGCTTGCGGGCGGCGATCCGCCGGCTGCGCGAGCAAGGTGAGACCGTGGTGTGCGTGCTGCCCGGGCACGAGCACGAAGGCGACGAATTCGACTGTGACCGTGAACTGGTCCAGGTCGGCTCTCAATGGGCGGTGCGGGCTCTCTGAGGCTCTAGCGTCGCCAACAGCAATTCAAGTAGGAACGAAAAATCATGCAAAGCGAAATCGCGCGCGGTCGCAATGTGGTCGTGGTCGGCACCCAATGGGGTGATGAAGGCAAGGGCAAGGTCGTCGACTGGCTGACCGATCATGCCGAAGGCGTGGTGCGATTCCAGGGCGGCCACAACGCCGGCCACACGCTGGTGATCAAGGGCGTCAAGACGGCGCTGCAACTGATCCCCTCTGGCATCATGCGCGACGGCGTGGCCTGCTACATCGGCAACGGCGTGGTGGTCGACCCCACCCATCTGCTGGGCGAGATCGAGCGCCTGGAAAAGGCAGGCGTTGAAGTGCGTTCGCGCCTTTTCATCAGCGAGTCCTGCCCGCTGATCCTGCCCTTCCACGTGGAAGTGGACAAGGCTCGCGAAGCCCTGCGGGAGAGCAGCGGCAGCGGCAAGATCGGCACCACGGGCAAGGGCATCGGCCCGGCCTATGAAGACAAGGTTGCCCGCCGCGCGCTGCGCGTGCAGGACCTGAAGCACCCGGATCGCTTTGCCAAGAAGCTGCGCGAACTGCTGGAGCTGCACAACTTTGCCTTGACCGGCTACCTGAAGGCCAATGCGCTGGAGTTCCAGCCGATCTTCGACCAGGCCATGAAGATGGCCGAGCTGCTCAAGCCGATGATGGCTGACGTGGGCTACCTGATCCACAAGGCCCACAAGGCTGGCGCCAACATCCTGTTCGAAGGCGCGCAAGGCACGCTGCTGGACATCGACCACGGCACCTACCCGTATGTCACGTCGAGCAACTGCGTGGCCGGCAATGCCGCTGCCGGTGCTGGCGTCGGCCCGCAGATGCTGCACTACATGCTGGGCATCACCAAGGCCTACACCACGCGAGTCGGCTCGGGCCCGTTCCCGACCGAACTCGAGTGGGAGAAGGAAGGCACCGTCGGCTACCACCTGTCGACCGTGGGCCAGGAAAAGGGCACCGTGACCGGCCGCGCCCGCCGCTGCGGCTGGCTGGATGCCGCCGCCCTGAAGCGCTCCATCATCATCAACGGCATCACCGGCCTGTGCATGACCAAGCTGGACGTGCTGGACGGCCTGGCCGAGATCAAGATGTGCGTGGGCTACGAGCTGAACGGCAAGACCACCGACATCCTGCCGCTGGACGGCGACGAGATCACGGCCTGCGTGCCGGTCTACGAAACCTTCCCTGGCTGGACGGAAACCACCTTCGGCGTGACCGACTGGAACAAGCTGCCGCTGAATGCGCGCCGCTACCTGGAGCGCGTCAGCGAAGTGATCGGCGCACCGATCGCCATGGTCTCGACCGGCCCCGACCGCGAGCACACGATTCTGTTGCAACACCCGTACAAGGCCTGAGGCCGAGAGTGGCAGCAAGCCCCGACACTAGCAATCACCGAATCAGGAGAAGTTCCCCATGTTGACCGACGACGGCAAGCATCTGTATGTGTCCTGGGACGAGTACCACCTGCTGACCGAGCGCCTCGCGCTGAAGGTTCACGCCTCGGGTTGGGAGTTCGACCAGATCCTGTGCCTGGCCCGCGGCGGCATGCGCCCCGGCGACGTGCTCTCGCGCGTGTTCGACAAGCCGCTGGGCATCATGTCCACCAGCTCGTACCGCGCCGAAGCCGGCACCATCCAGGGTCGCCTGGACATCGCCAAGTACATCACCATGCCCAAGGGCGAACTGGCCGGCCGCGTGCTGCTGGTCGATGACCTGGCCGATTCCGGCGTGACGCTGAAGGCCGTGGTTGAGCGCCTGCGCGGCATGCCTTCGATCACGGAGCTTCGCTCGGCGGTGATCTGGACCAAGTCGGTGTCGACCTACACGCCCGACTACTACGTCGAAATGCTGGAGACCAGCCCCTGGATCCACCAGCCTTTCGAAGAGTACGACGGCATGGGCCCCGAAGCGCTGGCCAAGAAGTTCAGCGTCTGAGGGCAGCCTCGATGACCCGCCAGCAAGCCGATCAGCAGTTCGGTTTGTTGACTGCCGTTTTCGAACGCGCAAAGAAAAAGGCCAGCACGCGAGTGCCGGCCTTTTTTGTTGTTCGTGCGCCCAATTGTTCCGTGGTTCGCATGATTGCGGGCCACAAATGCAAAGAGCCAGCACACTGTGCTGGCTCTTACAATTTGGTGCCCAGAAGAGGACTCGAACCTCCACGGAGTTACCCGCTAGTACCTGAAACTAGTGCGTCTACCAATTCCGCCATCTGGGCTAGTTTGCTCTGGAGCCGTGAAGCTCTTTTGCATTTCAGGAAAGACTAGGATTCTATCATCAAAAATTTTAAGAACGCAAGCGCACCCAGCCTGAGCACGGGCGGAACCGGTGGCGCGCTGCTCAGCGAGGTCGAGGGCAAGCTGCAGGGCCACCGTGATGGCCATGGCTTCCTGATACCTGACGACGGCCAGCCCGATGTCTATCTCTCCTCGCAGGAGATGCATGCGGTCATGCATGGCGACCGACTGCGCGTGCGCATCACGCGCTACGACAAGCGCGGTCGTCCCGAGGGCAAGGTGCTCGAGATCCTCGACCGCAAGAAGAAGCCCATCATCGGCCGCCTGCTGCTGGAGTCCGGCATCTGGCTCGTCGCGCCAGAAGACAAGCGCTTCGGCCAGGACATCCTGGTTCCGAAGAATGCCATCGCCAATGCGGTGGCTGGGCAGATTGTTTCGGTGGAGCTGACCGAACCGCCTTCGCTGTATTCGCAGCCGGTCGGTCGCGTGACCGAGGTGCTGGGCGAGATCGACGACCCCGGCATGGAAATCGAGATCGCGGTTCGCAAGTACGAGGTGCCGCATGCCTTCAGCGCGGCGACGCAGGCGCAGGCCGCCAAGCTGCCCGAGCGGGTCCGCAATGCAGACCTGAAGCATCGTGTTGACCTGCGCGACGTGGCCCTGGTCACCATTGACGGTGAAGACGCCCGCGACTTCGATGACGCGGTCTACTGCGAGCCGCACAAACAGGGCCGGGGCAAGACGGCCTTCAACGGCTGGCGTCTGATCGTCGCGATTGCTGACGTCAGCCATTACGTCAAGCCCGGCGAGCCGCTGGACGACGACGCGTATGAACGCGCCACCTCGGTCTACTTCCCGCGCCGCGTCATCCCGATGTTGCCGGAGAAGCTGTCCAACGGCTTGTGTTCCCTGAATCCGCATGAAGACCGTCTCGCGATGGTCTGCGACATGCTGATCGATGCCGAGGGCCAGACGCACGCCTACCAGTTCTACCCGGCGGTCATCAATTCACATGCGCGGCTGACCTATACCGAAGTCGCTGCGGTGCTGGGCAACACGCATGGCCCTGAGGCTGCGCGCCGCAAGGACCTGGTGCCGCATCTGCTGCATCTGCACGAGGTCTACCGGGCGCTCCTGGGCCAGCGCGCCAAGCGCGGTGCGGTGGACTTTGAAACCACCGAGACGCAGATCGTGTGCGATGACAACGGCAAGATCGAGAAGATCGTGCCACGCACCCGCAACGAGGCACACAAGCTGATCGAGGAGGCCATGCTGGCTGCCAATGTCAGCGCGGCCGACTTCATCGCCGGCGGCAAGCATGCTTCGCTGTTCCGTGTGCACGAGGGCCCGACACCCGAGAAGCGCACGGCCTTGCAGGCCTATCTGCGCGCGCTGGGCATCGGCCTGGGCATCAGCGATGACCCGAAGCCCGGTGAATACCAGGCGATTGCTGCAGCCACGAAAGACAGGCCCGACGCCACGCAGATCCATTCGATGCTGTTGCGCTCGATGCAGCAGGCGATCTACACCGGTGCCAACGGCGGCCACTTCGGCCTGGCCTATCCGGCCTACACCCACTTCACCAGCCCGATCCGCCGTTACCCAGACCTGCTGGTCCATCGCGTGATCAAGGCCCTGCTGGCCAGCAAGCGCTACCAGTTGGACGCCGGCAAGATGAACGTGCCGGAGCCGGCCAAGCGCCCCGGCCGCCCCAAGCCGATCAACCCGGCTACCGCGTCCACCGAAGCTGAGCGTTGGGAAGTCGTGGGTGCCCATTGCAGTGCCAACGAGCGCCGCGCTGACGAGGCCTCGCGCGACGTCGAGGCCTGGCTCAAGTGCCGCTACATGCGTGAGCACCTGGGCGAAGAGTTCAGCGGCACGGTCAGCGCGGTGACGAGCTTCGGCCTGTTCGTGCAGCTCGACCAGCTGTACGTCGAAGGCCTGATCCACATCACCGAGCTGGGTGGCGAGTACTACCGCTTCGACGAGGTGCGCCAGGAGCTTCGCGGCGAGCGCACGGGCATCCGCTATGCGACTGGCGCGCGGGTGCAGGTGCAGGTCAGCCGGGTCGACCTGGACGGCCGCAAGATCGATTTCCGCCTGGTGCGTGATGGTGAGGATGCGCGCCCCAGCGCCAAGCCGCCGCGCGACAAGACGCATCAGCCCAAGGAAGTGCCCAAGACCGCCGTCGAGGCGCTGGAGCAGGTCCGGCGTGAGGACAGGACGGTCAAGGCAGGTGGTCGCAAGGCCAAGCCGAGCAAGCCCGCACGGCCGCCCAAGGTGGCTGCTGAAGCGCCGCCAGCCCATCCGGTCAAGGCGGCTCGCACGAAGGCCCGCGCTGGCGCCGAAGCCCGCACCCGCAAGCGTCGTTGATGGAGATTGCCTGACTGCGCGGCGCCTTCAGGGGCGCTGGTGCAGGCTGTGCATGCGTTCGATCAGATCGCTGGCCCGCAAAGGGCCGGCGTTTTGTGCGTCCGCCGCAGCGCCGTGCCAGTAGACGGCCCGGCAGGCCATCGCGAGTTGATCTGCCTGGCCAGCGCTTGCGCCGCCCTGAGCCCACAGGCCGCCGATCCAACCCGCCAGCACATCGCCGCTGCCCGGCGTCGCCAAGGCCGCATTGCCGCTTGAGTTGATCGAGGGCAGGGCGCCCGGGCTGAGCACGATGCTGCCGGAGCCCTTCAAGACAATGCCGCAGCGATAGCGTTGAACCAGCGCTTCGGCGGCGGCCAGGCGATCAGCTTGGACCTCACCGCTGCTGCAACCCAAGAGGCGCGCGGCCTCCAGCGGATGTGGCGTGAGCCAGGTTGACTGCCGGCGGGCGCCGCGCTCGCGCAGCTGGGCCTGCAGCGTTGGATCGGCGGCAATGCAGTTCAGGGCGTCGGCGTCGAGCAGCAGCCGTTCGGCTTCGGTGAGCAGCGTTGGCAACAAGGCAGCGATGGCCTCGCCGGCGCCGCAGCCCGCCACAATGACGCGGCCTTGCCACGCTGCCGGAGCGCCGAGCTTTGCGGCGGGCCAGTGCATGAGCTCGGGCCGCCCTGGATCGGCGATATCGCCAGTCTCGCCAAGCAGGCCGAGATAGACGCGACCGGCACCGCTCGCCAAGGCTGCGCGCGCGGCAAGACGTGCGGCGCCTTGCATGCCGGGTGAGCCGCCGATCACCAGCACAACGCCGCGGCTGCCTTTGTGGGCGGCATGCCAGCTTGTGGTGCCGGCGCTCATGGCGTTTGCGCCGATCATTTGGCAAGGACCATCGGCCGGCGCAGCCATGCCGAGATCATCGAACCAGATGCGGCCGGCTGCTTCGCGACCTTGTCCGGTGAAGAGGCCGGTCTTCAAGGTCAGGAGCGCCAGCGTGTCTTGTGCGCGGACCCACGAGGCGCCGTGGACGCTGCCCGTTTCGCTCGCCAGCCCGCTGGGCAGATCGACCGACAGCACCGGTACTGCCTGGGCATTGATGCGTTCAATGGTGGCTGCGATCGGCCCTTCTGGCTGGCGGCTCAGGCCAAGCCCCAGCAGTGCGTCGATCAACAGCCCGGCACCTGGGCAATCTCTCCATCCTTGGCTGATGGTGACGCCCGCTGCCTGCGCTTGCGCGAATGCCCGGGCTGCGTCGGGCGGTGCCGCCTTGCCTGCGTCGATCAGGCTCACGACCGGCTCGCGGCCCGCAGCCAACAGCAAGCGCGCCGCAACCAAGCCATCGCCGCCGTTGTTGCCTGGTCCGCAGACGATGTGGATGCGCCTTGCATGCGGCTGCAGCGCCAGCGCGAGCTTGGCGAGTGAGAGCCCGGCGCGTTCCATCAGCGGCGGCTGGTGATCGCCGGCCTCGAGCGCCCGGCATTGCGCCGCGCTGTGCAGCGGACGCGAAAAAGGCGCGGGCAGGACCTGGGTCAGCATGGCGCCAGCTTGTCAGCGCAGCCTGGAAATGTCCATGCCGGCCAGGTCGACCGCGCTTGCCCGGCCGGCCATCTGGTCGGCCAGGGCGCGCGCCGCACCATTGGCAAGCGACCAGCCGCCGTCGGCGTGCGCCGTGTTCAGCCAGACGCCAGCCAGGCCGCTCGCGCCCAGCAGCGGCAAGCCGTCAGCGACGCGAGTACGGGCGCCGCGCCAGCGCTGGACCGCGCCGTATTGGGCAGCTCCCGGGAACCAGTCATGCAGCACCTTGTGCAGCGTATCCGTGGCGCGCTGGCTCATCTGCGCAGAGCGGCCGCCGATTTCGGTCACGCCGGTGACCCGCACGCGCTGGCCGATGCGGCACATGCTCACGTGGTACTGGGCATCAACCAGGCCGGAACGCGGGCCCAGGTCCGGATGGGCTTCAAGCTGCCGCAGCGGTGCGGTGATCGAGTAGCCCTGCCAGGTCATCAGTGGCAGCTTGAGGCCCAGCGGCCTCAGCAGCGCGGCCGAGTCACCTGCCGTGCAGATCACCACGGCATCGAAGCTCTCCAGCTGCGGCTCCATGGTCTCTGGGCGGGTGTCACCGCCCGAGTCGCTGTCGGGGCCGGCTGCTGCGAGGCTTTCCTCCGGCGGCGTGTAGGCATGCAGGATCTGCGGCTTCGCGCCGGGCTCGATGCGTTGCACGGTGGTGTGGAAGCGGAATCGGACGCCGAGGCGGCGCGCCTCGCCGCGCATCAGGTGCGCGAATTGGCGGCAGTTGCCGACCTCGTCCTGAGGCAGGCGGATGCCGCCGGCCAGCGGCGTATCCGGGCTGAGACCAGGCTCCAGTGCAAGGCATTCGGCTGCGTCCAACTGCCGGTGTGGCAGTCCAAGCTCGGTCAGCAGCGTCAGACCGGCCTTTACAGCGGCCAGCTCACGAGCGCTGCGCAGCAGCATCAGCAGGCCTTCGCTGCGCTCGTAGTCGAGCTGCAGCGAGTGACGCAGCTCGGCCTGGCGAGCCTGGCTGTAGCTGAGCAGGGGCTGCAGGCGCTTGGCGTTTTCGGCGTTGAAGCAGGTTGCGCGCCACACGGCGGGTGAGAGCAGCTTTGTCGCACTCAAGTGCAGCGAGCTGTGCTTGCGCCTGGGCTGCAGCAAAGCGCGGCGACCGAGTGCGCTCCAGGCCGTCAGGTAGGCCGGCGCCATCAAGCCGCCGTGGGCGAAGCTCGATTCGGCAGCCACGCTGCCGCGTCGCTCGAACACGGTCACTTCATGGCCATCGGCCGCGAGCTCGAAGGCGCTGCAGACGCCGGCAATGCCGGCGCCGATCACGGCAACTCGCATCACTGCACTCCCGCGGCGAGCGCCGCTTCGATCTGCAGCGCCAGCGAGAGCAGGCGATCGTCCTGATGGGCCGTGCTCCACAGCATCAGGCCAACGGGCAGTTCGCCAGGCTGCTGGCAAGGCAGGCTGATCGCGCAGCCGTCCAGCATGTTCACGACGGCCGGGTTGCGCAGCACGAGGCCATTGGTGGCCATGTAGGCGTCGAGGCTCGCCTCAAGTGGCGCCAGCTCAGGCGCGACCACCGGCACGGTGGGGCTGATCACGGCATCGAAGCCAGTCAGATCGGATTGCATGTCGGCAATCCAGTCGCGGCGAAGCGCCTGCAGATCGATGTAGTCGGCAGCGCTGATGGCGGCGCCGCGCTGGATGCGTGTGGATACGCGGGAGTCGTACATGGGGATCAGTTCTTGCATTCGGTGTCGGTGCCAGGCCCAGGCTTCAGCGGCTACCAGGCCACCCTGGGCCTGCAAGGCCGCCAGGCCTTGCAGGCAGGGCAGGGAGATTTCTTCGATCTGTGCGCCCTGCTGGCGCAATACCTGCAGGCTGCGCTGGAAGGCGAGGCTGACGGTGGCGTCCATGCCGTCGAGCAGCAGAGGCTCAGTGACGAGCGCCAGGCGCCAGGCCCGCAGCGGGCGCGGCAAGATAGCCACGCGGCGCGCGGCGAGGATCTCGTGGATCAGTACCGCATCGCGAACGCTGCGCGTGATCGCGCAGACCGTGTCAAGCGAAGTCGACAGCGGAATACTGCCGTCGCGGGGCGTCAGCGCTGCGGTGCTCTTGAAACCGACCAGACCCTGGAAGGCGGCCGGGATCCGGATCGAACCGCCGGTGTCCGAACCCAGTGCGGCCCAGGCTGCGCCGGTGGCCACCGAGACGGCAGCGCCCGAGCTGGAGCCGCCGGGAATCCGTTCCAGGCCATCGAGCGGGCGCGTGACCGGATTCAGGGGCGTGCCGTGATGCGCATTGATGCCGAGGCCGGAAAAGGCGAACTCGGTCATGTTGGTGTGACCTACCAGGGCGGCGCCAGCGGCACGCAGGCGGGCCACTGCGGCGCCATCTTGAGCAGCCGGGCCCGCGTCCGTCAGCGACGCCGAAGCGGCCGTGGTGGGCTGCCCAGCAACATCGAACAGGTCCTTGATGCTGATGGCCAGCCCGGCCAGAGGTGCCAGCGGCAGGCCGGCGGCCTGCAGTTCATCGCACTGGCGAGCGTGCAGGAGGGCGCTGTCGAAGAAATCGCGCACCCAGGCGTGACTACAAGCTTCGCTGCGAGCGGCGGCCAGGCTTTTCGTCATCGCTTCGACGGCGCCAAGGCGGCCCGCATGTCGCTGCTGCAGTGCAGCGCTCAGGTCATCAGGCATCAAGGGTGATATACTCGTTGGGTTTTGCCGCATGCCATAGGCGTTTTGCCTGGTGTGCTCGAGCGAAATAAATCGCAAACCGGCTACTGAAAGGTGTCGTCCTGCAAAGACGTAAAAGACGTAATACACGTCGCACGTCGCACGTCATGTGTTGCAGAACGATTCGCAGCCGGATTTTAGATCCAACCTTCGGAGTTACTTCATGTCCGTCACGATGCGCGAAATGCTGGAAGCCGGTGTCCACTTTGGTCACCAAACCCGCTTCTGGAACCCCAAGATGGCCCCGTTCATTTACGGCCATCGCAACAAGATCCACATCATCAACCTCGAAAAGACGCTGCCCAAGTTCGAGGAAGCGATGAAGTTTGTGCGCAATCTGGCGTCCAAGCGCGGCAACATCCTGATGGTCGGCACGAAGCGTCAAGCCCGTGAAGTCATTGCCCTGGAAGCCCAGCGTTGCGGCATGCCCTACGTCGACTCGCGTTGGCTCGGCGGCATGATGACCAACTTCAAGACGGTCAAGGGTTCGCTGAAGAACCTGAAGGACATGCAAGCCCAGGTTGATGCCGGCACGCAGCCCGCCATCAAGAAGGAAGCCCTGCTGTTCCAGCGCGAAATCGCCAAGCTGGAAAAGAACATCGGCGGCATCCAGGACATGACTGCACTGCCGGACGCCATCTTCGTGATCGACGTCGGCTATCACAAGATTGCCGTTGCCGAAGCCAAGAAGCTGGGCATCCCGGTGATCGGCGTGGTTGACACCAACCACTCGCCCATCGGCATCGACTACATCATCCCGGGCAACGACGACTCGGCCAAGGCCGTGGCTCTGTACGCCCGCGCTGTCGCCGACGCCGTGCTGGAAGGCCGTGCCAACGCCGGCAACGAGGTGGTGCAAGCCGCCGCACCGGCAGGTGATGAATTCGTGGAAGTGAACGAAGGCAACTAAGCCCTCGTCACACCCATGCGAAGGGGCTGCTTACAGCCCCTTTTTTCCAAGTTGATTTTTTGTTCGGGCGCTTGTCGCCCGGGTGATGGAGACTGAAGATGGCTGCAATTACCGCAAGCATGGTGGGTGAGCTGCGCGCTCGCACCGACGCTCCGATGATGGAGTGCAAGAAGGCCCTGACCGAAGCCGATGGCGATCTGGGTCGTGCCGAAGAAATCCTGCGCGTCAAGCTGGGCAACAAGGCTGGCAAGGCCTCGTCCCGCGTGACGGCTGAAGGTGTGGTCGCCACGGCCGTGGTCGCCGGTGTCGGCGCCCTGGTCGAAGTGAACTGCGAAACCGACTTCGTGTCGAAGAACGATGCCTTCCTGGCCTTCGTGAACGCCATCGCTGGCCTGATCGCTACCGACGCTCCGGCCGACGTGGCTGCCCTGTCGGCTCTGCCGCTGTCGCAGGAAGGCTTCGGCCCGACGGTGGAAGACGTGCGCAAGGGCTTGATCGGCAAGATCGGCGAGAACATGACGATCCGCCGCTTCCAGCGCTATGCCGCCGGCAACAAGCTGGCCACCTACCTGCACGGCACCCGCATCGGCGTGGTCGTTGAATTTGACGGTGACGAAATCGCCGCCAAGGACGTCGCCATGCATGTGGCCGCCATGAAGCCGGCCGCCCTGTCGTCGGCCGACGTGCCTGCCGAGCTGGTCGAAAAGGAGCGCAAGATCGCCGCCGAGAAGGCCGCTGAGTCCGGCAAGCCGGCTGAAATCGTCGCCAAGATGGTCGAAGGCTCGGTGCAGAAGTTCCTGAAGGAAGTCTCGCTGCTGGACCAGGTCTTCGTGAAGGCCGCCGACGGCAAGCAGTCCGTCGCTGCGATGCTCAAGGAAAAGGCCACCAACGTGAAGGGCTTCACCCTGTACGTGGTTGGTGAGGGCATCGAGAAGAAGGTGGACGACTTCGCCGCCGAGGTGGCCGCCCAGGTGGCTGCCGCCAAGGGGCAGTAAGCCTCCTGATACAAAGGGCGCCTCTGGCGCCCTTTACACTTGTGCCTGCGTTGTTGCCGAGGGGCGGCAACGCGGTGCCTCACACCCAACGCAGACTCCGAGGTCACAATGCCCGCGTACAAACGCATCCTGCTCAAGCTCTCCGGTGAAGCCCTGATGGGTGACGATGCCTATGGCATCAATCGCGCCACCATTGTGCGCATGGTCCAGGAGGTTCGCGAGATCACGCAGATGGGGGTCGAGGTGGCCGTCGTCATCGGCGGCGGCAACATCTTCCGTGGCGTCGCTGGCGGTTCCGTCGGCATGGACCGTGCTACGGCCGACTACATGGGCATGCTGGCCACGGTCATGAATTCCCTGGCCCTTGCCGACACCATGCGCCAGGAAGGCATCACCGCCCGCGTGATGTCGGCCATCGCCATCGAGCAGGTGGTCGAGCCCTATGTGCGCCCCAAGGCGCTGCAGTACCTCGAGGAAGGCAAGGTCGTCGTCTTTGCCGCCGGTACCGGCAACCCCTTCTTCACCACGGATACCGCCGCTGCGCTGCGCGGTGCCGAGATCGGTGCCGAGATCGTGCTGAAGGCCACCAAGGTCGATGGCGTCTACAGTGCCGACCCCAAGAAGGACCCCGAGGCCACGCGCTATTCGCGCATCACGTTCGACGAAGCCATCAGCAAGAACCTGCAGGTCCTGGACGCTACCGCCTTTGCGCTGTGCCGCGACCAGAAGCTGCCGATCAAGGTGTTCTCGATCTTCAAGCAGGGCGCCCTGAAGCGCGTCGTGATGGGCGAGGACGAAGGCACCCTGGTCCACGTCTGAGAGACGCAAGAAGTAGCAAGACCCACGTTCGAGAATCATCATGAGCATTGCAGACATCAAGAAGAACGCCGAAGCCAAGATGGCCAAGTCCGTCGAGGCGCTCAAGAACGAATTGCACAAGATCCGCACCGGCCGTGCCCACCCTGGCCTGCTGGATCAGGTGAGTGTTGACTACTACGGCTCGATGGTGCCGATTTCGCAGGTGGCCAATGTGACCCTGCTCGATGCCCGCACGATCAGCGTCCAGCCCTGGGAAAAAGGCATGGGCGCCAAGATCGAGAAGGCGATCCGCGAGTCGGACCTGGGCCTGAACCCGGCCAGCCAGGGCGAGTTGATCCGCGTGCCGATGCCGCCGCTGACCGAAGAGCGCCGCCGCGACCTGACCAAGGTCGTGCGCAACGCCGGTGAAGACGCCAAGATCGCCGTTCGCAACCTGCGCCGCGACGCCAACGAGCATGCCAAGAAGCTCTTGAAGGACAAGGAGATCGGTGAGGATGACGAGCGTCGCAGCCTGGACGAAGTGCAGAAGCTGACCGACCGCGTCATTGCCGAGATCGACAAGCTGATCTCTGGCAAGGAAGCCGAGATCCTGGCCGTCTGAAGCCCGTGAGCGAAAGCATCAGCAAGGCGGTACCGCGCCACGTCGCCATCGTGATGGATGGCAATGGCCGCTGGGCCAAGAAGCGCTTTCTGCCGCGCTTCTTCGGCCACAAGCAAGGGGTCGATGCCCTGGTCAACGTGATCCAGGCCTGTATCGATCGCGAGATCGAGTACCTCACCGTCTTTGCCTTCTCCAGCGAGAACTGGAAGCGGTCCAGCGACGAAGTCTCCGGGTTGATGGGCCTGGTGCTGGCCGCCGTGTCGCGCTACCTGGCGCGAATCGGCGACATGGGCGTGCGCATTCGCATCGTTGGCGACCGCGAGGCGGTTTCCGAGAAGCTGCGCAATGCCTGGAACGAAGCCGAGACCCGCACGCAAGACAACAAGAAGCTGACGCTGTCGGTGGCCTTCAACTACGGCGGCCGCTGGGACATCGTGCAGGCCTGCAAGGCCGCGATGCAGGCCGGCGTGCCACCCGAGCAGCTGACCGAAGCCAAGCTGTCGGAATTCACGGCGATGAGCTATGCGCCGGACCCGGACCTCTTCATCCGTACCGGCGGCGAGGTTCGCATCAGCAACTTCCTGCTCTGGCAGGTGGCCTATACCGAGTTTGTCTTCTCCGATTGCCTGTGGCCCGAGTTTGGTGCCAAGCAGCTCGATGCGGCCATTGAAGCCTTCCGTGAACGCGACAGGCGTTTCGGTGGCGTCAAGGAAGCACCGGCCCTGGCGGGTAGCTGACATCATGAGCCCCCACGTTCACTTCGTTCCCTGCTCCCCGAGGGGGCGCACAGCGCCCTTTGGGCAGCCGGGCGGGCACTGACATGCTGCGCACACGCATCATCACCGCCCTCGTCCTGCTGGCCATTCTGCTGCCAGCCATTTTTGCCGCTTCGCCCTGGCCGTTTGCAATCCTGACCCTGGTGATGATTGCTGCCGGTGGTTGGGAATGGGCCAAGCTCAACGGCCTGCCTCAAGCTCCGGCCCTCAGCTTTGGTGCTGCGATCGCCGCTGCCTGCGGAACCACGCTGCTGGCCCTGGGCCTCAGCGCGCCGCCGGCCTGGTGCTGGTGGCTGGCCGGCAGCTTGTGGGTGCTCGGCGGCGCCTATGCCTTGCGCAGTGGCGTCAAAGGCTGGCCGCAGATTCCTCAGCTGCTGCGCATGGTGCTTGGCGCAGTGGCGCTGTGGGCCGCCTGGCTGGCGATTGCGCAGGCCAAGGCCATCGGGATCAATTTCCTCTTGTCCATCTTTTGCATGGTCTGGATGGCCGACATCGCCGCCTATTTCGGTGGCCGCACCATGGGCCGTCGCAAGCTGGCGCCGGCCATCAGCCCGGGCAAGAGCTGGGAAGGCGTCTGGACGGGCATGGTGGGCGTGCTCCTGCTGTCGGTGGTCTGGACCGCGGTGATCGAGCATCATTTCAAGATCGATTCACCCAGCCTGTTCCAGCTGCTGCAACGTCAGCCCTGGCCTGTCGGCACGCTGGCCCTGATATTCCTCTCCAGCATGAGTGTTGTTGGCGATCTGTTTGAATCGCTGATCAAGCGCGCCGTCGGTGCCAAGGACAGCAGCCAGTTGCTGCCCGGCCACGGTGGCGTGCTGGACCGTGTCGATGCGCTGTTGCCGGTGTTCCCGCTGGCACTGGCGCTGAGCAGCCTATGAGCATGAATTCCACGCGCCCGCAGCGCATCTCCATCCTCGGTTCCACCGGTTCCATCGGCACCAGCACCTTGGACGTGCTGGGTCGTCACCCGGAGCGCTACGAGGTGTTCGCGCTCAGCGCGATGAGCCGCGTGGATGAGCTGGCCGCCCAATGCCTGCAGTGGAAGCCGCGCTTCGCCGTCATGCCTGACGCAGCCCTGGCCCGCCAGTTGCGCGAGAAGCTGCGCGAGCAGGGCGGTCACACCGAGGTGCTGGACGGCGCTCGGGCGCTGTCCGACATCTCCGCGCACCCCGACGTGGACATGGTGATGGCCGCCATCGTCGGCGCGGCCGGCCTCGCGCCGGCGCTGGCCGCGGCGCGCGCCGGCAAGCGCCTCCTGCTGGCCAACAAGGAAGCCATCGTGCTCGGTGGCGCGCTTTTCATGCGCGCGGTCGAGGAGGGCGGAGCCACGCTGCTGCCCGTGGACAGCGAGCATTCGGCCATCTTTCAATGCCTGCCCGAAGACCGCAAGACCTGGCACCAGCGCATCGATCACATCGTGCTGACGGCCTCTGGCGGCCCGTTCCGCCAGCGTGACCCCGCCACCTTGCGTGACGTGACGCCCGACCAGGCCTGCGCACATCCGAACTGGGTGATGGGCCGCAAGATCTCGGTCGATTCGGCCACCATGATGAACAAGGCGCTCGAGGTGATCGAGGCGCGCTGGCTGTTCGACCTGAAGCCCGAGCAGGTTCGGGTGCTGATTCATCCGCAAAGCCTGATCCATTCGATGGTCGTGTGCCGCGACATGTCGGTGCTGGCTCAACTGGGCACGCCCGACATGCGGGTGCCCATCGCCTATGCCCTGTCCTTCCCCGAGCGCATCGAATCGGGCGCACAGCGCCTGGATCTCCTGACCTGCCCGTCGCTGAGCTTCGAAGAGGCGGACGAGCGGCGCTTCCCGGGCCTGCATCTGTCTTGGGCAGCGCTGCGTGGCGCCGAAGGTTCCACGGCTGTTCTCAATGCCGCCAATGAAGAGGCCGTCGCGGCCTTCCTGGCGGGCAGTCTGCGCTTCGACCAGATCCACCAGGTCAACCAGGCCTCGCTGGAGCAATTGCAGCCCGAGGCTGGCGAGTGTGAAAGCGTCGAAGGCCTGCTGGCCCTCGATGCCCGGGCCCGGCGGCATGCGCAAGACCTGATGAAGGCCATTTCCGCGTGACTCTGCAGATCCTCGGCTTTCTCCTGACCGTCGGCATCCTGGTGCCGGTGCACGAGTTTGGCCACTACTGGGTTGCTCGCCGCTGCGGCGTGAAAGTGCTGCGTTTCTCCATCGGATTCGGCCGTGTGCTCTGGCGCAGACAGGCCCATCCGGGGGCAACCGAATTCACCTTGAGCCTGTTGCCGTTGGGCGGCTATGTGCGCATGCTGGACGAAAGCGAAGGCCCGGTGCCAGCAGACATGCGCGAGCAGGCCTTCAACAACCGGCCGCTGAAGGAACGCGCGGCCATCGTCGCGGCCGGGCCTCTGATCAACCTGCTGCTGGCCATGCTGCTGTTTGCAGCAGCCAGCTGGCTGGGTGTCGAAGAGCCGAAATCGGTACTGAGCGCGCCGCATGCCGGCAGCCTGGCCGAACGCGCCGGCCTGCGGGCAGGTGACTGGGTGCAGGCGGTTTCGACCGATGGCCAGACCTGGACCGAGCTGCAGTCCTTGCCCGAACTGCGCTGGCACCTGATGCGTTCGGTGTCGCGTGGCGAACGCCTGGTACTGAGCGTGAGTGACCGTGCCGGCCATGGCCGACGCAGCGTCACGCTGGAAACCGATCTGATACCCAAGGGCGAGCTCGACGCCCAGCTCTTGAAGCGCATCGGCCTGGGTCTGCCGTTCAGTGAACCAGTGCTGGGCCAGCTCAACCCGACCGGTGCGGGCGCACAGGCGGGCTTGCTCAAGGGAGATCGCGTGCTGAGTGTCGATGGCGTCGCGCCCTCCGATGCTGCGGCCCTGCGTGAACGCATCCGGGCGGCCGTCGATGGCGAGCAGGGCCGAGCGATGCAATGGAAGATCGAGCGTGCCGGCCAGGTGCTGGAGCTGCAGGTCACGCCGCAGGCCGTCCAGAGCGGCGAGAAGAAACAGGGCCGTATCGAGGCCATGGTGGGCGCGCCGCCCGAGATGGTCACGGTCAGCCGATCCCTTGTTGATGCGTTGATGGGCGGTGTCGAACGCACCTGGGAGGTCTCGACGATGACCTTGCAGGTCTTCGGTCGCATGCTTGTCGGCGAAGCATCTTTGAAGAACCTCAGCGGCCCACTGACCATTGCCGACTATGCCGGCCAGTCCCTGACCATGGGCCTGAGCTACTTCCTGAGCTTTCTTGCACTGGTGAGTGTCAGCCTCGGCGTCCTGAACCTGCTGCCCTTGCCGATGCTCGATGGGGGACACCTGATGTATTATCTTTTCGAGGGTCTGAGCGGTCGCCCCGTCTCGGAGTGGTGGCACAGGCAGCTGCAGCGCGTAGGCGCGTTCGTCCTGCTGCTGATGATGGCGCTTGCCCTGTCTAACGATATGGCCCACAAGCTGGGCCTGTACTGAATCTCCGTTCGCATGTCCCTGATGAAAAGCCACCGCGCGCGTATGCGTCCGTCAGTCCTGACCTTGGCGCTCGCCGCCGTGCTGCACACCGGTGCGGCCTGGGCAGTCGATCCCTTCGTCCTCAAGGACATCCGCGTCGAGGGCGCACAGCGCACCGATCCGGGCACCGTCTTTGCGTCGCTGCCTTTCCGCATCGGCGATACCTACAACGATGAAAAGGGTGCCGCAGCGCTGCGCGCCCTGTTTGCCACCGGCCTGTTCAAGGACGTGCGCATCAACATCGACGGCACCACCGCGGTGGTGGTGATCGAAGAGCGCCCGATCATCGCCAATGTGAGCTTCGTCGGCCTGAAGGAGTTCGACACCGAAGCGCTGTCCAAGTCCCTGAAGGACGTCGGCATCGGCGAAGGCAAGGCTTTCGACAAGGCACTGGCCGACCGCGCCGAGCAGGAACTCAAGCGCCAGTACCTGACCCGCAGCCTCTACGGCGCACAGGTCACGACCACGATCACGCCACTGGAGCGCAACCGCGTGAACGTGGCTTTCACGGTGGTGGAGGGCGAGCCCGCCAAGATCGGCGAGATCAGCATTCGCGGCAGCAAGGTGTTCTCGGAGAGCACGCTGCTGGGCCTCCTGGAGCAGACCACCACCGGCTGGCTGACCTGGTACACCAAGACCGACCGCTATTCGCGCGCCAAGCTGGAAGCCGATCTGGAAAAGATCCGCTCCCATTACCTGAACCGGGGCTATCTGGACTTCGCTGTCGCCTCGACCCAGGTCACGATCTCGCCGGACAAGCAAAGCATCAACGTGGCGATCACGGTGCGTGAGGGCGAGCCCTTCATGGTCACCGACGTCAAGCTCGAAGGCGAGTTCCTGGGCCGCGACGAAGAGTTCAAGCGCCTGGTGGCCTTGCGCCCGGGCGAGCCCTACCGTGTGGACGCGGTCAATGCGACCACGCGCAACTTCACAGACCTTTACGGCACCTACGGCTATGCGTTCGCGCGCGTCGAGAGCCGCCAGGACATCGACCGCGCCACCGGCCGCGTCACGGTGACCTTCGTGGCCGACCCGCAGCGCCGCGTCTATGTGCGCAAGATGCTGGTCTCCGGCAACTCGCGGACCCGCGATGAAGTCATTCGCCGCGAATTCCGCCAGTTCGAATCGGCCTGGTACGACGGTGGTCGCATCAAGGCCTCGCGAGACCGCGTCGAGCGCCTGGGCTACTTCAAGGACGTCAACTTCGAAACCAACGAAGTGCCCGGCGCGCAAGACCAGGTCGATGTGGTGATGACGGTGACCGAGCGCCCGACCGGCAACATCATGGTCGGTGCCGGCTACTCCAGCCAGCAGGGCATGTCCTTGAGCGGCTCAATCCGCCAGGACAACGTCTTTGGCTCCGGCAACTACCTCGGCGTTGAAGTCAACACGGCCCGTACCGGCCGCGCGCTGACCTTCAGCACGGTGGACCCGTATTTCACGGTGGACGGCATCTCGCGCGCCGTGGACGTGTTCTACCGCACCACGAAGCCGTTGAACACGCTGGGTGAGTTCTACCAGCTGGTCACTCGTGGCGGCTCGCTGCGCTTTGGCGTGCCCTTCTCCGAGCAGGACACCGTGTTCTTCGGCGCAGGCTACGAAGAGACCAAGATCACTACCTCGGCCGGCCTGCCGAACAGCTACTTCCTGTACCGCCAGCAGTTCGGTCAGAAGAGCACGTCTTTCCCCTTGACGATCGGCTGGCAGCGTGACAACCGCGACAGCGTGCTTTCGCCGATGGCCGGCAAGTATCAGCGCGCCAACTTCGAACTGAGCCCGGTGGGTGACTCGCGCTTCGTGCGCGCCAACCTGCAATACCAGCAGTTCTTCCAGGTCTACGGCCCGAAGTTCACGCTGATGGTCAACGCCGAGTTCGGCTATGGCGCTGGCCTGGGCGGCCGTGAATATCCGATCTTCAAGAACTTCTACGCAGGCGGCCTGGGCTCGGTGCGGGTGTTCGAGGCCGGCTCGCTCGGTCCGGTGGACGTGACGGGTTCCTATTCAGGCGGTAACCGCCGCCTGAACATCAATGCCGAGATGTACCTGCCGGTGCCTGGCTCTGGCAATGACAAGACCTTCCGCCTGTTCGGCTTCATCGATGCCGGTGGTGTCTGGGCCGAATACACCAAGCTGCGCTGGGACCGCGACAGCAAGGGGCGCGATGGCAATCTGATCGATGGTCCGGATATGCTTCGGGCTTCGGCCGGTATCGGCTTGAGCTGGATGTCGCCGATGGGCCCGCTGCGCCTCAGCTATGGCGCGCCAATCCGCAAGTACGGCAAAGATAGAATCGAGAAATTCCAATTCCAGATCGGGACTGCATTCTGATGAAGAGCAAGCTGCTTACTGCGATGGCCATTGCTGCCATCACCTCGCTGCCGACGCTGTCGGCCCAGGCCCAAGAGCTGAAGATCGGCTACGTCAACAGCGAGCGGATCAGTCGTGAGAGCAGTGCGGCCAAGGCGGCGCAGGCTCGTCTTGAAGCCGAATTCAGCAAGCGCGAAAAGGAACTCAAGGACTTTGAGACCAAGGTGCGCCTTGGTGAAGAGAAGCTGGAAAAGGACGCTCCGAGCCTGTCCGAGACCGAGCGCCTGCGCCGCCAGCGTGATCTGTCCGACCAGGGTCTGCAACTGCAGCGCAAGCTGCGCGAGTTCAAGGAAGACCTGCAGCGCCGCCAGACCGAGGAAATGACGGCCATGATCGAGCGCGCCAACCGCGTGATCAAGCAGATCTTCGACAACGAAAAGTACGACCTGATCGTGCAGGATGCAGTGCTGGCCAGCTCGCGCGTCGACATCACCAAGAAGGTGATCGACGCCCTCAACGCGCAGAAGTGATTGGCTGCCGTCGCCATCACCACGCTGGCTGATGTGATCGCCGCCTTGGGCGGCGATCTTCATGGCGACGCCCACACCGAGATTGACTCGCTTCAGCCACTGGCCGAAGCCTCGGCGCGTTCGCTGGCATTCCTGGCCAATCCACGCTACCAGTCGCAGCTCAATGAGAGCCGCGCCGCCTGTGTGATCGTGGCGCCAGCGCTGGCCGAGGTGGCCGCCGCCCGCGGCGCCGCCATCGTCACACCCGATCCCTACCTGTATTTCGCCCGGCTCACTCAGTGGTGGGCCGCGCGCGTCCGGCCGCAGTCGGCGGCGCGCATCCATCCCAGTGCGGTGATTGACCCGAGTGCCACCATTGGTGCTGATGTCGACATCGGCCCTCTGGCGGTGGTGGAAGCGGATGCCCGGATCGGCGACGGCGCGCGCATCGGGGCGCACTGCGTGATCGAGCGCAACGCCCGGATCGGCGCGGGCACGCGGCTCGCTGCGCGGGTGACCCTGGGCTTCGATTGCAGCATCGGTGAACGCTGCATCGTCCATGGGGGCGTGGTGATCGGTGCCGACGGCTTTGGCTTTGCACCCAGCCAGGGCGCATGGGTCAAGATCGAGCAGCTCGGTGCGGTGCGTATCGGCAATGAGGTTGAAATCGGCGCGAACACCTGTATCGATCGCGGCGCGCTGGGCGACACGGTGATCGAAGACGGCGTCAAGCTGGACAACCTGATCCAGATCGCGCACAACGTGCAGGTGGGAGCGCACACGGCCATGGCCGGTTGCGTGGGCGTGGCAGGCAGTGCGGTGATAGGCAAACATTGCACCGTGGGCGGTGCGGCCATCATCCTCGGGCATCTGAGCCTGGTCGATGGCGTGCATGTGTCGGCGGGCACCGCCATCACGCGCTCCATCAACAAGCCGGGCATCTACAGCGGCATGTTTCCGTTCGACGACAATGCCAGCTGGGAGAAAAATGCAGCCACGCTGCGTCAACTCCACGCGCTGCGCGAACGCGTCCGCGCCCTTGAGAAGAATTTAAAGTGACAGACATGATGCTCGACATCCACCAGATCCTGAAGAAACTGCCCCATCGCTACCCGTTCCTGCTGGTGGATCGCGTGTTGACGCTGGAGAAAGGCGTGGCCATCCGCGCGCTGAAGAACGTCAGCATCAACGAGCCGCAGTTCACCGGACACTTCCCGCACCGCCCGGTCATGCCGGGCGTGCTGATGATCGAGGCGCTGGCCCAGGCGGCGACGCTGCTGGCCCTGGTCACCGCTGACCTGGAACTGGACGACAACTCGGTTGTCTATTTCGTCGGCATCGACAATGCGCGCTTCAAGCGTCCGGTCGAGCCGGGTGATCAGCTGTTCCTGGACGTCAAGCTGGACCGCGCCAAGGCCGGCATCTACAAGTTCAGCGGCCAGGTGCTGGTGGGTGAAGAGGTGGCCGCGGAGGCCCAGCTGATCTGCACGATGCGCCGTATCGAGGGCTGAACCGCTCATGACCGCCCGCATCCATCCGACCGCGATCATCGATCCGGCGGCCGAGCTGGACGACTCGGTCGAGGTCGGCGCCTACTCGCTGATCGGCCCGCATGTGACGATCGGCGCCGGCACCGTCGTCGGCCCGCATGTGGTGATCGAGGGCCACACGACCATTGGTCGTGACAACCGCTTCTTCCAGTTCAGCTCGATTGGTGCGCCCAACCAGGACAAGAAATACGCCGGCGAGCCGACGACCCTGGTCATCGGCGACCGCAACACGGTGCGCGAGTTCTGCACCTTCAATATCGGCACGGTGCAGGACCGCGGCGAGACCCGTGTCGGCGACGACAATTGGGTCATGGCCTATGTTCACCTGGCCCATGACGTGGTGCTCGGCAACCAGTGCGTGCTGGCCAATGGCGCCACACTGGCCGGTCATGTGCAGGTGGGCGACTGGGTCACCATCGGCGGCCTGACCGGCGTCTTGCAACGCATGCGCATCGGCGACCACGCGATGGTGGGCTTCCAGGCCCATGTTTCGCAGGACGTGCCGCCCTTCATGACCGTGGATGGCCATCCGCTGGCCGCGCGGGGGTTGAACCTGGTCGGCCTGCGCCGGCGCGACTTCACGGCCGAGCAGATCGCCGTCGTCAAGCAGATCCACAAGCTGCTCTACCGCAGCAACCTGACGCTGGAGCAGTCCATCGCCGAGATCGGGCAGTTGCGCGGGCAGGGCGGTGACGCCGAGGTTCAGCTGATGCTTGACTTCCTTGCCTCGGCCGCTCGCGGCATCGTTCGCTGAAGCGATGAAACAATGGCGCAACCGCGCCCGGGCCGCAGCGCCGGGCCGCCCCAAGCAAGGCCCGACCCTCTCGGAGGGTCGCTTGGCGTACCCGCCAAGCGGGGTGCTCACATGACCACTGCGCCTCGCATCGGCATGGTGGCCGGCGAGGCCTCCGGTGACTTGCTCGCCGGCCTGCTCTTGCAGGGTTTGAAGGCTCGCTGGCCCGGCCTCACGGCGGCCGGCATCGGCGGCCCCAAGATGGCGGCGCAGGGCTTCGAGGCCTGGTGGCCGCATCACAAGCTGTCGATCTTCGGCTACGTCGATGCGCTCTTGAACATCCGCGAACTGCTGTCGATCCGCAAGCAGCTCGGCATGCGTTTGCTGGCTGAGAAGCCGGCGGTGTTCATCGGCATCGATGCGCCCGACTTCAACTTCGGCCTGGAGACGCGGCTGCGCGAAGGCGGCGTCAAGACGGTGCATTTCGTCTGCCCCTCGATCTGGGCCTGGCGGGCCGAGCGGGTCGAGAAAATCAAGCGCGCGGCCGACCATGTGCTGTGCCTGTTCCCCTTCGAGCCCGAGCTGCTGCAAAAGCATGGCATCGGCGCGACCTATGTCGGCCATCCGCTGGCAGACGCGATTCCGCTGGAGCCGCCGCAAGCCGCTTGTCGGCAATTGCTGAACCTGCCGGCCGATGCCACTGTCGTGGCGCTGCTGCCCGGCAGCCGGCGCAGCGAGGTTCGCTACATTGCCGAGCCGCTCCTGAAAGCAGCGCAGATCATGCAGGCTGCCAAGCCGGGCCTGCAATTCGTGATGCCGGTGGCGCCCGGTTTGCGCAGCTTGATCGACCCGCTCGTCCAGCGCCATGCGCAAGGCCTGAACCTGAGCGTGCTCGACGGCCGCTCGCACGAGGCCCTGGCCGCCTGCGACATCACGCTGCTGGCCAGCGGCACCGCTTCGCTCGAGGCTGCGCTGTTCAAGCGGCCCATGGTCATTGCCTATCGCATGCACGCCTTCAACTGGTGGCGCATAAAGGGCCGCAACTACCAGCCCTGGTACGGTCTTCCCAATGTGCTGGGCCGCGAGTTCCTGGTGCCGGAGCTGATCCAGGAAGAGTGCACGCCTGAGAACCTGGCCCGCGAAGGCCTGGCCTGGCTGGACGATACAGCTCGCGCCGAGCGGGTGCGCCAGCGCTTCACCGAACAACATCAACTCCTGCGCCGCAACACGGCCCAGGTGGCTGCCGATGCCATCTCGCAAGTCCTTGCCGGTGCCTGAGCAACTGGGCCTGCTCTGGCTCACTCCGGGCCTGATGGCAGGCGTGGACGAGGCTGGCCGTGGCCCGCTGGCCGGGCCGGTTGTGGCCGCCGCTGTGATCCTCGATCCCGAGCAGCCGATCAAGGGCCTCGGGGACTCCAAGGTGCTCAGCGAGAAGAAGCGCGAGCAACTCTTTGACGAAATCCGCGCCAAGGCCCTGTGCTGCTGCATTGCCGAGGCCTCGGTCGAGGAGATCGACAGCATCAACATCCTGCAGGCCACGATGCTCGCCATGCGCCGCGCGGTCGAAGGCCTGCGGCTCAAGCCGGCGCAGGTGCTGGTGGACGGCAACCGCCTGCCGGTGCTCAAGGTGCCGGCCGAGGCCATCGTCAAGGGTGATGCCAAGGTGCCGGCGATTTCGGCGGCATCGATCCTGGCCAAGGTCTACCGGGACCGGCTTTGCAAGGCGATGCACGAGAGCCATCCGCAATATGGCTTCGCAACGCACAAGGGCTACCCGACGGCCGAACATATTGCGGCGCTGCGTGAGCATGGCGTCAGCGCATGGCACAGGCGCAGCTTCGCGCCAGTGCGCGAATTGATCCAGTCATGACCGACATCCAGCACATCACTTCACGCGACAACCCGGTGCTCATGCGCCTGCGCAAGCTGGCCGGCGATGCGGCGGCCTATCGCAAGATCGGCAGCATCTGGCTGGAGGGCGATCACCTGGCACGCGCGGCCCTGGCTCGGGCGCATCCGGTCACGCTGGCTGTGATCACCGAAGAAGGCTGGAACGATCAGGCCTTGCGAGCCATCGCCGAGGCCGCGCCGCGCGTGCTGGTCGTGCCCACGCCGCTGTTCAAGACCGTCAGCGGCCTGGAGTCGCCGGCACAGATCGGCTTCGAGGTTCCGCATGCGGCCGGCCAGGCGCTGACGCCTGGCCTGGATTCCGTGGTGCTGGACCGGCTGCAGGACGCCGGCAATGTCGGCACCATCCTGCGCAGCGCGGCGGCACTTGGCTTCCGGCAGATCCTGGCCATCAAGGGTACGGCGGCGCTGTGGAGCCCCAAGGTGCTGCGCGCCGGCATGGGCGCTCATTTCGGATTGCGTCTGATCGAAGGTCTCGCGCCCGAGGATCTGCAGGGGCTGAACGTGCCCTTGATTGCCACCAGTTCCTACGCCGAGGCGCACTTGCATCAGCTCCGATTGCCCCAGCCCTGTGCCTGGGTGATGGGCCATGAAGGGCAGGGCGTGCAGGAGAGCCTGATGCAACGCTGCTCGCTGACCGTGGGCATTCCTCAGCCGGGCGGCGAGGAGTCGCTGAACGTTGGCGCGGCCGCGGCCATCTGCCTTTACGAATCGGCGCGCCAGCGCCTGGCCTGAGCCCTCACAAGGTCAGCGCGACGACGCCGGCGGCTATGCAGCCCGCACCGGCAAGCCGCCAGTGGCGCTCGCCTTCCTTCAGCAGCTGCCCGCCCAGCAAGGCGGCCACCAGCATCGACAGCTCGCGTGCCGGCGCCACGCGCGACAGCGGCGCCATCTGCATCGCATGGAGCACCAGGATGTAGGCCAGCGGGCTCATCACCGCGACCATGATCACGTAAGGCCATTGCTGGCGCAGTGCCGGCATGAAGCCGCTGCGGTCATGCAGCACCTTGGGCAGCATGAAGGGCACGCGCAAGACATTGCAGACCCAGTCCAGCAGCAAGGGTGACAGCAGCAGCACCTTGACCGCATAGCCGTCCACCACGGTGTACGCCGCAATCGTCGCGCCGGTCAGGGCGCCCCAGGCCAGGCCGAGCTTGCGCCGCCTGGCGGCCTCGGGGTCGCCCTTGCGCCAGAGCCCCGGCCCCGCGGCAATCAGCAAGATGCCGCCAACCACGCCCGCCAGTCCCAGCATGCCCGCCAGTCCCAGGTGCTCGCCGAGCAAGAGCACGGCCGCCGTGGCAGACAAGGCCGGCCCGCTGCCGCGTGCCACCGGATAGACCACGTTCAGGTCTGAGGCGCGGTAGCCGGCGAGCAGGGCGTTGAAATAGAAGAGATGCAGGATGGCGCTGGCCAGGGCGGCCAGCCAGGCCGCGCTCGTCCACTGAGGGAACTGCTCCCAGCCCACCCACAGCGCCAGCGGTGCCCACAAGAGGCTCACGCCCAGCGAGCAGGCCAGCACAAAATGATGGTTGCCGCCTGCCTTCTTGGCGCCGAGATTCCAGAGTGCATGCAAGAGCGCGGCGCAGAGCACGAGGGCAATGGCGGCGGCCGGCATCAGTAGATCAGACGGTCGGGCCGGATGTCGTTCAGGATGGTGGTGGCGATCTCTTCGATCGACTTGTGCGTGGACGAAAGCCAGGAGATGCCGGCGCGCTTCATCATCGTCTCGGCCTCATTGACCTCGTAGCGGCAGTTCATCAGGTCGGCGTACTTGCTGCCCGGGCGGCGCTCGTTGCGGATCTGGCTGAGGCGGTCGGGGTCGATGGTCAGGCCGAAGCATTTGCGCTGGTGCGGCGCCAGCGAGGACGGGATCTTGCCGCGCTCGAAGTCTTCCGGGATCAGCGGATAGTTGGCTGCCTTGATGCCATGCTGCATCGCCAGGTAGAGCGAGGTGGGCGTCTTGCCGCAGCGGCTCACGCCAACCAGGATCACGTCGGCCGCGTCCAGGTTGCGGGCCGATTGACCATCGTCATGGGCCAGCGAGAAATTGATCGCCTCGATGCGGTCGTGGTACTCCTGGCTCTTGGCCACGTCGGAGAAGCGGCCCACCCGGTGGTTGCTCTTGACGCCGAACTCCTCTTCCAGTGGCTCGATGAAGGTGCCGAACATGTCCAGCACCTTGCCCCTGCAATGCTCGCGCACGATGGCCAGTACCTCGCGATTGACCAAGGTGGCGAAGACGATGGCCCGCTGGCCTTCCCGCTCGCCCATCTCGTTGATCTCCCGGCAGACCTCGTAGGCCTTCTCGGCCGTGTCCACAAAGGGGCGGCGCACATGGCGCGGCTTGCCCGGAAACTGGGCCATGATGGAGTTGCCGAAGGTTTCGGCGGTGATGCCGGTGCCATCCGAGACGAAATACACGGTGCGATTGGGCATGCTGTAACCCTCGTGGAACTCTTTTCATCATAGTGGCGCTTACCCGTAGAATCGCCGTCAACGCCATCAGCGACGCCTCCGATGTCCACCCCCCACAACCCACAAGAATCCAGAAATGCTGGCTGGGTGACATCGTCTGAAGCCGCGTCCTGCGCCGACCTGCGGTCGGTGGGAGCCCCAGATTCACAACATCACGGAGCCCTCCCATGTCTTCTCGCCTTGACGCGACCGCCCTGGTCGTACCGTTTGAGAATCTGAGAATGAACGACGTCGAGGTCGTTGGCGGTAAGAACGCCAGCCTCGGCGAAATGATCTCGCAGCTCGCCGCCACCGGCGTGCGTGTGCCTGGCGGTTTTGCGACCACTGCGCATGCCTTCCGCGAGTTCCTGAAATACGAGGGCCTGGACAAGCGCATCGAAGCGCGCCTGGCCGCCCTGAACATCGACGACGTGCGCGCGCTGGCCGAAGCTGGCGCCGAAATCCGCGGCTGGCTGGAGGCGCAGCCGTTCCCGGCCGACCTCGAAGCCGAGATCCGCAGCTCCTTTGCCAAGCTGACGGCCGACAACCCCGGCGTCACCTTCGCCGTGCGCTCCTCTGCCACCGCTGAAGACCTGCCGGATGCCTCTTTCGCGGGCCAGCAGGAAACCTTCCTGAACGTGCACGGCATCGAAGAGGTGCTGCACAAGATGAAGGAAGTGTTCGCATCGCTCTACAACGACCGCGCGATCAGCTACCGCGTGCACAAGGGCTTCGCCCATGCCGATGTGGCCTTGTCGGCCGGCGTTCAGCGCATGGTGCGCTCCGACCTCGGTTCGGCCGGCGTGATGTTCACCATCGACACGGAGAGCGGCTTCAAGGATGTGGTCTTCATCACCTCCAGCTATGGCCTCGGCGAGACGGTGGTGCAGGGTGCCGTGAATCCGGACGAGTTCTATGTGCACAAGCCGGCATTGCGCAACGGCAAGCTGCCGATCATTCGCCGCAACCTCGGTTCCAAGCTGATCCGCATGGAGTTCTCGACGCCTGAAGAAAAGGCGGCGTCGGGCAAGCTGGTCAAGACCGTGGACACGGTGCCTGAGGCCCGCAACCGCTATTCCTTGAACGACGAGGAGGTGATCGAGCTGTCCAGGTACGCGCTGATCATCGAAGAGCATTACGGCCGCGCGATGGACATCGAGTGGGGCCGCGACGGCGTTGACGGCAAGATCTACATCCTGCAGGCCCGCCCCGAGACGGTGAAGAGCCAGGCCGAAGGCCAGGTCGAGCATCGCTACAAGCTCAAGGGTCAGGGCACGGTGCTGGCCGAAGGCCGCGCCATCGGCCAGAAGATCGGTACCGGCCCGGTGCGCCTCGTGGACAGCGTGGCCGAGATGGAGCGTGTCCAGCCTGGCGACGTGCTGGTGACCGACATGACCGACCCGAACTGGGAGCCGGTGATGAAGCGCG
Organism: Roseateles microcysteis; assembly: GCF_036880965.1. Taxonomy (NCBI): domain Bacteria; kingdom Pseudomonadati; phylum Pseudomonadota; class Betaproteobacteria; order Burkholderiales; family Sphaerotilaceae; genus Roseateles; species Roseateles microcysteis. The sequence continues at coordinate 772,816 of NZ_JBAJMV010000001.1, read as the reverse complement.
CCAGTGCCATCGTCACGAACCGCGGCGGCCGCACCTGCCACGCGGCCATCATCGCGCGCGAGCTGGGTATCCCGGCCGTGGTCGGTTGCGGCGACGCGACCGAGAAGCTGAAGGACGGTCAGCTGGTGACGGTCGCCTGCTCGGAAGGCGATACGGGCTTCATCTATGACGGCTTGCTCGAGACGGAAGTCAGCGAAGTGCATCGCGGTGAGCTGCCGTATTGCCCGATCAAGATCATGATGAACGTCGGCAACCCGCAGCTGGCCTTCAACTTCGCGCAGATGCCTTCGAGCGGTGTCGGCCTCGCGCGGCTTGAGTTCATCATCAACAACAACATCGGCGTCCACCCCAAGGCCATCCTCGACTATCCAAACATCGATGCGGACCTGAAGAAGGCCGTGGAGTCGGTGGCCCGTGGCCACGCCTCGCCGCGCGCCTTCTACGTGGACAAGCTGGTGGAAGGCATCGCCACGATTGCCGCTGCCTTCTTCCCGCGGCCGGTAATCGTGCGTCTGTCGGACTTCAAGAGCAACGAGTACCGCAAGCTGATCGGTGGTTCGCGCTACGAGCCCGATGAAGAGAACCCGATGCTGGGCTTCCGCGGCGCCTCGCGCTACATCAGCGGTGAATTCTCAGATGCCTTCGCGATGGAGTGCGAAGCGCTGAAGCGCGTGCGCCATGACATGGGCTTGACCAATGTCGAGATCATGGTGCCCTTCGTGCGTACCGTACGCCAGGCGGAGCGCGTGGTGGAGATGCTGGCGGAGCGCGGCCTGAAGCGCGCGGCCTCTGGCGGCACGGACGGCCTGCGCATCATCATGATGTGCGAAGTGCCCAGCAACGCGATCCTGGCGGACCAGTTCCTGGAGCATTTCGACGGCATGTCCATCGGCTCCAACGATCTGACCCAGCTCACGCTGGGCCTGGACCGCGACTCCGGCCTGGAACAGCTGGCCGGCGACTTCGATGAGCGTGATCCGGCCGTCAAGGCGATGATTTCGCGCGCCATCACGGCCTGCCGCGCCACCGGCAAGTACATCGGCATCTGCGGCCAGGGTCCCAGCGACCATCCGGACTTTGCCGATTGGCTGGCACAGGAAGGCATCGTCTCGATCTCCTTGAACCCGGACACCGTGATCGACACCTGGCAGCGCCTGGCTGTACGAAAGTAGGTCGCGCAGCAGACGGCGCATGGCGTGCACGCGGGTTCGTCTGAATCGACGCCCGCGCTGCGCGCTTGCATGATCGCCGGCCTATGTCCGCCCCTGCCCAGACCCCCGAAGCCCCAGGCTTTTCGCGCCGGCTGAACCGCATCTATGCCTGGTTCACGGCGGGCTTCGTGGGTTTCGTACTGACGCTGGCCCTGCTGGAGCGCTTGGGCCTGCCCAAGAGCTGGATCGGCTTCCTGTTCCTCTTGAGCACGGTGCTGCTCTACGCCGGCATTGGCGTGCTGTGCCGTACGACGGATGCCGACGAGTACTACGTCGCCGGCCGCCGCGTGCCGGCGCTCTACAACGGCATGGCGGCCGGCGCAGACTGGATGAGCGCGGCCACCTTCCTGGGCATGGCCGGCACGCTTTACCTGTCCGGCTATGGCGGCCTGGCCTTCGTGCTCGGCTGGACTGGCGGCTTCTGCCTGGTCGCACTCCTGCTCGCACCCTACCTTCGCAAGTTCGCCCGCTACACGGTGCCCGACTTTCTGGGCGAGCGCTATGGCGGCAATGGCGTGCGCCTGGTCGGTGTGACGGCGGCCATCCTGTGCTCCTTCATCTATGTCGTCGCGCAGATCTATGGCATCGGCCTGATCACGACACGGCTCTCCGGCCTGACCTTCGAGATCGGCGTGTTCGTGGGCCTGGGCGGCGTGCTTGTCTGCTCCTTCCTGGGTGGCATGCGTGCCGTCACCTGGACCCAGGTGGCGCAATACATCATTCTGATCATTGCCTATGTGGTGCCGGTGGTCTGGTTGTCGATCAAGCAGACGGGCGCGCCGATTCCGCAGCTGACCTACGGCTACCAATTGCAAAGCGTCAGCACGCGCGAGCGCGAGCTGATGAACGATACGCGCGAGCTGGCCGTGATGCGGGCGTTCGAGCAGCGGGCGAACGACTACAGCGAAATGCTGCGCGACGTGCCGGCCTCGCTGGCCCGGGAACGGCTTGCGGCCACCCGGCAGGTGGCCGCATTGAAGGCCGAAGACGCGCCGCTGGCGCAGATCCAGGCGGCGGAGAAGCGCCGCGCCGCCTTGCCGCGCACGCCACCTGAGGCCGAAGACCAATGGCGCCGCGCGCAAGCGCTGGCCGAGCAGCGCGCCAAGCCGCTGGCTGGGATGCCGCCCCATGCGCAGCAGTTCGCGGGCGACCCGACCGGCAGCCCCGACGAGAAGCGCGAGTTCAGTGACTCACGCCGCAACTTCCTGGCCCTGGTGTTCTGCCTGGTGGTCGGCACGGCGGGCCTGCCGCACATCCTGGTGCGCTACTTCACGACGGCCAGCGTGGGTGAAGCGCGCCGCTCGGTCGCCTGGTCGCTGTTCTTCATCTGCCTGCTCTATTTCACCGCGCCAGCGCTGGCGGTGATGGTCAAGTACGAAGTCTTCAACACCCTGGTGGGCACGCCCTTCGATCAACTCCCGGGCTGGATGTCGCAGTGGGCGCGCGTCGACCCCGGCTTGCTCTCGGTCAGCGACATCAACAAGGACGGCCTCTTGCAGCTTGGCGAGATGCGCATCGGCGGCGACATCATCATGCTGGCCACACCGGAGATGGCCGGGCTGCCCTATGTGGTTTCGGGCATGGTGGCGGCCGGTGGCCTGGCGGCAGCGCTGTCGACGGCGGATGGCTTGCTCCTGACGATCTCGGGCGCGCTCTCGCACGACGTCTACTACCGCACCATCAATCCGCGGGCTTCCACGGCGCGGCGGGTGACGATGTCCAAGGCCCTGCTGCTGCTGACCGCCCTGGCCGCTGCGGCGGTGGCTGCGCAGAAACCGGCCGACATCCTCTTCCTGGTGACGGCGGCATTTTCCTTTGCTGGCTCTGCCTTCTTCCCGGTGCTCGTGCTGGGCATCTTCTGGAAGCGTGCCAACGGGCCTGGCGCCATCGCCGGCATGCTGACCGGCCTCGCGCTGACCGGCTACTACATGGTCACTGCCCATCCCTGGCTGCGCTCGGCCTTCAAACTGGCCGGGCCACCCGAGCTGTGGTGGGGCATTCAGCCCCTGTCGGCTGGTGTGTTCGGTGTGCCGGCGGCCTTCGCGGTCTGCGTGCTGGTCAGCTTGTTGACCCGTCCTCCGACTGCGGAACAGCAGGCCCTGGTCGAGCATCTCCATGCCCCGCCCGACCGCTGAGCCGGTCAGGTTTGGCCTCAGCTGCGCTTCAGGGTATACTCGCGGGCTTCCCTTGCCGTACCCACGTCGCTGACGCTGTGGGGCGGCTTCCACGGGCTCTGTGCGACAAGACTTGTGTCGAAGTGGCTAGAGCCTGGAACCCTCAAGGAGTGTTTATGCGTCACTATGAGATCGTTCTGCTGATCCATCCGGATCAAAGCGAACAAGTTCCGGCCATGCTGGAGCGCTACAAGGGCCTGATCACCGCTGGCGGTGGTGCTGTGCATCGCGTCGAAGATTGGGGTCGCCGTCAACTGGCCTACCTGATCCAGAAGCTGGCCAAGGCCCATTACCTGTGCCTGAACATCGAATGCAGCAAGGAAGTCCTGGCTGAACTCGAAACGGGCTTCCGCTTCAACGACGCCGTGCTGCGTCACCTGACCGTGGCCAAGGACAAGGCCGAGACCACGCCGTCGGTGATGATGAAGGCCGTCGAGCGTGAAGAGGCCCGCAAGGCCCCGCAAGACGCCAACGCCTAAGCTGATTGGGTCGGCACTGGACCATTTCCTTCAAGTTTGCGCACCATGAACCAGCTGGTTCTGCAGGCGCAAATACAGGAGTTGGGCCTCGTCAGATACACACCGGCCGGCTTGGCCGCCCTGGACTTCACGCTCAAAGCGGAGTCCGAGGTGACCGAAGCAGGCAGACCACGCAAAGTCTCCATGGAGATCAAGGCGGTGGCCATCGGAGAGATCTGTCGGAGCATCCAGGCGCTTGGTGTCGCAGGGAATGCCCTCTTCAAGGGGTTTCTCAGCAACCAGCGCAACGGCCGTGGAACCATCTTCCACGTCACCGTCCTGGAGCGCCAATCAGCCAGCCCGTCGTTCGATACCGGATTGAATTAACAAGGACATCACTATGCCTCCCGCACGTGGTAAAGGTCGCTTCTCCAAAGACAAGAAGCCCAAGCGCAACCAACAATCGTTGCTGTTCCGTCGCAAGCGTTTCTGCCGCTTCACCGTCACCGGTGTCGAGCAGATCGACTACAAGGACATCGACACCCTGCGCGATTTCATCGCCGAAAACGGCAAGATCACGCCCGCTCGCCTGACCGGCACGCGCGCCTTCTTCCAGCGCCAACTGACGGTCTGCATCAAGCGCGCCCGTTTCCTGGCCATGCTGCCGTACAGCGACCAGCACAAGGTCTGAGGAGTAACCGAACATGCAAATCATCCTGCTTGAAAAGGTCGCGAACCTCGGCAACCTGGGCGACGTCGTCAAGGTCAAGGACGGCTACGCACGCAACTTCCTGATCCCGACCCGCCAGGCACGCCGTGCCACGGCCGCCGCGATCAAGGAATTCGAAGCCAAGCGCGCCGAACTGGAAAAGATCGCCGCTGAAAAGCTGGCAGCCGCTACCGCCCTGGGCGAAAGCCTGAACGGCAAGACCGTGCGCATCGCCCAGAAGGCTGGCGTGGACGGCCGTCTGTTCGGTTCGGTCACCAATGCCGACATCGCTGAAGCGCTGGGCAAGCTGGGCTTCGCCATCGCCAAGGCCCAGGTCCGCCTGCCCAATGGCCCGCTGAAGGCCATCGGTGACTTCGCCATCGCCGTGGCTCCGCACACCGACGTGGTGGTGGACATCTCGGTGCAAGTGGTTGCCGAAGCTGAGTAAGTAGTGCCCCTATGGTCAGCAGCCTTCCCGGCTGCTTAGATCCAGGAAGCCGACGCCTGTTTTGGGTGTCGGCTTCGTCGTTTCTGGAGGCTGATGTTGTTCAATCAGTTTCCCCCGCTTGTCCCCAGGGTTGTCCACAGCGATGTCAGCGATCTTCTCCTCCCCCTCATCCGGCATTGACGACGAAGTCGCCCGCCTGCGCGTGCCACCGCATTCGGTCGAGGCCGAGCAAAGCGTTCTGGGCGGCCTGCTGATCGACAACAGCGCCTGGGACCGTGCCGGTGACCTGCTGAGCGACACCGACTTCTACCGCTACGAGCACAAGCAGATCTTTGCCGCCATTGGCAAGCTGATCAACGGTGGCAAGCCGGCCGACGTGGTGACGGTGTTCGAGGAGCTCACCTCGCTGGCCAAGGCCGAGGAATGTGGCGGCCTGGCCTACCTGAACGCGCTGGCCCAGAGCGTGCCCAGCGCCGGCAACCTGCGCCGCTATGCAGAAATCGTGCGTGAGCGCGCCGTGCTGCGCAAGCTGGTCAGCGCCAGCGACGAGATCGCCAGTGCCGCGATGAATCCGCAAGGCCGGGCTGTGAAGGACATCGTCGACGAGGCCGAAGGCAAGATCTTCCGCATCAACGAGGAAGGCAACAAGAGCGGCCAGGGTTTCCAGAGCATGGACAACCTGATCGTGGCGCTGATCGACCGCGTCAACGAGCTGGCCGAGAACGGCGCCGAAGACGTGACCGGCGTGCGCACCGGCTTCTACGACCTCGACAACATGACCGCCGGCCTGCAGCCGGGCGACCTGATCGTCCTTGCGGCGCGCCCCTCGATGGGCAAGACCGCTTTCGTGGTGAATATCGGCGAGAACGTGGCCATCAACGAAGGCCTGCCCGTCGTCATCTACTCGATGGAAATGGGCGCCGCGCAGCTGGCCCTGCGGATGGTCGGCTCGGTCGGCCGCATCGACCAGAGCCGCCTGCGCCTGGGCCGCCTGAATGACGACGAATGGGGCCGCCTCTCCGAAGCCGTCGACAAGCTTGGCAAGGCCCACATCTACATCGACGAAAGCCCGGGCCTGAGCCCGTCCGAGGTGCGTGCGCGTGCGCGCCGCCAGGCCCGCATCAGCGGCCAGTTGGGCCTGATCATCATCGACTACCTGCAGCTGATGAGCGGCAATGGCGGCGGCAACGAAGAGAACCGTGCCACCGTCATCGGTGAAATCTCGCGGGGCCTGAAGGCCCTGGCCAAGGAATTGAAGTGCCCGGTGATTGCGCTGTCGCAGCTCAACCGCTCGGTGGAGCAGCGGCCCGACAAGCGGCCCATGATGTCTGACCTGCGCGAATCGGGCGCCATCGAGCAGGATGCCGACATCATCATGTTCATCTACCGCGACGAGTACTACACCAAGGACGAGTGCAAGGAGCCTGGCGTGGCCGAGATCATCATCGCCAAGCAGCGCAATGGCCCTGTCGGCACGGTGAAGCTCGCCTTCCAGCGCATGCACACCAAGTTCGAGAATCTGGCGCCGGGGTACGTGAGCCCGGCCGGCGCTGAATACTGATCCTTGACCCCAATGTGCGCTGGGCCACCATTGCCAGACATGCAATGGTGGCCCTTCACATTTCTGGTAGCGCCGCGCGGCCCAGGCCGGCAAGCCTGACGCTCAGCCATTCAGCTGTGCTTAAGCATCGCACGTCAATATTGCCAGGCAGCAGGAGAGCGCATGCCGCATGCAGATGCGCGTTGCCGCTGGGATACCGTCGTGTGCCAGCCCTCTTGATTGGAGCCTTCCATGAACTACCTGCCCTCGTTGCGCCATGGCTTCTTCGCTCTGTCGCTTGGCCTGGCTGTCCTGCCCTCGTGGGCTGGCGACGATTGCGAAGCACCTGTGAACCGCTGGCAGTCGCGCGAAGCTTTGGGGCGGTGGGCATCGGCGCAGGGCTGGCAGGTCAAGCGGCTGAAGATCGACGACGGCTGCTATGAAATTCTCGGTACGGATGCTCAAGGCCGCAGCTTCAAGGCCAAGGTCGATCCGGAAACCCTGAAGGTGTTGAGGTTGAAGAAGAACGGACACCAGCGTAGCCGGGAACGCGACCACGATGACGCGGCTGCTGCCAAGCAGCCCCGGCCGCCACTGCCGGAGGGCGCTCCCGTGCCAGCGTCCAAGCCTGCCTCAGGCAGCGCGCCACGTGGCCAGCTTGTGTAACCCCTTTCCCACAGGAGCAGCATCATGCCCAAACCCCTCATGACCATTGTGGGCACCGCCTGCGCACTGGCCCTGCCCACCTTGGCACAAGGCCGTCCGCTCACGCTGACCGCCCAGCTCAAGAACTACGGCGGCGATGGCGCCTACCTGGCGGCATACCTGACCGATGCCAAAGGCACCTATGTGCGCACGCTGTGGGTGGCGGGCGGCAAGGCCAAGTACTACAAGCACCTGTCTGACTGGAACCGCCTCTCGGCCGGAGACGGAAAGCGCCTGGATGGCGTGACCGGCGCCAGTGTGGGTGCCGGGCGCACGCTCAAAGTCACCGCCGATCTTGCAAATGCGCTGATTGACGGGGGCTATGAAATCCGGCTCGACGCCGCGGCAGAGGACATGCGAGACAGCCCATCGGAGGTTCGCATCCCACTGTCCACCGCCAACGCAGGCAAGCCTCTGGCCGGCAAGCAGTACATCCAGTCCGTGACTTTCCAACTCAAGTGAACGGGCTCGCATGAGCTGGAAGGCCGTTCACCGCTGGCTCGGCCTGACCCTGGGCACCCTGACCGTGGTGCTGGGCATCACAGGCGCCATCCTGGCGCTCGACCCGGTCCTGCATGCATGGGAGGCGCCTGCCGCGCCAGGCAGCTTGCGGGTGACGACCCTGGCGGAGCGTGTGAAGCGCAATGTCCCGGACACGGAAGAGATTCGCCGCCTGCCTTCAGGGGCCATCGTGGTGTTCAGCTTTGCGGGTGAGCAGCCGCTGGCTTCCTACATGGACCCCGCCGATGGCAAGGTGCTTGGTGCCTGGCAAGCGTCGGCGCTGCCGCGCTGGGTGAAGAACCTCCACCGCTCGCTGCTGTTGGGCGACGCCGGACGCTGGGCTGCGGCGGGCGTTGCGCTGAGCATGGGCCTGCTGTGCGTTTCCGCCCTGGTGCTATTGCTGCGACGCATGGGCGGCTGGCGGCGGCTGTCGGCGCGGGTGCGTGGCTCGCTGGCGCAGCGTATCCATGTGGTCGCGGGCCGGGTGCTGCTCGCCGTGCTGTGCCTGACGTCGATCACCGCGCTGACCATGAGCGCCTCGACCCTGGGCCTCGTGGCGCTTGACAGCTCTGAGCCCGAGGTGCTCTCGGTGGCCACCGGCAGGCCTGATTTGCCCGCTGCGCAACTGGGTTCGCTGGAGAACTTTGCAGTGAAGGATCTGCGAAAGCTGACTTTCCCCAGTGCTGCCGACCCGGAGGACACCTGGAAGGTCGCCACTGCCCAGGGGCAAGGGTGGATTGACCGGTACTCTGGCCAGATGCTGGCCTGGCAAGACGCCACCCTTGCGCAGCGCGTCAACGACCTGGCCGTGGTCCTGCACACGGGTGATGCCGCCTGGCTCTGGGCCCTTGTGCTCGGGTCCGCAGGCGCCAGCGTGTTGCTGTTCTGGCTGTCGGGCATGGTCATCTGGTGGCAAGCACGCCGCCAGACGACGCAGATCGCAGGAAACACGCCGCTCACGCAGGCCGACGTGCTCATCTTTGTGGCCAGTGAAGGGGGCAGCACCTGGGGCTTTGCTCAGACACTGCACAAGGCATTGAGCGATGGCGGCCATCGCGTTCACTCCGGCCCGCTGGAGAACTTTCGAACGACGGCAGCCACGCGGCTGGTGTTTGTGCTTGCCGCGACCTATGGCGAAGGTCAGGCCCCGGCGCACGCCAGCCAGGCCCTGGACCGCATTGCCAAGCTTGACGCCAGCGCTGTGCCGGTGACCGTGCTGGGCTTCGGTGAGCGGCAGTTTCCGGCCTTCTGCGCTTTTGCTGTTGCGCTGGACCAGAGGCTGCGCGCGCAGGGCTGGCCGGCACTGCTGCCGTTGGAGTGCATCCATCAGCAATCGGGCCAACAGTTTGCGCGCTGGGGCGACGCCCTGGCACAGGCACTGGGTGAAAAACTGGTGCTGGAGCATGTGCCGCGCATACCGTTCACGACGGCGCTCACGCTTGTTGCGCGCCAGGACTATCCAGATGCTCAAGGTGGAGCTACGGCGATCCTGCGCTTTGCGTGGCCTGCGCAGCGTCTGTGGGCTCGCCTGTGCGGGCACGGTCTGTCGCGGTTCGCTGCAGGCGACCTCGTTGGCATCGTGCCGCCGGGTTCTGCGGTGCCGCGCTACTACTCGCTGGCATCGGGCCAGGAAGATGGGTTCCTGGAAATCTGCGTGCGTCAGATGGCCGGTGGCCTGTGCTCAACCAGCTTGCTGGGCCTTCGGGTGGGCGACAGCATCACAGCCTTCATTCGGTCCAATCCTGGCTTTGCACTGCCGCGAACTCGACGGCCTGTTGTGCTCATCGGGGCAGGCACGGGCGTGGCACCGCTGGCCGGCTTCATTCGCCGCAACGACAGGCGCATCCCGATGCACTTGTACTTTGGAGGGCGCGATCCCGCACGGGACTTCTACTTCGAGCCCGAGCTCCAGCGCTGGCTCGGCGACGGGCGCCTGGCAACGCTGCAGGCGGTGTTCTCTCGCGTGCCTGATGGCGGCGGCTATGTTCAAGATGCACTGCGCCGAGATGCCGAACGCTTGCGCGCCCTGCTCGCGCAGGGGGCCATCGTGCGCGTCTGCGGAAGCCGTGTCATGGCACAGGGCGTGGTCGCAGCGCTGAACCTGGTGCTGGCACCCCTGCAGAGCGTTGCGACGCTCAAAGCGGAGGAGCGCTATGCCGAAGATGTCTTCTGAGGCGGCCGCGCCTGGTCGGCGCATGACCCTCCACGGCCCGACCATGGGTACCCGGTGGTCGGTCAGCATCGATGTTGGCAACGCCGTCGACCTGTCAGCCTTGCAGCAGACCTTGGCCGTAGCGGTTGAGCAGGTCGACCAGCAGATGTCACCCTGGAAACCGGACAGCGATCTCGCGCGGCTGAATCGCGCAGCCGTGGGCGAGTGGGTGGCGCTGCCTGCTGAAATGCTGGAGGTGCTGGACTGTGCGCTCGATGTCAATCGCCTGAGCGCCGGCGCATTCGATCCCTGCGTAGGGGCGCTGGTCGATGCTTGGGGGTTTGGCGCGGTGCGCGATGCACCTGATGCGCAGGCGATTCGCCTCGCGCGCGAGGCCATGCCGGTTGCCGCACACGAATGCATTGAGCTGGATGGACCTGCCGGGCGTGCGCGCAAGCATTCGCCCTTGCAACTGGACTTGTGCGGCATTGCAAAGGGATATGCGGTGGACCGCATGGCCCTCGTTCTGCAGCAGCACGGTGTGCGACATGCGCTGGCTGCGCTTGACGGCGAACTGCGCGCCGTGGGCGCTCAGGCCAGCGGCAAGCCCTGGGCCGTGGCGCTCGAACGCCCTGAGGCTGGGCGCCGCGCGGTGCACGGGGTCATCGCGCTGGAGGACCTTGCCGTGGCCACCTCGGGCGACTACCGACGCTATCTGGACGTGGAGGGGGCGCGCTTGGCACACACCATGGATCCGCGCCGCCGCGCGCCCGTGCGCAACATGGTGGCCTCGGTCACCGTGCTGGCGCGTACCTGCATGCGGGCGGATGCCTGGGCCACGGCCTTGCTGGTGGCCGGTGCCGACGAAGGTCTGGCCATGGCACAGGGGATGCGGATGGATGTGCTGTACCTCTTGCGTCGTGCAGAGCGGCTGACGGAAGTCGGGCTGGGGCGGTTCGACCAGTCCGGCCATAATTCGACGAATTCATAGGCTCGTTGGAACCTGTCTTCCTTTTGCATCATGTTCATCTGCCGCGACGAGTACGACACCAAGGACGAGTGCAAGGCGCCGGGTTTCGCGAGCCACGCCAGTGCCGAGCGCTGATGGACTGCGCCCGCTAGCCGCCGCGATGTCCGATCCCATCTTCGTCCCTGCGGGCATTCGCCCCAGCGACGAGCAGCAGACCATCCAGACGACTCGAGCACGGCATCTGCTGATCGAGGCCAATGCCGGCGCTGCCAAGACGACCACGCTCGCCTTGCGCATCGCGCAGGCCTTGCATCGCGGCGCCTCGCCGCAGATGATTCTGGCGCTGACCTATACGGCACCGGCTGTGCAGGCCTTGCAGGCGCAGTTGCGCCTGATCGGTGTTCCGGCGGCGCAGATTGCCGCTCTGCGCATTCACACCTTCGAGTCGTTCAGCGCGGAGCTGCTGCTCGCCCTTGAAGGCCCAGGCGCCTTGCAACTGGCCAGCCTGGAGCAGATCAGGCCCTACCTGCTGCGCGCCATCGAGCGCGCGCAAAGCTGGCCCGACGAGCGCTATCCCGAGGAGATGGCTGTCACGGCTTCGTCAGAGGCCCTGGTCGAAGGGCTGCTGCAGTCGTTTGCGGTTTTGAAAGGTGGCCTGGGCGTTGAGCAGCGACTGGGCGACGTCGGGCTGAGCCCGGAAATGGCCGAAGAGCTGGGCTGCGACTACTTCACGCTGCGAGTGCGCGGCGCCTTTGAGGCGATTCGCCGCGGCGGGCATCCCGACCATCCGGCCTTTCGTTTCGACGGTGATGCCTGCTACGACCTCGCCCGCGCCCTGCTGGCAGAGGAGGGCCTCGCCACGGGTGAGCATTCGCCGCTGGCGCTGGGCCTGGCGCTGATCGTCGTCGACGAAATGCACGACACCAACCGGGCGATGTTCACCGTGCTCAAGGCGCTGCTGCAGCACAACTCGCGTGCGGCCTTTGTCGGCGTCGGTGACCGTGACCAGGTGATTCACTCGCAGGCGGGCGCGGAGGCCGGCTTCATGCGCGAGCATTTCGAGCAGGAGATCGGCCAGCCGATGCGCCTGCCGCTGACGGCCAGCCATCGTTTTGGCGCCACGCTGGCGCAGGCCGCCGGCCTGCTGGCATGCAAGCCCTATCTGGCCGCCGGCCTTCGTGCCACCGAGATCTGCTTGCTCCCCGCCGACTCGCATCGCCTGCAGGCCCAGTTGATCGCGCGCATCGCGCAGGAGCACCTGGCGCAGTCAGGGCTTCAGGATCTGCGCCTGCTCTTGCGCCGTCCTTCGCAATCGGTGCTGATCGAGCGCGAGCTCCTGAAGCTCGGCATTGCCTATGACGCGCAGGGCCTGCGCCCCTTCCTGCAGCGCCGCGAAGTGCTGCTGGTGCGCGGCCTGCAGGCCTTTTGCAGCAATGACTTCAGCGGCTTCCCGGACAAGGCGCAGCGAGCGCAGGTGCTGGAGGCCATGATGCTTTTCTGTGGCGCCTGGATCGACAGCACCGAGCTGCGCCATGTCGACGCCGTGACCGCGCAGCGCCGAGCGATCGAGGAGGCCGCAAGCCCCGTCGATGGCATGCATGACTTCATCGCCAACCAGGTGCTGCGCACGGCCTCGGACTTCGCCAGACCCAGGCTGCACGCAGCAATGGAGCTACTGCGTGCGGGTGGCCTCAGCACGTTTGCGCGCGGGTTCATGCAGGCGCTGGACCCGGCAGGCCTGGCGCGTGCCGTGCTGGTCCGCCGGGAGGACATCACCCAGGTGCGCGACAACATCGCCCAGCTCGTGCAGGTGGTGCTGGCCGAGGACACCAGCGTGGCCGACGGCTTCCAGATGCTGCATGCGCTGGCCCTGGTGCAGTCGCGTGTGCGGGGCAAGTCGCGCGTGACACTGTCCAGCATCGAGGCCGCCAAGGGCCTGGAGTTCGACCATGTGCTGATTCCGCACCTCAGCCGTGGCGAGTTTGTCGGCGAGGCCGGCGCCGCTGAAAGCCGCAATCTGCTCTATGTGGCGATGACGCGCGCGCGGCAGCGCCTCACCCTGGCCTTCAATCCACAGGCGCCCTCACGCTTCCTGCTGGACGCGGGCTTGCTGCCTGGTCCATGATTTCCCCGGCTTGCCGTGAAGCGTGAGGCCTGTGACGATCCGGGCATGCGACAAGCGACAGGAGAGGGGGCCGTCGATGGCCGCAGTTTGAGCGCCAGGCAGTTGGCATCGCCCGCGACGGGGCACGATGGCTGGCGGGCCCAGGCATGGCAGCTGCCGCTGCTGGGCGGGGTGACGCTGGCGCTCTATGTGGCCGTGCTGCCGGGCCATTGGCTGGACGTGGGCGTGCATCGCGAGAGCTTTCTTGCGCTGCACACGCTGCTTGAGATGGCGGCGGTGCTGGTCTGCCTGACCGTGGGGCTGACCGCCAATTACACGCTCGGCGATGCTACCGGCCGACGCGCGCCAGTACTGACCACGGCCTTCCTGCTGATCGCGGCGCTGGACCTGCTGCACTTGGCCAGCTATGCCGGCATGCCCGACCTGTTCTCGCCCAACACGCCGCACAAGTCCATCCTCCTGTGGCTGCTGGCGCGCCTGGTAGCGGCCCTGAGCCTGTTGGCCTGGGCAGCCGGGTGGCAGCTTCGCCAGGGCCGCATGGGCGCCCTGTGGCTGGGACTGGCGGGCCTGCTGTTTGTGATCGTGTGTGCGCTCGCCGCTCAAGCGGTGGTGGCGCCTCAGCAGCTGCCGGCGATGTTCGTGCCGGGACAGGGCCTGACACCACTGAAGAAGGGCCTGGAGCTGGGCATTGCCGGCCTGAACCTGCTGGCCCTGGTCCTGCACGCACGGCGCCGACGCGGCGATGGCCGCCAGGGTGGCGACACCGAGTTGCGTCTCGCGCTGTGGCTGGCTGCGCTGGGGGAGGGTTTCTTCGTGCTCTTCTCGGAGCGCTCGACCGACATGGCCAACATGACCGGCCATCTCTACAAGCTGCTCAGCTACGCGCTGCTGTACCGGTGCATGTTCATCGACCGCGTGCGTCGCCCCTTCATCGAGGCCGAGCTGCGCGAGGCCAAGTATCGCAACCTGCTGGAGCTGGCGCCCGACGGCGTCGTGGTGACCGATCGCGAGGGCCAGATCCTCATTGTCAACCGCGCCCTGGAACAGATGTTCGGCCGCCGGCGCGAGGACCTCGTGGGGCAGGGCATGGAACTGCTGCTGCCGCCGGCCCTGCGAGAGCGCCACCTGGCGCATAGGGCCCGCTACATGGACTCGCCCGGCTGGCCGGCCATGCGCGGCCGCGACGGGCTGCGGGGCCTGCATGCCGACGGCCATGAGTTCGACATCGAGGTGGCGCTGGGCCTGGACGACGGCGGCGAGCAGCCGCGGCTCACGGCCTATGTGTCTGACATCAGCGAGCGCCGCGCTCACGAGCGCGAGCTGCAATACCGTGCCACGCACGATGCCCTGACCGGCCTGCCCAACCGCTGGCTGTTCGCCGACCGGCTGGCCGCCGCCGCCTCGGGCGGGCGCGCGCTGATGCTGCTGGTGCTGGACCTGGACGGCTTCCATGCGGTCAACGAGTTCCAGGGCACGCCGGCCGGCGACAGCCTGCTGCGCGCCTGCGCCGCGGCGCTCCTGCCGGTGCTGCCCGAGGGCGCGACGCTGGCACGCCTCGGCAGCGACGAGTTCGCCATCCTGTGCGACATGGTGACCACGCCCGAACTGCTCGCCAGCCGGCTGCAGACGGTGCTCCTGGAGCTGGGCACCGGCGCCGGCCAGACGGCCTGCTTCGGGCTGCTGCTGGAGCCCGCGCCGCGAGAGCTGAGCCCCACCGAGTTGCTGGGCCGCGCGCAACTGGCCCTTCAGTCGGCCAAGGCGCTGGGCAAGGGCCAGGTGCAGCGCTACACCGAGCAGCTCGGCGAGCGCTCGCGCCGCGATGCCTTGCTTGAGCAGCGCCTGCGCTTGGCCTTGCAGCAGGGCACGCTGGACCTGCATTACCAGCCCCAGGTCGGCGTGCCGGACGGGCGGGTTCTCGGCTTCGAGGCCCTGCTGCGCTGGGACGACATGCAGCTCGGCATGGTCTCGCCGGCCCTGTTCGTGCCGGTGGCCGAACGCGCCGGGCTGATGGGCGAGATCGGTGCCTGGGTGCTGCAGCGTGCCTGCGCGCAATTGCGCAACTGGCGTGATCAGGGCTTCGAGACCGTGGTGGCGATCAATCTCTCGCCCCTGCAGTTCCGCGATGCGGCCCTGGCCGAGCAGGTTCTGCAGACCCTCGGCCGCCATGCCCTGCCCAGCTGCTCTCTGGTCGTGGAGATCACCGAATCGGCGGTGATGGACGACCCGGCCGAAGCGGCCCGGCAGTTGCAGCGCCTGCAGGACGCGGGCATCGCCGTGCATCTGGACGACTTCGGGACCGGCCACAGTTCGCTGGCCTGGCTCAGGAGTTTCCCGATCCAGGTGATCAAGATCGACCGCAGCTTTGTGCGCGACATGCTCCGCAAGGACAGCGATGACGCCATCGTGCGTGCCGTCATCGGACTGGCCCACACGCTCGGCTGCCGCGTGATCGCCGAGGGTGTCGAGGAGCAGCCCCAGCTGGAGCGCCTGAGCGCGCTGGGCTGCGACGAATACCAGGGCTGGCTGTTCAGCCCGGCCCTGCCGCCGGACGCCGCGCGGCTGCGGGCCTGAACGTCTGAACTTCCGGGCTGCCTGACTTCAGCGCCGCGACCTGCGGCCGCCGCACCGGCCCTGGTGCAGGCGCTGAATCCGCGCTGGTGCAATCTGGAATGCTGTATGAAAATACAGTATGTCTTTCAAGCCCAGCACCAATGCCAAGCCGGCCCTGGCCCAGCCTCTTTACGTCCAGGCCGATGCCCTGAAAGGTCGCGGCAGCGCCTGGGCCATCAAGCACCGCTTCAGCAAGGACCTGCGCGAGCAGTTCGATGACGGCTGGGGTTCGCTGCAGCAGGAGGCTGAAGTCGAGCACCTGCCGCCGGCCACGCAGATCATCGAAGAGCGGGCCAAGACCATCGTCTCGACCAATCAGTCGCCGGACATCGGCTTCGACATTTCCATCAACCCGTACAGAGGATGCGAACATGGCTGCATCTACTGTTTTGCGCGGCCGACCCACAGTTACCTGAATCTGTCGCCGGGCCTGGACTTCGAGACCCGCATCGTCGCCAAGGTCAATGCGCCCGAGCTCCTGCGCGAGGCATTGAGCAAGCCGGGCTACAAGCCGCGGCAGCTGTGCATGGGCACGGCCACCGACGTGTACCAGCCGATCGAACGCGAGCTGCGCATCACGCGCCGCATCATCGAGCAGCTGGCCGAATGCGGCCATGCCTTCTCGATCGTCACCAAGTCCTCGGGGGTTGAGAGAGACCTGGACCTGATAGCGCCGATGGCGGCGAAGAACCAGGTGGCGATCTATGTCTCGGTGACGACGCTGGACCCGCACCTGGCCCGCACGCTCGAGCCTCGCGCAGCGGCGCCGCACCGACGGCTGCGCACCATCAAGACGCTGGCTGAGGCCGGCGTCCCGGTGGGTGTGAGCGTTTCGCCCATCATTCCCTTCCTCAACGAGCCGGAGCTGGAACGCATCCTCGAGGCCGCCGCCGAGGCCGGTGCCAGCATGGCCTTCAGCATTCCGCTGCGCCTGCCCTGGGAGGTCGACCCACTCTTTCAAGACTGGTTGCAGCAGCACCAGCCAGACAAGGCCGCGCGCGTGATGGCGAGGCTGCGCGAGATGCGCGGCGGCAAGGACAACGACCCCAACTTTGGCACCCGAATGACCGGCGAGGGCATCTGGGCACAGCTCTTGCGCCAGCGCCTCAACAAGGCCAGCGCCAGGCTCGGCCTCATGCGGGAGCGCTCGCCCCTGGATCTCAGCCAGTTCAAGCCACCTGGGGATGTTGATTCAGCGCAGGCGGAATTGTTCTAACTCAATGAATCAGCGGCAGCCGGCCAGGATGTCCCAGTCGCTTCTGTAGACCTGGCTCTGCACGCCACTGTAGCCAAGCACGGTGTGGAACAGCTGGTCGTGCGAGAAGGGCTGGTCCAGGCGGCTCTTGAGGCAGCCGCTCCTGAGCTTGAGTGACTGGCTGCTCGCTTCGGGCATCCACAGGATCATCGGGATGTGCGTCTGCTCCTTTGGTGCCATGCTGTAGGGCAGGCCGTGCAGGTACAGATTGTTCTCGCCGAGTGATTCGCCGTGGTCGGAGGCATACAGCATCGCAGTGTCGAAGCGATCCGACTTGGTCTTCAGCCAGTCGATGCTGCGGGCCAGCAGCCAGTCGGCATAGGCGATCGAGTTGTCGTAGGCATTGACCAGGGCCTGGCGTTCGCAGTGCTGCAGGGCGTTGGACTTGCACTCGGGTTGGAAGGGCTTGCGGTCTGCGGGCGAGCGCTTGTAGTAGGCCGGCCCATGGCTGCCCATCTGGTGCATCACCAGCACCACGCCGCGTGCCACGCGTTCGGGGTCGAGCGCGCCGAGGCGTTCGTCCAGGCCATGCAACAAGGCGCCATCGAAGCACTCCGTGCCATCGCAAAGCCCTGCCGGCAAAGGCGCTGCGCCAGCCACCGGCTGTGCCGCCATGGCGCTGGGCACGCGGTCGCAGATGCCTTTGCAGCCCGATTGGTTGTCCAGCCAGAGCACGGCCAGGCCGGCGCGCTGCAATACGTCCAGCAGGGTCTCCTGCGAACGCTTCTGCTCGATGAAGGCCTCGCGGCCCAGGTGCGAGAACATGCAGGGCAGCGAAGCAGCGGTGCTCGTGCCGCAGGATGAGACATTGCGGAAGCTCAGAACATCGGCCTTCGCCAGCTCCGGATTGGTGGTCGGCCCATAGCCGTTCAGCGAGAAGTTGGCCGAGCGCGCTGTCTCACCGACCACCAGCAGCAGCAGGCGTGGCTTGGCCCCTGGATCGCGCGCAATCAGCTTGGCATCAGCGCCAATCACTTCCGGCGGGCCCTTGGGTGCGGCGCGCTTGGCGGCCATCACCGAGCCCAGCGAGTAATACAGATTCACCGGGCTGATCATGTAGCGCAGCGACTTGTTGTTGCGCATCGTCGAAGCCAGGTCGGCAAAGCAACTCAAGGCCAGGCCTACGGCCAGCACCAGGCCGCCAGCGAAGGCCAGCAGATTGCGTCCCAGCCGACCTGGCCAGGGATGCGAATGCAGCTTGCGCTTCCACAGCCAGGCGATGGGCAGCAAGGCCAGCAAGGCCAGGCTCAGGAGCAGGCCGACGCTCAGGAGGTCGCGGCTTTCGCGCACGTCGGTCTGCAGGATGTTGACCACCATGGTCGGGTCGATCACCGTGCCATAGCTGCCCATGAAGTGGGCCAGCGGCGCGGCACTGAGCAGCATGACGGCCAGGGCCGGCTTGATCAGCTTCGGCCAGGCAAACAGACTCAAGAGCGCGCCGAGGATGGCCGTGACCATGCCGGCGAACACCAGCACGAAGACACGCCCGCTGCCATTGCTCAGGTCAGGCAGTGCCAGCATGCGCTGCCACAGCGGCCAATTGCCGAAGACACCCAGCCACAGGGCGCCCAGCCAGGCGATGGTCAGCGGTGAATCGAGGGTGGGTTTGCCAAACAGGCGGAAGAGGGCGCGCATGCGTATCGTTGCATCATGTCGATGGCGCGCATTGTGGCCCAGCGCGCGGCCGGGAGCCGCGGCAGGAACAGCAGCTTCAGGCAGCGGCCTTGGTGCGCAGGGCCAGACCGCCCACGGCGCGCTGGTTGCGAGCCAGGGCGGTACCCAGCGGACGCACCCAGCGGGCTTGCAATTCGTCAATGCGCTGCGCCAGGTCGGGCGCGTCGGCCACCTTGTCGGCATGGCGTTGCAGCACCAGGCTGGCCATGTCGATCAGCTTGGCGTTGCGGGTCTGTTCGCCTTGCTCGATCAAGAGTGCCACGCCCCTGCGCGCTTCATGGCGCAGCGAATAGCGCATCGCCGTCTCGGCCACGCCAAAGATGCGCGCATGGCAGTCGCGCAGCTCGCTGGCTGCGGCCTCGTTGCGTTCGGTCATAGCCACCATCAGCTCGGTGCTGGACTTGGAGACGCAGTAACGCAGTCCGAGCCGCGTGATCGTGACGTCCATCTCCTCGAGCTGGATGTCCTGCGCATGCAGCCGCACCAGCAAGGCGGCGAGCAGGGTGGCCGCTTCAAGATCGAAATCAGGGCGTTCGGACTGCGCGCTCAGGTCGCGCGTCAAGGCCAGCGCTTCCGCCAGTTGCCGGCCGTACAAGGCTTTGATGATGCGCAAGACCTGGTCGAAGCGCTGCAGGCGGACGCTGTCCTCGGTTCGCTCGCCCAGTTGAGCCAGGCAGTCCTGCGCGTAGGCCAGGCCCTTGCTGTCCTTCTTGTCGAAGCGCATCAGGCCGAGCAGCACCAGGCCCAAAGGATCGAAGAGCTTGGACTTGAGGCCGTTGGCCATGGTGCGCTCGAACAGGCGGACCGCCTCTTCGCGTTCGCCGGCATAGAAGGCCAGCGTCGCACAGCGTTGCGTGCGCAGGATGCAGCCCGGCGTCAGGCGGGCGGCGGTGCGATAGGTTTCCAACGCTGCCGCCACCTCGCCTTGCTCCATCTGCACGCGGCCCATCATGTCGTAGGAGTCGGCGTGGTCGGGCATGTCGCCGATCAGCACTTCCAGCGTGCGCCGCGCAGCGACCAGGTTGCCCGAGGCCAGCTCGGCACGCGCCACGCCCAGGCGCGCCCAGGGCACGGTCTTGGCCTCGATGATGGCGTCGTACATCTTGCGGGCTTCGGCATGGCGCTCCAGGCGCAGGAGCAGTTCGGCGCCGATGCGGGCCGCATAGAGCCAGAAGGGCGCGCGCGCTTCGAAGCGCTTCATGCAGAGGTCGGCAGCCTTGGCAAAGTCCTCGTTCTCGATGGCCTCGAAGATGTCTTTCAGGATGCGCTTGCGGTAGCGCGCGCTAGCCAATCGCTCGGCCAGCGAGGCCGTGGTGTAAGGCTTGATCAGGTAGGCGTCGAGCGCGGCCTCGGCGGCTTCGGCCACCACGGCGTAGGTGGCCTCACCGGTCACCATCACGAAGACGGTGGAGTAGGGCAGCAACTGCTCGCGGCGCAGCTCGTCCAGCAACTGCTGACCCGATTGCTCGCTGCCC
Organism: Roseateles microcysteis; assembly: GCF_036880965.1. Classification (NCBI taxonomy): domain Bacteria; kingdom Pseudomonadati; phylum Pseudomonadota; class Betaproteobacteria; order Burkholderiales; family Sphaerotilaceae; genus Roseateles; species Roseateles microcysteis. The sequence continues at coordinate 752,809 of NZ_JBAJMV010000001.1, read as the reverse complement.
TCGAAATGGTAGTCGCACAGGACGATGTCGTAGGGCTTGTTCTCGAGGATCACGCGGGCGTCGCGCAGCCGCGTGGTCTGGCGCACATTGCCCACGCCAAGGTCGCGCAGCTGCGCGGCCATCAGGCTGCGCGAGTTGGCATTGGCGTCGATGATCAGCGCGCTGGCCTGCTGGATGCCGTCGTCAAGATTGCGCATCAATACAGGGGCGGGCGCCCATCGTGCGCGCACGGGCAAGTCCGGCGCAGGAATAGAGAACTGATTTCACCAACGAGAGCTCTTGTGCTTGTTGGCACACTTTAGGCGCACAACGCACAAAATGCAGTCAGGGCCGGCCCGGACTTGCACCGGCAGCGCCGTGAAATATGCCCGTCATGCCGCTGCTGTTTCAACTCATGGGACAAAAAAAGAAGCCGCGGCTCCTGGGAGCAGCGGCTTCTCGTGCGCGCGAAGTCCGGCTTACTTGAACAGGTCCTTGACCCGGTCGGTCCAGCTCTTGGCATTCGGCGAGTGGCGCTCGCCGCCCTCCTTGAAACTCTTGTCGAGTTCCTTCAGGAGCTTGCGCTGGTGCTCGGTCAGCTTGACCGGCGTCTCGATGCTGATGTGGCAGTAGAGGTCGCCGGGGTAGCTGGAGCGCACGCCCTTGATGCCCTTGCCGCGCAGGCGGAAGGTCTTGCCATGCTGCGTGCCCTCGGGCAGCTCGATTTCGGCCTTGCCGGTGAGGTTCGGGACCTCGATCGTGCCACCCAGCGCCGCCGTGGTCATGGACACGGGCATCGTGCAGTGCAGGTCGTCACCATCGCGCTCGAAGATCTCATGCTGCTTGATACGGATCTCGATGTAGAGATCGCCCGCAGGCCCGCCGTTCACGCCCGGCTCGCCATTGCCCGCAGAGCGGATGCGCATGCCTTCGTTGATGCCGGCCGGAATCTTGACTTCGAGTGTCTTGGTCTTCTTGATCCTGCCGGCGCCGTTGCAGGAGGTGCAGGGGTCCGGAATGATCTTGCCGCTGCCATTGCAATGCGGGCAGGTCTGCTGGATCGAGAAGAAGCCCTGGCGCATGTGCACCGTGCCCGAGCCATTGCAGGAGCCACAGCTCTTGGCGCTGGTGCCCGGCTTGGCGCCGCTGCCCTTGCAGGTTTCGCAGCCTTCCCAGCTGGGGATGCGGATCTGGGTTTCCTTGCCCTTGGCCGCCTCTTCCAGCGAGATCTCCATGGCATACGACAGGTCGTTGCCGCGGTAGACCTGCTGGCCTCCACCGCCACGACGGCCGGCACCACCGGCGCCGCCGCCGAAGATGTCGCCGAAGATGTCGCCAAAGGCCTCGGCAAAGCCGCCAAAGCCTTCGCCGCCCGGGCCGCCTCGGCCGGCCATGTTCGGATCAACGCCGGCGTGGCCGTACTGGTCGTAGGCCGCGCGCTTTTGGCCGTCGGAGAGCATCTCGTAGGCCTCCTTGGCCTCCTTGAACTTCTCCTCGGCCGCCTTGGCGCCTTCACCCTGGTTGCGGTCCGGGTGATGCTTCATGGCCAGCTTGCGGTAGGCCTTCTTGATGTCCTCCTCTGATGCGTTCTTGGCGACGCCGAGGATTTCGTAATAGTCACGCTTTGCCATGAGAGCTTTCAGAGCGTTGGCTTCAATCTAAACAGTTGCGCCGCGTCAAACCCGGCGAAGGGCTTGCGCGGCGTCAGGCAGGGCCGATATCGACGTCACCGAAGATATTGGCGCGCCGCTCTTCTTACTTGCTGTCCTTGACTTCCTTGAACTCGGCGTCGACGACGTTGTCGTCAGCGGCGGGCTTGCCGGCCGGTGCAGCTTGCGGCTGCTCGGCTTGTTGGGCACCCGCAGCGGCACCGGCAGCAGCTTGCGCGGCTTGCGATTCGGCATAGACCTTCTCGCCCAGCTTCTGGCTGGCCGTCATCAGGGCTTCGGTCTTGGCCTCGATGGCTTCCTTGTCGTCGCCCTTGATGGCTTCTTCCAGGTCCTTGATCGCAGCTTCGATGGCTTCCTTCTCGGCGGCCTCGATCTTGTCGCCATGCTCTTGGAGAGACTTGCGCACGCTGTGCACCATGCCGTCGGCCTGGTTCTTGGCCTGCACAAGCTCGACCTTCTTCTTGTCTTCGACGGCGTTGGCTTCGGCGTCCTTGACCATCTTCTCGATCTCGGCTTCCGACAGGCCCGAGTTCGCCTTGATGGTGATCTTGTTTTCCTTGCCCGTGCCCTTGTCCTTGGCGCCCACGTGCAGGATGCCGTTGGCGTCGATGTCGAAGCTCACTTCGATCTGCGGCGTGCCACGCGGTGCCGGCGGGATGCCTTCGAGGTTGAACTCGCCCAGGCTCTTGTTGCCCTGAGCCAGTTCACGCTCACCCTGGAACACCTTGATCGTCACAGCCGGCTGGTTGTCGTCGGCGGTGGAGAAGGTCTGGCTGAACTTGGTCGGGATGGTCGTGTTCTTGGCGATCATCTTGGTCATCACGCCGCCCAGGGTTTCAATGCCCAGGGAGAGAGGCGTCACGTCCAGCAGCAGCACGTCCTTGCGCTCGCCACCCAGCACCTGGCCTTGGATCGCGGCGCCCACGGCCACGGCTTCGTCAGGGTTGACGTCCTTGCGCGGCTCCTTGCCGAAGAACTCCTTGACCTTGTCCTGCACCTTGGGCATGCGGGTCATGCCGCCGACCAGGATCACGTCGTCGATCTGGCCCACCGACACGCCGGCGTCCTTGATGGCGGTGCGGCAGGGAGCGATCGTGCGCTCGATCAGCTCTTCGACCAGGCTTTCCAGCTTGGCGCGGGTCAGCTTGATGTTCAGATGCTTGGGGCCCGAGGCGTCAGCCGTCACATAGGGCAGGTTGACGTCGGTCTGCGAGGAGTTCGACAGCTCGATCTTGGCCTTCTCGGCGGCTTCCTTCAGGCGCTGCAGGGCCAGCACGTCCTTGGTCAGGTCGACGCCTTGTTCCTTCTTGAACTCGGTGACGATGAAATCGATGATGCGCTGGTCGAAGTCTTCGCCGCCCAGGAAGGTGTCGCCGTTGGTCGACAGCACTTCGAACTGCATTTCGCCATCGACGTCGGCGATCTCGATGATGGACACGTCGAAGGTGCCGCCACCCAGGTCATACACGGCGATCTTGCGGTCGCCCTTGCCGTGCTTGTCCAGGCCGAAGGCCAGGGCTGCAGCGGTAGGTTCGTTGATGATGCGCTTGACGTCCAGGCCGGCGATGCGGCCGGCGTCCTTGGTGGCCTGGCGCTGTGCGTCATTGAAGTAGGCCGGCACCGTGATCACGGCTTCGGTCACCTCTTCGCCGAGATAGTCCTCGGCGGTCTTCTTCATCTTGCGCAGGATTTCTGCGGAGACCTGCGGCGGCGCCAGCTTCTTGCCGCGCACTTCCACCCAGGCGTCGCCGTTGTCGGCCGAGGCGATGGTGTAGGGCATCAGGTCGATGTCCTTCTGCACTTCCTTCTCGGTGAACTTGCGACCGATCAGGCGCTTCACCGCGTAGATCGTGTTCTTGGGGTTGGTGACGGCCTGGCGCTTGGCCGAGGCACCGACCAGCACTTCGCCATCTTCCTGGTAGGCAATGATGGACGGGGTGGTGCGAGCGCCTTCGGCGTTCTCGATCACGCGCGTCGTGTTGCCTTCCATGACCGAGACGCACGAGTTCGTGGTGCCGAGGTCAATGCCGATGATCTTTCCCATTTTTTTCTCCTGAACTGAATGCTTGGATGGAGTGAATCTGTGGACAGCTCGCCGCTATTCAAGGGGCAGCAGCCTGTGAATAAGTTTGTGGACTACTTGGGGGCAGCCACGGTGATCAGGGCCGGGCGCAACACGCGGTCGTTGATCAGGTAGCCCTTCTGCAGCACGGCCACGACGGTGTTGGCCTCCTGCTCGGCTGGCACCATGGAGATGGCCTGGTGCTGGTGCGGGTCGAACTTGGCGCCGGCGGCCGGGTTGATCTCGATCACCTTGTTGCGCTCCAGCGCGCTGGCCAGCTGGCGGCGGGTGGCGTGCACGCCTTCCAGCACGGTTTCGACCTTGGCGTCGGGCGTGGCGATCGCGGCTTCCATGCTGTCCATCACCGGCAGCATGGCTTCGGCGAAGGATTCGACGGCGTACTTGCGGGCCTTGCTCATGTCTTCATCGGCGCGGCGGCGGACGTTCTCCACCTCGGCCTTGGCGCGCAGATAGGCGTCGGACATCTCGGCCAGGCGGGCCTGGGCTTCGGCCAGCTGGGCCTCCAGGCTGTTGTCGACGGCCGCTTCAGGGGCGGCCGATTCGTGGTTTTCTTGCGGGGAGGTGTTCTCGGTGCTCATGGTCTTGGGGCCAACAACGGTGATGCCAAAAGAGGCAAGCGCTCCACATGGGAGCGCTTGCGCTGAAAACAAGAGTCGGATTTTGACATCTGGGCACGGAAAAACCCGTGCTGGAGGCCAAATTCAGTCGATTTGGGCGCTCCAGCGGTCCCATTCGGCCAAACGGCGACGGTCCTGCTTGGTAGGCCGGCCCTGCTCGATGCTGGCGGCCGGTTCGGGCGCCAGGCGGCGGGCCTCGGCTGTCTGCTCGCGCTTGGCGATGCTCTCGGGCGTTTCTTCGTAGAGCGCCTGGGCCTGCGGCGCCGGGCCACGCACATGGCTCAGGCCGCGCACGATCACCTCGCGTTCCACCACTCCCTGGCGCAGCCGTACCCGGTCGCCGAGCTTCATGTCGCGCGAGGGCTTGACGGATTGGCCATTGATCTCGACCCGGCCCTTGCTGATCTCGTCGACCGCCAGCGCGCGGGTCTTGTAGAAGCGCGCCGCCCAGAGCCATTTGTCCAGCCGCAGGCCGTCCTGCTGCGCTTGCTTGTCCTTCATGGCCTGGATTCTGCGCCGGCAGCGAGCGCCCGCTCGCGCTGTTGCAAGTCGGGCTCGGCGCTGCTGGTCGTCGGCCAGCCTTGCAGGTGTTTCTCGGCCAGGGCGGTGAGGGCGCGCATGCCGGCCGGGCTGTCGTTCAGGCAGGGAATGTAGGCGAAGGCCTGGCCGCCAGCGGCCAGGAAGGCAGCACGGGCTTCCTGGTCGATTTCTTCCAGCGTTTCCAGGCAGTCGGCGCTGAAGCCTGGACAGATCAGGTCCACGCTCTTCAGGCCCTTGCCGGCCAGCTCGATCAGGGTCGGCTCGGTAAAGGGCTGCAGCCACTTGGCCTTGCCGAAGCGGCTCTGGAAGGTGACGCGGTAATGGTCGGGGGCCAGCCCCAGCGCCTCGGCCAGCAGCCGGCCGGTCTTCAGGCATTCGCAGTGATACGGATCGCCCAGCGCAAGCGTGCGCGCCGGCATGCCGTGGAAGCTCATCACCAGCATGTCGCCACGGCCTTCGCGCTGCCAGTGGCTGCGCACGCTGTCGACCAGGGCAGCGATGTAGAGCGGGTCGTCGTGATAGCGGTTGATGAAGCGCAGCTCCGGGACGTTGCGGGTCTTGAGCGCCCACAGCGAGACGGCATCGATCACGCTGGCCGTGGTGGCGCCGGAGTACTGCGGATAGGCCGGCAGCACGAGGATGCGCGTCGCACCTTCACGCTTGAGCTCATCCAGCTGCGCCGCAATCGCCGGCTGGCCGTAGCGCATCGCATGCTTCACCAGCAGCTTGTGGCCCCGCTCGCCCAGCATGCCTTGCAGGTACTTGGCCTGTCTGCCCGTCCAGACCTGCAGGGGCGAGCCCTCCTGGGTCCAGATGCTCTGGTACTTGGCTGCCGACTTGGCGGGCCGCACGCGCAGGATGATGCCGTGCAGGATCAGCAGCCAGACGAGCCTGGGAATCTCGACCACGCGCGGGTCAGCCAGGAACTCGGCCAGATAGCGGCGGGTGGCGCTGGCCGTTGGCGCATCGGGCGTGCCCAGGTTGCACAAGAGCACGGCGGTGCGCGGCGCGCTGCCATGCCGGTAGTCCGGTTCTGCGTTGAATGCCATGAGAAGGGGAAGTCGAGGAGGTCAGCCGCGGCTGCGCGGGCCGGTCAGCGAGAGCGGCTCGGTGTCCGAGAAATGCAGCACCTCGAAGCGCACCGTGGGCGAATCATTGTCCATGGGCGGGCCGCCGAGGCCGATCACGCCGCTGCCGTGCAAGGTGCAGTTGCCGCGCTTGAGCGAGAGGATTTCGCCCAGCGGGCCAAAGCGCACGAAGGTGCCGTTGTAGCTGAGGTCGGTCAACGAGAAGGTGCCGGCGTGCCAGTCGATGCGGGCATGCGAGCGCGAGACGCGGCCGTCGGTGATGCAGTAGGTCGCCTGCACGCTGCGGCCCAGCACGATGGGCATGGAAGCGGTGTCGAACACTCGGTCCAGGTCTTGCCAGACGAGGCGGATGCCGTCCGGCTCCACGGCAGGCACGACCTCGCCAAACTGGGTGGCCGCGGCATCGCCCTGCTGCATGGGCTGGTCATAGACATAGACATGCACCGGCTCGACGCGGCCGCGCACCGCGATGCGGTCCAGGCTGCGGAAGCGGTTCTTGCGCGCCGCGGTCAGGCCGTTCAGCACTTCGGCGGTGATCAGGGTTTCGTTGTCGCCGGCATGGTCGATCAGCCGGGCGGCCACATTGACCGCGTCGCCGAAGCAGTCGCCGCCCATCTCCACCACTTCGCCGCGGGCCAGAGCCACTTGCAGCTTCAGACCGCGCAGCCCCGGGGATGCGCCGCGCTGCTTGCCGCGGGCGACCACGCGCTCCAGCATTTCATGCATGCGGATGGCGGACTTGACGCCGTCGGCCGGGCCTTCAAAGACCGCCATCAGGCCGTCGCCCAGGGTCTTGATCAGCTGGCCGTTGCACTCATCGACCGCTTGCGCGATCACCCCGACCGTATGAGTGACCACCGAAGTGGCCTCTGCATTGCCCAGGGTCTCGAACAGTGCCGTGCTGCCTCGAAGGTCAGCGAACAGGACGGTGCGTTCCCGGATCTGGGTCATGGGCGAGGGTAGGGCGGCTGAAGCGTGAAATTGTTCGCAGTGTAGCGGGGCGCGGGCATGAAAAAGGGCCGGATAAATCCGGCCCTGGTGCGTTACTCGCCCTGCGCGCCAGCGGCGGCAACCTATTTGGAAACCTGATTACAGGTTGTAGCGCAACCCGATTACAGGTTGTGGCGCAACCCGATTACAGGTTGTCCAAATAGGTGCGGAGTTTGTCACTGCGGCTCGGGTGCTTCAGCTTGCGGATGGCCTTGGCTTCGATCTGGCGGATGCGCTCGCGGGTGACGTCGAACTGCTTGCCGACTTCTTCCAGCGTGTGGTCCGTGCTCATCTCGATGCCGAAGCGCATGCGCAGCACCTTGGCTTCGCGCGGGGTCAGGCTGTCGAGGATGTCCTTCACCACGTCGCGCAGGCCGGCCTGCATGGCGGCTTCGATGGGCGCGGTGTTGTTGGTGTCCTCGATGAAGTCGCCCAGATGGCTGTCGTCGTCGTCGCCGATGGGGGTTTCCATCGAGATCGGCTCCTTGGCGATCTTCATGATCTTGCGGATCTTGTCTTCCGGGATCTCCATCTTCTCGGCCAGCGTCGGCGCATCCGGCTCGAAGCCGAATTCCTGCAAGTGCTGACGCGAGATGCGGTTCATCTTGTTGATCGTCTCGATCATGTGAACCGGGATGCGGATCGTGCGGGCCTGGTCGGCGATCGAACGCGTGATGGCCTGGCGGATCCACCAGGTCGCGTAGGTCGAGAACTTGTAGCCGCGGCGGTATTCGAACTTGTCCACCGCCTTCATCAGGCCGATATTGCCTTCCTGGATCAGGTCCAGGAACTGCAGGCCGCGGTTGGTGTACTTCTTCGCGATCGAGATCACCAGGCGCAGATTGGCCTCGATCATTTCCTTCTTGGCATCGCGCGAGGACTTCTCGCCCTCGTTCATCTTCTTGTTGATGTCCTTCAGGTCTTCGATCGGCACGACGGCGCGGGCCTGGATGTCGATCAGCTTCTGCTGCAGCTCCTGCACCGGCGGCAGGTTGCGGGCCAGCACGGCGGAGTAGGGCTTGTTGGCCGCGACTTCCTTTTCGGCCCACTGCAGGTTCAGCGAATTGGGCGGGAAGGTCTTGATGAAGTGCTCTTGCGGCATGCCGCACTTGTCGACCACGATCTTGCGCAGCTCGCGCTCGTAGCGGCGCACGTCGTCCACCTGCGAGCGCAGGATGTCGCACAGCTTTTCAATCGTCTTGACCGTGAAGCGGATGGTCATCAGCTCGGCGCTGATGGCGTGCTGGGCCTTGTCGTACGAGGCGGAGCGGTAGCCGTCCTTCTCGAAGGCCTTGCGCATCTTGTCGAAGTTGCCCGACAGCGAGTCGAGCTTGACCAGCGCGGCATTCTTCAGCTCTTCGAGCTTCTTGGTCAGCGCCTTGGAGCCGCCGTTGCCGTCGTCGTCATCGTCCTCGTCGAACTCGTCGAAGTCTTCTTCGGCCACATAGTCGTCGGCCTCGTCGGCGGCCACGAAGCCGTCGACGACTTCAGAGATCTGCATCTCGCCGGCGCGGATCTTGGTGGCGAACTCCAGGATGTGGGCGATGGTGGTGGGCGAGGCAGATATGGCCAGCATCATGGCCTGCAGGCCACCTTCGATGCGCTTGGCAATCTCGATTTCGCCTTCACGGGTCAGCAGCTCGACCGTGCCCATTTCGCGCATGTACATGCGCACCGGGTCGGTCGTGCGGCCGAATTCGGAGTCCACTGTCGAGAGCGCGGCTTCCGCGGCTTCTTCGGCTTCTTCCTCGGTCGAGGTGGTCGTGGCGTTGCCCTGGATCAGCAGCGTGGCAGCGTCGGGCGCCTGCTCGTAGACCGCGATGCCCATGTCGTTCAACATGGAGATGATGGCCTCGAGGATTTCCTCGTTGACCAGCTTCTCGGGCAGGTGGTCGTTGATTTCCTGGTGCGTCAGGAAGCCGCGTGTCTTGCCCATCTTGATGAGCGTCTTCAGCTCATGACGGCGCTTGGCGGCTTCTTCTTCGGTCAGCGCGGTTTCTTCCAGGCCGAACTCGCGCATCAGCGCGCGTTCCTTGGCACGCGACACCTTCATGCGCAGCGGCTTGGCCTTGGGCTTGTCTTCGGCGACCTCTTCGGTCTCGGCCACTTCCTCGACTTCGCCTTCGAGCTCGGCATCGATGTCCGAGAAGTCTTCTTCGTCAGCTTCGGCCTTGGCGGCTTTCTTGCTGGTGGTTTCTTCCTTGGGCTTGCGACCGCGTTTGGGCTTGTCGTCGCCAGCGGCGGCAGTCTTGGCCGCGGCCTTCTTGGCCACAGCAGCCTTGGCGGGCGCCTCTGCCTTCACTGCCTTGGGGGCGGCATCCTTGGCGGCCTTGCTCGCCTTGGCGGCAGGCTTCTTGGCGACGAGTTCAGCCTCAGCGGCGGCGCTGGCCTTGGATGCGGTTTTCTTGGCAGTCATGCAGATCCTTGGGGTCGGTGCGTGTCAATATTTGGGCGGGCAATGCAGCGGCCACCTGGGTCCTCAACCTTCGCACGGCAACGAAGGCGGCCCCCAGGCGGCTTTTCAGGCATGTCGGACCCATCGATATGGTGTCGACATGCGGCGCGTTCAAGTTGGCGTGAACGTTTGCAATTGCAGCCCTGGCGGATAAGGTGGCCTTGATACCTCGATGGGTGCCCAGTTTCGCTGGGTGGCCGGGTCCGGCAAGCAGGCTGCCGTCACTCTTGACGACGCGCGCGAAAACCCTGAATTATCGCCGATTTGTCGAGCAGTTTCAAAAAAATGGCTCAAGCAGCCGGCCTGAGCTGCTTCAGGAGCCGGATCTGCTCGTTCAGCTCGCGGTAGCGGCCAAGGTCTGCGGCGGCGCCGGCGCTGGTGATCAGGCGCTGTTCTTCCTCCAGTCGCGCGATCAGCATCGCTCGGAGCACGGCGCGCAAATCGTCCAGCGCCGCCTCCTCGGCATGGTCCCAGCCGCCCAGGGCCTGGACCTGCTCGATCAAGCCTTCGTCGATCAGGGCTGCCTCGACCACGGTCCAGGCGCCCGGACCATGGTTGACCAGGAAGCGCTCCAGCCAGGCCACCAGCGAACCATGCGGCTCCGGCAGCTCATGCAGGAGGCTCTGGTCTTCAGGGCTGAGCTGCTCCCACCAGACACTGTTGAGCAGCAGCATGCGCAGTGCGACATCGGCCGGGCCGGCCGGAGCGCGCCGCGGAAAGCGCGGCATGTCTGCGTCGGGGTCGCGCTTCCAGTCCTTGCGCCAGGGCTTGCGTTGCGAAGCCTGCTGCTGAAGCTTGCGGCGCGGGGGCTGTTGTGGTGCCGGATGATGCTCGTCAATCGGGCCGAAGTACTCGGGCGGTGGCCCCTCGGTCATCGCGTGCTCGGGAGGGCTGTGGGAAGGCGATGGCCGGGCCGTCGCGACCTGCCAGAAGGACATCAGCTCCTGATCCGGCAGTTGCGCCTTCTTGGCCAGTTCGCCCAGCAACTGGCGCTTGAGCAGGCCATCGGGCAGCGCCAGCCACAAGGGCTTGGCACGGGCGAGCATCCGGGCCCGTCCCTCGGCGCTGGAGAGATCGCAGCCTTCGGCGCTGGTATCGACCAGTTGGCGCGACAGCGGCACCGCGGCCTCGATGCAGCGCTCGAAGGCATCCGCTCCGAGCTCGCGCACATAGGAGTCCGGGTCGTGCTCGGTCGGCAGGAACAGGAAGCGCACCGTGCGCATCTCGTTGATGTGCGGCAGCGAGGCTTCCAGCGCACGCACGGCGGCGCGCCGTCCGGCGGCGTCGCCATCGAAACTGAACACGACCGAGTCAGTGAAACGGAACAGCTTCTGCACATGGTCGGCCGTGCAGGCGGTACCCAGCGTGGCCACGGCATTGCCGAAACCGTGCTGGGCGAGCGCGACCACGTCCATATAGCCTTCGACGACCAGCGCATAGCCGCGCTGCCGGAAGGCCGCCCGGCCTTCAAACAGGCCATAGAGCTCGCGGCCCTTGTGGAACACCGGCGTCTCGGGCGAGTTCAGGTATTTGGGCTCGCCCTTGTCCAGCACGCGGCCGCCAAAGCCTATGGTCTCGCCCTGCACATTGCGGATCGGGAACATCACGCGGTCGCGAAAGCGGTCATACCTTTTTGCCTCGCCGCCTTCCTGCTCCGCCTCGTGCAGGATCACCAGGCCCGATTCCACGAGCAGCGGCTCGTCATACGACGGGAAGGCGCTGGCCAGCGCGCGCCAGCCTTCGGGCGCATAGCCCAGGCCGAAGCGCGCGGCGATCTGGCCGCTCAGGCCGCGGCCCTTGAGGTATTCGACGGCGCGCTGATTGCCCTTGAGCTGCATGCGGTAGTGGGCCGCAGCGCGCTCGAGCGTTTCGCTCAGCGTGGCCTGGTGCTTCTTGTGCTCGGCGGCGCGTTCACGATCCTGCGGCGAGCGCTCGTCGCTGGGCACCTGCATGCCGGCGCCTTGCGCCAGCTCCTGCACGGCCTCGACAAAACCGAGGCCGCTGTACTCCATCAGGAAGCTGATCGCATTGCCGTTCACGCCGCAGCCGAAGCAGTGATAGAACTGCTTGGACGGGCTGACCGAGAAGCTCGGCGATTTCTCGCCGTGGAAGGGGCAAAGCCCCATCAGGTTGGCGCCACCCTTTTTCAGTTCGACGTGACGGCTCACCACATCGACGATGTCGGTGCGGGCCAGCAGGTCCTGAATAAAGCCGGGTGGAATCACCCTTTCAGTCTACCGTGATGGGCTGCCGCACCGGGCCCGGCCAGCCTCCGCGCACAAAGCCCTGAACCCAGGCGGCGACCTCGTCGGCCGGCATCGGCGAGGCGATGCCGCTGCCCTGGCCCTGGGTGCATCCCAGCTTCAGGAGCGCCTGAGCGTGGGCGGGTGATTCCACCCCTTCCGCTATCACGCCACAGCCAAAACTCTGGGCCAGCTTGATGACGCCTTCCACGATGGCGCGGTCCTGCTCATCGGCCAGCATGCTTTGCACGAAGGAGCGGTCGATCTTCAGCACATCCACCGGCAGGCGCTTCAGGTAGGTGAGGTTGGCATAGCCGGTGCCGAAATCGTCGAGCGCAGATCGCACACCCAGGCGGCGGCAGCGTTGCAAGAGCGCATGTGTGGCATCGACATCGGCCAGGGCGGCCGATTCGAGCACCTCCAGCGTCAGGTGGTGAGCGACCAGCGGGTCATGCCGCCCCAGCAACTCCTGCAGCCGCTGGCCGAAATCGGCACTTTGCAGATGCCGGGCCGCCACGTTGACACTGACGTCCAGCCGCAGGCCCAGGCCAAGCCAGGCGGCCGATTGCTTGAGGGCCTGCTCGATCACCCAGTCGCCCACCCGCACACCGAGGCCCGTGCCTTCCAGCAGCGGCAGGAAGTGTGCCGGTGCCAGCAGGCCGCGCTGCGGATGCTGCCAGCGCAGCAAGGCTTCCACGCCCAGCACCTTGGCATGGCGCATGTCGACCTTGGGCTGGTAGTACAGGCGCAGCTCCTGCGAGTCGAGCGCTTCCTGCATGCGCGCCAGGGCCAGGGCCTGGGCTTCCTTGCGGGCACGCTTCTCGGTGTCGAAGAAACGGGCGGCATCGCGGCCATTGCGCTTGACCTGGTGCAGCGCCTGTGTGGCGTGGCGAAGCAGGGTCTCGCCATCGCTCGGGTCCAGCGGATAGAGCGTGGCACCGATGCTGGCGGTCAGGCTCAGGGGGGCTGAACTGCCCGGCAGCACATGCGGTGCGCGCAGCACATTGAGCAGGCGCTCCAGCGCCAGTTGCGCCTCCTCCTGGTTGCGGCAGCGCAGTACCAGGGCGAACTCGTCGCCATTGAGCCGGGCCAGCAAGTCGCGCCATTGGGGTGCGCTGCGCAGCGCGTGCAGCAGGCGCTGTGCCACCTGATGGATCAGCTGATCGCCGGCCGCCTGGCCATGGCGCTCATTGAGCTGACGAAAGCCGTCCAGGTCCACGCAGCAGACGCAGAGCATGAAGCCCTCGCGCTGGCTCAGCGGCAGTGCCTCTTCCAGCATGTGCAGCAGCTCGCGGTGGGTGGGCAGTCCGGTCAGGTGGTCTTGCCGGGCTTGCTGGGCCAGTTCATCGGGCAATGGCTGGCTGCGGCTGTCGGCCAGCGTGAGCACGTGATAGCGCGCCGGTCCCGCCGCTTCCTGGACGCTGGAGAGCGTGAGTTGGAAGGCGCACAGCTCGCCGTCGCTGCGGCGCACGCGGATCTGCCCTTGCCAGAGCCCGGTGGCGCGCAAGGTCTCGCGTACGACTGCAAGGTCGTGGCCGGCATCGCCGAGTACTGCGCTGCTCAGGGGGAGGGCCGGCTGCTTCAGGAGGCGCTCGCGCTCAGCCCTGAGCATTCGGCAGTAGCTGGGGTTGACGTCGACGACCATGAACTGCGGATCGACGACAGCCAGGCCCTCGTTCAGGTGCTGGAACAGGTGGGTGGCCAGCCGTTGGCGCTCTGCCGAGCTGCGCTCCCAGTCCACGTCATGCAAGAGGGTGCGCAGGCGCTCAGCCTTGCCATGGCGGTCTCGCCTGAGCACTTGAAGATGCAGGCGGAAGTCGCGCCATTCGCCACCAGGCTTGATGCGCAGTCGCAGTGTGGTGTCGAAGGATTCCTTGCCGGGCTGGGTTTGCAGCTCCTGCAGGCTTGCCAGGATCGCTGAGCGGTCCAGCGGGTGGCTGTGCTCCAGCCAGCCCAGCCAGTCGCCTTCGGCGCCGGCCCATGCCTGCCAGTTGGCGGAAGCCTGCTTGTGACCAGTCTGCAAATCCCATTCACAGGTCCCGCTGCTGGTCTGGTCGGTCAGGCCCTGCCAGGCGAGTTGTTCCAGCTGCGACTGCTGATAGCGCCGCCCCAGCCAAAGAATGGGCAGTCCCAGACCCAGCACACCCAGGGCGCGGCCCGCAACTCCGAGCCACAGTGATCCGCTCAGGATGTCTGGCGCGACCGGTTCGCTGAGGCTGCGCAGTGCCAGCAAGCCCAGGCTGCTCAGCAAGGGAGGCAGTGCGACGCCAAACACCAGGAAGGCGAGGCGGCCCGACCAGCGGTCCAGTGAGCGCCAGGGCATTTGCCGCAAAAGCATCGCGCCCAGGCCCGGGCCGAGCAATTCGGCAATGGCCTGGAAAAATGCCCACTGCAGGGGCAGATTCCCGAGCAAACCCAACAGCAGCGAAGCGCAAAACAAGGCCGGCAGCAATCGCGGGCCCACGAGGCTCAAGCCCGCCAGGGCCAGGCCGGTGCCGATCAGGTATTCATGGCCGGCCGGGCTCGCCAATATTGTCGGCAGACCAGCCAGAAAATAGGCCAGACCGATCAGCCACGGCGCCAGCCAGTTGGGCATTTTCCGGCGCGCACGGGGCAAGCCAGCATCACCATCGGTCGGCGGGGGCAACAAATCGTCCACGGGAATTGTCAGGCAGGCGGGGCTACAGCAGGCGGCGATGCTAGCAGTGGGTAATGCCCATGCGGGCCGAATATCCCCGGCGGGGCCTGCAAATGGGTGGCAGAGCAAACCCGCGGTGGCTTGGCGGGGCTATTGGCCAGACCGTGCAAAAAGAAAGCCGCCCGAAGGGCGGCTCTTTCAATCAATGCGCTGTCTTGTCCTGTGCGGGCAGGCTCAGACGTGGAAGTCGTCCAGCTTGGCGCCGCCGGAGATTGCGGCCTTCAACCACTTGGGCTGCAGGCCCCGGCCGCTCCAGGTTTCGCCGGTCGCCTTGTTGCGATACTTGGCAGCCACCTTGGTGGTGGACTTGGCGGCCTTGGCGGGGCGGCTGTTCAAATCGGCGATCGTCAGCCCATATTCGGACATCAACGATTTGACCTTGTTGATCGCGTCGGCGCGCTCGCGGTCCTTGGTTTCGGAAATTTGTTGATCGAGTGCGGCGCGTTGGGCCAGCAGGTCTTTGAGCAAAGCCATCGGTGCAAATCCTCGCAAGTTATCAAGAGCCAGCGGTCTGGATTGGCCGATTATAGACACGACCGCCGGCAAACATACTGCGGTGAATATGCAACGAAAGTCACTCGGGCACGGTTTTATTTGAATCCGGCACGGTCCAGCATTTGCTGCACCTTGGGGAAATTCGAGCCAACCACGGCAATCGGGATGGTTTCGGTCTTGAAACTACCCATGGCATCCAGGGCCGGGTTGGCGGGGCGCACGCCCGGCACCGCCGGCCATTCATTGTTGCCATTGGCGAAATAGTTCTGGGCTTCCGTGCTGCTCAGATATTCCAGGAACCTGATGGCGACTTCGCGGTTCTTTGTGTGGCGGGCCACGGCGCCGCCAGCGATATTCACATGGGTGCCCCAGGTCTGCTGGTTGGGGAACACATAGCCGATCTTCTCCACGGCTTCCCTGTCCTCGGGCTTGCTCGAGCGCATCATGCGAGCCAGGTAATAACTGTTGGTCAGGCCTATCGTGCATTCGCCGCTGGCCACGGCCTTGATCTGGTCGGTATCGCCGCCCTTGGGTTCACGCGCCATATTGGCCACCATGCCCTTGAGCAGGGTTTCGGTGCGCTCAGGCCCCAGATGCTCATGCAGCGAGCCGAACAGGGAGAGGTTGTAGGGATGCGAGCCCGAGCGGGTGCACAGGCGGCCCTTGTTCTTCGGGTCTCCGAGGTCCTGGTAGGTCTGCACATCGGCCTTCTTCACGGCCAGCTTGTTGTAGACGACCATGCGAGCGCGGGTCGAGAGACCGAACCAGGCCGTACCAGCGGCCGTGGGTGCCGCGCGCAGTTGGGCGGGGATGCGCTCTTCCAGCACGGCAGACTTGATCGGCAGGAACAAGCCGGTGGCTTCGGCCTGCCAGAGGCGCGCCGCATCGACCAGAAGCACCACATCGGCCGGACTGGCCGCGCCTTCGCTCTTCAGGCGGGCCAGGAGGCCGGCATCGTCGGTGTCCACCCGGTTGATCTTGATGCCGGTGGCCTTGGTGAAGTTGGCATACAGCGCTTCGTCCGTCTGGTAGTGACGGGCCGAGTACAGATTGAGCACCTTCTCGTCGGCGAGGGCGGCTGTGGCCGGGGACAAGGCGAGGGCGGCAGCCAGCAGGCTGCGGCGGGCGATGGACATGCGAACTCCGGACGTTGGGAATGGTCCGGAGTCTATCTCAAACGAGAATGGTTCTTATTTGAGGAGTGTTAATCAACGGAGCGGGTCAGGCTCATGCGGCCGGCGGGACATAGCCCGCCGGCTGCTCAGCGCCAGCGCCGAAGAAAAACTGCTCCATCTGGCGGGCCAGATATTGGCGGGCGCGCTGGTCGGCCAGGTTCAGGCGGTTCTCGTTCACCAGCATGGTCTGGTGCTTCATCCAGGCGGCCCAGGCTTCCTTGCTGACGTTGTCCCAGATGCGCTTGCCCAGCTCACCAGGATAGGGCGCGAAATCCAGGCCCTCGCCTTCCTTCTTCAGATAGATGCATTGAACGGTGCGAGCCATGAGAAACCTCGAATTCGATGGAGAGAAAGAGAATGGCGCGCACTGTAGCGCGCCGACAAAAGCCTGGTTTCAGCTCAGCTTCTTGGCGAAAAACAGAACTTAGCTGAGTTTTTTCACCAGCACCTGCGAGCGCCGGTCCCAGTTGTACTTGCGCTTGCGTTCCTCGGGCAGCCAGTCCGGGTCGACCTGCACGAAGCCGCGCTTGATGAACCAATGCATGGTGCGGGTGGTCAGGACGAAGATGCTCGAGAGGCCCATGGCCTTGGCACGCTGCTCGACGCGCTTCAAGATGCGGTCGCCGTCACCCTGGCCTTGCACGGCCGGAGAGACCGTCAGCGCCGCCATCTCCGCGGTCTTGGCTTCCACGTAAGGGTAGAGCGCCGCGCAGCCGAAGATCACGCCGTCATGCTCGATCACCGTGTAGAGCTCGATGTCGCGCTCGATCTCGGTGCGGTCGCGCTTGACCAGGGTGCCATCGCGCTCGAAGGGCTCGATCAGCGTCAGGATGCCGCCTATGTCGTCCGAACTTGCTTCACGCAGGCTTTCCAGTTTTTCGTCCACCACCATGGTGCCGATGCCGTCGTGGGTGTAGACCTCCTGCAGCACGGCACCATCCACGGCCAGCGGCAGGATGTGCGAGCGCTCGACGCCGGCCTCGCAGGCCTTGACGCAATGCTGCAGGTAGAAGGCCACGTCGGTGGGTGAAGTGGGCCGGGGCAGCCGGGCCAGCATGCGCTTGGCATCGGCCACGGCCAATTCGGTGTCGATGGCGCTTTCCGGGTCCTCCGGGTTCTCGCGCACGCCCGGCACTTCACAGACAAACAAGAGCTTGTCGGCCTGCAGGGCGATGGCGGTGCTGGTTGCCACGTCTTCCATCGTCAGGTTGAAGGCCTCGCCGGTGGGCGAAAAGCCGAAGGGAGACAGCAGGACGATGGCGCCGATGTCCAGCACGCGCTGGATTGCCGAGGCGTCGACCTTGCGGACCACGCCGCTGTGCTGGAAATCCACGCCGTCCACGATGCCCACGGGTCGTGCGGTCAGGAAGTTGCCCGAGACCACACGCACCGCGGCGTTGGCCATGGGCGTGTTGGGCAGGCCCTGCGAGAACGCGGCCTCGATCTCGAAGCGCAGTTGGCCGGCGGCCTCCTGGGCGCAATCGAGGGCAATCGCGTCCGTGATGCGGATGCCGTGGCTGTAGCGGGGCATCTGGCCCTTGGCGGCCAGTTGCTCGTTCACCTGCGGCCGGAAGCCGTGGACCAGCACCAGGTTGATGCCCATGGCGTGCAGGATGGACAGGTCCTGCACAAAATGGTTCAGCTTGCCGGCCTCGACCAGCTCACCGGTCATCCCGATGACGAAGGTTTCTCCTCGGTAGGCATGGATGTAGGGCGCGACCGAGCGAAACCAGGGGACGAAGGTGTGGGGGAAAACCAGGCTCATGTGCGAATTGTGCCGCAGCGTGTGCCATGGCCAGCCAGACACGGCGGGGCGCGGATAATCCGCGCCTCGTGAAAGAAAAGACAGCTCCCACATCCGCAGCGGCCAAGGCCCCCGCGGCGGCTCCGCGGCGCCAGCCTATCCAGGCCAACCCGCTGCCTCCCATCACATTCCCCGATTCGCTGCCGGTCTCCAGCCGGCGCGAGGAAATCGCGCGGGCGATCTCTGAGCACCAGGTCGTCATCGTCTGCGGCGAGACGGGCTCGGGCAAGACCACGCAACTGCCCAAGATCGCGCTGGCCCTGGGGCGCGGTCGCGCCAATACCGGCAAGCTGATCGGCCACACGCAGCCGCGGCGGATTGCCGCGTCCAGCGTGGCCAAGCGCATTGCCGAGGAGCTGAAGACGCCGCTCGGCGAAATCGTCGGCTACAAGGTGCGCTTCCAGGACCGGCTGCAGCCGGGCGCTTCGGTCAAGCTGATGACCGACGGCATCCTGCTGGCCGAGACGCAGACCGACCCACTGCTGAAGGCCTACGACACAATCATCATCGACGAGGCCCATGAGCGCTCGTTGAACATCGACTTCCTGCTCGGTTATCTGCGCGAGGTGCTGCCGCGCCGCCCCGACCTGAAGGTGATCGTCACCTCCGCCACCATCGACGCGGACCGTTTCGCGAATCACTTTGCTTCGGCCAAGGGGCCAGCACCTGTGTTGATGGTCTCGGGCCGCACCTTCCCGGTGGAGCAGCGCTACCGGCCCTTCGAGGAATCGCGCGAGTACGACCTGAACAACGCGATCACCGATGCGGTGGATGAACTGTGGCGTGAAGGCTCGGGCGATGTGCTCGTCTTCCTGCCCGGCGAGCGCGAGATCCGCGAGGCGGCCGAGGCGCTGCGCAAGCACCACCCGCCGGGTGTCGAGGTCTTGCCGCTGTTTGCAAGGCTTTCGCAGCAGGAGCAGGACAAGGTCTTCGAGCCGCACGGCCAGCGCCGCATCGTGCTGGCCACCAATGTGGCCGAGACCTCGCTGACGGTGCCCGGCATCCGCTATGTGATCGACCCGGGCCTGGCCCGGGTCAAGCGCTACAGCTATCGCAACAAGGTTGAGCAGCTGCAGATCGAGCCGACCAGCCAGGCGGCGGCCAACCAGCGCGCCGGCCGCTGCGGCCGCGTCTCCAACGGTATCTGCATCCGGCTCTACGAAGAGAAGGAATTCAACGAGCGCCCGCGCTTCACCGACCCGGAAATCCTGCGCTCCTCGCTGGCCGGCGTGATCCTGCGCATGAAGGCCCTGCACCTGGGTCAGGTGGAGGAGTTCCCCTTCATCGAAGCACCGCCACGCAAGGCGATTGCCGACGGCTACCAGTTGCTCGCCGAACTGGGCGCCGTGGATGATCAGAACGAGCTGACCGCCATCGGCAAGGAGCTTGCCAAGCTGCCGCTGGACCCGCGTGTGGGCCGCATGATCCTGGAAGCCCGTACGCGTGACGCGCTGACCGAGGTGCTGATCATTGCCAGCGCGCTCACCGGCCAGGACGTGCGCGACCGGCCGATGGAACAGCAGCAGGCCGCTGACGAAAAGCACAAGAAGTTCGACGACGAGAAGAGCGAATTCAACGGCTATCTGAAACTGTGGAAATGGCTGGAGGAGTCGCGCGGAGGTCAGGGCGAGCACAAGCTTTCCAACCGTCGCCACGAGCAGCTCCTGCGCGAGAACTTCGTCAGCCCGCGCCGCGTGCGTGAGTGGCGTGACATCCATTCGCAATTGCATACCGTGGTGGCCGAGCATGGCTGGCGGCTCAACGGCGCTCCGGCCACCTACGAGCAGGTGCATCTGTCGATGCTGGCCGGCCTCCTGGGCAACATCGGCCTGAAGGCTGATGACGACGACTGGTACCTCGGCGCGCGCGGCATCAAGTTCTGGCGCCATCCGGGTGCGCACCTTTCCAAGAAGCCGGGCCGCTGGATCGTGGCGGCCGAGCTGGTGGACACCACGCGGCTGTTCGGGCGAGGCATCGCCGCCATCGAGCCGCAATGGCTGCCGGGCATCGCCGGCCACCTGATCAAGACCCAGTTGCTGGAACCGCATTGGGAGAAGAAGGCGGCCGAGGTGATCGCGCTGGAGCGGGCCACGCTCTACGGCATCGTCATCTACAGCAACCGGCGCGTGAACTTCGGCAATGTCGATGCGGCCGCTGCGCGGGAGATCTTCATCCGCGAGGCGCTCGTCAACGGCGAGTGGGAAACACGGCTGCCCTTTCTTGCGCACAACCAGCGGCAGGTGAAGAAGGTCGAGGAGCTGGAACACAAGTCGCGCCGCCAGGACGTGCTGGTGGACGACGAGCTGATCTACGCCTTCTACGACCAGCAACTGCCGGCCGACGTGCATTCGGGCGCCACGCTGGAGCGCTGGTATCGCCACGCGAGCAAGGCCAACGACAAGCTCCTGATGCTCAGCCGCGAAGAGTTGATGCGGCACGAGGCTGCCGGCATCACGGGCAATGCCTTCCCGAAGACACTGCGCCTGGGCGGCGTGGACTGCTCGGTCAGCTATCTGCACGAGCCGGGCGATGCGCGTGACGGCGTGACCGTCAACGTGCCGATCTATGCCTTGAACCAGGTCAGCGAGGAGCGCTGCGAATGGCTGGTGCCCGGCATGCTGGAGGCCAAGGTGATGGCGCTGCTCAAGAGCCTGCACCAGAAGCCGCGCGCGCGCCTGGTGCCGCTGCCGGACTTTGTGGCCGAGTTCGTCGAGTTGAATCCGTTCGGGCAGGGCGGCTTGGTCGAGATGCTCTTGAAGGCGGTGAAGGAGCGCACCCAGCTGGCAATCCAGAAGAACGACTTCAAGCTGGAGCAACTGCAGCCGCATCTGTTCATGAATTTCCGCGTCGTCGACGAGCATGGCCGGCAACTGGGCCAGGGCCGCAACCTCGCGGCACTGAAAGCCGAGCTGGGCTCGCAGGCGCGCTCGGCCTTCCAGGCCTTGGCCGCGCTGAAGCTGCCGGCGGCTGCGCCTGTTGCCTTACCCGCTGCGCCAGCGGCCAAGGGCGGCGTGCGGGCCGAGGTGGCCGCGACCAAGGCGCCCGTCAAGGATGCCAGCGCCCAGTACACGGCCTGGACCTTCGGTGAGCTGCCTGAGCTGATGGAAGTCAAGCGCGGCCCGCAAACCTTGATTGGTTTCCCGGCCTTGATCGATCGCGGTGCGCATGTGGAGATCGAAGTCTTCGACGAGCCCGAGGTGGCGGCGGCCCGGCATCGCCTGGGCCTGCGTCGCCTGGTGGCCTTGCAGCTGAAAGAGCCGCTGAAGTACCTCGAGAAGAACATCCCCGACCTGCAGAAGATGGCCGTGGCCTTCATGAGCCTTGGCACGCCCGAGGACCTGCGCGACCAGATCATTGGCGTGGCGCTGGACCGGGCCTTTCTCGCCGAGCCGCTGCCGGCCGACGAGTTCGCGTTCAAGCGCTGCATCGAGGAGGGCCGCGCCCGCCTCAACCTGATCGCACAAGAAGTGGCCCGCCTGACACTGCAGATCCTGCTTGACTACCAGGCCGCGCTGCGCAAGCTGAAGGACGCCCGCGCGCCCAAGGAGGCGGCTGAGGACATCAGCGCCCAGTTGCAGCGTCTGATACCGAAAAACTTCGTCAATGCCACGCCCTGGGCGCAGGCCCAGCATTTGCCGCGCTATCTGAAGGCAATCGCCGTGCGCCTGGACAAGCTGCGCGCCGACCCGGCCCGTGACAGCAAACTGCTCGCCGAGTTGCGCCCCCTGGAACAGCGCTACCAGCGCCGCCTGGCCGAGTTGAAGGGTCAGGTCGACGGCCGCATGACCGATTTCCGCTGGCAGCTGGAGGAATTGCGTGTGAGCCTGTTCGCGCAAGAGTTGCGGACACCACAGCCGGTGAGCGCCAAAAGGCTGGACAAAGTCTGGAATCAGCTCACGAGCTGAATCCAGACTTTGCCTTTGAGGCCTACTGCTCAGTAGGCGCAAATTCAGGACCAGTTCTGTCGATTGCCCTCTGCCAGCCCCAGTTCAAATAGAGCAAACTCGAACCAACTGTTTCCAAGCCATTTCGACGTGTCCGATATTCCCAGCGCTCCCGGCAATGCCAGCCAGACTTCGACGCCCTTGAGGCGTTTTGGCCGCTTTGAATTGCGTGCCCTGCTCAACAAGAGCATGCGCAGCATGCTGTGGCTGGTGTTTGACAGCCGCAGCAACCAGGAAATGATGCTGTGCATGCCGCGCCAGGCACCCAACAGCCCGGCGGCGCTGGAGCATTGGCTCAAGATGGCCCAGGGCGGCGCGCGCATCCAGCACCCCAACCTGGCCCATGTGGTGGAGGTCGGACAGGTCGAGCAATGGCCCTACCTGGCCTATGACCGTGCCCTGGGAGAAACGCTGGAAGAGCGCCTGGCCCGCCAGGCCAACCCGCTGCCGCTGGACCTGGCCCACTGGCTGGCGCAGGGCCTGGACGGCCTGGCCTTTGCCCACGAGGCCGGCCACGCCCACCGGGACCTGCAAGCCGCCAGCCTGGTGATCGACGCCGCGGGCCATGTCCGCCTGCTGGGTCTGGAGGTGGCGCAGGAGGTGTTCCCGAGCACGGTGGACTTCAATGCCGTGACCCGTCGTGCCGTGCGCGAAGCGGCCGAGGAAGACGTGGTCTGCATGGGATTGCTGCTGCATCGCGGCCTGGGTGGCCGCCTGGTGCTCGATGTCGCCGACCTGCACGAGGTGGTGCAACGCATGCAGCCACGCGGCCAGGAGATGGTGCGGCTGCCCTTCGAGACGCCGCACCCGATCGCCGCACCGCTGCGCGCCATTGCCAATCGCGCCACGGCGGCGCAGGAGCGTCAGCGCTATCACAGCGCCCGCGTCTTCCTGCGCGCGCTGGAAGGCTGGCGCGCGGCCGCCACTCAGGAGGAGGGCGGCCCTGTGGCTGCCATGATCGACCGCATCCAGCGCCTGGGTCATCTGCCCAGCACCAGCAGCAAGCTCCTGCATGTGGCCCAGTCCAGCTCGATGCAGGCCACGCACACCAGCGCGGTGTCCAACCTGATTCTGGAAGACATGGCCCTGTCGCTGGAAATGCTGCGCCGGGTCAACAATGCCTTGCGCATGCAGGGTGGTGCCGGAGACGGCGCCGTGCTCAACATGCAGCGCGCCATCGCGATGGTCGGCCTCAACGGAGTCGAGCAGGCCGCGCGCGCCGTGAAGCAGTGGCCTGGCATCCTGAATGAGCAGAACGCCGCGCGCATGCGCAGCTTGATGCAGCGCGTGCGCCGTGCCGGCGAGATCGCGCAGGCCTTGCGCCCGGCCGGCTACGACGGCGAGGTGGTCTACCTGATCACCTTGATGCAGAACCTCGGCCGCCTGCTCCTGCAGTACCACTTCCCGGATGACGCTCAGCAGATCAAGCAGCTGATGCAGCCGCCGGAGCCCACCGAGGCCAACCCCAATCCTGCCGGCATGACTGAGGAAGCGGCGGCCTATGCGGTGCTGGGCACCGACCTGGAAACGCTGGGCGCTGGCGTGGCGCGCTATTGGTCCTTGGGCGACGAGCTCCTGCACATGATCCGGCGCCAGTCGCCAGACGCGCCGGTGAGATCGGCCGATACCGATGCCGATCTGCTGCGCCTGACCTGCAGCCTGGCGAACGAGCTGGTCGATGCGCTGGCGGGGCCGGAAGAGCGGCGCAAGGCCGGTGTCGAGCTGGCCACGCGCCGCTATGCCCGCGTGCTGGGGCTGGGCCTGCGCGAAGTGATGCTGGCCTTGCAGCCGCCGGCACCGAACAACAACGGCGAGCCGGTGCAGCGTGTCGCGGCCACGGCGGAGTCGCCGAATGCTTCGGACTCGCCGCGCCCCTCCGCATTGCGCAGCCGCGTCGCGGCCAGCGAGCTGGGTGGCACCGGTGACGCGGGGCCCTCCGGGGGCAATCGCTAAGCGGGGCGGCATCCACCATGGCTGCCTCCGATTTCAATGCCTCGCTGCCGCCGCAGATCGGCCGCTTCCGACTCTTGCGCCGGCTGGGCGAGGGTGCGCAGGCAACGGTGTGGCTCGCGCATGACCCGCGCCTGGATCGCGAGGTCGCCCTCAAGCTGCTGAGACCGGGCACCGACCCGTCGAGCGTGGACGAATGGCTGCACGAGGCCCGTGCCGTCAGCCGCCTGACCCACGCCAACATCGTGCCGGTGTTCGAGGCCGATGTGCAGGAGGGCCAGGCGTATCTGGTGTTCGAGTACGTGGCCGGCCTGACCCTGGCCGAGCAGTTGCATGGCAAGCCCCGGCTCAAGGCGCGCGATGCGGTGGAGCTGATGCTGGGCGTGCTCGATGGCCTGCTGGCTGCGCATGCGGCCGGCGTCGTGCACCGCGACCTCAAGCCCAGCAACATCCTGATCGACGCCAAGGGTCGGCCACGGGTGATGGACTTCGGCATCGCTGCGCGCGTGAGCGATGCCGGCAAGCCGCAGCGCATCGTCGGTACGCCGGGCTATATCTCGCCGGAGGCCGCGCGTGGCGAGGCGCCGGCACCGGTGATGGATGTGTTCGCGGCCGCCGTGATGCTGGCCGAGATGGTGTCAGGCCAGCGCCTGAACCACGACCCCGATCCCTGGAAGGCGGTGCGCCGCGTCACCGAGCAGGAGTTGCAGCTGCCGAGCGGCTTGAACGCCGATGTGGACGACAAGCTGCGCGCCATCGTCCAGCGTGGCCTGGCGCGCGACGCCCGGGCGCGGTGGCCTTCGGCCAAGGCCATGATGGATGCGCTGGCCGAATGGCTGCATCCCACGGCGCAACTGGCCGCAGACGGCAGCGAAGGCGGCGACCGCGCGGCGCTGGAATTTCTACTGCGCCGGATGCGGCACAAGAGTGACTTCCCGGCGATGTCGGATTCGATCATGCGCATCCAGCGTCTGACCGCTTCCGAGAATGAGAGCCTGGGCAGCCTGTCCAACGAGATCCTCAAGGACGTGGCGCTGACCCACAAGCTGCTGCGCATGGTCAACACCGCGCATTTCAGTCATGCGGGCGGCGGCAGCATTTCCACGGTCTCGCGCGCAGCGGCGCTCATTGGGTTTGGCGGCATCCGCAACCTGGCGCTGTCGCTGATCGTGCTGGAGCGCATGGAGAACAAGGCCCATGCGCAGCAATTGCGAGAAGAGTTCCTGCGCTCTTTGATGGCTGCGTCGCTGGCGCGCGAACTGAGCCCCAATTCGCGCGAGAGCGAAGAGGCGTTTCTGTGCGCGATGTTCCAGAACCTGGGCCGCGCGCTGACCGAGTTCTATTTCCCGGAAGAGGCTCAGCAGGTGCGCCGCATGGTGCGGCCCGAGCGCAAGACGGGCGGGCCGCAGAACCTGGCGGCGCCGGTCAGCGAGGCATTGGCCTCCACCCAGGTGCTGGGCCTGAGCTACGAGCAACTGGGTCTGGGCGTGGCGCGCCAATGGGGGCTGCCTGACATCCTGCAGCGCGCCATGCGCCGGCCCGAGGGCGAGCCGCCGGCCAAGCTGATGGACAACCCGGTCGAGCGCCAGCGCTGGCTGGCCCGGGCTGCCAATGACGTGGCCGATGTGATCTTGCAGAGCGACCCGAGCGAGGCGCATGCCAAGGTGCGAGCGATGGCGCAGCGCTATTCACGCGCGCTGGGCATCACCGCGGATGCCTTTGACCAGGCGGCAGATCAGGCGCGCCAGAAGCTGTCGCAACTGGCCGTGGCCATGGACATCCTGCCGGCCAAGAATTCACCGGCGCAGAGGCTGCTGGCGCCCTTGACGCCAGCGCCCAGCGATTCGCTCTCGCCGCATCAGTTGCATGCAACCTTCGAGGCCACGCAGGTGTTGCAGCAACCGCAATCGCGCGAGCAGATCGCGCAAGTGCTGGCGGCCGGCATCCAGGACATCACCGATGCCATGGTCGAGAGCGTCAAGCTCAACGAGATCCTGCGCATGGTGCTCGAGACCATGTATCGCGGCCTCGGCTTTGATCGCGTGGTCTTCTGCCTGCGGGATGCGCGCACCGAAACCCTGACCGGCCGCTTTGGCCTGGGCTCGGGCGTGGAAGCGGTCGTGCCCTTGTTCAAGGTGCCCTTGCGCGTGGCGACCGGGGCCTTGCCCGACCTGTTCAGCGCGGTGGCCCTGAAGGGCGCGGACACCTTGATCGCCGACGCTTCCTTGCCCAATATCGCCGAGCGGCTGCCGGTCTGGCATCGGCAGGACTTGCGGGCCGGCAGCTTCCTGCTGCTGCCCATGGCGCTGAAGGGCGCGCCGTTTGCGCTGATCTATGCCGACAAGCCCGAGCCCGGCAGCATCGACCTCGGTGAGAAGGAGCTCTCGCTCCTTCGCACGCTGCGCAATCAGGCGGTGATGGCCTTCCGTCAGGCCAGCTGAAGGCCTGGCCTCAGCGGCGGTCGTGACGGCCGTCGCGGTCGCCCTGGTAGCTGCCGTGATAGCCACCGCGGTGGTCGCCGTAGTCGCGATGACGGTGGTGATGCCCGCCCGGCAAGACGATGCAGCCACTCAGGATCGTGGAGAGCAGGACCGTGGTGATGGCCAGCAGGGTGCGACGCGACTTCATTTGAGGGCTCCGTTGTGGGTGTGAACGTGAGCTGTCAACGAGGGCCAATGCGCATGCGAGGACGCGCGCGGCCGACTCTTACCAAGCGATACATCCGCCGGTGAAGGAAGTCAGGGGGAGGAAAGACGGGAGGAGCGACGGGAGCAGAGAAGGGAGGGTTGACGAGCCTTACCCCCGGCACTGGTCACAACGGCTAGGGCTGCTTGGTTCCCCACCTGACCCGGTTGGCCGCGCTTCCATGCGAGGAGGCCCGTCAGCGCGCATTGTATGCGAGCCGCGAGGCCCTCCCCATGAAGTCAGAGACCCAGCAGGCCTTGGCGCATATAGGCCGCTGCCATTGCATACGCCATCGCCAGCACCGCAGCAAGGTAGCCGAGCGAACGTTGCGGGTGAGCGCCGAAGGCAATGTGGGCGCAGGCGAAATAGACCAGGAGTGCGATCAGCTTGCCGAGCAGCCAGCCATCGCGCGGGATGCTGTAGTACAGCGACCCCCAGAGGCTGAGGCCGGTGATGATCATCAGCGTGTTGGCACCGAACACGAGGATCAGGATCGGCCCTTCCTTGGCCCATTGCACACCCAGCTGATAGGCCAGGCCCCGGCCGCAGAACAGCAGCATGCTCGCCCACGCCATCACGACGTGGAGCTTGACCATCTGCGGGTAGAACCAGTCCATTTCGGTCCCGGTGACAGCGGTCTCAGCGCAGCTGCAGGTCGTCGTCGCTGAAACGGATCTCCAGCGGTTCGATCAGCAGCTGTTTCGGGCCTTCTTCCAGCGCCCCGGCCACCCAGGCATCAATGCCGCAGGCCTTGGAGATTTCAACGGTGCGCGCGGCATCTTCCGCCTTGACGAAGATGGCAAAACCGGCGCCCATGTTCAGCGTGGAATAGGCTTCGCGGTCATCCTGCTTGGCCTGCTCCTGCATGAACTTCAAGACCGGTGTGACCGGCGGCACCGTGTGGATGCGGTAGGTGAACTGCGCCGGGTGGCGCAAGAGCTTGCGCCAGCCGTGACCGGTGATGTTGGCGCAGTAATGCGGCGTGATGCCGGCCTTGTACAGCGCTTCGGTCACGGGCGAATAAAGCACGGTGGGCGCCAGCAGCGCTTCGCCATACGTGAGGCCGGGCTCGATCTCGGTCAGGTAGCCCTTGGGCAGGCGCTCGACCAGCTTGCGCGCCAGAGACAGGCCATTGGCATGGATGCCGCTGGAGGCGAGCAGCACGATGGCGTCGCCTGCGCCGAGCTTGTCGCCCACCGAGAGGCGTTCCTTGGGATTGATCAGGCCGGTGCAGGAAGCCGCCAGGTCGATGCGGCCGTCTTCAACGATGCCGGCCAGCGCCGGTGTTTCGCCGCCGCCCCAGGCGACCTGGCAGGTGTCGCAGGCCTTCTTCCAGCCTTCGACCAGGGCCTGCGAGCGCAGCTTGTCGCCGAACCAGTCGGAGCCACCGGCGGCCCAGTAGGCCTGCACCACCAGCGGCGTGGCGCCGACGGTGATCAGGTCGTTGATCGCCATGGCGATCGTGTCTTGCGCGATGCCGGCAAAGAAGCTCTTGCCGGTCAGCTTGGCCATCTCGTCGGCCACCAGGGTCTTGGTGCCCAGGCATTCGACGATGGAGGCCAGGTAGAAGGGGCCCACATCCACCACATAGGCCGACTCGCCGCGCGAGGCCAGCACCTCCGTGAAGCCATGGCCGCCCAGGTGGGCGCCGGTGGCCGCGGCCGCGCGCTGCGCAGCGATCTTCATCGGATCGATCAGGTCGTAATTGACCCCCGCTTGTTCATAGCTGAGGGTGTCGGGGGAAGAGGGGGCGTGCGAGCTCATAACGCGGGATTATCGTTCAGTGAAATCGATGCAAGTGCCTTGCTACACTGCGCGGCCGTTGAAAGCGGCTAGACAAGAGGTTGACTTGAAGACGGACAGAAACGCGCCTTGCCCTTGCGGCAGCGGACTGAAGTACAAGAAGTGCCACGGCAACCCGCTGGCCCCGGCTCCAGCGCCTGCAGTGCCCGTGGTGGCCGCCAGCAGTGCGGCAATCCTGATGCCGGAGCGTGTGTTCGCACAGGCCCTTGAACACCACACCGGCGGTGAGCTGGTCCAGGCTGCCGCGCTCTACCAGGACCTGCTGCTGGCCCATCCCCGCAACCCTGATGTCCTGCACAACCTCGGACTGGTGCTGTTTCAGCAGGGTGACTTCGATGCGGCGCTGGAGCAGATCCAGAGGGCGATTTCCTTCGCGCCGGCACGGCTGGAATTCATCGCCAGCCGCGCGGCCCTGAAGGTGTCGCGCGGTGAGCATGCCGAAGCTGTTGCTGACTACGAGCGCGTTGGTGGTGCCCTTGACGGCGATGCGCTGCACAACTACTCGGTTGCCCTGGGTCGCCTGGGCCGTACGCAGGCTGCGCTGGCGGTCTGCCGGCAGCGCATTGCGCAGGCGCCGGCCGACGCACGCGCCCACGGCCAGCTCGGCAACCTGCTGACCGATGCCGGGCAGTTCGAAGCGGCAGAGCGGGCCTATCGCGAGGCGCTGCGGCTGCGCGCCGACGACAGCGCGACCCACAGCAATATGCTGCTGATGCTCAACTACAGCGAGCATCTCGATGCTGCTGCCCTGCTGCGGGAACATCGCGCCTACGGGGAGCAGCATGGCGGCATCTGGCACAGCCTGCCGCCGCTTCATGCCAATGAGCGTACGGTGTCGCGGCGCCTGCGCTTCGGTTTCCTGTCGCCTGATTTCGGCGAGCATCCGGTGGGCTATCTGTTCGAGCCCCTGCTGGCCAATCTTGACCAAAGCCGCTTCGAGCCTTTGCTGTACGCCACGCGCCAGCGCAACGATGCACTGAGCCACCGCCTGCGTGCCACCGGCGCGGCCTGGCGCGAATGCCATGCACTGAGTGATGCTGAGCTGGTCGGACTGCTGCGCCGAGACCGCGTCGATGTGCTGATCGATCTCGCAGGCCACACGGCCGGGAACCGCCTTGCCGCCATGGCCCGCGGTGCGGCGCCGGTCCAGATCAGCTATCTGGGCTATCCCACAACGACCGGCCTGGCGGCCATCGGCCATCGTTTCAGCGATGCCCTGATCGATCCGCCCGGCAGCGATGCTGGCACCGAGCAGACATTGCATCTGACGGGTGGCATGTTCCGTTACGCACCTCCGCCTGAAGCGCCAGAGGTGAGCCCGCCGCCGTTGCTGAACGACGGCCGCGCGACGTTCGGCTGCTACTGCAATTTCTCCAAGGTCACGGCGGGCACCCTGGCGCTATGGGCTCAGGTCCTGAAGGCGACACCAGCTTCGCGCCTGCTGCTCAAGGCGGCAGCCTTGGCTGATGCGGACACTGCAGCCGGCTTGCTGAGCCGTCTGGCGGCGCTCGGCGTTGCAGCGGAGCGCGTGCAGCTGCTGGGCTGGACAGGCTATGCCGAGCATCTCGCGGACTATGCCCGCATTGACGTGATGCTGGACACCTCGCCGTTCAATCTCGCCGGCAATACCTGCGAGGCGCTGTGGATGGGCGTGCCGGTCGTCAGCCTGCGCGGTGCCCGGCCCGCTGCCCGCATGGGCGCGTCGCTGCTCACTGCAGCAGGCCGGCCCGAGTGGGTGGCCGAGGATGAAAACCAGTTCGTGCAGATCGCCTGCCAGTTGGTCAAGGACGCCAAGGCGCTGGCCGCCTTGCGGGTCGGCCAGCGCCAGGCCTTGCGCGCGTCAAGCTTGCTGGACGGCGCCAGCCTGGCGCGCCAGATCGAGGACCATTGCCAGCGCCTGTTCGCGGCCTGGGCTGCGCAGGCCCAGCCCCTGGCTGCACAGGCGCGCGGCGTGCTCCATGTGGGCTGTGGCAGCCCGGAGGCAGGCAAGCTGCCGGCCTATTTCGATGCCTCGATCTGGCGTGAACTGCGCCTGGACATCGACAAGCAGGTGGCGCCCGACTTCGTTGCATCGACCACCGACATGCATGTCGTGCCAGCCAGCAGCATGCAGGCGCTGTACTCCTCGCACAATGTCGAGCATCTCTATGTCAGCGAGGTGCCCAAGGCGCTGGGCGAGTTCCTGCGGGTGCTGGAGCCGGGGGGCTTCGCCTTGATCACGGTGCCTGACCTGAAGGCCGCTGCCGAGCGCGTGCTCCGCGACGAGCAGGAGCTGCCCATGTATCAGTCGCCGGCCGGCCCGATCAATGCGCTGGACATGATCTATGGCTATGCGCCCTTTGTCGAAGGCGGCAATGCCTTCATGATCCACAAGACCGGTTTTACCTGCCGTTCACTGGCCCAGGCGCTCACGCAGGCCGGGTTTGAGCGGGTGGTCGTACGTTCGCACGGCTTTGCCCTCTGGGCCGTGGCCTTCAAGCCGGCGGCCGGCGATGGCCAGCGCCCGTAAAATCCGCAGCTGAGCGTGCTGCATGCACGCCGCGGGGTTTCAAGCACCGCGCAGCAATAAGGTCATCCATGAGTTACCAGGTCCTCGCCCGCAAGTACCGCCCCCACAGCTTTGAAGAGCTGCGGGGCCAAGAGCATGTGGTGCAGGCCTTGGCCAATGCGCTCACGCAGCAGCGGCTGCATCACGCCTATCTGTTCACCGGTACCCGGGGGGTGGGCAAGACCACGGTGTCGCGGATCCTGGCCAAGAGCCTCAACTGCACCGGCGCCGACGGCCAGGGCACGATCACGGCCCGACCCTGTGGCCTGTGCGAGGCCTGCCGCGATATCGATGCCGGCCGTTTTGTCGACTATGTCGAGCTCGACGCGGCCTCGAACCGCGGCGTCGAGGAGATCTCGCAGCTGCTTGATCAGGCGGTCTACAAGCCGGTTGTCGGGCGCTTCAAGGTCTACATGATCGACGAAGTCCACATGCTCTCGAACACCGCCTTCAACGCGATGCTGAAGACGCTGGAGGAGCCGCCGGAGTACCTGAAGTTCGTTCTGGCCACGACCGACCCGCAAAAGGTGCCGGTGACGGTGCTGTCGCGCTGCCTGCAGTTCAATCTGCGCCCGATGGCGCCGCAGACGGTGCTCTCGCACCTGACCAGCGTGCTGCAGGCCGAGAACGTGCAAGCCGAGCCTGGCGCCTTGCGCCTGCTGGCCCGAGCCGCTCGCGGCTCGATGCGCGATGCGCTGTCCCTGACCGACCAGGCGATTGCCTTCGGTGCTGGCAGCCTGGCCGAGGCCGGCGTGCGCCAGATGCTGGGCACGGTGGACCGGGGCCATGTGGTGGCCATCCTTGATGCGCTGGTCGCTGCCAGCGGCCCTGATGTGGTGGCGCAGGCCGATGCCTTGCGCGACCTGGGACTCTCGGCCGCCGGCACGCTGGAAGACCTGGCTAGCCTTCTGCAGCAGATCGCCGTGGCACAGGCCGCGCCGGCCGCACTGGACGACGCCGACCCCGACAGCGCCGAAGCCCGCCGCCTGGCCGCCTCCTTGCCGGCCGACGAGGTGCAACTGATGTACAGCATGGCCCTGCATGGCCGTGCCGAACTGGGCCTGTCGCCCGACGAATACGCCGGCCTCCTGATGGTGCTCTTGCGCATGCTGGCCTTCCGGCCCGGTGGCGCGCAGCTGCCGCGTGGCGAGGCCGCTGCGCCGAAGCCGGCGAGCGCGCCGCTGCTGCGCAGCACGGCGGCCGTGGCAACGGTGCCTGTGGCGGCTGTTGCACCGCTGGTGATGGCCAGTGCACCCGTGCCCGCACCCGCACCCGTGCCCGTGCCCGTGCCCGTGCCCGCGCCCGTTGCAGCCGCACCTGCGCCAACACCGGTGGCCTCGAGGCCGGCGCCCGCCGACCTTGACGGCCCCAGCGCCCGCCTACGCCCGCGCCCGGTCGTCCATGTCGAACCCGAGCCTGAAGTGCATGCGGGTGGCGATGAGCCGCCGCCGTGGCTGGACGATGCCCCCATGGCAGACGACGAAGGTCAGCCGTTTGCTGAAGCGCCGGCTCCAGCGGCCACCGCCGCAAGCGCCAAGACCTATGCCTCGACCGCTGGCAATGAACCTGAGCTGCAGCCCACGCCCGAGGGCGAGCGCTGGCATCTGCTGGTCAAGGACCTGGGCCTGACGGCGCTGGCCCGCGAGCTGGCCATGCAGGCTCAATGCCTGGGCGAGCAGGGCGGTGTCTGGCGCCTGCGCGTCGAGCGTGAGTCGCTGCGGCAGCCGGCATTGCAAGACAAGCTGCAGGCCGCGCTCAGCGCTGCACTGGGCTCGCCGCAGACTGTCGAGCTGGAAGTCGGCATCGCCACCGATTCGCCTTCCCTGCGCGAGCTGGCCGCCACGCAGGCGCGCCAGCGCGCTGCCGAGAAAATCATTCTTCAAGACCCGGATGTGCTGCGCCTGATGAGCCAGTACCGCACCGCGCGCATCGTGCCCGGGTCGATCAAACCGCTGAATTCCTAGGAGATGCCACCATGATGAAGAACCAACTTGCCGGCCTGATGAAGCAGGCCCAGGCGATGCAGGACAACCTGAAGAAGGCGCAGGACGAGCTCGCCACCATCGAGGTCGAAGGCCAGTCGGGTTCGGGCCTGGTCAAGATCGTGATGACCTGCAAGCATGAAGTGAAGCGTGTCACCATCGACCCAAGCCTGCTGGCGGACGACAAGGACATGCTCGAAGACATGGTGGCCGCCGCCTTCAACGACGGCCTGCGCCGCGCCGAAGAAGTGAGCTCGGCCAAGATGGGCAAGCTGACGGCGGGCATGCCTCTGCCTGGCGGCATGAAGTTCCCCTTCTAACGCGTTGGCTGCTTTAGAAACGCTGATCGAGGCGCTTCGGCGCCTGCCTGGCGTGGGCCAGAAGTCGGCGCAGCGCATGGCCTATCACCTCCTGCAGCATGACCGCGAGGGTGCCCAGGTGCTCTCGAGAGCGCTGGCAGGAGCGGCGAGCGATATCGGTCATTGCGAGCGCTGCCACACCTTCAGCGAGGCGGCGCTGTGTCCGATCTGCGCCGACGAGCAACGCGATGCGCGGCTGCTCTGCGTGGTGGAGACACCGGCTGACCAGGCTGCGCTGGAGCGAACCGGCTCATTCCGGGGTTATTACTTCGTGCTGCTGGGCCGTGTGAGCCCGCTGGACGGCATTGGTGCGCGTCAGATCGGTGCCGAGCAATTGCTTGCCCGGGCGCAGGATGGCCGGGTCGAGGAGGTGATTCTCGCCACCAGCTTCACGGCCGAAGGCGAAGCCACCGCCCATGTGCTGGGCGAGGCCTTGCGTTCGCGACAGCTGCGCTCAACGCGTCTGGCGCGCGGCGTGCCGGTGGGCAGCGAGCTGGAATATGTGGACCTTGGCACCATTGCCCATGCCCTGGTCGACCGGCGCTGAGGCGCTGCTGAATCACCATCAAACTGCCAGGAGTTGCCCGTGAGTCTTGCCAATCTCTGCATCATTGCCGCCTGCTTGTTGCCTGTAGTGACTGCCGCGCTGGCAAAGGCCAAGGGCTTCGGCAAGCGCCGCCGTGATGGCGGCTATGACAACCACGACCCCCGCGGTTGGATGAGCAAGCAGCAAGGCTGGCAGGCCCGCGCCAACGCGGCACAGGCCAATGGCTTCGAGGCCCTGCCGCTGTTCATCGCCGGCGTATTGGTGGCTCAGCAATCGGGTGCCAGCCAGGGCCGCATCGACCAGCTGGCGATCGCCTTCGTGGTGCTGCGTCTGGTTTATGTGGCGCTCTATCTTGCCGATCAGGCCAGCCTGCGTTCGCTGGTCTGGGCTGTGGGCGTGGCGATCAGCATCGCCCTGTTCTTCATCTGAGTTGCGGCTGGCCTGCTGGCTTGGCTGAGGCCAGCCTCGCAGGCGCGGCCTTGGCCGGCGTGCGTGCCGGCTTCTGCGCCGATTTGCTGGTTCTGGACGTGTTGCTCGCCAGGCGCTGAGGTGTGCCGGCCTGGGCCGGATTCAGGAACAACACCACTGCCTGGCCGGGCTTGAACGAGGCCTTGCTCGAGACCTTGTTCCACTGCGCCACCTGCGACCTGCTGACCTTGTAGCGCGCCGCCACGGTGGCAACGCTCTCGCCCTTGCCGGCCTTGTGCGTCACGCGCCTGAGCGGTGGCACATCGGGTGCGAGGTTCATGCTGGCGTTGTCGGCCAGGTGCTCCGAGACGTCCTGGTTGCGCTTGGCGGTGCGTGGCACGAGCAGCGTGGAGCCGCCCTTGACCAGCATCTTGGGCGGGATCTTGTTGATCTCGCGCAGCTGCGCTTCGCTCATGCCGACCTGCTTGGCCGCGTCGGCCGGCTTCATGGTCCTGGGCACGACCCAGGCCGTCCAGCTGGCGAGCTGGCCGCGGTGTGCCGCCAGGTTGGTGACGAAGCGGCCTGCGTTGTCGTAGGGAAGCAGCAGTTGCGCCGTGGCGTTCGCCAGCACCACCGGCTTGTTCATCTGCGGATTGAAGAGCTTGAAGTCATCGATCTCCATCTCGGCCAGCCGGGCGGCCAGCTCCACGTCGATGTCGCGCTCGATGTTGACACTCAGGAAGTACGGATGGTTGGCGACCGGTGGCAGGTTCAGGGAGAAGCGCGCCGGGTCCAGCACGATGTTCTTCACCGCCTGGAGCTTCGGTATGTAGTAGCGCGTCTCGTCCGGCATCTTGATGCTGCCGTAGTCGGTCGGCAGGCCCAGTCGTTCATTGCGCGCAATCGCCTTGGCCACATTGCCCTGGCCCCAGTTGTAGGCGGCCAGAGCCAGGTGCCAGTCGCCGAACTGCTTGTACAGGCGGCCCAGGTAGTCCAGCGCGGCGCGCGTCGAGGCCAGCACGTCGCGACGGTCGTCGCGGAAGATGTTCTGCTTCAGCGAGAAATCGCGGCCCGTGGCCGGCATGAACTGCCACATGCCCACGGCCTTGGCGCTGGACTTGGCATCGGTGACGAAGGCGCTTTCGACAAAGGGCAGGAGCGCCAGCTCGGTGGGCATGCCGCGCTTCTCCAGTTCCTCGATGATGTGGAACAGGTAGCGGCTGCCGCGCTCGGTCATGCGGCCCACATAGTCGGGGCGGCTGCCGTACCAGGCCTCGGCGCGGCGCACGCCGTCGTTGTCCAGCTCGGGCATGGCAAAGCCCGCGCGCATGCGGCTCCACAGGTCAGCATGGGCGGCGGGCGCATCCAGGTCGATCTTGCGTTCCGGGTTCAGCGTGTCCTGCAGCAGCGCGGTGTCAGGCTTCGCTGCGACCTCGGCGGCGGGCGCTGGCACGACGACAGCGGGCGCCGGTGCCGGCGCGGCGACGGCCGCAGCCTCCACCACGGGCGCCGGCACCTCGCTCGGCGGCGGCTGCATGCCGGCGCAGCCGCTCAGGAGGGCGGCGCACAGGGCGAGGATCAGGGGCTGCAGTCGAGCGTTCGGTGTCTTCAGGATCATCGGTATTCGTTCTTCCATTGCCGCAGGGTGGCGAAGACCGCAACGCGGTCGGCGTTGGCGGCAAGGGGTGTGGTGGATGCGCTGGCGCGCTGCACTGCGCTCTGGCGCAGGGCCGCTTCATCGGCGCGCAGGAAGGGATTGATGCGTCGCTCGGTTGCGATGCTGGAGGGCAAGGTGGGCAGCGCTTGCTCTCGCAAGGACTTGCAACGCGCGACGTAGTCGCTCAGGTCTTCATTCTCGGGGTCGACGGCCTGCGCGAACTTCAGATTCGACAGCGTGTATTCATGGGCGCAACAAACGCGCGCATCGCCGGGCAGCGCTGCCAGCTTGTCCAGCGAATCCAACATCTGCGCCGGCGTGCCCTCGAACAGGCGGCCACATCCGCCCGAGAACAAGGTATCGCCGCAGAAGAGGATGGGCGCGCTGCCGTCAGTCGGGTCGCGCAGGAAGAAGGCGACATGGCCGGCCGTGTGGCCCGGCACCTCGATCACCTCGAAGCGCTGGCCCAGCAGCTCGACGCTTTCGCCCTCGACCACTTGCCGGTCCAGACCCTGGATGCCTTCGCTGCCGGTGCCGATGACCGGCCCCTGCAGATGCGGGCGCAGAGGGGCCAGGCCGCCGACATGATCGGCATGGTGGTGGGTCACTAGAATGCCGGCGAGGCGCAGGCCTGTGTCGGCCAGGGCCGCGAGCACAGGCGCTGCGTCGCCCGGATCGACCACGAGGGCTTCAAGGCCATCGTGGAGCATCCAGATGTAGTTGTCAGAAAAAGCGGGCAGGGCGACGAGTTTCATGAATGACGCGTGATGCCTCGATTGTAGAGTTGGCCGACTGGCTGCAGACCGCCCCCGGGCGCTATCTGCTGGCCTGGGAACAGCAACGCCTGGACGTGGCTGTTGCCGATCGTTTCGGCTTTCATGCGCTGCAGCTCGGCCTGCCCGAGCTCGATGCGCTGCGCGCCAACCGCATGCCTCAGCGCTGGCTGGCGCAGGATGGGCAGGAGCAGCAGCCGGCAGCGCGCGTCGTCTTGCGCTGCGACTTCGATGCCCTGCCTTTTGCTTCGAACAGCCTGGACCTGATCGTGCTGCCGCATGCGCTGGAGTTGTCGCGCGACCCGCACCAGACACTGCGCGAGGTCGAGCGGGTGCTGCGGCCGGAGGGGCGGCTCGTGATCAACGGCTTCAATCCGGTCAGCCTCTGGGGCTTGCGGCAGAATTGCGGCCGTCTGCTGGGCGCCAGGCGCCGGCTCTTCATGCCCAGGGCGGGCGAATACATCGGCTACTGGCGACTGCGGGACTGGTTGCGGCTCTTGAGCTTCGAGGTCGAGGCGGCCGAGTTTGGCGGTTATGCGCCTCCGCTGCGCAGCGAGAAATGGCTGGATCGCTGGTCCTGGATCGAGCGCATCGGCAAGCGCTGGTGGCCGGTGCTGGGTGCCGTCTATTTCGTCGTGGCAGTCAAGCGGGTCCATGGCATGCGCCTGGTCGGCCTTGCCAAGCGCAGCGCACGTGCGCGCCAGGCCGCGCCGGCTGTCGTCACGCAGAACACACACAAACATTCACAGAAGCATCAATGAGCGAATCCAAACCTGCAGCCATGCCCAAGCCCGTCGTGGTGATCTACACCGACGGTGCCTGCAAGGGCAACCCCGGCCGCGGCGGCTGGGGCGCCTGGCTGTCGTCGGCCGGCCATGAGAAGGAGTTGTGGGGCGGCGAGGCCAGCACCACCAACAACCGCATGGAACTGACCGCCCCGATCGAGGCGCTGGCCTCCCTGAAGCGCTCCTGCAAGATCACGATCTATACCGACAGCGAGTACGTCCGCAAGGGCATGACGGAGTGGATCTCCGGCTGGCAGCGCCGAGGCTGGAAGACGGCCGACGGCAAGCCGGTGAAGAATGTGGAGCTGTGGCAGCGGCTGGAAGCTCTGTGCAAGCTGCATGAAGTGCAATGGCGCTGGGTCAAGGGCCATGCCGGCGACCCGGGCAATGAACGCGCAGATGCGCTGGCCAACCGGGGCGTCAGCGGCGCCTGAAGGCGCGCCGATGGGCTGAACAGCGCCCATCACTGAAGTCATGGTCGCCGGCAGTCGCTACAGTGCGCGCTGGAGACAAGAATGACTCAGACTCGTTTGACCAAGCAGCGCGGCCGTGTCCGCGCGACGTCCCTGATCGCCATTGCGGCTCTGGCATCCCTCAGCGCGGGTGCGTGGTGGTGGCAGCACCGCATGCCCGCAGGGGTGAACACAGCCGAAGCCGCAAAGCCGGCTTCTGCCCCCGCCGCTGGCACCCCCGTGAGCGTGGAGCTCGGCCATGTTCAGGCAATGGCCGTGGAGGACGATGTCCAGGCCGTGGGCACCCTGCGGGCGCAGCAGTCGGTGGTGCTCAAGCCCGAGGTCAGCGGCCGCGTGGTCAGGATCGGCTTTGCCGACGGTCAGCGCGTGCGCAAGGGCCAGGTCCTGGTGCAGCTCGACGACAGCCTGCAGGCAGCGCAGCTGCAGCAGGCCGAGGCGCAGGCCGCCATCTCGCGGACTCAATTGCAGCGCAACCGCGAGCTGCTGGCGCAGAGCTTCGTCTCGGCCAGCGTGGTGGACCAGGCCCAAGCCGCCCTGCAGGTTGCGGAGGCCCAGGTTGCTCTGAGCCGCGCCCAGCTGGAGCGCATGCGTTTGCTGGCGCCCTTCGATGGCGCCGCCGGCATCCGTACCGTCAATCTCGGCGACTACGTGAAGGACGGCAGCGAGCTCGTGAACCTGGAAGACGCCTCGACCATGTGGGTGGACTTCCGCCTGCCCGAGCGCGACGTGCCGCGGCTGCGGCGTGGCCAGCCGGTGGAGGTGTCGCTCGATGCGCTGCCCGGCCAGCTTTTGAAGGCTGAAGTCGAGGCCACCGACGCGCTGGTGGACGTGAACGGCCGTTCGCTCCTGGTGCGTGCGCGCCTGAAGGGCAACACCAGCAGCCTGCGCAGCGGCCTGTTCGCGCGCGTGCGCCTGGTTTTCTCGTCCCGGCCCGAGGCCTTGATGGTGCCCGAGGAGGCCCTGGTGCCTCAGGGCGGCAAGCAGTTCGTGATCAAGGCCGTTGAAGGTCCGAACGGCCTGGTGGCGCAGAAGATCGAAGCGAAGCTGGGCTTGCGCCAGCCCGGCCGGGTGGAGCTGCTGGGCGGCGTGAAGCCGGGCGACCGCGTCGTGACGGCCGGCCACACCCGGCTCAATCGCGGCGACGGCCAGGCCCTGAAGGCCGTGGAAGTGGCCGGCGCTGCGCCGGTCGGTTCGGCGCCATCGACCGCGCTGCGCTGAAGGAGCAGCCGCCATGCGCCTGTCCGAAATCTCGATCCGCCGCCCGGTCTTCGCGACCGTGATGTCGCTGGTGCTGCTGCTGGTCGGCCTGGTCTCGTTCAACAAGCTCTCACTGCGCGAGTACCCGCGCATCGACGAGCCGGTGGTCACGGTCAGCACCCGCTTGGTCGGCGCCTCCAGCGAGGTGATCGAGGGCCAGGTCACCAAGCCGCTGGAAGACTCGATCTCCGGCATCGACGGCGTGGACGTGGTCACCTCGTTCTCGCGCTCCGAGTCCAGCCAGATCAGCGTGCGCTTCAAGCTCGAGAAGAACCCCGACGATGCCGCCGCCGATGTGCGCGACCGTGTGGCCCGCGTGCGCGGCCGCCTGCCCACGGCGGTGGATGAGCCCGTGGTCTCCAAGGTCGAGGCGGATGCCTCGCCAACGATCTGGATCGCTTTCACCAGCGACACCATGGACCCGCTGCAGATCACCGACCTGGTGAACCGCGTGGTGCGGCCGCGGCTGCAGACGATTCCTGGCGTGGCCGATGTGCAATTCGGCGGCGACCGCCGCTACGCCATGCGCATCTGGCTCGACGCCGACCGGCTGGCCGCTCACCGCCTGACGGTGCAGGAAGTGGAGGACGCGCTGCGCAAGCAGAACCTCGAGGTGCCCGCCGGCCGTATCGAAAGCCAGCAGCGTGAGTTCAACGTCACCTCCCGCACCGACCTGAACACGCCGGCCCAGTTCGGCGACGTAGTGCTGAAGTCCGTCAGCGGTTTCAGCGTCAAGCTCAAGGACGTGGCCCGCATCGAGGAGGCCGCCGCCAGCGAGCGCTCGCGCGTGCGCTTCAATGGCGTGCCCTCGGTGTCGCTGGGTGTGATCCGCCAGGCCACTGCCAATCCTCTGGACGTTGCTGGCGGCGTCAACGCGCTGTTGCCGGCGCTGCGGCAAGACCTGCCCCCGGGCCTCAACGTCCGGCTGGCCAATGACAATTCGATCTTCATCGCCCGCTCGATCACGGCGGTCTACACCACCATTGCCGAAGCCGTGGTGCTGGTGGCCCTGGTGGTGTTCGTGTTCCTGCGCACCCTGCGGGCCTCGATCATTCCGTTGGTGACGATCCCGATCAGCCTG
The DNA here is from genome assembly GCF_036880965.1 of Roseateles microcysteis. Taxonomy (NCBI): domain Bacteria; kingdom Pseudomonadati; phylum Pseudomonadota; class Betaproteobacteria; order Burkholderiales; family Sphaerotilaceae; genus Roseateles; species Roseateles microcysteis. Next base: position 712,720 of record NZ_JBAJMV010000001.1, on the reverse strand, counting down.
ATCGGCAGCTTCGCCCTGATGGCAGCCGCCGGCTTCACCATCAATACCTTGACCCTGCTGGCCCTGGTGCTGGCCATCGGCCTGGTGGTGGACGATGCCATCGTCGTGCTCGAGAACATCTACCGCCACATCGAGGAGGGGATGCAGCCCTTCCAGGCGGCGCTGAAGGGCGCCCAGGAAATCGCGTTCGCCGTGCTGGCGATGACGCTCACGCTCGCGGCAGTGTTCGCGCCGCTGGCGTTCACGCCGGGCCGCACCGGACGCCTCTTCGTCGAGTTCGCCCTGACGCTGGCCGGCGCCGTGGTGGTGTCGGGCTTTGTCGCACTGACGCTCACGCCGATGATGTGCAGCAAGCTCCTGCGCCACAACCCGAGCCCGAACCGCTTTGACCGCGGCGTCGATGCCTTCCTGAACTGGTTGAGCCGGCGCTATTCGCTGGCCCTGCGCGCCGTGCTGGCGCAACGCTGGATCGTGGTGCTGGTGATGCTGGCCTGCGGCGGCGGCAGCTGGTGGTTGTTCAGCAAGGCCAAGTCGGAGCTGGCGCCGCTGGAGGACCGTGGCGTCATCATCATGCCGGTCAATGCGCCCGACGGCGCCACGCTGGAGTTCACGGCGCGCTATCTCGATGCCATCGAGAAGATCACCGCAGGCTACCCCGAGTTCGACCGCCGCTTCTTCTTCATGGGCGGTGGCAATGTGGCCCAGGGCACGGCCATCATGCGTACGGTCGACTGGTCTGAGCGCAAGCGCTCGACGCCCGAGCTGGCCCGCGCGCTCCTGCCTCAGATGGCGGCGCTGCCCGGTGTGCAGGCCTTCCCGATCACGCCCTCCAGCCTGGGCCAGGGCTTCCGCGAGCGGCCGATCAACTATGTGCTGGTGACCGGTGACAGCTACGAGAACCTCGCCAAGGTGACGCAGGCCTTGATGGCCGAACTGGCCAAGAACCCCGGCTTCGTGCAGCCAGACAATGACCTGCGCCTGAACAAGCCCGAGATCTTCATGGACGTGGACCGCGAGCGTGCGGCCGACCTCGGCGTCTCGGTGGATGCGGTGGCGCGCACGGTGGAAACCATGCTCGGCAGCCGCGTGGTCACGCGCTACAAGCGCGACGCCGAGCAGTACGACGTGATGGTGCAGACCGAGGCCGGCGGCCGCGTGACGCCGGAGCAGATCGAGCGCCTGTTCGTGCGTGGTCGCAACGACACCATGGTGCCGCTGTCCAGCCTCGTGAAGGTGCGCGAGGCGGTGAGTCCGCGCGAGCTGAACCACTTCAACCAGCGCCGCTCGGTGTCGGTCACGGCCAATCTGGCGCCGGGCTATTCCACCGGCGAGGCCCTGGCCTACCTGGACGCCACGGCGCGCAAGGTCCTGCCGGTGGGCTACTCGACCGAGCTCAATGGCGTCAGCCGCGAGTTCCGTGCGGCCAGCGGCGCGCTGGGCCTGGTGTTCGTGCTGGCTTTGCTGTTCATCTTCCTGGTGCTGTCGGCGCAGTTCGAGAGCTTCATCGACCCCTTCGTGATCATGCTGTCGGTGCCGCTGTCGATGGTGGGCGCGCTGGCGGCCTTGCAGTGGGCAGGGGGCACGCTGAACGTCTATTCGCAGATCGGCCTGATCACGCTGGTAGGCCTGATCACCAAGCACGGCATCTTGATCGTCGAGTTCAGCAACCAGCTTCGCCAGCAGGGCCGCACGGTGACCGAGGCGGTGGTCGAGGCCGCCACGCTGCGGCTGCGCCCCATCCTCATGACCACCGGCGCCATGGTCCTTGGCGCCTTGCCCCTGGCACTTGCCAGCGGTGCAGGCGCCGAAAGCCGGCAGCAGATCGGCTGGGTCATCGTGGGCGGCATGAGCGTGGGCACGCTGCTCACCATCTTCGTCGTGCCGACCATGTACACCCTGTTCGCGCGCCAGCGGGTGCCGGGCGAGATCACGACGCCGGCGCTGGCGAGCAGCGCTGCCGGGGACTGACAGCCCGGTTTTTCAGCCCTTGCGCTTGAGCCTGTAGATCGCCACGCCGCTGCACAGCACCGTGAAACCCAGCAGCACGGCGGCGGCGATCTCGGGCGGGATGAAGCGGAACTTGTCCACCCCGCCCGCTGCGAAGACGAGCTGGTCGAGGTGGAACTGCGGCCAGACCGGCACCTGGAAGTGCATGGACTTGGGCAGCGGGAAGAACACGCCCGACAGATAGAGCCCTGGCAGGTAGACCAGGTTGGCATAGGCCGGCGCGGCCGTGCCGCTGACCAGCGAGCCCAGCATCACGCCGAGCGCACAGAAGGGGATGGTGCCGGCAACCAGCACGGCGCTCATTGCCGTCAGCTGCGAACCGCTCAAATGAGCCTGGCCTGTTGATGCCGCAACGATCAGGATCGGCAGATAGGCCAGCACGCCGCACATGACGCCTGCCACCAGCTTGCCCGCCAGCCAGGCGCCGGGCGGCGCCGGCTGAGCGCGCTTGAGCGTCAGGAGGCCTTGCTCGCGCTCCTGCGCCAGCAGTGGGCAGGTGGCGAAGAGCGCGGCCATGGTCACCGCCATCAGCGAGAAGCCGGCAAACATGTAGCGGCCGGCGTCCGGGTCCTTGGCCACCATCTCGCCGGCGACCGCAAAAGCGAAGAGCAGGTAGAAGGCGACCGGCAGCAGGAGCACAGGCAGCGCGAACGCGGGTGAGCGCAGCAATCGGATCAGCTCCAGGCGGATCTCGAAGGCATAGGCGTTCGCCTTTCGATGGGCCGGCATCGGCAGGGCCTGGCTGGTCGTGTTCATGCGGCCTCCTGGGTCAGGGCGTTGAATGCATCGTTGAGCCCGGCCTGCTTCACTTCGAGGCGGGTGAGCGTGGCGTCGGCGGCGAGCAGGCGGCGCACGACGGACTCGGCGTCGGTCGCCACGACGGCGAGCCTGTCCTTGTCCTCCCTGGCTTCGACAACGCCCGGCCAGGTCTGAACTTCTCCGGCGCCCAACGAGGTCTGGCAGGAGATGTGGCGTCGCGAGACCAGCGAGCGCATGTCTTCCACGCTGCCCGAGGCGATGACGCGGCCCTTGCCCAGCACCGCGACGCGGCTTGCCAGCGCTTCTGCTTCTTCGAGGTAGTGGGTGGTGAGCAGGATGGAGCAGCCTTCGCGCAGCAGGGCGCGGATGTTGTGCCACAAGGCTTCGCGCGCCTGGATGTCGAGCCCGACCGTGGGCTCGTCAAGGAACAGCACCTTGGGTCGGCCGCAGATCGCGATGGCGAACTGCACCTGCCGCTTCTGGCCGCCCGAGAGCTTGCCGTAGGGGCGTTTGGCCAAGGCCGTGATGCCGACGCGAGCCAGCGCTTCATCCACACTCAGCGGATGCTCGTAATAGCTGGCGGACAGCCCGACAAGCTCCCGAACCTTCAGGTCCTTGGGCAGCTCCACGTCCTGCATCATCACGCCCAGGCCCCGGCGTTGTTCGATGTCCTGCGGCGAGCCGCCGAGCAGCCGCACCACGCCGGTATCCGCATCATTCAGCCCCAGCCACAGCGAGATCGCGGTGGACTTGCCGGCGCCATTGGGGCCCAGCAGCGCCAGCAGCTCGCCGCGCTTGAGTTCCAGGTCCACGCTGCTCAGCGCTTCGAGGGCGCCATAGCGCTTGGACACGGCGCGCAAGGAGGCGACCACATCGCCGGCAGGCTCCACGGGCACTGCCGTCGCGGTCACCGCATGGCGTGGATAGGCCTTGCCGTTCAGCACCTTGCCGATCACCGTGGAACGGACCAGGTAGTGGTAGCTCAGGAACAGCGGAACGAGACTGGCGAGCACGACGAAGGGGAACTTCAGGCTCCAGTGCAGGGGCCAGTCGCCGACCCAGACCTGCAGCGCCACCACCACGGGCAGGTGCGCCAGATAGATCCAGTACGACGCGTCGGCGACATAGCGGCGCGCGGGGCTGTGCCCCGAGAGGAAACGCAGCGCGAGGCCGGTGAGGGCGAAGGTCCACGCCCAGGCGGACACGCCGTAGGCCAGCGCAAAGATGGCCTTGGCGTCCTTGGGCATCGCCATCGGCGGCTGCGTCTTCATCAGGTACAGGCAGACCGCCGATGCCGTGATCGCCAGCAGCAGATGGGGCAGCCAGCGCGCCGTGAGCGCCTGCAGTGCGCCGGCGGACCGATGCACCAGCCAGCCAAATGCAAAGGCGGTGCCGAAGCCGACCGTGGCCGGCAGTTGTGGGACCAGTGTCCGGTCTGGCGTCGGTATGCCAAGCCAGGGCAACCAGGCGGGCAGGGACAAAAGGCTGGCCACCAGCGGCAGGCCGAGCAGCAAGGCGCCCAGCGGCCAGCGCAGCGAGGTGACGACGGCCTTGTCCGCCAGGGCGCGCAGGGTCTCACGCGGATCCAGCTTCGCAACGAGGCCGCGTATCAAGAGCGCCCCGGCATAGAGCCACAGCAGCTGGTAGAGGAACCACAGATGGAACAGCGGCAGCGCACCGAACTCCTTGCCCATCTCCGGTGGTGCCGGCGGTGCGCCGTTGAACATCTTCTGCAGGCCCAGGTACCAGACGAAGATGATGGCCGGGAAGAGCAGCAGCCAGCCAACGATCATCGGCACCGCAATGCGCTTGCCGCGGTTGGCCCAGAAGCCGGCCGTGCCGGCTCGCTGATGCAGCAACCGCGCGAAGTAGCCGGCGATGAAGAAGAACAGCAGCATGCGGAAGCTGTGCGCCACGAAGCCGGCGTCGGCCAGGAAGGCGCTCGGCGAGTTGTCGTTCATCGCCCAGAGCCCCTTGGGCATGTCGGGCAGGAAGGACAGCGTGGCGTGGAAGGCCACGCCCAGCAGCAGCGCGAAGCCGCGCAGGGCGTCGAGTGCGTGGAGCCGCTCGGAAGTGGATGCTTGCGGATGACTCATCGCCGGACCTCAGGAAATGTCACGCCGGCGCGCGGCGAAAAACAGGGGCAGGCACAGCACCAGCAGCGTGAGGCCGACTTCAGCGCCCAGCACCTGCCAGAAGCTTGTGCTCCAGACCGGCGCGGCCGCGAGCATGTTGGATGCGATCTCGGGCAGGCGGCCCACGCCCATCATGAAGAGCGTGACCGACATATTGGTCAGGATGATCACGCCGCCCATGCCCGCGTCCGAGCTGATGTGCAGGGCGCTGGCGAGCACCAGCACATAGTTCAGGAGCAGGTAGAAGCACAGCAGCAGGGCGTAGATCAGGAGGCCATCCGGAATGCCGGGCATCCAGAGGATCAGCCCCGCCGCACCGGCCGTCAGCAAGGCCCAGGGAATGAAGAAGCACAGCAGCAGGCCCAGCAGCTTGGCGCGCACATAGTCGCGCGGTGAGAGCGGCAGGCTCATCACGAACAGCAGCGCGCGGTCCTTGCGTTCCTGCGAGACGCCGAACAGCGCCAGCATCGCGCCCAGGGCGATCACGGCCGTCATCCACAGCAGAAAGCCGACGTTGAACGCCACCTCGCCGCCTGCAGCAACCACCAGGCCCACGAGGCCCGCGGCGACGACGCCGATCAGCAGCCAGCGGTAGAGATAGAGCTCCTTGAGCACGAGCTTGCGCATGACGGTGTTCATTGGCCCAGCGCCTCCCGCGCTTCCCGGTTGTGCATGACGGTGGCGACGAAGATCTCTTCCAGGCTCATGCGCTGCACGGTCTGAACGCTGCTGGCGAAGCGGGCCAGCAGCTCGTCGGAATAGCGGTTGGTGGTGAGTGTGGCGAAACCGCCATCGCGCTCGCTGCGCACGATCTCGGCAAAGGCCGGCAGGGCTGCGCCTGCAGGCAGGCGCAACTGGATGCGGCGCCAGCGCTCCAGGAAGTCTTCCTTGTCGCTGGCGGCGACCACGCGGCCGCGGTCGATGAAGCAGATGCGGTCCGAGATGCGCTCCACGTCCATCGTGTTGTGCGAGGAGAAGAGGATGGAGCGGCTGTCGTCGCGCAGCACGTCCATGAGCTCGGTCAGCAGCTCATGGCGGGCCACCGGATCGAGGCCCGAGGTGGGCTCGTCCAGCACCAGCAGGCGAGGGCGGCGGGCCAGCGCCAGCAGCAGCAAGGCCTTGACCTGCTCGCCGCTGGAGAGGCCCTTCATCGTCTGCGCGGCATGCAGGTTGAAGCGCTTGAGAAGCGTAGCGGCATAGAGCGGGTCCCAGCCCGGGTAGATGGAGGCGATGAACTCCATGTGCCAGGCCAGCGTGGCATGCGGGAACAGGCGCATGTCGTCACTGACGAAGGCCACGTCGCGCTTGGCGGCGGCTTGGCTGTCGGGCATGGCATGGCCCATCAGGCGTATCTCGCCGGCCTCGGGCGCGAGCAAGCCCATCAGCAGCCGGATGGTCGTGCTCTTGCCGGCGCCATTGGGGCCGACGAGGCCCATGATCTGGCCGTGCTCCAGCTCCAGCGAGACATCGTCCAGCGTGAAGAAGCGGAAGCTCTTGCGCACGCCGCTCATCTCTATTGCCTTGGCATTGCTCATTGGGCTTCCCCCTCGTCGCGCATCGCTTGGCGCAGTCGGTCTATCAATTCGTTGTGCTTCATGGCGAGGCTGCGGGCGATGCCGGCGGCGGCGCGGAGATGGGTGTCGAGTTCGGCGTGGTGCATGCCGATGGCCAGGTCTTGCGCATCTGCCACGAAGGAGCCTTTGCCATGCCGCGTGACGATCACACCTTCTGATTCCAGGTCCAGATAGGCGCGCTTGACCGTGATGACGCTGACCTGCAGGTCGGCCGCCAGCGCCCTGATCGAGGGCAGTTCCTTGCCGGCCGGCCAGTCGCCTGCGGCAATGCGCAGCCGGATCTGCTCCATGATCTGCAGGTACATCGGCCGCGCATCGGCCTGGGAAATGAGAAGTCCACTGTGCATAATATATATACATAGTATGTGAACAGACCGGCAGTGACAAGCCGTGCCCCCTGTTTCGCGGGGTAAATTGCCGGCATCCGTTTCAAGAGCCTCCTCATGCGCCTCACTGCCCCGCTCACTCTCACGCTGCTTCTTGCCAACAGTCTTGGTGCCCAGGCCCATGAGCCGCTGCCGCAGTTGCAGGCCTACAAGGTCCAGCCGAGCTGGCTGACGCCCATCGAGCCCGTGCAGATCAGCGACCACGTCTGGCAGATCGGCACGGCCAACATCACCGCGCTGCTGGTGAAGACCGAGCAGGGCGCGCTGCTGATCGACGGCGGCATGCCGCAGGTGGCGGGCCTGCTGCTGGCCAACATGAAGAAGCTGGGTGTGGCGCCGGGCGATCTGCGCTACATCCTGCATTCGCACGCTCATGCCGACCATGCCGGCCCATTGGCCGCGGTCAAACGTGCCACGGGTGCACAGCTGATCAGCAATGCCGAATCGGCGGTGCTGCTGGCGCGCGGCGGCAGCAACGACATCCATTTCGGCGACGACATCCTCTTTCCGCCGGTGCAGGCCGACCGGCTGCTGCAGGACGGCGAGGCGATCAAGCTGGGCGGCATGACCCTCACGGTCTCGTTCACCCCGGGCCATACGCCGGGCAGCATGAGCTGGTCCTGGACCGACACCCGCAAGGGCGCTGCCGTGCGAACCGTGTACGCCGACAGCCTCAGCGCGCCCGGCTACCAGCTGGTGGGCAACCCGGCCTATCCCAAGCTGCTGGAGACCTATCTGCGCAGCGCAGAGCTGGTCCGCAAGCTGCCTTGCGACTTGCTGCTGACGCCGCACCCGGATCAGAGCGGCTGGAACTATGCCGACGCCGCCCAGCCGCATCCCAGGCCCTTGACCTGTGCGGCGTACGCCGATGCGGCGCAGCAGCGCTGGAAGCAACAGGTGCAAGAGCAACAAGCCAAGCCCAAGCCCTGATCTTCAGCCCTTGCCGGACAATCTTCGCCAATGACCGCCGAAGCCATCCCGGACGCCGATCCCATGCCCCAGCCTCCCTTCCAGCCGGACCTCGATGCCTGCTGCGGCAACGGCTGCGACCCCTGCATCTTCGATCTGCACGACCTGGCGATGGACGAGTACCGGCAGCAGATGCGGGCCTGGCGCGAGCGGCATCCGCAAGCGGTGTGAGCCAGCAGCACTAGCCTATCCCGGCTCGGCCTGCAATCGGACCTCTCCCTCGGTGCAATCCGGCACTGCAAGGCGCGGGCGAGCCTCGACATCATCCGTGCGCCTGTCATTGCGTCTGCGGCGCTGAAGCGGCATTTTCGCTGCTATGGTTGCCGCCGTTCGTGCGGGTCCCGCATTCAAGAAATATCCGTGCCCCGTTTGGCCGCTTTGGCTACCGCTTCAGGAGAATCTTCCATGGAACGCCGTTCTTTCCTCAATGTCAGCGGCCTCGCCGTCGGTTCCTTGCTCTTGCCCGTGTTCGGGCGTGCGGTGGCCGCCGAAGAGCTGATGAGCCCGCTGGCGGTGAAGTTCAAGAAGACGCTGGCGGATGTGGCGCTCAATGCCGCCACCAGTGCCGGCGCGAGCTACTGCGATGTGCGCATCGGCCGCTACCTGAACCAGTTCATCACCACGCGCGAGCTGAACGTCGAGAACGTGGTGAACACCGAATCGGCCGGCGTGGGTGTGCGCGTCATCGCCGGTGGCGCCTATGGCTTCGCGGCCACCAACGACATGTCGCCCGACTCGGTGGCCAACGCCGCCCGCCAGGCCGTGGCCATCGCCAAGGCCAATGCCAAGCTGCAGTCCGAGCCGGTGCGACTGGCGCCGGTGAAGGGCGTGGGTGAAGTCTCCTGGGCCACGCCGATCAAGAAAGACTGGCGCGCCGTGCCGATCAAGGACAAGGCCGAGCTGCTGATCGCTGCGAACAAGGCCGGCATGGATGCAGGTGCCAGCTTCATGCAGTCGGTGATGTTCCAGGTCAACCAGCAGAAGTACTTCGCCTCGACCGACGGCTCCTACATCGACCAGGACGTGCACCGTTTGTGGATGCCGGTGTTCGCCACGGCCGTGGACAAGTCGACCGGCAAGTTCCGCTCGCGCCAGGGCCTCTCGTCGCCCGTGGGCATGGGCTATGAATATCTGGACGGCAAGGCCGAAGACAAGGTGCAGGCCGCCGGTGGCGTGGCCACGCTCTACAAGAATTCCTACGACCTGATCGAGGACTCGCGCGCCTGCGGCCGCCAGGCCAAGGAGAAGCTCACCGCCAAGTCGGTGGAGCCAGGCAAGTACGACCTCGTGCTAAGCCCCGAACACATGTGGCTGACGATCCATGAGTCGGTCGGCCACCCGACCGAACTCGACCGCGTGCTCGGCTATGAGGCCAACTTCGCCGGCACGAGCTTTGCCACGATGGACAAGTGGAAGAGCAAGAAGTTCAAGTACGGCCACGAGCGCGTGAACATCATTGCCGACAAGGTCGTGCCCGGCTCGCTGGGTGCCGTCGGCTACGACGACGAAGGCGTGGCCGGCCGCCGCTGGGACATCGTCAAGGACGGCATCCTCGTCAATTACCAGGCCACCCGCGACCAGGTCCATATGCTGGGCGAGAACGCCTCGCATGGCTGCTCGTATGCCGACAGCTGGAGCAGCGTGCAGTTCCAGCGCATGCCCAATATCTCGCTGGCCGCCGGCAAGGCGCCTTTGAGCCCGGACCAGCTGGTCAAGGACGTCAAGAAGGGCATCTACATCGTCGGTGCCGGCTCCTTCTCCATCGACCAGCAGCGCTACAACTTCCAGTTCGGCGGCCAGCTGTTCTACGAGATCAAGGACGGCAAGATCGGCGCGCCGTTGGAAGACGTGGCCTACCAGTCCAACACCACGGAGTTCTGGAATGCCTGCGCCGCGATCTGCGATGAGCGCGACTGGCGCATGGGCGGCTCCTTCTTCGACGGCAAGGGCCAGCCTTCGCAGTCCAGCGCGGTGTCGCACGGCTCCTCGACCACGCGCTTCAACGGCGTGAACGTGATCAACACCGCTCGCAAGATCGGCTGAGGCAGGAGCATCTGATGAAACTCCTGAGCTCCGAAGAAGCCAAGCGCCTGTGCGACAAGATCCTGGCCCTGTCCAAGGCCGATGAATGCACGGTCAACCTGGGTGGCAGTCGCACCGGCAACATCCGTTTCGCCCGCAACAGTGTTTCGACGGCAGGCCTCGTGGAAGACACGCAACTGGCGGTGTCCGTCGCCTACGGCAAGAAGCAGGGCGTGGCCACGATCAATGAGTTCGACGACAAGTCGCTCGAGAAGGTGGTGCGCCGCGCTGAAGACCTGGCGCGTCTGGCGCCGGAGAACCCCGAGTTCATGCCGGCGGTGGGCAAGCAGAGCTACAAGACCACCCCCACCTTCAGCCAGAAGACGGCCGACATCGATGCCGACTACCGCGCTCAAGCCGCGGCCTACACAATTGAAGCCTGCCGCAAGAAGGGCCTGACCACGGCCGGCTTCTTCACCGACCAGACCGCCTTCTCGACCGTGGCCAACTCCAACGGCGTGTTCGGCTATCAGCAGAGCACCGGCCTGGACTTCACCTGCACCGTGCGCACCGAAGACGGCCGGGGCTCCGGCTGGGTCAAGCGCACTGCCGGTGATGCAGCGCGCTTCGACGCGCGTGAAGCGGCGGATGTGGCCATCGAGAAGGCCATCCGTTCGGTCGAAGCCAAGGCATTGGAGCCGGGCCGCTACACCGTGATCCTGGAGCCGGCTGCCACGTCCGAGCTGATCGGCTTCATGCTGGGTGGCTTCGATGCGCGCCAGGCCGACGAAGGCCGCAGCTTCCTCTCGAAGAAGGGCGGCGGCAACCGCAAGGGCGACAAGCTGTTCGACGAACAGGTGAACGTCTGGGCCGACCCCTGGGACAAGGACGTGGGCGTGCTGCCCTGGGACGGCGGCTCGATGCTGGCCCGCGAGCGCACCGATGTGATCAGGAACGGCCGCGTCAATGCGCTGGACTATTCGCTGTTCTGGGCCAAGAAGCAGGGCGTCAAGCCCACGGCCGGTCACGGCAACATGATCATGGCGGGCACGAACAAGAGCACCGCCGAGCTGATCGCGAGCACCAAGAAGGGCGTGCTGGTGACCCGCACCTGGTACATCCGCCTGGTGGACCCGCAGACCGTGCTGCTGACCGGTCTCACGCGCGACGGCACCTTCTACATCGAGAACGGCAAGATCCTGCATCCGATCAAGAACTTCCGCTTCAACGAGAGCCCGGTGACCATGCTCAACAACATCGAAGAGATCGGCAAGCCGGTGATCATCGGTGGCGACGAGGTGCCGTACCAGATGATGATTCCGCCGATGAAGGTGCGGGACTTCAACTTCACGTCGCTTTCCGATGCCGTCTGAGCCCATCCCTAAGAGTTGTATGGAGAGGCGTCGTTTCCTGAATCTGTCCGGCGTTGCAGCCGGTTCGCTCCTGGTGCCGGTGATGGGCCGAGCGGTGGCGGCCGAAGAGCTGATGAAGCCGGCGGCGCCGGTTTTCGTCAAGAAGCAGCTGGCCGACGTGGCGCTCGATGCGGCAACAAGGGCCGGCGCGAGCTACTGCGATGTCCGCATCGGCCGCTACCTGAACCAGTTCATCACCACGCGTGATGTGCGGGTCGAGAACATCGTCAACACCGAGTCCATCGGCGTGGGCGTGCGCGTGATCGCGGGTGGTGCCTATGGCTTCGCATCGACGAACGATCTTTCGCCCGATGCGGTGGCGGGTGCGGCTCGGCAAGCCGTGGCGATTGCCAAGGCCAATGCCAGGCTGCAGAGCCAACCCCTGCAGCTTGCGCCGGTGAAAGGCGTGGGCGAAGTGGCCTGGGCCACGCCGGTCTTGAAGGACTGGCGCCACGTGCCGATCAAGGACAAGGCCGACATGCTGATCGCGGCCAACAAGGCGGGCCTGGAGGCCGGTGCCAGCTTCATGCAGTCCTCGCTGTTTCAGGTCAACCAGCAGAAGTACTTTGCCTCGACCGATGGCTCCTACATCGACCAGGACGTCCACCGCCTCTGGTCGCCGATGACGGCCACGGCCGTGGACAAGGCCACCGGCAAGTTCCGCACGCGCGAGAGCCTGGCATCGCCTGTGGGCATGGGCTTCGAGTATTTCGATGCCAGGCCGGAAGACAAGATACAGGCCGCTGGTGGCGTGACCACGCTTTCCCGCAACAGCATCGACCTGCTGGAAGAGGCACGCCACTGTGGCCGCCAGGCCAGGGAGAAGCTGACCGCCAAGTCCATCGAGCCGGGCAAGTACGACCTGGTGCTGAGCCCCGACCACCTGTTCCTGACCATCCATGAATCGGTGGGCCACCCGACCGAGCTGGACCGCGTGCTCGGCTACGAAGCCAACTACGCCGGCACCAGTTTCGCCACGCTGGACAAGTGGCAGAGCAAGCAGTTCAGGTTCGGCGCCGAGCGCGTCAACTTCTTCGCCGACAAGACCACGCCCGGCTCGCTGGGGGCTGTGGGCTATGACGACGAGGGCGTGGCCTGCAAGCGTTGGGACATCATCAAGAACGGCGTGCTGGTGAACTACCAGGCCACGCGCGACCAGGCCCACATCATCGGCGAGAGCGCCTCGCATGGCTGCTCCTATGCCGACAGCTGGAACAGCGTGCAGTTCCAGCGCATGCCCAATGTCTCGCTCGCCGCCGGCAAGGAAAGGCTCACGCCCGACGAGATGGTCAAGGACGTCAAGAAGGGCATCTACATCCTCGGCCGTGGCTCCTACTCCATCGACCAGCAGCGCTACAACTTTCAGTTCGGTGGCCAGCTGTTCTACGAGATCAGGAACGGCAAGATCACGGGCCCCGTCGAGGACGTGGCCTACCAGGCCAACACGCAGGAATTCTGGAACGCCTGCAGCGCCATCTGCGATGAACGCGACTGGCGCATGGGCGGCTCCTTCTTTGACGGCAAGGGCCAGCCCAGCCAGGTCAGCGCCGTGTCACACGGCTCCAGCACCACCCGATTCAACGGCATCAACGTCATCAACACCGCTCGCAAGATTGGATAAGAGACCATGAAAGCAAAGATCACGCAGGAACAGGCCAAGCTCATCTGCGACAAGGTGCTGGCGCTGTCCAAGGCGGACGAATGCCGCGTGTCGATCCAGGGCAGCCGCACCGGCAATATCCGCTATGCGCAGAACAGCGTCTCGACCGCCGGCCTGAACGAAGACATGCAGATCAATGTCAGCGTGGCCTTCGGCAAGCGTCAGGGCACGGCTTCCTTGAACGAGTTCGACGACAAGTCGCTGGAGAAGCTGGTGCGCCGCGCCGAAGACGTGGCCCGCCTGGCGCCCGAGAACCCCGAGTTCACGCCGGCTGCGGGCAAGCAGCAGTTCAAGGCCTCGAACACCTTCGCCAAGACCACGGCGGCCATCGACCCCGAGTTCCGTGCGCAGGTGGCCGCCCACAGCATCGAGGAAAGCCGCAAGAGCAAGTTGCAGGCGGCGGGCTTCTTCATCGACAGCTCGGGCTTCGAGGCGATTGCCAATTCCAACGGTGTCTTCGGCTACCAGGAATCCACCAATGTGGACTTCACGGTGACGACCCGCACCGAAGACGGCCGCGGCTCCGGCTGGGTGGTGCGCAGCGCCAACGATGTGAGCCTGTTCGACCCGCGCGAAGCTTCGAACGTGGCCATCGAGAAGGCCTTGCGCTCGGTCGATGCCAAAGCTCTGGAGCCGGGCCGCTACACGGTGATCCTGGAGCCGGCGGCTTCCAGCGACATCCTGAGTTTCATGTTCGGTGCTTTCGATGCGCGTCAGGCCGACGAAGGCCGCAGCTTCCTCGCGAAGAAGGGCGGCGGCACGCGCCTGGGCGAAAAGCTCTTCGATGAGCAGGTCAACGTCTGGGCCGACCCCTGGGACAAGGACGCCCCGGTGCGCCCGTGGGACAGCGGCTCGATGCAGGCCCGTGAGCGCCAGAGCATCATCAAGGACGGCAAGATCGAGTCGCTCGAGTACTCGCCGTTCTGGGCCAACAAGAAGGGCATCAAGGCGCCCGGCCGCAATGGCAATGTGATCATGGCCGGCGGCAGCAAGTCGCTTGCCGAGCTGATCGCCTCGACCAAGAAGGGCGTGCTGGTCACGCGCACCTGGTACATCCGTTCGGTCGATCCGCAGTCGGTGCTGGTGACCGGCCTCACGCGCGACGGCACCTTCTATATCGAGAACGGCAAGCTGATGTACCCGATCAAGAATTTCCGCTTCAACGAGAGCCCGGTCACGATGCTCAACAACATCGAGGAGCTGGGACGCACACAGGTGATGGGAGGGGGCGGCCGCCGTGCGGTCGTGCCGGCGATGAAGGTGCGGGATTTCAATTTCACCTCGCTGTCCGACGCGGTCTGAGCTGAGGCATGGCGGCCGGCTTCGACTTCTACTTCACCCGCCTGATCTACGAATCCGGCGACTGGGATGTCGACATCCGCATGCCCAGCAATGTGTTGAACTCGCTGGTCGAGTACACGACGCTGCGGGTTGATCCGGTGGAGCGGGTGGTGGCGCTGTCGGACCCCAAGATGCTGGAAGCCCCGTTCTGCTACCTGGCCGGGCACAAGCTGGTGCAGTTCACACCGGCCGAGCGCAAGAACTTCGAGCGCTATGTGAGGGGTGGCGGGTTCCTCTTCGTGGACGACTGCAACCACGACATCGACGGCCTGTTCGCCAAGTCCTTCGAAGCCGAGGTGGCGCGCATGTTCGGCGGCAACGCACTGCGCAAGATCAGCAACAAGCACCCGATCTACTCGAGCTTCTTCAAGTTCGACGGCCCGCCCAACACCGGCGTGGAGCTGAATGGCTGGGGCGACGACCTGGTGCACGACTACCTGAAGGCCGTCGAGTTCAACGGCCGCATCCGGCTGCTCTACAGCAACAAGGACTACGGCTGCGAGTGGGACTACGACTTCCGCAACAAGCGCTGGCTGGCCATCGACAACACACGCTTTGCCGTCAACATCGTTCAATACGCATTGGGAGCCTGAACTTGTCTGAACTGAACGCCCAAGACTGGAGTGAAGCCGAAGTTGCTTCGCTGACCGCCAAAGTGGGTGAACTCACCGCCAGCATGTCGCGCGTCATCATCGGCCAGGCCGAGGTGATCGAGTCGCTGGTGATCTGCCTGATCGCCGGGGGCCATGCGCTGGTGGAAGGCGTGCCTGGTCTCGGCAAGACGCTGCTGGTGAAGTCGCTGGCGCAGGCCACCGACATGCAGTTCCGCCGCGTGCAGTTCACGCCCGACCTGATGCCCTCCGATATCGTCGGGACCGAGATCCTGGAAGAAGACCAGGCCACGCACCAGCGTGTCTTCAAGTTCCAGCGCGGCCCGGTGTTCACGCAGGTGCTGCTGGCCGACGAGATCAACCGCGCGCCGCCCAAGACGCAGTCCGCGCTGCTCGAAGCGATGCAGGAGCGCTCGGTCACCTTCGCCGGCCAGACGCACCGGCTGCCGCAACCCTTCTTCGTGCTGGCCACGCAGAACCCGATCGAGCAGGCCGGCACCTATCCGTTGCCCGAGGCGCAATTGGACCGTTTCCTCTTGCGCATCGACGTGGGTTATCCGAGCGAAGACGAGGAAATGCAGATGGTCTCGCGCACCACGCATGCGGGCCTGGCGGACGCCGTGCCGGCGATGGACGTGGCCACCCTGATGCGCCTGCAGCAGCTGGTGCGCGACGTCGAGATCGGCGATCACCTGCTGCGCTACGCCACCCGCCTCGTGCGCGCCACGCGGCCGCAGGAGAGCACGGTTGCCAGCGTCAAGAAGCATGTGGGCTGGGGCGCCGGCCCGCGCGCCGGCCAGGCCCTGGTACTGGCGTCCAAGGCGCGCGCACTGATGCACGGCCGCCTGGCCGTCACGCGAGACGACATCGCCGCCATGCTCTTGCCGGTGCTCGCCCACCGCGTGCTGCGCAACTTCGAGGCCGAGGCCGATGGCGTGGCGATAGCCGAGATCCTGGCGGCGCTGCGCAACGAGATCAAGGTCGACTGATCACCATGCTGGCGACGGCCTCGCTGCTGGCCCAGACGGCCGACCTGGACCTGGTCATCCGCCATGTGCTGGCGGGCCTGGGCCATGGCCTGCATGCGGGTCGCGAGCGGGGCGCGGGCGTTGAGTTCTCCGAGTACCGCGCCTATGTGCCGGGCGATGAATGGCGGCGCGTGGATTGGAAGCTCCTGGCCCGCGTGGATCGCTACTACGTGCGCGAAGCCGAGCGCGACAGCCATGTGGCGATCTGGCTCTTGCTGGATGCCAGCGCCTCGATGGCCGAGCCCAGCCGCAGCATCGAGGGCCTGACCAAGCTCTGGTTCGCGCGCACCGTGCTCGGCTGCATTGCGGCCGTGGCTCAGCGCCAGGGCGATGCCTTCGGCCTGATCATTGCGGGCCAGGACCGCGTGGCCTTCACGCCGGCCTCGCGCGGGCCGCGCCAGCTGCACAAGGTGCTGGCGCAACTGAGTCGGGTGGAGGCGGGCGGTGGTTTGCCAGATGAGCCGATGCTGCGCGCCCACCTGCATTTCGCACGCTCGCCGAGTTTGATCTTCGCAGTCAGCGATTTCCTGGACTGGCCGTCGCCGCTGTCCGAGGCGCTCTTGCGCTTGCGCCATCTCTCGCATGACGTGCGCTTGCTGAGCCTCTCCACGCAGGCCGAGAAAGACGCCAGCTTCGCCAGCGGCGGCGCCTACCGCGACCCTGAGCGGGTGGAAGGATTGCATCGCTTCGATGCCGAGGCCAAGGCGGCCTACCGCAGCGCGCGCAGCGCTCACTTCGATGCGGTGAAGACCCAATGCCGGCAGCACGACATGCCGCTGCTCACGGCATCGATCGAGCAGGCTGTCGGCACGGTGCTGCGTCGCTGGCTGCAATTGGCGGGGCGGGCATGACGAATGCATTCGCTGCCTGGTGGTGGGCCTTGCCCGTGCTGCTGCTCCCAATCTGGTGGCACCGCGAGAAGCACCAGCGCCTGCGCGCCGAGCTGCTCGCCACCGCGCGTTTCCTGCCCAAGGCGCCGCCGCAGCAGCAGCGCGTGTGGGTCTGGGTCGAACGCCTGCTGCTCCTGCTGCGCTGTCTGCTGCTGCTGGGCGTGATCGCCTGGCTGGCCGATGTGGCCTTGGCCTGGCGGGGCGACACCGTCCTGGTGACGCGTGGCGCCGATCCGGCTTGGGTCGAGGCGCAGATCAAGGAGTCCGGCATGCAGGACGTGCGGCGCCTCGAGCTGCCCGAGGGCGATGCGCTCGCCTGGCTGGCCGCGCACGAGCGCGAATGGCAGGCCGGGGCCCGATGGCTGCTGCTGGCGCGTGGCGATGCCGTGCCCATGGCCGCCGAGGCGCCCACGCTGGCCCACAAGCTGGCGCTGCGTGTGCAGCCACTGCCAGTGCCCAGCGAGAAGCGGGAGCGCCGCATTGTCCTCGCGAGCGACCGTGCCGACGAATGGCGCGCCTTGTTCAAGGCCTTCGAGAGCGCAGGCCAGGGGCGTGACCGCTACCTGTTCGACGAGACGCCGAGCGACAAGACCGAGCTGATCGTCTGGGACAAGCCCGAGCCGCCCGATGCGCGCTGGCGGTCTCCGCTGTGGTGGGCAACCGAGCGCAGCAGCTTGAACAAGAAGGCGGGCGCGCGCAGCACCGTGCTTGCGGTGGATTCCGCAGCCCTGCAGGACATTGATGGCGCGCGGGCGCTCTACCAACGTTGGCAGGCGATGGCGCAAGCGCCCGAGCCCCATGCCGCACCGTCGATGACACTGCAGGCCGCCGCAGGCGCCACGCCGGCCCTGCTGCCGATTGACGCGCTGCACGCCTGGCTCGCGCCGCTGCTGGCCTTGCTGTTCGCGCTGGAAAGGGGGCTCGCGCATGCGCGCCGCCGCTGACGCCTACTCGGCCTTGCAGCCACGCCTCTTGCGCGCGCTGATGGCGCGCCGTTGGCCCTGGTGGCTGGCGCTCGTGCTGCCCTGGCTGCTCTTGCGCTCCTGGCCAGGCCTGCTCGTCGCGCTGCTGGTGCTGGGCTTTGATTTCTGGCGTCTGCGCCAACGGGCGGAGCGCCAATGGCCGCGCTGGCTGGATGCCGCCGTGCCGGCGCTGGAAGACAGCAGCGCCTTGCTGCAGCAGGGCACCGACACAGCAGGGCCGCTGGCCCGTCTGCAGCAGCAGCGTCTTCTGGGCCGGCTCGCACAGGCGGTCGACGCCGCGGCGCTGCGCCGCATCGCCAGCGTGCAGGCCCGCTTCGATAGGCGCTGGTTGGCGCTGAGCTTTGCGGCAGCGGCGATGCTGTGGCTGTGGCCGGGGCAGTCGTCCGGTCTTGCACCGCAGGCGTTGCCAGCATCGGCGGCGGCTGCCAATGAGCTGCTGCTGCAGGTCACGCCACCGGCCTACACCGGCTTCGCCGCCTACGAGACCGCGCCCAAGGCCTTGCAGGTGCCCGAGCACAGCGAGATCCGCTGGTGCCTGAAGACCGAGCCGGCCAATGCTGCTGCCATCGAGCTGAGTGACGGCAGCCGCCTACCGTTCGCGCCGCGCTGCGCGAGCTGGCAGGCCAACGAGGCGATGTTCTGGCGCTGGCAAGGGCAGCGCTACACGGTGCTGGTCACGCCCGACGGAGCGCCGCGCATCGCCATCGAATCGCCCGATGAACTGATCCAGGTGCTGGCCCGCGACGCGCGCTCGGCCCGCATCGCCGTGACCCTCAGCGATGACTACAAGATCGAGCGGGCCAGCCTGCACCTGACGCTGGCGCGCGGCAGTGGCGAGAACATTCGCTTCAGCGACCGCGAGCTGCCCATGCCGGTGAGCAGCGACCCGCGCCAGCGCCGCTGGGACAAGACCTGGCTGCTCTCCGAGCTGGGCATGGAGCCGGGCGACGAGCTCTACTTCTTCGTGCGCGCGGCCGACAACGCCGCGCCGCGCCCCCACATCGTCAGCTCGCCCACCTACACGCTGCGCCTGCCCGGCCTGCAAGCGGCCGAGACCGAGAGCTCGGCCCTGCCCATGCTGGTCAAGCCCGAGAACCTGCGCAGCCAGCGCCAGATCATCATAGACACCGAGCAACTGCTCAGCGAGATGAAGGCCAACCCGCGCTTCCCGCCGGGGCAACTGCGCGCGCGCAGCGAGGCGATTGCGGCCGACCAGTCCCGCCTGCGGCTGCGCTACGGCCAGTTCCTTGGTGAGGAGTCCAGCCTTTTTGGGGACGACCATGGCGATGAGCATGGGGGCGAGCATGGGAGCGAGGAGAAGCAGGACATCCTCCACCGCTTCGGCCATGCGCACGACCAGGCCGAGAACGCCACGCTGTTCGATGAAGCCACCAAGAAGATCCTGCGTCGCGCGCTCTCTGCCATGTGGGATGCCGAGAAGCAGCTGCGCGCGATAGCGCCGCAGCCGGCCTTGCCGCATGAATACAAGGCGCTGGAGGCGATCAAGCAGCTGCAGCAGGCCGACCGCATCTACCTGCACCGCACCGCCTTCGCGCCACCGCCGATCAAGGAAGAAAAGCGCATGAGTGGCGATGCCGTGGGCACCGCACCCTACCGCCGCGAGCAGGGCGCCATGCCTGAGACCGTGCCCGCGCACCTGCGCGAACTGATGGCCGCGCTGGCCAGCGAGCAAGCGGCGCTGCCCGCGCTCTGGAGCCGCACCGCGCAGGATTGGATACGCGAGCGCATCCGCGCCGACGAAGACCGCCTCGCCGCCCAGCGCGCGCTGCAGGACGTGATGGATGGCTGCGCCAATTGCCGGCCCGCACTGCGCGCCTGGCTGCGCGGCAGCGTTACCGAAGCTGGCGTTCGCCTGCAGGCCGAGCCGTCCACGGCCACGCCCTTCAGCAAGGCCTGGCAGCAACGGAGCGAGCCATGAGCGGGGCGCTGCTCATTGCCGGCGTCGTCGGCCTGATTGGCGCGGTGAGTGCGATGCTCTACCTGCGCGCGCGCCAAAGGATCAACGCAGCCCTGGTCCTGCTCGCGGCAGCGGGCCTCGCCTTGCTGATCGCCGAGCCCACCATGCCAGGCGAACGCGCGCAGGCCTCCGCGCCAGCGCCTTCAAGCGAGCCCGGCATCCAGCTCGACTTCCCGCGCCAGCTGGCCCTCGGTCGCACATTCAGCTTGACGCTCAAGCGCAGCCAGCCGCTCGCGAGCTGGCGTCTGCAGTTGCTCGATGAAAACGGCAGCCTGCTTGCGCAGACCAGCGCCAGCGGCGCCGAGGCCTCGGTGAGTTGGCTGCCGCCGGTGGCTGAAGCCATGGTCTTGCAAGCCCGGGTGCTCGATGCCGCCGGCAAGCCGCTGGAACAAGGCCCCGTGCCGTTGGACGTGCAGGAAAGCGCGCCGCTGCAGGTCCGGGGCCGCTTCGGTGCACCGTCCTTCGACGCGCAGGCGCTCAACCAACTGCTGCTGGCCAGCGGCGCCAACCTCGATTGGCAGCTCACGCTCGGCAAGACCGTCACCCGTGCCGAAACGCCGCGCAGCGCCATGGCCACGCCCGAGCTGATCCTCATCGATGCGGCCCATTTTGAGAGCCTCGCTGCCAGCGCGCGCCAGGCCTTGCTGGCGCACGTGGAGCAGGGCGTGCCGCTGGTCGTGCTGGCCGGCAATGCGCGCGATGCCGGTGTGTGGAGTCGCGAGCTGCAACTGCCGCTGGCGCCGCAAGGGCCCGCGACCTTGCAGCCCCTGCCTGGCTTGGAGTTGTCGTTCGCTGCGCTCCGGCCCTCGATCAGCGCACGCGGCGCCTGGCGTGCCAACGCGACCGACAGGCCCTGGCTCTGGCAACGCCGCTGGCAGCACGGCCGCATCGTCTGGCTGGGCCTCACCGATTGGCACCGCCATGCAATCAGTTCGCCGCAGCTGCTCGGCAGCTGGTGGCAAAGCGTGCTCGATCAGGCGGGCCTGCGTCAGCAGCGCGAGGCGCAGTGGGTGTTCCCGGATGCGATGCCTCGGGCCGGCGAGCGCACGGTGGTCTGCCTGCGTGGTGGAGCGGGCGAACTGGCGGCGGAGGCCCCCGCAGACCGAGTGCGGCTCCAGCTGCAGCGGCGTGCGGATCGCGCTGACGATGCCTGTGCTGCGCTTTGGCCGCGTTCAGCGGGATGGCTGGTGATCGCGCCAGCGGAGGGCAAGCTCGCGGCGGCGCGGATGTATGTCTTCGGCAAGGATGCTTGGCCGCAATGGCAGCAGGCGATCAAGCGCGAGGCGGCCGTGGTGCAGGCAGCGGATCTGGCGCGTGCGGTGTCGCAGTCGGCTGCTGCTTCAGTGCCCGCATGGCTGCTCGGGCTACTGTTTGGTCTTGGAGCGTTGGCGCTGTGGTGGCGGGAGCGTCGGTGATGTTTGGTTCAAGGCAGCTTGTTGTTGCTGCAGCGGCTTCTTTTGAAGCTGTCCCACGGCCATGAGCGTGCCGAATGCGAGCAGCCCCAAAGCCGTGGTGAGCCACAGCGCTTGCCCCTGCCATCGATCCAAGGCGATGCCGAACAACCAAGGCGCAAAGGCCTGAGCAATGCGCGCGGGCAGCATGAGCATGCCTTGGCGATGGCCATAGCCTTGGGCACCAAAGAGCACCAGTGGCAAGGTTCCCTTTGCGATGGTCAGCACGCCGTTGCCTGCGCCATGCAGCACACCGAAGGCAATGCCCGCGGGTGCCCCGAGGATCAGCAGGCCAAGCGCGCCCAGCGGATGTGTCAGCGTTGCCAGTCGAGCCGACAGCAGTGGGTGCACTCGGCGCAGGAAGCCGAACTCAAACAGGCGTGCGGCGACCTGCGATGGACCGATCAGTGCAGCGATGCCGACGGCGCCTGCCACGCCAATGCCGAACCCTTGCAACAGGCGCGGGAAATGCGCGGCCATGGCCGTGCTGGTGAACCAGGTTGTGGCAAACACGAATGACAAGGCCAGCACCGGCGCGAGTCCCGGTTCAGCGATCGCTGGCTCATCTTTCACATCGGCCGTCGCCGCAATCAATTCCTGCCCTGTCTCGGCGCGCGGCAGGCTCAGATTCAAGGGCAGACCGACCATCACATGCAACGCGGCCCAAGTCCAGCAGGCTTCACGCCATCCCCACTGCGCACTGACCCAGGCGCTCAGCGGCCACCCCACGGTGCTGGCGAATCCGGCAATCAGGGTGATGCCGGTAATCATGTGGCGAGACTCCATCCGGTGCAGCCTGACGATGGTGGCGAAGGCGGCTTCGTACAAGCCGCTGCCCATGGCGATGCCCATCACGACCCAGGCCAGCAGTACACCGGTGAAGCTCGTGCTGCCGGCCATCAAGGCCAGGCCTGCAGCGAAGAGCAGACTGGTGCCTGCCAGCACCGGCCGGCCCCCGTGCTGGTCGATGAGGCGCCCGGCCCGAGGGCCGATCAAGGCTGAGACGATCAGCGCAACAGAGAAGGTCGCAAAGATGTCCGGCGCACTCAGCCCCAGCGAGCGGGCCATGGGCTGTGCCAGCATCGCCGGGAGGTAGTAGGACGAGGCCCACGCCAGTGTCTGGGCAGAGCCCAGCGCAATGACGGTCGCCGTCCGCCCTGTTCGCCTGCTCATCCGCAGCATCTCGAGGCGGCTGCAGCAGTCGCCGGCGCGGGCTTTGGGCCGCAGCACGACGATGCAGCCGGCTGGCTTGCAACGACGGGCGTCACAGGCTTGGCGGCCAATGATTCGGCAGCGGGCGCGCCGCAGCAGGCCTCGCTGCCCGCGTCGGAATCCGTCGGGCCGATCGAGCAGACCCCTGTCTCTGGCAGGTCCAGCTCAACCCTGTCGGCTGCCTCAAGGTCGCCCGCCAAAGCCGCCACAACGGATCGCGCCTGCTCGAAACCGGTGGCCATCAGGAAGGTCGGTGCTCGGCCATAGCTCTTCACGCCGACCGTGTAAAAGCCCGGCTCGGGATGTGCCAGCTCGCGATGACCGTGGGGCCGCACCGTCCCGCAGCTGTGCAGGTTCGGGTCGATCAAGGGGCCCAGTGGCTCGGTGGATTCCAGCCAGGGGTCCAGCTTCAGGCGCAACTCGTTGCTCAGGCTCAGGTCCGGGCGCTGGCCGGTCGCACAGATGATCTCGTCGATGCCCGCTACTTCGACTGGCTGGCGCCGTGCATCGATGCCATGTACCGAGAGTTGCCCCGAAGGCTCCTGCCGAATCTCGGTGATGCGCACGCCGCTGAAGAACTCCATCTCGCCGCTGTCACGCAAACGCCGCAGCGAACTGCCCAGTTCGCCTCGGGCCGGCAACACATCGGCACTGCCGCCACCGAAAGCCCGCTGCAGAGCGGGCGAGCGAACCGCCCAGGCCAAGCGGGTGCCGGGCGATTGCTTGGCAAGGTCTGCCAGGTACAGCAGTGCGTTGGCCGCCGAATGGCCGGCACCCACCACCAGGGTCCGCTTGCCGGCATAGCGTGCGCGCTGCGAGCCGGCGATGTCTGGAATGCCGTAGAAGACTTGCGCGGCCACCGCGGCCTCGCCAATCGCAGGGAGCCCGTTGGCGCCGATGGGATTGGGGGTGCCCCAGGTGCCCGTTGCGTCGATCACGGCGCGAGCACGCAATTCCTGCTCGCGCCCGTCCTGGACAAAGCGAACCACGAAGGCGGCCTGGTCGCGGCCGGTGGTCTTCACCTTGTCGTAGCCCTCGCGGCTGATGGCAAGCACGCGCGCTCCGAGCTTCAACGCCCGGGCGACCTCCGGCAGCGCGGCGAACGGTTGCATGACTCGATTGACGATGTCCGCGGCATGGGGCAGTTCGGCCTCTGGCGGCGCCGTCCAGCTGGTGGGTTTCAGCAGCCGCGCCACGGCAGCATCAACGTTGTATCTCCAGGGCGAGAACAAGCGGACATGACCGTAGTCCAGGAGGTTGGCACCGACGCGGCTCCCGGCCTCCAGCGCGACGAAGGGCAGACCTCTTTCGATCAACTGGGCCACGGCAGCGAGGCCTACTGGACCTGCACCAAGCACCGCGATGGGCAGGTCAGCCTCCACCTCGGGTGCCTCGTGCAGGGTCAGGCTCATGAAGGCGGCACAGGCTGGGCAGGCGCCCTGGAACTCCGCCGAGGCCTTCAAGGCAGCGGGAGCGTCTTCCAGCTTGCCGCGCTTGAAACCGTACAAGGCGAAGTATTCCGGTGCGGTGACGGTCAGCAGATGGAGCGAAGCGATATCGCGCGCCCGCGCCTGTTGCAGCATGGTTTGCAAGAGCAGGCGGCCGATGCCTTGCTTGTGCAGGCCGGGCGCCACGGCCACCGAGCGCAGCAGCGCCAAGGAGCCATAGACCTCGGCGCCGGCGCAGCCGACGACCTCGCCGTTCGAGACGGCAAGCACGTAGGTGGAGAGGTGGGCTTGCGCACCCTCCGTTGGAAGCTTGTTGGTCAGCAACAGGGCCTCCACGGCGGGCCAGTCGGCGGCGCCCGCCTGGCGCAGGGAAACTTGGTTCAGCAACATGACGGTTTGTCCTTGACGTCTTTGGCTTCAGGCGGCGGGAGGCAGCAATTGGCGGCCTGGTCTTCGCGCAGGGCCTGGAGCAGCAGCAGCAGTGATTTCTCGACGGCAGCGCGGTTGCGCTCGCCCAGGCGTCGCAGCAGTTGTTCGGCATGGGTGTCGAGGGTGTCGTTCAGTTCGTTGACGGTGCGCACGCCGTCGGCGGTGAGCGTGACGAGCCAGCTCCTTGCGTCTAGCGGGTTCGGCTCCTTGGTCACCAAGCCACGGGCTGCCATGGCCTCCACCGCGCGTGACACCCAGCTCTTCTCCAGGCTCACCCGTGTGCCCAGCTCGGACAATGGCAGGGGCCCGGACCGCCCCAGCTCGGTCAGCAGATGGCACTGCGTGCTGGTCGTGCGGCAGCAATCGGCCACCACGCGCTGTGCTCGGGTGTAGAGGCGCGCAACCTCGCGCAGCAGGCTGCCCGGGCTGGATTCGGAGAGGGCTTGCGATGGGGACGTCTCGGGCATTTGGATGTGAATAGCAACTTTCCGCTCGCATGTTGAAGCCCACTATTCTGGTTGTCAATAGCAACTATTTAGGTTGAAAGAAGCGGGGCTGCGCCCCGCCATGCGTTGTCAGATGGCTCGCTGGTTCACTCGTTTGGAGAGTTCCTCTGCGCATTCCTTGCGCTCGCTGTAGCGATCCACCAGGTACGGCCCGAGATCACGGCTCAGCAAGGTGAACTTGAACAACTCCTCCATGACGTCCACGACGCGGTCGTAGAACGACGAGGGCTTCATGCGCCCCTCGTCCGTGAACTCGGCAAAGGCCTTGGCCACGGAAGACTGATTGGGGACGGTCAGCATGCGCATCCAGCGACCCAGCAGGCGCATCTGGTTCACGGCATTGAAGGACTGCGAGCCACCCGACACCTGCATCACCGCCAGCGTTTTGCCCTGCGTGGGCCGCACGGCGCCGGACGAAAGCGGAATCCAGTCGATCTGGGCCTTCATGATGCCGGTCATGGCGCCATGCCGCTCCGGCGAGGTCCAGACCATGCCCTCGGACCAGGCAGCCAGCTCGCGCAGCTCCTGCACCTTGGGGTGGGAGTCGGGCGCGTCATCGGGGAGCGGCAAGCCGCTCGGATTGAAGATGCGCACCTCGGCGCCCATGGCCTCCAGCAGGCGTGCCGCCTCGAAGCTCAGCAGCCGGCTGTAGGAGCGCTCGCGCAGCGAACCGTAGAGCATGAGGATGCGCGGTCGGTGCTGGGAGGGCGAGCGCACAGTCAGGCGCTCTTGAGTTGGGACGTCGAACAACTCCGGCTTCAGGGCCGGAAACGTGGCGTCAGGAAACAGGGGATCAGACATGGCGAGCGGACGTTGATTCGCTGGGAGAGGCCGCGCCAGCAGACTGTGGCGAAGAGAGCAGCCGATGCACGCCCACGGCAACGGCTGCACCGATCAACTCCGCAACAACGAAGCCCAGTGCGCTGGAAGGTGCAATGCCTGCAAAGCTGTCGCTGAACATCCGACCGAACACGGCGGCTGGATTGGCAAACGAGGTCGATGCCGTGAACCAATAAGCCGCACCGATATAGGCGGCCACCATGGCCGCCACGCGCGAACCGGGCGCACGCAGGATCACCAGCAGCAGCCCGAATGTCGCGACACCTTCGGCGATCCATTGCCCCGTGCCGCCGCGCAGCTTGGTGGAGAACTGGAGGATGCTCATGTCGAACATCGCATGCGACAACCAGGCACCGAGCATGGCGCCCAGCAACTGCGCGCCGACATAGGGCGCAAGGGTGGCAAGGGGCAACTCGCCCCGCCAGGCCATGACGGCACTGACCGCCGGGTTGAAGTGGGCTCCGCTGAGCGGCCCGAAGACCTCGATCAGGATGTAGAGGCCGCCCACCGTGGCCAGCGTGTTGGCCAGCAGCGCCACGGCGACATTGCCACCGGACAGGCGCTCCGCCATCACGCCGGAGCCGATGACCACCGCCATCAGCAAGGCCGTGCCCAAGGCCTCAGCAAGGAGCTTTTGAGGAGTGCTCGAGTTCATTGCAGTGACTTCAGCTCTTGGCGATGGCGTTGAGTGCGGCAAGCAGCTCCTGCTTGCCCAGCGTCTCCAGCGGCAGTTGCAGCAGCTGGAGCATGCGATAGCCAATGGCCTGGCGCGTCAGCTCAAAGGCCCGGCGCTTGCCTTCGTCGCCGCCCTCGGCGTTCGACGGATCCGGATAGCCCCAGTGCACCTTGACCGGCTGGCCCCCATCGATGCCGGCGCCAAAGAAGACCGGGCATTGCTCGGCCGCGGCGCTGTCGCAGACGGTGATGACGATGGACAGCGGCGGTGCATCGGGGGAGGTGAACTCGTCCCAGCTCTTGCTGCGATAGCCGCTGACATCGACACCGGCATTGGTGAGCGCCTCCAGCGCAAACGGGTTCAGTCGGCCGCTGGGCGCACTGCCGGCGCTGAAGGCGCGGACATCCTTGCCGGCTTTCGCAGCCAGATGGTTCAGCATGCCCTCGGAGAGCACGCTTCGCGCGGAGTTGTGGGTGCAGAGGATGAGAACGTTGATCGTCATGGCTGCAATTGCGAGAGGTCAGGCTTGGCCGATGTCGCGAACTGCTTCCTGCAACGACATCTTGTCCAGGGTGGTCAGGGGAAGCGCCAACATCAACTCGATGCGGCGCTTGAGGGCCAGCGCGGTGTCCTGGAAGGCTTGCAACTGCTGCGCTTCATCACCTTTGACGGCCGCAGGGTCAGGCAGGCCCCAATGCGCCGTCAATGGCTGGCCCGGCCAAACCGGGCAGACCTCGCCAGCGGCCTTGTCGCAAACCGTGAACACGAAATCCAGTTGCGGCGCATCAGGGCGAGCGAACTCGTCCCAGTTCTTGCTTCGATAGCCATCTGTTGGCAGCTGCAGCCAGGCCAGCGTCTTCAGCGACAGCAGATTGACGGCACCGGCCGGGTGGCTGCCTGCGGAGAAGGCTTTGAACTTGCCTTGCCCCATGTGGTTCATCAGCCCTTCGGCCAGGATCGAGCGGGCCGAGTTGCCAGTGCAGACAAAGAGAACGTTGTAGATCACGGAGCTCACGGGATCCCTTCGGAAGTAGGTAGGAGTCAGCAGGCGCAGGTCGTTGATGACGCTGGCATGCAGGCTTCGCCCTGGCAGCAGTTCTCGGTGAGGTAGGCCAGCAGTTCGTTCATGTGATCGAACGCTGCGCGGTAGACCACATTTCTGCTGATGCGCTCCTGGCTTACCAGGCCGGCATTGCTCAATTCCTTCAGGTGAAAGGACAGCGTCGCGGCCGGGAGCTCAAGCGCCTCGGCGAGTGCGCCGGGCGTCAACCCATGCTGGCCAGCGACCACCAGCAAACGAAACACTTTGAGCCTGTGGGCCTGGGCCAGGGCTGCGAGGGAACGGATCACGTGTTGCTCTTCCATAAGTCGATAATTCTATAGAGTTGGAAATATTGATGCAACACAAGACACGGGCTTGCACTTTGCCGCAAGCTTGTGTCCGTTCAATGACGCAAGCTCCAGGAGACCAACATGCCCTCCATCCAGATCTTCGATCCAGCCCTTTGTTGCAGCAGCGGCGTTTGCGGCCAGGATGTCGATGCTCAGCTCGTCCAGATGTCTGCCGATGTCGACTGGGCCAAGGGTCAAGGCGCCCATGTTGAGCGTTTCAACCTGGCCCAACAGCCCTTGGCGTTCGCGCAGAACGAAGCCGTACGCGGGTTCCTCGAACGCGCGGGGCAGGATGCGCTGCCCATTTCGGTTCTGGAGGGCCAGGTCGTGTTGGCCGGACGCTATCCGAGCCGCCAGCAACTCGCGCAATGGTTAGGCTTGGATACACGTGAACCAGCCACCAGCGCGGGCAATTGCTGCAGCGGTGGCAAGTGCTGCTGAACCGGACCGCCCCATGAAATTTCTTGACGAGTTGCCCCGTTTCGCTTTCTTCACCGGCAAGGGCGGCGTCGGCAAGACCTCGCTGGCCTGCGCCACTGCGGTCAAGCTGGCTGATGCAGGCAAGCAGGTCCTGCTGGTCAGCACCGATCCGGCCTCCAATGTCGGTCAGGTCTTCAGCATCCGCATAGGCAACAAGATCACGGCCGTGCCCGAGGTGAAGAATCTCTGGGCCCTGGAAATCGATCCGCAGGCGGCTGCCCAGGGCTATCGAGATCGAATCGTCGGACCGGTGCGCGGCGTCCTGCCTGTCGATGTCGTGAAGGGCATCGAAGAGCAGCTCTCCGGTGCCTGCACCACCGAGATTGCGGCTTTCGACGAGTTCACCGGCCTGCTCACCGACGAGTCTCTGGTCGAGCGATTCGAGCATGTCATCTTCGACACAGCGCCCACGGGGCACACGATCCGCCTGCTGCAGCTCCCGGGGGCCTGGAACAGCTTCCTGGAGTCAGGCAAGGGCGACGCATCGTGCCTTGGACCTTTGGCAGGGCTGGAGAAACAGCGAGCTCAGTACAAAGCCGCTGTCGACGCACTTGCCGACTCGCAGCGCACCCGACTGATTCTGGTGGCTCGCGCGCAGGCTTCCACCTTGCGAGAGGTGGCGCGCACACACGACGAGTTGGCCCGGATAGGGTTGCGCCGCCAGTACCTGGTGATCAATGGGGTCATGCCCACCGCCGAAGCAGCGCATGACGCCCTGGCTGCTGCCGTGGTTCGGCGCGAGCAGCATGCACTTGCTGAAATGCCAACGCTACTTCGCGACCTGCCGACGGATCAGGTCGCGCTGAAGGCCTTCGACCTGGTCGGCCTTGAAGCCCTGCGCCAATTCTTCGACGATCAGGCTCCGCTGACGAAGACGGGGGATACAACGCAATCTGCGACGCTCGGTGCGCCGACACTGTCTCAGCTCGTGGACGACGTGGCAGCACCTGGGCATGGACTCATCATGGTGATGGGCAAAGGCGGGGTCGGCAAGACGACCCTGGCCGCGGCGCTTGCTGTCGAGCTGGCACGACGCGGGCTGCCGGTTCATCTCACAACGTCCGACCCTGCTGCGCACCTGGCGGAGACTCTGGTCGGTCAGTTGGAGCACTTGACGGTCAGCCGCATCGACCCGCAGGCCGAGACGCTGCGCTATCGAGAGCAGGTGCTGGCGACCAAGGGCAAGAATCTGGATGCACAGGGCCGCGCCCTGCTCGAAGAAGACCTGCGATCCCCGTGCACGGAGGAGATCGCAGTGTTCCAGGCCTTCTCCCGCATCATCCGAGAGGCAGGCCGCAAGTTCGTCGTCATGGACACTGCGCCGACTGGCCACACCCTGCTGTTGCTCGATGCCACCGGGGCCTATCACCGGGAGATTGCCAGGCAGATGTCGATTTCAGGCGTCCATTTCACGACGCCGATGATGCAGCTCCAGGATGAGACTCGGACCAAGGTCCTGATCGCGACGCTGGCGGAGAACACCCCTGTTCAGGAGGCCGCCGTGCTTCAGGATGACCTGCGCAGAGCCGGAATTGAACCGTGGGCCTGGGTCATCAACGGCAGTGTCTCGGTGACGTCAGTGACATCAGCCCTGTTGAAAGCACGCGCCGCCAAGGAGTTGCCCTTCATTGACGCCGTCGCAACGCTTCATGCCAAGCGATATGCCGTCGTGCCGCTACTCCCTGAAGAGCCGATTGGCGTTGACCGGTTGAGCGCGCTGGCGAAACCAAGTTGAACAGTTTGCAAACCAGGCATCAGCGCCCAGTCAGCGAACCCGCGCTTGAGAGACGGCGCCAGGAACGGCATTGAACGCTGTCTGCAGCCATTGCCAGCGATCATCTCGACCCAGGCCCTTGACGACGATTCGCCGCGCCTCCAGGCAAAATCCAGACGAATGGGGCGGGCCTGGCGTCAGGCCCGCCAGGAATCCCTTCTTGGGACATGGAGCAGCATCAATGGCACTGACGAAGAAGGGTGAGTTCTGGTACGGGACGACGTCCGGCGACACCCAAGCCGAACTGCGCAGCTACAGCATCGCGAATGGCCATGAGGCCGTCCGGTTTGCCACGTCCAAATGCGCTTGCGGTTGCCGGACCTTTGCGCTGCAGACCGACGAAGAGGCCGGTGTGGCCATCCGCACCTGCAGCGACTGCGGGCAGGAACACCTGATGGGCGACAGTGCGGGCCACCTTGAAGGCGCCGCGCCCGAGACGCACGGATGCGTGTGCGAGAACGAGGTGTTCGAGCTGGTGTCCGGCGTCGCGGTGCATGCGGGCACCCATGAAGTGCGCTGGTACTACATCGCTTGCCACTGCGTGGAATGCAATCTGGTCGGCGTATTCGCAGACTGGCCGTGTGAAGCGGGTGATGCGGCGGCTTTCCTCGCCGAGGTCTGAGCGGCAGCGCCAACAAGCGGGTGCGTCCGGATTGTGGAGCTGCCCGTCACGAACGTCAGCCCCCGTGACTCGTGGCAGTATCCGGGCCGTAGGTATCCTTCGATGAGCAACCGGCGTTCAGGTCCTGGGCATGCAAGCGATCAGGCAAGCGACCAAGCCATCGACCAGGATTGGCATCGACCCTGAGTTCTTCGGTTCAACCGTGGTGGAGTGAGATTGAAACAAAAGCTGATTGGGTTCTGGCTGACGCTGGCTTTCACAACCACCGTTGTTGTGGCGGCGGACTCTGGGCTTGCTTACCCGCCTCCGCTGAAGCCGGCAGGGCAGGAGGTCAAGGCGGCTCGGCTGGCTGCAGAGCTGCTCTCTCGCTTTCATTACAAGGCCGTTCCGCTGGACGATGCCCTGTCGAGCAAGATGTTCGACCAGTACCTGAAAGCGCTGGACCCCGAGAAGCTCTACTTCCTGCAGTCGGACATTGACCGCCTGGCCGTCGATAAAGCCCGGCTTGACGACGCGATCCTTGGCGAGGACTTGCGCGTGCCCTTCGAGATTTTCAATCTGTACGAGCGCCGGGCCGTCGAGCGCATGGCCTATGCCCGCAGCCTGCTGCTCAAGGGGTTCGATTTCAGCGGCGATGAAACGCTGATGATGGATCGCAAGGACCAGCCCTGGCCCGCTACCGAGGCGGATTCGCTGGACCTGTGGCGCAAGCGCGTGAAGAACGACTGGTTGCGGCTCAAGCTCGCGGGCCAGGACGACGCCGCCATCGCCAAGGTGCTCGACAAGCGCTACGCCAGCGCCGAGAAGCGCATCGGCAAGATCAAGGCCAGCGACGCCTTCCAGGCGTTCATGAACGCCTACACGACGGCGATCGAGCCCCACACCAACTATCTGGGGCCGCGTGCCGCAGAGAATTTCGACATTTCGATGCGCCTGTCGTTGGCGGGCATTGGCGCCGTCCTGACCGATATCGACGGCTACGCCACCATCCGGGAATTGGTGGCCGGCGGGCCCGCCCTCCTGTCAGGCAAGCTGCAGGTGGGCGACCGCATCGTGGGCGTTGCCCAAGGCGAGACGAGCCCCCTCGAAGACGTGGTCGGCTGGCGCCTGGACGACACGGTGGCGCTGGTGCGTGGCGCGGTGGGGTCAACCGTGCGCCTGGACGTCCTGCCCGCCGACCAGGGGCCCGATGCGCCGTTGAAGACCGTCGTCCTGGTCCGCAAGACCATCACGATGCAGGACAGCGCGGCCAAGGCCAAGGTCTATTCGGTGGCGACTGGCGAAGGCAAGCGCCTGATCGGCGTGATCACCCTGCCATCGTTCTACGAGGATGTGGAAGGGCTACGCAGGGGTGACAAGGACTACCGCAGCGCCGGGCGTGACGTGGCACGGTTGCTGGCAGACATGAAGGCCCAGAAGGTCGAGGCTGTGCTGATCGACCTGCGCAACAACGGCGGCGGCTCGCTGCGGGAGGCCATTGGCCTGACAGGGCTGTTCGTCGGCAAGGTGCCGGTGGTCCAGACGCGCAATGCCCGAGGCGAGATCAGCGTCGAGAGAAACATCAATACTGGCGTGGCCTGGGACGGTCCGATGGGCGTGCTGATCAACAGGTCCTCGGCCTCAGCGTCGGAAATCTTCGCCGCGGCGATTCAGGACTACGGCCGGGGCCTGGTCATCGGCGAGCCCAGCTTCGGCAAGGGGACGGTCCAGACCGTGGCTGACCTCGACCAGATCGCCAAGAACACAAGCCCCGTGTATGGCGAATTGAAGCTGACCATCGCGCAGTTTTTCCGGGTGAACGGGGGAACCACGCAATTGCGCGGCGTGACACCGGACATCAGCCTCTTGGCCAGTGGCGACGCCGCCTCGTTCGGCGAGTCGAGCTTTGGCAATGCCTTGCCTTGGACGCGCATCAAGGCGGTCGACTACGTGCCTGTGGGCCAGATCGCCGCTCAAGTTCCGCGCCTGCTGGCGTGGCACGAGAGCCGTGTGCAACGCGACCGTGAATACCAGGGCCTCGTTGAGGATCTTGCCAAGGCCCAGCAACGTCGCAAGAACAATGTGATTTCGCTCAATGAAGCGAAGCGGAGAAAGGAGCGCGCCGATTCAGAGGCTCGCCTGAGCGCCATCCTGGGCGCTGGAGGCAGCAGTGCGGCCGGCGTGCTGGCGGACGATGGCCTGCAATTCAACGAGCGCAAGCTCAGCAAGGATCTGGCCATCGAGAAGACGCAGAAGTCTGTCGTCGACATCCTCCTGAATGAGGCGGTCAGCATCCTGTCGGACAGCGCTGCCTTGAAGGAGGGCAAGACTCAGATGGAATCGAGTGCCTTGTCGACCCGTCCCGTCGTGGTCACAAGCCTGCCTGGCGAGCCAATGAAGCAGTAGGCGGTCGGCGGTTCTCAAGGCCGCCGATCTGGCCCGGCGGCTCCGCGGGGCTCAGCGCCGCTATTTTGGTTGCAGCAGGCTCATCACCTTGGTCGTGATGAGTTCCACCGCCGGCCCATTGGCGCCGTGCGGCAGGATCACGTCGGCGTAGCGCTTGGTCGGCTCGATGAACTGCTTGTGCATCGGGCGCACGGTCTCCAGGTACTGGTTCACCACCGACTCGGTGCTGCGGCCGCGCTCGGAAATATCGCGCTGCAGCCGGCGGATGAAGCGCACGTCCGAGGCCGTGTCCACATAGATCTTCAGCGACATCATGTTGCGCAGCTTGGTGTCGTACAGGGCGAACAGACCCTCGACCAGGATCACCGGCGCGGGCGTCACGGTGATGGTGTCGCTGGAGCGGTTGTCGGCCGCGAAGTCATACACCGGCATCTCGATGGCTTCGCCCTTGCGCAGCGCGGCCAGGTGCTGAGTCATCAGCGGCCAGTCAAAGGCATCGGGATGGTCGTAGTTCTGCTTGCGCCGGTCCTGCGGCGGCATGTGGGACTGGTCCCGGTAGTAGTCGTCCTGCATCACCACCGCCACGTTCTCCGGCCCGATGGCTGCCAGCACCTGGCGCGTGACCGTGGATTTGCCGCTGCCGCTGCCCCCTGCGACACCGATGACGAAAGGCTTGTGAGGGATTTTTGGCATGAGAACGTACGGCGATCTAGGGTGGCGCTTGCGAACTTGCAAGCTGGGGGCAGATTTTGCACTGGCCTCGGGGCCCGTCTCAGGCGGGCACTCGACTATTTGATCAAGTCTCCAGGTTGAGCCCGCCGTGGCGCTGCAATCGTCAAATCGTCAAACTCGTCCCCCATGCTCATCCCCGGTCGCTACCACTGCGGCAACATCCATTTCGAACTGCTGTGGACCACCGAGCCCACGCAGATTTGCGGACGTGGAGGTCGGCTGTGCGAGCTCGCTTTAGGCCTGGGCGCCGGCCGCTTGATCGTCCGGCTCCAGCAGCTTGCCGAAGAACAGCTTGACCGCCAGCAGCAGCACGCCGGCGCTGGCGACCAGCACGGCATGCAGGCCCCAGAACTGCATGCCGCTCATCTCTTCAAGGAAGCCTGCCAGCCAGCCGACGAACGTGTTGCCGAGGAAAAGATGCAGGTAGTAGATGCCCAGGAACAGGCCTTCCATGCGCAGCGGGGCGGTGCGTGAGTACAGCGCCATGCCGACCGGCAGGATGTTGGCGAAGCCCAGGTTGTTGAGCAGCGTGTAGCCGATCGTCCAGGCGAAGCTGACCTTGCCCTGGCCACCATCGACGGTGACGGAGGCGATCATCAGTAGCGCTGGCGCGCAGGCAGCGAGCAGGGCGCCTAGGGCCATCTTGGTCACTTCATCGGGCTCGCGGCGGCGCGTGGCCCACCAGCGCCAGAAGGCGATGGAGAAGATCATGGTCGTGGTGCTCATCACCGCGTCCACCGACTGCAGCCAGGTCACCGGCACCTGCCAGCCGAACAGCAGCAGGTCCATGTTCTTCTGCGACCACAGCGGGAAGGCGTTGTTGTACTGCTGGTTGCCGACGATGGACAGCATCAGCACCGGGATCAGGCCAATCAGCAGCGCAAAGCGCGCCTTGTCGCGTCGAGTCATGGGCTGCCTGGGCGCTTTCGCGTCGGCATTCTTCACGCGCGGCGTTTCTGGCGGCAGCCATTTGCGGCCGGCCAGGTAGACAAACAGGCCGAACACCATGCCCACGCCGGCAGCGCCAAAGCCCCAATGCCAGGCCACCTTCTCGCCGAGCGTGCCGCAGACGATGGGCGCCACGATCACGGCAATCTGTATCGCCAGCATGAAGATCTGGAAGGCGCTGGCGCGACGCTTGTCGCCCGGGGCATAGAGCGAGCCGACCTGAGCGGCGATATTGCCCTTGAAGCAGCCAACGCCCAGCAGCAGGCAGGCCAGCGCGACCAGGAACAGCAGCTCGAAGGCCATCAGGAAATGGCCCAGCGCCATCAGCACGGCGCCGATGACGACCGTCTTCGTGCGGCCCAGCACCCGGTCGGCCAGCAGTCCGCCGAACAGCGGGGTCAGGTAGACGAAGCCGGCGTAGAGGCCGAACACCACCGAGGCCAGTTGCTGCGGCGAGCGCGGGCCGGTCACGCCTTCAATGAGGGCGCGCAGCTGATGGATGCCGGCGACGTTGCCGATGTTCTCCGGCAGGAACAGGTAGTTGCTGAGGTACAGCACCAGCAGCGCCTGCATGCCGTAGTAGGAGAAGCGCTCCCAGAGCTCGCAGAACGAGAGCCAGCCGAGGCCGGCCGGATGGCCGAAGAACGCGCGGTCGTCGCGTATGTAGGGTGCGGCCGGTGTGGCGGCGGTGGATGCAGAAGACAAGGCGGGTCCCGGCTCTGATTTGAACTGGGCGCGACTGTCCTCGAATTGGGCTGCGCTGGCAACCCGCCTTGACAAGGGGGTGCCTGGCGCCAGCAAGCTCTCAACAGCGTCTCAATAGGCGCGCAGCCTGGGCAGGTCGTGCACCTCGATTCCGCGGCGAGACAGGCTCACCAGCCCCTGCTGCTCGAGCAGCTGCAAGGCGCGATTGGCGCGCTGGCGCGAAACGCCGGCCATCTGGCCCAGCTCGGCCTGGCGGATGTCGATGAAGCTGCCGGGCTCCGGGTAGAGCTCGGGATTGAACAGGCCGGCCAGGCAGTGGGCGACGCGGGCAGTGGAGTCGAGCAGACGGTCATCGCACATCCGGGCAATGAACTGACCCATCCGCGCACTCATCAGCACTTGCAGGTGGTGATTGAAGGGCAGGCTGGTGGCGCGCAGCCATTCGAAAGTTTCACGCGGCAGCTGCGCCACGCGGCAATCGCGCAGCGCCACCGCGTCGTACTGCCAGTGCCCGCGCTTGATCAAGGTGCCCTCGCCAAACCAGCCCCCGCTGGCGATGCTGGTCAGGCTGGTCTCGCGGCCCTCGGCCGAGCCCACGCTCATCTTGCCGAAGCCGCTGATCAGGCCGAGCCAGTGCTGGGCCAACTGCCCGCTGCTGACGATGGCTTCGCCCGCCGGCACCTTGCGCTCACGCGCATCCTGCAGCACGCGGGCGAGCTCCGCAGCGGCGAGGTTGCGGCCCCAAATTGATTTCGTGAGCATCTCTTGCAGGTCCATGGCGGGGCATTCTAGGGAGGCATCGTCGGGCCATGGGTACACTTTCCCTGCGATGCAAAACACACCTCTGATCCACTGGCATTCGATGTTCATGGGCGTTGCCCTGCTGGCCGCCGCCCGTTCCAAGGACGGCCGCAAGCGCAACGGCGCCTGCATCGCCGGTGCGGACAACAAGATCCTGGGCGTCGGCTACAACGGCCTGCCGCGCGGTTGCGACGATGAAGACCCGAGCTATTGGGCCGACGAGGACGACAACCCGCTGCGCTCGCGCCACAGCTACATCGTGCATGCCGAGGTCAACGCCATCCTCAATTGCGTGGTCTTGCCGCTGACCGGCGGCACCATCTACACGACGCAGTTCCCGTGCCCGCGCTGCGTGCAGTCCATCATCCAGGTGGGCATCAAGCGCGTGGTCTTTCTCGAGAAGAAGTCCACCCACGTCGCGCAGAACGGCGCGGCCGACAAGATGCTGGCAGATGCCGGCATTGAGGTCTTGCGCCTGGAAGAGCTTGAAGCCCCGGCTGCGAGCTGGTGCCAGAAGCTGGACAGCTTCATCCAGGAGACGGGGCCGGCGCTGCACGGTCGGCCTGAAAGTCCCAACGTCGACTGACCTGCACCCGGCTTGAGCCGAATTAGCGGGGTCTTTGCCTGCTTTTTCGGACTTAAGTTTTGGCGCCGGCTCGCATCATGGCGGCACAAGCATTCCGTCGATGAGGCCGCCCATGTTCATCCCGCTCGATCTGGTTCCCGCATCCAATGCCGGCACGCTGTGGCAGGACGAATCGTTCGACCTCGGCAGCCTGATTGCCGGTCCTGTCGCCATGGGCGAGCTGCAGCACTTCGAGCAACTGATGCGGCAGGAAGGCACTGCGGTGCAGCCCACCCGAATGATCTACGACCGGCTCTATGCCTTCGAGCGCCTGGCCAAGGGCCATGCCAGCAGCAACACCGAACTGCGCGAGCTCTCGCTGACCTTGTTCGAGAGCTACCAGAGCGCCGGTGAGTGGATCGGGCTGATTCACTGATTCATCTCAGCAGCGCTTCGTAGTCACACCGCAAGACGCCGCGCCGGTGCAGCCGCACCCGCGCGGCTGAATACATTTCGGGCAGCAGATGGGCCGTCAGGCAGGCCAGCAGCCACAGTGGCGCGTCCAACATGATGACCACGGGCACGCCCAGCAGGCCCACCAGCCAGGCCATCAGCACCAGGTCCCAGGCTTGCAATTCCACCGCATGGCCGCGCGAATGCAGGCGCAGCCAGCGCTTGATCAGGCTGAGTTGTCGGACCGTCATGGGGTGCTCCTGTCAGCTTCGCGTCAGGGACCTTTATCGCGCAATCCGGGCCCTGGCGCCAGCTTTCCCGGGCTTCGACGCGATGATTTTTGTATCGTCGCCTGGGCTTCGGACCATCAGGGGTGACTTTCGTCATTCGGGCAAGCCTTATGGGGAAACCCTTAGAACGGTGCTAGTCTTCTGGGCTTTGCTGTTCGGCCCACAAGGCCATACGCCCCGCGCCCACCCCGGCGCGCCCCACCTGGACCTGATTCAATGAAAAAGCTCTCCTCGCTGAGCCTGGCCATCCTGGCCCTGGCTGCCGCCGGTGCCGCGCGCGCCGAAGAAGGCATGTGGATGCCCTCGCAACTGCCGCAGATCGCAGCGCCGCTGAAGGCCGCCGGCCTGGCCCTGGACCCGGCCAAGCTGAAGGACCTGACCCAATTCCCGATGAACGCCGTGATCAGCCTGGGTGGCTGCACCGCTTCGTTCGTCTCGCCGCAAGGCCTGGTGGTCACCAACCACCACTGCGCCTACGGCAGCATCCAGTACAACTCGCGTCCTGACCGCGACCTGATCAAGAACGGCTTCCTGGCCGCCACGTTCGCCGACGAGCTGCCGGCCGCTCCGGGCAGCCGCGTGTTCGTGACCTCCGAGGTCAAGGACGTGACGGACCGCGTGATCGACGCCAAGGTGGCCGCGCTGACGGGCAAGGCCCGTGTCGATGCGATGGAAGCCAACGAGAAGGCCCTGGTCGCCGAGTGCGAGAAGGACGCCGGCCACCGCTGCAACGTCTACGGCTTCTACGGCGGCGTGCAGTACCAGCTGATCAAGCAGATGGAAATCCGTGACGTGCGCCTGGTGCACGCACCGGCCGACGGTGTCGGCAAGTTCGGTGGCGACACCGACAACTGGATGTGGCCGCGCCACACGGGCGACTACAGCTTCTACCGCGCCTACGTGGGCCCGGACGGCAAGCCGGCCGACTACAGCAAGGACAACAAGCCCTACCAGCCCAAGTCCTACCTGAAGCTGGCCAGCAGCCCGCTGAAGGAAAACGACTTCGTGATGGTCACCGGCTACCCCGGCCGCACCAACCGCTACCGCCTGCCGGTGGAAGTGGACTTCACCTTCAGCTGGCAGCAGCCCACCGTGATCAGCGCGTTCGAGCAACGCCTGGCCATCATCAAGGCCGAGACCGAAGGCCGCAAGGACGCCGAGCTGAAGTACGCCAGCACGGTCGCCGGCCTGAACAACACGATGAAGAACTTCCAGGGCCAGCAGGAGAGCTACATCGGCTCCGACATCCTGGACCGCAAGCAAAAGGGCTATGCCGATCTGAAGGCCTGGGTCAATGCCGACCCGAAGCGCGCCAAGGAATGGGGCGCCGACTTCGCCACGGCCGAGAAGCTGATCGCCGAGCGCCAGGCCATCGGCAAGGCCGAGATGGCCATGGGCATGGGCAGCCCCACGCTGCTGGGCACGGCCCGCACGCTGGTGAAGCTGGCTGAGGAACAGCAAAAGCCTGATGCCGAGCGCAAGTCCGGCTTCCAGGCCCGCGACATGAGCCGCATCGCTGCCGGCCTGCAGTCGCTGGAGCGCCGCTACGACGAGAAGGTCGACAAGGCCATCGCCGCCAGCTTCCTGGTCAAGTACCTGGCCCAGCCGGCCAGCACGCTGAACCCGACCTTCCTGTCGGCCCTGGGCCTGACGGCCGGCATGAACGAGGCCGCCATCAAGGCTCGCCTGGACGTGCTGTACGCCGGCTCCAAGCTGGCTGACCGCGCCGAGCGCACGTCTTGGGTCGGCAAGAAGCCGGCCGACTTCAAGGCCAGCGACGACGCCTTCATCAAGGCCGCCGTGGCCCTGTATGCCGACGACGAAGCCCGCGAAACCCGCGACAAGGAACTGGGCGGCCGCGTGCAGCAGGCCTATGCCAGCACCATGAAGGCCCTGATGGCCTACAAGGCCAGCCGCAAGGAAGCCCTGTACCCCGATGCCAACAGCACGCTGCGCGTGAGCTTCGGCAAGGTGACCGGCCGCACGCCGGGCGCCGATGGCAGCAACTGGACGCCGTTCACCACCCTGGCCGGCGTCAGCGCCAAGGCCACGGGCACGGGCGAGTTCAATGCACCGGCTGCACAGCTGGCCGCCATCAAGGCCAAGAAGTTCGACAAGTACGCCGCCAAGGAACTGGGCAATGTGCCGGTCAACTTCCTGGCCACGCTGGACACCACCGGTGGCAACTCCGGCTCGCCAGTGCTGAACAGCAAGGCCGAGCTGGTGGGCCTGCTGTTTGACGGCACGCTGGACGCCGTGATCGCCGACGTGGACTTCAACCCCAAGATGGTTCGCTCCATCGTGCTGGACGCCCGCTACATGCAGTGGCAAATGAAGGTCGTCGACAAGGCCGACAACCTGCTGAAGGAGATGGGCGTTCAGTAATCGCGCTGATCGTTCTCGCTCTCCGGAAAGGCCCGCTCTTGCGGGCCTTTTCATTTGCACGATACTGAGACGAGCAACACTCTGCGCAGGGAGCAAGCGTGGCGCCACCGGTGGGCAAGCCCATCACTTCATTCCGGGTGCTGATGGTCGAGGATCAGCAGCAGATGCGGCAGATCATCCGCGAGTCGCTGTACCGGCTGGGCATTCGCCAGGTGGTGATGACAGCGCATGCGGACGAAGCCTTGAAGGCCATGCGTGAAGGCAGCTTCGACCTGGTGCTGTGCGACTACAACCTGGGCGAAGGGGCGGACGGCCAGCAACTGCTCGAAACCGCACGCGGCAATCGCTGTGTCAATCCGCTGGCGCCATGGATCTACATCACGGCCAATTCCTTGCGCGCCGATGTGCTGGCTGCTGGCGACTACCAGCCCGACGGCTATATCCTCAAACCCTTCACCGATCAATTGCTGGCCCGGCAGATCGAGGCGCTGGCCGCCCGCAAGCAGCAGCTCGCGCCCTTGCTGGTGGCGGTGGATGCACGCGATTGGGACCAGGCCATCAGCGTGGCCGACGAATTCATCAAGAAGGCTGACAGCACCCGCGGCGAAGGCTACAAGCAGAAGGCGCAGGCGTTGATGAAGCTGGCCCGCTTCGACGATGCGCGAGCATGTTTCGAGCAGGCGCTCGGCCTGAACTCCGAACTGGCCTGGGCGCAGCTGGGTCTCGCCCAGGCTTTGCGAGCCCTGGGCCGCGCACCGCAAGCCGAGGCTGCGCTGCAGAGATTGGTGCAGGCCCAGCCCGACTATGCAGCCGCCTTCGATCTGTTGCTGGAACTGGCCGAAGAGCGCGGCGATGCCGTCGGTGCGCTGGCGCTGGCAAAGACTCTCGCCGACCTGGCGCCCAATGCCCAGCGCAAGATCAAGCTGGGCGAACTGGCCCAGGCCAACGGCGACGTGGCGTTGGCGGTGCGCGCGCTCGAGTCGGCTGTCACCAAGAATCGCAGTGCGCTGCAGCGCAGTCACCATGAAGGCATGCTGCTGGCCCAGGCGCTGATGGACAACGGCGAGATCGGCAAGGGCGTGATGATGGCCCAGGAACAGGGCAAGCAGTTTGCTGACCTGCCCGCAGCCCGCGCCTTGGGCAAGGCCCTGCAGGCGCAGGGCCTGCACCAGCTGGGCCAGGCTGACAAGGCCGCGACGCTGATGGCCGAGGCCCAGCAAGGCGGCATGGAAGAGCTGCCCGACGCCCACAAGCTGCTGATGGCGCGATCTGCGCTGGCCACCGGCAACCTGGAGCTGGGCCAGGCGCTGATATTGGCCGTGGCCCGCAACAACTCCGACCAGCCGATGATGCTGGCCGCCGCCTTGAACTCCGCCAAGGGCACGGCAGTCGAGGAGGCTTGCCGTGAGCAGGTCGAGCGAGAAGGCAGGGACGTTGACGAGGCGCTGCAGCAGTTGCAGCAAGCCAAGCGGGGCGGCGATCTGGCCCAGGCCATCGTCGTCGGCGAGGCGGCGCTGGTGCGCGCACCGCACAATTTCAGCGTGCTGATCGAGCTTTGCACCCTCTACCTGATCGCAATGAACCGGATGGGACAGGCACAGCAGCATGCCGACCGCGCACGCGAACTGCTGGACCAGTTGACGGCGCGCTATCCGAACCATGACCGCGTGGCGGCAGCCCGCAAGTTCTTCCGCGAGCGTGTCAAGGGATGAGCCTGCAAGCAGACGCGGAGCACGCGTCATGACCACGCCGCTGGACAGCGTCATCGTCCACGACCTGAAGAACCGCCTTGCCTTGCTGGCCGACTCGCTGGCGCGCCTGCAGGTGCTCAGCAGCGCAGGTGAGGCACAGGAACTGGCAGCGGGCAGCCACGCGCAAGTGCTGCAGCTGACCCATAGATTGAGCGGTTTGTTGCTGACCCAGCGCCTGGCCTCCGGTCGCCGGCTGCCTGTGCATCTGCAGGATGAGTCACCGGCACAGATGCTGGAGGAGCTTGCCGACGACGCGCGGCTGCTGGGTGGCGGGCGGCTGCAGATCGAGGTGCGGGCGGCCCCTGAGTTGCCGGCAATGTGGATCTGCGACCGCCATCTGCTGCGCCTGGCGTTGGACTCTGCGCTCTACAACGCCCTGCATTACGCGGTGAGCCGCATCCGGCTGGCCGCTGCCTTGGGCGAGGACGGCATGCTGGTGTTTTCCATCGCCGACGACGGCCCCGGCCCGGCGGCAGCCACGCCGGGCGAGCACAGCACGGGCCTGGGCCTGCAGGTTTGCCGCGCCGTGGCCCAGGCCCATCGCAACAAAGGCCGCGAGGGCCTGAGTCGGCTCAGCGAAGGTGTTGGCGGCGGGGCGCTGTTCGAGCTGCGGATTCCCTGAGCATTCAGCCGAGCTCGATCCGGTAGCCAGCCAC
This sequence comes from Roseateles microcysteis, assembly GCF_036880965.1. Taxonomy (NCBI): domain Bacteria; kingdom Pseudomonadati; phylum Pseudomonadota; class Betaproteobacteria; order Burkholderiales; family Sphaerotilaceae; genus Roseateles; species Roseateles microcysteis. The sequence continues at coordinate 670,464 of NZ_JBAJMV010000001.1, read as the reverse complement.
GAAGGCCCGACCGGCCGGCAGCAGGATGGCGGCCGGCTTGGCGAGCAGCTCCAGTGGCGTCTGGGCGTCGTCGTCAACGCCATACCAGGGTGCAATGGTGACGAACTCCGCGCCGGGGCGCGACCACAGGCACAGGTGCGGCGCAGCACCGGTATGCAGAGCGAGGCGGCGGCCGTGGCGGCGGTGCAGCAGGTCCAGCCGACGCGAGTTGATGTTCTTGAACACCAGGCCGCCCGCAACGAATTGCTGCGACCCCAGTTGCACGCTTTGCCGGGGCTTGAATTCAAAGGGCTGGGGCAGGGAGCCGAGCAGCCTTCCATCGAGCCGATAGACCTCGGGTGCTTCCGCGCAGTCAAAGCCGACCATCCAGTCCGCCAGGCCCTCGCCCGGCCGCAGCGGCAGGGCCAGTGAGGCCTGCGACCCGAGGCTGAATGCCATCCGTTCCAGACCTCGGTTGCGCACCCGATAGTCCACCACCAGACCATCGCTGCGCAGCGTGAAGGTGACGCGCAATTCGAAATCGAAGGGGTAGCACTCGCGCGTGTGGCTGTCGGCGCGCAGTGTCAGCGTCAGGCTGTGGGCGGCGCGCTCGATCAGGCGGAACTGGGAGCTGCCGGCAATGCCATGCGGCGGCAGGGCATAGAAGCGGCCCGCGTGGGCAAACCCGTCCTCGCGCAAGCGCCCCACGTGCGGGAACTGCAGGGCCGCCGAGCCAAGCCCCTGTGGTTCGGTGCCGCAGTCCGCGCCGCTGCCCTGCCAGAGATAATCGTCGTCGCCGCGACGCAGGCTGCGCAGCTCCGCGCCGACCGACGTGACGGCCGCGCTCAGATCGCCCAGGCGAAGATGGTGCAGCATCGTCAGGCGTGCGGCACGTTGGGCTGGAGGCAGGACTCGTTCATTGGCAGGGAGTCTCGCAAGCCTGGCCCGATTGGCGCCTCGGGAATGCCCGAGGTCGGGCGGCCGCCGTCAGGTCGGCAAAGCGTCATCCGGTTATGGTCTGCTGATGGTTTGGCATCTGGCACACGCGCCGCCGGTTCAGTGGCAGCTGGTCTAGTCGCTACCATCGCGTTAGACCATCTGCAAACCAATTTGCCGGCCTGCCGGCCTAGAGCGAGGGCGCCCATGACCCCGGACCGCAATCAGAAACGCGAGCAATTGAAGCTGCGCCTGCTGGAGCTGATCCAGCAGAACGGAGAGGGTGGCCGCCTGCCGCCAGAGCGCGAGTTGAGCGAACGTTTCGAGGTGGCGCGCGAGACCCTGCGGCGCTGCCTGCGTGAGTTGGAGCTCGACGGCCTCCTGCAGCGCCGGCAGGGCGCGGGCACCTTTGTGTCAGGCCAACCTGTGGTCAAGCAGCCGCTTCTGATGTCTTTCTCGGAAGAGATGCGCCAGCGCGGCCTGGTGCCCTCGAGCGAGGTGCTGAGCAGCCGCCTGCTGGCGGCCGGCGCCAAGCTGGCCCAGCGGCTCAAGGTCATGCCCGGCACACAGCTGCTGGAGGTGCGTCGGCTGCGCCTGGCCAGCGATGAACCGATGGCGCTCGAAACCGTCTACCTCGTTCATTCGCGCGTGCCCGGCTTTGATGCCGCCGTGCTGGCCACGGGCTCGCTGTACGAACTGCTGGAGGCCCGCTATGGCTTGCAGATCCGTGCCGCCAGCCAGCAACTGCAGGCCACCGTCCTGAACGAGGAGGAGGCCGGGGCGCTGGGCGTGGCGCCGTTCTCGCCTTCGCTGCTGGTGGAGCGGCTCTCGCATGCCGGCTCGGGCGAGGTCGTCGAGTACGCCAAGACCCTGTACCGCGCTGATCGCTACCGCTTCGAAGTCCAGGTGATGCGACCCATCGTGACGACGCGTGAGGCCGTCGAAGTCGAGGAAGACGGCGATGAATGAGGTGCAGCGCCGCACGATGCTGAAGTGGGGCGTCGCCGGTGCTGGCGCGAGCGTGGTGTCGATGGCCCAGGCCTCGCCGGATCTGGCGCAGCAACTGCGCGGGCTCGTCGACGACCCGCAATGCCCGCTGCCAGGCCTCAGCGTGCTGGTGTTGCGCCAGGGTGAGGTGGTGTTCGAAGGCCAATACGGTCATCGTGTCGTCGCTTCGGAGAGCCGGCCGGCTTTGCCGGTCACGCCCGACACACTGTTCCGCATCGCCTCGGTCACCAAGCTGGTGGTCTTGTTGGGGATGATGCGTCTGGTTGAAGCCGGCCGCATGAGCCTGGACGAAGACGTGTCCGAGCGCCTGGGCTTCAGGCTGCGGCATCCGCGCTTTGCCGACGTGGCCATCACGCCGCGCCTGCTGCTGAGCCACCGCTCCGGTTTGACCGATGCTGGCGGGCTTTTCTTCGAGCTGCCCGCCACCTTGCAGGGGCTGCTGGGCGCGCAAGGCAGCATCGCAGCCCGGGCCTGGGGCGAACGGGCGCCGGGGGCCTTCTTCCAGTATTGCAATCTGAACTATGGTGTCCTCGCTTCGGTGATGGAAGTCGCCGCTGGTCGGCGCTTCGATCACTTGATGCGGGAGCTGGTGCAGGTGCCGCTGGGCATGGCGGGCGGCTTTGATGCCTCGGCGCTGCCGCCCGAGCAACTGGCCCAGGTGGCCGTGCTCTATCGCAAGCGCCGCGACGAACAGCCATATGACACGGCCGGCCCCTGGGTGCCGCAGGTCGACGACTTCAGCCGCGAGCCGCCCAAGCCGTTCAAGGGTCTGGCCGACTACAAGCTGGGCAGCAACGGCACGCTGTTCGGTCCGCAAGGACGGCTGCGCGTGCGCGTGAAAGACCTGGGCACCATTGCCCGCATGCTGCTGGCCGAAGGGCGGCATGACGGCCGGGCCTTCCTCAGGCCTGAGAGCGTGCGCCTGATCTGCACCGAGCAATGGCGTTTTGAAGCCCAGGCCGGCAACGGCGACAACCTGGGTGGCCTGTTCCAGGCCTGGGGCGTGGGACTGCAGCATTTCATCGACCGCAGCGAAGGCGGGCGGGGCGATCGCGTCTTTGCAGGTCAGGAAGCCTGGGGGCATCTCGGCTTTGCCTATGGCTTGCATTCCGGCCTGCTGATCGATCCGCGGCGCGGCAACGGCATCGCCTACGCGATCTCGGGCGAAGGTGCAGACCCGGAGAAGTTCCGCGGGCGGCATTCCAGCCTGCCGCTGTTTGAGGAGCGTCTGCAGGGCATGCTCTGGGCCCACGCAAAGGAGGGCGCATGAGGCGCATGCTGCTGGGCTGGCTGGTTCTTGCGCTGGCGGGTTGCGCCAGCATTCCCGCGCGCATCCAGGCGAACAGCGCGGGCCTGGACTATGCGCGGATCACGCCTTTCCCGGACAGCGTGGTGCATGCGCTGCGGGTTGACTTGCAAACCGTCAAGCTCAGCGTCTCGCCGCCAGCCGAGCGCGGCCAGGCCATCGACAACATGCCCAGCGCCGCCGGCGCATTGGCCAGCATCAATGTGTCCTTCTTCAACAAGGAGTACCAGGTGCGTGGCATCACCATCAGCGATGGAGAGGCCTGGGAGCCGGTGTTCGAGATTGCCAGGAGCCCCGTGCTGGCCTGCGATGCGGCCCAGCATTGCGTGATCGAGCTGAAGCCGGAGAAGGCCCGGCCCGAATGGCGCAATGTGATGGCTGGCACGCCCTGGCTGCTGGACCATGGCCGCCAACGCACCGCCGAGGACGACGCCACTTGCAAGAACCTTTGCGCAATGGTGCATCCGCGCACCGCCGTGGGCCTGGATGCCTCCGGCCGCTTCCTGATCATCGCGCTGGCCGAAGGCCGCCGGCCGCCGGTGCTGGGCCTATCGCTGGCGCAGATGTCAGCGGTGATGGCGCAGCTCGGCGCGGTGCACGCCATCAACCTCGATGGCGGTGGCTCGTCCACCTTGCTACTGCAGGGCCGCTCAGCGATGGAGCGCCCCTTCAACGAACCCGCGCTGCGCAAGGTGGCGAACGCCTTGCATTTGTTCGCCGTGCCGCGCTGAGCAGCAGCAAGCGCTCAGGAGTTGGCCCAGAGATTGCCGCTCGCCGCGGCGCCTGCTGGGGCCTTCGCAACGCTTCGCGCCACCGATCCGCTCTCAAGCCTGAAGCTCGCCACCGCTTCCAGCAGCGTGGCCGCCTGCGCTTTCAGGCTTTCACTGGCGGCAGTGCTTTCTTCGACCAGCGCCGCGTTCTGCTGCGTGGCATGGTCCAGCTGCGTCACGGCCTCGCCCACCTGCGCGATGCCGGCGCTCTGCTCGCTGCTGGCGCTGCTGATCTCGCCGACGATGTCTGCCACACGTTGCACCGAGGTGACGATGTCGCCCATGGTCTTGCCGGCGCGGTCCACCAGCAGGGTGCCGGTCTGGACCCGCTCGACCGAATCGTTGATCAAGGACTTGATTTCCTTGGCGGCCTCGGCGCTGCGCTGTGCCAGGCTGCGTACCTCGCTGGCCACCACAGCAAAGCCACGCCCCTGTTCGCCAGCGCGGGCCGCCTCGACCGCCGCGTTCAGCGCCAGGATATTGGTCTGGAAGGCGATGCCGTCGATGGTGCCGATGATGTCGGCAATGCGCTTGGAGCTGTCTTCGATACCCCGCATCGTGGTGACCACCTCGCCCACCACCGCGCCACCGTCGCGCGCCACGGTGCTGGCGCTTTTGGCCAGCTGATTGGCCTGCTGGGCGCTGTCGGCGTTCTGTCGTACGGTGGCGCTGAGCTCTTCCATCGTGGCCGAGGTCTGCTCCAGGGACGAGGCCTGCTCCTCGGTGCGGGCCGAGAGGTCGACATTGCCCTGGGCAATCTGTGCGCTGGCTGACGCGACCGATTCGGCGCCCTGGCGCACGGTGCCGACGGTGGCTGCCAGTGCCTGCTGCATGCGCTGCAGGGCGGCCAGCAGCCGCGCGGTTTCGTCGCTGCCTTCGAAGTTGATGCGCTGGCTCAGGTCTCCGTCGGCCACCTGATCGGCCACTTGCACAGCCTGAGCGAGCGGCGCGGTAATCGCGCGAATCAGGAACAAGGCCATGGCAATGGCGGCTGCAGCGGCCAGTGCGGACACGCTCAGCAGCCACATCTGGGCTGAGCCGAACACCTGCTCGGCGTGCAGGGCCGAGGCGCTTGCACCCTTGGCATTGATGTCGACCAGGTCTTGCAGGTCCTTGCTGGCGCGCAGATAGGCCTGGCGAGCTTCGCCACCCTGGATGCGACGGCCTTCCTCGGCATTGCCTGCGTTGACCGCGACCACGGCACGCGCTGCAAGCGACTGGTACTCGCTCCAGGCGGCATCGAACTTCTCGTAGAGCTTGCGCTCTTCCTCGTCGTTGATCAATGACTTGTAGTCGGTCGAGGCGACGCGCATCTCGTCCCTTGCCTTGGCCATATTGGCTTCGGCGATCTTGCTCTGTTCCGGCGTGCTGGCTGCCATCGCCTGCAGGAGGCCGACGCGGTAATCGGAGGCGCTTGCGTCCATCACGCCGGCCAGGCGAACGGCGGGCAGCCAGTTGCCGCTGATCTCCCTGGAGTCAGCCTGTACCAGCTGCAGACGGCTGTTGGCGAACCAGGCCAGGCCGACGAGCAGGAGCAGCATGAGGGCGAAGGCTGCTGTGAGTTTGCGAGCGATGCTGATGTTCTTCAAAGATGGCATGAACGACTCCTTGTTGAAGCTTGGGCCTTGGGTCGCCAATCGCTACCAGCCCGGGTGGCATCGTCGGGCCATCGAAGTAGCGGCGCAAGTCAGCGCGTCGAAAAGAAGCGCTTGGACGACATCAGATGAAGGTCGCCGCCGAGTGTGGTGTTGCGCAAGGGGCCGTTGGTGGGTATGGCAAGCACCCTCTGTCGCCGGGCTTCGCCGCGCTGCGAATAGAAGACAGCCCAGCCTGTGATGCCGCCGCGCGGCAGCTCCTGGCTGAGACCGGTTCGGTTGACAAACCAGGCCGGATCGGCAATGCCGGAAGCGGTGCGCTCGACCAGCAAGTCCAGCCGCGATCCCTGCAGCGCGTACCAATCCTCGCCGTCGCGCGCTGCCAGTTCGGCTGTCAGTACCAGCGGGGCCAGCGCATAGTTGTGATACGCCAGCGCCTTGCCGGCGCGGGCCAGTTCCTGTGGCAGGCTGCCGTCGTCCTGGATGTCGCTCAAGGCATCGTTGAAGAGCTCGCGGGCTGCGCTGCGCAGTTCGGTGTCAGCGGTGGCGCTGGCCGTGGCCATGATGGCGAGGCCGACCCAGTAGGCATGGTTGTTGCGCGCTGACTTGCTGTGGCGGATGTGGTTCAGTGCCTCACCGGCGACGCGGCGCAGCCAGCCGTCGATCTGCGACTGCTGATCGGCGCTCGCCTGGGGCCGCAGCTTCAGGTAGGCCAGGGCCAGCGAAGCCAGGGTCCATTTGCGCAGGTATTGCGCCTGGCTGGTCGCGATCCTGCCCAGCATCGCTTCGCCGGCAGCCCAATGCTGAAGCCATGCGAGTGCGCAACCGGCGTTTTCCGCCGCATCGGCTCCGCCCGCCAGCACCCTGTCGGCTCGCCGGCTGATCTGGTCGGCGAAGTCGGTGAAGGGCCTGGCTGCCGCTTCGTTCTGCGCCTTCAGGACCGGGTCGACGATGGAGTGGTTCTTGTCGCTGTAGTAGCCGTTGCCCTGCATGTCTCGAAGTGCTGGCTGTGCATCGGGGCAGGGCGCGGACTCGGCCAGGCCTGCCAGCAGGATCAGCGAAACAAGTAGCGCCCGCATCAGGCCTGCGGAAAGCTGCCCGGCAGGAGGATGCCGCTGTCCACCTTCTTCAGCTGCGTGTGGCCGCAAAAGGCCATGGTCACGTCGAGCTCCTTGTGGATGATCTGCAAGGCCTTGGTCACACCCGGCTGGCCCATGGCGCCGAGGCCGTATAGGAAGGCCCGGCCTATCCAGGCGCCGCGAGCGCCGAGGGCCCAGGCCTTGAGCACGTCCTGGCCGGAGCGCACGCCGCCGTCCATGTGCACTTCGATCCTGGAGCCCACGGCATCGACGATGCGCGGCAAGGCATGGATGCTCGACTCGGCGCCGTCCAGCTGGCGGCCGCCATGGTTGCTGACCACCAGCGCATCAGCGCCGGAGTTGGCCGCAAGCCTGGCGTCCTCGACATCCATGATGCCCTTGAGGATCAGCTTGCCGCCCCAGCGCTGCTTGACCCATTCCACGTCGGCCCAGGAGAGGCGCGGGTCGAACTGCTCATTGGTCCAGGAGGCGAGCGACTTCATGTCGGTGACGGCCTTCACATGGCCGACGAGATTGCCGAAAGTGCGGCGCTTCGTGCCCAGCATGCCCAGGCACCAGCGCGGCTTGGTCGCGAGGTTGATCAGGTTGGCGAGGGTCGGGCGAGGTGGAGCAGTAAGCCCGTTCTTGATGTCCTTGTGGCGCTGGCCAATCACCTGCAGGTCGAGCGTCAACACCAGCGCGCTGCAGCGGGCGGCGCGGGCGCGCTCGATCATGCGCTCCATCGCATCGCGGTCGCGCATCATGTAGAGCTGGAACCAGAAGGGCGCCGTGGTGTGGGCGGCGATGTCCTCGATCGAGCAGATGCTCATCGTCGACAGCGTGAACGGGATGCCGAAAGCCTCGGCCGCCTTGGCCGCCAGGATCTCGCCATCGGCATGCTGCATGCCGGTCAGGCCCGTGGGCGCTATCGCCACCGGCATCTTGGCGTCCTGGCCCACCAGCTTCACCGCCGTGCTGCGGTTTTCCATGTTCACGGCCACGCGCTGGCGCAGCTTGATGGCCTGGAAATCCGACTCGTTGGCGCGGTAGGTGCCTTCGGTCCAGGAGCCCGAATCGGCGTAGTCATAGAACATCCGTGGCACGCGTTTTTCGGCCAGGACACGCAGGTCTTCGATGCAGGTGATGGCAGGCATGGCGGCCACTCTACACTGGCGCCGTGCCCAACTCGACCCCACTCGCCCTGCGCGTTCTCTGGCTGCTGGCCGGCCTCGCCGCGCTTGTGCTAGGCATCGTCGGCATCTTCGTGCCGCTGCTGCCGACCACGCCTTTCGTGCTGCTGGCGGCCTTCTGTTTTGCCCGCGCCAGCAAGCGTTGCGAGGCCTGGTTGTTGAGTCACAAGACCTTCGGGCCCATGGTGCGGAACTGGCGCGCGCGCCGCGCGATTCCGCTTCGGGCCAAGCAACTGGCCTGGGTCATGATGACCTTCGGTTGCGCCGTGGCCGCATGGCGGCTGCCGCTGGCCTGGTCCTGGCTGCCTGCCGCGATTTGCCTCTGCGTGGCGGTCTGGATGTACCGGCTGCCGAGCAAGTAAAGGCTCGCGCGAGGCGGCCTGGGATAATCCTTCGATGAACACGTTCCCGCAGTCTTTCGCCGTCCTGCCGCTGTCCGCAGCCATGCAGGCCAATCTGGCCCAGCTGGGCTTCACCGAAATGACCGCGATCCAGGCCCTTTCCCTGCGCAAGTCGCTCGCCGGCACCGACCTGATCGCGCAAGCGCAGACCGGCAGCGGCAAGACCGTGGCCTTCGGCCTCTCGCTGCTGCACCGGCTCGACGCTTCGCGCATGAACGTGCAGTCGCTGGTGCTTTGCCCCACGCGTGAATTGGCCGATCAGGTCGCCGAAGTGTTGCGCCAGCTCGCGCGCGCCGCGGAAAACATCAAGATCTTGACTGTTTGCGGCGGCGTGCCGATGCGCAACCAGATTGCCAGCCTCGAGTTCGGCGCCCACGTCATCGTCGGCACGCCGGGCCGCATCCTCGACCACCTCGAGCGCGGCACGCTGGACCTGTCGCAGCTCAACACGCTGGTGCTCGACGAAGCGGATCGCATGCTGGACATGGGCTTTGTGGAAGACATCGCCACAGTCGTGAAGGCGGCGCCCAAGAACCGCCAGACGCTCCTGTTCTCGGCCACCTGGCCCGAGGGCGTGGCCGGCCTAGCTCAGCGCTTCATGCGCGACCCGCAGACGGTCAAGGCCGAAGCGGCCGCCGCGCCGCGCCAGATCCAGCAGATCGCGTTCGAGGTGAGCGAAGGCGACCGCCTGCACGCCGTCTCGCAATTGCTCCTGCACTACCGTCCGGCGCGCACGCTGGCTTTCTGCAATACGCGCCAGCAATGCCGTGATCTGGTGGACGTCCTGCAGGCACAGGGCATCGTCGCCCTCGCGCTGCATGGCGAGCTCGAGCAGCGCGAGCGCGACCAGGTGCTGATCCAGTTCACCAACAGCAGCTGCTCGGTGCTGGTGGCCACCGATGTGGCTGCGCGCGGCCTGGACATCGCCGAGCTGGAATGCGTGATCAACGTGGACATCGCGGCGGATGCGGAGAGTCATCTGCACCGCATCGGCCGCACTGGCCGCGCGGGCGCTGAAGGCCTGGCCCTGAACCTGGCAAGCCTGGACGAGATGGGTCGCATCGGGCGCATCGAGCAACTGCTGGGCTATGCCCTGAAGTGGAAGCCGCTGGCTGAAATGACGGCAGCCTCCAAGGCGCCGCTGCTGCCAGCCATGGACACCTTGCAGATCCTCGGCGGCAAGAAGGAAAAGATCCGCCGCGGCGACATCCTGGGTGCGCTCACTGGCGAGGCCGGTTTCGAGGCCGCCCAGATCGGCAAGATCCACGTGACCGACTTTCATTGCTACGTGGCCGTGGAGCGCAGCATCGCCCGCGAGGTGGTCAAGCGCCTGTCGGACGGCAAGCTGAAGGGGCGCAAGGTCAAGGTGCGCCGCCTGGCTGATCTGGCACCCCTCGACTGAAGGGGCGGACGGCTGGGCGATCCCCCCCGGGTCACGGGTTGAATCAGTGGTGGGGCCAGAAGCTGCGCCTTATTGCACGCAGGCTTCTCCAAAACACTCCTAGTCTTGCTTCAAGAGGCCGAAATCAAGGCAGAGGCAAGGCAAGGAGCCCATCATGGAAAGCAAACTGAGCCACGGACTTTCGATTGCGGGTGGCGCCCACTACGAACTGCGCTTCCAGTCGCTGTATCACGCTGGCCGCGGCCTGGCTTTTCCCTGCGACGCCCGAGGCGAAGTGCCGCTGGACGACCTGAGCCCGCGAGCGCTGGAAAACTACCTGTTTGCCCGCGCTGTCATCGGGGACGAATATTCGACGCCCGAGGTTCGCGAGTGCGGTGACTGAAGTCATTGGGTGAGGACCCCATGGCTTGCGGCGGCTGCTGCATTTAGCATGCGGCATGCGCAAACCCCTGACCCTCACCCTGCTGGCCGCCGCCCTGGCCGCCAGCGTCTCGCCCCTGGTCGCGGCCCCTGCCGCCACCGATGAACTCACCCTGGACCGCATTTATGCCGATCCGCCGCTGGCGGGCCGGCTGCCGCGTGCGGCAAACCTGTCGCCGGCTGGTCAGTGGCTGACCTTTCTGCAGCCCTCGGAGGCCGACAGCGAAGTGATGGAACTGTGGGGCCAGCCGCTGCCCGCAGGCAAGCCGCGTCGCTTGCTGGCGATGTCCGACCTGATCGGCGGCGCCAAGGCTGAGCTCACCGAGGCCGAAAAGATGGCGCTGGAGCGCCGTCGCATCCAGGGCAGCGGCATCCTGAGCTATCAGTGGTGCGGCGAGGATGACAAGCGCCTCCTGGTGCCGATGTCGGGCGCGCTGTATGCCGTTGAGCTCAATGGCGACGCTGCGCCGAAGTCACGCAAGCTGACCGAAGCCGGCGGCGACCCGGCCCGTGAGCCGCAGTGCGACAAGGCCGGCCGCCAGGTTGCCTTCGTCAAGGGCGGCGACCTGTATGTGCAGTCGCTGAACGAAGGCGGCGCCAAGCGCCTGACCTTGAGCGGCAGCAAGACCATGAGCACCGGCCTGGCCGAGTTCATCGCCGAGGAAGAGCTGGACCGCCACAAGGGCTTCTGGTGGTCGCCGGACGGCAAGGCTGTCCTTGCCATCGAAGTGGACGAAAGCCCGGTGCCGATCAAGGTGCGCGCGCAGATCTTTGCGGACCGCACCGCGATGACCGAGCAGCGCTATCCCGGCGCCGGTCAGCCCAACGCCAAGCTGCGCGCCCTGAACATCGATGTGGCGAGCGGCAGCATTACGCCGCTGCCCTTGCCGACCGAAGCCGAGTACATCGCCCGTGCTGGCTGGTTTGCCGACGGCAAGCCCTGGCTGCAATGGCTGACCCGCGACCAGACGCGACTGGACCTGGTCGAGTTCGATGGCGGCAAGGCGCGCACCGTGCTCTCCGAGCGCGACCCGGCCTGGGTCGAGCTGCACAACGACTTGCGTGAACTGCCGGCGATGAAGCTGTCCGGCCATCCGGCGCTCCTGTGGTCCAGCGAGCGCAGTGGCCGCCGCCAGCTCTGGCTGCTGGACCGCGTGAGCGGCGCGGTCAAGCAACTGACGCAGCAGCCCGAGATGGTGGCCGGCGTCGTCTGTGCCGCTGACAAGCGCATCGTCTTTTCCGGCGTGACCGAACGCGGCCGCGGCAAGGAATTGTTCGAGACCGACCTGAACGGCAAGACCCGGATGATCGATCCCGGTCAGCCGCGCCGCACCCGCGGCGCGTCGGGCGACAGCAGCTGCCAGCGTTTGCTGATGAGCGAATCCAGCTGGGGCAAGGTGCCGACCACTCGCGTGATCTCGATTGACGGCAAGGCCGCGCCGATCGAAGTCGAGGGCAGCCCTGCCGACCCGCTCCTCGCGCGCATCGTGCCGGAGCAGCAGGTGCTGGACATCATTTCTGCCGATGGCAAGACGCCGCTCAACGCCACTTACTCGCCGCCGCTCAAGGCCTCGGCCTCGGGCAAGAACCCGGTCATCGTGCAGGCCTATGGTGGCCCGCATGGCGCCTCGGTGGGCTGGCGCTACAGCGGTGGCATGGCGCTTGAAGCCTACTGGCAGCGGTTGGGCTTTGGCGTGATGACGGTGGACACGCGCGGCATGGCCAACCGTGACCGCGACTTCACGCATGCGCACTACCGCGCCATCGGCAAGATCGAAGTGGCCGACCTGTTCGCCGCGGTTCGCCAGCTGCCCAAGCTGGTGCCTTCGGTCGACCCGGCGCGCATCGGCTTCACCGGCTGGTCCTACGGCGGCTTCCTGGCTGCGCGTTCGATGCTGGACACCGACACACCGTTCGCCGCCGCCTTTGCCGGCGCACCGCCGACGGACTGGACGCTTTACGACACGGCTTACACGGAGCGTTATCTCGGCATCGACCCGCAGGGCGGCAAGGCACCGGCTTATGCCGAAGCCAACCTGATCCCGCGCGCCAAGTACCTGTCCAAGCCACTGATGCTGATCCACGGCACGGCCGACGACAACGTGCTGTTCGAGAACTCACTCAAGCTGATCGAAGCCCTGCAGAACGAAGGCAAGATCTTCGAGACGACGATCTACCCGGGCAAAGCCCACGGCATCGCCGGCCGCAAGTCGAGACTGCATCTGGCCAAGACGCAGACGGACTTCTTCGTCCGCCACCTCAAGCCCTGAGGGAAAGTGGGCTTATGAATTGAAAACGGCGCCGAAGGCGCCGTTTCTCTTGGTGACGTGTCTCGGCACGTTGCGGCCGTTCGCTTCGCGCTTGCAGAGGTCGGGCGGTAGGCACAGGCTGGCCCCGCCACCGGGCTCATGGTGCGCGGGTTGGCCTCGCGGCCAACTCCCCTCGGTGCTCGCATCACGGGCCGGCGGCGCGCAACTCGCTCCACTCACTTCGTTCGTGCCGCTCAGACAGGGCGCGCCAAGTCAGTTGTTGAAGCGTGCTGCGCACGCCCGGCCCGTGCTGCTGCGCTCTCGGCCGCGCACAAATCGCCCGGCAGCGGGGCCAGCCTGTGCCGGCGAGAGGTCGTTGCCTGCGAGCAAACACCCCCACGCGGCGCTGCGTTGCACGGTGACCCCGGGCAGCTGCGCGGTGAATGCAAGGGGCCGAGCAGCACAGCGGCTCGGGGGCAGCACGCGCAGCGTGCCTCAACGACTGACTTGGCACGCCCTGTCTGAGCGGCACGAACGAAGTGAGTGGAGCGAGTTGCGTGCCGCCCCGAGTTGCGAGCAGCGCAGGGGAGTCGGCCTGCAAGGCCGGCCCCCTTGCCTGAGCCGTGCGGCTGCCCGGGTTGCCGTGCAACGCTCTCCCGACGTGGCTTCGCGAACGGCCGCAACGTGCCGAGAGCAGGCGCTACTGCACGCGAGCCCTACTTGGTGAAGTTGTCCCGCAAGCCGGTGATCTTGTTGAACACCGGCTTGCCTGCCCTGTGGTCCACACGATCGGCCACGAAGTAGCCATGCCGCTCGAACTGGAACTTGGTATCCGCAGCCACAGCAGACAAGGAAGGCTCCAGGTACGCTGTAACGACCTTCTTGCTGCCCGGGTTCAGCACCTCGAGGAAATCGCGGCCACCCGCATCCGGCTGTTCTTCGGTGAACAGGCGGTCGTACAGGCGCACCTCGGCGGCAATCGCTTCATGCGCGCTCACCCAGGTGATCACGCCCTTGACCTTCACTGAATCGGCGCCCGGCGTGCCGCTCTTGGTGTCCGGAACGATCGTGGCGAGCACGGCGGTGATGTTGCCGTTCTCGTCCTTCTCGCAGCCCGTGCACTCGACGATGTAGCCGTACTTCAGGCGAGCCTTGTTGCCCGGATACAGACGGTGGTAGCCCTTGGGCGCCACTTCCTGGAAGTCTTCGCGCTCGATCCAGACATCGGGGCCCAGCGTGAAGTTGCGCGTGCCCAGTTCAGGCACATGGGGATGTGCCGGGGCGTGGCAGGCTTCCTTGTGCTCGGCGCTGCCGAACAGCTCGACCCAGTTGGTGAGCTTGAGCTTCACCGGGTCCAGCACCGCGCTGGCGCGCGCGGCCTTGCCTTCCAGGTCGGCGCGCAGATAGCCGTCGAGCACCGAGTATTCCAGCCAGGCATTGGTCTTGGTCACGCCGGTGGACTCGACCATGGCGCGCACGGCCTCCGGCGTGTAGCCGCGGCGGCGCATGCCGACCAGGGTGGGCATGCGTGGGTCGTCCCAGCCGGTCACATGCTGCTCGTCCACCAGCTGCTTCAGTTTGCGCTTGCTGGTGACCACATAGGAGAGGTTGAAGCGACCGAACTCGTATTGATGCGGCAGCGGGCGGGCCAGCAGGCCGCCATCGGCCAAGGCGTTCAAGAGCCAGTCGTAGAACGGGCGCTGGTCTTCGAACTCCAGCGTGCACAGACTGTGCGTGATGCGCTCCAGCGCGTCTTCGATCGGGTGGGCGAAGGTGTACATCGGATAGATGCACCACTGGTCGCCGGTGTTGTGATGGGTGGCGCGGCGGATGCGATACAGGGCCGGGTCGCGCATATTGATGTTCGGCGAGGCCATGTCGATCCTGGCGCGCAGAATCATGGCGCCGTCGGCATGCTGGCCATCACGCATCTCGCGGAAGCGCGCCAGGTTCTCTTGCGGCGTGCGGCTGCGGAACGGGCTGTCCTTGCCGGGCGTCGTGAAGTCGCCGCGGTTGGCGCGCATCTCGTCGGGCGTCTGCTCGTCCACATAGGCCAGGCCCTGTTCGATCAGGTACTCGGCCGCGCGGTACATGAAGTCGAAGTAGTTGCTGGCGAAGAACAGGTGCGAGGTGCCACCCGCGTTCCAGTCCCAGCCCAGCCAGGTGACCATCTCCTTGATCGCGTCGACGTACTCCTGCTCTTCCTTCTCCGGATTGGTGTCGTCGAAGCGCAGGTGGCAGATGCCGCCGTAGTCGCGTGCCAGGCCGAAGTTCAGGCAGATGCTCTTGGCATGGCCGATGTGCAGGTAGCCGTTCGGCTCGGGCGGGAAGCGGGTGCGGATCCTGGCCGGGTCGACCTGGCCGCCCTCGTGGTGGGCCGCGTCACCGGGCGTGCCGGCGAACTTGCGGCCCTGGGTCAGGCCGGCGTCGAGGTCGCGCTCGATGATGGCGCGAAGGAAGTTGTTGCTGACGGGCTTGGCGTCGTCGCTGGTATGGGACATAGAGGCGCCCCGGCGCCGGTCCGGGGCTGTGCAATTTGCTTGGGCACGAATTATCGCTGCTGGCGGCGGCGCAGGGTTTCGAGTTCCTTGTCCATCAGATGCTGGCGCAGATCGCCGCCCTGCAGTGACACGAAGGTGACGATGCCGTGGATCGCCAGGCCGATGCCCCAGGGCACCATCGGCACGAAGTGCCAGCGGCCATGGCCCCAGCCCCAGTCGCTGCCGGCATGGCCGAGCACATAGAGGCCCAGGTTGACCAGCACATAGACCAGGGCGTGGGTGTAGAAGCCCATTTTCTGGTCCACGCGGCGCTTTGCCAGCATGTGCAGTTCGTCGTCGGCGCTTGTGGTGGTGGTGTTGCTCAGGCTTTGCTCGTTGCTGCTCATTTCTCGCTCCTGGATGTTGGTCTGGTATGGAACGAATTCTGCGGCGCGCCGGCCCGGCCGGCCCGGGAAATGTGACGAATGGACAAGGCAGGGCGCCAGTGGCCATTGGACGGCGCCGGTGGATCAGGCAGGGCTTGGCGCGGCTTTTCCGGCCGCTGGCGGCGCCCTCTGGGGCTACCCTGAAGCCTTGGCATTGGACAAGCAAACCCATGGACCTGCAAAGCCTTTCCGGCCTGGTCGGCCGCGGCGACAGCACGCTGTCGCAAGCCGGCTCGAGCAAGACCACTCTGAGCGCCGACAGCCTGAGCAAGATCTCACCGGCCTTGGCCAAGGCACGCGAGCGCGTGGTGGCGCAGGAGCAATCGACGGCGACCTCGCTGTCGGTGCTTGGCAAATACAAATCGGCCTTGGCCTCGCTGGTCGGCACGGCCGGCGGCCTGGGCAAGCTCGGTTCCGGCAGCACGCCGGCCGCCGTCCAGTCGGCGCTCGAGGCCTTCGCGGCGGACTACAACAGCGCGACTTCCGGCGCGCGCGAGGCTTTCGCCCAAGGCGGGTCGAACCTGGGCAGCAGCACCCTGTTGGGCGATCTGCGCCGTGCCTTGAACCAGCGCACGGCACCGCCCACCCTGCATGCACTGGGCATCAGGGCGCAGGCGGACGGCACCGTGAAGTTGGATGCCGCCGCCCTCAAGACGGCGCTGGCCGCGAACGGCAAGGGTGTCACGGGCGCGCTCTCGCAGTTCGGCGCGGCCGTGGGCAAGCTGGCCGAGGGTGGGCTCAGCAGCTCGAGCCGGCTCACTTCAGCGCTGAGCAGCCTCGGCAACCGACTGACGGCGCTGAAGAAGCAGGAAGACGCCTTGCTGAGCGCCGCCACCAAGCTGTCGAACAGCCGCACGACCAGCGCCAAGACCAGCACCGATCCAACCATCCTCAAGGCACAGCAACTCCTGCAGCAGGCCTACCAGGGCACACAGGGCTCTTAGGCTAGAGGCCCTTGAACAGATGGGCATACATGCGGCTGACGCCCAGCCGCTCCTTGCAGCCATGCAGATGCAGGCTGAGCTTGCCGGCTTCGTCGCGCACCGCCCGCTCGATCGCATCGCTGCGCACCACGATGCTGCGATGAATCTGCCAGAAGCGTGAGGTGTCGAGCTGGGGCAGAAGTTCGCGCAGGGAGATGCGCACCAGATGCTCCTTGCCGCTCGTGACGATGACGCGCACGTACTTGTCGGCCGCTTCGAAAAAAATCACCTCGTCCACCGGCACCATCACGATGCTGCTGCCCACGCTGACCTGCAGAAGGCGCAAGGGTTGGGCGGCAGTTGCGGCCGGCGCGGCGCTGAGCAGGCCACGCAATTGCTGGACGGCGGCTTGCAAGGCATCGTCCTGCTTGGGTGCGAGGGCCTCCTTGAGCCGGGCGACCGTCTGTGCCAGCCGCTCGGGCTGCACGGGCTTGAGCACATAGTCGACCGCCGCATGCTCGAAGGCCTGCAAGGCGTACTGGTCGTAGGCGGTGACGAAGACCAGCTTGGGGAAGGGCTCGCCCTCGGGCCAGTCCTCGGTCAGCGCTGCGGCGGCTTCCAGCCCCGTCATGCCGGGCATGCGGATGTCCAGGAAGCACAGGGTCGGCTTGTGGGCCAGGGCCGCATCGACCGCCGCCTGGCCGTGCGCCACCTGGGCCACGATCTGCAGCTCCGGCCAGAGCTTGGCCAGCTCCTGGCGCAGGTTCTCGGCCAGCAGGGCTTCGTCTTCGGCAATCAGGGCAGTGATGGGCTTCATGGCTGTGGAATCCGTATCGAACAAAGCGTGCCGCCACCGGGGGCAGGGCTGATTTCCAGGCTGGCGCTCGGGCCGTAGCGCGTGGCCAGGCGCTCGCGTACCTGCTGCAGACCGAAGCCCGTGCCGGCGGCATCGGGTGTGGCTGAAAGGCCGGCGCCGCTGTCCTGCACCTGCAGCAGCAGGACCTGGCCTTGCATCTCAGCGCGGACGACGAGCTCGCCGCCTTCCACATGCGGCTCCAGCCCATGCTTGATCGCGTTCTCGACCAGCGGCTGAAGGAGCAGCGGCGGAATCTCCAGCCCGGCCAGTTCGGCCGGCAGCTGGAAAGCGGGCCGCAGGCGCGAGCCCATGCGCACCTGCATCAGGGCCAGGTAGTCGCTCAGTCGGGCGAACTCGGCACTCAAGGGATGGCTGCCGCTGCGCGAGGCCTGCAGGGTGGCGCGCAGGAAGGCGATGAGCTGGTCCAGCATGGCCTGGGCCCGGGCCGGGTCCATGCCGATCAGCACGCGCAGATTGGCCAGCGTGTTGAACAGCATGTGCGGTTCAAGCTGCGACTCCAGCAGGCGCAATTGCGTTTCTGCGGCGATGCGGGCTGCTTGCTGGGCCTGGGTCTCGGCATTCGCGATGCGGCTCTGGCCGACGAAGAACAGCGTGATCGCAGCGCCCGGCACGATGGCGATGAACACCATGGTCACCGCGCGGCGCAGGCTGACATCGAAGATGCCGCTGTTCTGGATGCCGGTCAACAGCACTGCCAGCTCGTTGCCAATGGTGTAGCCGATCATCGTGCCCAGCACCAGGCTGAGGACCTCGCGCAGCCAGGCGGGCGCCGGCCTGTGCAGCAGGTGCTCGCAAAAGAGCTCGACGCCGCGGCGCATCGCTTGCACTGCAACGGAGCAGCCGGCGGCGATGCAGAAGCAGAACACCGCGGTGATGCCCACGGGCTGTTGCAAGAGCAGCACCAGCCCGATGGTGACGGCTGTGGCGGCTGCGGCAACGGTGCCAATCTGCCAGGCGGCCCAGCGCAGCCAGTCCTCGCGGCTGCGCTCGGCCCAGGGCGTGTGGATGTTCTTCATGCAAAGGCCGCTTGGGCGTTGGTGCGGCCGAGGCCAAGTATGTTCAGCGTGCGGCCGAGGAAGGCGCCGCTCAGCGCACCGAACAGGCTGCTGAAGCCGATGGCCACGTCGGTCTGCAGGGCCAGCGCGGGGTTCATCGCCAGGCCCATGCCCAGGATGAACTTGCCGACGAAGATGGCCAGCATCAGGCCCATCGGGATCCAGCTGCCGGGCACCACGTATTGGCCGCCCTCGACGCGGGCGCGCCCGGGCCAGCCGCTCCAGCGGACCAGGGTCAGGCTGGTCAGCAGGCCGGCGCCCCAGGCCAGGATCGGCGTGGCTGCAAAGCCGAAGGTGTTTTCGATCCCCCAGGCGCCATAGGCCAGAAAGATCGCCGGCACCAGCATCAGACGCAGCCTGGACATGCGTCGCTCACGGCTCAGGCGCAAGCCCATGAGGACCAGGAAGGCGAGGATGGCCCAGACCCAGACGGGGATGTGCGTGAGGATGATGGCGGCAGTTTGCATGGCGCTTCCTGTGTATTGCGTGTTGACAGGCTTGAATGCTGAGGCCCTGGTCGCCGCCCCGCCATGCGGCTGCGACCAAGGGTTCAGGCCGGGTGCGAAACGCCGCCGATGCGGCGCGAGCGGGGGCCTCAGCGGCGCCGGCTGCCTCCGCCGCCGAGGATGCTGCCGAGCACGCCACGGATGATTTCTCGGCCTACCGAGGAGCCGATCGAGCGCATGGCCGACTTGGCGGCGGCTTCCGCAAGCCCTTCACGCCGGCCGCCGCGCGGGCCGGTCGAGCCGAAGAGCACGTCCTTCAGGCCGCCAAGCATGCCGCCGCCATCGTCCGTCGGGACTTGGGCAGTGCTTGGCGTGGGCATCGATGGCGGCGGAGCGGCGGGGCCGGCGCTCGGAGCCGAAGGCGCAGCCGCCGCCGGCTTGCCCTTGAGCTTCTCGTAGGCCGATTCGCGGTCCACTGCCTTCTCGTACACGCCCGCCACCAGCGAGCTCTGGATCAGGGCCTGGCGCTGCTCGGGCTTGATCGGGCCGATCTGGCTGCCCGGTGGCAGCACGAAGACCCGCTCGGTGATGCTGGGCCGGCCTTTCTCGTCCAGGAGGCTGACCAGGGCTTCGCCCACGGCCAGCTCGGTGATCGCGGTTTCGATGTCCAGCCCCGGCTTGGCCCGCATCGTTTCGGCGGCGGCCTTGACCGCCTTCTGGTCGCGCGGCGTGAAGGCGCGCAGCGCATGCTGGACCCGGTTGCCGAGCTGGCCGAGCACGGAGTCGGGAATGTCCAGCGGGTTCTGGGTCACGAAATAGACGCCGACGCCCTTGGAGCGGACCAGGCGCACAACCAGCTCGATGCGCTCGACCAGGGCCGGCGCCGCATCCTTGAAGAGCAGGTGGGCCTCATCGAAGAAGAAGACGAGCTTGGGCTTGTCCAGGTCGCCCACCTCGGGCAGGGTTTCGAACAGCTCGGAGAGCATCCACAGGAGGAAGCTGGCGTAGAGGCGCGGCGAGGCCAGCAGCTTGTCGGCGGCCAGGATGTTGATGACGCCGGCACCGCTCTCGGTCTGCATCAGGTCGGCGATGTTGAGCATCGGTTCGCCGAAGAACTTGTCGCCGCCCTGGGCGTCGATCTGCAGGAGGCCGCGCTGGATCGCGCCGATGGAAGCGGCCGAGACGTTGCCGTATTCGGTGGTGAACTGGCTGCTGTTGTCGCCCACGTACTGCAGCATGGCGCGCAGGTCTTTCAGGTCCAGCAGCAGCAGGCCGTTGTCGTCAGCGATCTTGAACACCAGTTGCAGCACGCCGGCCTGGGTTTCGTTCAGGGCCAGCATGCGTGCCAGCAAGAGTGGCCCCATGTCGGAGACCGTGGCGCGCACCGGATGGCCTTGCTCGCCGAATACATCCCACAGCGTGGTCGGGCAGGCGGCGCGGGCGGGCGGCTCGATGCCCCGTTCCTTGAGGATGGCCAGCAGCTTCTCGGAGGGCGTGCCGACCTGTGAAATGCCGGTCAGGTCGCCCTTCACGTCGGCCATGAAGACCGGCACGCCAAGCGTGCTGAAGGACTCTGCAAGCTTTTGCAGGCTGATGGTCTTGCCGGTGCCGGTGGCCCCGGTGATCAGGCCATGTCGGTTGGCCAACTGGGGCAGCAGCAGGCATTCGGTGGCGGCGTTGCGCGCCAGCAGGATTGGATCGGCCATCGGGAGAGCTCCAGATCGGGGGGCTATAGCGCTTTGCACTTCAGAGAAGACTCATATCGCCGGGGCGATGTGATGTCGGAACTAAGGCGCTTGCGGCTCAGAGAAGACTCATATCGCCGAGGCGATGTGATGTCGGAACTAAAATCGCAGTCTATCCAACCAATATGCAGGCCAGGAGCAAGCCAAGATGGCAGGTCATTCGAAGTGGGCCAATATCCAGCACCGCAAGGGTCGCCAAGACGAAAAGCGCGGCAAAGTCTGGACCCGCATCATCCGTGAAATCACCGTCGCGGCCCGTCAGGGCGGTGCCGATCTGAGCGCCAATCCGCGCCTGCGTCTGGCCATTGAAAAGGCCAAGGCCGCCAACATGCCGGCGGACCGCATCAAGTACAACGTGGACAAGGCCTCGGGCAACCTCGAGGGCGTGAGCTACGAGGAAATCCGCTACGAAGGCTATGGCATCGGCGGCGCGGCCATCATCGTGGACACGATGACGGACAACCGCGTGCGCACCGTGGCCGAAGTGCGCCACATGTTCAGCAAGTACGGCGGCAATATGGGCACCGAGGGCGCAGTGGCCTTCCAGTTCAAGCATTGCGGCCAGCTGATCTACGCGCCCGGCGCCTCGGAAGACAAGATCATGGACGTCGCGCTGGAAGCCGGTGCCGACGATGTGATCACCGATGACGACGGCGCCATCGAGGTGTTGACGCCGCCGACTCAGTTCGAAGCCGTCAAGAACGCGCTGGAAGCTGCAGGCTTCACCGCCGACGTGGCCGAAGTGACGATGCGCCCGGAAAACACGATCGAGCTGTCAGGCGAGGACGCCGAGCGCATGCAGAAGCTCCTGGACATGCTGGAAGACCTCGACGACACCCAGGCCCTGTATCACAACGCGAGCATAGAAGCATGAGCCCCCACGCAAGTTGTCACTTGCTGCCCCCCGCGGGGGCGTTCGCCCTCCTTGGGGCGGCCCTGCGGAGGTCGGCATGAAAGTTCTGGTCATTGGCAACGGCGGGCGTGAACACGCGCTGGCCTGGAAGCTCTCGCAAAGCGAGCGTGTTTCGCAGATCTATGTGGCGCCAGGCAATGGCGGCACGGCGCATGACGTCCGCTTCAAGAACGTGCCGCTGACGGACGTGAAGGCGCTGGCCGACTTCGCTGTCGAGCAGAAGATTTCGGTGACCGTCGTCGGCCCCGAGGCCTACCTGGCTGCCGGGGTGGTGGACGAATTCCGCGCGCGCGGCCTGCGCATCTTCGGCCCCACCAAGGCGGCCGCGCAGCTCGAATCGAGCAAGGCCTTCGCCAAGGACTTCATGAAGCGCCACGGCATCCCGACGGCTGCCTACGACACCTTCACCGACGCTGCGGCCGCCCACGCCTATGTGGATGCACAGGGCGCACCCATCGTCATCAAGGCCGACGGCCTGGCGGCGGGCAAGGGTGTGGTCGTCGCGATGACGCTGACCGAGGCGCATGAAGCCATCGACTGGATCCTCGCGGACAACAAGCTCGGCGTGGTGCACAACGAAGGTGGCGCGCGCGTCGTCATCGAGCAGTTCCTCGAAGGCGAGGAGGCCAGCTTCATCGTGCTGTGTGACGGCAAGAACGTGATCTCGCTGGCAACGAGCCAGGACCACAAGCGCCTGCTGGACGGCGATGCCGGCCCGAATACCGGCGGCATGGGCGCCTACTCGCCCGCACCGGTGGTCACGCCAAACGTGCATGCCAAGGTGATGCACGAGATCATCATGCCGACCATTTCCGGCATGGCCCGAGACGGCATTCCCTTCACCGGCTTCCTCTATGCCGGCCTGATGATCGACAGCCACGGCCAGCCGCGCACGGTCGAGTTCAACACCCGCATGGGCGATCCGGAAACCCAGCCCATCATGATGCGGCTCAAGAGCGACCTGCTGGAGGTGATGCTGCACGCCACGGATGGCACGCTCGACCAGGTCGAGCTGCAATGGGACCGCCGCGTGGCGCTGGGCGTGGTGCTGGCGGCCGAAGGCTATCCGCTCAACCCACGCAAGGGCGACGCGATCACCGGTCTGCCGGCTGAAACCGACAACGCCATGGTCTTCCATGCCGGTACGGCTGACAAAGACGGCACGCTCGTCACCAGCGGCGGCCGCGTGCTTTGCGTGACGGCCCTGGGCGAATCGGTGAAGACGGCGCAGCAGCATGCCTACGAGGCGCTGAGCGGCATCCAGTTCGCCGGCAAGCAGTACCGGCAGGACATCGGCCATCGGGCGGTCAAGCGTTGAGCACGACGAACCCCGAGTTGCCCCGCCTGATCGCCGGCAAGGCCGAGTTCAAGGCGCCTGGCAGCAGCATCGCGCAAGGCATTCTTCGCATGGCCGGCTGGACGCTGCGCTATGAAGGCCTGCCAGCCGGGCAGGGCGTGATCATGGTCTACCCGCACACCTCGAACTGGGATTTCATCCTCGGCGTGCTGGTCAAGTGGGCCTTCGGCATCCAGGCGCGCTGGTGGGGCAAGGACAGCCTGTTCAAGATCCCGCTGCTGGGCCCCTGGGCCCGCGGTATCGGCGGCATTCCGGTGGACCGTGCGAATGCCAGCGGCCTGGTCGGCAACACCGCAGACCAGATGAAGGCGGCGCGCGCCAACAGGGAACTTTTCTGGCTGGCCGTGGCGCCGGAGGGCACGCGCTCGCTGGTGAGCGGCTGGCGTTCGGGCTCCTACCATGTCGCCGTACAGGCGCAGGCGCCGGTGGGCCTGGCCTACTTCGACTTCGCGACCAAGACCGTGGGCCTGACCGACTTCGTCGAGCTGAGCGGCGACCCGGACAAGGACTTCGCCCTGTTCGCCAAGGTGCTGGCGCCCTATCGCGGCAAGCGGCCCGAGCTGGCCGGGCCGGTCAAGCTGAGGACCTGAGCATGGAAACCCAAGCAGTACGCAGCTATCTGCTCGACCTGCAGCAGCGCATCATTGCCGGCTTGCAGGCGGCGGATGGCGGTGAATTCATCAGCGACGGCTGGCAGCGCGAGCCTGGCGGCCGGCTCGAGGGCGATGGCGTCTCGCGCCTGATCGAGGGCGGTGCGGTGTTCGAGCGCGGCGGCTGCAATTTCTCGCATGTGCGGGGCCGGGTCTTGCCGCCGTCGGCCACCCAGCATCGCCCCGAACTTGCGGGCGCGCCTTTCGAGGCCATGGGCGTTTCGCTGGTGATCCATCCGCAGAACCCCTTTGTGCCGACGGTGCACATGAATGTGCGCATGTTTGCGGCCCTGCCGGCTGGCCGTGAGCCGGTCGTCTGGTTCGGCGGCGGCATGGACCTGACGCCGTACTACGGCTTCGAGCGTGATGCCCAGCATTTCCATCGCACCTGCCGCGAGGCGCTGGCGCCGCATGGAGCGGATCTGTTCCCGCGCTTCAAGACCTGGTGCGACGAGTACTTCTTCCTGAAGCATCGCAACGAGCCGCGCGGCGTGGGCGGCGTCTTCTTCGACGATTACGCCGAGGGCGGCTTTGAAGCGGCCTTTGCCACGATGCGCTCGGTGGGTGATGCCTTCCTGCCGGCCTATCTGCCGATCGTCGAGCGCCGCCAGGGCTATGCCTATGGTGAGCGCGAGCGCGACTTCCAGGCCTATCGGCGCGGCCGCTATGTCGAGTTCAACCTGGTGTTCGACCGCGGTACGCTGTTCGGCCTGCAGTCGGGTGGCCGCACCGAGGCCATCCTGATGTCGATGCCGCCGCTGGTGAAGTGGCGTTACGACTGGCAACCGGAAGAGGGCTCGCCCGAGGCGAAGCTTTATTCGGACTTCCTGCGCCCCCGTGACTGGGCCGACGAGCCGGCCACGCATCTGTGGCTTTGACATGCCCTTGATGCTGGCGCCGCGGGTCGGGCTGTTCGGCGGCAGCTTCGATCCGCCGCACCTGGCGCACCGGGCCTTGGCGGCCTGCGCGCTGGCCGAATTGAAGCTCGACAAACTGCTCTGGATACCCGCCGGCCAGCCCTGGCAGAAAGCTGGGCGACAATTGGCCCCGGCCGAACACCGGCGCGCCATGGTCGAGCTGATGATCGACGATGAATCGCGCTTTGAACTGGACGACTGCGAAATGCGCCGAACCGGCGCCAGCTATACGGTGGAGACCCTGCGCGAAAGAGCAGCGAATCACCCGGGCGAGCAGCTCTTCCTCATCATCGGCCAGGACCAGTACGCCCGCTTGAACACCTGGCGCGACTGGCCCGAGATCCTGCAGCGTGCCACGATTGCCGTGGCGGCCCGTGCCGGCGAAGCCATCCAGGCAGCACCGGAACTGCAGGTCACCCCCCATCAGAGCTTCAAGCTGGCATTGCCGGCCATGGAGCATTCAGCCACAGCCGTGCGTCAAAAAGTGATGCGTGGCGAGGACATCCGCCCCATGGTGGGCAACGCGGTCGCGGGTTATATTTCCCGGCACCGCCTCTACAGAGAGTGAGTCACTGAATGGACATTCGTAAGCTGCAGCGCGCCATCGTCGATGGTCTGGAAGACGTGAAGGCCCAGAACATCCAGGTCTTCAATACCGAGCATCTGTCGCCGCTGTTCGAGCGCGTGATCATTGCCTCGGGCACCAGCAACCGCCAGACCAAGGCACTGGCCTCCAGCGTGCGGGTGACGGTCAAGGAGCGCGGCATGCAGGTGATGCGCACCGAAGGTGAAGACAACGGCGAATGGATCATCGTGGACTGCGGTGCCGCCGTCGTGCACGTGATGCAGCCTGCCATCCGTGACTACTACCACCTCGAAGAAATCTGGGGCGGCAAGCCGGTCAAGCTGAAGCTGGGCGACGGCGAAGTGCGCCTGGTAAAGGCTTCCGAGCCGGAAGACGAAGCACCAGCCAAGCCTGCCAAGAAGAATGCTGGCAAGGCGCCAGCCAAGAAGACGGCACCGTCGGCAGCGCCCTCCAAGGTCACCGGCACCAAGACGGCTGCGGCCAAGAAGGCGGCTCCGGCTGCCAAGAAGGCAGCGCCTGCGGCCAAGAAGGTCGCCGCAGCCAAGCCGCCGCTGCGCAAGCCCGCAGGCAAGACGGCTGCCAAGACGCCCGCAACCCGTACACCCGCAACCCGCACGCCAGCCACGCGTACACCGGCTACCCGTACCCCCGCCGCGCGCACGCCAGCCACCCGCGTGGCGGCTGAAGCGCCGGTGAAGACGATCAAGGTCGGCGCCGCCAAGCCCGCAGCCAAGAAGGCTGCACCGGCCAAGAAGGCCGTCACCAAGACCGTGGGCCGCAAGACCGCCGTGGCGGCCAAGCCCGCAGCAAAGCCAGCAGCCAAGAAGGCAGCGCCCGCCAAGAAGTCGGCGCGCTGATTCTGTAGATGCGGCTCTGGCTTGTTGCCGTCGGCCAGCGCCAGCCGGCCTGGGCTGACACGGCCTACGAGGACTTCGCCAAGCGCTTTCCGCCCGAGCTGAAGCTCGAGCTGAAGGCGGTCAAGGCCGAGCCTCGTGGCGCCGGCAAGTCGGTCGAGCAGATGATGGCGGCCGAAGCGCAGCGCATCGAGGCTGCGTTGCCCAAGGGTGTGCGCCGCATCATCCTGGATGAGCGCGGGCACCAGCGCACCACGATGCAGCTCGCCGAGAGGCTCAAACTCTGGATGGGCGAGGGGCGCGACGCGGCGCTCATCATCGGCGGGCCCGACGGCCTGCACCCCGACCTGAAGGCCACGGCCGACGAGACCCTGCGCCTGTCGGACCTGACCCTGCCTCACGCCTTCGCACGCGTCCTGCTGGCGGAAGGCCTGTACCGGGCCTGGACGGTCATGGTCAACCATCCCTACCACCGAGAATGAGCGCCTCTCCGTCAGCAACCTCCTTCGACTTTCTCTACCTGGCCTCGCAAAGCCCGCGCCGCCGCCAGCTGCTGGAGCAGATCGGTGTGAAGCTGGAGCTGCTGCTGCCCACGGCAGAGGAAGACGCTGAAGCGCTCGAAGCGGTGCTCCCCGGCGAGAAGCCCGAGGCCTATGTGCAGCGCGTGACCCAGTTGAAGCTCGACGCTGCATTGCAGCGCCTGGAGCGCCGCGGCCTGCCGCCGGCGCCGGTGCTGTGCTCGGACACGACGGTGGCCATCGACGACGACATCCTTGGCAAGCCCGTCGATGCGGCAGAAGCCCTGGCCATGCTCACGCGCCTGGCCGGCCGCCGCCACCGAGTGATCACCGGTGTCGCGGTGGGTCTGGGCGCACGCCGCGATGCGCGATTGAGCGTTTCCGAAGTCGAGTTCGCGCCGGTGTCGCAAGCGGTTCTGCAGCGCTATGTGGACGGCGGCCAGCCCTTCGGCAAGGCTGGCTCCTATGCGATCCAGAGCGAAGCCGCTGCATGGATCTCGCACATCGCCGGCTCTTACTCAGGCATCATGGGCCTGCCGCTCTTCGAGACGGCACAGTTGCTGGAACCTTGGGGTCTGTGAAGACATGGAAGACATTCTGATCAACTGGTCGCCGCAGGAAACGCGGGTGGCCGTCGTCGAGAACGGCTCGGTCCAGGAGCTGCACATCGAGCGCACGCTGGAGCGCGGCCTGGTCGGCAACATCTACTCGGGCAAGGTGGCCCGCGTGTTGCCGGGCATGCAGTCCGCCTTCATCGATATCGGCCTGGAGCGCGCCGCCTTTCTTCATGTGGCCGACCTGCACGTGAACGGCAACAACCATGGCCGCGCGCCGCACAACGAGGCGGGCGTGCCGACGCCGATCGAGCGCCTGGTCTTCGAGGGCCAGGCCTTGACCGTGCAGGTGATCAAGGACCCGATAGGCACCAAGGGCGCCAGGCTTTCCAGCCAGGTCAGCATTGCCGGGCGCATGCTGGTGTTCCTGCCGCAGGACGAGCACATCGGCATCTCGCAGAAGATCGGCTCGCCCGAAACCCGCGAGCAGCTGCGTGCGCGCATGCAGGCCCTTGTGGGCAAGGCCGAGGAGGGCGGCGGCGGTGGCTTCATCCTGCGCACCAATGCCGAAGACGCGACTGACGAAGAGCTGGCGGCTGACATCGCCTATCTGCGCAAGACCTGGGCGACCATCCGCGAGCGTTCTTTCCGCTCGCCCCCGGGTACCTTGCTGCATCAGGACCTGAGCCTCGTGGAGCGCGTGCTGCGCGACCTGACGACGGACCGCACCGGCTCGATCCGCATCGACTCCAAGCTGCAGTTCGATGTGCTGCAGGGCTTTGGCGAGGTCTACATGCCGGCGGCCACGGCCAAGCTGGAGCATTACAAGGGTGAGCGGCCGATCTTCGACCTGAACAATATCGATGCCGAGCTGGACCGCGCGCTGGCCCGGCGAGTGGACCTGAAGTCGGGTGGCTACCTGATCGTCGACCAGACAGAGGCGATGACGACGATCGACGTCAACACCGGCGGCTTCGTGGGTGCCCGCAATTTCGACGACACCATCTTCAAGACCAATCTCGAAGCGGCCGGCGCCATCGCGCGCCAGCTGCGCTTGAGGAATCTGGGCGGCATCATCATTGTCGACTTCATCGACATGACGCGCGAGGAGCACAAGACTTCTGTCCTGAGCGAATTCAAGAAGCAGTTGAGCCGCGACCGCACCAAGGTGACCGTGGGCGGGTTCACGCAGCTTGGCCTGGTGGAGATGACGCGCAAACGCACCCGCGAATCGCTGGCCCGCATGCTGTGCGAGCCCTGCCCGACCTGCGAAGGCCGCGGCCAGGTCAAGACGGCACGTTCGGTCTGCTACGACATCATGCGCGAGATCCTGCGCGAGGCGCGCCAGTTCTCGCCCAAGGAGTTCCGCGTCGTGGCCGCCGCCAATGTGGTCGAGATGCTGCTGGACGAGGAGAGCCAGCACCTGGCTGGCCTGTCGGATTTCATCGGCAAGCCGATTTCGCTGTCGGCCGAGCCGACCAACCAGACCGAGCACTACGACATCGTGCTGCTCTAGTGTCAGGTCCCAACTGCCAGAGTTTCCGGGTGTGCGCATTTCGCCCATGTGGACCTTGTTCCGCGAGACTTTGGCGACTCTGGGACCACCATCTTTTACAGGCATGTGCGGGGTTGCGCCGGGATGCTCTTGCGGGTGAGGCAGAATAACGGCCTCCAGGACAAGGGATATCTGCTTCGCTGCCACCCAACCCATGCGCATGCCTGACCAGTCAAACGCCGCCTCGAACACCCCGCTGACCCGCCGCAACCTGCTGGCTGCCACTGTCGCTTCCGGCCTGGCACTGCCGGCCTGGGCTCAGTTCCGCGTCGAGATCGCTGGCGTCGGCACGACGCAGATGCCGATCTCGATCCCGAGTTTCCTGAATGAATCTGTGGCCGGCCAGGCCGTTGCCGCCATCGTGCGTGCCGACCTTGAGCGCAGCGGCCAGTTCCGGGTTGTCGATGCGCCGGCAGGCCTGAGCGAAACCAGCCAACCGGCCTTCAGCGAATGGCGCGGCCGCAACGTGGACGCCGTGGCCGGCGGTTCGGCCACCCGCCTGGCGGATGGCCGCATCGACCTGCGCTTCAAGCTCTGGGATGTGGTCAAGGGTGCGGACCTGGGCGGCGAGAGCCACCTGGTTGCGCCGGACGATGTTCGCGTCGGTGCCCACCGGATAGCCGACTGGATCTATCAGAAGCTGACCGGCGAGCGCGGCGTGTTTGCCACCCGGCTGGCCTATGTCACGAAGGTTGGCTCGCGCTACAAGCTGATCATCTCGGACTCGGACGGCGAGGGCGGCCAGGAAGCGCTCACCAGCCACGAACCCATCATCTCGCCTGCATGGTCGCCGGATGGCCGTGAGGTGGCCTATGTGTCTTTCGAGGCACGCAAGGCAGTGATCTACACGCAAGACCTGTTCACCCGTGCTCGTCGCCAAGTGGCTGCCTACCGGGGCACCAACAGCGCACCCGCCTACTCGCCCGATGGCTCGCAGATCGCGATGACCTTGTCGCGCGAGGGCGGTTCTCAGCTCTTCATCGTCAATCGCACCGGCGGTGATCCGCGTCGACTGACGCAGAGCTCGGCCATCGACACCGAACCGGTGTTTTCGCCTGACGGCCGTTCAATCTATTTCGTCTCCGACCGTGGCGGCGCGCCGCAGATCTACCGCATGTCGTCCAGCGGCGGCGGCGTCGAGCGGGTCACTTTCGTCGGCGGCTACAACATCAGCCCGGACGTCAGCCCGGATGGCCGCACGCTGGCCTACATCACGCGCACGGGTGGCAACTTCAAGCTCTGCGTGATGGACCTTGCCAGCGGCACGGTCAACCAGATCACCGACACCCTCGATGACGAAAGCCCCAGCTTCTCGCCCAATGGCCGTTTGCTGGTCTATGCGACGCGCTCGGCCGGCCGTGATGTCTTGATGACCACCACGCTGGACGGCAAGATCAAGGCCAAGCTGATCGCCAGCACGGCAGACATGCGCACACCCACCTGGGGACCGTTCACCCGTTGAGTGACCGTTCCCTTTCCTCCCCAAAGTTTCAACGACGACGTACTCCTAGGAGCGAATGAAATGAAGAAGATGATGAAGCAAAGCCAAGTTCTGTTGGCGCTGTTGGCCGCCGCCGCTCTCGTGGGCTGCAGCACGCCGGTGAAGCTCGATGAGCCGCCGAAGATCGAGACCCGCACTCCGCCGCCGCCGGCCGAGGCCAAGCCTGCGACGCCCACGCCGGTCGCCGAGCCCAAGGTCCAGCGCATCGACATCGACGCCGAGCAAACCGCCGCCGTCTCCGACAAGCGCGTCATCTATTTCGACTTCGACAGCTACGTGGTCAAGGACGACTACCGCGGCGTGGTCGAAGCCCATGCCAAGCGCCTGGGTGTCTCGAAGAACGTGCGCCTGAACCTCGAAGGCCACGCCGACGAGCGCGGTGGCCGCGAGTACAACCTGGCCCTGGGCCAGAAGCGTGCCGAAGCTGTGGCCAAGTCGCTGAGCCTGCTGGGCGTGGCGGCTGACCGCGTCGAGCCGGTTTCCTTCGGCAAGGAGCGCCCCGCCGTTCAGGGCAGCACCGAAGAAGCCTGGGCCAAGAACCGCCGCGTTGAACTGATGGACAAGAAGTGATGATCCGGCGCGCATCCGCACTGGTGGCCCTCGTGGCCGCCTTCGCCTGGCTGCCCGCTCAGGCAGCCCTGTTTGCCGATGACGAGGCACGCAAGGCCGTGCTGGACCTGCGCGCCCAAGTCAAGCAGAACGACGAGGCGCAGAAGGCCAAGATCGACGCCCTCAGCGCGCAGATGAACGAGATGCTGCTGCCCCTGCGGCGCAGCATCCTCGATCTGAATGGCCAGATCGAAGCCTTGCGCTCCGAGGTGGCCAAGTTGCGCGGCCAGAACGAGCAGCTCGCCCGCGAGCTCTCGGACACGCAGCGCAAGCTGAGCGAGCAGGTACAGGTGCTCGAATCGCGCCTGCGTCCGCTGGAGCCGCAGAAGGTCACGCTCGATGGCAAGGACTTCCAGGTCGACCCGGAAGAGCGTCGCCAATACGATGCTGCGACCGGCCTCGTGAAGCGCGGCGACTTCGCCGAAGCCGAGGCTGCACTGCAGTCCTTCCTGCGACGTTATTCAGCCAGCGGCTATGCCGACTCGGTGCGCTTCTCGCTGGGCATTGCCCAGTACGGCAACCGCGACTGCAAGGACGCGATCGTCAGCTTCAAGGCCTTCATCGCCGCCGCCAAGGACCATCCTCGTGCGCCCGATGCAGCGTTGACGCTGGCCAATTGCCAGGCCGACCTGAAGGACGTGAAGGGCGCCAGGCGCAGCCTGGAAGACCTGATCAAGACCTATCCAGGTACCGAAGCGGCCAAAGCCGCCAAGGAACGCCTCGCTTCGCTGAAGTAAGCCTCGCTACTCACTCTGCCCCGAAGCCCCGCCGGCCCTGCGCCCGCGGGGCTTTTTCATGGACGCAAGGGCTGCCGACATGGCCTCCTACAATCGCGGCCATGCAAGACATCGACATCAATGCCCTCAACACCCAGGTGCTGTGGGCCGCTTTCGCGCTGGCCACGCTGTTCGGCGTGATCGCGCAACGCAGCCACTTCTGCACCATGGGTGCGGTGTCCGACATCGTCAACATGGGCGACTGGAGCCGCATGCGCATGTGGGCCATGGCGGCCGGCGTGGTGATGCTGGGCTTCAACGGCATGGTCGCGCTGGGCTGGGTGGAGGCGAGCAAGACGGCTTACGCCGCGCCGCGCCTCCTGTGGCTCTCCTCCATCGTCGGTGGCCTGATGTTCGGCTTCGGTATGGTGCTTGCCTCGGGCTGCGGCAGCAAGACGCTGGTGCGCATCGGCGCGGGCAATCTGAAGTCGGTGGCTGTTTTCTTCGTGATGGGTGTGGCTGCGTTTGCCACCATGAAGGGCATCACGGCAGTGCTGCGCGTCGAGACCCTGGAGAAGGTGGCCGTCAACCTGGCGACCGGGCAGGACCTACCCAGCTTGCTGGCCGCGCCGCTGGGCCTGGCCAAGACGCAGGCCGCTGCCTGGCTCGGTGGCTTGATCGGCGGCGGGCTCTTGGTCTGGGCTGTCTGGAAGCCGGAAGGTCGCAGCCTGGATGCGCTGCTCGGCGGTCTGGGCTGTGGCCTCGCGGTGGCCGGTATCTGGTGGGTCAGCGGCAAGCTGGGCCATGTGGCGGAAGACCCGAACACCTTGCAGGAAGTCTTCGTCGGCAGCGTCAATCGCGAGCGCATCGAAGGCATGAGCTTTGTGGCCCCCATCGCCTACAGCCTGGACTGGCTGATGTTCTTCAGTGACAAGAGCAAGGTCTTGACCATCGCCATCGTCAACACGCTGGGCGTGATCGTCGGCGCGGGTGCGTGGGCCCTGGTCAGCAAGAGTTTTCGCTGGGAGGGATTTCGCGGTGTCGAGGACACGGCGAATCATCTGGTCGGCGCGATTTTCATGGGCGTGGGTGGCGTGGTCGCGCTGGGCTGCACGGTGGGGCAGGGGCTGTCGGGCTTGTCCACCTTGAGCGTGGGCAGCTTCATTGCCTTGGCCTCCATCATGGGCGGTGCGGTGCTGGCACTGCGCTTCCAGATCTGGCGCGTTGAGCGCAGCGCCTGAGCATGAGCGAGCTTGTCGACGACTGCGACGCCGAGCGGCGTTTCGGCGGGCTGCGCCGGCTTTATGGCCAGGCGCGCTATGAGCGCCTGCGCTCGGCGCATTTCGCCGTGGTCGGCCTGGGTGGCGTGGGCTCCTGGGCGGTTGAGGCGCTTGCGCGCTCAGGAGTTGCCGCGTTGACGCTGATCGATCTCGACCAGGTGGCCGAATCGAATATCAACCGTCAGGTGCAGGCACTGGGCGCGACGGTGGGCATGTCCAAGGTCGAGGCCTTGCGCCAGCGGGTGCTCGACATCAATCCGGCCTGCCGCGTCACGCTGATCGAAGAGTTTGTCGATGAAGGGAACTGGCCCTCGCTCTTGAACGGCGTGCGTCCCGATGGCCTGATCGATGCCTGCGACCAGATCCGCGCCAAGGCCTGTCTGGCCGATTGGGCGCGGCGCGAGAAGATCGGCTTCGTCACCGTCGGTGCGGCGGGCGGCAAGCGTGCACCGCACCTGATCGAGCTGGAAGACCTGTCGGCGACAACCCATGACCCTTTGCTGGCATCGCTGCGCCAGCGCCTGCGCAAATTCAATGGTGCGCCGCGCCAGGGCACGATGGGTGTCCGCTGCGTTTTCTCACGCGAGGCGGTGCATCGTCCGGTGAGCGAAGAGGGCGAGGCCTGCGATGTGGACGGCAGCTTGAACTGTGCCGGCTATGGCTCCAGCGTCACCGTCACCGCGAGCTTTGGCATGGTGGCGGCCGCCGAATTGATGGAGACTTTTTTGCGCCCTGCCGCCAGCTAAAAACAGCTTGCTGGGACTTTAAAAATTCGCCTATAATGTGAGGCTCTGCTGAAGGAGGGATGTTAGCTCAGTCGGTAGAGCAGCGGACTTTTAATCCGTTGGTCGCAGGTTCGAATCCTGCACATCCCACCAGTTGCATTTTGCTTTTGGGTTTCGTGGGTCCTTAGCTCAGTTGGTAGAGCAGCGGACTCTTAATCCGTTGGTCGAAGGTTCGAATCCTTCAGGGCCCACCACGAAATCTCAAGCGGACCAGAATTCGGGTCCTTAGCTCAGTTGGTAGAGCAGCGGACTCTTAATCCGTTGGTCGAAGGTTCGAATCCTTCAGGGCCCACCAAATCTCCCGAATCGTCGAAGGGACCTGCTGCAAAGCAGGTCCCTTTTGCGTTGGCCGCTTGCTTGCGCCTTTTCTTTTCGAAGCAAGCAAGCTGCTGAGTATTCGTCAGCGGCCTGCCGCAGGCTGAATGCGCGCGGCTATGGTTGCGCAGCCTCACTGTCGGTGCGCCAGCCATGCCAGCCTTGTTGTCCCTGTCGCGTTTCGTCTTCGCCTTGGTGCTTGCCAGCCTTGTGCACGTGGCAGACGCTCAGGCGCCGCGGCCTCTCTACCGCGATCCGGTCTTTGATGGCGCGGCGGATGCCGCCGTGGTCTTCAACAAGCAACGTGGCCGCTGGGAGATGTTCTACACGAACCGCCGGGCGACGCAGCGGCTGGATGATCCCAAGGACGTCAGCTGGGTGCATGGCACGCGCATCGGCATCGCCAGCACGCAAGACGGCAACACCTGGCACCGCGAGGGCGATGCCGAGTTTCCGGCGGAATGCACAGGCGGAACGCCTGAGCGCAGCACGCATTGGGCACCGGAGATCATCGAGCACGAAGGCCGCTATCACCTCTGGCTGACCGTCGTGCCAGGCATCCATTCGCGCTGGACAGGCAGGCGCTTTCTGCAGCACCTGACCAGCACCGACCTGCGCCGCTGGCAATGTGCAGATCAACTCGAACTCGGGTCGCAGCGCATCATCGACGCCTCCGTGGTGCGGCTGGACGATGGCCGCTGGCGCCTGTGGTTCAAGGACGAGGCGCAAGGCAGCCGCCTGTTCGCGGCTGAGAGTGCAGACCTGAAGCAATGGAAGGTCCAGGGCCCGATCACCGCTGGCGCGGCCGAAGGGCCCAAGGTGTTCCGCTTCAAGGGCCAGTGGTGGCTGGTGGCCGACCTGTGGCGCGGCCTGCTGGTGATGCGCTCTGCCGATGCCGCGCAGTGGCAGGAACAACCGACAAGACTGTTGGCCGAGCCAGGCCGTCATCCCACCGATCTCGCCAAGGGCCAGCATCCGGACGTGGTCGTGATCGGCGAGCGGGCCTTCATCTTCTACTTTGTCCATCAGGGCAATGAAGCGGCGGCCTCTGGCGACGATCGCTATCACCAGCGCAGCGTGATCCAGGTGGCCGAGCTGACATTGAACGACGGCTGGCTGGCGGTGGAACGCGATGCGCCGCCGCCCGATCTGCGCCACCTGTTTGGCGCGAAGCCGTGATCCAGCGGGTTCTTGTATCGCTGCTGCTGGTGCTGCCTATCGGTTCGGCAGCATTGGCGCAGCCGGTGGTGAGTACATCACCGCGGCACGGCAGCGTGGCCTTGCAGGATGCGCAAGTGCTGCATGCTGCTGACGCCGATCCACTCGAAGCCTTCGTCGCGCAAGACCTGGCCCAGGACCTGCGCCGCCTGGGGATGCGCGCAAGCGTCGGGCCGCACGCCCGGTCCAGATCTTCGACTCTGCAGATCTGGGTTGGCACCATCGGTCGTCATCCCGCCATCGATGCGCTGGCCAATGAAGGCAAGCTCGATCTCAAGCCGCTCTCCGGCTGCTGGGAATGCTTCACCATGGCCTTGGTGCGCCAGCCTGTGCCGGGCGTGGCCATGGCGCTGGTGATCGCGGGAGCAGACCGCCGTGGCACGGCCTACGGTGTCTACACCTTGTCGCAGGCGCTGGGCGTTTCGCCCTGGCATTGGTGGGCGGATGTGGCGCCGCTCAGGCGCGGCCCCTTGCACCTCGCCCTGCCCACGCCCCACACCGAAGGGCCCGCAGTGCGCTACCGCGGCCTCTTCATCAACGACGAGGATTGGGGCCTATTCCCCTGGGCCGCACGCACCTTCGAGCCCGAGGCTGCGACCATCGGCCCGCGCACGTATGAGCAGGTGTTCAAGCTGCTCTTGCGTCTCAAGGCCAATACCCTGTGGCCGGCCATGCACCAGGTGTCAGGCGCCTTCAATGCGCGCCCGGAGAACGCGGCGCTGGCGCAGCGTTACGGCATCGTCATGGGTTCTTCGCATGCCGAGCCCCTGCTGCGCAACAACGTGGCCGAATGGGCCGACAAACCCGAGCGCTACGACTACGCGGCCAACCCGGAAGGCGTGCGTGAGTACTGGGCCGAGCGATTGCGCAGCAACGGTCGCTTCGAGAATCTCTACACGCTGGGCATGCGCGGCATCCACGACTCGCCGATGCAGGGCGGCAGCAGCGTGGCCGTGCGCCAGGCGCTCCTGAACCAGCTGATCGCGGACCAGCGCGAACTGCTGGCCAGGCATGTGGGCCGGCCCGAGGCGCTGCCGCAGATCTTCGTGCCCTACAAGGAGGTGCTGACGCTGACGCTGATGCAGGCGGCGCCGGGCCTGCAGATTCCGGACGATGTGACGCTCGTCTGGCCTGATGACAACTTCGGCTATCTCCGTCGCCTGCCTCTGGCCAGCGAAGCGCGGCGTAGCGGCGGGTCGGGCGTCTACTACCACCTGTCTTATCTCGGCGCGCCGCTGTCCTATCTCTGGCTCAGCACCACGCCGCCGGCCCTGGTCAACGAAGAGCTGGGCCGCGCCTTCGATGCCGGCGCGCAGCGCTTGTGGATGGTCAATGCCGGCGACATCAAGCCGGCCGAGCTGAACCTCAGCCATTTCTTCGACCTGGCCTGGAACCCGGGCGTGGTGCGCGCCATGGGCCAGCGGGCCTACATGCGCGACCTGGCCGCAAGGCTTTTCGGCCCGCGAATGGCGGCATCACTGGCCGAGCTGTGGGACGGCTACTACCGGCTCAATTTCGAGCGCCGCCCCGAGCACCTGCAGTACCACCTGGCCGGCGAGCGCGCAAAGCGCAGTGGCCTCGCGGCCGATGCCGTGCGCCAGCGCCTGGCTGCCTTCGCGGCCTTGCTGGAGAAACTCGATGCCTTGCGGCCCCGCGTTCCCGTCGCCCAGCGCGCCGCGTTCTTCCAGCTGGCGGACTATCCGCTGCGCGCCTCGGCCCTGGCCAATGAACGCTTCTTCGCGCTGGAGGCCTATGCCGCGCTGCGCGAGGCTGACCCCGCCGAGGCGAGCCGACATGCCGCGCGTGCTCACCTTGCAGATCAGCGCACCAAGGCCCTGACCGCTCGCTACAACCAGGGCCGATGGGCTGGCATCCTGGCCGAGGAACCGGCCGATGGCCTGTGGCCCAACTTTCGGCTGCAGCCCGCCGTGCTGCCCGCGCCGGCGCTGAGTGCTGCCGCCCATCGTGGGCCCGATGTGACCGTGTTTGCCGTGGAGCCGCGCACGCCGGTCAACGAGACCGTGCCGCTGCAGGCCAAGGCTTCGAGCGGCTGGCAAGTTGTGCAGGGGCTCGGTCGGGGGGGCAGTGTCTTGCGAGCTCAGCAGGCCGGGGCCATCCTGGCCTTGCAGGCCCGCCTGCCGCGGCCCGGCACCTGGTGCCTGCGCGTCCACCTGCTGCCCAACTATCCCGGCGACGGCGCGAGCCCCTGGCGCCTGACGCTGACGCGGCCGGATGCAGAGCCCCTGCCGCTGGAGATCGGCAGAGCGGCGCAGGACGCCGCCTGGGCCCAAGGCGTGCTGGCGAATCGCTTGAGCGCCGCCACCCCGCTACAGGCGAGCGCCGGAGCCTTTGCGGCAGCCCTGCGCAGCGATCATGCGGGCTTGCTGTTCGACGGCGCTGAACTGACCGCCGGCGCCTGCAGCCGCTGAGCCATCCACAGCGCGGCAAGCAGTGGCCACTGGGACTGGGTGCCAGCCAGCTCGCGCAGCGCAAAGCCATGTGGCGCTTCGGCGAACACATGGGCGTCCACCTGGCCGCCGGTCTGCTGCAGGGTCTTGATGATATTCAGTGCATGGTCCACCGGCACGATGGCATCGTGCAAGGCATACGCGAGGAAAACGGGCATGCGCGGCAGGCCGTGCGGTTCGGCGGCAATGCCAATCGGCCAGGCGTCGTAGAAGGCCTGCTTCTCGGGTGGCGGATAGTCGGGCTTGCCGGCTGGCGCCTTGTAGAGCCGGTGATTGGCATTGAGCGGAGCGTAGGCGATGACTGCGCCACACGCCTGCAGCGCATGGTCCTGGCAAGCCATCACGCCGGCCAGGTGCCCGCCCGAGGAAAGACCCATGTGCAGCAGTGGCAAGGCAGGCAGCGTGGCGAGGTGGTCCAGGCAGCGCAGACCATCCTGCAATGCCTGATCGAAGGGCCAGACGCCGCCTCGGCCATCATCCTGGCCCGGCAAGCGGTGCAACACGACATAGGC
Organism: Roseateles microcysteis; assembly: GCF_036880965.1. Classification (NCBI taxonomy): domain Bacteria; kingdom Pseudomonadati; phylum Pseudomonadota; class Betaproteobacteria; order Burkholderiales; family Sphaerotilaceae; genus Roseateles; species Roseateles microcysteis. The sequence goes on along the minus strand of NZ_JBAJMV010000001.1, from coordinate 632,849 downwards.
ATCAAGCCCCAGGCTGTTGAGCCAGCGGGCGACTTCGATGCCTTCCTTGTCATGCACAAGTTGCAGATAGCCGCCGCCGGCATAGACCAGGACTCGGCCGCGTGCCGGTTCGGTACTTCGGTACGCATGCAGCTCCAGCCGCGTGACGCGCCGGCAATGCCGGTCGGGCCATTGGCCTTCAAGGCGATTGGGGAGGCCGTCGCTCAGGGCGATCAGTTCAGCGGGCGCGGGTGCAGTTGGGTCCATGCCGGCACTCTAGGCAGTTGCGCGGCCCGCTGTCGCTCAAGTGGCTGATCGATTGGCCGGCTTGGCATAGCATGCGTTCCCATGCGCCTGTATTTCCTGTTCCTGCTGATGGCCAGTGCCACCGTGCTGAGCCCGGGCCCGGGCGTGCTGATGACGCTCAGCAATGCCTTGCGCAGCGGCTGGCGCGCCAGCCTGCCGGGGATCCTCGGCATTGCCACGGGTGCCACCATCGTGGCAGCGCTCTCGGCCACCAGCCTCGGTATCCTGCTGGCGAGTTCGGCGCTGGCGTTCACCGTGATCAAGATCTTCGGCGCCTGCTACCTGATCTGGCTGGGCATCAAGCTGTGGCGCACGCCGGGCCTGGCCTTGCAGGATTCGCCGCAGAGAGAGCCGCTGCGCAAACCGGGGGCGCTGTTTCTCCAGTCGCTGTCCCTGCAGTTCACCAATCCCAAGGCGATCTTCTTCTTCCTCTCGGTGCTACCTCAGTTTATTGATCATGACGTGCCCCATGGGCCTCAGTTCGTCTTGCTGGTCCTGAGCTATGCGCTGCTGGTCGTGCTGATCCACAGCATCTACGCCTTGTGTGCCCAGCGCGCACGGCGCTGGCTGAAGAGCGAACGCGGCGGCCGCACCCTCAACCGCGTGGGCGGCGCGACCTTCATGGCCTTCGGCGCCGTGTTGGCAACGGCAAAGAACTGAAGAACCAAAGCGCTTGCGCTTCAGAGAAGACTCATATCCCGGAGGGATGTGAAGTCGGCACTAAACTCCGCCGCCTATGAGCGCACCTACCGAAGCCAGCCTGTTGCAAGCCCTGCAAGCCGTCGTTGATCCCAACACCGGCCAGGATTTCGTCACAACCCGCCAACTGAAGAACCTGCGCATCTCGGGCGACCAGGTCGCCTTCGAGGTGGAACTGGGCTATCCGGCCGCCAGCCAGATCGACGGCCTGCGCAGTGCCCTGGTGGCTGCGGCGCGCCAGGTCTCTGGCGTCGGCAACGTCAGCGTCGAGCTGCGCAGCAAGGTGATTGCGCACGCGGTGCAGCGTGGCGTCCAGTTGCTGCCCGGCGTCAAGAACATCATTGCGGTGGCGTCGGGCAAGGGCGGCGTGGGCAAGAGCACCACGGCCGCCAACCTGGCACTGGCCCTGACTGCCGAAGGTGCCCGGGTTGGCATCCTGGACGCCGACATCTACGGCCCCAGCCAGCCGATGCTGATGGGCGTGAGCGGCCGGCCCGAAAGCCAGGACGGCAAGATGATGGAGCCGCACATCAGCCATGGCGTTCAGCTGATGTCGATCGGTTTCCTGGTCGAAGAAGACCAGGCCATGATCTGGCGCGGCCCCATGGCCACGCAGGCGCTCGACCAGCTCCTGCGCCAGACCCGCTGGCAAGACCTTGACTACCTGATCATCGACATGCCGCCCGGCACCGGCGACATTCAATTGACGCTGTCGCAGCGCGTGCCGGTGACGGGCGCCATCATCGTGACCACGCCGCAGGACATCGCGCTGATCGACGCCAAGAAGGGCCTCAAGATGTTCGAGAAGGTGGGCGTGCCCATTCTCGGAATCGTCGAAAACATGGCGGTCCACATCTGCACGAACTGCGGCCATGCCGAGCACATCTTCGGTGCTGATGGCGGCAAGCGCATGGCCCAGCAGTACGGCGTGGACTATCTTGGCGGCCTGCCTCTGGCCTTGTCGATTCGCGAGCATGCCGACGCGGGCAAGCCCAGCGTGGTGGCCGAGCCCGAGGGCGAAGCGGCGGGCCTGTACAAGGCCCTGGCACGCAAGGTGGCGATCAAGATCGCGGCCCAGGCCAAGGACTTCTCGTCCAAGTTTCCGACCATCACGGTCTCGAAGAACAGCTGAGCCCGCGCATGGATGCCGGCGACACACAGGCCCTGCAAGCGCTCCTGAGCCGCTACTCGGTCGGCCCCAGGCATCTGCAGGAGCCCGGGCCCAGCGATGAACAGCTGGCGCTGATGGTGCAGGCGGCCTTGCGTGCGCCGGACCATGGCGAGCTCTTGCCGTTCCGCTTCAAAGTTGTTCGCGGCGAGGCGAGGGCGCGAATGGCCGAGCTGTTTGCTGCGGCGGCGCGAAGCGCGGGCAAGGACGAGGCTGGTGCCGCACTGGATGGCGAACGTGCCTGGCGCCCGCCGGTCAGCGTGGCGGTGATCGCTTGCATCGACCTGGGCCATCCGCAGGTGCCGGCCCATGAGCAATGGGTTTGCGTCGGCGGTGCGATCTCCAACTTCCTCACCGCCGCCCATCTGCTGGGCTTTGGCGGCAAGATGCTCAGCGGCGCCAAGGTGCGCGACCCCGCGATCTGTGCAGCCTTCTGCGCACCCGGCGAGACATTGCTCGGATGGATCACGCTGGGCACGCCCAGCCGCCAGCCCTCGGGCCCCTCACGCAAGGGTGGGGTGGAGACCGCTCTCAGCGTCTGGGCCGGCCACGACTGAGCTTGCGTTCAGGGCTTCAGGTCCAACACGATTTCGCCCGACACCGGGTCGGTCACGCCCAGCCCATGGCCCAGGTCATCGAGCTCGGCGCGGAAGCTGTCCAGCAGGGTGATCATCAGCGGCCGCGCAGCCACCAGGCTGGCCATCGAATCCCACTCACCGACCAGGCAGAAATCGCGTTCGCCGGTCTGCACCACGCTGCCGCGCAGGAAGCCCTTGAAGGTCGGATCGGCGCGGCGGTGCGCTTCCAGGAAGGCCTGCTGGCGGCCTGACTTGACGCGGAATCGGACAATGTTGAAGGCGGCTTGGCTCATGGCGGCGACTCCTTTTGCGCGGCATTGGCGCCGCTGCTGAACAGTCGCGAGCGCCCTTGCAATACTTACTCGGCGCGGCGGCGGCCTTCAAGAGCTACTTGTCCGCCGTGCCCGCTGCGCCTCCAGCTGGGGCTTCAGCAGCTCATAGCGTGCAAGACTCACGGCCGGCCAATGCTCATCGCGGCGGTAGTACCCGGGCATGACGAGCGCACCTGCCGGCAGCTGCAGCCAGGGCTGCTTGGACTGCGTGAAGATGTGGATATCGGGCGGTAGCAGGTCTGGCTGGTCCAGGGTGCCCACTCGGACAAAGGACAGCAACGGGCCCGCGCTGGCATAGTGGCTGTACAGCGCGACTTTGCACTGCGGGCAGCGAGCGATCATCTGGCCGGCGCCACTGGCCGACGGCGTCCTCACCAGTTCGGGTGCCTCGCCCAGCAGCTGAAGACGGTCGCTTTCGATCATCGCGTTCAAAGCAAACGCCGAGCCACTCTCGCGCTGGCACCAGCGGCAATGACAGGCATGCACGAACAAGGGCCGCTCGGTCAGCCGGTAGCGCGTCTTGCGGCAGTCGCATCCGCCTTGCCCATCGAGGGTCTCGCTCATGGTGCACCTCATTCTGGATAGGTGTGGAAGCCATCAAACTGCGGTTTTCCCAGCGGCACGCCGTGCAGGCGCAGCAGCGCGTAGGCCATGCTGCAGTGGAAGAAGAAGTTGGGCAAGGCGTACAGATGCAGGAAATCGCCGGGCGGCAGCCTCAGCAGCGCCTGGCCGGCCTGGTCTTCGATGAAGGCGGGCGGCGCGTCGAAATCGCCTGGCTTCAGGCTTGCCAGCAGTGCCTGCACATAGGCCAGGCGCTCGCGCAGGCCGGCTGGCGTGCCGGCGAAACTCCCATAGTCGGGCACGGCGGCGCCGGCCAGCGGGAAGCACAGGCGCAGGGCGAAGTTCGCAGCGATCTCGACCTGGCCCTGCAGTGGAATCATGTCTGGCGTCAGGCGCTGGTGCAGCAGCGCGGGCAACTGCGCCGGATCGGCGCAATCAAGCCAGGCCTGCAGCGCGCCGAGATAGCGCTGGCAGACGGGCACCGAGGCTGCGTAGAGATCTTCGCGACGCTCCAGCTGCACGCTAGGCCTTGTTGAACGTTGGTGTGCGGATACGGGCAAGCACGCGCTTCCCGAGGTCGACCGATTCGGCGATGTCGCGGCGCAACGTGGCGCGGCTGACCATGGGGTTGCCGAGCATGGGCATCAGGGTTTGACCGTCGAGAACGCGCCTTCGCGCGTCAGCGTCGCCACGGCCTGGCGGATCGCTGCGAACAAGGCTTCGTCCATCTGCGGGTTGCAGGCGATGAAGGTCTCGATCAGACCGAACGAGAGCACGACCTTGGGCGGCGGCGCGATGGCATTGCGCAGCTCCTCGCGGGCGACGAAGCCGTTGGCGGCCCAGACATCGATGCGCTGAGCCTGCAGCTTGCGCAGATTGGTCGCATCGTCGGCGACTTCCTCGACCTGCAGGTTCTGCGCGCGCAGCCGCTGGGCGACCACCGAGTTGCGAATAGCGCCTATGGTCAGATTGCGGGCGTCTTCCAGGCTGGCGAAGCGCCGCGTGTCATCGGCACGGGCCAGCAGCACCAACTCGGCGCGGGAGATCGGACCGGCCCAGAGGAACTGCGCTTCGCGTTCCGGTGAGCGGCCCATGCCCACGGCACAGGTGCCCGCTCGGGTGTTCGCGTCGAGCAGGGCGCGGGCGGTGATGGTCTGTTCGAACAGCGGCTCGCCGATGTTGGCATGCTTGGCCAGGCGGCGCAGCATGTCGATACCGCGCCCGCTGAAGACGCCGGTCGCCGGGTCGCGCACGAACACGGCTGGCGTCTCAGGCAGCAGGAAGGTGATGCGGGCCGGGCCCTCAGCCGCCAGGGCCGGGCAGGCCAGCGGCAAGAAGCTGAGGATGGCGAACAGGCGCTGGCCCAATCCTGTCACAGCCATTTCAGATCCCCAGCACCTTGGGCAGCTCGTCGGGGCCGTATGGCCGGCCGCGCTGCGGAAAATTCTGCACGAGCTCGCACATGCGCGCGCTCAGCGGCGCCTGTCGGCCGTTGGAGGCGGCCAGGCGCACCACCTCGCCGCACAGCGCATCGATCTCGGTGCTGCGGCCCAGGGCCAGGTCGTCCGCCATGCTGGAGCGGGCCTTGGCATCGATCTGCAGCATGCGCTTGGCCAGCCGCTGGAAGATGAAGGTCGGCAGCCGCAGCATCGCAGGCAGGCGGCGCGGTGGCAGGGCGGCCAGCTGGGCAGGCTCGATGCCGGCCGTCGCCAGCACCTCTAGCGCCTCGCTCTGCAGCGCGGCAAAGCAGCGCCGGTAGCCGCGCTGCAGAAGCTGCTCGCGCAATGGCCGGCCGGACAGCGCATTGACCGGGTTGTTCAGGTTGATCAGCAGCTTGCCCCACTGGATGGCACGCAAGTCGGGCAACAGTTTGAATCCCAGGCCCTGGGCCGAAAAGGCGGCCTGGAGCGGCTGCAGCAAGGGGTCGTCTTGTGCCATCAAGGCGCCGGCCGTGCCGCGATGGAAATGGCCTGGCGAGAGCTCGGCGATATTGAAAGGCACCATGCCCGGCAGGCAGCGAAGATCCGGCGCTGACGCCTGTGCTCGCTCGGCATTGCCGATGCCGTTCTGCATCGACACCACGAGGCTGCCGGCCGGCAGGGCCGCCTGCAACTCTGCCGTGGCGCTGGCGGTGGCGCCACTCTTCACGCACAGGAGCGTGACGCTGGGTGACAGGTTGGCCGGCACCTGCTCATGCAGATGCAGGTCGACCGATTGGATCCGCTGCTCGCGGCCGTTCAGGTCGGTGAGCTTGAGGCCCTGCTCGCGCAGCGCAGCAATCACGCGCGGCCGGCCGACGAAATGGACTTCCAGGCCTGCTGATGCCAGGCAGCCACCGAGATAGCAGCCTACCGAGCCGGCACCCATGATCAAGACCGGGCTGCTCGTCGGGCTCATGGTCTGGCCTTTGGATAGGGATTGAAGGGCTGCCACAGCGGCGCCAGTTTCAGCTCACGCTGCTCGGCTTTGGCGCGCGCCTGCAGGTCGCTCAGCGTGCTGCCGAAATCGTCGATCAGGTAGGGCATGGCCAGGGGTTGCGTGGCACCGTCCGGCAGTGGCTGCCAGAAGTCGTCCCAATGGATCGGGATCACGCGACGCGCGCCGCTCAGCTGGACGGTCTCGCGCCAGTAGGCGTCGCGGTAGGCCTGGTCCTTCTGGCCCAGCGTGCCAACGCCGAGGAAGACCACGTCGGCCGGCCGGCCCTTCATTGCGTCAGGCACGAAGCCTGCGCTGCCCTGCACGAGGATTCGCTGGCCCTCATGCTCGACCAGCAGTGACCAGACCGTGCCTTCGCGCCAGGCACTCGCAGCGGCTGGGGCGCTCAGGGGCGCTTCGATGTCCTCATGGCCATTGCCATCGCTCCACAAGGTGGGCGAATGGCGCGAGGCAATGAAGCTGATCTTGAAACGGCCGAGCTGAAGGCTGTCGCCGGACTTCACTTCGCGCATCTGCGTGGCGTCGAGGCCGGCACCGCGGCCGAGGTTGAGCGTCGATGGCGAACCGACCAGCAGGGCGCCAGTACGACGCGCGATCAACGGCGAATCCATCGCATGGTCGTAGTGCGAATGCAGGGGCACGACAGCGGCCAGCTTCTTGATGCCCAGTGCCTTCAAGCCGGCATCGACGCGCGGCACATCGGGCGCAATCTTGCCAAGCAGGGCCGACAGCGGCGGGCGGCTGAAGAAGCCATCGGTCAGCCAGGCGGTCTCGCCGTCATCGAACAGGAGCGTGCTGACACCCGCGAACCGCACACGCAGCTCGCCCGTCTGCGGCGGGGCGACCGGCAGCACCAGATCATTCAGGCCGGCGAGCGCTGGCCGGCGCTGCATCTGGACCGCAAGGAAGAGCGCTGCCGCAATCAGCAGCAATGCCAGCAGCAGCGCGAAGCGGCGCAGCCGGGCAATGGTGCGGCTCACGTGGCCGGATGGGCCAGGTCGCGAATGTGCGTGGGGCCGACGCGGCGCTCGATCTCGCCCAGCATGCTGCGGCCCCAGCCCAGCGCGAACAGCCATTCACCGACGACAAACATCGGGCCCACGAGCAGTCCGACCAAGTCGTCCACAAAGGCCGGCTTGCGGCCCTCGTAATAGTGGCCGACGAACTGGATCACCCAACCGACCACGAAGCTGCCGATGCCCCAGAGCAGCCAGGACGCCAGGCTGCCGGCGGCCAGCGGCGTGGCCAGAGCCATCAAGAGGCCGTTCACCGCGACGGTGGCCAGGCCCAGCGTGAACTCGCCACGTGTCAGGTACCAGAGGGCGCTCAGAGCCCACAGCACCCAGGCGCCATTGAGCGCCAGGCCGCCCATCTCAAAGCTGGCACGCGCAAGCAGCACGCCAATGGAGAACACGATCAGCGGAATGCCGATGAAATGAGTGGCGATATTGCGGCGGTCGCGGTGGTAGGCCGCGTACTGGGCCATCAGGTCGATGGCAGGGCGGAAGGGGCTGGCCATGACGGTCTCCTTGAATCTTGGAACTGCTGGATTTCCTATGCCGCAATGCTAGTGCAGCATCTTGGCACCAGACTGTCAAAAAGCCGACAGGCATCCCCCTGCAAACCCGGGGCCGCCTACATCAAGGCGTCAAAAGGCAACACATCGACCGCAGCGCCCGCGGCCAGGCCGCCCTGGCCGTGGTTCAGCACGATCAAGCCATTGGCCCGGCTCATGCTCGAGAGAATGCCCGAGCCCTGGTCGCCCGTGGTCTCGACCTGCCAGCCGCCGTCCGCGGCGCGGCTGACGATGCCTCGCTGGTACTCGGTGCGGCCAGGCTTCTTGCGGATGGCCTTGACGCTGGCTGCCCGCAGGAGCGGCAGCGGCTCGGGCCGGGCGCCCGCCATGCGCAGCAAGGCCTCGCGCACCAGGGCGTAGAAGGTCACCATCACGGCCACCGGGTTGCCAGGCAGGCCGAAGAGCAATGCGGAGCTGCCATCGGCGCGGCGCATCTGACCGATGGCAGCCGGGCGGCCGGGGCGCATGGCCAGCTTCCAGAACAACACGTCGCCCATTACGGCCATCACCTGCCTGGTGTGATCGGCGTCACCTGCACTGACGCCGCCAGTAGTGATCAAGACGTCGGCCCGAGCCGTGCCTTCGGCAAATGCCTGGCGCAGCGCTTGCGGCTCATCCTGTACCAAGCCGAGGTCGATGACCTCGATGCAGCCCAGGCGCTGCAGGAGCGCGGTCAAGGTGTAGCGGTTGCTGTCGTAGATCTGGCCGGATTGCAAAGGCTGGCCCGGTGCGCAGAGCTCATTGCCCGTGGACAGCAAGGCCACCCGGAGGCGTGGAAACACCAGGGTTTCGATCTGGCCCAGCGAGGCGATCAGGCCGATGTCGGGCGCCTTCAGGAGGCGGCCAGCGGCCAGCGCCACCTGGCCTTGGGCCAGGTCTTCGCCTGCCTTTCGTCGGTTCGCACCTGCTTTCAGGAGGTCGGCCGGAATCTGGATGCTGTGCTCACCCAAGTGCTGCGCGAGTTCCTGCGGTACCACGGTGTCCAGGCATGGCGGCATGACCGCGCCGGTCATGATGCGCTGGCAATGGCCCGCAGGCAGCTCGGCAGCAGGCAGTTCCCCGGCCAGGCTGAGGCCGGCAATGCGCAGTGTGGTGGTCAGGCCGGGCTGCATCTCGGCACCACGGAAGGCGTAGCCGTCCATGGCCGAGTTGTCGTGCGCCGGCACGTCGATGCCGGAGATCAAGTCTTCAGCGAGCACACGGCCCAGCACCGAGCGCAGCGGCAGCCGTTCGGCCTGTGAAGCGTCGGGCGCGGGCAGTGCTTGGGCGATGAAGTCGCGCGCCAGGTCGAGGTGCAGGTCTTCGGCGTCGTAGCCGGCGAGACGCGTGGCAATCTCTTGCAGGCTCATGGCGAAGCGGGCGGGGCGGTGCCTGAATCGCGCAAATGACGGCACATCAGGGCTTTTGCCACGTAGCGCCCGTCGGGCAGCTTGATCGCCTGGTCCAGCAAGCCGTAGCGCTTGAAGCCGCAACGCTCATACAGGGCCACGGCCGCGGCATTGCCGGCGCTGACGCTCAAGGTCACCTGCTCCAGCACTGGCTCGCCTTCCAGCATCTCCAGTGCCTGCTCAAGCAGCGCGCGGCCCAGACCCACGCCTTGCAGCTCGGGCGAGACCATCATGCCGACGATATGGGCGATGTGGCGCACCTTGGCACGCGGGTCGATCTCGGCACTGATCGCACCGACCATCTGCTCGCCCAGCCAGGCGGTGAGCGTGAACAGGGTATGGCCGCCGGCTGCCAGCCCCAGGCGATTGCGATAGCTCTCGGCTGTGCGGCTGCGCTCGGTCTCGGCGTCCGATGTGAAGGCTTCCTCGAAGCGCTCCAGCATCGCGTCGCGCAGCTGCTTGTACCGCACCAGATCTTCTTCGCGCATGACGCGCAGGCGGCACGCAAGGCGGTCAGTACCGGTCTTCAAAATCTAGCCTCCGATGTAGTGCATTTCCACCTTGCGGGCCTCGCCAGGCAGGGCCGTGCCGCTGGCGCGCAGCTGCGAATAGCGGTCGCTGCGGGCCGACCATATCGAGGCGAGCGTGCCGGCAATGGCGTCGTCTTCGGCACCATTGCGCAGCAAGCCGCGCAGGTCATGGCCTGCATGGGCGAAGAGGCAGAGATAGAGCCGACCCTCGGTGGAGAGCCGGGCGCGGTTGCAATCGCCACAGAAGGCTTGCGTGACGCTGGAGATCAGGCCGATCTCGCCGCCGCCATCGGCATGGGCCCAGCGCTCGGCGGTCTCGCCTGGCGCGCTGGCTTGCAGCGGTTGCAGGCTGAACTCCTGCCGTAACAGGGCCAGTACCTCGCGCGAGGGCAGGACCTCGTCCATGCGCCAGCCGTTGGTGGCGCCCACGTCCATGTACTCGATGAAGCGCAGCGTGACGCCCCTGCCGTGGAAGTGCCGCGCCATGGGCAGGATCTCCTGCTCGTTGACGCCGCGCTTGACCACCATGTTCACCTTGATCGGCGACAGACCCGCGCCCTCGGCGGCGGCTATGCCCTCCAGCACCTCGGCAACCGGGAAATCCACGTCGTTCATGCGGCGGAAGATCGTGTCGTCCATCGCATCGAGGCTGACGGTGATGCGCTGCAGGCCGGCGGCCTTCAGGGCACTGGCTTTGCGGGCCAGCAGCGAGCCGTTGGTCGTCAGCGTCAGGTCCAGCGCTTGGCCTTCGGGTGTGCGCAGCCCGGCCAGCATTTCGATCAGCCGCTCGATGTTCTTGCGCAGCAGCGGCTCGCCACCGGTCAGGCGGATCTTCTGCACGCCTTGCGCGACGAAGATCCTTGCGAGCCGCGTGATCTCTTCGAAGCTCAGCAATTCGCTGTGTTTCAGGAAGCTGTGGCTCTTGTCGAACACTTCCTTGGGCATGCAATAGCTGCAGCGGAAATTGCAGCGGTCGGTGACCGAGATCCGCAAGTCGTGCAGCGGCCGGCCTAGCGCATCGGCGAGCAAGCCCCTGCTGCCGGCCTGCGGTGGCGGCAGGGGCAGCGAGCGGCGATGGTCGACCAGGGGAATGATGCGCTCGGACATGGGGCTCATTGTGCCCTTGGTCGAGACGACAGAGGGCATTGTGCCGAGCGCCGGGCCGCTCCCAAGCCGGCCGTTGGTCGATGTGCTTGCCGGTCAATCCGGCAAGCATCGCCGTCCCCTCGGGCGAGAGAGTGCCGCGGCTCTAATCCCGCCTGCGCGGGATTGGACGGCACGAGCGCCATCGCGTCTCGGCGATGGCCGGCCAAGGTATTCCTTGGACAAGGGGCTCAACGCACAGGACGGCCGCCTGGCTTCCAGGCAGGGACGTAATCTGCATTTGCCAGCCATCGGGCCGGCTCAATCAGCGACTGGATGACTGCCGTCATGAAGGGCAGGTCCAGGTGGGCGATGTCGTCGTCGGCCTTGTGATAGGTCGGCGTTGTGGCCCAGCCCGAGACGGTGTGGGCCACGATGCCGGCCAGGGCCAGCTGATAGTTGTCGGAACGTTGGAAGAACTTGTGTTCCGGGTAGGGGTCGGCAGTGATGCTGAAGCCGCGGGCCTTCATGGTCTCGCCGAAATCCGAGCGTTCGAAGCCGGTCATCATCAGGGTCTTGGCCGGCAGCTTCGGGTCCTGCATGCCGATCATCTCGAACTCGAGGTTGGCGATGATGTCGGTCAGCGGAATCGGCGGGTTCTTGGCGAAGTAGCCTGCGCCCAGCAGCCCAATTTCCTCGGCGCCGAAGCAGACGAAGAGGATGGAGCGCCTGGGCTTTTCGCCGGCAGCCAGCGCGCGCGCCACTTCCAGCACGGCGGTGACGCCGGAGGCGTTGTCGTTGGCACCATGCATGATGGTCACGCCATCGGCCTGCATGCCCAGGTGGTCCAGATGGGCAGAGAACAGGATGGTGCCGGCCTTGGGGTCGGTGCCTTGCAGATGACCGATCACGTTCGTCGTGACCAGCTTGTCTTCGACGATGCTGCCGGGCTCGAGCGTGAGGGCCTGGCCGGGCGTTGCCGCCAGTTGGTCGAACAAGGCTGACGGCACGGCCAGCAAGGTGGTGCGGGGCCGGCCTTGCGGGCCTGGGGCGCGCATCAGCCGGGTTTGGCTGCCCATCTGTGCGAAGGTCTTGCGACCGTCTTCGCTGTCGCGCACGATCAGCAGCTGGACGCCCTGGCGGCTGGCGGCGCCGTACCAGTCCATCATGGGTGCAGTTCCCTTGACCAGGACGATCTCGTCATTGCCCAGGGCCTTGGGATCGTCGGAGGCGGCGATGCTCAGCTTGCCACTGACGGGCTGGCCGCTGGAGGTGAACAGCAGCAGGCCTTCGGACTGAGTCTTGCCAGCCGCCGTCAGGCGGGCCGGGCCTTGCAGGCGCGGCTTGGGCAGCACGGCCGTCTGCAGGTAGCTGTTGTTCATGCCCGGCGCCGGCTTGATGCCGAAGCTCTCGAACTGCGAGGCGACGTAGACAGCGGCGATGGTTTCGTCGCGCGTGGCGCTCTTGCGGCCTTGCAGCGCATCGGAGGCCAGGAAGGACTCATGGGCGCTGACCCATTGCTGCTTGACGATCCAGGGCGTCTGCGCTGTCTGGGCAGTAGCGGCCAGGCTCAGCGCAGCGCAAGCGCCGACGAGGAGAGATTGGAGAGAAAAGCGCACCGTCCGTCCCTTCGATTGATGGATGTGTTCTGAAGCGGCGGATTATGGTGGCGGGCGGGACGAGACGCCCTTGGTCACTGTGCGAGATGCGCTCAAACAGGCGCTCATTCATTCGCTCGAACAGGCGCTCAACAAGGCACTCAACGCTGCGGCTTCTTGCCCTTCGCAGCGGCTCCAGCGGCCTCGGCCGCAAACGCCAGCTCCAGGTACTCGCGCACATTCTTCTTGAAGAGGTCGCCGAGCTTGTGCAGCTTGATGTGGCGGCGCTTGCCCTGCTCGCCTTCCAGCACGCCGTGCCTGTCGGGCAGCTCGCTGCCTCGGCTGAACTCCAGCGCAAGGTGCTTGTCGTAAGAGAAGAGGGCGCAGACCGGCGACCTGGCCGAGAACAGCAGGCCGCCGTAGCGCACCTCTTCGCGCAGCCGCGGCCCGGCGGTGTGGATCAACTCGCGGGTGCGATCTATCAGGGCGAAGCGCTCGGCATCGCGCTTGCGCAGCTCGGTCAGGAAATCATCAACGGCTTCGGGGTTCATGCCCCGATTGCACCACCGAATCGATGAGGCGATTCAGCCCTTGCGCTGCGCCAGCGTCTGGTGGGCCGAGCCCGTCTGCAGCAGCGGGCGGTCGGCCTCCAGCTCGATCAGGGGCTGGACTTCCTGCATCGTTGCGAGGCAGCGCACCGTCAGTTGTTGGTAGGTCTGCGTGCCTTCCAGCTTCCAGCGGATCTCGTCATCGGAAAGCTCGCGCAAGACCTTGGCCGGCACGCCGGCAATCAACGAACGCTCCGGCAGCTTGAGCTTGGCGCGCACAAAGGCGCTGGCCGCGACGATGGCGTAGGCGCCGACCTCGGCCTCGTCCATCACCACCGCATTCATGCCGACCAGGGCATCGTGCCGCACGATGCAACCATGCAGGACGGCGCCATGGCCGATATGGCCATTGCGCTCGACGACGGTCTCCGACGCCGGGAAACCATGGATCACGCAGGTGTCCTGCACGTTGGCACCTTCGTGCAAGACGATGCGGCCGAAGTCGCCGCGCAGGCTGGCGCAGGGGCCGACATAGCAGCCCGGGCCGACGATCACGTCGCCTATCAACACGGCGGTGGGGTGCACGTAGGCGCTCGGATGGACGACGGGGATGACGCCGTCGATGGCATAGCAAGGCATTTCGCTCTCCGGGTTTACCCCGGTCAATCGGGGTGGCGGCGCCCTTGCGCCAAATCAAGTGCGACCTTACGATCTACCGACCGGTCGGTCAAGAGTGTTTGATCGGCAGCAAGGAGTGATCGAACAATGTCCGAGAGTCCCGAACTGGTGATCCAGGTCAGCACGCAAGGCGCGGTACGCATCTTGACGCTGAACCGCCCGACGGCGCTGAATGCCTTCACGGCAGCCATGCTGGCGTCGACCCGCGAAGCGCTGGCTGAAGCGGCTGCCGATTCGAGCGTGCGCGCCGTGGTGATCACCGGCGCCGGCCACGCTTTCAGTGCCGGCCAGGACCTTGGCGACCCACTCGTCAAGCCCGATCCAAGCCCCGGCGCCGCGCCCAAGGACATCGGTCATCTGCTCGACAGTTACTACATCCCGCTGGCGCTGCAATTGCGCGCGATGCCCGTGCCGACGATTGCGGCCGTCAATGGCGTGGCCGCCGGTGCCGGTGCAAATTTCGCGCTGGGCTGCGACCTCGTGGTTGCTGGCGAGAGCGCCAGCTTCATCCAGGCCTTCTCCAAGATCGGCCTGATTCCGGACTGCGGCGGCACCTGGCTCCTGCCGCGCCTGGTGGGTCGTGCCAAGGCCATGCAGCTTGCCTTGCTGGGCGACAAGGTCAAGGCCGCCGAGGCTGTGTCCATCGGTCTGATCGCCCGTTGCGTACCCGATGCTGACTTGATGAGTGAGGCCATGGCCATCGCGCAAAAGCTCGCCGCCATGCCCAGCCGTGCGCTCGCCGAAACCCGCCGCCTGATTGACCAGGCCATGGACCAGGACTTCGAGGATGCCTTGCGCGTCGAGGCCATGATGCAGAGCCAGCTCGGCTTCGCGCATGACTACAGCGAGGGCGTGCAAGCCTTCATGGACAAACGCAGTCCCCAGTTCAAGGATCGCTGAGCATGCTGTCTCCTCAACAGATTGCCGAACGCGTCCGCGACGCCATGTTCGCCAACGACCGCGCCAGCAAGGGCTTGGGGATGGAGATCCTGGCCATCTCGCCCGGAGGCGCCACGCTCACGATGACCGTGCGTGAAGACATGCTCAACGGCCTGGACATCTGCCATGGCGGCTTCATCACCACGCTGGCCGATTCGGCCTTTGCCTTCGCCTGCAATGCCTACAACGAGATGACCGTGGCCTCGGGCTTCGACGTCAGCATCGTGGCGCCGGGCAAGCTCGGCGACCGGCTGACTGCGGTGGCCGAAGAAGTGCAGCTGTCCGGCCGCACCGGTGTTTATGACATCACCGTGCGCAATCAGCGCGATGAATTGGTGGCCTTGTTCCGTGGCCGCTCGTACCGGCTCAAGGGCAAGCCCGTCGTTCACATCCAGGAGTGAAGTAGCAATGCCTGTGAAGAACCCATCCCCCGGCGAGCTGGAGTCCATCGAGACCGCCAGCCGCGACGAGCTGCAGGCGCTGCAACTCGAGCGCCTGCGCTGGTCGCTCACGCATGCCTACGAGAACGTGCCGCACTACAAGGCGGCGTTCGACGCAAAGTGTGTGCATCCCTCGGACCTCAAGACCCTGGCCGACCTCGCCAGGTTCCCGTTCACGACCAAGAAAGACCTGCGCGACAACTATCCCTTCGGCATGTTTGCCGTGCCGCGCGAGCGGGTGTCACGCATCCATGCCTCGTCGGGCACGACGGGCAAGCCGACGGTCGTCGGCTACACGCAGCGCGACATCGACACCTGGGCCGGCCTCGTGGCCCGCTCGATCCGCGCCGCCGGTGGCCGCGCTGGCGACATCGTCCACATCGCCTATGGCTACGGCCTCTTCACCGGCGGCCTCGGCGCGCATTACGGTGCGGAGAAGCTGGGCTGCACGGTCATCCCGATGTCGGGTGGCCAGACCGAGAAGCAGGTGCAGCTGATCCAGGATTTCAGGCCCGACATCATCATGGTCACGCCCAGCTACATGCAGGTGATCATCGAGGAGTTCGAGCGCCAGGGCCTGGACCCGCGCTCGATGTCGGTCAAGGTCGGCATCTTCGGCGCCGAGCCCTGGACCGAGGCGATGCGCCGCGAGATCGAAGGCAAGGCCGGCATCGATGCGGTGGACATCTATGGCCTGTCTGAAGTGATGGGCCCCGGTGTTGCCAGCGAATGCGTGGAAAGCAAGGACGGCCCGGTGGTCTGGGAAGACCATTTCTACCCGGAGATCATCAACCCCGAGACCGGCGAGCCGGTGCCTGACGGCGAGGAGGGCGAGCTCGTCTTCACCTCGCTCAGCAAGGAGGCGCTGCCCATCATCCGCTACCGCACCCGCGACCTCACGCGCCTGCTGCCGCCGACCTCGCGCAGCATGCGCCGCATGGGCAAGATCGTCGGCCGCAGCGACGACATGCTGATCATCCGCGGCGTCAACATGTTCCCGACGCAGGTCGAGGAGCTGGTGTTGGCGGAGCCGCAGCTGTCGGGCCAGTACCAGATCGTGGTGAGCCGCGAGGGCACGCTCGACGAAGTGGAAGTGCGTTGCGAGTTGCAGCCCACGGCCATGGGTTCCGACGTGGGCGCAATCGCGAAACACCTGCAGCACCGCATCAAGACCTTGATCGGCGTCAGCACCAAGGTCACGGTCGGTGCGCCAGACTCGATCGAGCGCACGCTCGTCGGCAAGGCGCGCCGCGTCATTGATCGCCGACCCAAGTAGTTCAGCAAGAAAACAAGCAAGCAAGGAGTACGTACCATGTACACCCAAGCCATGAGCGTCGGTCCACAAGACCAGGCGAGCACGGTCCGCAGCGCGGAAGACCTGCAGCGCGAGGAAGCCTTCGAGGCCCGCATCGCAGCGGGCGACTTCATCGAAGCCAAGGACTGGATGCCCGAGCATTACCGCAAGACGCTGGTGCGCCAGATCAGCCAGCATGCGCATTCCGAATGCGTGGGCATGCTGCCCGAAGGCAACTGGATCACCCGCGCGCCGACGCTCAAGCGAAAGGCCATCCTGCTCGCCAAGGTGCAGGACGAGGCGGGCCATGGCCTCTACCTCTACTCGGCAGCCGAGACGCTGGGCACCAGCCGCGACCAGATGCTGGAAGCGCTGCACACCGGCCGCGCCAAGTACAGCTCGATCTTCAACTACCCGACGACCACCTGGGCCGACATCGGCGTGATCGGCTGGCTGGTCGATGGCGCGGCCATCATGAACCAGGTGCCGCTGTGCCGCTGCTCCTTTGCGCCCTATGCCCGGGCCATGATCCGCGTCTGCCGCGAGGAGAGCTTCCATCAGCGCCAGGGCTATGAATCCTTGCTGGTGATCATGCGTGAAGGCACACCCGAGCAGAAGGCCATGGTGCAGGACGCGGTCAACCGCTGGTGGTGGCCGTCGCTGATGATGTTCGGCCCGGCCGACAAGGACTCCCCGAACTCCGAGCAGTCGATGCGCTGGGGTATCAAGCGCATCTCCAACGACGACCTGCGCCAGAAGTTCGTCGATGCCACGATCCCGCAGGCCGAGATCCTCGGCGTGACCGTGCCGGACCCGGACCTGAACTGGAACGCCGCGCGCGATTCGTATGACTTCGGCGCCATCGACTGGGCCGAGTTCTGGCGCGTGGTCAATGGCGACGGACCGATGAACCGCGAGCGTCTCGGCGCCCGCGTCAAGGCCTGGGAAGACGGCGCCTGGGTTCGAGACGCAGCATTGGCCCACGCCCGCAAGCAAGCTACGAAGGAACAAGCAGCATGAGCACGACGACGACTCAAAACGAATGGCCGCTGTGGGAAGTCTTTGTCCGCAACAAGGCGGGCCTGGACCACAAGCATTGCGGCAGCCTGCATGCGGCCGATTCGAAGATGGCGCTGCAGATGGCCCGCGACGTCTACACCCGCCGCCAGGAAGGCACGAGCATCTGGGTCGTGCTCTCAAACCAGATCGTGGCCAGCGACCCGGGCGAGAAGGGCATGTACTTCGATCCGATGGAAGACAAGGTGTACCGCCACCCGACCTTCTACGAGCTGCCCGACGCGCTCAACCACATGTAGTCATGACCGCCCCCACGTTCACTTCGTTCACTGCCCCCCGAGGGGGCGCAGGCCTCCCTTGGGGCGGCCCGGCGGGAGCCCTGTAATGTCGCAACAATCGATCAAGGTGGGCTCGGCCCCCGAAGTCCAGTACCTGCTTCGCATCGGCGACAGCTGCCTGATCCTGGCCCAGCGCATCAGCGAATGGTGCGGCCATGCGCCCATCCTCGAGGAGGACATCGCTCTGTCCAACATCGCCCTGGACCTGATCGGTCAGGCGCGCGCCGTGCTCACGCATGCCGCCAAGCTTGACGGCCAGGGCCATGACGAAGACCAGCTCGCTTTCCTGCGTGACGAACGCCAGTACCTGAACCCGGTGCTGATGGAGCTGCCGCGCGGCGACTTCGCCTTCACCCAGCTGCGCAACTTCGGCGTGGCCTCCTGGCTGCTCTTGCTGTGGCGCCGGCTCGAGCAATCGAGCGACCCGGAAGTGGCGGCCATCGCCGGCAAGGCAGTCAAGGAAGCGGCCTATCACCAGCAGCACTCGGCCGACTGGGTCGTGCGCCTGGGCGATGGCACCGAGGATTCGGCGCAGCGCATGAAGTCCGCGCTGGCCACGCTGTGGCCTTACTTCAACGAGCTGTTCGACGCCGATGCGGTGGACGCCGCTGCGGCCGCGCAGGGCCTCGGCCCGGCCTGGTCGGACCTGAAAGAGGACTGGCGCACCGCCTTTGCGGAAGTGCTGGAAGAGGCGCAGCTCACGGTCCCCAAGGACAGCGGATTCCGCAGTGAAGGCCGGCTTGGCATGCATGGTGAACACATGGGCCATCTCCTCGCCACCTTGCAATACCTGCAGCGCGCCTATCCCGGAGGCAAGTGGTAATGACGCTGCTGCCGCTGGGCAACTCCTGCGGACGGCTGGAAGCCGCCTGGGAGGTGCTGCGCCAAATTCCCGACCCCGAAGTGCCCGTGATCACGCTGGCCGAGCTGGGCATCGTGCGCGACCTGCGCGAGACCGCGGGTGGCCTGGAAGTCGTACTCACGCCCACGTATTCCGGTTGCCCGGCCACCGAGCTGATCCAGGACGACGTGCGCGCCGCGCTCGCCGCCTTTGGCGAAGTCGAGATCGTGATGCAGCGCGCGCCAGCCTGGACCACCGACTGGATCACGGAAGCGGGCAAGCAAAAGCTCAAGGACTACGGCATCGCGCCGCCCGGCCCGGCGAGCGGCCCGCAGCCGATCCGGCTCGTGCACCGCGCTTCGCTCACCAAGCTGGCCTGCCCGCGCTGCGGCTCCGAGAACACCGAGAAGCTGTCGGCCTTCGGCTCCACGGCCTGCAAGGCGCTGTACCGCTGCCTCGCCTGCCGCGAGCCCTTCGAACACTTCAAACCCATCTGAACGATTCAAGAAAAAGAGACCGCCATGAGTCTTCATTTCCATCCTTTGAGAGTTCGCGAAGTCCGGCCCGACACCGACGAGGCCGTCATCGTCTCGTTTGATGTGCCCGCTGCGCTGGACGAGACCTTCCGCTTCACGCAAGGGCAATACCTGACCCTGCGCGCCGATGTGAACGGCGAAGACCTGCGCCGCTCGTACTCGATCTGCTCCGGTGTCGACGACGGCGAGCTGCGCGTGGGCGTGCGCAAGGTCGGCGGTGGCGTGTTCTCGAACTGGGTGCATGGCGCCTTGAAGGCCGGCGACGAGATCCAGGTCTTCCCGCCGCAAGGCCGCTTCTTCGTGCCGGTGGACCCTGCCAGCAGCCGGCATTACCTCGGCATCGCCGGCGGCTCGGGCATCACGCCCATCCTCTCGCTGATGAAGACGGTGCTGGCTCGCGAGCCCAATTCGCGCTTCACGCTGCTTTATGGCAACCGGCGCCCGGCCTCGACCATGTTCAAGGAAGAGATCGAGGACCTGAAGAACCAGTACCTGACGCGCCTGTCCCTGCACCACGTGTTCTCGCGCGAAACGATGGACGCGCCCTTGCAGGCCGGCCGCCTGGACGAGACCAAGATCGGTGAGTACCTGCGCACACTCATTCCCGCCGCCGGCATCGACCATGTGTTCGTCTGCGGCCCGAATCAGCTGAACGACGAAGCCGAGGCCGCGCTCCTGAAAGCTGGCGTGCCCGAGGAGCGAATCCACATCGAGCGCTTCGGCACTCCCGAGATGCAGCGGGGCAAGCCGGCGCCGCACGAGGTGCAGGAGGGCGATGCCGACGCAGCCAAGGTGCTGGTGATCCGCGATGGCGTGAGCCGCGAGATCGAGTTCTCGAAGAACGACCCGAGCCTGCTCGATGCAGCAGCGCGTGCCGGCATCGACGTGCCGTTTTCGTGCAAGAGCGGTGTGTGCTCCACCTGCCGCTGCAAGTTGCTGGAAGGTGAAGTGCGGATGGACAAGAACTTCGCGCTCGACAAACATGAGCTCGCTGCCGGCTTCATCCTGAGCTGCCAGGCGCACGCCTTGACCCCGCGCGTGGTCATCTCCTTCGACGAACGCTGAACCCACAAGACCAACAACAATGGCAAGAGGACGAGCAGCAGGCTTCGACGCCACCCGCGATGAGATCCTGGAGCAGGCCGCGCGCCTGTTCGCCGCCAAGGGCTATCCAGGCACCTCGATGAACGAGGTGGCCGAGGCCTGCGAGGTGAGCAAGCCCACCCTGTACCACTACGTACGCGACAAGCACGAGCTGCTGGTGCAGATCTGCGAAGACCATGTGCAGACGCTGGCCGCACTGGTGGAAGACGTGCAGGCGCAGAAGCTGGCGGCGGAGCCGCATCTGCGCGAGCTGATACGTCGCTTCGTGCAGGAGTACGGCCAGGCGCAGTACCAGCACCGGGTACTGACCGAAGACGTGAAGTTCCTGCAGGACGAAGACCGTGCGCGTTTGCTGGTGGTGGAGCGTGCCGTCGTGGCCGCCTTTGCCGATGCCGTGGCCGCAGTGCGCCCCGAGCTGGAGGCGGCACGCCTGCACAAGCCCCTGACCATGCTGCTCTTTGGCATGATCAACTGGACCTTCACCTGGCTCCGGCCGGATGGAGAGCTGAGTTACGAGGCCGTCGCCCCGATGGTGGCGGATCTCTTCTTTGGTGGACTCGGTGCGGTGAAGACCGCAGCCCCTTCTCTTTGACGAATTTCAACAGGAGACGATGATGAAGTTGATCAGCAAGCATCTGCTGGCCGTGGCCGCAGCGACCCTGGCAGTGGGTGCACAAGCCGACATCAATGTCGGCGTGACCGTTTCGGCGACCGGCCCCGCCGCCTCGCTGGGCATCCCCGAGAAGAACACCTTCACCCTCCTGCCGACGACCATCGCCGGCCAGAAGGTCAACTACATCGTGCTGGACGATGCGTCGGACACCACGCAAGCCGTGGCCAACACACGCAAGTTCATCACCGAGCACAAGGTCGACGTGGTGGTGGGTTCCACCGTCACGCCGAACTCGCTGGCCATGATCGATGTGGTCTCGGAAGCGCAGACGCCGATGGTCTCGATGGCCGCTTCGGCCCGCATCGTCGAGCCGGTCGACGCCAAGAAGCGCTGGGTCTTCAAGACGCCGCAGAACGACATCATGATGGCCCTGGCCATTGCCACCCACATGGCCTCGCAAGGCGTCAAGAGCGTGGGCTTCATCGGCTTTGCCGATGCCTATGGTGAGGGCTGGTATGGCGAGTTCAACAAGATCGCCGGCATCAAGGGCCTGACCATCGTGGCCAGCGAGCGCTACAACCGCACCGACACGTCCGTCACGGGCCAGGTCCTGAAGCTGATGGCCGCCAAGCCCGACGCCGTGCTGGTGGCCGGCTCCGGCACGCCCGCCGCGCTGCCGCAGAAGTCGCTGAAGGAACGTGGCTACACCGGCAAGATGTACCAGACCCATGGCGTGGCCAACAACGACTTCCTGCGCGTTGGCGGCAAGGACGTGGAAGGCACCTTCCTGCCTTCCGGCCCGGTGCTGGTGACGGCGCAGCTGCCGGCCGACCATCCGGTCAAGAAGAGCGCCGCTGACTATCAAGCCAAGTATGAAGCCGCCTTCGGCAAGGGCACCGTTTCCACCTTTGGCGGCCACGCCTGGGACGCCGGCCAGCTGCTGGCTGCCGCCATCCCCGTTGCGCTCAAGACCAAGGCCCAGCCGGGCACGCCCGCCTTCCGCGCCGCGCTGCGTGATGCGCTGGAAGGCCTGAAGGAAGTGCCGGGCGCCCACGGCGTCTTCAACATGTCGCCCAACGACCACCTGGGTCTGGACCAGCGCGCCCGCGTGATGGTCAAGATCGAGAACGGCACCTGGAAATACCAGCCCTGATCTGACGGGCATCTGGCTACTGCGCGGGGCGATCTCGGGCCTGCGGTGCTCGCCGTACGTCGGTACGGCTGTGCGCCTCAGACCCGACCTCGACCCGCTCGCTACGCCCTCTGCCCGCCAGATCCGCGCCGAGGCGCTACCGCATACCCCGCATCGAAATCGCCATGAGCACCAATCCCCCCATCCTCCAAAGCCTGATCGCCAACCGCTGGATAGGCTCGAACGCTGGCCGCCGCCTGGCCAGTGCGGTCAATGGCAAGCCCGTGGCGCTGACACATGCGGACGAGATCGACTTCGCCGAAAGCCTGGCCTTCGCAAGGGGTCAGGCCTTGCCTGCGCTCCTGAAGCTCGACTTTCAGCAGCGCGCCGCCACCCTGAAGGCGCTGGCCGCCTACCTGATGGAGCGCAAGGAAGCGCTCTACGCCATTTCGGCCCACACCGGCGCCACGCGGCCCGATTCATGGATCGACATCGAGGGCGGCATCGGCACCTTGTTTGCGTACGCCAGCATCGGCCGGCGCGAGCTGCCGTCGAGCAACGTCGTGCATGAAGGCCCAGCCCAGCAGCTGGGCAAGGCCGGCCAGTTCTGGGGCAGCCATGTGCTGGTACCCAAGCGCGGCGTGGCGGTGCACATCAACGCCTTCAATTTCCCGATGTGGGGCATGCTCGAGAAGTTCGCGCCGAGCTTCCTCGCGGGCATGCCCTGTATCGTCAAGCCGGCCACGGCCACCAGCTTCGTGGCCGAGGCCTGCGTGCGCATGGTTCATGAGTCCGGACTGCTGCCGGCCGGCGCCTTGCAGCTGATCATCGGCGGCTCGGGCGACTTGCTTGACCGCCTGGAAGAGACCGACGTGGTCACCTTCACCGGCTCGGCCGACACGGCCGCCCTGCTGCGGGTCAACAAGAACATCGTCGCGCGCAGCATCCCTTTCAACGCCGAGGCCGACAGCCTGAACTGCGCCATCCTCGCGCCCGATGTGACGCCGGACGATCCGGAGTTCGAGCTCTTCGTCAAGGAAGTGGCGCGCGAGATGAGTGCCAAGGCGGGCCAGAAGTGCACGGCCATCCGCCGTGCCATCGTGCCTGCCAAGCATATCGACGCAGTGGCCGCCATGCTGCGCGAGCGCCTGGCCAAGATCAAGGTGGGCGACCCGTCCATCGAGGGCGTGCGCATGGGCGCGCTCGCATCCAAGGACCAGCAGGCCGACGTGGCCGAGCGCGTGGCGCTGCTGAGCGCCGGCAACGAAACCATCCTGAGCGCCAGGGACGGCTTTGCGCCGCTGGGCGAGGGCGTTGGCGATGGGGCCTTCTTCGCGCCGACGCTCTTGCTGTGCCGCCAGCCCATGAAGAACGACGCGGTGCACAACGTCGAGGCCTTTGGCCCGGTGTCCACCTTGATGGCCTACGAAGACCTCGATGAGGCCTTGGCCCTGGCGGCCAAGGGCCGCGGCAGCCTGGTCGGTTCGGTCGTCACCAAGACGCCAGCCATCGCTGCGCAAGCGGTATTCCATGCGGCGGCCTTCCATGGCCGCGTGCTGGTGCTGGACCGCGAGGCAGCGCCCGAATCCACAGGCCACGGCTCGCCGCTGCCGCAGCTCAAGCACGGCGGCCCCGGCCGCGCGGGCGGTGGCGAAGAACTTGGCGGCCTGCGTGCCGTCAAGCACTACCTGCAGCGCTGCGCGGTGCAAGGTTCGCCAACCATGCTCACCGCCATCACCGGCGAATACCAGCGCGGCGCCAAGGTGCAAGAAGACGTGGTTCACCCCTTCCGCAAGTACTTCGAAGAGATCCAGGTCGGCGACTCGCTGCTGACGCACCGCCGCACGGTGAGCGAGGCCGACATCGTCAACTTCGGCGGCATCTCGGGCGACTACTTCTACATGCACTTCGACGAGATCGCCGCCAAGGACACGCAGTTCGGCCAGCGCATCGCGCACGGCTACTTCGTGCTCTCAGCCGCGGCCGGCCTCTTCGTCTCGCCGGCCCCCGGCCCGGTGCTGGCCAACTACGGCCTCGACACGCTGCGCTTCGTGAACCCGGTCGCCATCGGCGACACCATCCAGGCACGCCTCACCTGCAAGCGCCGCATTGACCGCGGCAATCGCCCCGACCAGCCGCCGCAAGGCGTCGTGGCCTGGGACGTGCAGGTGATGAACCAGCGCGGCGAGCTGGTGGCGAGCTATGACATCCTGACCCTGGTGGCGAAGAAGGCCGCTTGAGGCGGCGAGCGCTCCCCACGGGGGGGGCGCTCTGCCGCCGCTGCAGCCTGCCTTCGCCGGCCGGCCTGAGCCCTTCAGCCAGAGCCGAGAGCCGCCAGCTGGCGCTGCAGGTAGGCCCGCACCGCCGCTTCGCGCTCCAGGCCGATGGCCCGCCGATACGCTTCCCCCGCCTCTGCGCTGCGCCCCGCGCGCGCCAGCAGCTCCGCCCGTGCCGCCCAGAACGGCTGGTAGTCGAGCAGCCTCGCATCGGCCGCCAGCCCATCCAGCGCCGCGAGCCCAGCATCAGGCCCATCGCGTCCCGCCAGTGCCACGGCGCGGTTCAGCGCAACGACTGGAGAGCCGGTCAGCGCCATCAAGGCGTCGTAGAGCGCGACCAAGGCCGCCCAGTCGATGCGGCCCCGCCGCCGGCCGCTGGCATGGGCGGACTGCAGGGCCGCTTCGAGTTGGTAGCGCCCGGTGGGTCCGCCGGCGCTGGCCTGGCGCAGCAGGGCCTCGGCTTCCTCGAGCAGCGCGTGGTTCCAGCGGGTCAGGTCTTGCTCGGCCAGCGGCACATAGTCGCCGGCCGCGCTGAGGCGGGCATCGCGGCGCGACTCGCAATAGAGCAGCAGGGCCAGCAGGCCAAGGGCCTCGGGCTGGTCGGGCAGCAGCGAAGCGAGCAGGCGAGCCAGCCAGATCGCTTCTTCGCGCAGATTGCGCCAGCGGGCCTCGCTGCCGCTGGCGTCGGCCCAGGCCTCGGCGTAGCAGGCGTAGATCGCATCCAGCACCGCCTCCAGCCGCGCCGGCAGTTCGGCAGGCTCGGGGACGGAGAACGGAATGCCCGCCGCGCGTATCTTGGCCTTGGCCCGCACGAGGCGCTGCGCCAGCGCGGCCGGCGCGACGAGAAAGCTGGCGGCTATCGTTGCTGCATCGAGCCCGAGCACGACCTGCAGCATCAGCGGCGCGCGCGCCTCAGGCGCGATGCCTGGATGGGCGCAGGCAAACAGCAGACCCAGGCGCGGGTCGGGCAGGGTGCCGGGGTCGGCAGGCAGGGTGACCGTGTCGCCGATGATTTCCAGCTCGGCCGCGCCTTCCTCACCGCGCGCGAGCTTGCGCGCGGCATCGATCAACCGGCGCCGGGCTACGGTCAGCAGCCAGGCCTCCGGGTTGTCGGGCAGCTCGCGCGGCCAGTCCTTCAGCGCGGCGGCGCAGGCATCGGCGAGCGCGTCTTCGGCACCTGCCAGGTCGCGGTTGCGGCTGGCCAGCAGGGCGACGAGCCGGCCATGACTGCGCCGTATCACCGCCTCCAGCGTCGTGGCGACTACATCGCCCAGACCGGCCTCACTTCCATCGTGCCGTAGCTGGCACCGGGGCAGCGCGCCGCCCAGGCGATGGCGGCGTCCAGGTCCGGTGCCTCGATGACGTAGTAGCCGCCGAGCTGCTCCTTGGTGTCGGCATAGGGGCCATTCAGCACCTGGGTCTTGCCGCCGCTGACGCGCACGGTGGTGGTCATCTCGGCAGGGTGCAACCTTTCGCCGCCGAGCAGCACGCCGGCTTTCTGCAGGGCCTCGGTGTAGGCGTCGAACTCCGCCACGATGCGCGGCATCACTTCCGGGCCGGCCGCTTCCAGCGCCTGGTCATCGCTGTAGATCATCAACAGGTATTGCATCTCATCGCTCCTTGCCAATGGGTTATGGGCTGTGACGACCCAACGTGAGCCGCCGCATGAATGACGCTGGGAAAACCTGCTGATCGACAGGTCGCTGAAAATTTCTTCTCCCCGACGAGGGCGCAGGCTCAGGGCAGCAGGCCCTGCCGCATCGCCGGTGACAGGTAGCGGGCCTGCAGTTCGCGGTACCAGCCGCTCTCGCGCAATTGCTCGCTGGCCTGCTCCAGGCGCTCGACGCAGGCTGCAGGCGTCAGGCGTGACACATAGATACCTTCGTCAACGGCATCGGCCAGGTCCAGGTCGATGATGCGGATCTCGTCCAGCCAGCCTTCGGCCACCAGGGCCGACTCGAACACCGCCGGCAGGCCCAGGGCCGCGTCGCTGCGGCCGGCCTTGAGCATGCGCACGATGGTCAGCTGATCGCCGACCTGGCTGAGCCGGCCGGAGCGCTCCAGCTTCTCCACCAGGCTGTCAAAGCGCATGCCAAAAGCCTGGCCACGCACCAGGCTGATGGTCAGCGAGGGTGAGAACAGGTCGTCAGCCTTGCGCAGCCTGGCGGCACGATCCTTGCGCGCCATCAGCATCGCCTTGGCGCGACCCATCGGCAGCAGGCGCCCCCAGCCTTCGCGATCATCGGTGCGGGTGGCCATGGGTACCAGATCGACGGTGCCGCCCTTGAACTCATTGAAGGCGCGAATGCGCGGCATCTCGCGCCGCTCGATGCGCAGCCCGCTGCGGCGGCCCAGTTCGGCCATCAACTCCTCCGCCATGCGCTCCAGCGGCGAGCCCTGCAAGCCTGGCCGGGCGCTCATCGAGGACATGGCGGCCACGAGCGGGCGGGGGCAGGCCTGGGCAATGGCCGTGCCGGCAGGCAGCATCAGCAGCGTGGCAACAAGCAGGGCCGGGCGCAGGATCAGGGACAGCGTGGGGCGGGGCATGCCTGATGGTATGCGCCCCTGGCGCCCGCCCGGCTCAGCATTGCCCCCGATGCTGGCCCTGCCGGCCAGCCTCGTTTTGACCCGCCTCAATGGCTCAGCCGAGCTCGATCAGCAGCTTGTTGGGGCCGGCTTGCAGCGCCTGCAGCAGCACGGGCAGCGGCAGCCGGGCGCCGCCCAGCCGGTACGGGTTGCTGGCCCTCTCGAAAGCCAGGGGCTGGCCGTTGAGCTGCAGCGCCAGCGGCCCATGGCCCAGTGGCCCGACGCGATAGGCCAAATCGATCTGGAAGCCCTGTAGCTCGATCTGGGCGCTCAGGCCGTCCAGGGCGCTTGGTATCACCGGGTCCAGCGTCAAGTGGGCATGGCCCAGTTGCCAGCCGAGGAATCGCTGCACGATCAGGCCGATGGCAATGCCCGGGCCGCTGGAGTAGATGCGCCAGCCGCCGTCCAGCGGCACCTCGCCCGCCAGCGCCTGCGCGTAGTGCGCGCTGGCCTGGTAGCGGTCGGCAAAGCCGGCGTCGGAGCTGGAGAAATAGCAGTTGGCCTGGCGCAGCGAGGCCGAGGGCACGCGCTCGCGCAGCGCAATCGGATGGGCCTTGCCCAGCGCCGCGAAGAAGCGCCCGGCTTCGCCCAGGTGCGCCAGCATCTCGGCAAAGCGGAGATGGGCGTGCATGTACATCACGCCGATCTCGCGGCCGAAGAAGGCGCTGCTCTCGGCGCGCTGGAACAAGCGTTCGGGACCGCCCCGGTAGGGCATCGGCGCGTCGAACAACCTGGCGCCGTCCGGGCCGATCAGGTGCTGCTCGATCAGGGCCAGCTGGGCGCGCGCCTGCTCGGGGCTCAGCATCTCCTCCAGCACCGCATGCATCATCGGCAGCAGGCTGAAGTGGACGCCGGTGAGCCGGTCCTGCGGATGCAGCAGCAGCTCAGGCGCGCCGGGCTGTTCCGGGAACAGCGCATAGCCGGTGACCACGCCATCGACCACCAGCAGGCGCTGAAAGTCAGCCAGCACGGCCGCCGCTTCGGCTTGCAGGGCGACAGCCTCGTCGGCGCGGCCCAGCTGCTGCAGCGCGCGGGCCAGGCTCGCCAGCATCTGGTGATGCAGGGTCACGGTCCAGGCGCTGCACAGGCGCTCGCGCAACGCCGGGTCGGCCGGCTGCAGCGAATCGTTCCAGTCGCCATGCCAGTAGGCGGCCAGGCGGGTGCCAGGAATGCAGCGCTGGCGGATCAGCGCGAGCGCACGCTCGACGTGCTGCCACAGCGTGCCGCTGTCGCCACCGAAGAAGGGCAGCGGCTCGTCCAGCACGGCCGCGTCCTTGCTGGCGAGCAGGTAGCGGGCCAGGCCCAGCAGCGGCCAGAAGACGATGTCGCCATGCGAGTCGCCCGCGCGGACCTGGGCGTCGCGGTCGAAGAACATGAACCACTGCGGCCAGTCACCATCGGGGTTCTGGGCCGAGAACACGCGCTGCAGCAGGTCGCGCACCGGCGCGACATGACCGAGCGCCAGCAGCATCTCGAGCGGACCCTGGCAGACGTCGCGGGTGCCCCAGCCGCCGCCGGTGTACTGCTCCAGGCCGCGCGGCGAGAGGTAGTGCACCAGCGCGTTGTGCCGGTACCAGGGCAGGATGTCGGCCAACTGAGTGCTCTCGGCCTGCAAGGGGCTCGTCGCGCTCGCCTGCCAGGCCGGCAGGGCCACGGTGCCCGCCGTCGCCGGCTCGGCCTGGATCAGGCGGCCACGCAGCGTGAGGCCGAACTCGCTGAGCACCTCGGTGCTCATGCAGGCAAACGGCTCGCCGCGTGAGCGGCCATCTGCATAGAGCAGCTCGTCGCCGCCCAGCTGCTGCGGCAGCGAAGCGGCATCGAAGTCCAGGCTGAAGCCGCCGCCCGGAAAACGCGCGGCCAGCTCGCTGCCTTGCGGCGCATCCAGCGCCACCTCATTGCCTTGGCGGCGCACGGTGCACAGGAGGGCTTCGCTGCCGCCACCGTCATCACCACCCAGCGCGAGATGCAGGCTCAGCAGCAGTCGCACCGGCGCGCCGGCCAGCACGCGCACTTGCAGCCGCATCGCGTCCGGTGCTGCCAACGCCTCGCTGCGCACCTCGATCAGGCCGGTCGCATGCTTGTAGAGCCAACGACAGGCGCTCTCGTCGACGCTTTCGCCGATCTCGAAAGCCGAGGGCAGGCCGAGCTGCTGCCAGCCCGCGCCTGCATCGATGAACAGTCGCAGGCCTTGCGAGCGATACAGGCCAAGCCAGCTGCGCTGCGTCGACAGGCCGCGGTTGAAGCTGACATGGCCCTGCGTCAGCATGGAATGGAAGACACCGCCCATCCACACGGTGGAGGTCAGCGCCGTCTCGTCCGGCACCAGGTGCCGCCCGCTGCGCAGGATGTGGCCATGCGGTCGCTGCAGGCGCAGCTCCTTGGCACGCAGCACCACGTGGCCGGCATCGGCCTTGAAGAAGGACAGCAGCTCACCTCGCTCGAACTCGGCATGGCGGCGTTCGCAGCCGAAGTGATGGTCGAGTTCCTGGCTGCTCAAGGACTCGCTGGCCAGCAGGGGCGCGCTGGCGAACAGCGATGGCGCGGCCTGCGCGAAGGCCTCGGATGGCATGGGGCCAGGTCTTGCCTCGGGCAGGGCCAGCACCTCGGCCACGCGGCTCAGGTCGGCCGCCGAGCTGGCCTCGGGATGATCGTCCAGCAGCAGGCCGAAGAAGCCGAGCGAGGCCTGCTGGCCTGGCTGCAGGGTGAGCGGCTCGTCATGCAGGGCCAGCATCGCGTGCTCATGCTGAAGCCGGCTGCCCGGCAGGCCTTGCAGCACAGCCTTGGGCAGGCCGCCTTCGCGCAGGGCCAGGCCCTGGACCTGCAGGCCGTCGGTCGCGTAGCTGCAGGCGCGGCGCAGCGAACCCATCAGGGCCCAGGGGTGCAGGCCCTTGACCGCCAGGTTCTGGCGCGCGGCCAGCAGGCAGCCGTGCTGCGGATGATCAAGCGGGCTGAGGTCGAGGTAGTGGCTGACATAGTGCTCGTTGATGCGCACCGTGCCATAGGGCGCCAGCGCGATGTCCTGCAGCATCAGGAGATCGATCTCGGCCGCTGTGTCGCCGCGGTTCTCGACCTGCAGATGCCAGAACCAGGCCTTGGCCGATTCAGCCAGGCGCAGCTGCAACTGGAGATGCAGTTCCAGCCATTCGCCGCTCGCGCCGTGGCTGTTCTCGCCGGCGTGCAAGTGCAGGGGCGACAGCGGGCCCAGCAGCGGCGTGGCGCTCAGCGTTCCGTCCGGTCCCTGCCGGCGCAGCCAGAGGTTGGCCGGCGCGCCTTCGACCTCGTTGCCGGGAAACAGATTGATCAGCAGCTCACCGGCGTCGAAACGGCGGATCGCGCCGTTGGCGAGCAGCTGGACCTGAAGGCCGGCAGCGCTGTGCAGGCGGCGGGGAAGGGAATGGGGCGCAGTCATGGGTTTCAGGGGGTCGGCTCTCAGCGTCGCTTCTGGGCCATCAGCCAGGGCACCAGCGCGGGGTCTTCGTAGGCGGGGTTCCAGGAGCCATGGCCCTCGCCGGGATAGATGATGAACTCGACGGTACCGCCGCAGGCTTTCAGCGCATTGACCGTGGCCTGCTGCTGCGCGATGGGCACGACAGTGTCGGCGTCGCCGTGATAGGCCCGCGCCGGCACCTGGCGTGCGTTGCATGCTGCGGCCGGGTTGCCGAAGCCGCAGACCGGTGCGATGGCGGCGAGGTCGTTCGGGAAGGCCGCCGCCCAGTCCCACACCCCATGGCCCCCAAGGCTCAGGCCGGTGGCGTAGACGCGGTCGGCATCGGCCGGCAGCTGCTTGAGCAGCACCTGCAGCATCGCATGCAGGCGCCTGGGGTCCCAGCGGGCACCGGCCTCGAGCTGTGGCGAGCAGACGATGAAGGGGTAGTGGCGGCCATTGGCAATGTGCTTGGGTGGGCCATGCACCTTGACCGCATCCAGGTTCTCGCCGCGCTCACCCGAGCCATGCAGGAAGATCGCGAGGGGCCAGGTCTTGCCCGGCTTCGTCGAACCTGGTGGCATGTAGAGCCAGCAGCGAACGGCGGGCAGGCCATCGGGCAGGCTGATCGTCCAGGCCTGCTGGCCTTCCTGCGGCTTTTGAGGCTGCGCGGCCTGCGCAGCGCCCGTGGTCAGCAGCAGCGGTGTCATCAGGACGGTGCGTCGATCGATGCTCATGAAGGTTGGGCGAGGGCGCGACCCTCGCTGTCGAAGGCCAGCGCGTCAGCCGCGCCAAAGCCGAGGCTGACCGCGTGGCCGGCCTGCAGCGCGGTATCGGCCGGCGCGCGCGCAATGAGGCGTGCGCCGCCGCGGCTCAGCACATGAAGATAGGCCACGTCGCCCAGATGCTCCAGCATCTGCACGCTGCCATGCAGGGCCAGCGCGCTGCCTCCCGCAACCGTGGGCATGAGCTGCTCGGGTCGCAGGCCCAAGGTGAGCTTGTCACCCACCTTCAGGCCGCTTGCATTGACCGGCAGCTGCAGTTCGCCATCGGCGCCAAGCTCGAGGTGCAAGCCCTGCGAACTGGCAGCCAGCACGGTGGCCGGCAGCAGGTTGATCTTGGGCGAACCCAGGAAGCCGGCGACGAAGAGATTGGCCGGCCGGCGGTACAGCGCCAGCGGCGGGCCGGACTGCTCGATGCGGCCGCCGTTGAACACCACGATGCGGTTGGCCAGCGTCATCGCCTCGGCCTGGTCGTGGGTCACGTAGATGATGGTGGCGCCCAGCGTGGCATGCAGCCGCGCCATCTCCACCCGCATCTCGGTGCGCAGCGCGGCGTCGAGATTGGACAGCGGCTCGTCGAACAGGAAGATGCCCGGCCGGCGCACGATGGCCCGGCCGATGGCCACGCGCTGGCGCTGGCCGCCCGAGAGCTGGGCCGGATAGCGCTGCAAGAGCGGCGTGATGCGCAGCACCTCGGCGGCGGCGGCCACTGCGCGCTCGATCTCGGCCTTGGGCGTGTTGGCCAGGCGCAGGCCGAAGGACATGTTCTCGGCCACGGTCATGTGCGGATACAGCGCATAGCTCTGGAACACCATGGCCAGGCCGCGCTCGGCAGGCGGCACGTCGTTCATGGCCTGGCCGTCGATCAGCAGCTCGCCCGAGCTGATCTCTTCAAGGCCGGCGATGCAGCGCAGCAGCGTGGACTTGCCGCAGCCCGAGGGCCCGACGAAGACCACGAACTCGCCCTGTGCGACCTCGAGGTCGATGCCGTGCAGCACCTCGGTGCGCTCGAACTGCTTCTTGATGGCCCGCAGGCTCAGTGTGGACATGGGTGGCTCAATCTTGCTTGATCAATTGCACGTCGGCGGGCGCGCGCGGCAGCAGCACCTGGCGGCCCTGCCAGGGCAGTTCGCGGCCTTGATGCAGGGCGCGCGGCAGCGGGCCGTCGCCGGGCCAGGCCAGGCGGATGCCGCCATGCAGCTCGTGCAGCCTCGCCGTGCGCGCGGGCAGGTTCAGGGCCCAACCGCCGGCGGTTCGCTGAATGCGGTAGTCGAGCAGGCCATAGGGCGTGGACAGGCCTCGCACCTCGACATCGCCCGCGTCGAGCCAGGCGCGCTGCAGGCCGGCCGCGATCACCAGTGCGGCCTGTGGCTCGCGCTCATAGGCGAACAGGTCCAGCGCCGAACGGATGTAGTCGGACGACACCCAGGCATGCGGCATGTCGCCGAGGAAGCGAGGCTCGCGGTAGTCGGGCAGTACCACCTCGGCCCACTGGTTCCAGCCCTGCGGCCGCTGGTCCTTGAAGAAGAAGTCCAGCATCGCATGCGCCCGTTCGGGCTGTCCCAGGCGCACGAAGGCACCGACGGTGCGCAGCTCGTAGGGCGTGTAGTCCTTCCAGGCGCGGCGGCCTTGGGCGCGTGCGAGCGACTCCTGCCAGTAGCGCTCGAAGGTCTTTTCGAGCAGGCCCGGCGGCAACTGGTCCTGCGCCTGCGCGGGGTTCAGGGCCATGGTGGTGGACGTGGGGTCGAAGTCCCCGCGGTCGGCCGCGCCGACGATGTGATCGAGCTTGTGCACGCGGGCGCTGGCCTGGATGGCGGCCATCAGCTCGCGCTGGAATTCGTCGCGGCGGCCTTGCCAGGCCGGCAGCTCGGGCTTGTTCAGCCGCTCGGCGATCTGCACCGCGTCCTTGAGGCCGCGCAGGGTCCAGAAGTCGTCCCACAGCGCGTAGGCCGGCTTGTCGGAATAGCCTTCGTGGCTGATCGACGGCGGCATCAGGCCGAACAGGTGGGCGCGTGCCGGCGTGCTGTTCGTGGCCGTGCGCTCGCTCTGACGCTGCTGCTCGATCCAGTCGGCCACCTGCTGCACGCGCGGCCAGTGGCGGGCCAGCCAGGCGTAATCACGGGTGTGGCGCCAGACCTCGGCCACGGCATAGAGGTACTGGCCGTGGCTGTCGTTCTCAACCACCGGGTCGGCACCGCGCTGGTCGACGCAGCAGGGCACCTTGCCCGAGGCGAACACCTGGCCGCCGTACCAGTCGACGAATTCGCGCGCCGCGTCCTGCTCGCCCAGGCGCAGCAGGCCGGCCACCATCATGGCGCCGTCGCGCACCCAGGAGCGGGCATAGGAGCGCGTGCCGGGCTGCAGCGCCGGGCCCTGGCGCGACATCAGGATCTGCGCCAGCGCGCTGCGCAGTGAATCGACGATGGGCTGGGCCGCCGGCGGCACCTGCAGCTGCACGCGGTTGAGGCGTTCGCGCCAATGCGCGGCGGCAGCCTCGAAACGTTGGTCGATGCGCTGCGTGCTGCTGGAGGGCGCGCTCCAGGCGATCGTGCGGCTGGCGCCGGGCGCCAGCGTGATGCGGTACTGCAGCGCGGCGGAGGCCAGGGCCTGCGGGTCGGTGAGTTGATTGAGCGTGGGCGCCGATTGCAGGCTTGCCAGCGACAGGCCGCCGTCGAAAGGCAAGGCCGTCACGGCTTGCGGCCGTGCATTGGACGCGAGTACGGCCTTGCCATTGAGCATCAGCTGGCCATTTCGCCAGGCCACTTGCTCGACCTTGCTGACGCCGCCCTGCGTCGACAGGAACTGCTGCGGCGGATTGACCTGCCAGGGCCGCAGCGCCAACGTGAACGTGAGGCTGAGAGCTTGCTTGCCCGGGTTGCGCAAGGTGTAGCGCGCCATCAGGGCCGATGCATCGCGAGTGCCGTCGGCTGCCGCTTCGATGACGAGCTCGATGGCCGGATGGCGCCAGTGCACGCGCGGCATCGGCAGATAGCCGTCGGCCAGGCTCTGGCCGAGCTTCACGTCGGCCCAGGTGATGGAGGTGCCGTCGGCCAGGCGGAGGCTGGGCTCGATGCTGGCTCCGCTGCGGTGCAGCTCGATGGCGCCGTCTTCGCTGACCAGGCCGGCCTGTGCCGCGCCGCCGTCCACGCCCACCAGCGTCCAGTAGTTCTGCTCGTTCAGCAAGGCGCGCGGCAGCTGGCCACGCGGCAGGGTGGCCGCTGCAGCCTTCAGCATCGCGTTGCGGTCCGGCCAGTCCTGCAGCGTGAGCTTCAGCGAGCCCGTGGCCGGCGTGCCGCGCAACTGGCGCACCCGCAGCCAGCGCGCTTCGCTCTCGGGCAGGAACACGGTGTCGAGCCCGCCGTCACTGCCGCGCACCGCGCGCAAATTGCGCCACTGGCGGCCGTCGTCGGAGGCGAGCAGGTCGTAGTCGAGGCCGCGCAGCCCGGCCGGCCATTGCAGGGCCAGGCCCATGAACTCGCGCGCATGCTGGAAGTCGAAGTCCTGCGTCTGCGCGTCGACCCGGCGCTGCCGCGCCTCGGGCCACGGCGAGGGGTCTGGCGCGCGCTCCACCAGTGTCAAGCTGGAAAGGCACAGCGAGCCCTTGCCGCCTTCGCGACCGGCGCTGATGACCAGCTCCAGCGCCTCGGTGCGGCGCAGCGCCTTGTCTTCGCTCGGCCCCCAGGCAAAGCTGACATGGCGCTCGCGGATCTTCATCGGCGTTAGCCTGGCCGGCAGCGCCGTGTTCGGCCGGTTGATCCACCAGACGTTGTCGCCGCTGGCGTCCACAAACTTCATCTGCAGGTCGTTGGTGGCGCCGCTGCCCTTGATCGTGCCGACAAGCTCGAAGCGGCGCGGCCAATCGAGCGGCAGCGCGCGGCGCATCACCGCATAGCCCGAGACGCCGGCGAAGTCGTAGTCCAGGCACAGGCTGGCGTCGGAGCTGTCGCGCCGCAGGCTGGCGCGCACCTGGTCGGAGGCGAGGGCCTTCCATTGAGCGATGTCGCTGCCGTCCGCAACCAGGCGTGGCGCTGCGGCCAGCGCCGGCGAACCCGCCAGCAGCAGGGAGCAGGCGAGGAGTGCAAGGTAGCGCCTCACTTGACGCTCCCCATCAGCAGGCCTTGCATGTAGTAGCGCTGCAGTGCCAGGAAGAGCACGAGCACCGGCAGCACGGTGATCACTGCACCGGCCATCATCAGCTCGCTGTCCTGCACATGCTCGCGCGAGAGCGAGGCCAGGGCCACCGGCAGCGTGTACATGTCGCCATCGGTCAGCACGATCAGGGGCCACATGAAGTCATTCCAGCTGCCGAGGAAGGCGAACACGGCCAGCGTCACCAGCACCGGCTTCAGCACCGGCAGCACCACAGAGAAGAACAGGCGGAACTCGCCGGCGCCGTCCATGCGGGCGGCCTCGATCAGCTCGTCCGGAATGCCCCTGGCGTACTGCCGCACCAGGAAGATGCCGAAGATGCCGGCAAGACCTGGCACCAGCACACCGCCCCAGCTGTTCACGAGCCCCAGGTTCTTGAGCATCAGGAACAGCGGCAGCATGGCCACCTGGCCCGGTATCACCAGGGCCGCCAGCAGCAGGGCGAACAGCGATTCGCGGCCGGCAAAGCGCAGCTTGGCGAAGGCATAGCCGGCGAGCGTGTTGAACAGCGTGGAGATCAGCGTGGCGGCAATCGCCAGGCCCAGGCTGTTCGCGAATGCCGTGGCAATGCCGCCATGCAGGACCAGCTGCCGGTAGTGCGCCAGCGTAGGGTTGGCAGGCAGCAGCGGCGGCGGATAGGTGCTGGCCGCACCGCTGGGCATCAGCGAGACGGAGAGCATCCACAGCAATGGGAACAAGGCGAGCACTGCGGCCAGAAGCAGCAGGCCGTTGACGGCAAGCGCCGCGACGGTGTTGGATCGGCGCTTCATGCGGCACGCCCCGCGGTCAATCGAGCAGCCAGAGCCATCAAGCCCTTGGTCACCACCACGATCAGCAGGAACAGCAGGAAGGCCACTGCCGAGGCCTGTCCCAGGTTCCACCACTTGAAGCCTTCTTCATACATCAGGTAGAGCACGCTGACCGTGCTTTGCAGCGGGCCGCCCTGCGTCATCACATAGGGTTCTGCAAACAGCTGGAAGTAGCCGGCCGTGGTGAGAATGGACACCATCAGCAGCGTGGGCGCGAGGCTGGGCAAGGTGATGTGGCGGAACAGCGCCCAGGGCTTGGCACCATCGAGCCGCGCGGCTTCGTAGAGGTCTTCGGGCACGGCCTGCAGTGCGGCGATGAAGATGATCATGTTGCCGCCGAAGTTCTTCCATACGGCGAACAGGATGATGGTGGGCATGGACCAGGTCGGGTCGCCCAGCCAGTCGATCGGGTCGATGCCCAGGCACTGCAGCGCATGGTTCACCAGGCCGTACTTGACGTGGAACAGATAGCGCCAGATCACGGCCACGGCCACCAGGGTGGTCACCACCGGCGCAAACAGCGCCGTGCGGTACAGCGGCTTGAAGCGCGCCAGTTTGCTCTGCAGCAGCACCGCACAGCCGAGCGAGACCGCAATCGACAGCGGCACGCCGATGGCGACGAAGTAGGCCGTGTTGCCCAGCGCCTGCCAGAACAGCGGCATCTGCAGCACATGCAGGTAGTTGCCGAAGCCCTCGAAACGCAGGTTGCGCAGGTCGGCCAGCGCATAGATGTCGAAGTCGGTGAGGCTCAGGGCCAGGCCCATTGCCACCGGCAGCACGAAGAACAGCGCGATCACCGACAGCGCGGGCGCGATGAAGCCGATGGCGGCCCAGTGTTGACGTCGTCGGTGCAGCATGACTTTCAGCTCCTGGACCCGCGGTCCAGCATCCAGCGGCGCTTCTCGAGCAGCGCATCCACACGCACATCGAGCGCGCGCGCGGTGCTGTGCACGTCGCTGCGTTCGTGGATGGCGCGGGCGGCAAACAGCTGCATCTCCTGCACGATGCGCTCCCACTCCGGCACGGCGGGCGCCGGGCGCACGCGCTCCAGCTGCTCGGCATAGGCGGCGGCGTAGCGGTCCTGCGCCAGCGAGGCGCCGTCCATGGGCAGTGCCCAGCTGCTGCGGCGCGGCGGCAAATTGCCGGTGAGGCGGTAGAACTGCAGCTGCACGGCCGGGCGGCTCAGGTACTCGATCAGCTTCCAGGCCAGCGGCTTGACGCTGGAGCGCTTGAACATCACCAGGCTGGCGCCGCCGGCGATGGAGGCACCCGGGCCGGTGGGGCCGGGCAGTGGCGCGGTGCTCCAGCTGCCCTGCAGCTCGGGCGGCAGGCGGCGCTTGAACTCGCCGATGTTCCAGGGCCCCGAGATGTAGAAGGCAAAGCTGCCACGGCCGAACTCCTGCCAGAGGTTGGCCACCTGGTTGTTGCTGATGCCGGGGGCATAGCCGTCGGCGAACAGGCGCAGATAGAAGCGCAGGGCCTGGGTGAAGCCGGCGCCTGCGAAGTTGCCGCGCCGGCCGCCTTCTCGCAGCAGCGGCTCGCCCTGCTGCAGCGCCAGCGCCAGCAGCGGCTCGAATTCATTGGTAGGCAGCAGGATCGGCGTGGCAACGCCGCTGGCCTGCAGGGCGCCCAGGCAGCGGTGCCATGCGGCCCAGTCGGTGGGCGGCTTCTGGAAGCCTGCTCTGGCCAGCAGGTCGTGCCGCACATACATGAGCCGCGTGTCCACATACCAGGGCACGCCGACGCGGCTGGCCGCCACTTCGTTGGTCTGCCAGATGCCTTCGAAATAGTCGGCCGGTGCGAGCGAGGGCGCGCGCGGCAGCCAGTCGTCCAGCGGCTCCAGCGCACCGAGCGCCGCCATCTCGGGCAGCCAGGTATTGCCCATCTGGGCCACGTCGGGCGTGGCGTCGCCGGCAAAGGCGGTGAGCAGTTTTTCGTGCGCGGCCGTCCAGGGCAGGGCCTCGATGCGCAGGTTCACACCGGGGTTCTCGGCCCTGAAGCCGGCGAGCAGCTCCGCCGCCACTTCGCCCTCGCGACCCATGGCCCAGAAGCGCAGCGTGTTCGCATCCTGCGGCTTGCATGCGCTCAGGAGCGCAGGCGCAGCGGCAGCCGCACCGAGCCAGGCGCGGCGGGTCCAGGGGCGCGAGGCTTGGGTCATTTCGAGGACTCCCGCCGGGCCGCCCCAAGGGAGCACTGCGCCCCCGTGGGGGGCACAGAACGAAGTGAACGTGGGGGCTTCATTTCAGCCAGCCGCCGGTGAAACCGGCGCGCTTCAAGCCGCGCTTGAGCCATTCGCTGCGCCGCGTTGTCTTCCAGACGATCTCGCCGCGGTGGTTGCCCAGCATGGCGATCAGCGGGCCCTGGTCGATGCCCAGCATGTCCACGTCCACCCAGCCAAAGCCGGGGATGAGCTTGCCGTGCGTGAGCTTCACGTCGGTGAAAGTGAAGCTCGGGTTGAAGGCGTCGACGAAACCGTACTTGCCATAGATGTGCTGGCCGTAGCGCTCGCGCATCGTGCGCAGGGCAGGGATCACGATCTCGGGTGCGAAGGCGATGGACGAGCCGGCGCCATACGGTGCCAGCGTGCCGTCGTCGTAGGTGTGGGCGCCGCCCATGCCACGGCCGGCATAGCTGATGAACTTGCGCTTCTTGCCCTTGAACTCGCGCACCACGTCGGCCGGGCCATCGCTGGCGGTCACGCCCCAGACGTTTTCGCCGTAGCCCGCCCAGCCCTCGGGGTTGGCGATGGCATAGGCGCGTTGCGCGTAGGTGGCGCGGCGCGAGTTCTCGAAATAGTCGATGCCGCGGCCGCGCATATAGGCGTCGGCGATCCCGCGGAAGTCCACCCAGCAATGGGTGAACTGGTGGCCGAACAGCGGCGGGAAGCGCAGATAGGTCTGGCCGTACTCGCTGCCCCAGCTGGCGCGGTTGTAGGTGCTGGTCCAGGCGTCCCAGGCGGCGGGCTCCACGGCAAAGGTGGTCGAACCGAGTGCCAGCAGGTACACCAGCATGGCCTCGTTGTAGCCCTTCCAGTCGGAGCCGAGAAAGCCCTGCTCGGGGTCCCAGCCATGCGAGATCGAAGGCGGGCGGTGCTGCGCCCAGCGCCAGTCCACGCGGGCATAGATCTCGTCGGCCAGACGGCGGATGTCCTGCTCGTCCCGGTCCTTGCCGTCAAACCAGTCGCGGCAGAACAGCATGCCGGCCAGCAGCAGGGCGGTGTCCACGGTCGACAGCTCGCAGCGGCCGAAGCGGTGGCCGCTCTTCATGTCGAGGAAGTGGTAGAAAAATCCCTTGTGGCCCGACACGCCCGAGGCCTGCGGTCCTTGCGGCGCGGCATGGAAGAAGCGCAGCGTGGTGAGCACGCGTTCGCGCGCCTGGGCCCGGCTGATCCAGCCGCGCTCCACGCCGATGGGATAGGCCGTGAGCGCAAAGCCCACCGCCGCGATGCTCGCGAACGAGGGCGTGGGCCAGCGGTCCGGCGCCAGGCCGGTGCGGGCGTCGGTGGTGTCCCAGAAGAAGTTGAAGGTGCGCTGCTCGAGGTCGTCGAGCAGGGCGGTGTCGGCGTCTGGCTTGGCCCAGCCTGGGGCCGCGCCCAGCAGCGCGCCAGCGCCGGCCAGGCCAAGCAGGGCGCGTCGGTTCAGGCCGGGCGAGAGCTTGCGATTCATGTTCAGGCAGGAGAAAGCGGTGCGGGCCTCATGGCCCGCACCATTGTTGCGTCAGAAAGAAGACCGTCCTCAGAACTTGACGCTGGCCACCAGGCGGTAGGTGCGCATGTCGCCGCGCATGCTGTTGGGCTTGCCCAGGTTCAGGTTGTCGCCGCCCACCGCGTTCTTGGTGCCGCCGGCGCCCACCGGGCCACCGCCCCAGTCGTCAAAGCCGCCGTAGTTCTTGGCGTTGAAGAGGTTCAGCGCATCCAGGCGCAGGCCCAGCTTGTGGCCGATGACGGCGAACTCCTTGCTCAGGCCCAGGTCGAACTGCTTGAACGCGGTGGCGTCGCCTTCCACGCTCACGCATTTGTCCCAGCCTGCGGCGCAGCTGGTGATGCGGCGCGGCATGCCGCTGGCCCAGGTGGCCTTGCCCGAGAGGCTCATGCCCCAGGGCAGCAGCTTGTCGGTGACACCGGCCACCACCAGGCGCTGTTTGTCGACCAGGGTCGACGGGTTCCAGCCGTGCGTGGCGCGGCCATAGGTCCAGTCGAAGATGTCGTTGTTCCACTCCTTGCTGGTGGTCTTGGCATTGCTGTAGGTGTAGGCCACGTTCATGGCCCAGCCGGAGGCCACGGTGTAGGGCTTCTCGAACTTCACCAGCACCGAGTCGGTCTTGGTCTCGCCGACGAAGTCGCCGAGGATCAGCGTGCCGTAGCCATCAGGCCCGCCCCACAGCGGGTCGATCGGGCTCTGGTTGGCCCAGCCGCCGTTGGCGTCGCGGTTGCCGCCGAACCAGACGAACTGGTTCTTGGCCTTCACGCTGGACAGCGCGAATTCGGCGTTCCACTCACCCATGCCCTGACGCAGGCCCACGGTGAGCTGGTCGGCGAAGGGCATCTTGAACTTGTTCTTGATCATCCAGATCTCGCCGCCGGCCTGCTCGTTCTTCTGCAGCTCGTCGAGCGCATGGTTGGCCATGGTGCGGTCATAGCTGCGACCCCAGCCGCCGAAGATCACGCTCTCGCGGTTGCCGAACAGGTCATACGAAGCGCCCAGTCGCGGTGCCAGTCCGCCCTTGAAGGCCTGGCGCGAGCTGCCGGTGCTGATGAAGTCGTCGATGTTGACGCCGCCCTTGGCCAGCGACTGCGCATAGGTCTGGCCAGCCACCGGAGTGAAGCCATAGCGCGGCACGTCGAGCTTCTTCAGCGCGGCGACGCGCGCGGCCGGCGTCACGTAGCTGTTGTTGAGCATGTTGCTCTCGTAGTCGTAGCGCGCGCCGATGTTCAGCTCGAACTGCTTGGTGACGGCCCAGTCGTCCTGCAGGTACAGGCCCATCTGGTTGTTCTTGAACGAGGCAGCAGCGCCGGGAATGGCGCGGCGGATGAAGCACTGGTCGCTGTTGTTGCCGCCGTTGGTGATGTTGGTGCCCGTGCAAGCCGTGCCGTTGTAGTAGGCCAGGCCGGTGACGTTGTCGATGATGGTCTCGACCGTGTCCACGCCGAAGGCCGTGCCCGAGAGGTCGTACTTCATGGCCTTGAACTTGGCGCCGCCCTTGAGCACATGGCCCGAGATGCCGGTGTAGGTCAGGTCTTCGGAGATGAAGCTGCCCTTCTGGCCGCGCTTCTGCGCATTGGGCGAGCCGCCGGTGAACAGCACGTCCTGCGAGTTGCTCAGCGCATTCTGGCCGGCCGGCGACACCTTGTACTTGATGAAGGCGGAGCTGGCTGCCGAGCGCGGGTTCCACACATAGTCTTCATAGCCGACGCGGGCTTCGCTGAACCAGCCGCCGCGCGCCCATTCGTGCTTGATGTCGAAACGGGTCTCGTCGTTCTTGCGCTCCACGTCGTTGCCCGGCGCGCTCAGGTCGCGGCTCTCGGGGGAGTGGTCGGCTTCGCGGCGCACGCGCAGGCTCACACTGATGCGCTGCTCATCGTCGAGCTGCGCGTCGATCTTGCCGAACAGCAGGTGTTCCTTGAAGTTGTCGACCTGGCTGCCCTGGAAGCCGGCGATGGTGGGCACGATGCCCTTGCCGGTGGGCAGCATGTTGACGTTGCGCGGCACGATCTGGCGCGAGTCGTCGATGCTCTTGCCGTCGTAGGCGAAGAAGAAGTGCGCCTGATCGCGCACGATGGGGCCACCCAGGCTGAAGCCGTATTCCTTCTTGGACGAGGGCGGCAGTGCCACGCCTGCGGCCTCGCGCTCCTTCTCGAAGGGGTTCTTCTGGCGCCAGTTGGTGCCGGTGCGATCGACATAGGCCTCGCCGTGCAGCTCATTCGTGCCCGACTTGGTGATGGCCGTGATGGCCGCGCTGCTGACCTGCTCGAACTCGGCCTTGTAGTTCTGGCTCAAGACCTTGAACTCGGAAATGGCCGACTGCGGAAACGGATTGCCGCGCGAGCTGTCCTGGCCGCTCAGGCCGCCGCGCAGGATGTTGTTCTTCTGGCCCACGCCGTCGATGAACACATTCACGTGGTCGAAGTTCTGCGCGCCACCCTGGATCTTGGTGTTGCCGCTCTGGTCGGTCGAGAAGGCCACGCCCGGGGCGAGGTCGGCCGAGCTCAGGAAATTGCGTGTGGTCTGTGGCAGTGCCGCAATCATGCGCTGGGAGACGTTGGTGCCCAGCTGCGAGTCCTTCACGCCCTGGCGGGCGCTGCTGCCGGCCACGACGACGCGCTCGAGCTGCTGTGTGTTGGCGGTGAGGTCCACCGAGGCGGTTTCACCGACCTGCACCGTGATCGGCTGCGACTTCACGGCGCCGATGCGGATCTCGTAGACACCCGGCGCCAGGCCGGTGAGCACATAGCTGCCGTCGGCCAGCAGAGTGGCGCGATAGGTGTTGCCATTGGCCTGGTTCACGGCCGTGACCACGGCGCCGGCTTGTGCGCTGGCGACCTGGCCCTTGATGGTGGCCGTGCTCAGCTGGGCGTGGGCAGCGCCCGCCAGTGAGAGCGCGACCGCGGCGGACAGCGCGTGGCGCTGGAATCGGTTCAATCGGTACTTCATCGTTGTCTCCTGTCTTGACTTGTTGTGTCTGTCGCTTGTGATCAGGGGGAGGTCGAACTCAATGAGCGTTCGATGGCTTGCGGGTTTGCGGCTGCGGCGGTGGCGGGCCGGTGCCGCAGGAGCGGCGCAGCACCATTTCCACGGGCATCACGGTGGCCGGATGCTCAGCGCCGTCGGGGTTCTCGAGGCCCTTGGCCAGCGCGTCAAGCGCGGCGGCGCCCAGGGCGGCAATGGGCACGCGGATCGTGCTCAGCGCCGGGCTGACGTAGCGCGCGATGGGGATGTCGTCGAAGCCGGCGATGGCGATGTCGTCCGGCACGCTCAAGCCCGCCTCGGCCAGCGCGGTGAGGCAGCCGATCGCCATCATGTCGTTGCCCGCGAAGACGGCATCGGGCCGGGCCTTCGCCTGGGCGATCTTGCGGCCGGCGCTCCAGCCCGAGGCCTCGCTGAAGTCGCCCTCGAACACCAGCTCCTTCATGCCCGGGCGCAGGCCGGCGCGGTAGCCGCGCAGCCGCTCCTGGGCTTCATGGTTGCCGGCCGGGCCGCCGATGAAGGCGATGCGCTGGCGGCCCGAGGCGGCCAGGTGGGCTGTCATGGTGCGCGCGCCGCCGAAGTTGTCGACCTGAAAGCGGGCGTGCCCCGGCAGGTCCACGTCGGTATTGAGCAGCACGGCCGGCAGGTTGACCGGCAGGTTGTGCGAGAGAAAGCCGGCATCGGCATGCGGCGACATCACCAGCAGACCATCGACCCGGCCATTCATGGCGCGCAGCGCGGCGGCGGCCTCGTCGGCATCGTCATGCGAGCTCGACACCAGCAGATGCAGGCCCCGGGCGCGGGCGGCCTGGTCGATGCCGCGTATCAGCTCCGAGAAGTACTCGCCGTGCAGGTCGGGCAGCAGGGCGCCGATGGTGTCGGTGCGCCGCGTGATCAGGCTGCGGGCCGCGCCCGAGGGCGTGAAGCGCAGCTCGCGGGCGGCGTCGAGGATGCGCTGCTTGGTTTCGGGCAGCACGTTCTCGGCGCCGTTGAGCGCACGCGACACAGTGGCAACCGAGACGCCGGCAACGCGGGCGACATCCTTGATGGTGGCGGGCATGGGGTCTTGTCTCCGGCCTGGAACTCAGTCGTTCCGGCTCATGTAAAGGTTTTCATGATTAGACATGGCGACACATGGGCTCGTGTAATCGTTTACACCAATGGAGGGCGGGTGGACAACAGTTGGCTTCAGGCGGCCAGGGCGCCAGGCGTCCGGCTGGCCGAGGAGAGGGCGATGCAGGCCGCGCCCAGCAGGCCCGGCTGCTGGTGCCTGACCAGCCGCACAGGCACCGCGGCGACTGCTTCCGCGAACGGCCCCTTGGCGCAGAAGCGCGCACGGCAGGCCTCGCTCGTGAGCCAGGGCAGCACGGCTTGCGGCAGGCTGCCAACCAGGTAGGCACCCTGCCAGGCGCCATGCATCAGGACCGCGTCACCCAGCGCCGCAGCCAGGGCCTGGCAGAAGACGCTGACGGCGCCGACCGCCAGCTCGTCATCGTGCGCCGCCAGGATCTGTTCCGGCGACAGCGGGGCCACCATCTGGCCTTCCTCGTGCAGCGCCGCGTAGATGTTCATCAGGCCCGGGCCGCTGATCAGCCTTTCCCACGAGACCCGCCCATAGCGCTGGCGCAGGCGCTGGTGAATGCGCTCTTCCAGCTCGGTTTCGGGCGCGAAGGCAATGTGGCCGCCCTCGGTGTCGCTGATGCGGGTGAGGCCTTCGCCCAGCGAGGCACCCGCCACGCCCAGGCCGGTTCCGGCACCGACGACCACGATGCGTTGCTCGGCCCCCGGCTTGCCGGCGCCGCCCCACAACAGCGTGCTGTCGTCCGGAGTCAGGGCCGGCACAGCGGCAGCCGCAGCGCCGAGGTCGTTGATCAAATGCACCCGCTCCAGCCGCAGGGACT
This sequence comes from Roseateles microcysteis, assembly GCF_036880965.1. Lineage (NCBI taxonomy): Bacteria > Pseudomonadati > Pseudomonadota > Betaproteobacteria > Burkholderiales > Sphaerotilaceae > Roseateles > Roseateles microcysteis. The sequence goes on along the minus strand of NZ_JBAJMV010000001.1, from coordinate 588,525 downwards.
GCGCCAATTGCGCGGCGTCCAGGGTCCAGCCCAGGTTGGTCATGCGCACCTGCTGGCCCAGCACCCGGCCGGCCACGCTGATCACGGCCGTGGCCACCGGCTGCCCGACGTCCTGCAGGTAGAGCCGGGCGGCTTCCTCGAAGCTGCTGTACGCCTGGGCGGCGCTGCTCTGCATCTGCGACAGCGCCACGCCGCCATCGGCGCGGCGTGTGGCCAGGGCCAGGCGGAGATTGGTGCCGCCGATGTCGGCCACCAGGTGCGGCAGCGGGGCTTCAGTCATGGATGGTCGAGCGCCAGCGCGGCGCCTTGGGTCTGTATGACCTGGCTGTAGAAGCGGGCGCTGGCCTTGGGCGTGCGCTCCAGCGTCTCGAAGTTCACGTGCACCAGTCCGAAGCGCTTGGAGAAGCCCAGCGACCATTCCAGGTTGTCCAGGAAAGACCAGGCGAAATAGCCGCGTACATCCGCGCCGCGCTGCATCGCCTGGCCCACGGCCTCGATGTGGGTACGCAGGTAGTGCACGCGCAGCGGGTCGTCCACCTGGCCGTTCACCGCATGGGGCGGGTCGTAGAAGGCGGCGCCGTTCTCGGTCACATAGAGCGGCAGGCCGCCGTAGCGCTCGTGCATCCACACCAGCGTGTCGGCCAGGCTTTGCGGATGCAGCTCCCAGCCGGTCTCGGTGTAGATGCCGTCCTTCTGCCGCACCGGCGAGGCCGGCACCGGCCAGGCCTTGGCGTCGGCCTGCACGACGGCGCGGGTGTAGTAGTTGAGACCCAGGAAGTCGATGGGCACTTTCAGTGCCTCGACCTCGGCCGCCGGCCAGTCGGGCCAGGATTCGCCGAACACCTCGCGCAGCTCCTCTGGGTAGGTGCCCAGCAGGGCAGGGTCCAGGTACTGGCGGTTCATGTAGGCGTCCGCCAGGCGCGCGGCGTGGCGGTCGGCCTCGCTGGCGTTCGGGCCCAGATGCTTGGGCTCGATGTTGACCACCAGGCCGATCTTGTTCTTGCCCACGGCCCGGTAGGCCTTGACGCCCTCGGCATGCGAACGCATCAGGTTGTGCGCCGCCACGGCGGCCTCGTTGGCGCTGCGATGGCCGGGGGCCAGCACGCCGTGCATATAGCCGCCGTCGGCCACCACCCAGGGTTCGTTGAGCGTGGCCCACAGCGGCACGCGGTCGTCCAGCGCCTGGTAGACGATGGTCGCGTAGTCGGCGAACCAGTTCGCCACGTCGGGGTTGAGCCAGCCGCCGCGGTCGTCCAGGGCTTGCGGCAGGTCCCAGTGATAGAGCGTGGCCATGGGCTGGATGCCGGCGGCCAGCAACTCGTCCACCAGGCGCGAATAGAAGTCCAGGCCGGCGGCATTGACCCGCCCGCGCCCCTCCGGCAGCACGCGGCCCCAGGCGATGCTGAAGCGGTAGGCCGTGAGCCCCAGCTGCTTCATCAGCGCCACGTCTTCCTTCATGCGGCGGTAGTGGTCGCAAGCGACGTCACCGGTATCGCCACCCAGGATGCGGCCCGGCGTGCGCGAATAGCGCTGCCAGATGCTCGGCCCCGCGCCATCAGCCAGAGGCGAGCCTTCGATCTGATACGCCGACGTGGCGCAGCCCCAGAGAAACGGAGAGGGGAAGTTCATGGGTGGCTGGTGGTGGCGGGGTGGTGGCAACGGTTGTGAGTGCGGTGTGAAAACGTTTACATGACTATAGCGGGGGGTGGGGAGGGGAGGCTATGGGGTAGTTACCCGGAGGGAGGCAGCTTTGCAGCGGTTGCCGTCATCGGCGATCAGCCGCCGAGTTCACGCTGACAGGCTTCAAGCAGGCGCCGGAGCACCTGGCCGGCTGACGGATTCAACGACCGGTGTCGAGGGTGCTGCGGTCGTCCAGCCTTGCTGCCCGCGGCTGTCGCCGTCAACTCGCGCCGGAATGTCTGCTGCTCGAAGCCTTGGAATGGCGCTCCCGACCCACAGCCACCATACAACCCCTCGGTTTGGCTTCCGAATAGCTGCCGTTGACCCTGATTGTTAGAAGGGGCAAGTAGATGACTATCGCTTCTTGCTCGCGTCTTCGATAGCGCGCTTCAGGCCATCGTGAGTCCATTTGATTGCCTTGCAGCCGTTTTGTCCAAACGAGTCCGGAAGGCTTTTGGGTGCAGAGTCATCGTTGTGTCAATTTGTTTGCTGCCGGCATGCAGGTAAGCGTCGGCGCAATGACCTTAGATGTGTGCGCATTCCGTGCGGCCAGGAAGCCCTCACCGTTGACATAGTGACTTGACACATGTCTAGTTCAACCTCAAGCGCTAAGCGGGAGGCCAGGCCGTGAATGCCGACGAAATTGCGCGCATGACATCCGAGTCGCCGGATGCGCTGATCCTGATGTCGATCGATGGAAAGATCGTGCACTGGGACTCGGGCGCAACCGCAATCTTTGGCTACGACCGCAACGAAGCATGCGCCCGCATGCTGGTCGATCTTGTCGTGCCCGCAGATCGGGCGCTTGAGCAACTCAAGTGCCTTGAGGAAACCCGGCGCCTTGGCAGCACAACCTATGAGGCAGTGCGACGCCGCAAGAACGGCTCGTTGATCTATGTGGACGTCTCCGAGCGTCTCGTGCATGCACAAGACGGGACTTCGCATGTTCTTTCCGCAGTCAAGGATGTCACGCATATCAAGGTCTTGCGGGACGCCAAGCTGATGGAGGAACGCTTCAGGGACCTGCTCGAGTCCACGCCCGATGGCATCGTCATGGCCAACCCGACTGGCCATATCGTGATTGCCAACAGCCAGGCGGAGCGGCTGTTCGGCTACGACGAGGGCGAGCTTCGCGGCCGGTCGGTGGATATGTTGCTTCCGGACCGTTTTCGCCATGCCCACGTCGGGCACCGTTCGAACTACTTCCTGCAGCCCCGCAAACGCGCCATGGGCTCCGGCCTCGACCTCTCAGGGCTGCGCAAGGACGGCAGCGAGTTTCCAATCGAGATCAGCCTCAGTCCCTTGCGCACGGAGGAAAGTGCGTTCGTGATGAGTGCCATCCGCGACATCAGCGAGCGCAAGCGATTCGAAAAAGCTTTGCAGGAGAAGAATCAGGAGCTCGCAACAGCCAATCAAGCCAAGGACCGATTTCTGGCTGGCATGAGTCACGAACTGCGGACACCCTTGAACGCCATCATCGGCTTCACCGGCACCCTGCTGATGAAGCTGCCCGGGCCCATCAACGAGATGCAGGAAAAGCAGTTGCGAACGGTGCAATCCAGTGCCCGCCATCTGCTCGCGCTTATCAATGACCTGCTCGACGTGGCCAAGATCGAGGCCGGCAAAGTCGACCTCAAGCTGGAAATGGTGGATTGCAAGGCCGTGCTCGACGAAGTGGCGGCCACCCTGCGCCTGCAGGCAGATGGCAAGGGCCTGGACTTCACCGTCAGCACGCCGGCGCCTGCAACAGCGTGGCGCACCGACAGGCGGGCCTTGAGCCAGATTCTGATCAACCTTGCGAACAACGCCATCAAGTTCACGGACCACGGGTCTGTCCAGATGACGCTCCTTTTCCATGAGGACGGGACGGAGCGTTCGCTGGAGTTCCGCGTTGACGACACGGGAATCGGCATCCCGCAGCAAGACCAGGCCAAGCTTTTCGGCGCGTTCAGCCGGGTCGTCGGCGCGCAGGAAAACATGCCAGAGGGCACCGGACTGGGCCTGCATCTGAGTCAGAAGCTGGCCGAGCTGCTGGGTGGGGCTATCGAGTTCACCAGCGAAAGTGGTAAGGGCAGCAGCTTCACGCTGGTGCTCAGGGAGCCTGCTTCGTGACTGCACACATCGCCATCATCGAGGACAACCAGGCGAATCTCGAACTGGTCAAGTTCCTGCTCGAATGCAGTGGCTACCTGGTGTCAGTCGCCCGTGACGGCGTGCAAGGTGTCGAGCTGGTCTTTCGCGTGCGGCCCGACCTGGTCATCTGCGACTTGCAGATGCCGGCAATGGATGGCTATCAGGTCTTGTCCCAGCTCAGGGCGACACCCGACGTCGCGCCGATTCCCGTCATCGCGGTCACCGCATTCTCGATGCCGAACGACAGGCATAAGGTATTGACCGCGGGCTTTGATGGCTACATTTCCAAGCCCATCGACCCCGCGACCTTTGTGGGCCAGGTTGGTGCTTTCCTGCCAGCCGGCCTTCGCAGAAGTTTGCCGGCTTCGCCGGGCTGAGGCCGCGCGCATGGCATGCATCTTGGTTGTCGATGATCATGAAGCAAACCGGGAATTGATCAGCAGCCTGGCCAGCTTCAGGGGGCATGAATGCTGCGAGGCCGCCGATGGTCTCGAGGCCCTGGATGTCGTGCGGACCCGGCGGCCCGATCTGGTGATCTGCGACATCCTCATGCCGACGATGGATGGCTATGAGTTCGTGCGCCAGCTCCGGGCCGAGCCCACCATTGCCCACACGGACGTGATCTTCTACACGGCCAACTTCCTCGAACAGGAGGCGCTTCAACTGGCTCAGACCTGCGGCGTCAGGCAGGTTCTGGTCAAGCCCTGCGAACCTGAGGAGGTTCTGCGGGCCATTGACAGGGCGCTCTCCGATACCGGGCCGGCCCCACGGCCGACAGCGACGGACAATGAGCAGTTCGACCGCGAACATCGGCGCTTGTTGGCCGACAAGCTGGTCCAGAAGGCGGACCTGCTCGACCATGCCAACCGCCGGCTCTCGGCCCTGATGGAGCTCAATCTGCAGCTCGCCTCGGAGCGAGACCCGGAAGTTCTGCTCGAGAAGGTATGCCGTGGTGCGCGCAGCTTGATCGGCGCTCGCTACGCCATCCTTGGCGTGAATGACACCTCGCACACAGTCCTGGTTCGCATCGCCACGTCGGGCATGAACGAGGCGGACGCCAGCCGCATCGAGCACCTGCGCATCGACATCGGCATGCCGCGAGACGTGATGCTGGACCGCAGGCCTCAGCGGTTCGTCACCCCTGGCGGTGATCCCCACGTCGCGGGCTTGATTGGCGACTTCCCCCCTGTGCATTCCGGCCTGATCGTCCCTGTCGTTTCGCCCAAGCATGTGTATGGCTGGATTCTGCTCATCGACAAGCTGGGCTCCGATGGGTTCACCGACGAGGATGAGCGGCTGCTGACGGTCAATGCCGCGCAGGCCGGTCGCATCTATGAGAACGGCAGCCTCTACAACCAGATCAAGCAGGCAGCGGCGCAGCTGCAGGTCGAAGTCGTCGAGCGCAAGCAGGCCGGGGACAGGATCCGCGTTCTCAACCAGGAGCTGGAACAGCGCGTCCGGGATCTGCAGCATGTGAGCCGCGCGCTGCGCACGCTCAGCGCCGGCAACCGCACGATGCTGCGGGCGCGCTCCGAATCCGAGTTGCTGAGCAGCATGTGCGATGCGATTGTCTCGGCCGGTTCCTACGATTCCGCCATTGTGTGGTACTGCAACAGCGATGCCAGGCAGCCGTTCAAGCCCATGGCTGAATCGGGGTTCGGCCCCGGATTGGCTGCATTGCAGGCGATGGGCGATGCAGTGGCCGCAGCCGAGATGAGTCGGGGAATCGTGGCGGTGGCGGCACAGAGCGGCAGCACGCAGGTGGCCAATGACATGCGGACGATGCGAGATCCGTTTCAGGACTTGCGTCATCCGGGCGATTGCGCGTCGGCGATTGCCTGCCCGCTGCGCATCGGTGAAGAGATCATCGGCGTGCTGGAGATCTGTCATCGCGAGGCCAATGCATTCCAGCCTGACGAGGTGCAGTTGCTTACCGAGTCGGCAGACGATCTTGCTTTCGGTATTGCAACGCTTCGTGTCCAGGCAGAGCGGGCGCAGACCCAGGCGGCGATGCACCGGCTGACCTATTTCGATGCCATGACCGGCCTGCCCAACGAGGCCCAGTTCAGCGAAGAGCTACATGCCGCCATCACGGCCGGCCAGCGGGAGCAAGGGTGCTTTGCAGTGCTGCAGACCAACCTCGATCGATTGCGTGACGTGAACGCGGCCTTGGGTCTGGAACAAGGCGATGCCATGCTCAAGGAGTTCAGCCGGCGCCTGTTGCGAGTGGCGCCACCCGGCGTGCGGATGGCGCGCTTGCGGGGCAATGAGTTTGCCATGCTCTTGCTGGGCGCCGACCATGTCGCCGCCGCCGCCTTGGTCGACCGCCTTGAAGCCGAGCTGGCCGCCCCCTTTGTCGCCGCCGGCATTCCGCTTGACTTGATTGCAAGAACCGGGATTGCCTTGTTTCCCAGCCACGGCGCCAGTGTCCATGCCCTGTTCCGCTGCATGGACCTGGCCGTGCAGCAGGCGCGCGAGCGCGACTTGCCGCATCTGGTGTACGCCCCAAGCCTCGACCAAGGGCAGTCCGAGCGGCTGCAGATGGCCAGCGCTTTGCGGCGTGCCATCGAAGATGGGGACCTGCGCCTCTACCTCCAGCCCAAGATCGAGATGAACAGCGGCGCGATCTGTGGTGCTGAAGCCTTGGTCAGGTGGCAGCATCCCGAGCGCGGCCTGCTGGCGCCCGGCGTCTTCATTCCCCTGGCGGAGCAGATCGGGCTGATCAAGCCGCTCACTGAATGGATGCTCCGTTCTGCGCTGTACTGGAACAAGACCTGGCTGGCGCAAGGCTGCGCACTGCCCATCGCCGTCAATCTATCGGCCAGGAATCTTCGAGATGAGGACTTGCTGCGGCATATCCGGCAGCTTCATGACAGCACGGGCGTGCCGCGCGGGCTGCTGGAGCTGGAGATCACCGAGACCACGGTCATGGACGACGCGGAATTTGCGATGCGGGTCTTGAATGAGTTGAAGGCCGAAGGCATCCCGCTGCACATCGACGATTTCGGGACCGGCTACTCTTCGCTGAGCTACTTGCAGAAGTTGCCCGTGGACTGCGTCAAGATTGACCAGTCGTTCGTGCGTCACATGACGCAGGACCGTGATTCAGCGGCTATCGTGAAGTCCACCATCGACCTAATCCATGACCTCGGTCGCAAGCTGGTGGCCGAAGGCGTCGAGACCATCGAGTGCTGGCACCAGTTGCAATCATTCGGTTGCGACGTTGCCCAGGGTTACTTGATTGCAAGGCCGATGCCTGCCGAGGAGTTCCAACTTTGGGCAGCCAGCGGCGATCATCTGCCAAGCGGTGCCCATATTCCCGCGCAGTGAAGCACCTCCGCTACAAGGCGGCGTGCCAGGTCACAACTCCCAAGCCGCTGTTTCCGCGCGCCAGGCAGCGATGAGATCCTGTCGCGCCAGAATGCCCAGGTAAGCTGAATGCAGACGACATCGGCTCCCCTTGGCGCAGTTGTAGATGAGCCTCAGGTTTAGGTTAGTGGGGGCAGAGCACGAACGTCAGCATTGCGGCCATGAGCGTTTCTTGCTGCCCAAGTCATGAGGGACTGCACCCGCTGCGGGGCCGCCGCTCGCCGTCGGTCTCGGACTTCGGCTTTGGGCACATTGCTGCCGGTTGCGGGCGCTCCGGCGAATTCGACAACGGGGCAGCAGCGCGAGGTCGCAGCTTGTGAAAGCTGTCGCTGGACCTGACTGCGGACCACAGCAGTGGCAACCCCGTGCCGAATTTGCTGATCGGCTGCTTCAGTCAGTACAGCGGACACCCGGCCCGGGAACTGCTTCAATGGCCGGTGTCGACAGCAGCGAACTTTGAGCCACTGAAACCGAGCGGCAGCAACCAGCCTTATGCCGACGCCCCACCCGCCTCAGTGCGCCACCGTCAACCCCACTCCCGCCGCCTCACCCACCGGCACGCTGCCGCCACCAGGCAGATTGGCGCGCCTGGCGCCGGTGAAGCGCTTGGACCAGTAGGCTTCGCGCATGTCTTCCACGCGCACGGCGCTGCCGGTGCGGGGGGCGTGGATGAACTTGCCTTCGCCGACGTAGATGCCCACGTGCGAGAAGGTGCGGCGCATGGTGTTGAAGAACACCAGGTCGCCGGGCTTGAGTTCGTCCTTGCGGACGTTCTTCAGGCCTGACATGCCGGCCTGTTCTTCGGCGCGGTGCGGCAGCACCATGCCGACGCTCATCTCGAAGATGTAGCGGGTGAAGCCGCTGCAGTCGAAGCCGTTTTCTTCGGAGTTGCCGCCGCGCTTGTAGGGCACGCCGAGGAAGTTCATGGCCGAGAGCACCAGGTCCGACGCGGTGTCGCGCACCTGGTTCAAGAGCTTGGTGGAGCCCGCGCTCTGCAAGAGGCCGCGCTGCTGCAGGAAGCGGCTCACGGGGTCGTTGCTGACCTGGCTGGGGCCGGCCACGGTGGCCACCGAGGCCACCAGTTGCTGCGCCTGCAGCATCTGCTGCCCCTGGCCCCAGGCACCCGTCACCATGCCGGGCGGCGGCAAGGGTGCGCTGCCGCTCTGCTGCGCCACGGCACCCCCGGCGGCCAGGCACAACAGGGCCGCACCAGCGAGCTGGCGCAGCACAAGGAGATGGCGGGGGAGGGGGCGCGAGAGCTCGCGGCGTGGGAATGGCATATCGGCCGCGCAGCTTACGGAGGGGTCTGCGGGGGTGTCAAGAAAGGCAATGTAAGAGCGGCAGGATTTCAGGGAAAACCCGTTATTGGACCACGGCGCTGCAGCGTGCCGGCTGATTCGGGGTTTGCGCAAACGCAATGAAGTGCGCTTGTTCACGCGCCGGTCAGACTGTCGTCAGTGCGCCTGTTTGAAATGCCCAGCAATATTCAGGAGACGAGCCCATGACCGCAAGCAACCGCTATGCCGATTTCTACCGGCGTTCAATCGACCAGCGCGACGAATTCTGGGCCGAGCAGGCCGAGTTGATCGAATGGCAGACGCCGCCTCAACAGGTTTGCGATGCCAGCAACCCGCCGTTTGCGCGCTGGTTCGTCGGCGGCCGCACCAACCTCTGCCACAACGCGGTGGACCGCCATGCCCGCGACCATGCCAGCCGCCGCGCGCTGATCTGGGTCTCGACCGAAACCGGGCAGGAAAAGGTCTACAGCTTTGCCGAGCTGCAAGCCGAGGTGGAGCGCATGGCGGCGATCATGCTGGCGCAGGGCGTGCAGCGCGGCGACCGGGTGCTGGTCTATATGCCGATGATTCCCGAGGCCGCGTTTGCGATGCTGGCCTGCGCGCGCATCGGCGCCATTCATTCGGTGGTGTTCGGCGGCTTTGCCAGCGTGAGCCTGGCTCAGCGCATCGATGACGCCGCGCCCAAGCTGATCGTCAGCGCCGATGCCGGCAGCCGCTCGGGCAAGGTCGTGCCCTACAAGCATCTGCTGGATGAGGCGATCAAGCTCGCGACGCACAAGCCGGCGCGCGTGCTGATGGTCAACCGCGGTCTCGCCGAGATGAGCCGCGTGGACGGGCGTGACCTCGATTACGCCGCCGAGCGCGAGCGCCACCTGAATGAGCGCGTGCCCTGCGCCTGGCTGGAGTCCAACGAGGTCAGCTACACGCTCTACACCAGCGGCACCACTGGCCGACCCAAGGGCGTGCAGCGCGACGTTGGCGGCTACGCGGTGGCGCTGGCCGCGAGCATGAAGCACATCTTCTGCGCCAAGCCGGGCGAGACCTACTTCTCCACCAGCGACATCGGCTGGGTGGTGGGCCACAGCTACATCATCTACGGCCCCTTGTTGGCCGGCATGGCCACGGTGATGTACGAAGGCCTGCCCACGCGGCCCGATGCGGGCATCTGGTGGCAATTGGTCGAGAAGTACAAGGTCTCGGTGATGTTCAGCGCGCCCACGGCCGTGCGTGTCTTGAAGAAGAGCGACCCGGCCTTTCTCGCCAAATACGATCTCAGTTCGCTGCAGGCCCTGTTCCTGGCCGGCGAGCCGCTGGACGAACCCACGGCGCGCTGGATTTCCGAGGGCATTGGCCGCCCCATCATCGACAACTACTGGCAGACCGAAACCGGCTGGCCCATCCTCACTGTGGCCAACGGCGTGGAATCCGCGAAGAGCAAGTTCGGCTCGCCCGGCAAGGCCATGTACGGCTTTGACATGAAGCTGGTGGACGAGAACACCGGCGAAGACATTGCGGGCGCCCACCAGAAGGGCCTGCTCGCCATTGCCCACCCCTTGCCGCCGGGTTGCCTGCAGACGGTGTGGGGCGACGACGAGCGCTTCGTGAAGACCTACTGGACGAGCATCCCTGGCCGCCAGCTCTATTCCACCTTCGACTGGGGCGTGCGCGACGAGGAGGGCTACTACTTCATCCTGGGTCGCAGCGACGACGTGATCAATGTGGCCGGCCACCGCCTGGGCACGCGCGAGATCGAGGAAAGCCTCTCAAGCCATCCGAACGTGGCCGAGGTGGCCGTGGTCGGCGTGGCCGATCAGTTGAAGGGGCAGGTGGCCATGGCCTTCGTGGTCTTGAAGGACCCGACCAAGGCCGCCACACCTGAAGAGGCGTTGCGCCATGAAGGCGAGATCATCAAGCGCGTCGACGAGCAGCTGGGCGCCGTGGCCCGGCCGGCGCGCGTGCGCTTCGTCACCGTGCTGCCCAAGACGCGCTCGGGCAAGCTCCTGCGCCGCGCCTTGCAGGCGGTGTGCGAGGGGCGCGATCCTGGCGACCTCTCCACCATCGAAGACCCGACGGCGCTGGCACAGGTCAAGGCATTGTTCGCCTGACACCCTGTTGCAGAGTGCCGCCCTTGCGGAGCTGGGTAGTGCCGACGAGGCACTGCCGCTGGCGCAGGCCAGCGTTCAGGCGGCACTAAGCGCCTGACCCCGGTGGCCGACGCCAGTCGGTCTCGATGAAGCGGACGACACTGTCCTCGTGGTGCGGGCCGATGACGGTATGCGCCACGGCCTTGACGGCATCGATGGCATTGCCGACCGCAATGCCCCGGTGCGCAGCGCGCAGCATGCTCACGTCGTTGATGTGGTCGCCAAAGACCACGATCTCGCGTTCATGCAGGTCGTAGCGTTCGGCCAGGGTCTTGATCGCCTGGTCCTTGGTGGCTCGCCGGTCATGGATGGTGAGCCAGGGCCAGCCGGGGCGATAGAGGTCCTCGTTCATGTGGATCTCGAGACGGCCCTGGGCCAGCCCTTCGACCTCGGCCATCAAGGCCTGCAAGGGTTCTGCACGGTCCACGACGACGATGGTCACGGCCGGGTCGTGCAGCACGTCCTGCAGGCGCTCGACCTGGCGGAAGCGCGGGTCGCGGTTGCGATGGCGCTCCTCGACAAAGCGCTCTTGCGCCTCGTTGTGGGCCGACTGCCAGAACAGCTGGTCGCCCTTGGGCCCGTGCGTTGCCACGAACGGCATCTTGTCGTGCCGACGGATCAGCGCGAACACTTCTTGCGCCAGCGAGGGCTCCATCGCATTGACCATCTCGTGGCGGCCGCTGGCGTAGTCGCTCAGGTAGGCGCCATTCGACGAAATGACCGGCAGCTGCAAGGGCAGGTTGCCCAGCAGCTGCTTGATCGACACTATGTGGCGCGCACTGGCTATGGTGAAGGTCAGGCCTTCGTCCAGCAGACGGACCAGGCCAGCGCGCGTGGAGTCCGCGAGCTGGCCGGTCGGGTCGAGCAGGGTGCCGTCGAGATCGCTTACATACAGAGTCATGACATGTCTGCCCCTCGCTCAGCGAGTACGCTGAGCGGTCCCCCGAGGGGACGGACAGCCCGCCTTGGGGCGGCCCGGCGCCGGGCTGTCACAAGACTTCGGAAGCAAAGTCCGCCAGGCGCGAACGCTCGCCGCGTGCCAGCGTCACATGGCCGCTGTGGGCCCAGCCCTTGAAGCGGTCTACCGCGTAGGTCAGGCCCGAGGAGCCTTCGGTCAGGTAGGGGGTGTCGATCTGCGCCAGGTTGCCCAGGCAGACGATCTTGGTGCCCGGGCCGGCGCGGGTGATCAGCGTCTTCATCTGCTTGGGCGTCAGGTTCTGCGCCTCGTCGATGATCACGTACTTGTTCAGGAAGGTGCGGCCGCGCATGAAGTTCAGGCTCTTGATCTTGATCTTGCTGCGCACGATGTCGTTGGTTGCCGCACGGCCCCATTCGCCAGCGGCGCTGTCGCCACGGGCCAGCACTTCGAGGTTATCGTCCAGGGCGCCCATCCATGGGCCCATCTTTTCTTCCTCGGTGCCGGGCAGGAAGCCGATGTCCTCGCCCACCGGCACGGTGACACGGGTGACGATGATCTCGCTGTAGCGGCGCTCATCGAGCACTTGCGACAAGCCGGCGGCCAGCGTCATCAGCGTCTTGCCGGTGCCGGCGGTGCCGGTCAGGGTGATGAAGTCGACCTCGGGGTCCATCAGCAGGTTCAAGGCGAAGTTCTGCTCGCGGTTGCGCGAGGCGACACCCCAGACCGAATGCTTCTGATGGCCGTAGTCCTTCACGGTGCGCAGCACGGCGGTCTTGCCGGTGATCTCGGTGACCTTGGCATAAAGCGGCGCGGCGCCCGGCGCTTCCAGGTAGACGAACTCGTTGATCAGCAGCGTGGGCACCAGCGGGCCGCTGATGCGGTAGTAGGTCAGGCCGCCTTGCTGCCAGCTCTCCATGGTCTTGCCATGGCGCTCCCAGAAGTCATTGGGCAACTGCTGCACGCCGGTGTAGAGCAGGTCGGAGTCTTCCAGCGTCTTGTCGTTGCGGTAGTCCTCCGCCGGCAGGCCCAGCGCGCGGGCCTTGATGCGCATGTTGATGTCCTTGGACACCAGCACCACTTCGCGCTTCGGGTCGAGCCTTTTCAGGGCCTGCACGACGCCAAGGATCTGGTTGTCCGCCTTGCCCTGGGGCAGCCCTTGCGGCAGCGGCATGTCGATCAATTGCGTCTGGAAGAACAGCTTGCCGCCGGCTTCGCGGTGGCCGGTGTGGTCCAGGGGCAGGCCCTTGGCCATTTCCTCGAGATTGCTGCTCTTCATCGAGGCCGCCAGCTGGTCCAGCTCGCGGCTGACCTGGCGCACATTGCGCGCCACTTCGGTCATGCCCTTCTTGTGCCCGTCCAGCTCTTCGAGCGTGATCATGGGCAGGTAGACGTCGTGTTCCTCGAAACGGAACAGGCTCATCGGGTCGTGCATCAGCACATTGGTGTCGAGCACGAAGAGCTTGGGGTTGCCCACGCTCCTGGCCTTGGCGGGCCCGCGTTTGTTGCCGGCAACGGGTGCTGCACGGCTGCCGGCGGCCTTGGTGGCCGGGGTGGGCCGGGCGGGCGTGGATTCGGGGCTGCGGGCCACGGTCGGCACGATGCTCAGGGGTCTTGCCTCGTTGGCAGCCGGTGCCGGGCGGGCAGTGGGTTTTGCCGCGGCAGGGGGCTTGCTGACAGTCAGCGTGGTGGCGTAGGCGGTAGGTTCGAGTCGGCTGGCGCGCTTGGTGGGGGCTTTGGGCAGAGGCATGAGGCTTGGTGTCAGGGCGGGCTGAATCGCCCTCTCAGGTGAATGCCAGGGGCGGAACAAGCCACGGGGGCCGATGCCGAAGGTTCTGAAAAGCAAAAAGCCGCACAGGCTGCTGTGCGGCTTTGTTGGTTGGTGCGGCTTTGGCGACCCTCGGGCATGGGCTGATTATGCACATCCCGGATGCCGGTTTCGGGCTTGGCTGCGCGAGCAGCAGGGCTGCTGTGCAAAAAGCGACGGGCCAACATCAGGTTCGTCGCGCGCTTCCCGCAGGAGTGGGGGCGAGGCAACCCACGTTCTCCCAGGCGATGCAGCTTCAAAGCGCGACGGGCCAACAAAAAAGTCGGCGTCCTCAGGGGAAACGCCGACTCTGTCTTGCGCGGATGCACGCCTAAGCTATCAGGCTGCTTCCTTCTTCAATGCCTTGACCGACTTCAGCACTTCATCCACATGGCCGGCCACCTTGATGCCGCGCCATTCTTCGCGCAGCACGCCGCTGGCGTCGATCAGGAAGGTGGAGCGCTCGATGCCCTTGACCTTCTTGCCGTACATGATCTTGTTCTTGACCACGCCGAACATGTGGCAGAGCTTTTCTTCGGTGTCGGCGATCAGCTCGAAGGGCAGTTCAAGGTTTTGCTTGAACTTGTCGTGCGAAGCCATGTTGTCGCGCGAAACACCCAGCACGACTGCGCCGGCCTTCACGAAATCCTTGTGGCGGTCGCGGAATTGCATCGCTTCGGTGGTGCAACCTGGAGTATTGTCCTTCGGGTAGAAGTACAAGACCACAACCTGACCGTGGAATGCATGAGGCGTGAACTTCACGCCGCCGGTGGCGAGAGCTTCAATTTCCGGGAGAGGTTTGTTGAGCGCTGGCGTCATGTGGCGTTCTGTAGACTGTAGTGCTGCCCGGATGGGCATAGCCAGCGATTATACGTTGAACGGCAACCCGGCTCCTGACGCTGCTTCAGGCGTCAATCATTCGCATGCTCATTCGGGGTCGATCAGCAGGGCGGCCAGCACGGCGCGGCCCTCGCTGGCCAGCACGTTGTAGGTGCGGCAGGCGGCGCCCAAGTCCATGGTTTCCACCCCGATGCGCGCCTGGATCAGGCTGCGATAGAGCTGAGGCCTGGCGAAGCGGATGCGCGCGCCGCTGCCGAAAACCACCAGTTCGGGCTTGCACGCCAGGATCTGCTCGAAATGTGCTTCCGTCAGATCTTCGAACCGGCTCAGCGGCCACGGCTGCACCTCGCCACGCCAGGGGACGAGCAGGCTGGCGCGGTGCGGCTGGCCATTGACCCAGACACATTGGCCGTCGTGGCGCGAGATGGCGTTGCCGCCTTGCTGTTCGTCGAGCTGGAATTTCATGGGGTCGGAGATTTGGGCTGCCGCGAAGCGAGCCTGCGTTGTTTGCGAAAGCGCCAGCGGCGCCCCTGGGGAAAGCCCTGCTACCCTGTGGTCAAATTCTACTTTTGCCCCGGAGTCTGCGCCCCGTGATGAAGCCTGTCGCCAAGTCCAGCAAGCTGGCCAATGTCTGTTACGACATCCGTGGACCCGTGCTCGACAAGGCGCGAGCGATGGAGGAAGAGGGCCAGAAGATCATCAAGCTGAACATCGGCAACATCGCCGCATTCGGCCTGATGCCGCCGGACGAGATCGTGCAGGACATGATCCGCAACCTGCCCGATGCCGCCGGCTACACCGATTCCAAGGGCCTTTTCGCACCGCGCAAGGCAGTGGTGCACTACTGTCAGGAAAAGAACATCCGCGGCGTCACCATCGACGATGTCTACCTCGGCAACGGTGCTTCCGAGCTGATCGTGATGGCGCTCAACGCGCTCCTGGACAACGGCGACGAGGTGCTGCTGCCCGCACCCGACTACCCGCTCTACACCGCCGCCGTGGCGCTCTCGGGTGGCAACCCGGTGCACTACATCTGCGACGAGAGCAGCGACTGGTTCCCCGACATCGAGGACATCAGGCGCAAGATCACGCCGGCCACCAAGGCCATCGTCGTCATCAACCCGAACAACCCGACCGGCGCGCTCTATCCCGAGAGCCTCCTGCTGCAGATCGTCGAACTGGCCCGTCAGCACCAGCTGATCATCATGGCTGACGAGATCTACGACAAGACGCTGTACGACGGCAATGTCCACACCAGCATTGCCTCGCTGGCCGACGACGTGCTGTGCCTGACCTTCAACGGCCTGTCGAAAAACTACCGCAGTTGCGGTTACCGCGCCGGCTGGATGATCGTCTCCGGCGAGAAGCGCCATGCGAAGGACTACATCACCGGCCTCAACATGCTGGCCTCGATGCGACTGTGCGCCAACACGCCAGGGCAGCTCGCGATCCAGACGGCGCTGGGCGGCTATCAAAGCATCAAGGACCTGGTGGCGCCCGGTGGCCGCCTGTGCCGCCAGCGCGACCTGGCCTACGATTTGCTCACCCAGATCCCGGGTGTCAGCGTGGTCAAGCCCAAGGCGGCGCTGTACATGTTCCCCCGCCTGGACCCCAAGATCTACCCGATCGAGGACGACCAGCAGTTCGCCTACGAGCTGCTCGCCGAGGAAAAGGTGCTGATCGTGCAAGGGACGGGCTTCAACTGGATTGCCCCCGATCATTTCCGCCTGGTGTTCCTGCCCAATTCCGACGACCTCGCGGAAGCCGTGGGCCGCATCGAACGCTTCCTGTCGCACTACCGCAAGCGTGCAGGCCGTTGAACTGAAATCCCCTGAGACGAAACCGAGACATCAAATGAACGCGATCAAAGTCGGCCTGCTGGGCATTGGCACCGTGGGCAGTGGCACCTTCAATGTGCTGAACCGCAACCAGGCAGAGATTCGCGGCCGTGCCGGCCGTGGCATCGAGATTGCGATGGTGGCCGACCTCGATACCGCCCGCGCCAAGAGCATTGTGGGCAACGCCTGCGAAGTGGTGAGCGATGCACGCCAGGTGATCGCCAACCCCGAGATCGACATCGTTGTCGAGCTGATCGGCGGCTATGGCGTGGCCAAGACCCTGGTGCTGGAGGCGATTGCCGCCGGCAAGCATGTGGTCACCGCCAACAAGGCGCTGCTGGCCGTGCATGGCACGGAGATCTTTGCCGCTGCCCATGCCAAGGGCGTGATCGTCGCGTTTGAAGCGGCCGTGGCCGGTGGCATTCCCATCATCAAGGCGCTGCGCGAAGGCCTCACCGCCAACCGCATCGAATGGATCGCCGGCATCATCAACGGCACGACCAACTTCATCCTGTCGGAAATGCGCGGCAAGGGCCTGGACTTCGCCACCGTGCTGAAGGAGGCGCAGCGCCTCGGCTATGCAGAGGCCGACCCGACCTTCGACATCGAAGGCGTGGACGCGGCGCACAAGGCGACCATCATGTCGGCCATCGCCTTCGGCATTCCGGTGCAGTTCGACAAGGCGCATGTCGAGGGCATCACGCAGCTGCAGGCGGCCGACATCAAGTACGCCGAGCAGCTCGGCTATCGCATCAAGCTCTTGGGTCTGACGCGCCGTCGCGAGAACGGCATCGAGCTGCGCGTGCACCCGACGCTGATCCCGACCAACCGCCTGATCGCCAACGTCGAAGGCGCGATGAATGCCGTGGTGGTGCAGGGCGATGCCGTGGGCACGACCCTGTACTACGGCAAGGGCGCCGGCTCCGAGCCCACGGCCTCGGCCGTGATTGCCGACCTGGTGGACATCACCCGCCTGCACACGGCCGACCCCGAGCACCGCGTGCCGCACCTGGCCTTCCGGCCTGACGCGATGAGCGACACGCCTATCCTCGCGATGGACGAGGTGCTGACCAGCTTCTACCTGCGGCTGCGTGTGGCCGACGAAGCCGGCGTGCTCTCGCGCATCACCACCATCCTGGCCGAGAACGACATCTCGATCGACGCCGTGCTGCAGCGCGAGTCGGCCGAAGGCGAGAAGCAGACCGACCTGATCATCCTGACGCACGAGACCGTCGAAGGCCGCATGAACAAGGCGCTGGCATTGATGCAGGGCCTGCCGACGGTGCTGGCGCCGATCGTCCGCTTGCGCAAAGAGGAACTCGCCTGATGCGCTACATCAGCACCCGCGGCGACAAGACCGAGCGCCGTTTCTGCGAGATCCTGCTGGAAGGCCTGGCGCCGGACGGCGGTCTCTACCTGCCTGTTGCGTATCCGCAGGTCAGTGATGCAACGCTGACGAAGTGGCGCAACCTCTCCTACGCCGAGCTGGCTTTCGAGATCCTCAGCCTCTACATCGACGACATCCCTGCCGAAGACCTGCGCGCCATCACACAGCGCACGTACACCGAAGCGGTGTTCGGTACGGCGGCGATCACGCCATTGAAGCAGCTTGAGCCCGGCCTCGCGCTGGAAGCCTTGTCCAACGGCCCGACGCTGGCCTTCAAGGACATGGCGATGCAACTGCTCGGCCAATTGTTCGAGTACGAGCTGGGCCGCCGTGGCGAAACGCTGAACATCCTCGGTGCCACCTCGGGCGACACCGGCAGCGCCGCTGAATACGCCATGCGCGGCAAGGCGGGCGTCAATGTATTCATGCTCTCGCCGCTGGGCCGCATGAGCCCCTTCCAGCAGGCGCAGATGTTCAGCCTGCAGGACAAGAACATCCACAACATCGCCGTTGAGGGCGTGTTCGACGACTGCCAGGACATTGTCAAGGCAGTGTCCAACGACCTCGCGTTCAAGCGCCAGCACAAGATCGGCACGGTCAACTCGATCAACTGGGCACGCCTGCTGGCCCAGGTCGTCTACTACTTCGCCGGCTATCTGCAAGCCACGAAGTCGAACAGCGACAAGGTCAGCTTCTGCGTGCCCTCGGGCAACTTCGGCAACGTCTGCGCCGGCCATGTGGCCCGCCAGATGGGCCTGCCCATCGCCAAGCTCGTGGTGGCGACGAACGAGAACGACGTGCTGGACGAGTTCTTCCGTACCGGCAGCTACCGTCCGCGCGGCAGTGCCGAGACGCATGAAACATCGAGCCCCTCGATGGACATTTCCAAGGCCAGCAACTTCGAACGCTTCGTTTTCGACCTCCTCGGTCGCGACGGCGCGCGCGTGAAGGCGCTGTTCGGCGCGGGCGGGTTTGCGCTGACGGCTGAAGAGCATGCGGCGATTGCGCGTTTCGGCTTCAGTTCCGGCCGCAGCACGCATGCCGACCGGCTGGCGACGATCAAGCTCTGCCATCAGCGCTACGGCCAGCTGATCGACACCCACACGGCCGATGGCCTCAAGGTCGCCTTGGAACAGCGCGAGCCGGGCGTGACGATGCTGGTGCTGGAGACAGCGCTGCCGGCCAAGTTCGCTGCCACCATCCGCGAGGCGCTGGACATCGAGCCGCCGCGGCCTGCAGGTCTTGAGAACATCGAGGCCCTGCCAAAGCGCGTCACCGAAATGAAGGCCGACGCACAAGCCGTCAAGCAGTTCATCGTCGACCATGTCTGAAGCCCCCCGGCCGGCGCTGCAAAGCCTGGACGACGCGCTCGCGCGGCTTCTGAACCAGGTCGCGCCGCTGGGTCAGTTCGAAAGCCTGCCCACCGCTGATGCGCTCGGCCGCGTGCTGGCCGCCGAGGTTCGCTCGCTGATCGACGTGCCGCCGGCGGACAACACCGCCATGGATGGCTATGCGCTTTGCGCAGCTGACGTGGCCGAGCTCGGCACCGTGTTGCCGGTTGCACAGCGCGTGCCTGCCGGCGTGGTCGGCGCCAAGCATCAGGCCGGCACGGCGGCGCGCATCTTCACCGGCGCGCAGATTCCGCTCGGCGCCGATGCGATCGTGATGCAGGAGCAATGCGAAACGGTCGCTGGCGAAGGCCTCGGCAGTGTGCGCATCAACACCGCAGTGAAAAGCGGCCAATGGATACGACGCCGGGGCGAGGACGTGGAGCGGGGCAGCCTGGTGCTCGCTGCTGGTCATCGCCTGGACGCTGCCGCCTTGGGGCTGGCGGCTTCAGTCGGCGCCGCGCATTTGAACGTGGCCAAGCGGGTGCGCGTGGCCTTGTTCTCAACCGGCGACGAGTTGGTGATGCCCGGCGAGCCCTTGAAGCCCGGCGCGATCTACAACAGCAACCGCTTCACCTTGCGCGGGCTCTTGCAAGGCCTGGGCTGCGAAGTGATCGATCTCGGCATCGTGCCGGACCAGCTCGATGCCACGCGCGCCGCCTTGCGCGAAGCCGCTTCGAAGAGCGACCTGATCATTACCTCTGGCGGCGTCTCGGTCGGCGAGGAAGACCATCTGCGCCCCGCCGTGCAGGCCGAGGGCAGCCTGGACCTCTGGCAGATCGCCATCAAGCCCGGCAAGCCCTTGGCTTTCGGCCAGGTCAGCAAGGCTTGGTTCATCGGATTGCCGGGCAATCCTGTGGCCAGCTTCGTCACCTTCCTGCTGCTTGTGCGCCCGGTCATCCTGCGCATGCAAGGCGCCACGAAACTGACGCCGCGGCGACTGAGCTTGCGCGCAGATTTCGCCTGGCCCCGGGCCGACAAGCGCCGCGAGTTCCTGCGCGTCCGCTTGAATGACGCGGGCGGTCTCGAGCTGTTCGCGAACCAGAGTTCAGGTGTCCTGAGCTCGGCCGTCTGGGGCGATGGCCTGGTCGACAACCCGCCGTCCACGACGATTGCCGCCGGCGATGTCGTCAGCTATCTGCCGTTTTCCGAGCTGCTGTCATGAGCATCACCGTCCGCTATTTCGCCTCGCTCCGCGAAGCACTGGGCAGCAGCGAACAGCTCGATGCTGCAGGCCTCAGCCTGGCTCAGCTGCGTGACCACCTGATCGCCAGGGACGCCGCTCATGCCGATGTGCTGGCGCGTGGCCGTGCAGTGCGATGCGCTCTGAACAAGCAGATGTGCGATGAGTCGACGCTCATTCCTGACGACTCGGAAGTCGCCTTCTTTCCACCCGTCACTGGCGGCTGAGCATGCAAGGCCTGCACCTCACTGCCGATCTGAGTGGCTGCGATCCGGCGCAGCCGCTGATGACCAACACCGAAGCCCTGCGCGCGCTTTGCGTCGAGGCCGTGGCTGCGGCCGGGCTCGGCGCTGTGGCCGAACTCTTTCATCGGTTCGAGCCGGCGCCCGGCGAAAGCCAGAGCGGCATCACGGGTGTTGTGCTGCTGGCTGAATCGCACCTGGCGATTCATACCTGGCCGGAGCGCGGTGGCGTGACGCTGGACGTCTACGTTTGCAATCTCGGGCAAGACAACAGCGACAAGGCAAGGCACCTGATGCAGGCTCTTTGCACGGAATTTGCGCCAGGTGCAACGCGAATGCAGGCGCTGCAGCGCGGCTGACCGGAATGCAACAAGGCCCGCCGAAGCGGGCCTTGTTCATTGCCGGCCGGAGCCGATCTATCAGAACGCGTAGTTCAGGCCCACATTGAACTGCTGAATCTTCACATTGACCGAGTCGGTGCCGGTGCCGATCTTGTTGCTGCCCAGGTTCACGTACTCGGCGCGCAGGCTCAGGTTCTTGTCGAAAGCGTAGTCGCCGCCGAAGCCGAACAGGGCCTTGCTCTTGTGCAGCGAGTAGGTCGCATTGCCTTGCGACAGGTCCAGGGAGTTGCGGCTCATGCCCAGGCGGCCGAACAGCGAGAACTCCTTGGTGATCGGGGCGATGCCCAGCACCGAGGCGTGGATGGCGTTGGCGGTGATGGAGACGCCGTCTTCCTTCCACTTGCCCATGCGGCGCGCTTGCAGTTCAAAGGCGACGTTCTCGTTCAGCGAGTAGCCGAGCGTGGCGCCGAAGCCGGTCTTGCGCTCTTTTTCGCCTTCGGCCTTGAACTGGCTGGAGCTGATGTCTCCACCGATGTACCAAGTCTTGTCAGCGGCAGAAGCGTGGGCAGCGATGAAGGCCAGGGCGGCCAGGGCAACAATCTTCTTCATGGGTCGTGTCTCTTTCCGGTTAACCCCTCCTCTTGGGGGCGACGCGATGCTAACAAGGGTTTTTGCTAAAAGGGTTTGTGCTGTTGCTGCTTACCCGAATGTTTCTTTTTGAGACGACTGACTTTTGGCAGAGCTGCCCACCTCATGGCCTAAGGCGTAGGCCTCTTCGAACACGGAGTAGGCGGCCAGATCGCTGTGGGCAAAGCGCAGCCGGCCGTGCGGCTGGCGCAAGGCGGCCAGACTGGCCGAACTGCGTCGTCCTGGCACAGGGATGCTCATGGCATGGCCCCAGCGGGCGATGTCGATGCGCTGGAGGCGCTCGGGCAGGTCGAGATGCAGCGAGCTCACTTCTGCCAGCACACGGCTGGCCCATTGCCGCCATTCATCCTTCAGCAGTGCAGGCCGCTGACTCTCCGGCAGCGCCCAGTAGCTGCTCAACACGGTGGCTGCGCGCTGCGGTGCGAGGCCTTGATGGCCGGCGTCGACATAGCCCAGCGCTTGCTGGCTGCCGTAGGCCACGTTGTCCCAGGCGGGCGGTGCGCCGGGGCGGTCCAGCAGCGGTGCATCGATCAGCAGATTGGCAACCAGCCAGGGCGCATGGCGGGCGGTGCGCGTGGCTTCCAGCAGGGCGCTTGGTGCGGCCTCGCCAAGCAGCCGTTGAGCGATGAAGAGCGGCGTGGCCAGCACTACTTGCGAGGCGGACCAGCGCTCGGGCGCATCTGCTGCCTCGTTCCAGCAGCGCACCTGCACCTCATGCTTGCCGGGCTCGATGCGCAGCACGGTGCGGCCGGGCTGCAGGCGAGGGCCCAGGCCGGCCGCCATGCGCTCGGTGATCCAGCCATTGCCCTCGGGCCAGGTCAGCACGGGTTCGCGTTCGGCCTCGGCATCGCCCGGCGCGTGGAAGCCGTGCCTGCTGGCGAAGTAGTGCAGACCGGCCCAGGCCGACACCACGGCGCTGCCGGCGCCGAAGTCATCGCGGCAGCAGTAGTCGAGATACCAGCGCAGCCGCGCATCGTTCAGCTGCCGCGCATCCAGCCATTGGTCGAAGGTCTGGCTGTCGAGCGCGGTGTGGCCGGCAGTCCAGCGGGCGCGATGCGTGGGCATGGCGAAGCCGAGGTCCCGCTGTGCTTGCGCCACAGCTGCGCCAAATCGGCGGTATTGAGCCAGGCCGGCCGCGCCATTGGCCGGCGGCAGCAGGCCCTCGACCCATTGGCCTTCGAAGAACAAGCGCTCCTGCGGGCTGTGGCAGAGATTGCGCTCGTCATAGACCACGCGGCCGAGCTCATGGCGCGCCAGCCCGAGTTCGATCAGAAGCTCTAGAACATCGGGTGCCGCGGGGCCGGGCAGTGGCAGGTAGTGCGCGCCGAGCGGGCAGCGAATGCCTTGCAGAGAATGGCCGCGCGCATTGCCGCCGGCCTGGTCTTCCAGCTCCAGCAAGGTGAAATCGATGCCCCGCTTGTGAAGCGCACGGGCGCAGGCCAGGCCGGCCACACCGCCGCCAACAATCAGCACCTCGGTGCGGCGCAGCGGGCCATCGCCGGCGGCGGGCAAGGGCTGGCGCAGCCGGTGGCCGCGCGCAGGCGTGGCGCCAACCCAGCCGCCTTGCAACTCCTGTGGCCCGCGTCCGCAGGACGCCAGGGCCAGGGCGCCAGCGCCGCCGAGCAGGCCGCGCCGCGAGATCAATGGACCTTGCCCCATTCCGCTTCGAACTCGTGGACCAGTTGCTGGTTTGACAGGCGGTTGGCCTCCAGCCCTGGCGGCCTGGCCATGTCGGGCGGAAAGTCAAACAAGGCCGGCAGGCTCTGCACGCTGAGGAACTTCAGACCCTCGGGCAGGGCGCGTGGCAAGGCGAAAGGTCGGCGCGAAGACAGGATGAAGCCCCATTCGCCGAAGCTGGGCACATGGGCGTGGTAGGCCGTCGCTGTCAGGCCCACCGCCTCGACCGTGGCCGCCACGGTCCAGAAGCTGCGCCGCGCGATCAGTGGCGAGGTGGTCTGGATCACCGCATAGCCCGAGGCGCTCAGGTGCTGGTCGACCAGCTGATAGAAGCTCGTCGTGTAGAGCTTGCCCAGCGAGAAATTGGACGGGTCGGGGAAGTCGATCACGATCACGTCGAAGCGTTCATCGACGGGCAGTTGGCCCAACCAGCCGAAGGCGTCGGTGTTGACGATTCTGAGCTTGGGGCTCAGGAGCGACTCGTGGTTCAGCTCGCGCAGCAAGGGCAAGGTCGAGAACAGCCGCGTCATGTGCGGGTCCAGCTCCACCAGCGTGACCTGCTCGACGCTCGGGTACTTGAGGATCTCGCGCACTGCCATGCCGTCGCCGCCACCCAGCACCAGCACCTTCTTGGGCGCGCCGTGCGCCGCCATCGCCGGGTGGACGAGCGCCTCGTGATAGCGGTACTCGTCGCGCGAATGGAACTGCAGGTTGCCGTTCAGGAACAGGCGCACGCCATTGCGGCCGCTCGTGACCACCACGCGCTGGTAGTCGCTCGATTCGCGCACCAGCATCTGTTCGCCGTAGAAGCGCTCTTCGGCCCAGCTTGTCAGTTGCTCGGCGCCCAGCATGGCCACCACGAGGGCGAGCAGGGTGAACGCGCAGGCGGTGGCATGCGCCCCCCAGCGCCGCAATTGCGGCTTGAAGAGGAACAGGGCCCACACTGCCACGAGCGCATTGAGCAGGCCGAAAGCGATGCCGGTGCGTATCAGCCCGAGATGCGGCACCAGCAGGAGCGGGAAGGCCAGCGCGACCAGCAGTGCACCGAGATAGTCGAAGGTCAGCACCTGCGAGACCAGGTCCTTCAGCGCATAGCGATGGCCGTGCTGGCTCTTCAGGATGCGCATCACCAGCGGAATCTCCAGGCCCACCAGTGCGCCGACCAGCAGCACCAGGGCATAGAGCAACCAGCGGAACTCGGTGAGATGCGCGGGCGGCAGCAGGCTGTGCGCAGCAAAGAGCGCCGCCGGCATCAGGCCGCCAATCAGGCCGACCAGCAGCTCGATGCGCAGGAACTGCGCCACCAGTTGCCGCTCGACAAAGCGCGAGAGCCAGGACCCCAGGCCCATCGCAAACAGATAGGTGCCGATGATGGTCGAGAACTGCAGGACCGAGTCGCCCAGCAGGTAGCTGGCCAGCGCACCTGCGGCCAGCTCATAGACCAGGCCGCAGGCCGCGACAACGAAGACGCTGGCGAGCAGCAGCAGCTCGGGCAGGGAGACGCGCGCGGCGGAATTGCCGGCCGGGATGTCAGTGGATGGCGGAGGCAACGATCAGTCCGATGGAGATGCACATGGAGCCGACCACGATGGCCAGTGCCAGGTTCTTGTGCTCGACGATTTCTTCCCAGAGCTTGTAGGGCGTGAGCTTGTCGATGATGACGAAGCTGATCCAGAACACCAGCACGCCGATGATGGCGTAGAGGATGGAGCCCAGCACGATGCCGGGCTTGAGGAATTCGAAACCGCTCATCTCAGCTCTCCTTGCATTGAATTCATTATTTGTGCCCACCGCCGCCGCCAAAGCCGCCGTAGGAGCCGCCTGAATAGCCCGGGCGCACGCCGCTGCCGCTGCTGTTGCGGCGGCATTGCTGGTATTCGGTGCTGGCCTCACCGTAGGCGTTCTTGTAGCTGTCGCAGTCGTCCTTGCTGCAGGCCCGCAGGAGGATGATCAGCAGGACGAAGGCAACGGCAATGATGATGATGGTGCGTACCAGGGAGCCGCCGCCGCTCAGGGCACCGGCATCACGGGCCAGGGCGGCGCCGCGATCGGCTGCGAGGCGGAAGCCCTTGGCCACTTCCGCGGCGTCCAGCTTGCGCCCGAGCGACCAGGTGATCTCAGCGCCACTGCGTTCGCTGCTCAGCAGCTCCGTGCTGCTCTCGTAGTCGCCCACCTGGACGCGGTCCTCGCGCTGCACGCGCCAGTAGAACTCGCCCAGCACATAGGTCGTCTTGGCAGCGTTTTGCCAGCGCTGCTTGAAGCGCCGGCCCTGCCATTCCACGTCGCTGCCCCCGGCCGTCTTGGGCACGCCGGTGAGCGGGCGCACCAGGCTCCAGCCTTCTTCGGTGTCCACCAGGAAGGCAAAGCCTTCCATGCGGTTGTAGAGCAGGTACTCGCGCCAGAAGGTCTGTTCTTCGTCGTCGCCGGGGTCCGGAATGTCGCAGCGCTCCTGATAGCCGACCACCTGCCAGGGCAGGGGCTTGCCATTGGGCAGCAGCGACAGCGAGCCCGTGGTTCCCAGCGGGATTTGCGGCTCCATGCCGTTCGACTGCGCGTAGTGCTCCAGGTCTGCGCCGGCGCCGCCGGAGATGTCGACGACGGCATGGCACTGGCCGCAGACGATGGACTTGGTCGTGCCGAGCTTGGGCTCCAGCGAGGCGCCGCAGCTCGGGCAGGACATGGCGCGCGAGGCCAGCGTGGCCTCGCTGTCCTCTCGCAAGCCGGTCATGGCCAGGTCGGCCAGGCGCACGGCGCGGCCGACCGACCATTGCGGCGGCTCGCTCAAGTAGTCGAGCGTGCCGACTTCGTCCTGGCTGTTGCGCAGGTCGGCCAGCAGGAATTCGCCCGCATGCTGCAGCGGTGGCTTGGGCAGCTCGCCCTCGGCCGCGCCCAGCGTGACCAGGGTCAGCGAGGCGACCCGCCAGGCCTGGCCGTCCAGCACCTGCTGCGCGCCGACGACCAGCGTGTGAGATGGCGGTGCCGGTTCGTTCAGCGGCGCGTCGAACGAAAAGACATAGGCGCCGTTGTCTTCGGACAGCCAGCCGCTTTTGCCGCCACGGCTGGCGCTGGGCCGCCCCGAGGCAGCCACACCCCCTTGAGGGGGCGGCATCGATGGCGATGCCTCGGGGGCTTCATCAAAGAGGGCATGCCACTCGTTCCAGACGCCGCCCTCGTAGCGCAGTTGCAGCCGCCCGACGAGCGTGAAGTCTGCGCCTGCATGGCGGCCGCGCGCCTGCAGCTGCAGCGGGCTGTGGTCCGCGAACAGCTCGGCGCTCTGGCCGATCTTGCGCAATGCCTCGCCTTCGCGCAGCAGCGTGCTGCGGCAGAAGCTGCAGATCGCGCTGGCCGAGGCGCTGGAAGCGAACTCGACCGGCGCGCCGCAGTTGGGGCAGGCCGCGGTCCAGCGGCGCTGCGGTGCGGTGGACTCAGCCAAGACTTATCCGAGCTTCTTCAGCAAGTCGGCCTTCTTGGCCGCGAACTCCTCATCGGTGAGGATGCCCTTGGCCTTCAGGTCGCCGAGCTTCTCGAGCAGGCCCATGATGTCGTCCGCGCTCTGCGCCGCAGGAGCGGCTGGCGCTGCGGCCGCCGGGTGGGCCGTGCCCGCCAGGCCGGCTTGCAACTGCTGCGCCAGCACCTGGCCCATGGCCACGCCAGCGCCCAGGCCCATCGCATCGCCCGCCACGCCGCCACCTGACGCTGCACCCTTGGCCATCTCGGGCAGGGACTGCGCGGTCTGGTACTGCATGAACTGGCCCATGTTCTGGCCGATCATGCCCATGCCGATCTTCTGGTCGAGGATCTTCTGGAGGTCTTCCGGCAGCGAAACGTTCTGCAGCGTCACGCCTTCGAGCTTCAGGCCGATGGCTTCGAAGGAGGGGGCGGTTGCTTCCTGCAGCGCCTTGGCGAACTCGACCTGGTTGGCAGCGAGGTCCAGGAACGGGATGCCGCTCTGCGCCACGGCATCGCTGATGTGCTGCAGCATCAGGCCACGCAACTGGCCGTCCAGCTCCGCCGCGGTGTACTGCTCGCGGGTGCCCGAGATCTGCTGATGGAACAGCTTGGGGTCGACGATCTTGTAGGCGTAGTTGCCGAAGGCGCGCAGGCGCACGGCGCCAAAGTCCTTGTCGCGGATCGTCACCGGCTGCTGGGTGCCCCAGCGCTGGTCGATCTGCTGGCGGGTGCTGAAGAAATAGACGTCGCTCTTGAACGGAGACTCAAACAGCTTGTCCCAGTTCTTCAGGTAGGTGAGCACCGGCAGCGTCTGCGTCGTCAGCTTGTACATGCCGGGGCCGAAGACGTCGGCCACCTTGCCTTCGTTGACGAACACCGCCATCTGCGACTCGCGCACGGTCAGCGAGCCGCCGTACTGGATTTCCATGTCGGCAATCGGGAAGCGCCAGGCCAAGGTGCCATCGCTCTCTTCCGTCCACTGGATGATGTCTATGAACTGTTTCTTGATGAAGCTCATCAGGCCCATGGTGTTCCCCTCTCAATGCAATGCGGCCGTTTGCCGCGAGGCGCAGTATCCAACAGCCGCCCGCGGGCCCAAGCCATTTTGGATGGTTGGACCGCCAGCGCGCATGAACGGACCATGGTGGCACATGAGGCCGCAAAATACGCTCCCATGAAAACCTGCCGCAGCGTCAGCATCCAGACCGAGGATTTCGACCTCACGGCCGAGGCCGCCGCCCTGCGCGAGGGCGATGGTGGCATCGGTGCCGTGGTGGCCTTCGTCGGCACCGTGCGCGATGCGGCGGATGCCCGCCCGGTCCAGTTGATGGAGCTGGAACATTACCCGGGCATGACGGAGTCGGCCATCGCCGGCATGATCGACCAGGCCTTCGAGCGCTTCGAGATCCGCGCCGCCCGGGTGATCCACCGGGTCGGTGCCCTGGCGGCCCGGGATCAGATCGTCCTGGTGCTGGTGGCCTCGCGCCATCGCGGCCAGGCTTTCGAGGCCTGCGAGTTCCTGATGGACTACCTGAAGACCCAGGCGCCGTTCTGGAAGAAGGAACATGGCCCGGAAGGTGCGCAGTGGGTGGACGCCCGCGAGGCGGACGACGCGGCGCTGGCGCGTTGGGGTGTCAATTCAAGGAACGGAGCGGTATGAGCGCAATGATTCATGGGCTGGCAGTGGCGGGCGGTGCAGCGGCCGGTGCCTTGCTCCGCTGGCGGGTCGGGGTCTCGTTCAACGCCCTGTGGCTGGGCTTCCCGCTGGGAACGCTCCTGGTGAATGTGCTGGGCGGCTTTGCCATCGGCATGGCGCTGGAATGGTTCGGCCGCCAGCCGGATGAACTGCTCAAGGTTTTGCTGGTGACCGGCTTCCTGGGCGGCCTGACCACGTTTTCGGCCTTCTCGGGCGAGTCGCTGTCGCTCTTGCAGCGCGGCCACACCTGGATGGCGCTGGGCCATGCGGCGGCCCATGTGCTGGGCTCGCTGGCGGCGGCGGCGCTGGGCATGGGGATGATTCGTTTGATCCTGGACAAAGCCTAGGGTCTTGAAATTGCGGCCCTGGGGTCCCACTTGCTCGGGAACCGGAGGATTTTCCCCATGCGAGTCGACAAACTCACCACCCGATTTCAAGAAGCGCTGAACGAGGCGTCCAGCCTCGCCGTCACGCGCGACAACCCCTATATCGAACCCGTGCACCTCTTGTCAGCGATGCTGATGCAGGAGGACGGCCCGCGTGCCCTGCTGGAGAGAGCCGGCGTCAAGGTGCCGGCGCTCAAGTCTGCGCTCGACAGCCTGCTTGCCGGTCTCCCTCAGGTGCAGGGCGAAGGCCAGCAGGTGGGCGCCGGGCGCGACCTGGTCAGCCTGCTGCAAACTGCAGAGAAGGAAGCCTCCAAGCGCGGCGACCACTACATCGCCAGCGAGATGTTCCTGCTCGCCCTGGCGGATGCCAAGACCGACCTGGCCGGGGTCGTGCGCGGCCATGGCCTGACCCGCCAGGCGCTGGAGACAGCGATTGAAGCCGTTCGCGGCGGCCAGAAGGTGGACAGCCAGGAAGCCGAGGGCCAGCGCGAGGCACTGAAGAAATACACCCTGGACCTGACCGAGCGCGCCAAGCAGGGCAAGCTCGACCCGGTGATCGGCCGCGACGACGAAATCCGCCGCGCCATCCAGGTCCTGCAGCGCCGCACCAAGAACAACCCGGTGCTGATCGGCGAACCCGGCGTGGGCAAGACGGCCATCGTCGAGGGTCTGGCCCAGCGCATCGTCAATGGTGAAGTGCCGGAGACGCTGAAAGACAAGCGCGTGCTGGTGCTGGACATGGCGGGTCTGCTCGCCGGCGCCAAGTTCCGGGGCGAGTTCGAGGAGCGGCTCAAGGCCGTCCTGAAGGAAGTGGCCATGGATGAAGGCCGCATCATTCTCTTCATTGACGAGATCCACACCATGGTGGGCGCCGGCAAGGCCGAAGGCGCCATCGATGCCGGCAATATGCTCAAGCCCGCGCTGGCCCGCGGCGAACTGCATTGCATCGGCGCGACCACGTTGGATGAGTACCGCAAGTACGTCGAGAAAGACGCCGCGCTGGAGCGTCGTTTCCAGAAGGTGCTGGTGGACGAACCGAGTGTGGAAGCGACCATCGCCATCCTGCGCGGCCTGCAAGAGCGCTATGAGGTTCACCATGGCGTCGAGATCACCGACCCGGCCATCGTGGCCGCGGCCGAGCTGAGCCATCGCTACATCACCGACCGATTCCTGCCCGACAAGGCCATCGACCTGATCGACGAGGCCGCGGCCAAGGTCAAGATCGAGCTCGACTCCAAGCCCGAGGTGATGGACAAGCTGGACCGCCGCATGATCCAGCTCAAGATCGAGCGCGAGGCGGTGCGCCGCGAGAAGGACGAGGCCTCGCAGAAGCGCCTGGCCCTGATCGAGGAAGAACTCCTGAAGCTCGGGCGCGAGTACGGCGAGCTGGAAGAGATCTGGACCAACGAGAAGGCGCAGGCCCAGGGTTCGGCCCACGTCAAGGAAGAGATCGACCGCATCAAGCAGCAGATCGAGGAGTTGAAGCGCAAGGGTGACTTCAACAAGGTGGCCGAGCTGCAATACGGCCGCCTGCCCGAACTTGAAGCGA
The DNA here is from genome assembly GCF_036880965.1 of Roseateles microcysteis. Classification (NCBI taxonomy): domain Bacteria; kingdom Pseudomonadati; phylum Pseudomonadota; class Betaproteobacteria; order Burkholderiales; family Sphaerotilaceae; genus Roseateles; species Roseateles microcysteis. The sequence continues at coordinate 558,553 of NZ_JBAJMV010000001.1, read as the reverse complement.
GCCTGAAGGAGGCGCAAGCCAAGGAAGCCGGCAAGAGCGGCACTGGCACGCCCAACAAGCTCCTGCGCACCCTGGTCGGCTCGGAAGAAATTGCCGAAGTCGTGGCGCGTGCCACCGGCATACCGGTCTCCAAGCTGCTGCAGGGCGAGCGCGACAAGCTGCTCAAGATGGAAGCCAAGCTGCACGAGCGCGTGGTGGGTCAGGACGAGGCGATCACGGCCGTGGCCGACGCCATCCGCCGCTCGCGTGCCGGCCTGTCAGACCCGAACCGGCCGCTGGGCTCCTTCCTGTTCCTCGGCCCCACCGGCGTGGGCAAGACCGAGCTGTGCAAGGCCTTGGCCGGCTTCCTGTTCGACAGCGAAGATCACATGATCCGGATGGACATGAGCGAGTTCATGGAGAAGCATTCGGTCTCGCGCCTGATCGGCGCGCCGCCGGGCTATGTGGGCTACGACGAAGGCGGCTACCTGACGGAAGCCGTGCGCCGCAAGCCCTACAGCGTGCTCCTGCTCGATGAAGTCGAGAAAGCGCATCCGGATGTGTTCAATGTGCTCCTGCAGGTGCTGGACGATGGTCGCCTGACCGACGGCCAGGGCCGCACGGTGGACTTCAAGAACTGCGTGATCGTGATGACCAGCAACCTCGGTTCGCAGCACATCATGCAGCTCGCCGGCGAGCCGAGCGAGGTGATCCGCGATGCGGTGTGGGAAGAGGTGAAGGCGCATTTCCGGCCCGAGTTCCTGAACCGCATCGACGAGACCGTGGTCTTCCATGCGCTGGACAACAAGAACATCGCAGCGATTGCCAAGATCCAGCTGCGTGCGCTGGAAGAGCGCCTGGCCAAGCTGGAGATGAGCCTGGACGTCGGCGAGGACGCGTTGGCCGAGCTGGCCAAGGTCGGCTTCGACCCGGCCTTCGGTGCGCGGCCCCTGAAGCGCGCGATCCAGCAGCGCATCGAGAATCCGCTGTCGAAGTTGATCCTGCAAGGGCGCTTCGGGCCGAAGGACGTGATCCCGGTGCATATCGACGGCGGCGAGTTCTCGTTCGAGCGCGTGGTGCACTGATCGCCAGCATGAGCGCAAGGCTGGGCCGGCTCTCCTTAGAATCGGCCCACCTTCCGCATGACGCCCTGATGACTCAGGGCGTGACCGAATGACCGCCACTGCTGCCGTTGCGCCCGCTCCCTCTCCCGTCGTCATCATCGGTGCGGGCCTTGCCGGCCTGACCGTCGCCCTGCACCTGGCCGACAAGCTGCCGGTCATCGTGCTCGCCAAGCGCGAGCTGACCGAAAGCGCCACGGCCTGGGCGCAGGGCGGCATCGTCGGCGTGCTGGGCAGCGACGACAGCATCGACAGCCATGTGCGAGACACGCAGGACGCCGGCGCCGGCCTGGTGGACGAAGCCACGGCCCGCTTCATCGCCGAGCGCAGCGCGCAGGCGGTGGAATGGCTCGTGCAGCAAGGTGTGCCGTTTACTCCTGATGACGATGGCCCACTCGGCCTGCACCTGACCCGCGAAGGCGGCCACGCGGTGCGTCGCATCGCGCATGCGGCCGATGCCACCGGCAAGGCCATCCACGACCAGCTGCTGGCGGCCGCCAAGGCGCATCCGAACATCAGCCTGCGCGAACGCTGGATGGCGCTGGACCTGATCACTTCCCGCCATCTGCAGCGCAGCGAACAACCGCGTTGCTACGGCGTCTATGCGCTGGACATCGACAGCCGCAAGGTCGAGACGCTGGCCGCGAGCGCCGTGGTGCTGGCCACCGGCGGCGCCGGCAAGGTGTACCGCTACACCACCAACCCCGACACGAGCACGGGCGACGGCATCGCCATGGCCTGGCGGGCTGGCTGCCGGGTGGCGAACATGGAGTTCATCCAGTTCCATCCGACCTGCCTCTACCACCCGCAGGAGCGCAGTTTCCTGATCACAGAGGCGCTGCGAGGCGAGGGCGCTTATCTCAAGCTTCCTGACGGCACGCGTTTCATGGCCGCGCATGACGAGCGCCTGGAGCTGGCGCCGCGCGACATCGTTGCCCGAGCCATCGACTTCGAGATGAAAAAGCATGGTGTCGACCATGTGTGGCTCGATGCCACGCACCTGGGCGAAGCCTTTCTGAAGGAACATTTCCCCACCATCCATGCCCGCTGCCTGAAGCTCGGCATCGACATCGCCCAGCAGCCGATTCCTGTCGTGCCGGCCGTGCATTTCACCTGCGGCGGCGTGGTGACCGACCTGCGCGGCCGCTGCGACCTGCCCGGCCTCTATGCCGTCGGTGAGACCAGCTACACCGGCCTGCATGGCGCCAACCGCCTGGCCAGCAATTCACTGCTGGAATGCGTGGTGCTGGGCCAGACCTGTGCCGACGACATCATGGCCGAGGCCAAGCCCGCGGCCGCGATGCCGCCGGCCTGGGACGAAAGCCAGGTGGAAGACGCCGACGAGCAGGTGGTGATCGCCCACAACTGGGACGAGCTGCGGCTGCTGATGTGGAACTATGTGGGCATCGTGCGAACCACCAAGCGGCTGGAGCGGGCCCTGCATCGCATCTCGCTGCTGCGCAGCGAGATCGATGACTACTACGCCAACTTCCGCGTCACGCGGGACCTGCTGGAGCTGCGCAACCTGGTGGACTGCGCCGAGCTGATCGTTCGCTCGGCCTTGCTACGCCATGAGAGCCGCGGCCTGCATTACAGCCGCGACTATCCGGATACCTTGCCGGCCAGTTTCCCGACCGTCCTGATTGCCGAGCGGCGCAGAGCTTAGGCCTTGGCGTGCAGAGCCCGGCGGGCCTGGACGAAGTTGAAGGCGTAACGCACCGACTCATTGATCGCCGAATCGATCTCCAGACGTTCCGGCTCCGTGAGGTAGAACGAGAAATCGACCGCGTGACGGATGTAGCGCGGCGGCAGGCGGTTCAGCGCGACGCAGGCCACGTCCACGAGCAGGTCGTTGTTGTCGATCTGCGGGAACTGAGGTGCCAGCTTCTGCACCGTGGCGAAGACTTCGCGTTCGTGATGGTTGTAGAGCGAGCTGAAGTCGGAGGTTTGCATGGCGGGGCTACTCTTCAAGTCTGGCGATATGCCGACTTTATAGCCTGAGCAGCCCGCGCCAAGGCGTCGGGCTGACCCTAGTCAAACAAACCGCAGCTGCAGGCTTCAGGCGGCGCCGATGCCGCTCTTCATGCCGGCGGCCTTGAGCTTGTGCGCTGCGACGAAGTCCAGCATGCGCTCGATGCAGCCGGCCGCCTGGCCGCGGACAGGCTCGGCCACCTCGATCTCGCCCTGGCCGGTTTCGAGGCAGTCGATGATGCCTTGCAAGGCGTTCATCGCCATCCATGGGCAGTGGGCGCAGCTCTTGCAGCTGGCTGCATTGCCGGCGGTGGGCGCCTCGATCAGGGTCTTGCCCGGCGCCAATTGGCGCATGCGGTGCAGGATGCCGTTGTCGGTGGCAACTATGTACTCCTTGGCTGTGCCTTCGACAACCGCCTTGATCAGGGCCGAGGTCGAGCCGACCACATGGGCCTTCTCGACCACGCTCTTCGGTGACTCGGGGTGCACCAGGATCATTGCGTCCGGATGCTGCTCTCTCAGGAGGTCCAGCTCCAGGCCCTTGAACTCGTCGTGCACGATGCAGGCGCCGTTCCACATCAGCATGTCGGCGCCGGTCTGTTCCTGGATGTAGCGGCCCAGGTGCCGGTCGGGCGCCCAGAGGATCTTCTCGCCCTTGGCATGCAGGTCGGCCACGATGTCCAGGGCGCAGGAGCTGGTGACCATCCAGTCGGCGCGTGCCTTCACGGCAGCGCTGGTGTTGGCATACACCACCACCTGGCGGTCCGGATGGGCATCGCAGAAGGCGGCGAATTCGTCGGCCGGGCAGCCGAGGTCCAGGGAGCAGGTGGCGTCCAGGTCGGGCATCAGCACGCGCTTCTCGGGGCTCAGGATCTTGGCCGATTCGCCCATGAAGCGAACGCCGGCCACGACCAGGGTCTGCGCCGCATGGTCGCGGCCGAAGCGGGCCATTTCAAGAGAGTCGGAGACGATGCCGCCGGTTTCCCAGGCCAGGTCCTGCAGGTCGCCGTCCACGTAATAGTGGGCGACCAGCACAGCGTTGTGCGCCTTGAGCAGGGCGGCGGCGCGGGCCTTCAGCGCGACACGCTGGTCGGGGGTGAGAGGCGCTGGCACCTTGGCCCAGGCATGGGCCGTGCAGCTTTCGCCAGCGGCGTCCTGGCGGGTGTAGTCGAAGAGAACCTGATCCATGGCCGGCATCCTAGCGCAGGGCCCATGGCGATGCGGAGCCAGGGTTTCAGGCCGAGGCGAAGAATCGGCTGGGCGGCATGCCCACGGTGCGTCGCACCATGGCCGAGAACGCGCTGGCGTTCGCATATCCCAGCTCGGCGGCGATGTGCGCCATCGGCCGCGCACGGGCGGCCAGCGTCAGTGCGTGGGCCAGCAGGACCTGGGAGCGCCATTGCGCAAAGCTCGTGCCCAGCTCTTCGCGGAACAGTCGCGAAACGGTGCGCGCACTGGCGCCGGCCTCGGCCGCCCAGGCTTCCAGGCCATGCTGGCGCTCGGGTGCCTCCAGCATGGCCTGGCAGAGCTTGCGCAGGCGGGCATCGCGGGGCAGGGCGATGCCCAGGCTCAGCGGCTTGGCGCGTTTCAGCTCATCGAGGACCAGCTCGGTCAGCAGCGCCTCCCGGCGTGCCTCGATCCTCTCATCCAGCTCGATGGCCAGTTGCAGCACCAGCTCGCGCAGCAGCGGCGCCACTTCAAGTACCCGGCATCCGGACCATATGGACTCTTCCAGCAGGCTGGGCAGGAGGTACAGCGTGCGCAGCTCGGCCTGCTCGATGGCGGTGACCGCATGGGTGATGCCGGCCGGAATCCAGACTGCCCGCGAGGGCGGCACGATGAAGGTGCTCTCGTCCGTGCCCACACGCACCGCGCCGCTGGTCGAGAAGACCAGCTGGCACCAGTCATGGTGATGCGGATGGATGTCCATCTGATGCTCCATGCGCCGCGCCTTGCCCCGAATCGGGCGCGCGGCCGTGGGTTCATGGAGCGACGGATCCAGGGGAGGCAAAGAGCGCCGAGCGGGTCGGGAGGCTTGGGTCGAGGGTCTGGACGGGTGCATGGCCGGAATTCGACAATGTTTGTCGAACTATCGCATGCCGGCCGAAAGCTCGCGGCCTACATTGGATCCATGAATTCAGCGACCCTCGCCCTCGACCCGCGCACCCAGGCCCGGCGCGACATCAGCACCATCAGCCTGATCGGCCTGGCACATGGCACCTCGCATTTCTTTCACATGCTGCTGCCGCCGCTGTTTCCGGCTTTCATCGGTGAGTTCGGGCTGAGCTATTCGCAGCTGGGCCTGCTGGTCACCACCTTTTTCGTGATCTCTGGCATCGGCCAGGCCACGGCCGGATTTGTGGTGGACCGCATCGGCGCCAGGCCGGTGCTGTTTGCAGCGCTGGGCTGCTTCGTGCTGGCTTCGCTTGCCGCGGGCCTGGCGGGCGGCTTCGGCGGTCTGATGCTGGCCGCGGCGCTGGCGGGTCTTGGCAACTCGCCCTTCCATCCGGTGGACTTCACGATTCTCAACAAGCGTGTTTCGCAGCCCCGGCTGGGCCATGCGTTCTCGGTGCACGGCATCACAGGCAACCTCGGCTGGGCGTTGGCACCGGTGTTCTCCATCGGCATTTCACAGGCCACGGGCAACTGGCGCTTCGCCTACGTCGGCACCGCCCTGGTCGCGCTCACGGTCCTCGCCTTGCTGGTCTGGCAGCGTCAGGCCATTGACGACAGGGAAGGGAGCTGGGCCCACGCCAAGCCGGCGCCGGGCGCCCGGCCCGAGCATCCGATGGCCTTCCTGAAGCTGCCCTCGGTCTGGCTCTGCTTCAGCTTCTTCTTCTGGACTACGGCGGCGCTGTCGGCCATCCAGAGCTTTGCCAGCCCGGCGCTGCAGGCGATGTACGGCCTGCCGGTGAGCCTGACCGCCTATGTGGTGACCGGCTACATGCTGTGCGGTGCGGCGGGCATGGTGGTGGGCGGCTTTCTGGTGGCTCGGGTCGAGCGGCTGGAGCGCAGCATCGCCTTCGCGATGGCATTGGCCGCCTGCCTGCTGCTCCTGACGGCCAGCGGCTGGCTGCCTCCCCTGGCGGCGGCGGCCGTGGCAGCGCTGGCGGGTTTCGGCACCGGCCTGGCCGGCCCTTCGCGCGACATGCTGATCAAGCGCGCCGCGCCTCCGGGCGCCACCGGCCGGGTCTACGGCACCGTGTATTCGGGCCTGGACGTCGGCTTTGCGCTGGCCGCGCCGGTGTTCGGCGCCTTGCTGGATGGCGGCCATCCCGCCGCCATCTTCGCGGGCTCGGCGTTGGCGTTGTTCCTGGGTGTCGGCTCGGCCGGGCTGGTGGGCATCGGGCTGGTGCGGCGTCGGCAACAGGCGCTTGCATAGGCTGCACTTGTCGGTTTCCAGGGCGGCTAGGATCGTCGCTCCGCAAAAGCTCTGGAGACCGATGTGACACCCAAGAACACCATCTGCATCTGGTACGACGGCGGCGCCGAGGAGGCGGCCGAGTTCTACGCCAGGACCTTCCCGGACAGTGCGGTGAAGGCGGTGCATCACGCGCCGTCTGACTACCCCTCCGGCAAGGCCGGCGATGTGCTGACGGTCGAGTTCACCGTCTGCGGCATTCCCTGCATCGCGCTGAACGGCGGTTCGGCCTTCAAGCAGACCGAGGCCTTCTCCTTCCAGATCGCTACCGACGACCAGGCCGAGACCGACCGGCTCTGGAGCGCCATCGTCGGCAATGGCGGCCGCGAAAGCGCCTGCGGCTGGTGCAAGGACAAATGGGGCCTGAACTGGCAGATCACGCCGCGCGTGCTGACCGATGCGATGGCCGACCCTGACCGTGCAGTGGCCAAGCGGGTCTTCGAGGCCATGATGCAGATGGGCAAGATCGATATTGCCGCCATCGAGGCGGCGCGGCGCGGCTGAGCCTCGGGGGCTGAGCTTCGGGCTGACCGCTCAGCGCTTGATCGCGCGCTTCTCGGGCGTACTCTCGAGCGATCGGCAGGTCAGCGGTGTCGTGCCTGCGCCGTCGTAGAAGCAGATCGCCAGGGCCGGCGTCTCATAGCTCACGGCGGCGCCACCGACAAAGGTGACGAACAAATCCTTCTGCACCGAGTTCGACGCGGCGAAGCCCTTGGGCCGGGGCGTGCCGTAGACGATCTTGGCAGCCAGCATCTTGCCCTCGAGCTCACTGCGGTATTCCGGCCGCACGGCCGTGAGCTTGGCCATGTCGTAGATCGTGCGGGCCTGGTCCTTGGGCATCTTCAGCGAGATCGTGCTGGGGATGCCCCGACTCAGGATGTAGACGGGCGCACCGGTGTTGTCGCCGTTGAAGAAGCTGGCGAACTTCACATAGCGCACGCGGCCGGCCGCTGCCATCGGGCCCGCCGCCCCCAGCTTCTGCAACTCGGTCTCGAGCGACTGGTCGGGGAACACCGCGCCCGAGCCACCGCAGCGCATGCCGTTGGCGCCGCCGTTGTTGTACAGGCCGAGGTCGCGGCAGGTGCTGACGCGCAGCACCTCGGTGGCCATGTCGTAGTCCTCGATCTTGATCGGCGTGAAGGTGTAGATGCGCTGGGGCAGGGGCTGCGCCTCGCGCTCGAAGATCCGCTCGACGTAGCCCTTCTTCTCGGCCGCCAGCTGCTGATCGAAGGCCTCCTTGTCGAAGGGGCTGCTGAACTTGGCTTCGTAGTCGAGCAGGCGGCGTGTCTGCAGATATGCCAGGAAGTCGGCACGCAGCTTGGGGCGCAGCTTCTCCTCGCTGCGCAGGCCGTTGACGTACCAGTCGATGGCTTGCAGGGAGCCGTCGTCCACGACGGGCTGGGTCGACAGGCTCAAGGGCGCATGGTCGATCAGGCCCCAGCGATCATCGGCACCCTTGCCGCCATTCAATGACGAAGCCAGGCGCTCGAAGGTCTGACGCTGGGCGATGAGCGCCTGCTGCTGCGCGACGACGGCCGGATCGCCGAGCGCCTGGGCAAAGGTCGAATCGGGGTTGCCCCCGCGCACCAGCACGACGCGCCAGCGCGAGCCATAGGTCCAGCGATTGCTGCCTCCGCAGGAGCCCGAGGCGCCGAAATGCCGGCAGCCGACCTGCGCCCCACCGTTGCCACTGGCGGCCGTCCAGACGGTCGACCACCACTCGATCGGGCGCTGCTTGCCGAGCGTGGCGAGTTCCTTCGGAGTCGGCAGGCGCCAGTCGGAATAGCCGGCCAGGCGGCTGTTCTGCGCCAGCGCCATGGCCTCGGGCCAGGTCAGTTCGGCCAGCTCACCCCGGCAGGCGTCGACAGGAACCGTGCCATCGCGCCGCGCCATGCATTTGGCCCACTGCAGTCCGGTGGCAGGATCGACCCAGACGCCGGCCTGCTCGCCCGCACCCGAGGCAGCCGCACTGGCGGGCTCCGCCGCCTGTGCATGCGCGGTCGAGGCCGCGAGCAATGGAGTCAGGAACAGTGCGCTCAGGGCAAGGCGAATCATGGCAAGTCTTTCTCGTCGATGAAGTGAAGCCGGGTCCATTTTCAAAGCCGTTCCATTGGCGCTTGCTGACGGCGCTGCAATTGCGCTGAAGCGCATTCCCAGGACTTGCTGTTTGCCGGCCCCTGTGGGCGGGGTGGCTGCCGCTTGGCTTTCGTCAAGCTGGCTGGCGCTACAGTCGGAGGCGATGAACACCACCCATTCTTCAGCCGGCGCCCGTCTCGCCGGACACGCCCTCGTCGAGGCCCTATTGGCCCAGGGAGTCGATACCGTCTTCGGCGTTCCCGGCGAGAGCTATCTCGCCGTGCTGGATGGCTTTCACGAGCACCGCGACAAGATCCGCTTCATCGCCTGCCGACAGGAAGGCGGCGCGGCCTTCATGGCCGAGGCACAAGGCAAGCTGAGCGGTCGGCCCGGTATCTGCTTCGTGACCCGCGGCCCTGGCGCGACGAACGCCAGCATCGGCCTGCACACGGCCTTCCAGGATTCGACGCCGATGATTCTCTTCATCGGCCAGGTGGCGGCCGACCAGCGCGACCGCGAGGCCTTCCAGGAGGTCGACTACCGGCAGATGTTCGGCCCTGGCACGCTCGGCATGGCCAAGTGGGTGGGCGAGGTGCACGACGCCGACCGGCTGCCTGAGTACGTGGCGCGGGCCTTTCACACGGCCATGCAGGGCCGGCCCGGCCCGGTGGTGCTGGTGCTGCCGGAAGACATGCTCACGCGCATGACCAGCGCGGCGGCGCTGCCCCGTGTGCGGCCGGCCGAGGCCGCGCCCACGCCGGCTGCCCTGGCCGAGTTGCGCGAGCGCTTGCTGGATGCCAGCAAGCCGCTGCTGATCGTCGGTGGTGGTGGCTGGAGCGCAGACAGCACGGCCGCCTTGCAGCGCTTTGCCGAGGCGTGGAGCTTGCCGGTGGGCTGTGCGTTCCGCTTCCAGGACCTGTTCGACAACAGCCACCCGAACTATGCCGGCGACGTGGGCATCGGCATCAATCCGAAGCTCGCTGCGCGCGTGCGTGAGGCCGACCTGATCATCGCCATCGGGCCGCGCCTGGGCGAGATGACGACCAGCGGCTACACCCTCCTGCAAGCCCCGCGGCCGCTGCAGCAGCTGGTGCACATCCATGCTGGCGCCGAAGAGCTGGGCCGCGTCTATGCAGCTGACTTGATGATCAATGCCAGCATGGGTTGTGCTGCCCAGGCGCTTGAGTCGCTGGCGCCGCCCAGCTCGGTGCCCTGGGCCGAATGGACCCGCACCGCCAATGCCGACTACGTGGCCAACTGCGTGCCGACGCCCGTGAGCCCGCTGGACATGGCCGAGGTCGTGAAGCAGCTTTCCACGTTGCTGCCCGAGGGCACGATCTTCACCAATGGCGCCGGCAATTACGCGGGCTGGCTGCACCGTTTCCATGGCTACAGCGCGCTGCATCAGTTTGGCCGCACGCAGCTGGCGCCGACCAGCGGAGCCATGGGCTATGGCGTGCCGGCGGCCGTGGCTGCGGCGCTGCTTCAACAGGACCGCTGGGTGGTCAATATCGCCGGCGATGGAGACTTCCTGATGACGGGCCAGGAACTGGCCACGGCCACGGGCTATGGCGCGAAGAAGCTCATCTCCGTGGTGGTGGACAACGGCACTTACGGCACCATCCGCATGCACCAGGAGCGCGAGTATCCGGGCCGCGTGTCCGGCAGCGATCTGTTCAACCCGGACTTCGCCGCTCTGGCCGAGGCCTACGGCTGGCGCTCTGCACGGGTCGAGTCGACAGGAGAATTCGAGCCAGCGCTGCGCGCTGCCATCGCCGAACCGGGCAAGCCGACGCTCTTGCACCTGCGCCTGTCCAGCGATGTGTCGACCAGCCGCAGCAGCTTGTCCGCCATCCGCGCCGCCGCCGAGCAGCGCCTCGCCTGAGCGGCATCTGAAACAATGCGGCCATGAACAAGACTGAATTCACACTGCGCGGCGAGTACATCGAACTGGACAAGCTGCTCAAGGCCACCGGCCTGGCTGAAAGCGGCGGCCGGGCCCGCGTCATGATCACCGAAGGCCAGGTGCAGGTGGACGGCCAGCCCGAGAGCCGCAAGACCGCCAAGATCCGCGCCGGCCAGCGTGTGCAGCTCGCGGGCGAGTTGATCCTTGTCCTGGCGGCCGACGCCTGATGTCTTCATGAGGGGTGCCGCATGAACAGCTTTTCCACCTGCGATATCTGCGACGCCTACAAGGCCGATGCCAGCGGCGTGCTGCGCGTGCTGCCCGGCGGGCTGTACCGGAGCTATGGCGCCCGAGCGAGCTTTGCCGGTGCGATCAGCACCGTGCGCTGCCTGGACGACAACAGCAAGGTCAAGGCCGCTGTGGAAAGCCCGGGCGAGGGCCGGGTGCTGGTGGTGGATGGTGGTGGCTCGATGCAACGCGCGCTGCTGGGCGGCAACCTGGCCGCCGCAGCTGCGCGCAATGGCTGGGCGGGCCTGCTGATTCACGGCTGCGTGCGCGACCTGGCCGAGCTGAGGCAGGCCGACATCGGAATCCTGGCCCTCGGCCATGTGCCCATGCCCACCGAGCGCCAAGGGCAGGGCACGAGCGACGTGGCCCTGCAGCTGCACGGCCTGCTGATACGTCCCAACGAATGGCTTTATGCCGATGAGGATGGCGTCGTCGTCAGCGCAGCGCCCTTGCACGCCCGAGCTGAATGAGAACCGGAGCCCGCATGCTGAATCACCTCACCCTGGCTGCCCTTGCCGTCACTGCCATGCTGGGCGGCGCTGCCCGCGCCGACACGCTGATCCACGCCGGGCGCCTGATCGACGTGGACCAGGGCAAGGTGCTGGAGCAGATGTCCATCGTCATCAAGGACGGCCGCATCAGCGAGGTGAAGGCGGGCTACATCGATGCCGCGGGCTATTCGCCCTACCACGACCTGCGCGCGCAGACGGTGATGCCCGGCCTGATCGACATGCATGTGCATGTCTCGGGCGAAAGCAGTGGCGCGAGTGGCGCGACCGACCGCTTCCTTCTGAACCCGGCCGACTACGCGCTGCGGGCCACGCAATACCTGAACCGCACGCTCAATGCCGGCTTCACCACGGTGCGCGACCTGGGCGCCGGCAATGGCCTGGCCATCAGCCTGCGCGACGCGGTGCGCAAGGGCTGGATCAAGGGCCCGCGCATCTTCGCTGCTGGCAAGGGCATTGCCACCACCGGTGGCCATGGCGACCCGAGCAATGCGCTCAACCTGGAGTACACGCACGACCACGGCCCCGAAGGCGGCGTGATCAACGGCGCTGCCGAAGCCCGCAAGGCCGTGCGCCAGCGCTACAAGGAGGGCGCCGACCTGATCAAGATCACCGGCACCGGTGGCGTCTTGAGCCTCGCGAAGAACGGCCACAACCCGCAGTTCATGGAAGACGAGGTCGAGGCCATCGTCAAGACCGCGCGCGACTACGGCTTCGCGGTGGCCGTGCATGCCCATGGCCGCGACGGCATCATGCGTGCGGTCAAGGCTGGTGTCGATTCCATCGAGCATGGCACCTACATGGACGACGAGATCATGCGCGAGATGAAGGCGCGTGGCACCTGGTTCGTGCCGACCATCTCCGCCGGCAAGTTCGTGGCCGACAAGGCCAAGGTTGATGGCTATTTCCACGAGTTGGTGCGGCCCAAGGCCGCCGCCATCGGCCCCTTGATCCAGGCCACCTTCGGCCGCGCCTACAAGGCCGGCGTCAAGATTGCCTTCGGCACCGATGCCGGCGTGGCGCCGCATGGCACGAACGGCCAGGAATTCATCTACATGGTCGAGGCCGGCATGACGACCATGGATGCGATCAAGTCCGCCACCGTCAATGCCGCGCAGCTGCTGCGCCAGAGCGACCAGCTGGGCAGCATTGCGCCAGGCAAGCTGGCCGATGTGGTGGCCGTGAATGGCGACCCGCTGCGCGACATCAGCCTGATGACCAAGGTCAGCTTCGTGATGAAGGACGGCGTGGCGGTCAAGCCCTAGTCATTGTCGGAGGGGCGTCGGCGGCTGGCTTGGCGCGCGACCAGTGGATGGCGACGTTGGTCAGGATCATCACCAGGATCAGGTCGCCCCACAGCGTGTACCAGAGCCAGGCATCCTTGCTCAGCAGGCAGGCGACCGCCAGGTTGACGCCGGCCAGCAGCAAGCCCATCAGACACATGCCGGCCGACAGCCGCTGCGTGTTCAGGTCCTTGTAGACCAGGTAGTTGCTGAAGCGCAGCCCCAGGTTCTTGCCACCCATCAGCGCGTCCACACCAAAGCAGGCCGCAACGATGCTGCCGATGACGGTTGCCTTCAGCTGCACCGCGAACTCCGAATCGAAGTACCAGGAAAAGCCGGCCGAGAGCAGCAGGATGACGATGCCGAACAGCGCCATGCCGCCGAGGATGTCGACCTTGCGGGTGGCCCAGCGGTTGATGGCCCATTGCATCGGCAGCATGGCGAGGCCGGCGCCGGCCGTGACCAGCGCTGCGGTGCGCAGATCGGTCGTCTTGCCGAGCACGAAAAACAGCAGGCCCAGCGCGATATCGGCGGCAATGGCCGGCCCCTGGTTCTTCAGGCGCGAGAAGTCGATGCCCTGGGCCGCGACCGGCTTGCGCCTGGCCTGCATCTGCAGCAGGCGCGGCAGATAGGCAAAGGGCTCGGGATGCGATTGATAGGCCACCTGCCCGTCAAGTGTGGCCCGCACGCCGTAGTTCCAGGCCGAGCGCGGACCCAGCTCGAAGACCAGCTCGCCCTGGGCCGTGGGCAGGCTGATGCGATGCAGCCGGTAGGGGCCGCTCGTGAAGCTGAAGCCGTCTTCCAGGGTGCGGCCCTCGTGCGTCAGCAACAGGCGCGAAGCGGTCAGCCCCGATTCAAAGCGCAGCTCGTAGCGAACACCGGCGACGGTGACGGGGAAGCGGTAGGTCCAGAGTTTCATGGCGTCAGGTCTCAGCGCAGCACTTGCAGGAGCTGCTCCAGGCCGCCTGCGTTGATCGCCACCATGGCCTGCTCGCGCACCTTGGGCTTGGCATGGAAAGCCACGGAAAGACCAGCGGCGCCCATCATCGGCAGATCGTTGGCGCCGTCGCCCACGGCGATGCATTGCTCGGGCGTCGCGCCGATTTCGGCAGCGCATTGCACGAGCATGCGGCGCTTCTCCTCGCCGTCGCAGATGTCGCCCCAGGCCTGCATCATGAGAGCGCCGGTCAGCTTGCCGTCGATGATTTCCAGCTCGTTGCTGCGCACGTAATCCATGCCCAGCTCCGCCGCGACGAATCGGGTGAAGAAGGTGAAGCCGCCGGAGACCAGCACCAGCTTGAGCCCCGCAGCCTTCAGGGCCGCGCAGAGCTCGCGCGCCCCCGGATTGAACTGCAGTCGCTCTCGCAGCACCTGGTCCAGCGCCGAGGCCGGCACGCCCTTGAGCAAGGCCAAACGGCGGCGCAGGCTCTCCTTGAAATCCGTGATCTCGCCACGCATCGCGGCTTCGGTGATGGCGGCGACTGCTTCCTTCTTGCCGGCCACTGCCGCGATCTCGTCGATGCACTCGATGCTGATCAGCGTCGAGTCCATGTCGAAGGCGGCGAGCCTGAAGTTGGCGAGCTTCAGCGGCGGCGTGAAGCGCTGGATCACGAGGTCTTGGTTCATGCTTGTTTGGTCGGTTGGCCGAGGAGGCGCAGGATTTCCCGGATCGCCTGGGCGCGGTCCTTCGGATCGCTGAGCGACTTCTCGATGCGCAGCTTGTCGTTGCCCACCAGCTTGATGTTGCGGTTCTTCTGCACCAGTTCGATCACGCGCATCGCGTCGATGGGCGGGTTGGGGCGGAAGCTGATGTTCATCAGCGCCGGGCCGGCGTCGATCTTCTGCACGCCATAGGGCTTGGCCAGCACGCGCAGGCGGTGGGTGTCAAAGAGGGTCTGGCCTTGCGCGGGCAGTTTGCCGAAGCGGTCGGTGATCTCTTCCAGCATCGCGTCGATCTGCTCGGGCTTGTCGGCCGTGGCCAGGCGCTTGTAGAGCGAGAGCCGCACATGCACGTCGCCGCAATAGGCGTCAGGCAGCAGGGCCGGTGCATGCAGATTGATCTCGGTGGTGGCCGACAGCGGCGACAGCAGATCGGGCTCGCGGCCCGCCTTCAGGGAGCGCACGGCTTCGGAGAGCATGTCGTTGTAGAGCTGGAAGCCGACCTCCATCATGTTGCCGCTCTGGTTCTCGCCCAGCACCTCGCCGGCGCCGCGGATCTCCAGGTCGTGCATCGCGAGGTAGAAGCCAGAGCCCAGCTCTTCCATCTGCTGGATCGCTTCCAGCCGCTGTGCCGCCTGCTTGGTCAGCCCCTGGATGTCGGGCACCATCAGGTAGGCATAGGCCTGGTGGTGAGAGCGGCCGACACGGCCGCGCAGCTGGTGCAATTGCGCCAGGCCGAACTTGTCGGCGCGGCTGATCACGATGGTGTTGGCCGTCGGCACGTCGATGCCGGTCTCGATGATGGTGGAGCACAGCAGCACGTTGTGCTTGCCACCGACGAACTCGCGCATCACCCGCTCCAGCTCGCGTTCGGGCATCTGGCCATGGGCCACCACGATGCGGGCTTCGGGCAGCAGCTCCTCGAGCTTTTGCTTGCGGTTCTCGATGGTCTCGACCTCGTTGTGCAGGAAGTAGACCTGGCCGCCACGCTTCAACTCGCGCAGCACGGCCTCGCGGATCGTGCCGCTGCTCTCGGCGCGCACAAAGGTCTTGATCGCCAGGCGGCGCTGCGGCGCGGTGGCGATGACCGAGAGGTCGCGCAGACCTTCAAGCGCCATGCCCAGCGTGCGAGGAATGGGGGTGGCGGTCAGCGTCAGCACGTCCACCTCGGAGCGCATCGCCTTCATGGCCTCCTTGTGGCGAACGCCGAAGCGGTGCTCCTCGTCGATCACCAAGAGGCCCAGGCGCGCGAACTTCACATCGCTGGACAGGAGCTTGTGCGTGCCGATGACGATATCTATCGTGCCGTCGGCCAGGCCTTCCATCGCGGCCTTGATTTCCTTGGCCGAGCGGAAGCGGCTCATCTCGGCGACCTTGATCGGCCACTTGCCGAAGCGGTCCGAGATGTTCTGGAAATGCTGCTCGGCCAGCAGCGTGGTTGGCGCCAGCACGGCGACCTGCTTGCCGCCCATCACGGCCACGAAGGCGGCACGCAGGGCGACCTCGGTCTTGCCGAAGCCCACGTCGCCGCAGACCAGGCGGTCCATGGGTTTCGGGGAAATCATGTCCTGGATCACCGCATGGATCGCGGCGCGCTGGTCCGGCGTTTCCTCGAAGCCGAAGCTGGCGGCGAAGGCCTCGTAGTCGTGGCCCGAATAGCGGAAGGCATGGCCTTCGCGGGCGGCGCGGCGGGCATACAGATTGAGCAGCTCGGCGGCGGTGTCGCGCACCTGCTCGGCGGCCTTGCGCTTGGCCTTTTCCCACTGGCCCGAACCCAGCCTGTGCAGCGGTGCTTCTTCCGGAGACACGCCGGTGTAGCGGCTGATCAGGTGCAGTTGTGCCACCGGCACATAGAGCGTGGCCTTGTCGGCGTATTCCAGGTGCAGGAACTCGGAAGCACCTTCGCCGATGTCGATATTGATCAGGCCCTGGTAGCGACCGATGCCGTGGTTCACATGCACGACCGGGTCGCCGACCTTGAGCTCCGAGAGGTCCTTGATCAGTGCATTGACGTCGCTGACCTGCTCCTGCTTTCTGCGTCGCCGCGTTGTCGGCGTGGTCGCGAAGAGCTCGGTCTCGGTGAAGAGCTGCCATTCGCGGCCCTCTTCACGCCAGAAGAAACCGGCCGCCAGCGGCGCGGCCATGATGGCGAACTTCTCTTTGGAGGATGCGAACTCGGCGAAGTCCTTGACCGAGGGCGGATCAATCTTGTTGTCGCGCAGCAGCTCCAGCAGGCTTTCGCGGCGTCCTTCGCTCTCGGCCAGCAGCAGCACGCGATGCGAGGTGGATTTCAGGTGCGAGGCCAGGCGGGCCAGCGGCTCCTGGGCCCCGCGTTCGACCGACACATCGGGCAGCGGCCGGGCGTACTCCACCGGCTCGGTGCCTCGCACGGCGAGCACCGGGTGCGGATGGGTGAGCGAGAAGAACTCTTCTGGCTTCAGGTAGATCTCTTCCGGCGGCAGGATGGGCCGCTCGGGGTCATGCTGCAGGAAGCGATGGCGCTCGCGCGTGTCGGTCCAGAAGCGGTTCAGGCTTTCGTCGATCTCGCCATGCAGGGCCACGGCACAGGCCTCGCCCAGGTAGTCGAAGATCGTTGCGCACTGCTCGAAGAAGATCGGCAGGAAGTACTCGATGCCGCCGGTGGCCAGGCCCTGGTCGATGTCCTTGTAGATGCGCGACCTGGTCGGGTCGCCGTCCATCTTCTCGCGCCAGCGCGCCCTGAAGGCCTTGCGCGCCGCCTCGTCCATCGGGAATTCGCGGCCGGGCAGGAGCTGCACTTCGGGCACGGGGTAGAGGCTGCGCTGGGTGTCGGGGTCGAAGGTGCGGATCGAATCGACCTCGTCGCCGAACAGGTCCACGCGGTAGGGCACCGGTGAACCCATGGGGAACAGGTCGATCAGGCCGCCCCGCACGGCGTATTCGCCCGGTGACACCACCTGCGACACATGGCTGTAGCCGCCCAGCGTCAATTGCGACTTCAGAGAGGCTTCGTCCAGCCGCTGCTTCAGCTTGAAGTTGAAGGTGGTGGCGGCGAGAAAGCTGGTCGGCGCGAGGCGCGTGAGTGCCGTGCTCGCCGGCATCAGTACGACATCGACATCGCGCTGATCAATTGCCTTGCCCTGCGCTTGCAGGACGCGCCACAAGGTGGCCAGCCGCTCGGAAATCAGGTCCTGGTGCGGGCTGAAAGTGTCGTAGGGCAGGGTTTCCCAGTCGGGAAAGACGGCCACGCGCAACTCGGGCGCGAAGACCTTCAGCTCATCTTCCAGCCGCTGCGTGTCGCCCGGCTCGGCGGTGACGATGACCGCGAGCCGGCCCGCCGCTCGTTGCTGCGCGCAAAAGCGAGCCAGCAGCAAGGCGTCAGCGGACCCTGTCGGGCGGGGTTGGGAGAACTTCTTGCCGGGGGCGATCAGGGGCAGCTGCATGACGGGCGCACAAATGAGTTCAGCCCCGAGACGGGGCCTGGGCTCATTGTAGGGACCGGGGCCGGGGGCTGCCGATATGATCCGGCCGACTTGTCTGAACACGAACGGAGCTTTCGCCGATGCGCACCCTGCTTGCCACCCTCACGCTCGCGACGCTGGGCCATGCCGCCCTGGCCCAGACCGGCCAGGCCAGCCCTGCCAGTGAAGGCGATCGCTTCAAGCAATGGCTGGACAGCAGCTGGGAGCAGACGCTCAAGCGCTCGCCCATCCTCGCCACCTCGCTGGGCGACAGCCGCTACAACGACCAGATGCCCGACACGACCAGCGCAGCCTGGCGCGCCGAAAGCAAGGCCCATCTCGAATCGCAGCTGAAGGCCTTGAAGGCTTTCAAGCGCGAGGCGCTCGACTCGAAGGACAAGCTCTCGCTGGCCATCATGCAGCGCAACCTGGAAGAGGGCCTGGCTGGCACGCGCTTCCCGGACTGGATGCAGCCCTTGAACCAGTTCGGCAGCACGCCGGGCTTCCTGGCCCAGCTGGGCTCGGGGCGCTCGATCCAGCCCTTCAAGGCAACGAAGGACTACGAAGACTGGATGAAGCGCCTGGGTCGGTCCGTGCCGATCTTCGACGGCATGATCGCCAATATGCGCACCGGCATGGCCAAGGGCGTGACCCAGCCGCGCCCGGTGATGGAAAAGGTGATTCCGCAGCTGGCCGCACTGATCAAGGACGAGCCAGAGCAGACGCTGTTCTGGAGCCCCTTCAAGAGCTTCCCCGATGCCGTGCCCGCCGCAGACAGGGAGCGCCTGAGCGGGCAGATGCGCGTGCTCCTGAAGGACCAGGTCATCCCGGCCTACAAGCGCCTGCATGCCTTCGTGCGCGACGAGTACCTGGCCAAGAGCCGCACCAGCACAGCCTGGTCCGAGCTGCCTGACGGCAAGGCCTGGTATGCCTACCGCGTGGCCGGCAGCACGACCACGAGCCTTTCGCCCGACGAGATCCACGAGATGGGCCTGAAGGAAGTGGCTCGCATCCTCGGCGAGATGGATGCGGTGCGCCGTCAGGTCAAGTTCGAGGGTGACCTGAAGGCCTTCTTTGTCCATCTGCAGGACGACCCGCGCTATTACTACACCAAGCCGGAAGACCTGCTGGCCGGCTACCGCGAGCTGCAGAAGAAGATCAATGCGCTGACGCCCAAGCTCTTCGACATCGCGCCCAAGGCCGACTATGAAGTGCGCGAGGTCGAGGCCTTCCGCGCGCAGAGCGCAGCCGGTGCTTCATACCAATCGCCTTCGGCCGATGGCTCACGGCCCGGCGTGTTCTATGTCAACACCTTCAACCTGAAGGCCCAGCCCATCTTTGGCATGGAGACGCTGTCGCTGCACGAGGCATCGCCGGGCCATCACTTCCAGGTCGCCATTGCGCAGGAAGACAAGGAGCTGCCCAAGTTCCGCCGCTTCGGCACGGCGTACACGGCCTATGTCGAAGGCTGGGCGCTTTATGCCGAGAGCCTGGGCAAGGAGCTGGGCCTCTTCACCGACCCGTACCAGTGGTATGGCCGCCTGTCGGACGAACAGCTGCGCGCGATGCGCCTGGTCGTGGACACCGGCCTGCATCACAAGGGCTGGAGCCGCCAGAAGGCCATCGACTACATGCTGGCTAACTCCTCGATGGCCGAGAGCGATGTGGTGGCCGAGGTTGAGCGCTACATCGTGATGCCGGCCCAGGCCCTGGGCTACAAGATCGGCCAGTTCGAGATCAGCAAGCTGCGCCGCGAAGCAGAAGGCGCCCTCGGCGCGCGCTTCGACATCAAGGCCTTCCACCGCCTGATCCTGACTTCCGGCCAGGTGCCGATGAGCGTGCTCGGCGAGCTGGTGCGTGACTGGGTCAAGGCACAGAAGCCCTGAGCCGAGTGCATTCCAGGCTGCGCTTGATGCAGCCTGTCGCAGCCCGCTGGGCCGGGCGGGCGCGTCTCCCTACAGTGCAATCCATCGACAACGCATTGCTTGGGAGATCCGCCATGAACAAGCTCTTCACCACCGCACCGACCCTGCTGATCAGCGCCGCCTGCCTGTTCTGCGCGCCGGCACATGCCGACAACAAGGGCTTCAAGGCCGGCGCCGAATTCCGTGAAGATGCCTCCCTGGTCGAGATCGGCCTGCCCGCCTACCCGGGCGCGGTGGCGCAGCAGGATCGCGAGCAGGACAAGGCGGCCCTGACGCTGGGCCTGTGGGGCGGTGCCTTTGGCTTCAAGCTGCAAGTGCGCAAGTTCATGAGCTCGGACGACATCGGCGCGATCAGCGACTTCTACGTCAAGGCGCTGTCACAGCACGGGAAGGTGCTGGACTGCTCGAAGGCACCGCCGCGCGCCAAGCGCGAAGGCAAGTCCGAGGACAAGACCTTGAGTTGCTCCGACGAGGAGCGCCAGGCTGGCAAGCGGGTCTACAAGGTCGGCGTCGACAACATGAACTTCCGCCTGGTCTCGCTGCAGCAAGTCGGCAATGCCGTGAACTTCCAGATGGTGCGCGTGCAGATCAAGGGCGATTGAGCTTCAGTCGGATCGGCTGCGGCGTGGCGCTGCTTCGCGCGCGCAGCTGACCGCAGCCACCGTCCACGTCCTGGCCGGCCGAGTCGCGCAGCTTGGTCAGCACGCCGCGACTGTGCAGCTCGGCGGCAATGCTGCGGGCACGCTCCCAGCTCGGACGGCGATAGTCCAGATCGGGAATCTGGTTGTAGGGAATCATGTTGAGCAGGCCCCGCTTGCCCTTGAGCAGCCGCACGATGCCATCCAGCTCTTCCGGCCCGTCGTTGACACCCTCGATCAGCGTCCACTGGTACTGGATCGGATAGCCGCTGAAGCGCGCATAGCGCTCGCCGGCCTCGACGATGTCTTCCGGGCTCAGGCGGGGCGCACGCGGCAGCAGCTCCTTGCGCAGCTCGGCCTTGCTGGTGTGCAGAGAGAGCGCCAGCGCGGGCTTGACCGGCCCGACGTCCGGCCCGTGCAGGCGCTCGAACACCCGCGGGTCGCCGACGGTGGAGAGCACCAGGTTCTTGTGCCCGATGCCGCCTTCGATGCCCAGCAGCGCGATGGCCTCCATCACGTTCTCAAGGTTGTGGGCCGGCTCGCCCATGCCCATGAAGACGACTTTCTTGACCGGCCGCAGGCGCCGCGCCAGCACCACTTGCGCAACGATCTCGGCCGAGGTCACCTGGCGGATCAGGCCTTCGCGCCCGGTCATGCAGAAGGTGCAGCCCACGGCGCAGCCGACCTGGCTCGAGACGCAGAGGCCGTCGCGCGGCAGCAGCACGCTCTCAACCATTTGGCCGTCGCTCAGGCCGACCAGCAAACGGGCCGAGCCGTCTTCGCCGGGATGCTCGGACACCACGCGGGCGAGCGCAGCAAGTTCCGCGTCGATGGCAGGCAAGGCCTCGCGCAGCGCCAGCGGCAGGAAATGCTCGGGCCGGCGCCGGCCGCTGTCATGCGGCTTGGCCTGTACCCAGTCGCGCAGCACGCGCTGCTCATGCTTTGGCAGCGCACCGAGGGCGCGCAGGCGCTGGCGAAGGTCGGAAATCAGCATGGAGTCAGGTGGGCGCGGCCGGGCGGGCAGTGTAGCGGCCCGGCCTGGCTCACTCCGGCCGCAGGCAGCGCCGCACCAGGCCAGGCAGCTCTTCCAGCGTGTTCTGTTTCTGCAGCACGCCACAGACGCCGATGGCCTGCGCACCGGCCAGCAGCTCGTCGTTGATGTAGCCCGAGGTGATCAGCAAGGGCATGCCAGGCCGCAGGCGGGCCGCGGCTGCTGCCACTTCCAGGCCCGACATATCCGGCATGTTGAAGTCGGTGATGAAGAGCTGCACGTCGCAACCGGGCCGGTCCAGCGCGGCCAGCGCTTCGCTCGCTTCCTGGTAGCACGTGACTTCATAGCCACAGCGCTTGAGCAGGCGCTCCACCATCAAGAGCATCACCTCGTCGTCGTCAAGGTAGAGCACATTGCCCTGGCCCGCCTCGTCCTGCAGGCTTTGCAGCGAGCCGGGGCTGAGGCTGTCTTGCGGAGCGTCGGCCAGTGGCAGATAGAGGTGGAAGGTGGTGCCCACGCCCACCCGGCTGTCCACCGTGATGGCACCATGGTGCGCGGCGACGATGCCGTGCACGACAGCCAGCCCGAGGCCCGTGCCCTGGCCCACCGGCTTGGTGGTGAAGAAGGGCTCGAAGATGCGGGCGAGCAGCTCGTCAGACATGCCGACACCGCTGTCGCCCACCCACAGGTGCACGTAGTCGCCATGGGGCAGCCGCGCCAGCCGCGGCTCGGCCTGTTCATCCAGCTGCATGCGTGCGTAGCCCACGCTGAGCCGCCCAGTGCTGCCGCTCAGCGCATGCCAGCCATTGGTGCAGAGGTTCATCAGCACCTGCTGCAGCTGCGTGGCGTCGGCCTCCAGGCTCAGGGCTTCCTCGCTGAGCCGCAGGTCCAGCGCCACGCGGGCGGGCAGGGTGGCGCGCAGCAGGCTCAAGGATTCCTCGACGATGGGCCGCAGCGGCTGCACCAGCATCTGGTGCGGCTGGCGGCGGCTGAAGGCCAGGATCTGCTGCACCAGGCTGCGGGCCCGCAAGGCGGCCTTGTTGATCTCGTCGAGGAAGGTGCGCGCGGGATGCTCGGCCGCCACGTCCTGGCGAGCCATGCCGACGTTGCCGAGGATGGCGGCCAGGATGTTGTTGAAATCGTGCGCAATGCCGCCGGCCAGGGTGCCGATCGCCTCCATCTTCTGGGCCTCGCGCAGTTGCTGCTCCAGCTGGCTCAGCCGCGCCTGCGCCTGGCGCTGCTCGGTTTCATCCACCGCCGAGAAGATGGCAATCCGGCCTTCCTCGCTCTCGAACACCTGGACCGAGACCCGGCAGTCCATCCGCTGGCCGTGCTTGTTCACCAGCCTGGCCGGGTAGTGGCTCAGATGGCCGTCGGTGGTGATGCGCTCGAGATAGGGCTGGCGGTCCGCATAGTCGGCCCAGACACCCAGCTCGGCCGGCGTGCGGCCGATGAACTCCTCGGCCGTGTAGCGGAACAGCGCCAGCATGCCTTCGTTGGCGGCAATGATGCGGTCGTCGCGCAGGCGCACCAGCGACATCGGCACCGGCGAATGCAGGAAGACATTGCCGAACTTGGCTTCGCTGCGCTTGAGCGACGTGCGCGAGCTGTTCAGGCTCCGGATATGCCAGAGCAGGAAGAAGCTCAAGAGCGCGACAAAGGCCATGATGGCCAGCGAGAACACAGCCCGGTCGCGGCTGCGGATCTGCCAGGG
Source organism: Roseateles microcysteis (assembly GCF_036880965.1). Classification (NCBI taxonomy): domain Bacteria; kingdom Pseudomonadati; phylum Pseudomonadota; class Betaproteobacteria; order Burkholderiales; family Sphaerotilaceae; genus Roseateles; species Roseateles microcysteis. Next base: position 535,632 of record NZ_JBAJMV010000001.1, on the reverse strand, counting down.
CGCCAGCACGTCGTCGAGCTCACGCGCATACACGGCCGTGACCGGAAAGCCGGCCACCTTCTTGTAGAAATACAAGCGCGGCACCTGCTGCTGGCCGCTGAGAAAGCTGTCGTCCTCGAACGAGCCCTCGGCCGGCAGTTGGCGCAGCCGCTGCTGCGCTGCCGAGGCGGAGATGTCGGTGCCGACCTCACCCGCCAGCTCAGGGGCCCGCACGATCAGGTGGCCAGTGTCGGAGACCAGGGCCACCAGGGCATTGCTGTCCTTGGCGATCGGCACATAGAACTTGCTGAAGTAGGAGACGCTGACGTCGGTGCTCAGGAGGCCCAGGTGGCGGCCGTCGCTGCTGGCGAAATTGCGCGCCAGCGGCAGGATCATTTCGCCGTCATAGAAGCGCGCAAAGGGTCGGCCCAGCACCGGCTCGCGCTGCGTCGGCTGGCTCAGGAGCAGCGGAATATAGGTGCGGTCGTCAGCATCGGTCTGGTAGGCCGGATAGTCGATCGAGCTGACCGCGGCCACGCCCTGGAGGTTGACGAACTGGAAAGAGGTGAGGATGCGGTTGAGCGGCTGGGCGTCGGTCAGCACCTGGCGCACCAGCACATCGTCGGCCGGCTTCGCTCCACGCGCCACATCCACCGCGCGGGCCAGCGCGTCGATATTGCCGGCCGCGTCGCTGAGGATCTGCTTGGCATGCTCTTCCAGCAGGCGCACCGCGGTCAGGCCGTGCTCGCGCTCGGCGCTGAGGGTCAGCGCCTTGTCCTGGCGGATGGCGAGCCAGGTCTGGGCCAGGATGGCGAGCAGCGTCAGGGCGACGAAGAAGAGCAGCACCTGGCTGGCACCGCGCGAGGTTTCAGCAAGGCGTTTCAGGTGCTCGGCGAGTTTTCGCATGGGCGCGAAGCTTGTCCTAGCGGTAGATGCCCGTGCCCAGGCACAGGTTCGGTATGCCAGGGACGCGTTCGACATAACCCCGCTTGGGCTCCACCACCTTGGTGACGGGATGCGGCCATTTGTAGTTCACCCAGCCCTTGCCGGCCGGCGTGGAATAGCAGACGCGCACCATGTCGCGGATCAGGTAGACGCCGTCCATGTCGCGCATCTCGATCATCACCTTGCCGCGGATCTTCGGGTTCTTGCCATGGATGATCTGGAAGCCATCGGGGGCCAGGCTGTACAGATAGAGGTCACCATGCGGGTTGATGGCACTCTTGCTGTTGAAGGGGCTGTCGAGCCGGTTGAACTCGGCAGCGGCCTTGTCCAGGCCATGCATCTTCAGGTAGTCCTGGGCCTTGGCCATCAGCCGGAGCGCCTCGGCTTCGCCGGAGCGCTCCAGGCACTGCGCGGGGCTGGCTACCATAGCCAGCAGCAGGCCGCAAAGAGCTCGGTGGGCTTGGGTCATGGCGGGTATCGGTGTGCGGACTGGATGCGGGGTCAGCATACTCCGCCGAGGTGCCTGCTTAGAATCCGCGCATGACAAATCTCAGCCCGGCAACACCGGGACTAGCCTTTGCGCTGGTGCCTGCGGCCGGAATCGGCGAGCGCTCCGGCGCCGACCGTCCCAAGCAGTATGTGGAGGTGGCCGGGCGGCCCCTGATGGCCCACACGCTGGCGGCCTTGCTGGCCGTGCCTGCACTCAGCGCCACTCTGGTCGTGCTCTCGCCCGAAGACAGCCACTTCGAAAAGGCCCTGCCTGAGTTTCACGGAGACCGCGCCTGGCTGGCCCGCTGCGGTGGCGCCACACGCGCAGCGACCGTGGCGGCGGGCCTTGACGAGCTGATGGCTCGCGGCGCCAGGGCGCAGGACTGGGTGCTGGTGCATGACGCTGCGCGCTGCCTTCTGCGGCCTGAGTGGGTGCAGCAGTTGATCGCGGCCTGCGCCGACGAGGCGGTGGGTGGCCTGTTGGCGCTGCCCCTGGCAGACACGCTGAAGGAGGCGCACCAGGGCCGGTCGCGCAGCACATTGGACCGGCGTGGCAAATGGGCCGCGCAGACGCCGCAGATGTTTCGCATCGGCATGCTGCGTGAGGCGCTGGCGCTGGCGGGCGCTGCGGTCACCGACGAAGCCAGCGCCATCGAGGCGCTGGGTCACGAGCCCTTGCTGGTCGAGGCCAGCCTGGAGAATTTCAAAGTCACCTGGCCGGCGGATTTCGCGCTGGCCGAGCGCTTGCTGAGGAGCCGCTAGGAATGAAACCCCCACGCTCACTTCGTGAGCTGCCCCCCGAGGGGGCGCACAGCCTCCTAGAGGCGGCTCGTCGGAGGCTGAAATGAACATTCGTATCGGCGAAGGCTGGGACACGCATGCCTTGGTCACCGGCCGCCCGCTGATCCTGGGCGGCGTCACCATCCCGCACACCCATGGCCTCCTGGGTCATTCCGATGCCGACGCGCTGGCGCATGCCATCACCGACGCGCTGCTCGGTGCTGCGGCGCTAGGCGATATCGGCAAGCTCTTTCCCGACACCGCCGCCGAGTTCAAGGGCGCCGATTCCATGGTCCTGCTGGCCGAGGCCTACAAGCGGGTGCGCGCGGCCGGCTGGCAGATCGGCAATCTCGACTCGACCATCATTGCGCAGGCGCCCAAGATGGCGCCTCACATCATGGCCATGCGCACGCGCCTGGCCGAGGTGCTGGGCATCGAGCTGGGCCAGGTCAATGTGAAGGCCAAGACGGCCGAGAAGATGGGGCCGGTCGGCGAGGGCCGCGCCATTGAGGCGCGGGCCGTCTGCCTGCTGCTGCCGCTGCCGGCCTGAAGCCCCGGCTAGGAGGCCTGGCGCAGCTTGATCAGCGTCAGCAGGCCGCCGCCTTCGGCATTGGCCAGCTCGAGCTTGGCGCCGATGCGCTGCAGCGACTTGTCGACGATGGCCAGGCCCAGGCCCGCGCCTGTGGCCGCCGTGCGCGCCGCGTCGCCGCGGTAGAAGGGCGTGGTCAGGCTGGCCAGCTTGTCGGGTGGCACGCCAGGGCCGTGGTCGCGCAGGCGCAGCAGCACGTGGCCGGCTTCGGCGGGCAGGCAGTCCACCTCCACCTGGGTCGGCTCGCCGGCCTGGTTGCCGTAGCGGCGCGCGTTCTCGAACAGGTTCAGGAGCACGCGGCCCAGCTCGGTTTCATCGGCCCAGACCTTGATGTGCTGCGGCACATCGGCGCTGATGCGGATCTGCGTCGGATCCCGAAAGGCGATGGCCTCGCGCTCGACCAGCTCGGCCAGGTTGATTGCATGCAGCTTGGTCTCGTTGGGCCGCGCGTAGTCCATGAACTTGCTGATGATGGCGTCGAGCTGGTCGATGTCCTGCGCCATGAACTGGCGCGCCTGCTCATCGTTGACGCTCATCTCGGCCTCCAGCCGCAGCCGCGCCAGCGGCGTGCGCAGGTCGTGCGATATGCCGGCCAGCATCACGGTGCGGTCTTCCTCCATGCGCGCCAGTTCGCGGGCCATGCGGTTGAAGCCCATATTGACTTCGCGGATCTCGCTGGTCAGCGTGGTTTCGTCCAGGCGCGAGTCGTACTCGCCTTCGCGGATACGGCCAGCGGCCACCGAGAGCTCGCGCAAGGGCTGGTTGATCAGCCGCGCGATGCCTGCTGAACCGAGGGCCGTGGCCACCAGCGCAATCAGGGCCCACCAGCCGTTGCCGCTCAGCGAGACCGACAGCGGCGTTGGGCTGGTGCGCAGCCAGTAGGCATCGCCGTCGATGCTGAAGCGCACCCACAGGCCGTCGACCTTGTTGACCTCGCGTGCCACCACGGTGTCCGGCCCCAGCCGGCCGCGCAGCTCGGCCGCCAGCCGGGTCGAGAAGGCGTTGACGTCGTAGGGCAGCCAGCGGTCGCCCGGCTCGGCCACCTCGACCTGCACCGCCTCGCTGCGGCTCAGCGACTTGACCACGGCCACGCGGTTGATGCTGTCGGCATCGGCCAGCGCCGCGCGGCTCAGGTTGACCAGGCCGGCCAGTTGCTGCGCGGCTTCCAGTGCGCGCGGCTCCGCCTCCAGCGCCTTGAAGGTCTGCTGCCAGGCCAGCACGCTGCCGATCAGCAGCAATGCAAGCAGAGCAAAGGTGCGCCAGAAAAGATTGAGCGCGAGTCTGGGCTGGGTCATTCCCTAGGGAGCCGCGTCAGGCAGCACCATCGGGCACGAACACATAGCCCACGCCCCAGACGGTCTGGATGTAGCGCGGTTGCGATGGGTCGTCTTCCAGCAGCTTGCGCAGGCGCGAGACCTGCACGTCGAGGCTGCGGTCAAAAGGCTCGAACTCTCGGCCCCGGGCCAGCTGCGCGAGCTTGTCGCGCGACAGCGGCTGGCGCGGATGGCGCACCAGCGCCTTCAGCATCGAGAACTCGCCGGTGGTCAGCGGCAACTGCTCGCCGTTCTTGCTCAGCTTGCGCAGGCCGAGATCGAACTCGAAGGGGCCGAAGTTCACCGTCATCGCCTCCTTGGTCGGCGCGCCGGGCGCCTCCATGGCCGGGCGGCGGCGCAGCACCGCATTGATGCGGGCCAGCAGTTCGCGCGGGTTGAAGGGCTTGGCCAGGTAGTCGTCGGCGCCCACTTCCAGGCCGACGATTCGGTCCACATCCTCGACCTTGGCGGTCAGCATGATGATGGGCGTCATGTCGTTGTTGGCGCGCAGGCGGCGGCAGATCGAGAGGCCGTCCTCGCCCGGCAGCATCAGGTCGAGCACGATCAGGTCGAAGGTTTCGCGGGTCAGCTGCTTGTTCAGCGCGCGGCTGTCTTCGGCCAGCAGCACATCGAAGCCTTCCTGGGTCAGGTAGCGGCGCAGCAGGTCGCGGATGCGCGCGTCGTCATCGACGACCAGGATCTTGTTGGGCTTGCTCGTTGTGGCGTTCATGGCGACCGCTCCTGAATTTGTAACAGCCGCATTGTTACCAGGATTTGGGCAGCGGCAAGCAGGACAGGGCCGGCGTTACAGCCCTGTAACAATTCCGATGCCCCGGGGCGCGCTATCGTCTGGGCTTCCAGATGGAGGACCCGATGAAGACCATTCTCAAGCGCACAGCTGCCCTGACCTTGTTCGCACTGGCCGCCGCCGGCAGCCAGGCCCAGACGATCGAGGCGCCGCGCCGCGACCTGCTGTCCTTCAGCGTCAGCGCCAGCACCGAAGTGCCCCTGGATGTGCTCAGCCTGGCTTTTTCGACCAGCCGCGAGGGCAGCGATGCCAATGCCGTGCAGTCCCAGCTCAAGGCCGCACTGGAGGCGGCCCTGACCGAGGCTCGCAAGGTGGCCAAGCCAGGCCAGCTCGATGTGCAGACCGGCAATTTCGCGCTCTACCCGCGTTACTCACCCAAGGGCGGCATCAACGGCTGGCAGGGCTCGGCCGAGCTCCTGGTGGAGGGCAAGGACACGGTGGCGGTGGCCGCGCTGAGCGGCCGCATCACCACGATGAACATCTCTCGCACAGGCTTCCAGCTCTCGCGCGAGGCGCGCGGCAAGGCCGAGGCGCAGGTGGTGGGTGACGCGATCCACCGATTCCGCAGCCAGGCGGCCGACTACGCGCGCCAGTTCGGCTATGCCGGCTATTCGATCGGCGAGGTCAGTGTCAACACCAGCGAAGCGATGCAGGCAGTGCCGATGTTGCGGGCCAAGGCCATGGCTGCGCCGGCCATGGACGTGGCGCTTCCCATCGAGAGTGGCCGCACCACGGTCAGCGTGTCGGTCAGTGGCTCGGTGTTGATGAAGATGGTCAACAAGTGAAAGCCGGCGAAGCTGCGCAACAATGCGCTCACTATGTTGAGGACTGACCAAATGAACGAGATGCACCGCAATGCCGCCGAAGACAAGGCTGCCAAGCCCGAAGCCACCGACAAGCTCGAGGAGCAGCTGAGCTTCAAGTCGCGCTTCGTGATGGTGTTCGGCGAGATCGACGACAAGATGGCGCACGCCACCTGCCGCCGCCTGCTGGCCCTGGCCGCTGACTCCGACGCGCCGATCACGCTGCTGATTTCCTCGCCGGGCGGCCATGTGGAATCGGGCGACGCGATCCACGACATGATCCGCTTCATCAAGGCGCCGGTCACCACGCTGGGCACCGGCTGGGTGGCCAGTGCCGGCGCACACATCTTCCTGGCGCCGCCGAAGGAGCGCCGCCTGTGCCTGCCCAACACCCGCTTCATGATCCACCAGCCGGCCGGCGGCGCCGGCGGCCAGGCCAGCGACATCGCCATCATGGCCCGCGAGATCATCAAGACCCGCGAGCGCATTGCCGGCGTGATCGCCAAGCAGACCGGCAAACCGCTGGACACGGTGATCGCCGACATGGAACGCGACTACTGGATGAGCGCGGACGAAGCGATCAGCTACGGCATCGTTTCGCGCGTCATCGAAAAGCAATCGGAGCTGAACTAATTGCTATTGCGCGGTCCAGCCGCCGTCCAGGCTCCAGGCCTGGCCGCGGACGTTCGATGCGGCGTCTGAGCACAGGAAGACCGCGAGTTCACCGAGCTGCTCGGGCGTCGTGAATTGCAGCGAAGGCTGCTTCTCGGCCAGCAGGCGGCGCTTCGCTTCGGCGTCATCGACGCCGTCTGCCGCGGCGCGTGCGTCCACCTGCTTCTGCACCAGCGGGGTGAGCACCCAGCCAGGGCAGATGGCGTTGACGGTCACGCCGGTCGTGGCTGTTTCCAGGGCCACGGCCTTGGTGAAGCCGACGATGCCGTGCTTGGCCGCCACATAGGCCGACTTTTGTGCCGAGGCCACCAGGCCGTGCACCGAGGCGATATTGAGCACCCGACCCCAGCCGCGCTTCTTCATGCCGGGCAGGGCCAGGCGCGTGGTGTGGAAGGCCGAGCTGAGGTTGATGGCGATGATCGCGTCCCAGCGTTCCACCGGGAAGTCTTCCACCGGCGCCACATGCTGGATGCCGGCGTTGTTGACCAGGATGTCGCAGCCGCCGAACTCGCCGTCGATGTAGGCCATCATGGCTTCGATCTCGGCGGCCTTGCTCATGTCGGCGCCGTGGTAGCCGACCTTGACGCCCAGCCTGGCCACTTCTGCCTTGGGCGCTTCATGGTCGCCGAAGCCGTTCAGCACGATATTGGCGCCTTGCCGGGCCAGTGTCAGCGCGATTCCGAGGCCGATACCGCTGGTGGAGCCGGTGACGAGGGCGGTCTTGCCTTTCAACAACATGGGAAGTCCTTCTTGGCTTGCTAGGATGGTCGAGACGAAAGCGTGAAGTCGCAAGGATACAAACAATGTCAGCCCCCACCCTGAATCGCGTGCAATGCCTGAGCCCGGCCGGGCTGCATCACATGGCCTATTGGGAGTGGGAGGGGCCGAAGCCGGATGCGCCGGTGCTGATCTGCGTTCATGGCCTCTCGCGCCAGGGCCGGGACTTCGACCTGCTGGCCCGCGTGTTGCAGACGCAGTACCGCGTGATCTGCCCCGACGTGGTCGGGCGCGGCAATTCAGACTGGCTGAGCAACCCAAAGCTTTACCAGATCCCGACCTATGTGTCGGACATGGTCACCTTGATCGCGCGGCTCAATGTCGAGCAGGTCGACTGGATCGGTACCTCGATGGGGGGCCTGATCGGCCTGGGCCTCGCGGCCCAGCGCAACAGCCCGGTGCGCCGCCTCGTGCTCAATGACGTGGGGCCGACCATTGAGTTCTCGTCCTTGCAGCGCATTGCCCAGTACCTCGGCAAGGGGCCGACCTTTGCCACGCTGGAGGAGGGCGCCGACTACCTGCGCCGCGTCTCGGTGGGCTTCGGCCCGCACACGCGGGAGGCCTGGCTGGCCTTGTCCACGCCGATGTTCCGCCAGGCGGGCGAGCGGCTGCGCCTGCATTACGACCCGTCGATTGCCGTCACGCTGGCCGACGTCACGCGCGAGCAGGTGGCCGCGGGCGAGGCGGGCCTCTGGGCCGCCTGGGATGCCCTGCGTGCGCCGACGCTGCTCTTGCGCGGCGCAGAATCCGACCTGCTGTCAGCTTCCACCGCAGACGCCATGACCCAGCGCGGCCCGCATGCCGAGCTGGTCGAGTTTGCCGGCGTTGGTCATGCCCCCACCTTGCAGGCGCCCGAACAGGTCGCCGCCATTTCGAAGTTCCTGTTCCGCGGATGAAGACAGCTCCCCAGGGCGGCCCCTCGGCGCCCATTGTTGCCCTGGCCTCGGCGCAACCGGCCGATGCGGCCGAAGTGCAGCGCGCGCGCGCCTTTGCCGAGCCCCTCCTGAGCGGCCAGCCGCTCGACACCGGCGAAGAAGCGCTGGCCCATGCCGACGGCGTGGCCGCCATCCTCGCCGGCATCGGCGCGGCTCCGGCGCTTCAGGCCGCGTCCTACCTCGTGTATGCCGGTGACTTCCTGAACAAGCCCGAAGAGATCGTCGCCAAGGCCTTTGGAGAGTCCTATGCCAGCCTGGTGATGCACACGCGCAAGCTGGTGCAGATCCAGCGCGCCGCGCGTGCCGCCAAGGTGGGTGAAGACCAGCGCGCCACGCAGACCGAACGCGTTCGCAAGATGCTGCTGGCCTTCTCGCATGACCTGCGCGTGGTGCTCTTGCGCCTGGCCTCGCGCTTGCAGACATTGCGCTACTTCGCTGCCAGCAAGACGGCCTGCCCGCGCGACCTGGCCGCCGAGTCTCAGCAGGTGTTCGCGCCCCTGGCCAACCGGCTGGGCATCTGGCAGATCAAATGGGAGCTCGAAGACCTGTCGTTCCGCTTCCTGCAGCCGGAGGACTACCGAAGCATTGCCGGTGCGCTGCAAGAGAAGCGCGTCGAGCGCGAGCAGCGCATCGAATCGGTCCGGCAGACGCTCGAGAGCGACCTGCGCGAGCAGGGCATTGCCGCGGAGGTGCAGGGGCGGCCCAAGCATCTCTACAGCATCTGGAAAAAGATGCAGGGCAAGGGCCTGGACATCGAGCGTGTCTTCGACCTGCGCGCGCTGCGCGTGATCGTGGCGGGCGTGCCCGAGTGCTATGCGGTGCTGAGCCGGCTGCATGAGCTCTACCGGCCCGTGGCAGGCGAGTTCGACGACTACATCGCGCGCCCCAAGCCCAATGGCTATCAATCGCTGCACACCGTGGTGCTCGGCCGGGACGGCAAGGCCATGGAAGTGCAGATCCGCACCCGCGCAATGCATGAGCATGCCGAGCATGGCGTGGCCGCGCATTGGGCCTACAAGGAAGCGGGCGCGCGCGGCTATGCGGGCGTCTCGGCAGCGGGCGACTTTGAAGAGCAGGTGGCACAGGCGCGCCGTGCGGTCCTGCACCAGCTGCTGGCATGGGAGCGCGATACCACGGCCTCCGAGGCGGCCGTGTTCGACGACCGCATCTATGTGTTCACGCCGCAGGCCTCCATCGTCGAGCTGAGCGCGGGTGCAACGCCCATCGACTTCGCCTATGCGGTGCACACCAGCCTCGGCCATCGCTGCCGGGGCGCCAAGATCGATGGCGTGATGGTGCCGCTCAATACCAAGCTCAAGAGCGGCCAGACGGTGGAGATCACCGCACTGAAGGAAGGCGGGCCCTCGCTCGACTGGCTCAACGCCGAGCTCGGCTATCTGCAGAGCCAGCGCTCTCGCGCCAAGGTGCGCGCCTGGTTCAATGCGCTGCAGCAGGCAGAGACGGTGGCCAAGGGCCGCGAGCTGGTCGAGAAGATCCTGCAGCGCGAAGGCAAGACCGCGGTCCGCCTCGAAGACCTGGCCGCCAAGCTCGGCTTCAAGAATGCGGATGCACTGTTCGAGGTGGTCGGCAAGGACGAGTACTCGCTTCGCAATATCGAGCTGCTGCTGCGCCCGCCCGAACCCGAGCCCGATCAGGACGAATGGCTGGCGCAGCGCCGCACGCGACCCACGCAAAGCGGCACACCCAAGGGCGGCGTGCTGGTGGTCGGTATCGATTCATTGCTTACCAGCCTCGCGCGCTGCTGCCGGCCCGCGCCGCCGGACGCCATCGGCGGCTACGTCACGCGCGGCAAGGGCGTGGCCATCCATCGTTGCGACTGCAGCAACTTCCGCGAGATCAGCCAGCGCGCGCCCGAGCGCGTGATCGCCGTGACCTGGGGCGAAGGCAAGGGCGGGCTCTATGCGACTGACGTGCTCGTCGAGGGCAGCGACAGGCAGGGCCTGCTGCGTGATGTGCTGGAGGTCTTCGCCAAGGAGAAGCTCAACGTCACGGCAGTGAACACGCAGTCGGTGAAAGCAGGTCAGGACACCGCCTGGATGAGCTTCACCGTCGAGGTGGCCGACTCCGCCAGGCTGAGCCAGATCCTGCGCAGCGTCGCGCAGATTCCGGGCGTGCGCGCGGCACGGCGCAAGTGAGCTTCTGAAGGCGTTTGCTTCAAGGTTCCTGGAAGTCCTGAAAATCCATGCTATAGTGCGAAGCTCTTCAGGCGCGTAGCTCAGTTGGTTAGAGCACCACCTTGACATGGTGGGGGTCGTTGGTTCGAATCCAATCGCGCCTACCAAATTCGGTAGGTTAAGAAGCCCGGTAAGTCTTTGATTTACCGGGCTTTTTGCATTGCTCACCTCATCCTTGCTGCTGGCGGCGCCAGGCCGCGGGGCTCTGGCCGGTCCAGCGCTCGAAGGCGCGGACGAAGCTGCGCGGGTCGCTGAACTGCAGCTCCTCGGCCACGGCGCTGGTAGGCAGGCCGCGCCTGAGCAAATGCTCGGCGCGAACGCGTTGCTGCTGCTCAGCGAGCTCGGAGTAGCGGATGCCCTCGCGCGCCAGTGCGCGGTGCAGGGTGCGCAGGCTCAGTCCCATTGAATCGGCAACGGCGGACAGGCTGCGCAAACGGCCCTGGCTGTCAAAGAGTTGCTCGCGCAGGTCGCCGCGCCCATCGATCAAGCCCAGTGCGGCCAGCTCGCGTTCGCAGGCCTGGCGCGAAATTTCGGCGCTGCTGCGGTTGTGGAACGACAGGCGCAAATCCAGCGCGGCCGAATCAAACACCATGCGGCTCTGCGCTTGACCGAAACGCACCGGCGCATCGAACAGATCAGCCAGTCCGCTGGCCAGGCTCGGCGCTTCGAAGGCCAGTTCCAGCCGCTTGATCAGCCGCCGACCCGGAGGCAGGCCGAGGATCTGGCGAATCGCGTTGAGCGCCGTGGCCAGGTGGTCGATGGCCAGGAAGGGCTGCATCTCCGGATCGTCGAACAGGGCGTCGGCCACGATCCAGGCCTCGCGCTCGTTCTGCTCCAGCTGCACCTGCAGCATCGAGCCGGCGATCAGCTGGTAACGCGTGCCGAAGCGCAGCGCCTCGCCAAGTGTGGCCTGCGACATCAGGCCCAGGCTCATCGCGCCCATGTGCGGCAGCGCCTTGCGCGCACCCGAAAGCAGGGCCAGCTCCAGGCCCCGGTGACGGCGCAGCGCCTGTTGCAGGCTCTCTCTTGCCTCGACATAGCTGCAGTAGGGCGCGCGCTCGGCGGCCATGTGCTGGCGCTGAAAGCTGGGGAAAAGCTTGGCGTCGGCCCAGTCCTGCTCTTCGGCCACGGCCAGCACACCGGCGAACGGATGTACCGGGAAGACCGGGTCGTGAATGCTGGGTTTGCGGGTTTGCCCGGATGGGGCGAGCCCTGGTGTGGCAGTCGTTGTCATGGGCTCTGTCAGCGCCGGTCATAGCCGGTGATGCCGCACCTGAGCACCATGCGGCACCAAGGCGGCGACCCGCAAAGACTAGGGGCAAAGCCGCCGGCTGCCAAGCGCAGTTGCCCGCAGCACGCATCCGCAGGAGACAAAGCAGTGACGCCTTTGACAGCCCAGGCCAGTGCCGCCAGCTTGCTGGCCGCGCAGGCCGCCGCCCATGCGGCCGAGCCGACGCCCGACCGTGCAATGCGCGTCGACCGACTGACCCGGCTGCAGACCCTGATCGAGTTCCATGCGCTGGAGTTCGTGCAGGCCATCGCCCAGGACTTCGGCCAGCGCTCGTCGCACGAGACGCTGCTGGCCGAGGTTGGCATGGTCAGCAGCGCCATCATCGGCACCCGCCGGCATCTGAAGCGCTGGATGCGGCCCCGCCGGCCCGCCACAGCGCTGGCCTACTGGCCGGCGCACAACCGGCTCTTGCGGCAGCCACTCGGCGTGGTGGGCATCGTGGCGCCCTGGAACTATCCACTGCAGCTGAGCCTCGGCCCGGCTGTGGGCGCGCTGGCCGCCGGCAACCGCGTGCTGATCAAGCCCTCGGAACTGACACCGGTTTTCTCGGCCTTGCTGCAGCGCCTGGTCAGCCAGTATTTCAAGCCGGAAGAGATGGCCGTGATCTGCGGCGACGCCGAACTGGCGGCCGCCTTTGTGGCACTGCCTTTCGACCATCTGGTCTTCACCGGCTCGACGGCCGTGGGCCGCAAGGTCGCGGCTGCAGCGGCGCCAAACCTGACGCCCTTGACGCTGGAGCTGGGCGGCAAGTCGCCGGTCATCATCGACGCCTCGGCCGACCTGGCTGTCGCCGCTGCGCGCATAGCCTTCGGCAAGCTGCTCAATGCCGGCCAGACCTGCATCGCGCCGGACTACCTGCTGGTGCCGCGCGGCCAGGGCAGGGTGCTGGCGGAGGCCTTGCAGCGCGAAGTGCTGCGCATGTACCCGACGCTGGAAGCCAACCCGGACTACACGGCCATCATCAGCCCGCGCCACCGCGCGCGCCTGCAGCAGATGCTGGACGAAGCACAGACGCAAGGCGCCACGCTGGTGCCGCTCAGCGCGGAGCAATTGGCTGCGGGCAGTCGCAAGTTCGTGCCGACCGTGGTCCTGAACCCCAAGCCCGGCATGCAGCTGATGCGGGAAGAGATCTTCGGACCGGTGCTGCCCATCGTCGAGGTCGACGGCGCCGATGCCGCGATCGCGCATGTGAAGGCCGGTGATCGGCCCCTGGCGCTGTACTGGTTCGGTCGTGACGCAGCGCGGCGTGAGCAGGTCCTGCGCGAAACCATCTCCGGCGGCGTCACCGTCAACGACTGCCTCTGGCATTTCGGCCAGGAGAACCAGCCTTTCGGCGGCGTAGGCGCCAGCGGCATGGGCGCCTATCACGGCGAAACCGGCTTCCGCACTTTCAGCAAGGAGAAGCCGGTGTTCATGCAGTCACGGTTCAACGGCATTGCGCTGCTGCATCCACCTTACGGCGCGACCTTTGAACGCATGCTGAAGCTCTTGAAGCTGATCGCCTGAACGCACAGGACCATCATGACTGAATTCGACTACATCATCGTTGGCGCCGGCTCGGCCGGTTGCGCCATGGCCGCACGCCTGAGCGAAGACCCGGAAACCACCGTCTGCCTCGTAGAGACAGGCGGCCCGGACAGCAGCGTGCTGATCCATGCGCCTGCCGCCGTGGTGGCGATGCTGCCCACCAGGATCAACAACTACGCCTACCAGACCGTGCCGCAGCCGCAGCTGAACGGCCGGCGCGGCTACCAGCCGCGGGGCCGGACGCTGGGTGGCTCCAGCTCGATCAACGCCATGCTCTATGTGCGCGGCAACCGCTGGGACTACGACCATTGGGCCTCGCTCGGCAACGGCGGCTGGTCCTATGAAGACGTGCTGCCGCTGTTCAGGCTCGGCGAGCACAACGAGCAATTCGGCGCGCCGTATCACGGCCAGGGTGGTCCGCTCAACGTGACCTACCAGGATCACCGCAGCCCTCTCAACGAGCTCTTTCTGAAGGCGGCACTAGCCCAGGGCATTGCCCTGAATCCGGACTACAACGGAGCCGAGCAGGAAGGCGCGTTTCTCTACCAGGTGACTCACAGGAATGGCGAGCGCTGCAGTGCGGCCAAGGCCTACCTCACGCCCAAGCTCGCGCGCCGCAACCTGACAGTGCTGACGCGCACGCAGACCTCGCGCGTGCTGCTGGAAGGGCGGCGTGCCGTCGGCGTCGAGATCATCCGGGGCAACGAGCGCCAGCAGCTGCGGGCGCGCTGCGAGGTGGTGATCGCCGCCGGCGCCTTCGGTTCGCCGCAGCTCTTGCAGCTCTCCGGCATCGGCGCTGGCGCCGAACTGCAGCCGCTGGGCATTCCATGCGCGATGGACCTGCCCGGCGTCGGCAAGAACCTGCAGGACCACATCGACTATGTGCAGACCTGGAAGTTGCCGAGCACGACCGAATCCTTCGGCCTCTCGCTGCGCGGCGGCTTGAAGACCACGGCTGCCATGCTCGAGTGGCGCAACAAGCGCACCGGCATGGTCACCAGCACCTTCGCCGGTGCCGGTGCCTTCCTGCGCTCGACGCCTGAGCTGCCGGCGCCGGACCTGCAACTGGTCTTTGTCATCGCCATCGTCGACGACCATGCGCGCAAGCTGCATCTGGGGCACGGCATGTCCTGCCATGTCGATGTCCTGCGCCCCTACAGCCGCGGCACGGTGAGCCTGCAAAGCCTGGATCCGCGCGACGCACCCTTGATCGATCCGCGCTTCCTCTCCGATGAGCGCGATCTGAGCTTGCTGGTGCGTGGTGCACAGATGCAGCAGCGGCTGATCGAGTCCTCGCCCTTTGATGAGGTGCGCGGCAAGCAGCTCTACCCAACCGACGCAAATGACTTGAAGAGCCTGGAAGCCGACATCCGCGCCCGCGCAGACACGCAGTACCACCCGGTGGGCACCTGCAAGATGGGCCCAGCCGACGATGCGATGGCGGTGGTGGATGAGCGCCTGCGGGTGCGGGGCATTGCCGGCCTGCGTGTGGCCGATGCTTCGATCATGCCGACCGTGGTGGGCGGCAATACCAATGCACCGACGATCATGATTGGCGAGAAGGCGGCGAAGATGATGCGCGAAGATCGACTGCAGAAGGCCGCTTGAGAACAAATGACCAGGAGACAAGAGCGATGAAGTTCATTCAAATGAAGAAGTCCGCGGCCCTGCTGGCTGTGCTTGCCCTGCTTGCCGGCTGTGGCCGCAACAGCGGTGTCGGCGGTGCCGCAGGCGACGCAATGCCGGCCACCGTGCAGGCCAATGAGCAACTGGTGCAGGGGTTGAAGCTCGACGACCCGCAGGACTTTGAAGATGCCAAGCGTGGCTTCATCGCGCGGCCCGAAGGAAAGATCGTCGCCGCTGATGGCAGCGTGCTGATCGACTTCGACGCTTTCAAGTTCGTTCAGGGCCAGTCGCCTGCCACGGTCAATCCGAGCCTCTGGCGCCACGCGATCCTGAATGCGCAGATCGGTCTGTTCAAGGTCACGGACGGCATCTATCAACTGCGCGGCTTTGACATCGGCAACATGACCCTGGTCGAGGGCAAGACCGGCTGGATCGTCATCGATGCGCTCACCGCGCGGGAAACCGCCGCCGCGGCCCTGGCCTTTGCCCGCAAGCATCTGGGCGACAAGCCGGTCACGGCCCTGGTCTTCACGCACAGCCATATCGACCACTTTGGCGGCGCGTTGGGCGTGGTCTCGGCGGCCGACGTTGCTGCTGGCAAGGTGCCGGTGATTGCCTCGGCCGGCTTCATGGAAGAAGCCACCAGCGAGAACGTGATGGTGGGCACGGCGATGGGCCGCCGCTCGATCTACCAGTTTGGCCGCGACCTGGATCGTTCGGCCAAGGGAATGGTCGACACGGGCCTTGGCAAGGGCGTGGCCTACGGCACCTTCGGCATCCTGCCGCCCACACAATTGATCACTCAGCCGACGCAGGAGCTGGTGCTCGACGGCGTGCGCTTCGTGTTCCACAACGTGCCTGGGGCCGAGGCGCCGGCCGAGCTGACTTTCTCCATTCCAGACAGACGAGCATATGGCGGCGCCGAGAACCTGGCGCAGACCATGCACAACCTCCTGCCGGTGCGCGGCGCCAAGGTTCGCGATGCGCTTCGCTGGTCCGGCTACATGCAGGAAGCACTGGAGCAGACGGCCGATGCCGAGGTCTATTTCGGTCAGCACAATTGGCCGATCTGGGGCCAGGCACGCATTGCCGAGTTCATCACCAAGCACCGCGACACCTACAAATACCTGCACGATCAGACGGTGCGCCTGATCAACGCCGGCCATACGCCGCGCGAGATCGCCGAACTGGTGAAGCTGCCCAAGTCCTTGCAGTCCTATTTCGGCGCCCGTGGCTACTACGGCGATACGCGCCACAACGTCAAGGCGATCTACCAGTTCTACCTGGGCGCCTACGACGGCAATCCGGCCAACCTCGACCCGCTGCCGCCGCAGGAGTCGGCCAAGCGCATGCTGGCGCTGATCGGTGGTGCCGACAAGGCCGTGGCTGCAGCGCAAGAGGCGTTCGACAAGGGCGAGTACCGCTGGGCGGCCGAGCTCCTGAACCAGGCCGTGTTCGGCCAGCCCGATCACAAGGGTGCCAAGGAGTTGCTGGCGCGCACCTACGACCAGATGGGCTATATGTCCGAGGCCTCGACTTGGCGCAACAGCTACCTCACGGCCGCTGCCGAGCTGCGCAACGGCCCGCCCAAGAAGGGCGTGAGCCGCGCCGGTTTCATCGACATGCTGTCGCAGACACCGGTCGAGCGCTTTCTGGAAGCCATGGCGGCCGGCCTCGATGGCCCCGCGGCCGAGGGCAAGGACTTGAAGGTCAATCTGGTGCTGTCCGACACCAAGGAGTCCTTCGTGCTCTGGATCGAAAATTCGGTGCTGCACCACAAGAAGGGCGAGCCTGCCAAGGACGCCAATTCGACGCTGACCCTGACCAAGCCGATCTTCATCAAGATGATGGCCGGCACGGCTGGCGTCAAGGACACGCTGCTGAGCGACGAGCTGAAGATCGACGGCAGCAAGATCGACCTGGTGCGCTTTTTCGGCCTGATCGACAAGGCGCCGGGCACCTTTGCCATCGTGACCAAATAGCCGAACAAGTGCTTGCAATGCAGGCGCCGCGGGGCTCGGGGGTAAACCCGTCCGGTCCTGCGGTGCCCGCCTCCTAGAATCTTGCTGCAACGCAATATAGGAGCAAGCGATGGCGACTGCCCGCAGAGGCAAGACGAAGGCGGAAGAAGGCGCAGCACCGGCTGAGCCCGAGCTGCGCATCCTCAAGAAATACCCCAACCGTCGCCTCTACGACACCAAGACCAGCAGCTACATCACGCTGGCCGACGTGAAGAAGATGGTGCTGGACGGCCAGGCCTTCGAAGTGCGCGATGCCAAGACCGCCGAGGACCTGACCCGCGCCATCCTTCTGCAGATCATCCTGGAGGAAGAAACCGGTGGCGTGCCCATGTTCACCACGCAGTCACTGGAGCAGATCATCCGCTTCTACGGGCACGCGATGCAGGGTGTGATGGGCGAGTACCTCGAGAAGAACATGCAGACCTTCTCCGAGATGCAGAAGAAGTTTGTCGACCAGAGCCCCGGCCTGGCCTTCAGCCCCGAGACCTGGGCCAAGTTCATGGGCACGCAGTCGCCCATGATGCAGGGCTTGATGGGCGGCATGGGGGGAATGGGCGGCTATGTCGAGCAGGGCAAGAACCTGCTTGAGCAGATGACCGAACAGATGCAGAAGGCTTTCCCGGGGATGCCGGGCATGCCGGGCTTCCCGCCCAAGAAGTAAGGCGGCGCTGGCTACTGCAGCCCGTGCCGGCTGCGGATCTGCTTCAGCGCTCCGCTCTCCTCGAGCTTTTGCAGCGCCGCGTCGATGGCCTTGAACTGGGCCTCGGTCACGGAGCGCTTGCTGAGCATCAGCCGTGCCGAGCCTTGCATCGGCAGGTAGTCCAGCTCGACCAGGTTGAGTTTTTGCCGCAAGAGCAACTGGCGCATCGCCGCGCGGTCGGCCAGCACCAGGTCGCCGCGGCCTGCCTTGAGCATCTGCAGCGCATGGCCCAACTGGTCGTAGTGCGAGAGCAGGCCGTCGTTCCGCAAAGCTGGCTTGTGCGCCTCGAAACCCTCGCCGAACCAGCCAAAGCTCTGGCTGATCACGCCGATGCCGCGCGAGCGGATGTCCTCGAAATTCTTGATGTCGCGCAGCTTGGCCGCCTTCTCGGGCAGGGCGAACAGCGCCACGGCCTCGACGAAATAGGGCGCCGTGAACCAGGCGACTTCGCGCCGCTCGGCGGTCATCGAGGCGGCGGGCAGGATGTCGATCTCACCGGCCAGGAACATCGTGTAGCGCCGCCGCCGCGGCAGCTCGGGCAGCAATTCCAGGCTGCAGCCAGCCTGTTGCAGGATGGCGCGCACCAGCTCGATGTCACTGCCCTGCATCTGGCCTTCCGCATTCATGTAGAGATAGGGCGGGCGCTGCTCGACAGCCATGCGCAGGGGGCGCTCGCACGCTGGGGCGGCCATGGCTCGGCCGAGGAGCAGGACGCTTGCGAGCAGCAGGCAGAGGCGGCCGAGGACAGCGGGGCGGGGCAGTGACATGGGGACGGGGACCGTACTGCTGGAGAGAGGAAGGGCCGACGCAGCGATGCTAATCCTCGCGGGCGCGCGGGTCATCGGGGAGATTGCCCAGATACAATGCCGGCCCAGCTTCTCAGCCAGGTCGACCGGCGGAAATCAAATGGAAACAACGACTTACGACACCGCCGCCGCGAAGATCGGCAACCCCGCTCCCAAGATTGGCTTTGTTTCGCTCGGCTGCCCCAAGGCGCTGACCGATTCGGAGCTGATCCTCACGCAGCTGCGCGCCGAGGGCTATGAAACCTCCAAGACCTTTGCCGGTGCGGACCTGGTGATCGTCAATACCTGCGGCTTCATCGACGATGCGGTCAAGGAAAGCCTGGACACCATCGGCGAGGCACTGGCCGAAAACGGCAAGGTCATCGTGACCGGATGCCTGGGCGCCAAGGCTGGCGCGAGCAGCCCGGACGCCGGTGGCCTGGTGCGTGAGATGCACCCCAGCGTGTTGGCCGTGACCGGCCCGCATGCCACGCAAGAAGTGATGGACGCGGTCCACACCCACGTGCCCAAGCCGCACGATCCCTTCATCGACCTGGTGCCCGAGGCCCGCGGCATTGCCGGCATCAAGCTCACGCCCAAGCATTTCGCCTACCTGAAGATCAGCGAAGGCTGCAACCACCGTTGCACCTTCTGCATCATCCCGAGCATGCGCGGCGACCTGGTGTCGCGGCCGATCGGCGATGTGCTGAGCGAGGCGCGCGCGCTGTTCGAATCCGGCGTCAAGGAATTGCTGGTCGTCAGCCAGGACACCAGCGCCTATGGCGTGGACGTGAAGTACCGCATGGGCTTCTGGGACGGCAAGCCGGTCAAGACCCGCATGTACGACCTGGTCGCCCAGCTCGGCGAGCTGGCCAGGCAGCATGGCGCCTGGGTGCGACTGCACTACGTCTACCCCTATCCGCATGTCGACGAGGTGCTGCCGCTGATGGCCGAAGGCCTGGTCCTGCCTTACCTGGATGTGCCGCTGCAGCATGCCCACCCGGAAGTGCTCAAGCGCATGAAGCGCCCGGCCAGTGGCGAGAAGAACATGGAGCGCATCCTGCGCTGGCGCGAGACCTGCCCGGAGATCGTGATCCGCTCGACCTTCATTGCCGGCTTCCCCGGCGAGACCGAAGAGCAGTTCCAGTACCTGCTGGACTTCATGGCCGAAGCCCGCATCGACCGCGCCGGCTGCTTTGCCTATTCGCCCGTGGAGGGCGCCACCGCCAACGAGCTGGACGGCGCGCTGCCGCAGGAAGTGCGTGAAGAGCGCCGTGCGCGCTTCATGGCGGTTGCGGAGCAAGTGTCGGCCGAGAAGCTGCGTTCGCGCATCGGCGCCAACATGCAGGTGCTGGTTGATTCCGCCCCGGCGCTGGGTCGCAAGGGCGGGGTGGGCCGCACCTATGCAGACGCCCCCGAGATCGACGGCACCGTGCGCATCCTGCCGCCCGAGAAGGCCAGCAAGATCCTGAAGGTCGGTGAGTTCACGCGCGTACGCATCGTCGCCGCGGAAGGCCACGACCTGGTCGGCATGCCGATCTGAAGGAGCGCGTCTTGAGTCACAAGAAGCGCGCCATCTCGACCGAGCAGATCCACCATCCCTACCAGCCGCCCGAGGGCTGGAGCGCCCATCCGGTGGGTGTTTTCAAGGCCTCGACCGTCCTGTTCAAGGATACGGCCGACCTGCGCCAGCCGCGCCCGCGCGACGGCCTGAGCTACCGCTACGGCCTGCACGGCACGCCAACGAGTTACACGCTGGGTGCGCGCCTGGCCACGCTGGAGGGCGCCGAGCATTGCCTGCTGACGCCATCGGGCTTGTCGGCTGTCACGCTCGTAAACCTGGCACTCTTGCAGCCGGGCGACGAGGTGCTGCTGCCGGACAACGTCTATGGCCAGAACCGCTGGATGGCGGTCGACTACCTGCCGCGCCTGGGCATCACGCATCGCTTCTACGACCCCTTGAATGCCGAGGCCTTGCCGCTGTCGGAGAAGACCAAGCTGGTCTGGCTGGAGGCGGCCGGCTCGATCACGCTCGAGTTCCCGGACCTGCTGGGCCTGCTGGGCCGCTGCAAGGCCGCTGGCGTGCTCACGGCGCTGGACAACACCTGGGGCGCCGGCATTGCCTTCAATGCCTTCGAGATCGCGCCTGGTATGGGTGTCGACATCTCGGTGCAGGCGCTGACCAAGTATCAGTCGGGCGGCGCGGATGTCCTGATGGGCGCGGTCTACACGCGCGATCTGGCGCTGCGCAATCAGCTGGACAACTGCCATGAGCACCTGGGCTACGGCCTGGGTCAGAACGATGTGGAGCTGGTGCTGCGTTCGCTGCCGACGATGGAGCTGCGCTATCGCGCGCAAGACCTGACGACGCGCGCGCTGGCGGCGTGGATGCAGTCTCGCCCGGAGATTGCCCAGGTGCTGCATCCCGCGCTGCCTGGCTCGCCAGGACACCAGCATTGGCTGGAGACGAGTTCTGCCGGTGCGGCCTGCCTGTTCTCGGTGGTGTTCAAGCCGCAGTACACGCAGAAGCAGGTCGATGCCTTCATCGACGCGCTGGAGCTGTTCGGCATCGGCTACTCATGGGCCGGCCCCATGAGCCTGGCCGTGCCCTACAACATGAGCCAGAGCCGCTCGCTGACGATGCCTATCGCGGCGGGGCCGCTGGTGCGCTTTGCCATCGGCCTGGAGGCGCAAGCCGATCTGCGCGCGGACCTCGAGCAGGCACTGGAGTCGGCGCTGGGCTGATCAGTCCTTCGACGAGTTTGCCGGCACTGCGTGCCGCATCAGCCGGCCTTTCTCGCGCTCCCAATCGCGCTTTTTCTCGGTCTCGCGCTTGTCGGCCTTGTCCTTGCCCTTGGCCAGGGCGATGTCGCACTTGATGTGGCTGCCCTTGAAGTGCAGGTTCAGGGGCACCATGGTGAAACCTTTCTGCTCGACCTTGCCGATCAGGCGGCGGATCTCGTCCTTCTTCATCAGGAGCTTCTTGGTCCGGTCCGCCAGCGGGTTGACGTGGGTGGACGCGGTGCGCAGCGGGTTGATGCGGCAGCCGATCAGGAACAGCTCGCCGTTCCTGATCATCACGTGGCCGTCGGTCAGCTGGACCTGACCGGCGCGGACCGCCTTGACCTCCCAGCCTTCCAGCACCATGCCGGCCTCGAACTGCTCTTCGATGTGGTACTCATAGCGGGCACGGCGGTTTTCGGCGATGGACATTGGGAGGCAGGTTTCGCGAGTTCGTGCGGCAGGGCCGCCAATACAATTGCGCCCATTGTATGAAGCACGTCAAAAAGTCCGTTCTGCTCTGGTACTCGCCGCGCGAGATGTATGAGCTGGTCACCGATATCGCCCGCTATCCGGAGTTCCTGCCCTGGTGCGAGAAGGCCGAGACCATCGATCAGCGCGAGGATGGCGTGACCGCCAGGCTGGGCCTTGCCTATGGCGGCGTGCGCCATGCCTTCACCACGCGCAACACCCATGAGAGCGGCCGCCGCGTCAGCATCGAGCTGGTCGATGGGCCCTTCTCCAAGCTCGAGGGCAACTGGTTCTTCGTGCCGCTAGGCAAGCCCGGGGCCGAGGGTGTCGGCGAAGAATCCAAGGCCTGCAAGATCGAGTTCGACCTCTGCTATGCCTTCTCCAGCAAGGCGCTGGAGGCTGTGGTCAGCCCTGTGTTCGACCGCGTGGCCAATACCTTTGTAGACAGCTTTGTGCAGCGTGCCGAAAGCGTCTATGGGCCTCGCTGAGCCGCGGCCGGGGCGCATCCGCGTCGAGCTGGTGTGGAGCCCGGCGGCTGGCGATGTGAGGCATTCGTGGCTCGACCTGCCCGAGGGCTGCACGGTGGAGCAGGGGCTCAATGCCTGCGCGGAATTTGCTGACCAACTGCCCCGACTGGCGGAACTGGCCGTGGGTGTCTGGGGGCGGGTGCAGCCTCTGAGCCATGGCTTGCGCGATCAGGACCGCATCGAGGTGTACCGGCCGTTGACCGTTGACCCGAAGGAGGCGCGGCGCCAGCGCTATCACGCGCGTGGCCAGCGGATTGTTTCCCGGCACAGGCCCCTGGGCGGAAAGACCAGTCGCTAGGCCTGCGGGAAGACCAGCGCCCAGGACTCGGGCAGGTGGGCTCGCTGTTTCAGCGGCACTCGCTGGCGATGACGGCGCGGGCGCGCTGCACTTCTTCGGCGCGCTGCTTGTCGTCGATGACGATGGGCTCGCCCTGCTCGTTGTTGCGCTTGATGCGCACGCCGCTTTCCAGCATCTGCAACTGGCCCTTGGCGCTGCGGCAGTTTTCGGCCCGCTGGGCGGCCTGCTTGCGCTCAGTTTCCTTGAGCTTGGCTGCCTGCTCCTGTTCGAGCTGACGCTGGCGGGCTTGCGCTTGGGGCTCAGGGCGGGAGGCGGCGCTGGCCGCTGCCGAGGCAGCTTCGGGCGCGCTGGCTCCGAACTGGCGCACGACCACCGGCTGGTAGCGCTGCGGCGGCTTCTGGAGGATGTCCTTCTCGGGCGTTCCCGACGGCGGCGGCCGGTCGCTGTACTGGACGTTGCCGCTGCTGTCCTTCCATTTCCATTGCGCCTGGGCCCCGCTGGCAAGGGTCAGCAGGAGCAGCAGGCAAAGCGTGGAGGACAGTCGCATGAGGCGGGGCCCGAAAGGCGTTACAGCAGGGTTGCGAGCGAGTGTACTGGCAGGTCTTCACCCCACCAAGGCGAGAGTGTGAACTGCTTCCGTATAATGCCGCTTTGCGTCTGGAGCTTCCCACATGCGCCTTCTCGGCAAAGCGCTCACCTTCGACGATGTGTTGTTGGTGCCAGCCTTCTCCCAGGTGTTGCCTCGCGACACCAGCCTCGCCACCCAGTTGTCCCGCAATATCCGCCTGAACCTGCCCCTGGTGTCTGCCGCCATGGACACGGTGACGGAAGCCCGCCTGGCCATCGCCATGGCGCAGGAGGGCGGCATGGGTATCGTGCACAAGAACCTGACCGCGCAACAGCAGGCCGCCGAGGTGGCCCGCGTGAAGCGTTACGAGTCCGGCCTCCTGCGCGACCCGATCACCATCACACCCGAAACCACGGTACGCCATGTCAAGCAGCTCTCCGAGCAGCATGGCATCTCCGGCTTCCCGGTGTTGGAGGGTGCGAAGGTCGTGGGCATCGTCACCGGTCGCGACCTGCGCTTTGAAACGCGCAATGACGCCCCGGTGCGCGAGATCATGACCCCGGCCGAGCGCCTGGTCTATGTGAAGGAAGGCGCTTCGCTGGCCGAGGGCAAGGCCTTGATGCACAAGCACAAGCTCGAGCGCGTGCTGGTGGTCAACGATGCGTTTGAACTGCGCGGCCTGATGACCGTCAAGGACATCACCAAGCAGACCAACTTCCCCAATGCGGCGCGTGATGCGCAAGGCAAGCTGCGCGTCGGCGCCGCGGTCGGCGTGGGCGAGGGCACCGAAGAGCGCGTTGAATTGCTGGTGCGAGCCGGCGTCGATGCCATCGTGGTGGACACGGCTCACGGCCACAGCGCCGGCGTGATCGAGCGCGTGCGCTGGGTCAAGCAGAACTATCCGCAGGTCGACGTGATCGGCGGCAATATCGCCACCGGCGCGGCCGCGCTGGCGCTGGTGGAAGCCGGCGCCGACGGCGTCAAGGTCGGCATCGGCCCGGGCTCGATCTGCACCACGCGCATCGTTGCCGGTGTCGGCGTGCCCCAGATCACCGCCATCGACTACGTCGCCACGGCGCTCAAGGGCACTGGCGTGCCGCTGATCGCTGACGGCGGCATCCGCTACTCGGGAGACATCTCCAAGGCCATCGCCGCCGGCGCCAGCGCCGTGATGATGGGCGGCATGTTTGCCGGTACCGAAGAGGCCCCGGGCGAGGTCGTGCTGTTCCAGGGTCGCTCTTACAAGAGCTACCGTGGCATGGGCTCGATCGGCGCGATGAAGGCCGGTTCGGCGGACCGCTATTTCCAGGAAAACGACGAGACCAGCAACCCCAACGCCGACAAGCTGGTGCCCGAGGGCATCGAGGGTCGCGTGCCCTACAAGGGCTCGCTGGTGGCCATCGTGTTCCAGATGGCCGGCGGCCTGCGAGCCTCGATGGGCTATTGCGGCTGCGCCAGCATCGCCGACATGCACGACAAGGCCGAGTTCGTCGAGATCACCTCAGCGGGCATTCGCGAAAGCCATGTCCACGATGTGCAGATCACGAAAGAAGCACCCAACTACCGTTCCGAATAAGACGGGTTGGGCATGACGAACGGGGCCTAGTGCCCCGTTCCTCACTTAAGGAATTCAAGCCAGTGAGCGATAGCGCAGTTCCCAGCCGTTCCGTCAAATCCGCCGGCATGGGCTTCATCATGGTAGCGGTGCTGATCGACATGATCTCGATCGGCCTGATCATCCCGGTGCTGCCGCCGCTGGTGGGCACCTTCGCGGCCAACCAGGCCGATCATGCGTTCTGGTACGGCGCGGTGGCTTTCGCCTTCGGCTTTGCCAACTTCCTGACCTCGCCCATCCTTGGCGCGCTGTCGGATCACCATGGCCGCCGCCCGGTGCTGCTGCTGGGCTTCTCCGGCCTGATGCTCAGCTTCTTCGTCACGGCCATGGCTACCGCGCTGTGGATGCTGATCGCCATCCGCCTGGTCAGTGGCGCCATGCAGGCCAATATCGCCGTGGCCAATGCCTATGTGGCCGACATCACCCCGCCCGAAGAGCGCGCCAAGCGCTTCGGCATGCTGGGCGCGGCCTTCGGCATGGGCTTCATCCTCGGCCCGGTGATGGGTGGCATGCTTGGTGCCATCGACCTGCATCTGCCTTTCTTCGTGGCTGGCGGCCTGGCGCTGGTGAACTGGTGTTATGGCTTCTTCGTGCTGCCCGAGTCGCTGCCGCTGGAGCGTCGCCGAGCCTTTGACTGGCGCCACGCCAATCCGGTCAGTGCTTTCAGGAAGCTCTCTGCCTTGCGCGGGGTCGGCCCGCTCGTGTGGGTGATCGCGCTGGCCGGCCTGGCCCAGTTCGTCCTGCACACCAGCTGGGTGCTCTACACCCACTTCAAGTTTGGCTGGGGTCCCAAGGAGAACGGTTGGTCGCTGTTTGCCGTGGGCGTGATGTCAGTGATCGTGCAGGGCTTCCTGCTGCCGCGCCTGCTCAAGCTCTTCAGCCCGCAGCGCCTGGTCATCCTCGGCCTGGCTTCGGCCACGGTCACCAATTTCATCTGGGGTGCCGCCACCGAGGGCTGGATGATGATTGCCATCATCTTCCTGAACGTGCTGGGCTTTGCTTCAAGCGCTGCCATCCAGAGCCTCATTTCCAATGCGGCGGATGCCAAGAACCAGGGCGAGACCATGGGCGCGGTGTCGTCGCTGAACAGCCTGATGGCGGTGCTGGCGCCGGTGCTTGGCGCCACGCTCCTGCACGCGGTGTCCGAGTTGCCGCGCGGCGACTGGCGCATCGGCGCCCCCTTCTATTTCTGCGCCCTGCTGCAAGCAGTCGCGCTGTTCTTTGCCTGGCGGCATTTCGCTCGCAGCCGTGCGGCGCGCGCAGCCGCAGCCTGAACGAACCCAGAATCTTCTCAAGCTCGAGTACCCACCATGAACCACGACAAAGTCCTGATCCTCGACTTCGGCTCCCAGGTGACGCAGCTGATTGCGCGCCGGGTCCGCGAGGCCCATGTCTATTGCGAGATCCATCCGAACGACGTGTCGGACGAGTTCATCCGCAGCTATGCGCCCAAGGCCATCATCCTGTCAGGCAGCCATGCCTCCACCTATGAGGACCACGAGCTGCGCGCACCGCAGGCCGTGTGGGATATCGGCGTGCCGGTGCTGGGCATCTGCTACGGCATGCAGACCATGGCCGTGCAGCTGGGTGGCAAGGTGGAGTGGAGCGACCACCGCGAGTTCGGCTATGCCGAGGTGCGCGCGCATGGCCACACCAGGCTGCTGGACGGCATCCAGGACCATGCCACGCTGGAAGGCCACGGCATGCTCAAGGTCTGGATGAGCCATGGCGACAAGGTCACCGTGCTGCCGCCGGGCTTCAAGCTGCTGGCTTCCACGCCGAGCTGCCCGATCGCCGGCATGGCGAACGAGGAGAAGGGCTATTACGCCGTGCAGTTCCACCCCGAGGTGACGCACACCTTGAAAGGCCAGGCCATTCTGGAGCGCTTCGTGCTCGGCATCGCCGGCTGCAAGGGCGACTGGATCATGGGCGACTACATCGCCGAAGCCGTGGCCAGGATCCGTGAGCAGGTGGGCGATGAAGAGGTCATCCTAGGCCTGTCGGGCGGGGTTGACTCTTCGGTCGCTGCCGCGCTGATCCACCGGGCTATCGGCGACCAGCTGACCTGCGTCTTCGTCGACCATGGGCTGCTGCGCCTGAACGAAGGCGACATGGTGATGGAGATGTTCGAGGGCAAGCTGCATGCCAAGGTGATTCGCGTGCAGGCCGAAGAACTGTTCCTCGGCCAGCTGGCCGGCGTGACCGACCCCGAGAAGAAGCGCAAGATCATCGGCGGCCTGTTCGTGGACGTGTTCAAGGAAGAGGCGGCCAAGCTCAAGGCGGCCGGCGCCGGCCACAAGGGCGAGCATGGGAGTCGCGCCGTCAAAGGCGCGACGTTCCTCGCCCAAGGCACGATCTACCCCGACGTGGTGGAGAGCGGCGGCACCAAGACCAAGAAGGCCACCACGATCAAGAGCCACCACAATGTGGGCGGCCTGCCGGAGCAGCTCGGCCTGAAGCTGCTGGAGCCGCTGCGCGAGCTGTTCAAGGACGAGGTGCGCGAGCTGGGCGTGGCCCTGGGCCTGCCGCCCGAGATGGTCTACCGCCATCCGTTCCCGGGCCCGGGCCTGGGCGTGCGCATTCTTGGCGAAGTGAAGAAGGAATACGCCGACCTGCTGCGCCGCGCCGACGCGATCTTCATCGAGGAGCTGCGCAACACCAAGGACGAAGCCACGGGCAAGACCTGGTACGAGCTGACATCTCAGGCATTCACCGTCTTCCTGCCCGTCAAGAGCGTGGGCGTGATGGGCGATGGCCGCACCTATGACTACGTGGTGGCCCTGCGCGCCGTGCAGACCAGCGACTTCATGACGGCCGATTGGGCCGAGCTGCCCTACAGCCTCCTGAAACGCTGCTCGGGCCGCATCATCAATGAAGTGCGCGGCATCAACCGCGTGACCTACGACGTGTCGAGCAAGCCGCCGGCAACCATCGAGTGGGAATAATTCAAAGTCGTGCCGGGTCGTCCAACAGGATCCGGCGCTTTGGAATATGCATAGTGCTGACAAGGGCTTAGAGATCCCAGTTGGTCTCAGATCGTCCCAGTCAAGCTCAGGTTTGCAGCCGGTACTGAATGCGGTACTGAAGTGCTGGTTCCCGATGACCCGTTTTGCTACCGTCAGACGCGCTGACGGTAGCTATTGCGGTATCAATTGGGGAGAGCACGGTGCTTACGGACATGCAGTTGCGGGCGTTCAAGCCCACTGGGAAACTCTACAAAGTTGCCGATCAACAAGGGCTGTACGTGGCCGTGACACCCACGGGTGTGATCAGCTTCCGCTTCGACTACCGGATCCAAGGTCGACGCGAAACGCTGGTCATCGGCAAGTACGACTCCTCGCTCGGGGCGAGGAAGCCGCGTGAGGTCAGCGAGCTTGCTTACGGACATTCCGTCACATTGGCGGAAGCAAGGCTGCTGCTGGCGCAAGCCCATCGATCCGTTGAGCAAGGGGAGAGCCCTTCGCGTGCCAAGGCTGACAAGCGGCTCGAAGCTGCGGAGGCACTGACCTTCGGAGCTTGGTCCCTGAAATACTTTGCCGAGGCCAAGTTGGCTGATTCGACCAAGGCGATGCGACGGTCCATCTACGACCGAAACCTTGCCAACGAATTCGGGCGCTTGAAGCTGGAGGAGCTCACGCCGGCGCGTCTCCTTGCACGATGTGAGCGGATCAAGGAGCGGGGGGCATCGGCACCTGCAGTGCACGCACGTGAGATCGTCTTGCAGGTCTATCGGTTCGTCCAAGCCCGCGGCTTGAAGATCGACAACCCGGCGGAATCGATTCGCCCCAGCGCGATCGCCACGTTCAGGGCGCGTGACAGGGCGCTCTCACCTTCCGAGATTCATGTCTTCTTCAATGCCTTGGAACAGACAGCGACTCTTCCCACCTTGCGCTTGGCACTCAAGTTCATGTTGTTGACGCTGGTGCGCAAGTCCGAGTTCATTCACGCGACATGGGACGAGGTGGACTTTCAGAACGCTGTTTGGTCGATTCCCAAAGAGAAGATGAAGGCAGGCCGGCCTCACAACGTCTATCTGAGCCAGCAAGCTTTGGACATTCTTGTCGCCTTCAAGACTTGCTTTGGAGCCAGTACCCATCTGCACCCCGGGCGGTACGAGACCACCTTGCCAATCAGCGCAGCGACGTTGAATCGTGTCATTGACGCAACTGTGACGCTCATTCGCAGTCGAGGCAAAGATTTTGAGCCATTCACGGTGCACGACCTCCGTCGTTCCGCGAGCACGTTGTTGCATGAGGCTGGGTTCAACAGCGACTGGATTGAGAAGTGCCTAGCGCACGAGCAAAAGGGCGTGCGCGCTGTCTACAACAGGGCTGAGTACGCCGAACAGCGTCGTAGCATGCTTCAGAGTTGGGCGGACATGCTGGACGACTGGATCCAGAGCGAAGGTGCCGCCTAGCGTCCAAGCGTGCCTTGTTCTGGAATGTCGGCCGACGCCTGCACCAAGCTGGCGTCGACTTCCTGGCCGCACACGCCGCTGCTGCAGCACAGGGCGGGGTCGTAGATCTGGATCGTGGACATGTCGGACTCCTTGGCTTGAAGCTGTCATCAGATGGACACAAGTCTGATGCAAAGTGCGCCTCGCGGCTTGCGTTGCATCAATATTTCCAAATCTATAGAATTCTCGACATATGGAAGAGCAACACATCATCCGCTCCCTCGCAGCCCTGGCGCAGACCCACAGGCTCAAGGTGTTTCGCCTGCTGGTCGTCGCGGGTCAGCAGGGCTTGACGCCCGGCGCCCTCGCTGAAGCGCTGGAGTTGCCGGCGGCCACCCTTTCCTTTCATCTGAAGGAAATGACCCATGCCGGCCTGGTGACCCAGGAGCGCGTGAGCAGGAATGTGGTCTATCGCGCCGCGTTCGAACACATGAACGCCTTGCTGGCCTACCTCACCGAGAACTGCTGCCAGGGCGAGGTCTGCCTGCCCGCCTCGGCAACGGCCTGCGCCTGCTGAGGTTCGTCCACTTCCTCAAAGGATTTCCGTGAGCTCTCCCCCCTACAACATTCTCTTTGTCTGCACCGGCAACTCGGCCAGGTCCGTCCTGGCCGAGGGCCTGATGAACCACCTCGGCCAAGGCAAGTTCAAGGCCTTCTCTGCGGGGAGTCATCCCACCGGTGAGGTCAACCCACTGGCGCTTCACACACTGGCCTGGCTGCATTTGCCGACCGAAGGCTATCGGAGCAAGAACTGGGACGAGTTCGCGCAACCCAGGTCTCCTGTACTCGATTTCGTGTTCACGGTCTGCGACAAGGCCGCCGGCGAGGTGTGCCCGGTGTGGCCCGGTCAGCCGATGACAGCCCACTGGGGCCTTCCAGACCCTGCAGCGGCAGTGGGCTCCGATGCTCAGAAGCTGCAGGCCTTCCAAGAGACTGCCGTGGCGCTGAAGCGCCGGATCGAGCTGATGCTCTCGCTGCCCCTGACGACCCTGGACAAGATGTCGCTGCAGAAGGCTGTGCGCGACATCGGCCAAGCCTGATTCCCTGAGTTCCCATCATGACGACCAACGTACTCATTCTCTGCACCCACAACTCGGCCCGCAGCGTGCTTAGCGAGGGCATGCTGAACCATTGGGCCAAGAAGCTTGGCAAAGACATGCGCGCCTTCAGCGCCGGCAGCGCCCCGAGTGGCCGATTGAACCCTTTTGCCCTTGAGGCGCTGACCAATGCCGACATCGACGTGTCCGGCTATCGCAGCAAGAGCTGGGATGAGTTCACGACGCCTGAAGCGCCGCCGCTGTCCATCGTCATCACGGTCTGCGACAGCGCTGCCGCTGAGCAGTGCCCGGTGTTCTTCGGTGCGAATTCGGATGGAGGCCAGCCGGTCAAGGTGCATTGGGGCTACCCCGATCCGTCCAACGCCGAGGGCGGTGACGAGGGCAAGCGCCGCGCTTTCGAGCTGACGCGCCAGGCCATCGGCTATCGCATGTTGCAGCTTCTGCAGTTGCCGCTCGAGACGATGGGCAAGCAAGAGCTCCTCGCCGCGCTCAACGCTATCTCCGCCACCTGAAGTGACGCCTATGACTGCTGGAACTCCACAGAAGCTGTTGGCCGAGGCCCTGGGCACGGCCTTGCTGCTTGCCGTCGTGATCGGCTCAGGGCTTATGGCTGAGCGCTTGTCGGGCGGCAACGTGGCTGTCGCGTTGCTGGCCAACACCCTCGCGACCGTGGGTGGCCTCTACATCCTGATTGAAGTGTTCGGTCCGATCAGCGGTGCCCATTTCAACCCTGCGGTGTCTTTGGTGATGGCGGCGCGTGGCGAGTTGCCGAAGGGCCTCCTCGCCCCGTATGTGGTGATGCAATTGCTTGGCGCCATGCTGGGGGCTTGGCTGGCACATGCGATGTTCGACATGAGCATCCTCCAGTTCTCGACCAAGCTGCGCACGGGCACGGGCCAGTGGATTGCCGAGGGCGTCGCCACTTTCGGCTTGCTGCTTGTCATCCTGCGAGCGCCGGCCGGCCGAGCATCGGCCATGGTCGCCGCCTATATCGGGGCCGCCTACTGGTTCACCGCCTCGACGTCCTTCGCGAATCCCGCGGCCGTCTTCGGGCGCCTCTTCAGCGACAGCTTTGCCGGCATCGCGCCTGCGAGCGCGCCCGGCTTCGTCGCGGCGCAGCTGATCGGTGCGGGCCTTGCCGCGGGCGTGCACCGCTTGCTGTCGCCCAAGGCGGCGAGCCCCAAGGTGGCGGGTTCTGCTGCGCGCCATCTGTCAAAGGCCCGACATGGCTGAGCACCTGTTTCCCGAGGCCACCTTCCCGGCGCTGAACGCCGAGCTGTTCGAGGTGCCGACGCAGGAGCGTCTGTCGGTCCCTGCTCGTTCGCAGCACCGCCCCCGTTTCCTCTTGCTCTACGGTTCGCTGCGCGAGCGCTCGTACAGCCGCTTGCTGACCTATGAAGCCGCACGCCTGCTGGAAGCCATGGGCGGCGAGGTGCGCATCTTCGATCCGGCGGGATTGCCCTTGCCGGATGGGGCGCCGGACAGCCATCCGAAGGTCCAGGAACTGCGCCAGCTGGCCGTCTGGGCCGAGGGCATGGTCTGGTGCTCTCCGGAGCGCCATGGCGCGATGACCGGGGTGATGAAGTCGCAAATCGACTGGGTGCCGCTGAGCGCCGGCGCCGTTCGACCGACGCAGGGCAAGACCCTGGCGGTGATGCAGGTGTCGGGTGGATCACAGTCCTTCAACGCGGTGAATCAGATGCGCGTGCTCGGCCGCTGGATGCGCATGCTGACGATTCCGAATCAGTCGTCGGTGGCCAAGGCGTTCGCCGAGTTCACGGAAGAGGGGCGGATGAAGCCGTCCGCGTTCTATGACCGTGTCGTCGACGTGATGGAAGAGCTGTTCAAGTTCACGCTGCTGACGCGGGACCTCGGGCCCTACCTGGTCGACCGCTACAGCGAGCGCAAGGAAAGCGCCGAGGAACTGTCCAAGCGCGTGAACCAACGCGC
The DNA here is from genome assembly GCF_036880965.1 of Roseateles microcysteis. Taxonomy (NCBI): domain Bacteria; kingdom Pseudomonadati; phylum Pseudomonadota; class Betaproteobacteria; order Burkholderiales; family Sphaerotilaceae; genus Roseateles; species Roseateles microcysteis. Next base: position 503,673 of record NZ_JBAJMV010000001.1, on the reverse strand, counting down.
AACTTAAAGCTGAGCCGAAAAGGACCCAGAGACAGGGCAAATGCTCGGAATCTACTCGCGCACCCCAGCCTGGGAACACCCTAACTAGACATGCTCGCCATCTCTTGATGCAATGCAACATCAATTTTTGCCTGTTGCATGAAACTCATTGGCTTTTGGTTGTTGGTTCTGCTCGCCGTCCTCGTGCCGGCGACAGCTTCCATTGCCACGTCGATGATTTGCCCGCCCGCAACGGTGGCCAAGGCCCAGGTTCGCGGGCTGGTGATTCAGTCCAAGAGCGTCGTCAAGCACGCGGTGGCTTCGGGGTCTCATGCCCGAGTTGCCAGGGCCAAGACTGATTCCAAGAAGGCCGTTGCAGCCGATCAGCAGGCTGAGCACTGCTGCGACGCGACGCCTTGCAGCCACTGCGCTGGCTGCGGTTCCTGCGCCTCGATGGCCGCCACAGCGGACCTGGGCGCGCATGCCCGGCCATTCGCCATGTCGGCCCTTCCCGAGCCTGGCGGGCCGCGAGCGGAATTCCTGCTGTCTGGGCAGGAGCGGCCGCCTCGAACCAGCTGACTCAGCAGTACCGCCGGCCGGCGGCATGCGCGACTGCGTATGCTTGCACGGCCCGGCCAGGGATTGGCTGAGTCGCATGCTTCGGTAGACGGACCGGCCCCCCCATCGCCCCTTGCCCGGTTTCCCGCGAAGTCGTACTTCCCCGTCCATCGTCATGTGCTCGCCAACGAACAATTGGTTCGAAGGTGCTTTGAGCTCGCGACCTGCCCCCATTGAGGCGGCGGCGCGCGGCACCCAACTGGATGTACATGATGTCAATGAAAATCGCACAAACGGCGGTCTCCGCAGCCGTCCTGCTTCTCGTCAACAACGCATTCGCGCAGCAGGCAGGTGTCGCCGACGCTGGCGTCGCGCAGAACGCTTCCCTCGAAAAAGTCCAGATCACGGGCAGCCGCATCAACCTGAAGCAGGCGCAGATTTCCGGGGTCGGCCCTGTCACGGTCATCGACGCCGAGGCGATTCAGCGTTCTGGAGCCATTTCCGCAGAAACCCTGCTGCAGCGCCTTCCCGCTTCTGCAGGCACCGCCGGCAACCAGACCAGCGCCTACTGGACCGGCAATGGCTACGGCACGACCCAGGTCAACCTCCGCGGTCTGGGCATCAACCGCACCCTGGTACTGCTGAACGGGCGCCGCGTCGTCAATGGCGGTACGGGGGCCAACAGCTCGGTGGACCTGAACATGATCCCCGTCGCGCTGATCGAGCGCGTCGAGGTGTTGAAGGATGGCGCCTCGGCCATATACGGCGCTGACGCTGTGGCCGGCGTGGTCAACATCATCACCAAGAATGGACTCAAGGGTGGCGAGGCCTCGGTGCGCTACGGCGAGACATCTCGCGGCGATGGTTCCGAGACTGCCGTGGACCTATCCTGGGGCCTGCAAGCAGCCAATGGCTCGGTGGTGAGCGCCATCAACTATTCGGAAAGCGGCGCCATCAATATGGCGTCGCGCGCACCTTGCGGCTTGGCTGAAGTCAACGGCGCTCTGGCATGCACGGGCAGCTCGTCCACCATTGGCGGTCGCGCGCTGCTGGCTGACGGCCGACGCATCAACTTCAATCAGACGCCCGGAAGCGGCCCGGCCTTCGAGACGTATTCTGCAGCCAAGCACAACTACAACAGCAACCCGATGCTGAACGCGGTCAACCCGATCAAGCGTTTGGGGCTGAGCACTTTCGGCACGCTAAACCTGAGCGAAGAGACCCAGTTATTCACCGAAATTCTGTTCTCACATCGCGAGTCAGAGCAACTGGCAACGCCGGGTTCGTTGGGAGTCTATCGCGCCATGAATTTCGCGGCCGACCATCCTACCAATCCGACCGGGCAAAGCCTCGTGCTACAACGTCGTCGCCTTGAAGAGGCGGGCCCGCGCTACTTCCAGCAAGAGTCCAACATCTTCCGCGTGGTTGCGGGCGTCAAGGGCAGCATCGGCAAAAGCTGGGACTGGTCCGCGAATGTGAACTGGGGCCGCAACACGGGCGTCGATGTCACGACGAATGTGGCCAACCTCGACCGAGTGGCCCTCACGGTGGATCGCACCAAGTGCAGCACGGCGGCGGGCGCAGCCATACCTTGCGGCAACTACCTTGGCTACGGCAACCTGACCCGTCCGGTGATGGACTACATCCTCACCAATCTGCGCGACACAGGCGGCAATGAGCAAAAGGGCGCCAGCGGCAATATCAGTGGCGAGTTGTTCGCATTGCCTGCCGGCGTCGTCGGCTTCGCTGCAGGTGCCGAAGTGCGAAAGGAAAGCGGGTGGCGCAATCCGGATAGCCTGACAGTCCTGGGCATTGCCAACACCAATGCCCAAGACCCCATCGCAGGCGAGTACACGGCCCGCGAGGTCTATGCCGAGCTGTCCGTTCCGCTGCTGAAGAAGCTGCCCTTCATTGACTCGCTGCACTTCAACACGGCCGCGCGCTATTCCGACTACAGCATGTTCGGTTCGAAGAGCACCTACAAGGCGGGTTTGGACTGGCAGGTCATCCCGAGCCTCAAGCTGCGTTCCAACGTGTCGTCGGCCTTCCGCGTTCCTAACATCCCCGAGCTGTACGGCGGTGTGGCTGAGGGCAACCTCACCACGACTGACCCATGCAGCAACTGGAGCGCCTTGCCGGCGAGCTCGGTCGTATCGCAGAACTGCAAGGCCGCTGGCGTGCCGGTTGGCTACACGCAGTTGGGCAACACCATCCTGACCACGGTGGGCGGCAACCCGGCGCTGAGGCCCGAGGACGCAAAGACGCTGACGGCTGGCGCCGTTTGGTCGCCGAGCAAGTCCCTGACCCTGACGCTGGACTACTTCAACATCAAGATCACCAATGCGATCCAGAGCGTGGATGGCTCCACCAAGCTGGCGGTGTGCCACAGCACGCCGGGCCTGGCGCATCAGTTCTGCAACTCGTCCAGCTTCACCCGCAACAAGACCACTGGCGAGATCGACTTCCTCTCCTCCCAGCCGGTCAACGCGGCCGACGAGAAGATTTCGGGCATTGACATCGGTGCGCTCTATGAGTTCAAGCTCGCCGGCTTTGACGCAAGCTTGAACGCCGAAGTCTCGCACCTGAAGAACTACCAGGTGCGGCCATTCCCGGGTGCGGACGTCATCGACTACACCGGCAAGATCACCGGTGGTCGCGGTAGCTACACCCAGTGGCGTTCGCTGTCGTCGTTGACGATGGCCAAGGGTCCGTGGTCTGGCTCCTATACCGTGCAGTACATCGGTGCGGCAGATGACATCAACGCATCTCCGGGCGACATCGGTGCCAAGGCACCCGGCCTGATGTACCACTCGGCGCAACTGAAGTACGCATTCAGCAAGAAGCTCGACCTGTCCATCGGCATCGACAACCTATTCGACAAGAAGGCTCCGTTCATCCAGAGCTACACCGACGCGAACACGGACACGATGACCTACGACCTGCAAGGCCGCCGCTGGCACGTGCGCGCCGGCTACCGCTGGTAAGTCCTGCGGCACCGCGGGCATGGTGCCCGCGGTGCCATTCACGGACAAACCAAGCTATGAGAGTTGCACTATGAATCTACCCTTCTGGGTGCGCCGAACCCACAAATGGATCGGCCTCGTCATCGGCGTCCAGGCCTTGCTCTGGATGCTCAGTGGCGTCTACATGACGGTGATCTCGCTGGACGTAATCCACGGCGACCATCTCGCCCATGTCTTCGATGAGCCACTCGAACGCAGCGGCGGGCGGCTCGATATCGATCAACTCGCCAAGCTGCGCCCGGGCTTCGAATCCTTCAAGCTGAAGAAGCTCCTGGGCAAGGAGGTCTATGAACTCCGCGCCGACGGCAAGACCAGCTTGGTGGATGCCCGGTCGGGCGACCTGTTGAGCCCGCTGCCGCGCGAGCAGATCGTGGCCCGTGCCAAGGATATCTACCAGGGCGAGGCCGAGATCCGCGAAGTGACCTGGATCACCCAGGCGCCGCAGGAAGTAGCCAAGCGCCCGGTGCCGATGTGGGCCGTGCGTTTCGACGACCGCGCCAACTCGACGCTTTACTTTTCACCGGACACCGGCGATCTGCTCGCCCGTCGCCACGACCTGTGGCGCTGGTTCGATTTTCTGTGGATGTTCCACATCATGGATTACGACGCCCGTACCGACGTCAACAACAGCCTGCTGCGGGTCGCTGCCGGTGTTGGTTTGCTGTTCGCCCTGAGCGGTGCATGGCTGGTGTTCTACAGCTTTCGGCGGAGGGCACAGGCATGAGCCCCTGGATGCGCAAGATACACAAATGGATCGGTCTGCTGATCGGCTTGCAACTGGTGCTCTGGATGTGCAGCGGCTTTGTCATGAGCTTGCTGGACGCCGAGCAGGTGCGCGGCCGCGAGTTCCGTGCGCCTGCGGCGACCAAGCAAGCCTGGCCGACCGACGCCGTGCCCGTGAGCGGAATGCTGGCAGCGGCGCGCGAGTCAGCTCAGACCGTCTCGACGGGCTGGCTGGTTGACCGCCCGGTCTACCGGCTGGCCGGTGAGAAGTCGACCCACCTGATTGATGCCCATAGCGGCCAACGCGTTGACCTCGATGCTGCTCTGGCGCAGCGAGTGGCTGAGGCCTCATACCGGGGCCCAGGCAAGGCAATTCAGTCAGAACTGGTGGATCGCTCACTGGAAACCCGCGCTCACGAAGGCAAGGTCTGGCGCGTGGCGTTCTCCGATGCCGAAGATACGACGGTCTATCTGTCTCTGCAGGGCGATGTGCTGGAGCATCGAAACAAGACCTGGCGCTTGTTCGACTTCTTCTGGATGCTGCACATCATGGACTACAGCGGGCGCCAGGACTTCAACAACCCGCTGGTCGTCAGTGCGGCCATTGGTGGATTCTGGCTGGCCCTCAGCGGCATCTGGCTGCTGTTCACCAGCTTCAGTCTGGCCGAGTTCATTCCCAAGCGCTGGCGCGGAACCCGGTCGCTGATGGTCCACGCGCCCGATGGCAGCCGGCTGCGCAGCATGCGTGCTCATGCCGGCGACACGGTCTTTGTCGCGCTGGCCCAGCAAGGCCTGCAACTACCTTCGAACTGCGGAGGCGGGCAGAGCTGCGGCCTTTGCGAGGTTCGCGTGCGTGGGGCTGCGCCGGAAGCAACCAGCGCTGATCGTGCGGTGCTGGCACCATCCAGGATCGAGGCTGGATGCCGTCTTGCCTGCAACCTGAAGCTGGACCGTAACCTCGACATTGAGGTTCGTGGGGGCATGGCGCTGGGCGAGGTCCATGAGGCTCAAGTTGAAAGCGTCCGCGCGCTGTCGCCATTCATGCGTGAGGTTGTGCTGTTGCCCAAGGACAAGCCGGGGCCGGAGTACCGGCCGGGGTCCTTCATCCAGGTCCATGTGCCAAGCTACAGGATGGCCAAGCACCAGATCGATGCGCCGCCGGAGCATCACTCGGCATGGTCCGGGCTGCACCTGCCTCCGCAGTGGACCAGCGGTGCGCTGCTGCGGCGCTCCTACTCGCTGTCGGCACCGGTGCAGCAGACCGATGGTCGGCTGACCCTGCTGGTGCGCTTCTGCCACGGCAAGCAAGGGGGCAAGAACCATCCGCCCGGCAAGGGCTCGGCCTATGTCTTCGGTCTCAAGGCGGGCGACAAGCTGCAATACAGCGGGCCCTTCGGTGACTTCGCCATCCAGCACGGTGAACACGAGAAGGTCTTCATCGGCGGCGGCGCCGGCATGGCGCCGCTGCGTGCAATGGTGAGGGACCTGCTGGAGTCGGGTGCGAGCGAGCCAGTCCACTTCTGGTACGGCGCACGCACGGCTGCTGACGCTCCCTACGTGGACGAGATGGAAGAACTGGCGGCACGCTTCGACAACTTCAGCTGGCAACTGGTGCTGTCCGAAGAGAGGGGCGGGGCACGGCAGTCGGGTATGGTGCATGAGGCTGTGCGCGAGGGCCTGCTGCAGTCGCATCCCGACCTGCAGACCTGCGACTTCTACCTGTGTGGGCCACCGCCGATGTTGACCGCGACGCGGACCATGCTGAAGAAGTTGGGCGTGCAAGACGACAGAGTGGCCTTCGACGACTTCAAGATATGAAGTAGGGCGCACAGCCATCCGGTATACGGCCTTTGGGCCATGCCATAGTCTGGCTGCGTGCCCTTCTCGTCGAGCCCATGCCACTGTCTTTCCGTCGACTCCTGATTGCCCTTGTCTGCGTCTGTCTGTCGAACCTCGCTGAAGCCCAGCCTCAGGTGGTCTGGCTGTCGCTGGAAGGCTCGCCGAAGCGACCAGCCTCGGGCGTCGTCGAATCGAAAGTCCAAGCGCTTCCGCCCGGGGAGCAGGCGCGACGATGGCTGATTGAGCGCTTGCCAAACTTCAGCCACCAGCACGACAACGCCAGCGTCGCGCGCATTGAGCAATTGATGGCCGACGGGCGCGAGACCTACTGCTATGCCAATGCGCTGCGGACGCCGCAGCGCGAAGCTAGCGCGCTTTTCAGCGAGCCGGTTCTGCACCGGTTGCCCAGCCGCGTCATCATCAGGGCAGACCGTCAAAGCCTGCTGAGCCCGCACCTGAACGGCAGGGGACAAGTTCAGCTGCGCTCGCTCATCGATGACCCCAAACTGCAAGGCGCGGTGACCAGCCTGCGCAACTATGGTCCATTGATCGATCCGGTGCTGTCCGCTGCCAGCGGCCCGCAGCGCGTCACCCACTACGACACGCCCAGCCGCATGCTGATGGCTCGCCACATCGACTGGATCATTTCTGAGCCTGCCGCGCTGGCCGGGCTCGTCAAGAACGATCCCGATCTGCCTCGCACACCCACCCGCAGCTTCGAGGTCGCCGGTCCTGCCGCGGCGGTGGTGACCTATGTGATGTGCGGCCGTACGGCGACGGGACGGCAATTGGTGAGTGCGCTGAATCGGCTGATGGCCAACCATGCGGGTCGGCCTTGGGAGCAGCCCTACGTCGAGCTATTGGATAGCAATGAGCGCGCGGACCTCATGCGCTTGCTCCGGCAGTCGCCTCGTTAATCCAAGAAGAGTTCTCGCGCGGCGATGGAGCTCCACGCTCCCCCGTCGCATGCGCCAGGACTCTACTGAAATTGCGTTTTTTTGCGCAAATTTGGTGCGGCGGGCTTTGACTGCTGCGAGTGGGTCTCGCTGGCGCCGTCAGCCGCTTGCCCTGCCAAGGTATCCAGGATCGGGCACTCGGGGCGCTCGTCACCATGGCAGCAGTGCACAAGGTGTTGCAGCGTCGCCTTCATCGCCAGCAGCTCCTGCGCCTTGGCTTCCAGCGCCTCGATGTGGGCCTGTGCCATTGCCTTGACGACGCGGCTCGGCCGGCGCCGGTTCTGCCAGAGCCCCACCAACTCGCCGATCTCGGCGATCGAGAAGCCCAGGTCGCGTGCCTGGCGGATGAAACGCAGGGTGTGGACCTCGTTGTCGCCGTACTGCCGATAGCCCGACTCGGTCCGCCGTGCCGCTGGCAGTAGGCCCACCTGCTCGTAGTGCCGGATCATCTTGGCCGAGACGCCTGATGCCTCGGCCGCCTGGCCAATGTTCATGCCATCCATCGAATACTCCAGTTGAATCATGTCGCTCACGGCTCAGCGAGCCTTCCAGCGGCGCAGAAGCAGCGCATTGCCGACGACGCTGACGCTGCTGAAGGCCATGGCTGCACCGGCCATCATCGGATTCAGCAGGCCGAAGGCGGCCAGCGGGATGCCCACAAGGTTATAGATGAAAGCCCAGAACAGGCCACGCTTGATCGTCGCGTAGGTGCGGCGCGAGATGTCCAGCGAGGCCGCAACCAGCAGCGGATCGCCCCGCATCAGCGTGATGCCTGCCGTCTCCATGGCCACGTCGGTACCGGTGGCCATGGCGATGCCGACGTCGGCCGCAGCGAGCGCGGGGGCATCGTTGATGCCGTCGCCCACCATGGCCACCGTCCTGCCGGCCGCACGCAACTGCTGCACGACGGCCGCCTTGTCGGCCGGCAGGACCTCGGCCTTGACCTCGCCGATGCCGAGCGCCTTGCCAACGGCCAGTGCGCTGCCACGCGTGTCGCCCGTCAGCAGCACGGTCGAAATGCCCAGTTCGTGCAGGCGCTCAACAGCCTGCCTTGCCGATGCCTTGATCGAGTCACCGAAGGCCAGCAGGCCCAGCAGCGTCTGTCCGTGATCGGTTTCCTGCGTCAGCCAGGAGATGCTGCAACCCTGTGCCTCAAGGCGCTGGGCATCGACGGCCAACAGGCCCGAGTCGACTCCTTGCTCACGCAGCAGGCGGCTGCTTCCCAGTGTCAGCCGCTGGCCGCGGACGATGGCCTCCAGCCCCCGGCCCGGCAATGCGCGAGCCGCACGAGCCTCCGGCACGGGCAGGCGTTCGTCGCGAACCTTGTCCATGACGGCGCGCGCCAGCGGGTGCTCGCTGTTCTTCTGCAGCGCGGCCGACAGGGCCAGCACTTCGGCCTGCTGCGAGCCCGGCGCTGCGTGGACAGCCAGCAGGGTGGGCCGCCCTTCGCTCAGGGTGCCCGTCTTGTCGAACACCACGGTGTTGACCACATGGGCCAGCTCCAGCGCCTGGGCGTCCTTGATGAGCACACCCTGCTGGGCGGCGACGCCGGTGCCGGCCATGATCGCCGTCGGCGTTGCCAGACCCAGTGCGCAAGGGCAGGCGATGACGAGCACGGCCACCGCGTTCAACAGCGCCTGCTCCCAATTCCCCGTTGCAACGAACCAGCCCATCAGCGTCAGTAGGGCAATGACCAGCACCACCGGCACGAAAACCGCACTGACGCGGTCGACGATGCGCTGGATCGGTGCCTTCGCGGCCTGCGCGCTCTCGACCAGGCGGATGATCCGAGCGAGCGTCGTCTCGGCGCCGACCGCCAGGGTCCTCAGCGTCAACACGCCTTCCTCGTTGATGGCTCCGCCGGTGACCCGGTCGCCAGTCGCTTTGGCAACGGGCATGCTTTCGCCGGTAATCAGGGATTCGTTGACATGGCTGCTGCCCTCGACGATTTCGCCGTCGACGGGAATCCGGTCGCCCGGCCTCACCAGGACCAGATCGCCGATCCGGACCAGAGCGACCGGCAACTCAGACTCGACACCGCCTCGCAGCACCCGGGCGACGGCAGGCCGCAGCGCGTTCAGCGACTGCAATGCCGCCGTGGTGCTGCGCTTGGCACGAGCTTCCAGCCATTTGCCCAGAAGGACCAAGGTAATCACGGCGGCAGAGGCTTCGAAGTAAAGGTGGGGCATGCCATGCTCGGCATGCTTCAGCAGAAGGTAGATCGACAGGCCGTAGGCGGCCGAGGTGCCCAGCGCCACCAGCAGGTCCATATTGCCGCTGCCGGCGCGCACAGCCTTCCAGCCGGCGCGGTAGAAGCGGGCGCCCAGCCAGAACTGCACGGGCGTCGCGAGGGCCAACTGCAGCCATCCGTCCAGCATCCAGCCTATGCCCAGCACTTGCAGTAGCATGGGCGCGACCAGGGGCAAAGTCAGTACCGCACCGGCGGCGACTGGCAGCCAGTCGGGTTGCTTCGGCGCCGCCTGGGCGTGCGCCTCCGCCACTGGGCGAGCGCTGTAGCCCGCCTTCTCCACGGCGAGACTCAAGTCTGCCTCGCTGATGGTCGCCACCGCTTGCACGGTCGCACGCTCCGTGGCGAGATTTACGGACACCGCCGAGACGCCCGGCACCTCCATCAAGGCCTTCTCGACGCGCATCACGCAAGAAGCACAGGTCATGCCGAGGACCTGCAGATCGAAGGCGGCGGGCCGCCCCTGCATGGCGAGGGTGGTGGACATGGTGTCTCTCCAGTCAGGTTGTTCAAGGTGCCGGAATGCTCAAGCTTCCAGCGATGTCAAGGTCAACGGTTAGCGCAGACAGCCCACATGCCTGGTGTGGTCTCTCGCGTCGCTTGGCTTGACTCTCCAACCGTGTCAAGGATGACAGTCGGGTCTCCGATCAAGGAAACAACCGGAGATTCAAGATGATTGCTTTTGAAGTGAACGACATGACTTGCGGCCATTGCGTCAGCACCATCACCAAGGCGCTGAAGGCTGTCGATGCAGGTGCACGGGTGCAGATCGATCTGGCGTCGCATCGCGTGCAGATCGCGCCGACCGAGGCGGACGAGGTGGAACTGAGCGATGCGATCAAGGAGGCAGGCTACACGCCCGTGATGGTGTCCGACGCCGCTGTTGCCTGCACGCCAGGCGCTAAGGCCGGCCACGGTTGTTGCCACTAAACGGGGGGGCATGTCGACGTGAGTCCTCGGCACATTGACACATGTGCCATGCCCCGGCACCACGCGACGGGCCTCTTCGTCCCTTACAATTTGACCATGAGCAAGTTCTGGCGGATCGCGTTCGCATGGCTGTTGGCCGTGGCGCTACCCATTCAAGGGTACGCCGCCCAGACCATGCTGCTCTGCGGCCCGGCCAACCATCACAGCAGCGTGATGGACGACCACGCGGGGCAAGGCCATGACCATGCCAGCATGGCGCATGACGATGCCCCGGCGCATGACCACGCTGAGATGAGTTCAACGGCTGCTGATGCCGACAAGACACCCTCCGCCAAGGCGGGGCATGCTGACAAATGCAGCGTGTGCTCTTCCTGCTGCAGCGCTGCAGCCATCACGACCTCCATGGCGGGCTTCGCCGTGGCACCTCTGGACCTGCCTGAGGTCCCGACCGTCAAGGTCGCCCACGACCGCGTCATGGTCGGCGGGCTCGACCGACCGCCTCGAGTCTCCCGCACCTGAACGGGCCGGGCGGCGCGCTTTGCGCGAAGCCTTTGGCGCCCTGTATTGAGCCTGATCTGGCGCGTCCTATCGACGCGCCGGTCCGGCGGCAGCACAACAGTTCACTTGCGAGAGAACCATGCAATCCACTGCAAACGGCGTGGCGCTATTTCTGTCCGCCACGACCTTGTGGCTGGCGTCCAGCGCGTCGGCCCAGACGGCCCCGAGTGAAGCTCGGCGGCCCGACCCACTGAATCCCAAGGCTCAAGTGCCGACCGTGGTCTATCGATCGGCCTTCAAGGACTACCGTCCAAATACCGAGGCCGAGGTGGGCTCCTGGAAGGACGCCAACACCACCGTGCATCAGGCGGGCGGCTGGCGCGCCTATGCCAAGGAGGCCAGGCAGTCAGACCAGCCTGAGCAATCGCTGCCAGCGGCGTCGGCCGCATCGGCACCGAGCAAGCCGGCGGCGAAGCCCTCGGGCCATGCGCATCACTGAGGGGCACCCATGAAAAACTACCGAAGCGCCCCGGTGCGCCTGGCACTGCTCGCTGCGGCCCCGCTGCTGCTGGCAGGCTGTGCGAGCCTCAGCGGCAATGGCGGCATGACGTTCGTACAGGATGCCGCGAAAACTCATCTCGGCGCCACCGTCCAGGTGGCCAAGACCGACCAAGACATCGACACCATTGATCGTCGCGTGGCCGAGTTGCTCGGCAAGCCGATGACTGCTGACGCGGCTGTGCAGATCGCTCTGCTCAACAATAGGGGCTTGCAGGCCAGCTTCCAGGAACTGGGCATTGCCGAAGCCGAGATGGTGCAGGCCAGCCGGTTGCCGAATCCCGGCTTCAGCCTTGCCAAGCTCAAGCGAGGCGATGAGCGAGAGATCGAACGTGGCTTCTCGTTCGACCTCGGTCATCTGGTGGCGCTGCCATTGACCCGCCAGCTCGAGAGCCGGCGGTTCGCTGCCCTGCAGCGCAGCGTGGCGATGGAGATGCTGTCGCTCGCCGCCGAAACTCGCAAGGCCTTCTACGCTGCTGTGGCCGCCGAGCAGACGGCCAGCTATATGCGGGATGTGCGAGCCACGGCCGACGCAGGCGCCGAGTTGGCCAAGCGCCTCGCGCAAGCTGGCAACTGGACCAAGCTGCAGCAGGCTCGCGAGCATGGCTTCTTCTCAGAAGCGGTGCTGAACGCGGCTCGTGCCGAAGCGGCCCGTGTGTCAACGCGCGAGCGCCTGACGCGATTGCTGGGTCTGTGGGGAGCACATGGCGCCTTCGCGCTGCCTGCGCGATTGCCTGACCTGCCCGCCGAACCCAAAGACCGCCCAGACATCGAACAGGTGGCCATGGCCACGCGCCTCGACGTGCAGGCGGCCAAGGCCACGCTGGACGCCACGGCCAAGAACCTGGGCCTCAGCAAGGTGACGCGCTTCATCAACGTGCTGGAGCTGGGCTATATGCGCAACAGTTCCAACGAGGCACCGCGCCAGACCGGCTACGAAATCGGCATCGAGATCCCGCTGTTCGACTGGGGCGACGCACGCATTGCAAAGGCCGAGGCGGTCTACATGCAGAGCGTTCACCGCACGGCGCAAATCGCTATCGAAGCGCGATCCGAGGTGCGCGAGGCCTACCAGGGCTACCGTTCGGCCTATGACATTGCCAGGCACTACCGCGATGACGTGGTGCCCACGGCCAAACGCATCTCCGACGAGAACGTGCTGCTCTACAACGGCATGTTCATCAGCGTGTTCGAGCTGCTGGCCGACGCGCGCTCCCAGATCGCCAGCGTCAACGCCTCGATCGAGGCACTGCGTGATTTCTGGGTGGCTCAGTCGGATCTCGACATGGCCCTTGTCGGCAAGCCCAGCCTTGGCGGCAGCGCACCCTCGGCCTCGGTGGCCGGCACGGGCGGCGGCGCGGCCGCTCATTGAATCAGGAGTTCACGATGTTTTCCAGACGCAACTTTTTCCGCGGCGCCGGCGCTTTGACCGCAGCCGTCTCTGCCAGCGCCGTCAGCCGCGTCGCCCTGGCCGCGCTGCCCGAGCCAGTGCTGCAGACCAAGCCCGACACGATGCCGCCGTTGGTGCCCAACAGCGGACGCCCTTACAACCCCGTAGTCACACTCAACGGCTGGACCTTGCCCTGGCGTATGAACCAGGGCGTCAAGGAGTTCCACTTGGTGGCCGAGCCTGTGGTGCGCGAACTGGCGCCCGGCATGAAGGCCCATCTGTGGGGCTACAACGGGCAGTCGCCGGGCCCGACGATCGAGGTGGTCGAGGGCGATCGGGTGCGCGTCTTCGTCACCAACAAGCTGCCCGAGCACACCAGCATCCACTGGCATGGCCAGCGCCTGCCCAACGGCATGGACGGCGTGTCGGGGCTGACGCAAAAGTCTATCCAGCCTGGTAAGACCTACGTTTACGAGTTCGTTGCACGCCGCCCAGGCACATTCATGTACCACCCGCATGCGGACGAGATGACGCAGATGGCCATGGGCATGATGGGCTTCTGGGTCACACACCCGAAGGTGAAGCACCCGCTGATCGACGAGGTGGACCGCGACTTCTGCTTCCTGCTGAACGCCTTCGACATCGATCCCGGCGCGGCCACGCCCAAGATCATGACGATGACGGATTTCAATCTCTGGTGCTGGAACAGCCGCGTGTTCCCGGGTATCGACACGCTGAACGTGCGCAAGAACGACAAGGTGCGCATTCGCGTCGGCAACCTGACGATGACCAACCATCCGATCCATCTGCATGGGCATGAGTTCGCGGTCACCGGCACCGATGGCGGGCCGACGCCCAAGGCCGGCCGCTGGCCTGAGGTGACGACCGATGTGGCTGTCGGCCAGATGCGCCAGATCGAGTTCGTTGCGGATGAAGAGGGTGATTGGGCCCTCCACTGCCACAAGAGCCACCACACGATGAACGCCATGGGGCACAACGTGCCCACGATGATCGGCGTCGACCACCGCCAGGTGGCCAGGCAGATCACCAAACTCGTGCCCGACTACATGGTGATGGGCGAGCGGGGCATGGCCGACATGGGCGAGATGACGATGCCGCTGCCTGACAACACGCTGCCGATGATGACCGGCGAGGGCCCGTTCGGCGGTGTCGAGATGGGCGGCATGTTCTCGATCCTGAAGGTCCGCAAGGACCAGAAGCGCGGCGACTACAGCGACCCCGGCTGGTACCAGCATCCCAAGGGCGAGGTGGCCTTCGAGTGGACAGGCCAGTTGCCAGAACCCGCACGCTTTGCTGCTGAAGGCGGACAGTCGATGCCACGCAAGATGCCGGCACCGCCCACCGAGGTCAGCGTCCGCAAGCCGACAGGCCACTCTGAGCACTGAGCCATTCAGCCTGCCTCATTGTTTCAATCTCGCTGCAGATCAACGGCGATCTCAAGGACTCACTATGCAACTCATCCCTCAAATTTCGATCTCAGCGCTCGCGCTCACGCTTGTTTCCGGCGCGGCACTGGCCAGCGGCAATCACCCGGGCGGGCACGGCCATGACAGCGATGCCATTGGCAAGCCTGGCATCGCTGCCAAGGCTTTGCGCACCGTCCAGATCAACATGAGCGACGCGATGCGCTTCACGCCGTCGAGCGTGGACGTCAAGCAGGGCGAAACCGTGCGTTTCGTCGTGAAGAACTCCGGTCAGGTCAAGCACGAGATGGTGCTGGGTACCGAGAAGGAGCTCAAGGAACACTATGAGGTCATGAAGAAGTTCCCGGAGATGGAACACGCCGACCCCAACATGGTCACCGTCGCACCTGGCAAGGCCGGCGAGATCGTGTGGCAGTTCACCAAAGCCGGCAAGATCGACTTTGCCTGCCTGCAGCCCGGCCACTACGACGCGGGCATGAAGGGCGCCGTCAACGTCGCCGGCAAGGTCGGTGCGCCCAAGGCTGACAGCCATGCAGACCACAAGCACTGACGCCCTGCCAGGGTCGCTGATGACGCGACGCCAACTGCTGGCCGGCTGCGCCGTTCTGGTGATTGCTGGGCCAGCAAGGGCTCGCAGGGCGACGCCTTCCGAGCTGGCGCCTCGAATTCAGGTCTGGAAAGGCCCGAGCTGCGGTTGCTGCAAGGACTGGATCAGGCACCTGGAGACCAATGGCTTCCAGGTGTCCGTCAGTGACGCTGGCAATACCAATGCACGCAAACAACTGGGCGTCGACATCAAGTACGGCTCATGCCACACCGGCCTGGCCGGCGGCTACGCCATCGAGGGTCATGTGCCGGTGCGCGAGATCCGGCGCCTGCTGCGTGAGCGGCCGCAGGCGCTCGGCCTGGCCGTGCCAGCGATGCCCATCGGATCGCCGGGCATGGATGGCCCGGAGTATGGCCAGCGCAAGGATCCCTACGACGTGCTTCTGCTGAACAAGGACGGCAGCGCACGCACTTATCAAACCTACCGTTGAAGGAGCTACCCATGAACGCACTCAAGAACCTGACCCTGGCCTCGCTGATCGCAGCGAGCGCCGCCCTGGCCGGCACGGCCGCAGCCCAGGCCATGGACCACAGCAAGATGCATGGCACGGCCGCCTCTTCGTCCGCCGCGGATCTGACCGATGGCGAGATCAAGAAGATCGACAAGGACAACAAGAAGCTCACCATCAAGCATGGCGACATCAAGAACCTGGACATGCCCGGCATGACCATGGTGTTCCAGGTCAAGGACCCGGCCATGGTCGACCAGGTCAAGGTGGGCGACAAGATCCGCTTCAAGGTGGAGAAGGGCGCCAGCGGCTTCGTCGTGACGGAGATTCAACAAGCCGCCAAGTGATCCGAGCCATCGACTCGGGCGACCAGATGTCGCCGGGTTGATGAGGATCAACGTGAGGCGCCCCCAGTGGGCGCAACATGGTTTGTGCACTGAATGCTTGAGCGGGACGCGCAATTCCATGACAACAACGCTTGGACGAACGGCCAGAAGGCGGCTTGCAGCTGCCATGCTGTTCGTCTGGGTGTTCGCATTGAGTGCCGGGATGGTCAATGCCTGCGCGTTGGGCGGCGCAGGCGAAGGAGTTGCAGGCTTGGCGCCGCCGCCAAGTCCGGCCCATCAACATGACGCCGCCGCCGAAGAGCACGGGCATCAGGTCCATGCCGGCCACCCAGCTGCGCCTGCTCCGCAGGACCACGAGGGTGCTTGCCAGAAGTTCTGCGACGACGAGCGCTCCGCCTTGAGCCTCTTGGCCAAGGATCTGGGGAGTCCGGGCAGCATGCTACCGCTGCTCGTTCAGTGCAGTTCGCTGGCCTGGACGTCGGCTGATGTCTGGATGGCAGAAGAACCCATCACCCGGGTGCCACCGCGCAAGACGGGGCCACCCATTCCTATCCGCCTTCTGAGGCTGACCATTTAGCCATCCGCCATCGCGCCTCTGGGCAAGCCCAGTCAGGCGCAGATACCGCACGCCCATACTGGCGCGTGCTGGAGGCGGGGCAGCACGCGTGCCTTCGATCTGTACCCCAGTGGGGTTTCCTCGCCGTAACTCTTTCGGAGAGCACCATGAACAAGATTGCCTTCGGCGCCACGGCGCTGCTGTTCGTCGCCGGCCTCGCCACGGCCCAAACCAAAGAGCAGGACCATCAAGCTCACCATCCGGATGGCGCGGCCTCCGCCGCCCGGAACGCGCCGCCGAAGGCCGCTGTCCCTTCTGCCACGAAGAGTCCTGACATGGCCGACAAGATGAAGGTCATGCAGGACATGCACCAGAAGGTGATGGCGGCGAAAACGCCCGAGGAGCGCCAGGCGCTGATGGCCGAGCACATGAAGGCCATGCAGGGTGGCATGGCCATGATGAAGCAGATGTCAGCCGATCCGAAGGCGCGCGGCGCAGCCATGGAGCAGCGCATGGACATGATGCAGATGATGATGGAAATGATGATGGACCGGATGCCTCCGAGCCCCGCCGCTCCGGGCAAGTAACTCCAAGGAGATCGCCATGGAACACGATCATCAACGCGCGCCATTCTGGCGCTCCCGTTTTGGGCTGGGATGGATCGTTCTCGCGGCTGTCGCAGCATGGTTCCTCTGGGAGGAGCACCGTGCGCATCTGCTGGGCTTCCTTCCCTATGCATTCCTGCTCGCCTGCCCGCTGATGCATGTGTTCATGCACCGCGGCCACCACCACGGTGGCGGACATCACCAGCATGGAGACGATCGCGAAGACAAAAGGAGGCAGCCATGACGCACGATGCTCCCGCTTATGGGCTTTGGTCGCTGGTCATCCTGAACTCGGCCGTCTTCGTGATGTTCGCGTTCAGCTTCTTCAAGCCGCAGACGGCACGCGACTGGCGCAGCTTCAGCGCCTTCGCCGCCTTCATCGTTGCGCTGTTCGTCGAGATGTATGGCTTCCCGCTGACGATCTACCTGTTGTCCGGTTGGCTGCAGACACGCTATCCAGGCCTTGACCTGCTGTCACACAACTCGGGCCACCTGTGGTCGACCTTGCTCGGCGAGAAAGGCGATCCGCACTTCGGCGCGCTGCACATTGCCAGCTACATCCTCCTGGGCGGTGGCTTCTGGTTGCTGTCCAGCGCCTGGCATGTGCTGTACCACGCGCAGCGCCGCCACAGCCTGGCGACGGTGGGGCCCTATGCCCGGATCCGCCACCCTCAGTACGTGGCCTTCGTGCTGATCCTGCTGGGCTTCCTGGCGCAATGGCCGACGCTGCTCACGCTCGCGATGTTCCCGATCCTGCTCGTCATGTACGGCCGCCTGGCCATCACCGAGGAGCACGAGATGGAACAGCAGTTTGGCGACGCCTACCGCCGCTATGCCGCCCGCACGCCACGCTTCATCCCGGCGCTCGGCGGGGCGCAGGCAGCGACCTGAGCGCGATACCGGGGCAAGGGCAGGTCGGAGCTCGGGACAGGCTCATGCTGCGCGGCGTCGTCGAGTCCAGCCTGCTGCGCTCCTTGCTTCGGCGGGCCGACAGCCGCGCATTTCCAATCGTGGTGGCTGGCACGGCGACGGTCTCGACCTTGTCGATGTCAGTGCCATTCGCGAGCCTGCTGATCGCCGCGGTGTTGATGGCGCCGAAGCGTTGGCGGGCGATCGCAATCAGCTCAAGTGTGGGCGCCGCTCTGGGTGGGGGCCTGCTCTACCTGGCCTTTCATCATCTGGGGTGGGAGTTGTTGTTCACCCGCTATCCCGATGTGCTGCGCTCTGTAGCCTGGAGTGACGCGACGCGATGGCTGGGGGCCTACGGCGTGCTGGCCCTGTTTGTCATTGGCGCGACACCGCTGCCGCTGACTCCAGCGCTGATGCTCGCCGGCATCACTCGATTGCCAGTCGTCGAGGTCATGCTGGCGCTCTGGCTGGGCAAGCTCGTGAAGTACCTGGCCTATGCCTGGCTGGCTTCGAGGTTTCCGGCGCGTGCGATGCGAACCGAGTGGCCACACCTGGAGACCCTCCACGCCCTGCTCGTGCGAGGCGTGGGGTCTCGGCCTGCCATGCCGTCATCCGATGACGGGGCTCATTGATTCTTGTGCACCTTCGCGTGGTCATGCAGGGGCTTTGCCTTGGCCTTGGCGGGCGCTGAAGCCGCCGAAGCAGCCGCAGGCGCGCAAGGCATGTTCGCTGCGCTGGGCATGCCCCGCTCGGCACCATGGTCGTGGCGCTTCGCCTTGGCGCCAGCGCACTCAGTCGGCGAGGATGCGGCCGAGGCGGCCGGGGCCGGGCGGTCCTGCGCCATCGTTGCGGTGGAGGCCATCATGAGGAGGGCCAATGATGCAAGAGGTACCAATTTGCGCATGTCGCTACTCCTGGAGGTTGTGGACACTTCAGCCGGTGCTGACTCGAGGATCAGCTTAGGTAGGCATCCGATGAACTGCGTTGATGCGCATCAAGGCAAGTGCGGCGCGCAACTGGGCGATGGACCCGCAGGCCCGGATACTGAACGACGGTTCGGTCCCCCCGGGGAAAAATCCTTGACCTTACCATCGTGTCAAGGTCGAGACTGCGGCAGTCGATCCACCCGTCGGCGGACGCGCCATTGCAGGGAGCACCATGAAGAACGAGCACGAGCACCATGAGCCGGTCACGCCAGCGGTCTACACCTGCCCGATGCATCCGGAGATCCGGCAGGATCGACCCGGGCAATGCCCCATCTGCGGCATGAATCTGGTATCGGCTGAAGCGGCTGCGCAGCATGGACATACAGGTCACCAGCATCACCACCACCCCGCGTCTGCGCCGCACCAGGCGGAGACACATGTGGGTCATGCACCAACGTCCTCCTCGGAAACTGCGATCCGCGTACCCGCGTCTGGAGCCGGGGCGACGATCTACACCTGCCCCATGCATCCTGAGATCCGTCAGGACCATCCGGGGAACTGCCCGAAATGCGGCATGACGCTGGAGCCGCTGCTGCCCGAGCTGGAAGAGGAAGACAACCCGGAGCTCGTCGACTTCCAGCAGCGTTTCTGGTGGACGCTGCCGCTGACCGTGGTCGTCACCGTGCTGGCCATGCTCGGGCACCGGTTGCAGTGGTTCGAGATGACCACCCAGAGCTGGATCGAACTGGTGCTGACGCTGCCTGTCGCGCTCTGGGCGGGCTGGCCCTTCTTCCGGCGAGGCCTGCAGTCGCTGCTGAACCGCAGCCCCAATATGTGGACGCTCATCGGGCTGGGAACCGGTGCTGCGTTCGTGTACAGCGTGGTCGCAACGGTGGTGCCCGAGGTCTTTCCGGCGTCCTTCCGGGCGATGGGCCGGGTGGCCGTCTACTTCGAGGCCGCGGCTGTCATCATCTCGCTGACGCTGCTCGGGCAGATCCTGGAACTGAAGGCGCGCTCGCAGACCTCGGCGGCCATCAAGTCGCTGCTGGGTCTGGCGCCCAAGACGGCAAGGCACATTGACGAGCAGGGCGTCGAGAGCGACATCCTGCTATCCCACGTGCATGTCGGCGACCTGCTGCGCGTTCGTCCCGGCGAGAAGGTGCCGGTGGACGGTATGGTGGTCGAAGGCCGCAGCGCGGTGGACGAAGCGATGCTGACCGGTGAGCCGGTGCCGGTCGTCAAGTCGCCGGGCGACAAGCTGATCGGCGCCACGTTGAACACCAATGGTGCGCTGGTCATGCGTTCGGAGCGGGTGGGGTCCGCAACCATGCTGGCGCAGATCGTGCAGATGGTGGCGCAGGCCCAGCGATCGCGGGCGCCGATGCAACGCATGGCCGATCAGGTGGCCGGCTACTTCGTCGTCGCCGTGGTCGGCATCGCCGTGCTGACGCTGCTGGCCTGGGGCTTCTTCGGCCCCGAGCCGAGCTGGGTCTACGGCCTGGTCAATGCGGTGGCCGTGCTCATCATTGCCTGCCCCTGCGCGCTGGGCCTAGCCACCCCGATGTCGATCATGGTCGCGACCGGACGCGGCGCCACC
Organism: Roseateles microcysteis; assembly: GCF_036880965.1. Taxonomy (NCBI): domain Bacteria; kingdom Pseudomonadati; phylum Pseudomonadota; class Betaproteobacteria; order Burkholderiales; family Sphaerotilaceae; genus Roseateles; species Roseateles microcysteis. The sequence continues at coordinate 483,531 of NZ_JBAJMV010000001.1, read as the reverse complement.
AGCGGCGTGCTGTTCCGCGATGCCGCCGCGATCGAGAACCTGCGCAAGGTCGATGCGCTCATCATCGACAAGACCGGCACGCTGACCGAGGGCCGGCCGGTATTCGACCGGCTGATCCCGACGCCCGGTATCGATGAGGCCGAGTTGCTTCGCCTGGCCGCCAGCCTGGACCAGGGCAGCGAGCATCCGCTGGCCGAGGCCATCGTCAAGGCGGCGCGCGAGCGCGGGCTCTCGTTGGCCAAACCCGAGGGCTTCGAGTCCGGCACCGGCATCGGCGTGCGCGGCATCGTGGAGGGGCGTCAGCTGGCGCTGGGCAATACGGCACTGATGCAGCAGGTGGGTGTCGACGTCGGCTTGCTGCTGCCGCAGGCCGAGACGCTGCGGGCCGAAGGGGCCAGTGTGATGTACCTCGCGGCCGACGGGCACTTGCTGGGCCTGCTGGCTGTCTCCGACCCGGTCAAGGCCAGCACGCCAGAGGCACTGGCCGCACTGCGCGCTGCCGGGCTGCGCATCGTCATGGCCACCGGTGATGGTCTGACCACGGCCCGTGCCGTCGGGGCTCGGCTGGGCATAGCCGAAGTGCACGGCGAGGTGAAACCAGCCGACAAGCTGGCGCTGGTGTCGCGCCTGCAGACCGAGGGCCGCATCGTCGCCATGGCCGGCGATGGCATCAACGACGCACCGGCGCTGGCCAAGGCTGATGTCGGCATTGCCATGGGCACGGGGACCGACGTGGCGATGAACAGCGCCCAGGTGACCTTGGTGAAGGGAGACCTGCGCGGCATCTCGACGGCGCGGGCGCTGTCGGAGGCGACGGTCGCTAACATGAAGCAGAACCTGATGTTCGCCTTCGTCTACAACGCCCTGGGTATCCCGATTGCCGCCGGCCTGCTGTATCCGTTTACCGGCTGGCTGCTGTCGCCGATGATCGCGGCGCTGGCGATGAGCCTGAGCTCGGCCTCGGTCATCACCAACGCGCTGCGGCTGCGGCGCGGGTGATGGGGCTGCCTTGGCCACCTTCAACCACGGCCGGTGCTTCGCGATGCACTGACGCCATGGGTTCCGCCCAAGTGCAGCTTGGCATCTTCCGGACGCTTGGCGCTGGCCGGTCCTTCACTCAGCTCCTTCAGGATCTGGCAGTCAGCGCCGGCATTGGGGCCGTCGCAGCGTGTGCGAAGACCGACCAATTCATGCTTCAAGGCCGTCAGCTCGGCGATGCGTTGCGCAACATGTGCAATGTGCTCGTCGAGCAATAGGTTGACTTCACCGCAACCATCTCGGGGCGCGTCCTTCAGCCGCAGCAGCGCTCGCACTTCGTCCAGCGCCATGTCCAGTGATCGACATTTGCGGATGAACGACAAGCGCTCGACATGCGTGCCGTCATAGCTGCGGTAGTTGGACGCCGTCCGCGCCGGTGCAGGCAGCAGCCCCTCGCGTTCGTAGAAGCGAATCGTCTCCACCTGAGTGGCCGTCGCGGCAGCCAAATCCCCGATCTTCATCGACACCTTTCAATCATTGGCCAGGGGCACTTGACTCTACACCCGCTACAGGGTTTCAAATGGCCCCATGGATGCTCAAACCACCAGTCCTGCGGCGACCGACTCCACCTGCGAAACGGCCTGTTGCGGTTCGTCATGCGCTCAAGTGCCAGAAATCGCATCGATGCCAGCCGGCCCCGCGGATTCGGCGACACGGCGCTATCGAATTGCCACGATGGACTGCGCCACCGAGGAATCGGAGATCCGCAGGGCACTCGAGCCGATCGGCGAAATCAAGTCTTTGCGTTTCGACCTCGGTGAGCGCGTGATGTCGATCGTCGCCGATCCTGCTGCCCTGGATACCGCACTGGCGGCGATCCGAAAGATTGGCTTCACCCCGCAATTGCTGGATGTGGCGGTGCCGGGAGCTACGGGCGGATCGGGCCATGTCGAGACTGCACCGTTGAAGTCGGAGCTACCGAAGTTGCTGCTTGCGTTGCTGATGGCTCTCGTGGCCGAGGGCCTGTTCTTCCTGGCGGCCGACGGGCTGATGCTCAAGCTGGCTGAAATGCTCTTCGCGGGAACGGCCATCGCGTTGTCGGGCTTCAGCACCTACAAGAAGGGTCTGGCCGCCCTGCGTTCGGGACGCCTGAACATCAACGCGCTGATGGCAGTGGCGGTCACCGGCGCCTTCTTGATCGGACAATGGCCGGAGGCCGGCATGGTGATGGCGCTATACGCCATTGCCGAGTTGATTGAAGCGCGCGCCGTCGATCGGGCTCGCAACGCCATCCAGAGCTTGCTGGCGATGGCGCCCGAACACGCTGAGGTGCAGCAGGCCGATGGCTCGTGGGCGCGGCAACTTGTCGCTGTGGTGCCCGTTGGCGCCTTGGTACGCCTGCGGCCCGGTGAACGCGTGCCCCTCGACGGCGTGCTGATATCCGGCACTGGCAGCGTTGACCAGGCGCCGGTCACCGGCGAGAGCATCCCGGTCGACAAGGCTGCGGGCGACGAACTCTATGCCGGCACGATCAACCAGACCGCCGCGCTCGAGTTCCGGGTCACCGCGCTGGCTTCAAACAGCACCTTGGCGCGCATCATCCACGCGGTGGAGCAGGCGCAGGGCGCGCGCGCGCCGACGCAGCGTTTTGTCGACCGCTTCGCCGCGATCTACACACCTGCGGTGTTCCTGCTTGCCATCGCCGTCGCACTGCTCACGCCCTGGCTCGCAGGATGGAGCTGGATGCTTGCGCTCTACAAGGCGCTGGTCCTGCTGGTCATCGCCTGCCCCTGTGCGCTGGTGATCTCGACGCCGGTGACTGTCGTGAGCGCGCTGGCCGCAGCCGCTCGGCGTGGCGTCCTCATCAAGGGCGGTGTCTACCTGGAGCAGGCGCGCAAGCTCAAGGCCGTGGCGCTGGACAAGACGGGCACGATCACGGCGGGCAAGCCGACCTTGGTCGCGTTCCAGGTGCTCGACGAATCGGCGGACAGCAACGCTCTGGCCACGCTCGCCCTGAGCTTGGCGAGCCGCTCCGATCACCCGGTATCGAGCGCCATCGCGCAAGGCCTGCGCGCTGGCAACTTTCAAGCAGCCATGCTGAACGTCGATGACTTTGCCGCCGTGGCGGGTCGAGGCGTCCAAGGCCAGATGGCGGGCGCCGGCTATGTGCTGGCCAACCATCGCTGGATCGAGGAACGCGGCCAATGCTCGCCGGCCATCGAAGGCCAGTTGCGCGAGCATGAGAAGAACGGCCGAACTGTGACCCTGCTGGCCAGCGAGCAAGGTGCGCTGGCCCTCTGCGCCGTGGCCGACACGATCAAGCCCTCGTCGCAGCAGGCCGTGGCCGCCCTGAAAGCGCTGGGCGTCACGCCGGTGATGCTCACCGGCGACAACCAGGCGACGGCTGAGGCCATTGCCGCTCAGGCGGGCATTGCCGAGGTTCGCGGCAATCTGCTGCCAGAGGACAAGCTGGCGGCCATTCAAGACCTGCAACGCCGGCTGGGCCCTACGGGCATGACCGGTGACGGCATCAACGATGCGCCAGCCCTGGCGCAGGCCGATATCGGTTTCGCAATGGGTGCCGCAGGGACGCACACGGCCATGGAAGCGGCCGATGTGCTGGTCATGAACGACGACTTGCAGCGCTTGCCCGAGACCATCCGCCTGTCCCGCCGCACCCATGCCGTGCTGTGGCAGAACATCACACTTGCGCTTGGCATCAAGGCTGGCTTCCTGGTGGCGGCGGTGCTCGGGGATGCCAGCATGTGGATGGCTGTTTTCGCCGACATGGGGGCCAGCCTGCTGGTGGTGTTCAATGGGCTGCGCCTGTTGAAGGCGGACGTCAGCCGCTGATCCCGCCACACGGTCCGTCTATATACTTTCCGCCATGCGTCGTTGCATCGTCTTCCTCTTTGCCCTGTTGGTGCTGCTCCAGTTCTCCTGGGCGACGGCGGCCAGCTATTGCGGGCATGAGGACAGCGCTCCAAAGCACCGCACGCACTTCGGTCACCATGCCCATTCGCATGAAGGCGATGTGAACACCGGCGAGTCCGCCGGCAAATCGAGCGCAAAGAGTGTGCTGCAGGCGGCCGATCTCGATCATGGGCATTGCCACCTGAACCAGCTGGCTCTCGCCTACGGCGAGGGGCTGCTGCTCCCGCCGCAAGAGCGGTCCGCCCCACCGACCGACCTCCCATGCGTGGGGGAGTCCTTTGTACCGGAGGGGCTGGACCGCCCCAACTGGCTGCGCGCCTGATTCGGCGCGTCGTCTTCCAGCTTTCATTGCCAGGCTCGTCCAGCGAGCCGACGTAGCGCCGAACCCATCCCCCGTTGTTTCCACAACCCGGAGAGTTCGATGCGAAGCCATTTTCGAGGCTTGTTGTCACCGCTGACATTGGCGGTGCTGTGTATATCCTTTTTCCCTGCACGGGCGGCCACGGGCGAGTCTGCTGCCAAGCCCGCCGTTGACGCCACCCCGTCCAGCTCGCCTGTTGATGCAGGCCTGACCCTGAGCGAGGCACTTCGCCTTGCCCTGACGCACAACCCCGACCTGGCCATCGCCCGGCTGGAGCTGCAGGCGATGGCCGGCGCCGAGACCCAGGCCGGTGCGCGACCCAACCCCGAGTTGGGCGTGCTGGTCGAGGACACCCGCAACGCCACGCGGACGACCACCGTGCAATGGGCCCAGCCCCTTGAGCTGGGCGGCAAGCGTTCGGCGCGCCTGGCCGCAGCGGCGCGTGCGCGTGAGCAGGCTGGCGTGGCGCTCGAGGCCAAGCAAGCCGAGTTGCGCGCGGCGGTCACCAGTGCCTTCTTCGAGCTGCTGGGGGCCCAGGAGCAAGTGCGCCTGAGTCTGGGTTCGCTGGAGCTGGCGCGAACCGCCTTCGGCATTGCCACGAAGCGACTGCAAGCGGGCAAAGTGCCACCGCTGGAGCAGGCCAAGGCCTTGGTCGCCGAGGCCGCCGCCCGGGCGGACCTGGCACAGTCCCAGAGCGACCAGCTGTTGGCCCGACAGCGGCTGCGCGCGCTGTGGGGCCCCGGCGCTGTCGAATTCGGGCAGGCCGCCGGCAACGCAGACCTGCTGCCTGACTTGCCAGGCGCGCAGCGCCTGGGCGAAATGATCGTCGAGGCGCCGGCGATCCGGCTGGCGCGGCTGGACATTGCCCGCCGTCAAGCCTTGAGCGAAGGCGAGCGAGCCAAACGTGTGCCCGACCTGACTCTCACTGTGGGCGCCAAGCGCGATGCAGAGCTGGGCCGTACCCAGGCGGTGATCGGGCTGTCCATGCCGCTGCCGTTGCTGGACAGCAATCAGGGCAATCTGCTCGAAGCGCTGCGCCGCGAAGACCAGGCGCGCGAAGCACTGACGGCGGTGACCTTGCGCCTGCAGGCGGAGGTGACTCAGGCGCTCGAGAAATTGCGACTGACGCGCGAGCAGGCGCAGATGCTGCGCAGAGAGGCGCTGCCCACCGCTCAAACCGCCTATGACGCAGCCGTGAAGGGTTTCGAGTTGGGCAAGTTCGCCTTCATCGATGTGCTCGATGCCCAACGCACGCTGTTTCAGCTGCGGCAGCAAATCCTGCGCAACACCGCCGACGCCTATCGCGCCGCCACCGAACTCGACCGTCTGCTGGGCAGCTCCGCCGCCAGCAATGGTCAACCCCTGGAGTAAACAGTGATGACAACGGACATCAAGAACAAGAAGTCAGCCCTGGCAATTGCCGCTGTTCTGGTCGTGGGCCTGGTGCTGGGCGCGGCGATTCTGCGCACCGACAAGGTCCAGCCGGCGGGCGAGGACCATGGCCATGCGGAGGCAGGCCATGCCGAAGAAGGGCACGGCGACAAGGGACATGACAAGGAAGGTCACAGCGACAGCGACCACCACGCACAGGCCGCACCGGCCACCAGAGGCCCCCATGGCGGCAAGTTGTTCACGCAGGCGGGCTTCGGGCTGGAACTCAGCATCTTCGAGACGGACGTGCCACCCGAGTTCCGTATCTACCTCTACCATGAAGGCAGGCCTGTGCCACCTGAACAGGCCAAGGTCAAGGTCCGCGTGGAGCGACTGGGACGGTCGCCAGAGCTGTTCGACTTCGCCGCCGAAAAGGACTACCTCAAGGGTTCGGCCACCGTCGAGGAGCCGCATTCCTTCTTTGGCACCATCGAGGCGAGCATCGCCGGCCAGGCACTCGAGTTCAAGTTCGAGCAGGCCGAGGGCCGTGTGCAGATCAGCGAGGAGCAGCTCAAGCGCAACGGGGTCGACATCGCCATCGCCGGCCCGGCGCGCATTCGCAGCAGCCTGCAACTGCTCGGCGAGATCAGGCTGAATCAAGACGCCACGGTATTCGTCACGCCGCGCCTGGCCGGCATCGTCGAGGCCGTGCGTGCCAACGCGGGCGACCGCGTGCGCAAGGGCCAGGTCCTGGCCGTCATCTCCAGTCAAGCGCTGGCCGACCAGCGCAGCGAAGTGTTGGCAGCGCAGAAGCGCCTGGCTCTGGCCAAGACCACCTTCGAGCGTGAGAAGCGGCTGTGGGAGGAGAAGATCTCCGCCGAGCAGGACTACCTGCTTGCCAGGCAGGCCTATCAGGAGCTCGAAATCGCCGTCGAAAGCGCGCGCCAGAAGCTGGGCAGCCTCGGTGTTGCCCCTGGCGAATCGACGCAAGGCCTGACCCGCTACGAGATCCGCTCACCGATTGACGGCGTCGTTACCGACAAGAAGATCAGCATCGGCGAAGTGCTGAAGGAAGATGCACCCATTTTCCAGGTTGCCGACCTGTCCTCCGTCTGGGTCGAGCTGACGGTACCGGCCAAGGACGTGAATGCGCTGAAGGTGGGCGATGCCGCCACGGTTCAGTCCTCGGCCTTCGTGGCCCAGGCCACGGCCAGGTTGAGCTATGTGGGAGCGCTGGTTGGTGAGCAGAGTCGCAACGCCACGGCGCGTCTGCTGCTGCCCAATCCCAAGGGCTTGTGGCGTCCGGGGCTCCCGGTCACGGTGGACCTGACTTCGGACGAAGTCGCGGTGCCTGTGGCCGTTCTCGCCGAAGGGGTGCAATCACTGGGCGGCGGTCCGGTGGTGTTTGGTCGCTACGGCCAGCTCTTCGAGGCGCGACCGGTGGAGACCGGGCGCAGCGACGGCCGTTACGTGGAAGTGCTCAAGGGCCTCACGGCCGGTGAACGCTATGCCGCCAAGAACAGCTTCCTGGTCAAGGCGGACATCGGCAAGGCCGGCGCCAGCCATGACCACTGAGGGCGGCATCACCATGTTTGAAAAACTCATCCGCTTCGCTATCGAGCAGCGCTGGTTCGTCCTGGTCAGCGTGCTGGCCATGGCCGCGCTGGGCATCTTCAGCTACCAGCGCCTGCCCATCGACGCCGTGCCGGACATCACCAATGTCCAGGTGCAGATCAACACGCCGGCGGCCGGCTACTCGCCGCTCGAATCCGAACAGCGCATCACCTTTCCCATCGAAACGGCCATGGCAGGCCTGCCGAGCCTGGAGCAGACGCGCTCGCTCTCTCGGTACGGCCTCTCCCAGGTCACCGTGGTCTTCAAGGAGGGCACCAACATCTACTTCGCGCGGCAACTGGTCAACGAGCGCATCCAGGAGGCCAAGGCCAAGCTGCCCGCCGGCATCATCCCGTCGATGGGTCCGATCGCCACCGGACTGGGTGAGATCTATCTGTGGACGGTGGACGCCAAGCCGGGCGCGCTCAAGCCCGACGGCAGCCCCTACACGCCGATGGACTTGCGTGAGATCCAGGACTGGATCATCAAGCCGCAGTTGCGCACCGTCCCTGGGGTGACCGAGATCAACACGATCGGCGGCTACGCGAAGGAATACCTGGTCGCGCCGTCGCCCGACAAGCTGGTGGCACGGGGCTTGAGTTTCGGCGACCTGGTGCTGGCGCTGGAGCGCAACAACGCCAACGTCGGCGCAGGCTACATCGAGCACCGCGGCGAGCAGGTGTTGATACGTGCGCCCGGCCAGGTCAGCACCATCGAGGACATCGCGGACATCGTGGTCGGCAACGTGCAGGGAACGCCGGTGCGGGTTCGCGATGTAGCCGAAGTGTCGCTGGGCCGCGAGATGCGCACGGGCGCCGCGACCCGGGATGGCCACGAGGTCGTTCTCGGTACGGTGTTCCTGCTGATGGGCGAGAACAGCCGCACCGTGTCGAAGGCCGTGGACAAGAAGCTGGAAGAAATCAACCGCAGCCTGCCGGCCGGCGTCGTCGCCAACACGGTCTACGACCGAACTGTGCTGATCGACAAGGCCATCGCCACGGTCAAGACCAATCTGCTCGAGGGCGCCTTGCTGGTGATTGCCGTGCTGTTCGTCTTCTTGGGCAACATCCGCGCGGCCCTCATCACGGCAGCGGTGATTCCGCTGGCCATGCTGTTCACCTTCACCGGCATGCTGACGAACAAGGTCAGCGCCAACCTGATGAGCCTGGGTGCACTGGACTTCGGCATCATCGTTGACGGCGCTGTGGTCATCGTCGAGAACTGTGTGCGACGGCTGGCCCATGCCCAGACGCTGGCGGGGCGGCCGCTGAACCGCACCGAACGCTTTCACGAAGTCTTCACGGCCGCACGTGAAGCGCGCCGGCCCTTGCTCTACGGGCAGCTCATCATCATGGTGGTCTACCTGCCCATCTTTGCGCTCACCGGCGTGGAGGGCAAGATGTTCCACCCGATGGCCTTCACGGTGGTGGCCGCGCTGCTCGGCGCGATGCTGCTCTCGGTGACCTTCATTCCGGCGGCAGTGGCGATGCTGATCGGCCAGAACGTCGGCGAGAAGGAGAACCGCCTGATGGCCTGGGCCAAGCGGGGCTATGCGCCGCTGCTGGACTGGGCGCTGCTGAACAAGCCGCTGGTCATGACGGTGGCGGCGGTGTCGGTGGCGCTGAGCGGCCTGCTGGCCACGCGCATGGGCAGCGAATTCATCCCCAGCCTGGACGAACACGACATTGCGCTGCACGCCTTGCGCATTCCCGGCACCAGTCTGACGCAGGCCATCGCCATGCAGACCGAGCTGGAACGCACGATCAAGGCATTTCCAGAGGTGGACAAGGTCTTCGCCAAGCTGGGCACGGCCGAGGTCGCGACTGACCCCATGCCGCCCAACGTGGCCGACAACCTGGTGATGCTCAAGCCCCGCTCGGAATGGCCGGATCCCCGGCGCAGCAAGGACTCCCTGGTCAGCGCCATGCAGCAGGCCGTCGCCAAGGTTCCGGGCAACAACTACGAGTTCACGCAGCCGATTCAGATGCGCTTCAACGAGCTGATCTCGGGCGTGCGCAGTGATGTGGCGCTGAAGATCTTTGGCGACGACGCGGCAACCATGGCCGCCATCGGTGAGCAAGCCGCCAAGGTGCTGGAGGGCGTTCCGGGTGCGGAGGACGTGAAGGTCGAGCAGACCTCGGGCCTGCCGATGCTGACCCTGCAGCTGGACCGCAAGCAGCTCGCGCGCCTGGGCCTTAGCGTGGCCGAGGTCCAGGACACCGTGTCCATGGCCATCGGCGGCCAGGAGGCCGGCTCGCTGTTCCAGGGCGACCGACGCTTCGACATTCGGGTGCGCCTGCCGGACGCGCTGCGCAATGACCCCGACGCCATGATGCGCTTGCCCATCCGCCTGCCGCTGGACCATGGCAAGGCAGCCTATGTGCAGCTCGGCGACGTCGCCACGTTCGACATGACGCCGGGGCCCAACCAGGTCAACCGCGAGAACGGCAAGCGCTTCGTGGTCGTCACCGCCAATGTACGCGGCCGTGACATCGGGTCCTTCGTGGCGGATGCACAGGCGCAGATGCAGGCCAAGGTGAAGGTGCCGAGCGGCTATTGGACGATCTGGGGCGGCACGTTTGAACAACTGCAGTCGGCAGCCCAGCGCCTGCAGATCGTCGTGCCGGTGGCCCTGCTGATGGTGTTCCTGCTCCTGTTCGCGATGTTCAGCAACGTCAAGGACGGTCTGCTGGTGTTTACCGGCGTGCCGTTTGCGCTGACCGGCGGCATCGTGGCGCTGTGGCTGCGCGACATCCCGCTGTCGATCTCGGCCGGCGTGGGGTTCATCGCCCTGTCCGGCGTAGCGGTGCTCAACGGCTTGGTGATGATTGCCTACATCCGCTCGCTGCGCGACGACGGCCTGCCGCTGGACGCTGCCGTTCGGGAGGGTGCCTTGACCCGGCTGCGGCCGGTGTTGATGACGGCCCTGGTCGCGTCGCTGGGCTTCGTGCCGATGGCCATCGCCAATGGCACCGGCGCGGAAGTGCAGCGTCCGCTGGCGACGGTGGTGATCGGTGGCATCCTCTCGTCCACGGCGCTGACCTTGTTGGTGCTGCCCGTGCTTTATCGTTGGGCCCATCGACGTGACCGCAAGCTGGAGACCGTGACATGACAAACGCCAAGACCCACTGGGAGACCGTCTACCGAAGCAAACCGGCCGATACGGTCAGCTGGTTTCAGCCGCATGCGCAGCAGTCCCTGGACCTTGTCCAACGCATTGCAGGCGTCAACGGCAGCCGCGTCATCGACGTGGGCGGTGGCGCTTCGACGCTGGTCGACGACCTCCTTGCACAGCCGAACTTTGAGCTCTCCGTTCTCGACATCTCGGCTGCTGCCCTGGATGTGGCCCGGCAGCGGCTCGGCCGACAGGCGAAGGCCGTGCAGTGGATCGTCGGCGACATCACCCAGGTGCCCTTGGCCGAGCAGGCCTACGACATCTGGCACGACCGCGCCGTGTTTCACTTCCTGACCGAGCCGGCGCAGCGTGCTGCCTATGTGGCGCAGGTGCGGCGCGCGGTGCGGCCGGGCGGGCATGTCATCGTTGCCGCATTCGGCCCCGACGGGCCGACCCAGTGCAGCGGCCTGCCCGTCATGCGCTATGCACCGGACGAACTGCATGCGCAGTTTGGCGGTGCGTTCGAGTTGCTGGAGCAACTGACCGAAGCTCATCGCACGCCTTCGGGCGCCATCCAGCAATTCGTCTACTGTCACTGCGTCATGCAGTGACAGCGATGGGGCCTTTGTCGTGAAACCGACGATTCAACCTGGCATCGCTGCCGCGCTGGCCGCCGCTGTCCTGTTCGGCGCCGGCACACCCATGGCCAAACCACTGCTGGCCGAGACCGGGCCTTGGCTGCTCGCCGGCTTGCTCTACCTGGGCTCCGGCCTGGGCTTGTGGGCGGTGCGGGTACTTCGGCGCGCGCCAGCCGTGCGCCTGGCTGCTGCGGAGCGTGGCTGGCTGTTGGGTGCCATCCTGGCCGGGGGCGTGGTCGGGCCGGTCTTGCTGATGCTGGGTCTGTCCCGGCTGCCCGCTACCCATGTGTCCTTGTTGCTGAACGCAGAGGGCGTGATGACGGCGCTGCTCGCCTGGTTTGCCTTCAAGGAAAACTTCGACCGCCAGATCGCGCTGGGCATGCTGGCCATCGTGGCAGGCAGCGCCGTGCTTTCCTGGCCAGGAAGGCAAGGCGCCATGCAGAGCAGCGAAGCCTGGTGGCCGGCGCTTGCCGTGCTGGGTGCCTGCCTGGCCTGGGGTGTGGACAACAACCTGACCCGCAAGGTCTCGCTGAATGACGCCAGCTTTATCGCCATGAGCAAGGGGTTGGCAGCCGGCGCCACCAACCTGGCGCTGGCCCTGTGGCTCGGGGCGGCCTGGCCGGCGACGGGGACGGTGCTGGCAGCCGGCCTGCTGGGGTTTGCCAGCTACGGCGCCAGCCTGGTCCTGTTCGTGATCGGCCTGCGGCATCTGGGCACGGCCCGCACCGGGGCCTACTTCTCGGCAGCGCCTTTCGTCGGGGCGCTGCTCTCCATCGTGTGGCTGGGTGAGCCCATCACCTGGCCCTTGCTGCTGGCAGGCCTGCTGATGGCTGTCGGCGTCGCTCTGCACCTGACCGAACGGCATGCGCATGAGCATCAGCACGAATTGCAAGAGCATGAGCACGAGCATGTCCATGGAGCGGGTGACCCGCATCATGACCATGAGCATGTGCCGCCTGTCCCGGCCGGCACGCGCCATTCACACCCGCACCGGCATGAGCCCCTGACGCACAGTCACGCGCACTATCCGGACGCTCACCACCGCCATGCGCATTGAAAAAAGGAGCGCACCATGGGCCGGCTGCGAGCCGCTACCCGGGCCGTGCTTGCTCTTGCCCTGTCCGGATGGATGATGAGCTCCGCTGTCGCTGCCGACAAAGTCGCCGAGCACTGGATGCCGCTGCAGCGCTTCATCGGTGAATAAAGCGGCACTGCTGCCAGTTCATCGCTGACGACGAGTTTATCTAGACCTTTGAACTGGCGCCACCGGGCCAGGCGTTCCAGGTCTACAGCCGCAAGCGCATGAAGCGCGTATTGGCGAAGTAGGTCCAGCCACCTCCAGCGCGCGCGCTCGAAACGATTGCCGTCAACTCCCGCAGCTTGCGCAGCCCCGTGCCATCTGCACGGGGGGGCACTTGACGGAGCCAAAGGAGCAGAACACGCAACAGTCGCCGGGCTTGGGGCGAAGTACGGTCTTGCAGTGCATGCATTCGTAAAAGAACTGACACGCATCGGTGGGCATGAACTCCTGCCTTGTGTGCCCGCAGTGGGGGCAGGTCAGCACGGAGTCCAAGACGGGGGCCACAGCCGTCATTTGCGCACCGTCGACGGATAGCCCGCGTCGGTCGTTGCCTTGGTGAGCGCTGCCGCTGAAGTTTTGTCCGCGTCAAAGGCGACCGTTGCCGTCTTCTTTTCGAAGTCGATGCTCGTCCGGCTGACACCGGGCATCTGGTCGAGCGCCTTCTTGACCGTGATCGGGCACATGCTGCACGTCATGTTCTGGATGTTCAGCGTCACCGACTGAGGCTTCTCGGCCTGTGCGGCCACTGCCGCGAGTGAAAGAACAAGGCTGGCAATAATTTTTTGCATGGGATGAATCCTTCAGAGCAGGTAAGGCGCCACCCAAGGCACCGACAAGAGCGCCAGCAAGCTCAGCGCCGTGAACCAAAACAACAGCCGCTGCCGCCTGAGCACGGCGGGCGTCGCACATGTCGAACCGGGCTCGCAGCTTCGCGGTCGCAAGTAGAGGCGCTGAAACGCCAGACCAAGGAACAAGATGGTGGCGCCAGTCAGCCAGGGCCTGAGGGGCTCAAATTCGGTCAGCCGGGCAATCCACGTACCGCTGATGCCAAGGGCAAGCAACACCAGCGGGCCAACACAGCACGCCGAGGCACCGATGGCTGCCAATGTTCCGGCAACAAGTGAGCCCTTGATCTTGACTGTCGACATAGGCTGGCGCGCTCCGCGATGCTTCGATGGAAGACAGTCTAAAGTCCGTACCATGGTACGGAGTCAAGGGGGCGAATGAGCGAGCTGTCAATTGGGCGGCTGGCCGCCGAGGCCGGTGTGAACGTCGAAACGATTCGCTATTACCAGCGCCGCGGTCTCATGAGCGAACCGACACGGCCGGCTGGTGGCCAGCGGGCCTATCCGGCCAGCGCAGTCGGCCGCGTCAGGTTCATCAAGCGGGCGCAAGCCTTGGGTTTCAGCCTGGAGGAGATCGGTGCTCTCCTGAGGCTTGACGCCGCTCATGCCTGCGGTGACACGCGCGAGCTGGCGCAACACAAGCTCAAGATCATCGAAAGCAAGCTGGCCGATCTGAAGGCCATGCGCAGGGCTCTGACTTCATTGCTGCATCAGTGCGACTCAGGATCGAAGACGGGATACTGCCCGATCATCCAGGCGCTGACGAAAGATTGACCTGGCACAACCAGGCTCGACGTTCGGACGCTATGCTTCGACCCATGCTCGGCACCAGACGTCTTCGTCGCTGGATCTCCGGCGGCCTGCTGATGGCGATGCTGTTCATGCAGCTCGCCACGGCGGCCTACGCCTGTCCGCAGTTGCAGAGGGCGCTGCAGGACGGCCAGATGATGGCGGCCATGCCAGGCTGCGAAGGCATGCCTGCGCAGATGGACGACGACCAACCGCAGCTCTGCAAGGCGCATTGCGACAGGGATGCGCAGGGCACGGCCTCGGCGGTTGTGCCTGACCTGCAGCCCAACCCCGCCGCCGTCACGCTGCTGATGGGCATCATCGAACCGGTGCCGCCGCTGCTTCCGGCCGGTGTCGCGGCCGGTCTCGCGGCCGGGCTGCGACGCCCCCCAGGGGCGCCGCCTCTCTACCTCGCATTGCTCGTCCTGCGGAATTGAGCTGAACGACCGCGTCCACGCTTCCTGCGTGAGGCGCTTCCGTTCCAGCTTCCCTTCCGAGGACTGCCATGTCATCTCCTGCTTTGCGCATGGCGCGCCGCCTGCGCCCCTTGCTGCTCCTGGCTACCAGCCTCCAGCTGGCAGCCCCAGCCTTTGCCCTGAACTATGCCGAGGCTCTGAGCCTAGCCGAGCGTCAGAACCCCGCGCTGCGCGCGCAACAGTCGTCCGTGGACAGCGCCATCGCCGCCCAAGGCGCGGCAGGCGCGTTGCCCGATCCCCGGCTCACCGTGGGCGTCGAGAACCTGCCAACCGGCGGCATGGACCGCTGGAGCCTGACGCGCGACTTCATGACGATGCAGCGCATCGGCCTGATGCAGGAAGTGCCCAACCGCGCCAAGCGAGATGCTCGCGTCGATGTCGGCCTGGCACGCGCCGAGCGCGAGCGGGCGATGCTGGTGGTGCAGCGCCTGCAACTGCGACTTGCGCTTGGCACGGCCTGGATCGGTGTGCAGGCTGCTGAACGCAGGCGTACCGTCCTCGACGAGTTGCTGGCTGAAAACCAGCGCTTGCAGCAGACGCTGCCCGCGCGCATTGCCGACGGCAGCGCGTCCGCCACCGACCTGTTGATGGCGAGGCAGGAAGCATTGACCTTGGCCGACCGCGCGGATGAACTGAAGCGCGACGCCGACAAGGCGCGCGCGGCCTTGCGCCGCCTGGTTGGGCCGCAGGGTGACGAGCCACTGGATGGTGATGTACCCGCGCCCACCCTGCAGCCCGAGGCCTTGCGCGCACGCCTCCACCAGCATGCTGAACTGGCCCCCTATCCGGCGATGCAAGCCATGGCAAGGGCGGAGTTGCGCGAGGCTCAATCGGAGTCTCGTGGCGACTGGGCCTGGGAAGTGGCCTACAGCCGCCGCGGACGCCAGTGGGGCGACATGGTGTCGTTCCAGCTCAGCTTTGACCTGCCCTGGCAGAAGGACCGTCGCCAGCAGCCGGCGATTGCGGCCAAGTTGCGCGATGCCGAACGGATCGACGCCGAGCGCGAGGAGGCCGAGCGCCGGCACCGCCAGGAACTGGACGAAGAGCTGGCGGACCTGCAGGCGCTCGATCGTCAGATCGCTCGCATCGAGTCGGACGGGCTGCGGCTGGCGCAAGACCGGCTGGCCCTGAGCATGAGCGGCTACCAGTCGGGCAAGTCCGACCTGGGGGCCGTTCTTGCGGCGCGCTCGCAGCTGCTGGAGCAGCGCATGCGCCTGATCGAACTGCAGACACAGCGCAGCCTGCTGCAAGTCCGCCTGAATTCGTTGAGCGAGGAGTAAGCCATGAGAACAAGACAAGTGATGGTCGCGCTGATCCTGGTGGCCTCCGGCGCAGGGCTGGGGTGGACGATTGCGCGCTGGACACCGGTGCCCGATGTTGCTCCCGATGGCTCCGCGCCATCCGAACGCAAGGTGCTGTATTGGTATGACCCCATGGTGCCGACGCAGAAGTTCGACAAGCCCGGCAAGTCGCCCTTCATGGACATGCAGTTGCAGCCCAGGTACGCCGACGAGGCCGGAGGGGACGCACCTGGAGTGACCGTGAGCGCCGAGGCCGTCCAATCGCTGGGCGTGCGCACAGCCAAGGTCGAGCAGCGCCAGTTGAGCAGCCATGTCGAAGCCGTGGGTACCGTGCAGCTCAATGAGCGCGAGGTGAGCGTCGTGCAGGCGCGCTCCAGCGGTTTTGTCGAGAAAGTCTATGCGCGGGCTCCCGGCGACGTGATTGCCTCCGGCGCGCCCCTGGTCGACCTGCTGCTGCCCGACTGGGTGGCGGCGCAACGCGAGTACCTGTCGGTCCGGGCACTCGGAGATGCAGCGCTGGCCGATGCTGCCCGGCAGCGGCTGACGCTGCTGGGCATGGCGGAAGATGTGATCGCGGCGGTGGAACGCAGCGGCCAGGTTCAGGCGCGGCACACCGTTGTTGTGCCGCAGGGTGGTTTGATCGCTGAACTGATGGTGCGGCAAGGCATGACGGTGTCGGCCGGCATGAGCCTGGCGCGACTGAACGGACTGTCGACGGTCTGGTTCGACGTGGCCGTGCCAGAGGCGCAGGCGGGATCGGTCCGCGTGGGTCAGACGGCCGAACTGCGTCTGGCGGCATTCGGTGCCGAAATCCTGAAAGCACGGGTCGTCAGTGTCTTGCCCGAGGCCAACCCGGACACCCGCACCCTGAAGGTCAGGCTGGAACTGCCCAACCCCCGGCAGCGCCTGAAAGCCGGCATGTCCGGTCAGGCCAGTCTGCTGGGTGCCAGCCGCATGCAAATGGTCGTGCCCAGCGAGGCGGTGATCCGCACCGGCAAGCGCGCGCTGGTCTATGTGGTCGATGCTCCCGGGCGATTCCGGCCTGTCGAGGTTCAGGTGGAGCGCGAAATCGACGACTGGCTAGTGCTTCGCAGCGGGCTTGATGTCGGGCAGGAAGTCGTTGCATCGGCGCAGTTCCTGATCGATTCGGAAGCCAGCATGCGAGGCGTGACGCCGGCAGCCGCGGCAGTTCTGCCTGAAGCTCCGGGCGCATCGAGCGCAGCGCAGCATCAAGGTCCGGTCGAGGTCTATAGCGCAAGGGGATCCATCACCGAAATTGGCGACCAGCAATTGATGCTCTCGCACGAGCCAATTGCTGCACTACGCTGGCCGGCCATGACGATGGGATTCAAACTCGACAAGCCGACCTTGGCAGCCGGGTTGAAGACCGGTCAACTCGTGCAGTTCGGCTTCTCCAAGCGAGATGGTGACTATGTGATCGTTTCCATCCAACGGGTCGCAGTCGGCACAGCCGCGTCAGGAGGAAAGCCATGATCGCGCGCCTGATCCGCTGGTCGGTGGGCAACCGATTCCTCGTGCTGCTGGCCACGGCCATGTTGCTGGCCTGGGGCATCTGGGCCGTGCGCAGCACGCCGATCGACGCCTTGCCCGACCTCTCCGACGTGCAGGTCATCATCCGCACCAGCTATCCCGGCCAGGCGCCGCAGATCGTCGAGAACCAGGTCACCTATCCGCTGACGACGACGATGCTGTCCGTGCCCGGGGCCAAGACGGTGCGCGGTTTCTCGTTCTTCGGCGACTCCTTCGTCTACGTGCTCTTCGAGGACGGCACGGACCTGTACTGGGCCCGCTCCCGCGTGCTGGAGTACCTGAACCAGGTGCAGGGGCGGCTGCCGGCCACGGCCAGGTCCGCGCTCGGGCCTGACGCCACCGGGGTCGGCTGGATCTTCCAGTACGCACTGGTTGATCGTACGGGCAAGACCGACCTGGCCCAGTTGCGCTCGCTGCAGGACTGGTTCCTGAAATTCGAGCTGAAGAGCCTGCCGAATGTGGCCGAAGTGGCCAGCATTGGCGGCATGGTCAAGCAGTACCAGGTCGTCCTCGATCCGACGAAGCTGGCCGCTTTCGGCATCACACAGGCCCAGGTACGCGAGGCGCTGGTCGCGGGCAACCAGGAGGCCGGCGGCTCCGTGCTGGAGCTGGCCGGTGCCGAGTACATGGTGCGAGCAAGCGGCTATCTGAAGACTCTGGATGACTTCCGCGCTGTCACGCTAACCGCTCGGGGCGGCGTGCCGATTCGGCTCGGCGACGTGGCCACCGTCCAGGTCGGGCCGGAGATGCGCCGCGGCATCGCCGAGCTGGACGGTGAGGGCGAGGTGGCCGGCGGCGTGGTCATCCTGCGTTCGGGCAAGAACGCGCAGGAGACCATCGCAGCGGTGAAGAAGAAGCTCACCGAGCTGCAGGCCAGCCTGCCCAAGGGGGTCGAGATCGTCACCACCTACGACCGCAGCGCTCTGATCGAGCGGGCGATCGACAACCTGACCTACAAGCTCGGCGAAGAGTTCATCGTCGTGGCCCTGGTCTGCGCGGTGTTCCTCTGGCACCTGCGCTCGGCCCTGGTGGCCATCATCTCGCTGCCGCTGGGCGTGCTGGCGGCCTTCATCGTGATGCGCTACCAAGGCATCAACGCCAACATGATGTCGCTGGGCGGCATTGCCATCGCCATCGGCGCGATGGTCGATGCCGCCGTCGTGATGATCGAGAACGCCCACAAGAAGCTGGAGGCCTGGCAGCATGCCCACCCCGGCCAAGAGCTGGTGGGGCCTGAGCGCTGGCGCGTCATCACCGAGGCCGCCGAAGAAGTCGGCCCGGCCTTGTTCTTCTCGCTGCTCATCATCACCTTGTCCTTCATCCCGGTCTTCACGCTGGAAGCGCAGGAAGGGCGGCTTTTCGGGCCGCTGGCCTTCACCAAGACCTATTCGATGGCAGCAGCAGCGGGACTCTCGGTCACACTGATTCCGGTGCTGATGGGCTACTGGATACGTGGCCGCATCCCTGACGAACAGAAGAACCCGATCACGAGAGCACTCATTGCCGTCTATCGCCCGGCGCTCGAATGGGTGCTTCGATGGCCCAAGGCAACGCTGGCACTGGCCGCGGCCGTTCTCCTGACAACGGCATGGCCCCTGATGCATCTGGGCGGCGAGTTCCTGCCCAGCATCGACGAAGGCGACCTGCTGTACATGCCCTCGGCGCTGCCGGGACTGTCGGCTCAGCGAGCGTCCGAGCTGCTGCAGATCAGCAACCGGATGATTCGCACGGTGCCCGAAGTGGAGCGCGTGTTCGGCAAGGCCGGCCGCGCGGAGACGGCCACGGATCCCGCACCGCTTGAGATGTTCGAGACCACGATCAAGCTGAAGGCCCGCGCGCAGTGGCGCCCCGGAATGACGCCTGAGAAACTGGTCGAGGAACTGGACCGGGCGGTGCGCATCCCGGGGCTGGCCAACATCTGGATTCCGCCGATACGCAACCGGGTCGACATGCTGGCCACCGGCATCAAGAGTCCGATCGGGGTCAAAGTCTCCGGCACCGACCTGGCTGCCATCGACCGCATCGCCACTGCCATCGAGCAGGTCTCCAAGACCGTGCCGGGCGTGTCTTCCGCCCTGGCCGAGCGCTTGACCGGTGGCCGCTACATCGACGTGCGCATCGACCGCGCCGCAGCAGGGCGCTACGGCCTCAGCGTGGCCGATGTGCAGGCCATCGTGTCGGGCGCCGTCGGTGGCGAGAACATCGGCGAGACGGTCGAGGGTCTGGCCAGGTACCCGATCAATCTGCGCTACCCGCGCGAATGGCGCGACTCGCCGGAACGCCTTGCCACGCTGCCCATCCTGACGCCGATGGGGCAACAGATCACGCTCGGCACGGTGGCGCAGGTCAATCTGACGGACGGGCCGCCAATGCTCAAGAGCGAGAACGCACGGCCCTCGGGATGGGTCTATGTCGACGTGCGCGGCCGCGACCTCGCCGCGGTGGCCAAGGATCTGCGCGCTGCCGTGGCGCAGTCGGTGCGGCTGGAACCCGGCGTCAGCGTTGCGTACTCCGGTCAGTTCGAGTATCTCGAGCGCGCCAATGCCCGGCTGAAAGTGGTCGTACCGGCCACCTTGCTCATCATTTTCGTGCTGCTCTACCTGACCTTCCAGCGCCTGGACGAGGCTGTCCTCATCATGGCGACCTTGCCCTTCGCGCTGACCGGAGGCATCTGGTTCCTCTACGCGATGGGGATGAACCTGTCGATCGCCACCGGCGTGGGCTTCATTGCCCTGGCCGGTGTCTCGGCCGAGTTCGGCGTCGTGATGCTGATCTACCTGCGCCACGCGCTCGAGGCGCGGCTAGCGGCCGGCCGGCCTATGACGCGCGAGCTGCTGCTGGAGGCCATACGCGACGGTGCGGTCCTGCGCGTGCGCCCCAAGGCCATGACGGTGGCCGTCATCCTCGCCGGCCTGGTGCCCATCGTCTGGGGGAGTGGCACGGGCATCGAAGTGATGAGCCGGATTGCGGCGCCGATGCTCGGCGGCATGGTCAGCGCGCCGTTGTTGTCCTTGTTCCTGATTCCGGCGGTGTTCTTGTTGAGGCGTGGTGCAAAGCACCGGGTCAGGATCAGTCCTTTGGCGGGTTGACAGCAAAGCCGATGCCCGAGGCGCGGGTTTGTCAATCGCTTCGGACCGGACGGTAGTGGCGAATCTCGGCGACTCAGGGGCGAGCCTGATCGAGAGCCATTGAAGGGGCGATATTCGCCTCGTCTTCACGCGTTCTTCACGACGCCCTCACGCCGCAACGCCCCTTTCTACTGTTCCGTGGTCGCGAGGCCAGGGCAGTCATCCCGCCGCTGCATAGCTGCGCATGGCGGTGCCGCGCCGTTCATGGAAGCAATGCAGGCTGTGCAGTTGACGCCGTGTTGAGTTCTGGATGGAAGAGTTGCATGAGTGGACCAGTAGTTCAAATTGGCAGCCCGATCAACGCTGGCGTTCGCTTGCGTGGTCGCGCTGCAGGCCCAGCTCAAAGCGCTGCGCGTATTGGGTAGCAAGGCATTTTCTAGCCTTCCAAGGACATGCCCTAAGCCGTCCCAGCGGGTGCGGATAGGCAGATGTTGTCCGGTTACGGGCGCCCGATCTTGTTCTGAATGGATCAGCACCGCTGCGCGGTGGAGGTGCCGTCGCTGAGGCGGCGGCGTGCTGCGCTTCGCCGGGGGTTTGAGCGCTGTCCTTGCTCGCCTTCGCGGTGGCGGAGTTCTGTCGATCTGCTCCGGAGCCGTCCTTGTCCCGACCGGTAGCGCAGCGGCGTGCCGGCGGCAACCGTGCGGCTGCGCCCGAGCTCCTCACCCGGTCCCTTCGTTTGGCTTCGCCGCACTGCGGGCTGCGGCCTGCGGGCCCGCCATTGCCTTTGGCACGCCTCTGCGCTCAAGACCCGTTCGAGACGGCTCCAGTGAGCAGATTTCCCCACCACCAACGCAGAAAGGCGTGCCATGAGCAAGACAGCAACCCCAACGAACCGCAGCAGCAACAGCCTGGAGGCGGACGTTCCCTCCGCACCTCCCGAGACTCACCGGCGAGCAGGCATTGCCCTGCGGGCGGGGGAGCAGGAGGCCGTATTGGCCTATCTGCCGCTGCGCGGCCTGCGCATCGATGAGCGCAATGTGCGAAAGGATTCGCCGACCGAGGCGGAGATCGAGGAACTGGCCGACTTGATTGCCGCCCAGGGCCTGCTGCAAAACCTGACCGTGCTGGCGTACGACAGTGCCCGGCGGGGCAAGGGCAAGGACAAACACCGTATCTACACGCATGGGGTGATCGCGGGCGGGCGGCGGCTGCGGGCCTTGCACCTCCTGGTCAAGCGCGGGCACATCACCCTGGATGAGCAAGTGCTGTGCGCCGTGGTGCCGGCCGACCGGGCCATCGCGGTCAGCATGGCCGAGAACCAGGGCCAGAAGCCGATGAGCATTGCTGACACGGTGCAGGCCTTCGCGGACATGGTGACCGCCGGCGCCGGTATCGATGACATTGCCCTGTGCTTCGGACTCACGCCGCTGACCGTCAAGCGGCGCTTGAAGCTCGCCACCGTGACTCCCAAGCTGTTTGCACTGTTCCGTGCGGGCGACGTGACCATGGATCAATTGATGGCGCTGTCGCTGGCAGACACCCATGAGAAACAGGAGAGCGTCTGGGAATGCCTGCCGGTCTTCAACCGCAGTCCCGCCGCGCTGCGGCAGGTGATCTTGGGCGAGGGCGTGCGTGGCCATCTGGTGCGCTTTGTCGGCATCCAGGCCTACGAGGCGGCCGGTGGACATGTGGTCCGCGATCTGTTCGCCGACGAGGAGGGCAGCGCAGCCCATATTGGCGACCCCGAGCTGATGCAGCGCATGGCGCTGGACAAGCTGAAGACCCAAGCGGCCGAACTGTGCGAGAAGGACGGCTGGCCCTGGGTTGATGTGGCTTTCGACTATGACCACACGGTTCGGCAGCGATACCAGAAGGCGCCGACGAGCCGGCGCGAGCCTTCCGCCGAGCAGGCCCACGCGCTCGATGAGCTGCAGCGCGCTCAGGACGAGATTGATCAGCAGGTCGAAGCCTTGTACGACAAGGACGACGATGCAGAAGACCAAAGCGACCAAAGTGAGGAAGGGGCGCAGATCGAGGCATTGGAAGCGCAGTCCGAGGCTTTGCAGGCCCGGATCAACGACATCGAGTCGTCGCTGGCCTGTTGCGCCCCCGAGGTCGCTGCGATGGCTGGCGCGTTGCTGTCGCTGAGCCATGCGGGTGAACCGGTGCTGACCCGCCATCTGATCCGCCAGGAGGACCATCGCAAGGCACGCGATGCTGCCGCGCGGGCGGTGGGCGGGCCGGTCGACGTCCATGCCGGCTCACGGGCCGGTGAGCACGCAGAGGACAGCGAAACTGCCAAGGGCTGCGGCCTCTCCGAAATGCTGCGCAGGCAGTTGACGGCCCACAAGACGGAGGCGTTGCAGGTCGCGCTGGTGCGCAAGCCCGGTGTGGCGCTGGCTGCGCTGGCGCACGCGATGGCGACCCCCTTGCTCTACGACGGCGCTGCTTCACGCTACGAGTCCCCGACAGCGCTCGGCGTCAGCGTGCAGAGCTGCAATTGGTCGCTGGCGCAGATCGAGCCGACGTTGGTGAATGACCTGGCGCATCAGCAGTTGACCGAGCTGGTGCAGGCATGGCGCAACAAGGTGCCGTCCGAGCCCTCGGGGCTGCTGTCCTACCTGCTGGAGCAGCCGGTGGGCGAACTGGTCGAGCTGCTGACGCTGTGCGCGGCACTCACCGCCAGTGCATTGCACGGCTCGCCGCAGGCAAAGCCGGCACAGACGCTCGCTGCGGCGGTCGAGCTGGACATGGCTGATTGGTGGGTGGTGAGCGGCGAGAGCTATCTCGGCCGCGTGCCGAAGTCGCTGATCGCCGAGGCGCTGACGGAAGCCGGCGAGGGGGCAGCCGCTGCGACGCTGGCAAAGCTCAAGAAGGGCGAGGCGGTCAGCAAGGCCGAAGCCTTGCTGTCGGGCAAGCGCTGGCTGCCGGCTGCGCTTCGGCTGCAAGCCTGAGTACGCCGGGGCGGGGACGGACCCGCCCCGGCAGCACGTTGTTTTCGTCTCCTGCGGAGCCTAAGGTGCAGCGGCCCTTTCCCGTGCCCGTGTCCGCGGGCCTATTCCCTCGCGCTGCGCGCGACGGGCCCGCTTGGCGAACAGGCCGGCCCTGATGAGCTGCGCTGCGCGCCTTGCCGGCCAGATCGCCACCCCGGTCACCCGCCATGCCCGGAGCCGGGCCGCTGTGAAGTGCTCGCAGCGGCTCGACCGTCGCGCCAGTCGCTCGCCTGCGGCTCCCTTGGTGTCACGCCGGCCGCAGGGCCGCCGCTGCTCAAGTCGCTGAAGGCGACTTCGCGGCAACCGCTGCGCCAGGCGAGCTGGCACATCGGCCGCGTTGCTGCGTCGCCCGTGTGGGGCTGCCTGTGCGCCGGTCGCCCCACCGCGCTCCCCCCACGGCGCCCCCATCCGCAGGTGAGGGGGACTTGTGGGGGGATCTCAATACGGTGGGCCGGGAAACCGGCTCGCTGCTTCGGCAGCGGAAGAACCCCACCCATCCCCCACCCCTTCCCGTGAGGGAAGGGGCCATGCCCACCCCCCGCCCGCCCGTGGGCGGGAGCGAGGAGTCCAAGCGAGAGGATCAGTTTGCAGGGCCTTCAGCACGAAGCCCGGCTGGGCTCTCATGCAAGGAGATCATCATGGCCAACGTTCAAATCATCCAGCGCAACGCCCATCTGGCGGGCCCGGTTCGCATCGAGTTCGTCCCCGGTCGGGAAGGCAAGATCGCCAAGGGCACGGTGACCGCCATCAGCAACACCGTGCGCGGCTCCGGCGATGCGCGCGAGCAGAAGGCGACCGCCATCCAATGGACGCTGTGGGGCACCCAGGCCGAGAACGCCGCAGAGTATCTGCAGCGGGGTTCGCACGTGAACATCGTCGGCCGGCTGCAGAACAACAACTACGAGAAGGACGGCGCCACGGTCTATGGCTGGGCCTTCACCATCGAGGAGCTGGACTATCTGGACAGCCGCGCCGAGTCCGATGCCCGTCGTACGGCGGAACGCCCCTCCGAAGACCGCCACTCTGAACGCCCTGCATCCGAGGGCAGCACCCGCAAGACCGGCAGTGGCACGCGTCGCCCGGCCCGCGAGCCCGCAAAGTCCGAGGCCTGAGCGAACAGGGCGGGCATCGGCAACGGTGCGCGTCCTTTTGCCTTCTCTTCTCAGTCCATCGACACGCATCCCAACCGACCTCAACGTTTGAAGGAATCCATCATGTACGCCACCACCCCAACCCTGGCCACCCGTTTCTCGCGCGGTGCCCGCGTCCTGCGCGGCGATCAGCCGCTGTGTGAAGATCAGATGCGCGCTGCCGCCCCGTCGATCTTTGCGCAAGGAAAGCACGTGAGCCGCTCAGAGCGCTACACCTATATCCCAACCATCGAGGTGCTGCGCGGCCTGCGCAAGGAGGGCTTCGAGCCTTTCATGGTTGCGCAGGGCTCCAGCCGCATCGAAGGCAAGGCCGAGTTCACGAAACACCTGATCCGCATGCGCCATGCGGGCCAAGTCCAGACCAAGCCCGAGGCCAACGAGATCATTCTCATCAACAGCCACGACGGTGCCAGCTCCTACCAGATGCTGGCGGGTATGTTCCGCTTCGTCTGCTGTAACGGTCTTGTCGTTGGCGACGTGGTCGAGGACATCCGCATCCCGCACAAGGGCAACATCCAGGGCGAGGTCATCGAGGGCGCTTTCCGGGTGCTGGACGAGTTCGAGGAAGTCGAGGAACACAGCGATGCGATGAAGTCATTGCAGCTCGGGCAGCGCGAAGAGCTTGCGTTTGCTCAGGCCGCACTGGCACTGCGCTTCGGCGAGCGGCTGAGCGAAACGACGGGTGAGCAACTGCAGGCGCCGGTGACGGCCGAGCAACTGACCCAGCCACGCCGTGCCGAGGATACTGGCCGCAGCCTGTGGACGACGTTCCAGCGGGTGCAGGAGAACGTCATGCGAGGCGGGCAGACTGGGCGCAATGCGCAGGGCAAGCGCATCCAGACCCGGCCGGTCGGGAGCATTGATCGCGGCGTCAGCCTCAATCGCGGCTTGTGGATGCTGGCCGAGGAAATGCGCAAGCTGAAGGCTTGATGCAGCTGCGGCACGCTGGATTCGGCTCCGGATCCAGCGTGTCGCTGGGTCCTGATGGCCTGGCATCAAGCCTGTCCGCCCATCCACAGAACCAGAGACTGGGAGACGCGGAGACGTTGGGGGCACATTGCTGAGCTGGCGAGCGAAACGTACGCCGGCCCAGGCGCCGCGCGGGCGCGGCGGCGGCTGAACGCCTGCCCGCCGTGCTCGCGCCGCCACCGAGCCGGTGTTGCCTTCGCACCCGACTCGTGTGTCGTCTGCGCCGTGCTTCCTCAACTTGAGGGTGTCTTCATCCGCTGCATGCCGCACTGACTACCGGGTCAGTGCAAGGGTTGCCAGCGCCCAGGTCAGGATCGACGATCCTGCCGCTGTGGCGGCACAAGCCCACCACAGCGTGCGGCCACTGCCGGCGCGGTTGCCGTTGTTCGCAGCGCAGGCTTGGGCCGACTGAATGAGGCTTCGCAGTGCTGGGTTCAGCTCCGCGTGGAGCAATGCGCGCGCGAAGGCCGCCATCGACCGGGATTCGGCTTCGGCCGCGCTGCGCACAAGTTCAGTCGTTCGGCGTGCTATGTGTTTGACGACCTGCTCCTGGGTAAGCGCGGCGAGCGTGGTCATGCGGGCCTCCATCGAGGCCGCTTGAGCTTCGAGCTTTGTGCTTGCCAGAGTGATTGCACCTGCGGTCGAAGCCAAGGCCGGCCCAAGCTTCTCGATACGGTCTAGCAATGCCGCCATATCGCCGAGCACCTCGACGATCAGGGCTTCGCGAGCCATGCCAGGATCTTTCATGAGGCGTTCACTGCAAGTTCGTCACCCGGTTCGACAAGTTCCGCCAGACCGAGGGCTGCAAAGCATGCGTCCAGCAGAGGGATCGCGCCAATCGCCAATCTTCGTGCGGCCAGTTTGCGCGCCAACTGGAGCTTGTCGATGGAGTCCGTGGCTTTCACGATCAAGGCCTTGTAGTCGGTGTTGTCCTCGGCCAGCTTGAAGATATCGACCTTCTGTCCTGGTGACTGCCTATAGATCTCATTGAATGGCAGCCTGCAATCCAGACTCATAGGTGCGATCTGATGTTCCCGCAGAAATGCCAAGAGTGGGAAGAAGACCGCCTCCACCTCATCGCCGTGTTCGATCATGTTGAACACGATCTTCATCCGCCTTGCCGGCACGCCAAGTCCTGCAAGGTCAACTAGTGTGGCGATGGTGTCCTGCTGCTGCTTGATTGGCGCCACGGTCGGAATGACGAAGGCATCGAAGTCCTCGTGGCTGCCGCGGTAGCGGTGCATCAAGGCCAGCAGGTCCTCGACGTTGCTGGCGCCGATGTCGACGACGGCGTTGTCGATCGTTTGCAAGTACTCCTGCAGCTCGCCGAACTGCCGGCCCCGAATCACCTGAGCGTCCTCGTTGCCCGCGTTCAGGCTTTCGACAGACAGCAGCTCAGCGCCAGGAATTCGCGGCAGCAGCAGATGACGCGCGATGGTGGACTTACCGACGTTCCCAGAGAAATTGATGACCGCGATTTTCATCATCTACCCCTTTCGACGAAAGAACGGATTGGTGATTTGCATGTTCACAAAGGCCTCCGCGAGATCCTTGCCTGAACACTGGGCAAGGGCGGGTGGGGCTGCATCGACCGGCGATGCGGCTTGTGGCGGAGGGCGAACGGTCGCAGATGCAAGCGTTTGTTGGCCGGCAAGGTAACTTTGGGATGGAAGGCGCACTGCCTGCGGCGCGGCCACCGCCCGCGCGTCAACACGCTTCGCCTCTCGCCATACCGTGCAGATGCTCACCTGTACCCCCGCGTCGGCGAGGGCCTGTCGAATCGCGTCCAGCGTGTAGCCCAGCAGCCGCAAGCGCGCGATATCAGCTGCATATTTGCGCGCCTTGCGTGTGACGCGGCCGGGTGAGGTGGCGGGGATCAGATGCGTCATGGTGACGGGTGGTCAAAGCCAGGGATTTGGTCGGGTATGGGTCGTCGTTGATCGGCTTCTGGTCGGATGTTTTTCAGTTATTTTCAGGATTTTCAGTCTCGTTCTGCTCTCATTTCAGTTCGGTCGGAAGAGGCTCTTCTGCCGGGCTTCATCGGCAGATCTTCAGCCTGTTTTGGCCGCCGGCGATGCTGAAATTGAACTCAAATCCATCGCCGGATCTGCGTGGATTTGAGCCAATACTTGGATCATGGGTGAGTGCAGAGATAGGCGGCGTGCCGCTGATTTCACAAACGCTTCGCCGGCCTTCTTTGATCGGCTCATGGACTCTTCAACACACGACTTCGTCACTGTCGACATGCGCGGCTTGAAAGCCCTGCTGGTGGCGCATGCGAAGGCAAAACGGGTGACCGTGTCCGTTGTGGTCCGAGACGCCGTCGCGGCTGTGCTTGGGCGTGCCTACCCTGAAGTCGTTCCGCCACTGGTGGGCGCCGACGCTCCGAGCGATCAAGCGGCATGGGTCAAGCTCTCCGTGAGGGTCAGGTGCGAAGAGTCGCGGCGCATCGACGCCGGTGCCAAGGCCGCCGGCTTGTCGCGCGGCGCGTATCTGGTGGGGTTGGCAGACGGCGTGCCCGTACTCAATGAGGGTGGGGTGCGCCGTGAGCTCATCGCAGCGCTGGTGTCGTCCTGCGCGGAGCTTTCAACCTTGAATCGGAACGTTCACCGGCTTGTGGCGCTGCTGCGCGTCGGCAATGTCCAGCAGGCGCAGGGATATCGAGCCATGCTCGACACCCTTGCGGGCGATGTGGGCCGCCACTTGACGGTCGCCGCAACCGGCCTGGCCAAACTGAACATCTTCGGCCGAGCACGCTCCCCGAAGTCGCAGGCGTCACAACCGCGGAGCGAGCCATGGCACAAGGCGTGAACATCGACGGCGTTCTGATCACCTGGGGGGATCGGCTCTTCTAT
Source organism: Roseateles microcysteis (assembly GCF_036880965.1). NCBI lineage: Bacteria > Pseudomonadati > Pseudomonadota > Betaproteobacteria > Burkholderiales > Sphaerotilaceae > Roseateles > Roseateles microcysteis. The sequence goes on along the minus strand of NZ_JBAJMV010000001.1, from coordinate 455,441 downwards.
CCGGGCAATCGGATGGTCAGACCCAGTCCGACGCCGAAGCTGAGCGCTGCGGGAGTGCGGCAGTGCGCGGCAACCATTCGTGATCGCATCGCCGCCACGGTGGTTCGTCAGGCACCGCAGGTCATGGTGAAGGTGACTGGCGGTGGGCGAGGTATGGGCGCGATCACGGCTCACTTCCGCTACATCAGCAAGAACGGCCGACTTGAGATCGAAGATGACCGTGGCGAGGCTCTTCAAGGGCGGCATGCCGTGTGCGATCTTGCTGAAGACTGGCGCTTCGGGGGGAGCCTGATACCTGAGGACGCCGATGCTGGCTCGCGGCGCGAGGCACTCAACATCATGCTGTCGATGCCGCGCGGCACGGATGCACTGGTGGTCCAGCGTGCTGCTCGAGCGTTTGCGCAGGCCGAGCTTGCCGACCACAAGTACGTGATGGTGCTGCACGACCACCAGGCGAACCCGCATGTGCACATCAGCGTTCGGGCTGAAGCACGGGATGGGAAGCGGCTCAATCCGAGGAAGGCTGACCTTCAGCGATGGCGTGAGACGTTTGCACAGAGGCTGCGAGAGCAGGGCGTCGACGCAGAGGCGACCCGACAGTTTGCGCGCGGTAGGAATCGCAACTACGACGCACTGTGGCGGAGGAAGGCCCGTGAGGAAGGACGCCTTCGCTTCGAGCAGCCGAGCGCCAGGACCGGGGTGGGGGCGCAGGCCTCGAGGGCACAAGCAATCGAGGCTTGGAAACGCCTTGGGCGAGCCCTGGCGTCATCTGCAGATCCAGCTGATCTCCGTCTGGCGAGCGCCGTGGCGAGGTTTGTCCAAGAGGCGTTCGCAGCACCTGGGCGGGTTGAACTGCAGCAAGGGGCTGGCGGACTTCAGGTCGATCGAGCGTGGGAGAAGGAACGTTCTCGCTGATGGAGCGAGGGTGTCTGAGTTGACATCAGCGACACCTAGATCGTCGAGGCATCCAGGGATGCTGAGGACGGTGCAGCGCGAAGCTTCAAGCTGGGGCGCTGCGACTGTGGGGTTGTCTGATTTCATCGCGCGGACCCGCAGCGCGTGCTCTCATCCAAGCCTACCTGTTGGTTCACGGCTGGCAGTTGGTGGACTGACAATGGGTAAGCGCTTCGCTGCCGCAGAGGAGCACCTGGAAGCACCGAACATCTCGAGTGCCGGTCATATATGCTGGAGTTGTTGGGCTCGTGCGCAAACACGATTGACGCCAAACGCAGACGCCGAGTACTACACCTGACCAACACCCAATGTACGTCACCGACCTCACACACTTTCTTGACAAGACTGGCGTGATCGGCCCTGTCAAAGGTCCAGCGCGCGCCATTGCGCAATTCAATGTTGACGTGGTCGCGTATGCCTCAGACGTGAGGCCGATGGTCTCGCCGGCGCCGAGATGCTTCAAGTGCAAGAAGCGTGCGATCGAAGCAGTCCGGGCCAACGACGACGCCATAGTGTGGCGTTGCCCGATGTGCCACACCGAGGGGCGCATTTCGAACTGGCAGGGCAGCTTCTGGGACCTGCGCGACCGCCCGCCGGTCCCCGGCTAACCCGAACGGCGGATGCGATGGGGCTGTCGTCGATGCGCCGAGTCGCTTTGTCGCCCGAGGTGGCTCCTGGTCGTCCGATGAACTCCTCCTGCGGTACATCGAGGCTGCCGCACTGGGGCAAGTGTCATGTCCGCGAGTTCGGATGGTTCGATGAGCCCCGTTGCCTGAGCGAAAGCGGTCTGGCCTGCTGAGTGGGCTGCTGAGCTTCACACCTGCACGTCGGCGACTCGCCCTCGACCGATTCGACCTCAAACGACAGCTTCCCGGTGTGGCTGCGGACTCACGCTGCCGGCCAGAAACGGACCGTCGGGAGCGACTGGTTACCGGCACGCTGGAAAAGCGCTGCCGACGCATGCGCTGCATCGAGGCCAATCAGTGTTTTGGGCTGCAGTCTGCAGCGCGGCATTGTCGGCGCGGGGCGGATGGCCTAGGTCACTATGGCTTGCAGCATCGTCATTCGGGTCCGGCGTGGAGGCGCCGCGAAAGTGGCTGCCTCGACGCGGTTCGGCGCCAAGCTCCAACGGCCTCAGGCACGTTTTGGCGCCAACTCCGCGGTCGACGCGGCCAACATCGTGTAGGCGTCGCTGGTGGCACTGCGGCAGGCTGGTCGTCAGTAGCAAGAGACCGATTCGCACCGGTTCTTACAGGTCGAGTCCAGCAGCGTTGTTAGGACCCGGTCCATAGGACAGCTGGCCAAGCAGGTCGCCTTCTGCGCCTCGCACAGTTGCCGCGCTTCACGACGTGGCCGGTCGCGTTCCCACTGCGCCACGCGTTCGCGCTCTTCGGCCGACTCCCGAGAACGGGCGACGGCCAGTCGCTTTTGAGCCTCGGCGATCAGCTTCTGTGTGTCGGGACCGGCCAGCTTGTCGATGAATGACTGCCACGCCGCGGCACTGTCGGAGCTGCGCGCTTTGTCGAATTCGGTCTTCTGTACTGCAGCCAACTTGGCTCGGGCCGCCACGACCTCAGGCCACGTAGCGTGCTTCTGGATCCGATCAACTAGTTCCTGGCTGCTCGTGACCAGGTCGAACAGGCGCTTGCGGGCTGCGGGGACGTCCGGACTGTTGGGGTAGTTGGCAACGAATCGCTCCAGGCTTTGGATGGAGTTTCTCGACAACTCAAGAATTCGCGCACGGGCTAGCGGCGCCTCCGGACTGTTTGGATACTCGGCGATGAAGGCGTCCAGCTCCGGAATCGAAGCCCTGGCACTCGCGAATCGACTCGCTCGCAGCGCAGCGTTCTCGACCAGACTCCACTCCGCCTTCAACTGCGGTACGGCGAAGGTCACGATCGGTGCGATCTTCCCGCTCTCCAAGTCCATCTTCAGTGCCTGCGCCTGGTTGAGAGGCGCCGGCACGGTCACTTCCTGCTGCCAGGATGTCTTGCTGCTGGTCAGCACGGCATTGAAGACCTGACGATCAGCGTCGTAGCGAATCTGGGTCAGGACTGGGCTGCCCAGGTAGTCCGGCAACGCCTGCTGCCAGGCCTTGGCCATCAAAAGTTGCCGGGTCGAGGGCTCAGCGAGCCGGGCCTTTACTCGGGCTTCGGCTTGAGTGCGCTGGGCCTGGGCGGTCTGGTAGCGCTGGGTGTTGGCTGAAAAGCTGTCTTCGGCGGCTTTCAGGCTGGCGGCCCGACGGGCTTCGTACTGGGCCGTGGTCTCGAATTCGCCCTTGGGTGCCACGGTCGGGGAAGAAAAAACGGGAGCCAGTGGCAAGAGGGCGGACGACAAGGCACTCGCCAACTCCTGGGCTTCCAGCGCGGCGTATCGGGCCGTGACCAACTTCAGGATCAGATGATTATCGACGTCCGCGCGCTTGCTCGCCTGCTTGTCGATCTTCGATACCCACTGCACTAAATAATGGCCAGTGCCGACCTCTTGCTGATACTTGATCCAGTCCGGGATGATTTCTGAAACGGCGGCGTCGTCCACCATCAACTTGCTCCGCACTAAGCGCACGAAGTAGGGCCTGTGATCAGCAGCGTAGGCATTCATCTTGCCACCATCGGCGAAGTCGATGACTAAACTGGACGACGTTCTGAACAGGCTTGCATTCCCCTCCTTGAGGATGTTGGGGAAGTAAGTTACATCGATTGTCGGCTTGTCATGCGAGTAGCAGATGAAGCCATCGCCCCTAAGTATTCGCTTTGTATCGTCGCGGCATTGCACCAAGCTTTCCAGGTCGCCAATTGTCGGCAGCCTCCAGTCGGCATGACCCTGCCAGCCGCCAGCATTGAACCGATCGGGCAGGCTGCGCGCCTGCTGAAGACTGAACAGGTTGAAGCTACTGGATTCACGGACACAGGCCGACCCGTCCCATGTCTGGCCCACTGCACAACGCATCCAAACTAGCCCAGTCGAGGCATCCCAGATCAGAGCGCCGTCTTTGACGGGGACGAAGGGCCCAGTCTGCTGTTTCGGACTGTATTGGGTCTGGGCCCCGACTCCAGCACTGCAGGCCAGTCCCAGGACCAGCAACCCGGCCCAGACCCGGCATAGGGCCGCTGTCACAACGCCACGTCCACTCATGCTTCGCTTACCCCCTTGACGCGAAACATGATAGCGAGCCATCTGGCCCGGACTGCCAGAGAGTTTTCCAGAGCAGTACAGGCGCTTGGATCGTAGTAAACACATCCGACAGCGTGGACAGTCAAAGGCTGGGCTTGGCGGTGATGCAAAACAAGTCGGAGTGGTTTGCAGAATTGGGTTCGTGAGGATCTTTTCGGTCATCTGCTGCTTCGGCAACGTAGCGATGATCTTCGCGCGCAGCCGCAGTTCGGTCAGTGCTCCGGGTAATCGTCGAACAGGCGCTAGAGAAGTTGGGATGTTGAAATGGATGCGAAGCCCTGTCGAGAGCGTGTGCCTGGCCGAACTGCTCGACGTCTCGCTTGCGGGATAGGGTCCCGAGGCTGTGAGGCCGTACGGTCTCAGGTCAGGCGCTGGGCTTATGTCGCCCTAACGGCCGCCGATTGATATGCGCCCTCCGCCGAGGGATTGCCTTCGCGTGTGTCGTTTCGCTCTGACCGGCAGCTTCGGAGCACCGAATTGAAGGCTGGGGATGGCGCCAATGGGTGGAAGTAGCCGTTCATGTCCTGGCGAGGCCTGCCTCGCCTGGCACTATCCACCCGCAGTCGGCAGCGAAAATCAAAGGGGCTGGTGTTCCTCGGTCCGTCAAAGCGAGACTCGCAAGCCTTGCATCCGAACGAAGGTCGTAGCGGAGCAGCTTCAAGAATGCGCGCTGGTTCCGCACCGATGCTTCAACGAGCCGCTGCTCAGCCATCGTCTCAACCGGCAGCCATTGCGCTGTGGCAGTCATCAGGCTCAGTTCAGCGATATGTGGCAGGCCGGCGGCACTGATTGTCAGCGTCGCGATCATGAGCATGCGGATGCTGTCTGATGCACTCCAGAGCTCCAGTTCCTGTTCGAAGCGCTGTGCCAGCTGGCGGTAGAGCGAATCGTCCATGGCGAGTCCGACTTCTGGCACATGCTTGATGACGGCCTTGTGGCCTTGTCTGGCCGGAACGATCTCCTTGACCTCGGCGATCAGCAAGAGCAGCCGCTGATGACCACCGCTTGGCCCGCCGAAACAGGTCCAGATGTCCCTTCGACGCTCGATGATCGCGTCGCGCTGGTTTACATGAAATGGCTCCGGCACATAGAGCCTGGTCGTAAGCGATTCACCGCAGGTGACCACCTGTTCGGCGGCCTGCCGCAACTGCCGGCGCACGGTGCCCCAGGATCGCCGACCTTCGAAGCCAGGGTGCCAGCGTGTCAGCTCTGCCTGGTCCCAGAGGTAATGCAGCAGCCCGCGCAGCGAGAGCTTGGTGACTGTGCTCGAAGCAGTGCTGGCTAATGAGTTGGGCTTGGACGGGGCGGCTCGTCCCGGGCGCTTGGACAGTGAGAAGCCGAGCCTCAACGTCGTGATGCCGGTGTTCGGATCCTCTTTGATCGCGCTGCCCATCAGGTGCCGTAGGCCGGAGAGCTCGGTCGGCGGCTCGAAGGAGGCGCAATCCGGTGCATGTCGGCATCCCGTCTCGGGCATCCGTTTGACGATGTAGCCACCACCGAGCCGGGCGACATACATCTCAATGCCATCAGGACAACAGAGGCATCGGGGCCTTCGCCGCCTGCTGTAGGCCTGCGCGATCGCTTCTGCGAAACCTGGTGAGGAAGGTGCGAGCGGCATGCCTTCGATGTCCAAGGTGGACACGCGCTGGCCGCATTCCAGGGTGCTGGCATTCATGGTGGCGCTCAGCGGCTGCGGGACAGGGCTGCTCTGTCTTGCGCGCGGTTCAAGTCAGGTGCGGGCGGGGTGATCGGCAATTGCCGTTGGGCGGTGCGGTCGTAGACCTTGATCTTCGGCAGCGCGGTGCTGCGGGACCGTTGCGTCAGCTGCTCCGACGCGGCAGTCAGAACCGCCTGGCGCTTGGCCTCCGGCACTTTCTTCGCGATCAGCACCGCGTCGATGGCGGCGATCATGGCCTTGCGGCCACCGCCTCGGACCGACGACTTCTCATTTGCAGTCGTGGCGTTGGCAGTGCCGGCATCGCGCGCCGGCTCTATGCGGTTGGTCTGCCTGGCCTCGCGCTCGCGCTTGAGCACCTCCATATCGGCGAGGTTTGGCTCGTAGCCGACAGCTTTCACGCCGCGCAGCGTCGACTCCAGCCAGACCATGCGCCGAAAGTCCTCGGCGCCGGAAACTCGCAGGCCCTTCCAGTCACGAGCCTGCGCCAGGTCCACCATCGAGCGAGCCACTGATGGGCTGTTCGTGTCGGTAGCCAGCCGGAAGGTCGATTCGGTGAACGCGACCCGGGAACTGTCACCGCGGAAACGGTACTCCGTGCTCCCAATCTTCATATCGCCGACCATCACCGGTGCGCGTTTGATCACGTAACGTTCCGACAGTGAGCTTTCAATGCGAGCGACCATGGCGGCGCGCTCGGCTTTCGCGTCGATCCTCGCTACGACCTTGGCTGTGGCCATGGCCATCGCCTTGTCCAGCGGACTGCGCTGGGCGGCGGCGGAGCCGGTCATCGGGTTCGCGGAGGCGTCTGGCACATCGTCCCGCGTGGTCATCGGTTCCGAAGGCCGCTGGGTCAGGGCGGGCAGCGGTTCGCCGCGCTGCCAGTCGCCGTTGACCTTCTGGATCTGCGTGCGCGCACCTTTCGCATCGATGGCGGTGAAGCGGCTCGCTCCCATCTGTTCCGCCTTGGCGGTCATCTCGTCGAACGTCTTCGCACGGTAGGTGACGTCAAAGAACGGATCGCGAAACTCGAAGTGCTCACCGCGCTCTGGGTGCGGTGTCTGGAAGCGCTCCTTGGCAATGGCAGCGCGGTTGGCTGGCTCGACGCTGCCGCCGCGAATCGGCGCGGAGCGATGGTGCAAGGAATGGTCTTCGTCCATGATGTCGCCTCTCATGCGGCTGCTCAGTCCGTCGATCTGCCGTTCTGTGCCACAGCATTCATTGCCAAGGGAATGGCGCGGTAGATTTCGATTTCGACGCGCCGGTTGAGCGCGCGACCACGGGCAGTTTGGTTGTCGGCAGCGTGGTCGCCAGTGCCTTGATAGGTTGCCCTGATTTGCGACGGGTTCACGCCGGCAGCCAACAGGTAGTCGCTCACCGCTCTGGCGCGGGCCCGCGCGATGTGGCTCTCTATGGGCGCATCACCGATCCCATCGGTGCGGCCACGCAACAGGATCAGCGGCGCGGCCTTCGCCTCTCTAGTCAGGTCCAGCGCCACGTCCGTTGGGATGTTGAACCGGGTGCTGCCGTAGTCAAAGCGAACGGTGAAAATGCTGTTGGGCCGCACGGCCGCTGCGGGCATCAGAGCCTGCGCCTGCAGGCCGGTCAGGGCCTGCTGAAGCGCGGCGATGTTTGCCTGGGTGACTGCGCTGGTCTCGGCGGCGCGCCCGGATTCGATGGCTCGCAGCCGGGTGTTCTGAAGATCGTTCTTGCAGACCTGCAGCTCAACGGCCATTGCCGTGTTTGCGGGGCGCTTTCGCGATTCATCGACCGATGGCGGTTTTGGCGGTGCACTGCAGGAGGCCAAGAGCGCAAGCCAGGGCACCAAGGGCGTGAGCAGGATCGCTGGTCGCATGGTTTTCTCCAGTCAGGAGTGGGTGAGATCTGTGCTTCGGTCTGCAGTGGCAGTTGCGTCCGCGTGGGGCGCGCGGCTTGTCATCAGGACACCGTCGCCGTCGGCCATGGGCTCGACCGTGCCTCCTGCGGCAAAGGCCGCGGGCGCTGATGGGTTGAAGAACTCGATCAGGGCGGCCGCCAACTGCTCGGGCGGCAGGTCGAAGTTGTCTGGCAACTGCGACATGTCGTAGGCCAGCGCACTGATATCAATGCCCTCGCCAGGCGCCAACTCATCGTCAACAAAACGCCAGCGCTGCTGGACATGGGCGAGGTGGCGATCCATATCCATCGGAGCCACAACCGGCGCCGGCAGCAGCCGCTTCCTGAACGCCTCATCGCAGTAGTAGCGGATCTTTTCGCCGAGGATGGGCTTGCAGCCCTCCATGATCACCACCAGGCGTTCGCTGCCGAGTTCCTTGAACTCCTGCGGCAACAGCAAGGCGCGCCGCTGCTCGCTGTCGTTGCGGCTGATGGTCGTGTGGCCCTGTCCGCTGGTGGACCGGCTGCGGCCACGCGAGGTGGCCTGCTCGGTGAAATTGCCGAGCATGGCGCTGTATTCGTTCGCATCACGCTGCTCACGTGGCGCGAACAGAATCTGCAGCCCGTGGTTCGTTGCGAAGGTCCGTGCCTCTTTGTCGCCGTACAACGCATCGAGCTGGGACATCGCTTGGACCACCGTCAGCAGGCGCAGGTTGTAGCCCGCGAGAAAGGCGGCCGAGTTCGTGATCACGGACACGCGCCCCATGGCCGTGAACTCGTCGTTCACCAGCAGACATTGGTAGCGCAACGTCGGGTCGTGCTCTGGCAGCTGCTGCGTGTTGAGACTCACCAACTGCGAGAAGAAGAGATTCAGCAGAGGCCGCGCGCTGGCGAGCCGATGCGGAGGAATGCGCACGTAGATCGACATTCGCGTGCGGCGTGGGTCTGCCAAGCTGAAGTCGTCGGCACTGGTGGCGGCGTCGACGATGGCGTCCGCAAAGATGGTCAGCGGTGCCACGAAGGTGGCCACGATGCTCGACATGGTGTTGTCGGAGTTGGACAGCAGGCGCTGAAGGGCATCGGTGCATTCGTCCGACAGCGGCTTCCGCTGTTCATGGCGTTTTGCAATCACCCCCGCCAGGTGCCCTCGCAGCGCTTGCCCCTTGCCCGATGATTGCCGCAACATCTCGCCGATGCTGCGAGGCAGTTCTGGGGATTCCAGCAGCAGCAGGCCCAGGCCCAGAAACAGGTTGCGAGCCTGGTCGTTGAAGAAGGCTTCGGACGAGCTGCCGCTGCCGTCGTTCGGAAAGAACACTTGCCCGATGTTCAGCAAGTCGCCGACCCGGTGCAACTCGCTTGAGCGCACGGCTGTCAAGGGATTCCAGCGATGGCTTCGGGCCCCATCGTCGAACGGCGAGAACGCATAGACCGTCTGTCCGCAGGCGTGGCGATAGCCGGCTGTGACCTCGTAGTTCTCGCCCTTGATGTCGAGCACGACAACCGAGTCGGGCCAGTTCAGCAGATTCGGTATGACGACGCCCACGCCCTTGCCGCTGCGTGTCGGTGCAGACAGCATCACCGACAGCTGCCCCTGCAGGGAGAGGAACTTGCCACGATGCCGCCCGACGAGGATGCCCGGCCTACCCGTGTCGTTCAGGCCTGCGAGCCGAATCTCGGTCGCCGTGGCAAATCGGGCGCTGCCATGAAGCGCTCGCCGTCGCTGGCTTGCCGCGACGAGCGCCACTGGCAGGACGACGAGCAGGCCGCCTGCCGACACGCCGATGGCGGCCCAGAGCTTCTTGCGCAGCGGCGGATCGTCGGCGTAAAGCCGCCAGTACTGGGCAATGCTGGTGAGCCTCGCCTGCGCAGGGTTCGCCTTGTTCAGCAGCAGGAACAGCGCGCCCGACAGGTAGGTCGCCGCACAGGTCAGCACCGCATACCCGGCGAGCGCGAAGATCCCGGCTGCAAGTTTTCTGCCGGTCGACCAGGCCGCAGACGGCAGGGCACCTGGGCCGCTCATGGCGATGCGTCCGGTCTGCCGCCGTACTGCGCCAGGCGGCGTGCGCGGGGTTCGTAGTAGATCTCGGAGATGAAGCGTCCCCGCTCGTCCCGGTCGAACTGCACGATGATGTCGATGACCAAGTGAAGCAGCCGCTTGATCTCGTCCATGGTCATGGCACCGCCAGCGCCTGACTCGCGGATCATCAACGCCATCTGTTCGACGGCCAGTGCGCAGCTGCCGGCATGGACGCTGGTGATGCTGCCGGGGTGGCCCGAGGCGGCCAGTCGAATGAATTGAAAGCACTCTTCGCCACGGACTTCCGCGAGGAAGATCCGATCAGGCTTCATGCGCAGGCAGGCCTCCAATAGCGACTTGGCCGTGACGCGCGCCGTGCCTTGGCCGTCCTTGCTGTAGAACAGGTGAACAACGTTTGGGTGATGGGGCAAGGTGAGCTCGGCCGCGTCCTGGATCGTGATCAGGCGCTCATGCCTGGGGACCTCCTCGATCAGGCCTTTCATGAAGGTCGTCTTGCCCGAACCGGTCCGTCCGCTGACGACAATCGTTTGGCGCTGGCGCACGGCCAGCCGCAGGAAGTCGGCGTAGTGGCGCGCCTCCTGGAGCTGAAGCAGCTTGGCTTCAAAGGACGGAACATCATCGCCGACTGTCGCCGCGCAGGCTGTGCGCTCGAACAAGCCCTCCTGCTCGAATGCGCGCAGGTCCTTGATCAGCGTGGCGGGCTTGCGCAAGGTGATGGACACCATGCCACGGGGCACAGCCGGTGGAATGGCGAACTGCACGCGTTCTCCAGATGGCAGCGTGGCCGACAACAGCGGCCGTTCCTGGTTGATCTGTTGGTCGCAGAACGTCGCGACGGCAGTCGCCAGTGAAAGACACCGTTCTGCCGTCATGTCCGGCGCGGCTACCGCCCGCCAGCCTTCCGCACTCTCCACGAGCAGTTCGCCGGGGCGGTTCATGCAGACCTCCTGCACGTTCGGCGCATCCAATTGCTCGCGCATGGGCCTCAGGAACTCGACGACCGAGGTGGCTTCCCCGTGCCATGCGGTCTCGCCATCGGCGCGGTCAGGCAGGTGAATGGACATGGCGTCAGGGCCGAGCCGGCCCCCCGGCGGTGGGCACCAGCGCGTACACGCTCGAGAAATCGACATCGCGCACGACGTAGATGCCGACGATGCCGCCCTGGTTCTGATAGATCAGCGGTGGAATGTTGATGGTGCTGTCCAGCACCTTCTCGGCCAGCTTGCTGCCGTTGGCCGTGGTGGAGGGCAGCACGATGGTGTCGCCCTGGCGGTCGTTGGACTGGTGTTGAATGACGAGCTTCACCGAGTCGTCGATGAGCGAGAGCAGCATCGCAGCGCCGATCCGCTCGCTCCAGCGGTTGTCGACATGGCCATCGATCCCGGATTCGCCGAGTTGCCCGGTCGCTGGCGAGTCGAGGTCGACGGTCACTCCCAGCGGGGTGCGTACGCGCGTCCACAGCACGGGGATGCGCACCATGCCGGGACGAGCCGTGGTGACGCGGTACTCGCCATCCAGATGCGAGCCGCGCTCGATCAGCAGCACGCGCCCGTCATCGCCGTACACATTGCGCTGGACCAAGCAGCCGACCATGCCTAAGCTTGCCGTGACGATCCGTGTCTTGAGGGCGCAGGTGAAGGCGGTTCCCTTTGGCAAGGTGAGGCTGCGGTTGCCAATCATGGATGCTGCGACCTTCGGCGTAGAGGATCCGAGGAGCTGGCCGCCGAGCAATCCGGCGTGTGAGGGGCTGCCGTACGCGTTTGGCGCGGGCATGCCCGTCGGGGCCATCGCCGGCAAGGCGCTGGCGCTGCGGGCCAGGTCGGCCGTTCGGTTCAGGTTCTCCAGCAGGCCCTGGAGTTGTCGCTGGTAGGTCTGCAGATTGCGTGACGTCGCATTCAACGGGTCATGGGAGCCGGTGTCGGCGTCGCTGGCATCGACAGGCCCGTGCGTCTCGGCGGCACGAAGCCCAGGGCCCGTGACCGGACCCTGGCCGGGTCGGGTGCTGACCAGGAGCACCGGCGCGTCTTCGGGCTGCAGCGGTTTGATGCCTGTGGCGCTCGATGGACTTGATCCCGTCCGGCGAACGCCGATTGGCTCCGCCAACTCCTCTTCGGTTGGCACCAACGCAGGGACTCTTGGCCCTGGTGTGGACGACCTTGGGGCTGCCGCTGTTGCGATCGTCCCAAGCTCAAGCCTGCGTGGCTCGCCGGTCGCCGCAGCCGGCTTGTCGCGGAGCATCTTGCCGTCCTCTGCATGGGTCGTCGTGGTCCTGACTGTGAAGCGCTGAATCGCGAGGGCTGAGGCGACCACCAAGCTGCTGACGAGCAGTACGACTGCCACCACCCCCTTCTTGGAGACGGGCTGCCGCTGCTGTGCCGCAACATCGGGCAGGCCCATTTCGCCAGGCAAGGGGGAGAACGAGCCATCACCCGCGCCCGGAGGCTCAGCGGTGCCAGCGGCGCCCTCGATGCGCGGTGGTTCTGCGGTCATGGGGCACCTCCCGGGCGATCAGATCGAAGGACTGCTTGTGCGGGCCGTCCTGGTTGCTCAGTCGCCCTCAGCGTGCGCCGAAGGCCAGGGACGGTCGTTGCCTCTTCGGGTGGCACGCCGTCGAGGTCGAAAGCCTCGTTCCAAAGCCCCACGACAGCCGCGCCGGCGCGCAGCACGAGTCGGCGGCTCACCCGGTCAACCACCAGCAGATCGTCTTCAATGCGCGCATTGACAAGCGTCTCGCTGCCGTCCGGCAGGACGTGGAACACTGCTGGTATTTCACGGTTTCCGAGGAAGCGCAGGTAGGTGAAACGGCCGTCATCGAAGACCAGGGTCGGCACGATGTCCTGCGAGTAGGCGCCTTCGGCCAAGGCGTACTGAGTGTTGAGCACGACTGGCTTCGCTTGCAGCCGCTCCGACACCAGCTGCTCCGCCGACGGGCGTGGAGGCAGCGGCGCCAGTGAGGCGTTCAGCGCTGGTGCGGACTGCATTGCCTGGGCTCTTGCCAGAGGGGCAAGGGCTGGCGCCGCGAGGGGTGGGGCTTTGACGACGAGTCGGTGGAGCGACGGCCGGGGATCTTCGTCGGCGAGGACAACGAGCCGGAAGTTGTGAATGCGCCGGTTGGTGACGACCGCGAGATTGTTGGGTGAGGCAGCGATGCGCTTGGGCTTGATGAACAGCGTCCGCCCCCCAGGCTGGGCCGCAATGCACCAGGCTGACTCCAATTTGGCGCAGTCGCCGCCGAGACCGGCGCCCACCTCGCTGATGGCCTCGTCCGCATCGAGCACCACCAGGGTCACGACGCCACGCTTGACCGGCACCGCGACCACGGCATGGGGGTCGTAGTGGACTTCGCGAAGGTGAGCATCGGTTCCATGGGCCGTGGCTCGCTGGGCCATCGCTCCTGCGCAGACGACCAGCAGGCTGCAGGCCGTCGCAAGATGCAATTCAGTCTTCATGGCCGGCCCCCTACGGTGGCGGTGGCGATCTCGGGGTCGGATCGATACGCCAGAACGACGAAGCCGAAGGGGTTCTCAAGTCGATCCCGCTCCTTGGCAAAGACGCGAGGTTGGTACTGGAACACGACACTGGCGATATGGCGTGTGGTCACCTCGGGCAGATTGCGGTCCGCGACCCGCGCCACCTTGTCGTAGGTGACCGTGGCCTCGCCCCTGTTACCACTGCGCCCCGATGCGGACAGCCGGATGCTGACGATGCCGATGCGCCAGTCTTCGGTCGCACCGACCTTTTTCTGCAGGGCGCTGTCGCCCTCGAACTGGCGGTTGTAGTCTGCAAACACGGCTGGCACGGCCATGCGAGCGACCTGGTCGAAGTCGCGCTGCAGGAACATCCAGCTGTAGCCCTCCCGTGCGCGGACGAAGGCGGCCAGATTGTGTTTGTCGAGAGCCTCCAGCGGGGGCACGGTCTCGACGCTGAGCCGCTGCTGGATGGTGGTCTCGCCCGTGAGTCGATCCACCACAATCGGGATCTCGACCACCTGCCGCAGCGGACCTTGAACAAAGACTGCGGCGATCCCGGTCAGCCCGATGAGCATGCTGGCGCCAGCGACCCACCAAGCGCGGCGCTCTGAGTATTCGAGCATCAGCGCCCGGTCAATCTCCCAGGCGGCGTTGGCGCTGATCGACGTCGTCGCTTCGGTGTCACTGCGATCAGTGTTGTCTTGATCAATGGGACCGGGCAATGCAGCGGCTCGTCCTGGCATCAGGAGTGCACTCATGGCTGTTCCTCATAGGGCCGCGCGGTCGCGCGGTTGGGGCTGGGTTCAGGGCAGGTAGTCGGCGACCTTCCCTGTACGGGTCAGCATCTGGTACTGACGCTCTCGATCACGCGACCGCGCGATGCGTTCCTCACTGTCCGACATGCCCTGCAGCATCTGAATTTGGGACATCTCGTGGTTCAGCAGCGCGTTCTCTGCGCCGATGCGTGCCTGGATTTCCAGAACGGCCTTCTGATCGACCGTGGCGTTGATCTGGCGCATCAAGGACTGGATCTGGTTGAGCCGGCCCGCTGCGGACTTCATGGCGTCCTGCAGCATGCCCTTCTGCTGGTATGGCTGTGCCAGCGCCGCCTGACATCGGGTTTGATCGTCGCCGCTGCGGTCGAGGCAGTTGTAGACCATGTGCCGATCACGCAATGCTTTCGCGGTGATGTTGAGACCCGCGTAGCCGGAGGCGTTGACCGCGTTGAACAGGGTATAGGCCTCGGCCGGCACATAGTTCCGCAACGTCGGATTGTTGAACACCTCTCCGAGGTTGCGAATGCCGCTGATGCTGCGGAGCTGGTCCTCCAACTGGACGATCTGTTGCACCTGGTTGTTGATCGCGGTGATGTCGTTCATCACCTGCTGGACAGTCTGGATCAGGTTGGCGACGTCTATCACTGGGATGCCTTGCGCCTGCGCTCGGTGGGGGCCGAAGGTGCCCGCGAGAATGCAGACGGCGGCGGCCAGATGAAGTCGTTTGCGCATGGCAGTGCTCCTGTGCTGGATGGAGTTACGTCCGGCCGCGCGTCGCGGCGAGCTTGTAGGCGGCAGCCCGTGCCGCACCGTATCCGCGGCTAGCCGCAGCCCTTGTACTAGAGGCTGCCGCGCCGACGGCTTGACCCATCGCGTACGGCGCCCCGGTGCCGGCCCGAACAACGCCTCCCTGAGCACCGCCGGCCGCCCCTCTTGCGAACGACGCTGAGCGCAGGCCCGAGACCATCATGACGTTCTGGATCATCTGGACGCCTTGCTGTACGGCAGCCCCGCCGGTCAGCGCCGCAGCGAGGCTCGGCGCCTGGAAGCAAAGGATCGCCAGCAGGATCATCACGATGCTGTACTTCAGTGATTCAGCGACGACGTTGAAACTAGGGCCGAGGAAGCCGCCTTGATCTTGAATGACTTGCACAAGCCTTTCTCCCATGGCAGCGCTGAGCCCCAACGAGAAAAACGCGAACCAGGCGAGTACCACAGCATTGAGGACCATGGACAACCAACTGTCGAAGAAGCGAGCAGTCGGGCGCCAGGCTAGACATAGGATGAAGAGCGGGCCGACCGCCAAGCTGAATGTGAGGAACACTTTCGCCAGCGTCACGACGAACAGCGCCAGACAGAGGAAGATGACGTTGCCGAGCGCTGTGACGACGGCTGCGAACACCAGGTCCAGCCGCGTGATGCCAGCGTCTTTTAGAAGGTCGACGACGAGCTGGCTGGCTCGTTCATTGAATGCGTCAAGAATTGCGTAGGGCGTTGTGGTCGTTGCGGGATTCGCGGTTGACGGAAGGAAGGTCGCGGCGACACCGGTCGCCAGCGCGTTTGCCGTTTCTGCCACTTGTTTGATGTAGACACCCGACTGGAGGGCGAACGCGAGCACCATGCCGATCTTGAAAACCTTCCAGACGAAAGCCGGAACGTTGTCCGACACCTCGTTGCGCAGAACAGCCCAGCCGAACAGCGCGACCCAGATCGTCATAGCTGACAAGGCGACCGGCGTGATCGAAGTCATCAGCGCCGCAATCACGCCGACCACGTAGGTGTTCAACACACCGTCGAACTGCGAGCCGACCCAGGCGAACATGATGATTTCTCACTGAACGATGGTGTTGGGCAGCGTCTTTGTGGTGACGCACTTGCCATCTAGGCTTGGCCGTTCGCACTGCAGCCACTGCCCCTTGGACTTCACGACCCAAAGTCTCGGCCGCTTCTCAGCGCCGAACGACGAGGCACGGCAGGTGCCCGGCCGTGCATAGAGCTCGGTGCACTCCTGAAGCCCTCCATTCGTCTCAATCATCAGCCAGCCGCCAGCGGTGCATGCGGGGCTGGTGGCAGGGCACGGCTTGCCAAGAGTGGCCTTGGGCAACGGCGGCGTCTCGACCCTGGTCGTGCCGTCGGCATGCCGGCTGACCGCCTCATTGCCCGTCACGAATTGCGCGCAAGCGCCTGTGGCTGCCAGTGCCAGCGCACTCAACGCTGCGAGATGCTGAACTGCGTTCATGCTGCTCTCCCGATATTGCGAAGCCTTCGATCCTGAACCTCCCGCAGGAAAACGGGAAGCCACTGAAACGGATCGTTGCCATGGCGTTCACGCACCGTATCGAGCATGGCTACGTTGTCGGTGGTGCCCGACAGCACGGCGATGAAGTCATCCAGGCCGGTCAGGTCCAATTCGCAGATTGCGCTGGTGTGCCCCTGCTTCACCAGGAATCTCCGGCCGCCTTGCGCGCTGAGGCCCCGCACGATGTCGAACTCGGCCTGGGTGAGCCCGAAGCCTTCGACATACTCCTCTCGAACAGCCTCGGGATTGGCCAGGAAGATCTTGGTCACACTCTGCTCGATCATCGTGCGGCCGATGGGGTGGCGCAGCACGTCGGACGGGCTTTGCGTGTCAAAGATGCCCAGGCCGTTCTGCTTGCGGATCGTCTTCTGCTTTTGCTTGGCGAAGTCGCTGAAGACCTCGTGGTCGAGCGCCTTCCAGAACTCGGAGATCACGTAGATGAGCCGCTCACCATTGACGAGTTCTTCCATCACCTGCAGCAGGTACATCATCACCGGCGTGCGGACCTCGGGCAGGCCAAGGAACTCGGTAGTGTCGAAACCGATGACTGCCGCGGCCTGCAGGTCGAGCAGCCGGTCGTCGGCTTCGTCGAAAACCCAACCCAGCGCGCCACCCTGGCACCAGCGGCCCAAGCGCTCGAACAGGCTGTTCTCGCCAGACTTGGGTAGGTTCTGCCGTACGGTCGAGAACCGGCGCAACGGTGCCGGCATCATCGCCACGGCCCGGACGGCATCCGCGATGGCGCGTTCGTCGGCGGGGAGCAAGGGCAGGGCGACGGTACCGATGCAGGTGCGTACCAGCTGCTCCCAGAACTGGATTCGCGCCGGCGTGGGTTCGCGCTGCAGAGGGTTGCAGCCCGTGGGTTTGCCTGCTTCCAGCGTGAAGTAGCGGCCTCCCAGCGCGCGGATGGCGATCTCACAGCCACGGTCCAGATCGAAGAGCACCAGACGTGGCGCGGGGGACCATTTTTGTGTGAGCGTCAGCAGGAACATCTCCAGCGTGGTCTTGCCCACGCCGGTCGAGCCGATGATCAGCGTGTTGCCCGGCAGCTTCTTGTCGGCCGAGTCTTCGCCTTCCGGGCTGCTGTGCAGATTCAGGTAGAACGGTTGACCGGAGGGCGTGCGCAGCAAGGCCAGCGCCTCGCCCCAGGGATTGCCATCGCGCTTGCCGCTGGCGAAATTGTGCGCGCTGGCCAGCGCCGCAAAGGCGCGCGATGACAGCTTGGCATCCCGTGGCCGCCATTGCCAATTGCCGGGCATCTGGGCAAACCAGGCGGCATCCGCCACCAGGTCCACAGGCGACATCTGCAGACTCGACGCTTCGCCGACGGCGCCAATGGCCTGCGCGGCACGCCGGCCGGCGTCGGCCAGGTCCTGGCCGAAGACGACCAGGCTGTAGTGATACTCGCCCATGCAGAACTGGCCATCTCCGAGGTCGTTCAGCGCCGTGTCCATCTCGGCGATCTGACTCGCCACCACGTCCTCGCTGGCGATCAATTGGTCGCGCTGCAGTTCCAGTGCCCGCATGGCGTCGCGGCGAGGCAGGATGGAGAAGCTCTGCGTCTCGATGAACTCGCTGTTTTCATAGAGCAGGGCGTTCAGGATGCCGGGCTCGACCGCATCCGCGTACTCCTTGATGTCGACCAGGGCGGCGTAGCGCCGCGTGTCGCCATGCCGCAGTTCGAGCTTGTCTCCGCCGAAGGACAGACGCACCGTGGGCAAGGTTCGGTACAGCGGACCGGCCGCCATCGGCACAGGACTCGAACGACCGTTGACCAGATAGCCGAAGAACTCTGCGACCTCGGAGTAGCTGCGTCCGCCCCGATGCCGGGCGCCCAGCAGCCGAGGACCGAAGCCCCGGAGCACGCGCGCCACCAGCGCAGACCGCTCTTCCATCACGCGCATCGCGTCGGCCTGGGCCTCGGCAATGGCAACCCGCGAACGCGGCCTGGCCCGCAGCGTGCGGCTGAGGCGGGAGGCAGCGGCCGGTCGATAGACCAGCGTCAGGTAGAGCTCATTGCTCATCATCGGATGCGTGCTGATTCTTGCCTGGTAGGCTCGGGACAGGTCGCGAGCAAAGCCTGACTCCGGCGGCTCATGCAGCTGATCGGTGACATGGCGGTGCAGGCGATGGGTCCAGACTGCCCATTGGCCTCCGGCCAGGTTGCGCAGCAGGCTGCAAAGCGCCTCATGTCGCTCCGCGATCTGGTGCTCGTCGGCACATTCGAAGGCGATGCCCTCCAGGCGCCAGACCCGCAGAAAGTCTCCGCCGCGCGTGATGACGTCGTGCGGACTGAGCATCGACGAGAAGGGGACGAAAGCGGCGAGGGGGTTCTCCGCACGTGCTCGCTCCCAGTGCCGCGGCTGGGCCTTGCGGCGCCATGGCAAGCGGCGCGCCGCCTCGGGAGTGCTAGTTGTGCCAAACATCGCGGGCTCCTCTGTAGTGGCTGGGTGAGTAGCTGCGCGCGCCCCAGAACCGGTGGTTGCGGTCATGCAAGCGCAGCTTCAGCGCGACGAAAACTTGCCTGAAGCGCTGATCGTCCTTGGTGCTCACGAGTCGCATCCAGAGCCATGTGGGGCCAACGGCTGCGACGACGCACAGGGCGACCCACCAACTGATCAGGATGCCGCCCCACAGGATTAACAGCATGCCGGCGCCCAGCAGCACCACCAGGGGAGTGAGCGGGACGCCCAGCGTCATGGCCGGCCGCGTCGCGCCCTTGTAGATGGTTTCGCGTTGCATCGCAGTCACCGCCCTGGGTCAGCTCACGATGAACGCTGCAAACGCACCGGCGCCGCCAATCAGCGTGCCGCCGATCAGGATGTTCGCCACATCGACCAGGCGCGCCGCCTGAAAGATCATCTTGAACCCCGCCCAGATGATGGCGATGGTGACCACCGCGATCGACACCACCACCAGGATGGCGTTGACGTTCATGACCGTGGTGTTGATCTTCTCGAATCCCTGGGCGAGGGCGGCCTGAGTCAGTGTCCCCAGTAGCAACGGCAGCAATGCGCTCGCGGCCCGGCGAATCGTCGTGATGATCTTCATGGCTTTTCCTTTGGTTGCGCAGTGGTGGATGGGCGGGCCAGGTCGCCAGCCGCAGCGGCGACTTTGCGCACATAGCCGTGTTTGAAGCCGGTGACGAAGTCGCCGCTGTAGTAGCAGGACAGCGCCTGTCGCAGCGCGGTCTGCTCCGTACTCGGCAGGTTTTGGGGCGCTGGGACCCGGGCCATGCATTCGGTCAGCACCGCCTGCATGGCGCTCAGGTTGGTGCAGGGCTCAAAGGCCGTGTCCACCGTCAAGCCCAGGCGCTCGAAGTTGCCCAGGTTGATCTGGCCAAGCCCTACGCTGAAATTCCATCCGGTGGCGTGCAGGGCCTGGGCCGTGGCCAAGGCTTCAGGGCGGTTGCGGGGCTGGCGCGCCAGCTGGCCGCCGACCACGCCGATCGCCCATGGGTTGAAGGCGCTCTCGACGCTGACCAGCGCGCGTGCCGTGTCGGCATGCAGCTGCGGGGCGCAGGCCAAAGCCAAAGCGACGAAGGCGGAGGCATCCATGCTCACGCCCTCAGTTGGCAGTGCCAGCCGGCGGCGGCTGGTTGGCGAGCCAGGCGGCGTAGTCGTCGTCGAACCGCGTGTCCCAACTGCCGAGTTGAGCCTTGGCGGCCGGACTGAACTCGGTCACCGTGCTGCCGTCCATGCTCCACCAGGTGCGAGCGAAGGGTGTGCCGTTGACCGTGACGGACACGGCGCCGGCGTAGTCGCAGTAGTAGCGCGGGCCCTTGGAGCCAGCGGGGAGCCGTGTGTACTGAGGCGGGCAGAAGCCGGGCGCACTGGCCCAGGCGTGGCTAGCGGTGTTGTCGCTCCCGACCATCGCGCAGTTGGGGAAGGTCTTACCCCGAGCCAGGTCCCGCAGCAGCTGAGTGATCGTGGGCACGCATTGGGGAATGGAGCGCCAGCTCGGGGCGGCAAGGCAGAGCAAGACCTGGCACCCGTCGACCGCTGCTGCGGGCGTGCTCGTGCCCAGCAGCACGGCGAAGGTCGTCAGCGTGGCAGCGCCGCCGCGGATCCGGCGGATGGGCGTCGCAGCGGCATCCCTTCTGGATGGGCTGAGTGGTGCGGAGGTCAGGCAGGTAGTCATGGCGGAGCTGGCAGTAGTTGGGACCGAGGGGTTTCGCATCAGGGCGCGTTGCTGCGTCCTGTATGGAAACTCTAGGTGCCAAAACGGCTAGCTCGTGTGATGGCTTTTGACGAAGAATCAGCGGGGACGGTTTCCACAAGCTGTGCTGGTCGCGAGCGGCTGTTGCGCAGCGTCAAGAGCCAGTCACGACCGCCAAGCCTGCCCACGCTAGGTATCGATAGGCCGACATCCGATGCGGCGATCCGCATTGGGATGGATGGCCGAAGTTCGACGTACAGCGGACCATGGCCAGCGACTGATCGGCCGTACGGCTTGAACGCCTGCTTCGTCGTCATGCGAACTCACGGTGCCGACCCATTTCAGCCCTCGGGTTGCTTGGACTGGACGCCTATAACCTGCCGCTCAGAGATTAGCTCGCGCTGATGCGCGCCGTAGAAATGACAGTACACACACAATTCAATGCGGGCTGCGGTCTCGACTTTATCGGCGCAACGCTGCGTGCGGGGCGGGGATTCCGCCAGAGCCACTGGCCGGCTCCGGAGCATCTGCGTCGTCGGCTTCATCGAACACGAGGCGCAGCGCATACGGCACAGAACGGGGCCGGGTCGCGCCCGCGAACATCACCAGCAGCCGCTGCACCTCGTGGCGGAAGAAGCCCTCCGGCGGCACATGCAACTCCAACCGCGCGGTGAGCAGGTTGTTGTCGTCGATAGCGGGATCCTTGCGCTCAGCCTTGCCGCGGGCCTGCCGCAGCTGCGTGGCCAGGGCTTGGGGTTTGGCGCCTTTTTCCGGGGACGCGACCGAATCAGCCAGGCGTCGCAGCAGCGCATTGATGGGCGGTAGCTCGCCCTCGTTCAACCGCTCAGCCACGCGGACCGGATTCAGGTCCACCGGGAAGGTGATCGCGGCCAGGGCCTGTCGAACGCGCGCCCAGCCGTGCTGTGACGCCGCGCCTGCGGGCTGTGCGTCCATCAGCAGCTGTTCCCAGTGAGCGTCTGTATCCACGTGGATCACCGATCCGGTCAAAGTGGCCAGGTAGAGCGCGGACTCCAGGTTCAGCCCTTTGTAGATCTGGTGCTGCGCACCGGCTTCTCTCACGGGCAGCGGCTGCAGAAGTAGGTATGGGTCGGCCTCGGCCTGGCGCCGGAAGTACGCGACCATCTGATCCACCATCGCGTCGCCTGCGTCGGGGGCCTGGTTGGCAATGTGGCGGCGCAGGGAGTCTTGCGGCAGCATCCGGATCATCCGGCGACCCTCGTCCTCGGCGAGCTTGAGCCGTTGGTGAAGGCCGCCCTTGGGCGGTTTCCACCCAGCGGTGCGGCGGGTCAACACCTGCCTTACGTGCTGGCCGAGAGGGGCGCAGACCTCGCCGGGATCCGGCACGAAATGGACGAGGCCGGCACGGATGTACGGCTCCAGCTTTAACAGCAGCATGACGTTTTTGAGCGTCTGCATCTTGTGGCCGGCGGGCGAGTCGATTGGGCTGAACTCGGGCTTCAAGTTCCGCGCCACGAAGAACGGGTTCACGAGCACGATCTCATTGACATATGGCAGCCAGCCCAGCACCGCCGCTTCTACCGTGCGTGGATCGGCCAGACCGAGGAAGACCGAGCGCAGCTTTTTGGGATGGGGACGCGGCAGCAGCGTGGCGAGGTCGGTGTCGTCAGGCCAGAGGGACGAGAAGGCGCCGTTGATGCGCTGGACTTGGTCGTCGCTCAGGGTGCGGCGCACGTCATCCCAGGTCGCACCGTCCTGCAAGCCGAGGATGCCAGTGACGACATTGCAGAACATCAGGTTGCGCTCGCGCAGGCCGTAGACCTCCCACGGCGGGCGCTCGGCGAGGGGCAGGCGCTGGCAGCAGTCCTTGAAGGCGTACGCACTGCCGCAGCCGCAGTAGTCGTTGGCCGCGATGCTCTTGCACGGCGACTTGCGGGTCAGGAATTCGTGGGCCTTGGACGTGCGGCCGTGTTCGTCCCAGTACCCGGAGCTGCCATCCTTGTAGCCGACAAAGATCTCGCCCCCGAACTGCCAGAGGTCGGACTTCGGCAGCAGCACCTGGGCGATCTCGGCCCATGTGCCGCGGTAGTGCCGCTCAGGGTAGAGCCAGTCCTTGTGAGCCGCCGCGATGCAGCGCTTCGCGCGCAACTTGAGCAGGTGGTTGATCGCGATCACCTCGTCGCGGGTCAGGCGACGGTCGCGGATGAACGCGTCCGTGCGCACCAAGCCCATGCCCTGGTGCCGGGCGTTCGTGCGAAGGCGCGTCAGGTCTTGCCGGTCGGGCGCCTTGGCATATTCGAGGTGCGTAAAGATCAGGCAGGTGTTGGCGTCCAGCACGAACACGGTCTGCGTGCCAAGCGACGCCACCATCGGGTCCAACGGATAGGCGCAGTCCTGCTTCGTGGGATCGATCTGCGGGTTGTAGACCGTCACCGGGTGGTCCGTCACGATGAACTTCACGTCCGAGTCAGCCGCCGACACGACCTCCCGAACGCCCTCGGCCCACATCGTGCAGTGCATGGTCCGCAGGGCCTGCATTTCCACCATCAGGTCGATCTGGTCCAGCTTGCCGTAGCACGATCGGATCCAGTCCAGCCCCTTGGGCGTGCGTAGCTTCTGCGCGGCCATGTGCTCGAAGAAGTCCTCGAACAAGTCATGGACATCGGCGTGATCGCCCTTCACGAAAGCGAGCACCGCCTTGGCACCCTGGTCATCGATGGCGCCGAACAGGTGCTTCTCGATGTCGTCGCTAACGATCGAGCCGAAGTGCGTGGTGTACAGGTCGTACTCCACGAAGCAATTCACAGGGCCCCATTCGTGGAGCGCCTTGCGCGGGACCTGGCGGCCATCAAGCAGCGTCTTGCGGTCCGGATCGAGGTTGAGGTGGAAGAGACGAGACTGGCCCGGGGCGAGGAAGCCTCGTTGGTACCACTGCGGGACGTAGTGGTTGTTCCGGGTCTGCTGGTCGGTCATCCGCTCACTTGGGTCGTTCGGAATCCTGATTGTCCCTTGGGTGCGTCCGACCACCGTGCGCGCCTCATACGCTTGCAACGAGGTCGTTCATGCTCTTGAAGTGAGCCGCGTCACTGTGCTCGATCAGGGCAAACAGATCCCTGAGCACCGACGGCGTCTCGGCCAGCATCGACGGGTTGTGCTCCGGATCCGCGATCTGGTCCAAGTGCGAGAAGGCGTGCAGGAACCGCAGGATGCGCGTCTTGGCGGCGTTGTCGTGGTCGATGGCGTCGAGCTGCTTGTAGAGGTCGCCGGTCTGGTGAGGAACCCGGAAGGCGAGGAACGCCTCAAGCAGGCGTCGGGCCATGTTGGGCAGCGCGTAGTACGCCTCCAGCGTCGGCGCACTGGGCTTCTTGGACTCATCCTGCAGACGCTTGAAGAGGTAGTGGTACTCGGACTCGTAGCCCTTGAGCAGGGGATCCAGCTCGGAGAGCTTCGCGCCGCGCGTGCCGTCCTTCACCTCCGTGGACAACATGTAGAACCTCGCGGGGTGGAGCGCGGCATCCTTCTTGTTCTGCTGCGGCAGCTTGTCGAACCAGAGCCGGACCTGACGGAACAACGTGAAGTTGTGGGTCAGGACGAACAGCTGGCCCGCCGCAGCCGTCCGGGCCTTCATGTAGCCGAACGCGCTGAAGAGGGAGTTCGCATCGAGGCTGGAGACGGGGTCATCGATGACAACGACGCCGTTCTCCAGATCGAAGTCGGTGCCCTTCAGGGACTTCAGGAAATACAGGAACGCGATGGACGTACGCTCGCCGTCGCTCAGGTGCAGCGCGGGCTGGTCGCCGCGCATGATCTTGTAGCCGTTCTGCTCCACATCGAAGCGCAGCTCGTCGCGCCCGAGGTACGAGGCCAGTTCCTTGTTCAGCTCCTCGGCGGGCCGCCGGTGCTGGCGCACCTGTTGCTCCAGCGCGGCGATCTGCCTTTTGAGGTCGTTGGCGGTATCCGTCGCAGTCTTCTGATCGGCAGTCGCGGTGGAGACTGCGGCGGATCTCGTCCTCCAGTCGGGCAGGGCGCGGAGCAGCTCATCGCGGGCCAGCGACTTTCTCGCGTCGGCGACGATGGTCTCGAAGTTCGCGGTCTGGAGGTTGTGCTCGGTGATCAGCTCGCTGAGTTTCGCGAACGCGGTTTGCCCGAGCGCCGCGCCGACGACCGCCATGCCGGTGTACAGGCCGCGGAAGAGCGTTTCCCACCCGCTGGCCGGTGCGTCATCAGGCTTGTGGCTGCTGATGAACGGCATCAGCTCCATGCTCTTGAACGGCTCATCCCGCTTGGCGTGCAGGGCTCGAAGCAGGACATCCAGCGCCGACGTCATCATGCTAGCCTGGCTGTTGAGGGACTTGAGCGCCTCGCCGTAGGCGGTGCGCAGGTTGGCGTAAAGCGCCTCCTTGGGCGGGATCTCCAGCGATTTCTGAAACGCTTGGGCCTTCTGGACCTCGGCGATCAACTGGCCAAGCTCTGACTGGAATCGCTTGAACTCGTCGTTGAAGTGATCTTCAAGCTGCTGGACGCGCTCGGGCTTCAACGGGCCGCCGCAGAACTCGCAGGTGTCGGTCGCGTTCTCCCCGGTGTGTAGGGTCAGGCCGGAGGCCACCCAGGTGGCAAGGCTCGGGTTGGCTGCCAGCCGATCCACCACCTTTGACACGACGGAGCGCTCAAGCGCCGCTCGCGTCTTGTTGGTCATATCAACAAGATCGGGAAAACCCTCCGATGGCTCATTGACGGTGTCCATGATGGCGGCGTTCCTCGCGTCGAGGTGCTTCTTCCGGTCGACTTCCGACAGCTTGGCAGGCTCGGGGTTGGCCTGGGCGAGGCTCGCGACGTCCGCCTTGAAGTTGGCAGCGTTGTAGTTGTTGTACGGTCCACCACCGGCGACCGTCAGCAGGCTCTTGATGCCCTTGGCTTCTTCGGAGCAGAGCGACTCGAAAGCAGTGCTGGCGGTGGCCTCGTCCCTGCGATGCTTGACCGCCTGTTCCAGCGCCGTGTTCAGCTGGATCGTGAGCTGTTCGATCTGCTTTTGCTTCTCGACGCTGTCCTCGCCGAGGAAGAACACGGGAGGCAGTTGCTGGCCGGCGGACTCGAAGACGCTGCGGTCGACCGTATCCCGATTGAAGACGCGCAACGCGGGCAGGGGCGCGGTGCCGAAGTCAGCGCCGTTGACGATCGCCTGGTCGACGAGCACTTGCACCTGGCCCTCGGAAAGTGGCTGCTTGAGCTGGAGGTGCCGGAAGATGGTGGACAGCGAGGTCTTCCCCGCACCGTTCCATCCGTAGATGACGTTGTAGCGGCTGAAGTCGTGAAGGCCCGTCGCGGGCCAACTGAAATCCCGAAAGATGCGATAGCCGTGGGCCTTCGCAAGGCGTGCAATCCTCATCCGATCTCCCTGGTTCTCTGTCTCGTGCCGGGGCGCCTTTCATGCGTCATTGAAAAAACGCCTTTTGGCGCTCATGCGTAGACCTTGAACAAGCGATCCCGTCGGCCAGCGATAAAAACCTTGATGAAGATTCGTCGGCCATCGAGTGCTTTCGCGCTCCAACCGAAGTAGTCCGCACCAGTGAATCGCAGGGTCGTCGTGGAATGCGCCTCTACCTTTGAGTCCGAGTGGTCGTAGTCCGGACTCGCAATCACCTCAAACGAACGCAAAGGCCAATAGCCCGTTACGTAGTACAGCTCCCAATAGGTGAGCAGCAATGGGCTACCGGAAATGTTGCGAACCAGGACGCAGTTTCCTTCCTCGGGATTGCTTGTAAAGGAGTGGCTGAGGTTGGCGCCGGCTGGCGTTGGCACGATGAAGCAGGAACGGAATCCATACTGGCTTGCGAGATTGATGGCCTCTTGGTCTGCGCCTTCTTCGATCCTCACCTGGCGGTCGGTGCCGGGGATCGTGTGCGTGCGTGCGAATCGGAACCAGGGGTGCGTCAGGATGGGCCCGAGGCCGTCTTGCGCAGGCGCGTAGTCTGGGTGGCAGGCGAAGAGGGTGAGGCAGGAGGGTTCAGGGCCGCCCTCTGGGATGGCCGCGGAAAACAGGCTCGCGCTGGCGCCAATCGCCGCCGTGGCATTGACCAACCTGACGAGGAGTTCCGGCGGATCTGTCGCCGCAGGGATCTGCACGATGGCGTCCAAGGCTTGGGCTGGGTAGTTCGCCGTTCGCGCGCGCTCCCGAATGCTCATGCGAAGTGGGACTGTCAAAGACATGGGCGAACTCCTTTCTGAGCTGCGCAAAGCGGATCGGGTCGTCGAAGCGCAGCGGATCGGTGGCCAGGAATGCGTCGAATTGCTCGCGTGTGGCGAACAAGGTCCAGGACTGCGCATGGGCGTTGCCATGGACCCGCCGGGTCCGACTTGCCGCCACGCCGGACGGCACAGCGATCAGGCGGAGCCGGGCAGCGGGCGCGACATGTTGCGGGAGTTTCCCCGCGTGTTCTCCGGTGATTGACGCGATGTTGGCTGTGTTTCGGTGCGTCACGGTGTGCTCCCTGCAGACGCTGACTCAGTGCGTTGACTGCGTCTTGCGCGTACGGAATGATGTTGATGTCTGTGTGTGCTTTCAAGAGCTGATGAGGGTTTGAATTCCGCCGTTCGGAAAATCCGCACTTGACGTGGTGCGCGTCTCCACGCCGCTTCGATTTGCCGCAACGAAGCGTTCTTCCTGGGCAATGGCGTCTGGATCCGAGGTTGTTAGCTCGTGACGGTGCTGCGTGCGGCCAGATGAAACAGTCGGCCGGAAGCTGTTGGCTGGCCTTCGAACGTGGCGGTATTCGTTCGGCTCTCGGTGCTCACGCCGAATGTGGCTGGCGCTGTGGGGTTTCCCGCTCAGGGCCGCTGGCCTAAGATCGTGGCGATCAACTCCGATGGCTTCGGGCTGGAACGGGAGGTTCCATGGCAACGGTCAAGGATTGGCGAGCCCTGTTCTCGCGCGTGAAGGCTGCGCTAATGCACCGTGGTTGCACGAGCGACGACGCCGATGACCTGGCTCAGGAAGCCTACCTGAAGCTCATGTGCTACGAGCTCAAGCACACGGTGATGAAGCCCGATGCCTTTTTGATGCGAACGGCGCTGAACCTGGCGATCGACGCCTATCGGGTGCAGCGAAATCGCGGCGAACTGGTGCTGCTTGAAGAGATGACGCTCGACGAGTTGGTGCGGGCCGACCCGGTGCCGACCACCGAGGCCACTGTGTTGGCGAAAGAGCGGCTGGCACGACTCGCCGAGAGTCTGATGGACGTCGGCGTCAAGACGCGCCGGATCTACCTGGCGCATCGCTTGGACGGCATGACGTATCCGGAGATTGCGCAGCACCACGGGATGAGCGTCAGCGCCGTCGAGAAGCATATGGCCAAGGCTACGATGGCGGTGATGCAGTGGATGGAGGGCTGGTGAGATGGGAGCCGGTGGCATGAACAGCCTGGACGGGTCGGATAGCACGGGCGGCGATCCTGCGCCCGTCGTGACGCGCAAGATCGCTGCAGAGGCTGCGACCTGGATCGCCCGTCTTCACGGTCCCAGCAGGTCGCCTGAGATGGAACAGGAGCTGCGCGAGTGGCTGTCGCGTTCCGCCGCCCATCGCCACGCTTTCGAGAAATGCACCGATGTCTGGCAGGAGGTGGAGGGCGTCAGCGTGGCGGACGTCTACGCCGGCGTTGCGGCCCGGTCATTGAATGCCGCCCTGGCGGGCGAACGCAGGTGGGCACGCATGCGGTGGCCGCTGGCGGGCCTGCTGGCGGTGTTGATCGCCGCGGCAGCATTCGCGGCGCATCGGTGGTGGGGCGTGGATGTCTACGCCACCAAGGTTGGCGAGCAGCAGCTGTTGTTGCTGGAGGACGGCACCCGCCTGTCCCTGAACACGGACACCCAGGTCCGCGTGGAGATCGACTCTGCTCGAAGATCAGTGCGCGTCGAGTGGGGCGAAGCGATCTTCGAGGTCGCCAAGGACCCGTATCGCCCGTTCGTTGTGCGCGTGGCCGACAGCGAAGTGCGTGCCATTGGCACCGTCTTTGCGGTGCGCCTGCCCGGCCGCAGCACAGATCACCGCGATGAACCGGTGGCGGTGACCTTGATCGAAGGGCAAATCAGCGTGCGCTCCGCCGTCGGCGACGCGGGGCAGGGCGTAGCTTCGGCGCAGCCGGTGACGATGCAGGCGGGTGATCGCATGCTGCTGGTCGGTACTCAAGGAAGGCCCGGCGTTCCTGCGATGGAGCATCTGGATCGACCTCATCTCGACCGCCTGGTCGCATGGAAACGCGGTGAGATCGTGTTCGACAACATCCCACTGCCTGAGGCGGTGGCCGAGATGAATCGCTACACGCGCACGCCGATGGTGTTGATCGGTGATGCGACCGCGCTGCGCGTGAGCGGTCTGTACCAAACCAGCGACAGCCCCGCCTTCGCGCGGGCTATCGCCGCGCTTCATGGACTGCAGGTCCATGAACATGCGGGACGTCTTGAGCTGGCCACCACTCATTAGGAGTAGCCCTGACGGAAATCATTCGGTGCTCTCGTCATCTTGTTATCACCCCACAACAAGACGAGAGGCAAGAATGATTCGCAAGATCTTCCATGGCGCGCGCCTGAGCAGCAATCACTTTCGGGATGGCACGGTCATCGCACTGATCCTCTGTTGCGGCCTGGCCTGCGCGGCGGATGCCGTCAATGCAGTGCGCCATCGCATTGATCAGCCTTCGCAGCCACTGGCTGAATCGCTGCGCGCCATCGCCCGGCAAACCGGTATCTCCGTCATCTTCGATCCCGACAAGGTCAACGGACGAAGCGCTCGCGCAGTGTCGGGACAACTGACGGCAGAGGAGGCGGTGGCGCGGGCCTTGGAGGGCTCAGACCTGGTGTTGACGGTGATGCCGGACGGTCCGATCGTGATCCGGGCTGCGAGGACCTCGCCAGCCTCTGCTCCCCGTCCATCGACTCCGGCCGGCAAGCCAGGGCGCGCGGGAGAGTCTGGCACCGCTCCCGTTGCGGTCCTTGCGCAGGCTTCTCCTGCAACGCTGACCGATGCTGCGCGCGGGAGGGCCGCCGACACCGCTGCAGCCCCGACGTCGCTCACGCGTGTCGAGGTCACCGGATCCCGCCTCAAGCGCATCGACGCGGAGGGTCCGACGCCGGTCAATGTCTACACCCGGGCGGATATCGAGCGCAGCGGTCAACCGACGCTGGATCGCTTCTTGAGCGGACTGAACGAGGTCTCGATGAACCCGGGTGAGGGCGGATCAAGCCAGACGAACGGGCAAGGCTCGGTGCAATTGCGCGGGCTGCCGCTGGGATCGACGCTGGTGCTGGTCAACGGCCGTCGATTGCAGGCAGCGGGGTCGTCGCCGGGCAACTTCTTCAATCTCAGCGTGATCCCCATGGCGGCCGTTGAGCGGGTCGAGATCGTGCCTGTCGGATCGTCTGCCGTGTACGGCGGTGATGCGCTGGCAGGCGTGGTCAATATCATTCTCAAGAAGCAGATCGATGGCATCGTGCTCGACGCGCGGGCGGGCTCTGCCAGAGGCGTTGGCGACGGCAGCGTGTCCCTGGGCACGGGCGGCACCGATGAAACGGGCTCGTTCCTGGTGCTGGGCTCTTACCGCAAGGCCAGCCCGCTGACGATGTCCGAGCGCGGGTATTTTTCAGATGGGGACTACCGCCGCTTCGGGGGCGTGGATGGTCGGACGCGGTTTTGCACGCCAGGCACGGTGAGCAGTTCGACCGCCGCGAATCTGCCGGGTTTGAACAGCACCTTCGCTGGCATCCCTTCGGTTGTAGCGGGGCAGCCGCTCACCGTCGCCAGCTTTGCGGCGACATCGGGCCAAGCGAACTTGTGCAATTCGATGGCCAATGGCCACGGCAGTGCGCTGGTCCATGGCTTCGAGACCTTCGGCCTGCATGCCGGTGGCGAGCGTCATCTCAGTGAGGCCTGGACAGCGTTCGGCGAAGTGACGCTGGCGCGTGAGCGGCTCCATGCCGAGCAGGCCGGCCTGCTGCTCAACAACGTCCTGGTACCGGCGACCAATCCCTACAACCCCTTCGGTGTGGCGGTGCGCGTCAACGGCCGGCTTGGATTGGAGAACGGTGCGGAAACCTTGCACCGCGAGACCGACTTCAAGCGCATCCTGTTGGGGGTTCGCGGCGATCTGGGGCCGGGATGGGAGTTGGAGGCGACCGCCTCGACCACGCGGGACGATGGACTCAATACCCTGTCCAACACCACCGCGAATGTGGCCGCGCGCACCGCCGCGCTGGCGTCTTCGACGCCGGCCACCGCGCTCAATCCGTTTACCGCTGGTCGTGCGGCCAGCGACGAGGTGCTGCAGGCGATCTGGCAGGACTCGAATCGCGATGGGCGTGGTCGCAAGGACCAGGCCAGTGTGTTCGTCCGCGGATCGGCGCTGACCTTGCCCACAGGCAGCGTTGACGTCATCGTCGGCGCAGAAACGGCACATGACCGCTACCTCTCCGCCATCCGAGGCGGCAACAGCGTGGGCGGTAGCCGTTCGAACAGCGCGGTCTACGGCGAGGCGCGGATACCGCTGTGGAGGGCCGACGCTGCTGCCGGTCCTGCGCGGGATCTGGCCGCGCTCACGGTGGCCGCGCGCCGGGACGTCTACAGTGACTTCGGTGGCGCCAACACCTACCAGGCAGGGATCGAAGTTCGGCCCACGCGAGGCAGCCTGCTGCGCGCGTCCACGGCCACGTCTTTCAAGCCGCCCACGCTGCTGCAGACGAATGTCAATGACGTGTCGCTGACCACGGACGCCTATGCCCTCAGGGATCCCCGGCGAGGCAATGCACTGATCACGGGCGGCGAAGTCCTGCGGACGACGAATAGGAACCTGAATCCGGAGATGGGTCGGGCCATGTCGCTCGGCGCGGTGTGGGAGCCCGAGTCTGCCGCAGGTACCCGGCTCGGCCTGTCCGCCTGGCAGGTCAGGATCAATGGGTTGATCTCGCTGCTGTGGCCGCAGACTGCAGTGGACAACGAGGCGCTGTTTCCCGGCTTCGTTACGCGCGCACCGACGGTCGGCGGCGTACCCGGCGCGATCACTCGCGTGCTTTATGCCGAAGTGAATTTCGGGAAGGTGGACACCGCCGGCGTCGATATGGAGATCGCGCATGCCTGGAAGACTGCGGGCGCGAAGTGGACTGCATCGGCCAGTGCCACCCGCACCAGCAAGTACGACGTCGCGCTGGCGCCAGGAGCGGCGGTGACTCAGCGCCTGAGCCTGCGTGCAGTCGACTACTGGGCGCCCAAGTGGAAAGGCCGGATTCAGGCAGGGGTCGAGCAAGGTGCCTGGGGTCTGGGCCTGACGAGTCGCTACCTGGGGGCCTACCGGGACATGGCGCCGGACGGGCGGGCCCTCGGCAACTACTGGGTTCATGACCTGTCGGCCTCCCTGGACTTGAAGCGCTTCGGCCTTGGCGTCTCTAACCTCAGGGAAGCGCGCCTTTCTTTGGCGATTGCCAACGTCGCCGATCGCCAGCCCGAGTACGTTGGCACCTCTCCGTACTACGACGTCACCCAGGCGGACTGGCGCGGGCGCTACACGACGCTGCGTGTGTCGCTGAGCTGGTAGCACGAACGCGCTGCCCCGGGGCGGTAGTTGCGACCGCCTGCATTCCGTACTGGCTTCCTACCCCCTCATTCTCTGTCCCGGCCCTGTGCCGAGATTGCGCCATGCTGTCTAAAAATCTCTTCAATACGCTTCTTGCGGGCAGGGTTTGGCTCTGTGTTCCGAGGGCGCTTCTGCTGGTGCTCCTGCCGGCGCTCACCGTGGGGCTGGCCAGGCCATCGATGGCAGGCGTCGGCCCGAGCGTGCAGGAAGTGATCGAGTTCACTCGGATCATTCAACCTGTCAAGCTCGACGACGACACGTTGCAGACCCAGATCTCGCCGGACGGCGAGCAGCTGTTCATCGTCACTCGCAAGGCGGATGTGGCGACCGACAGGAACCGATTCGATATCTTGCTGATGGAGGTGTCGCCCGCGCGGCTCGCGGCCCTGAAGGGGCTGCCCCCGGCGCCCACGCGTTTGGTGTCGGTGGATGCTGTTCATGACAAGGCCGATGCGCATCCTTCCTTGCGGGATGCTCGATGGGTCGGCAACCGGACGATCGTCTTTCGGGCTCGGATGAACGATGAGCCGTACCAGGTGTACCGGGTGGACGTGCTCACGAGGAAGGTCTCGCAACTGACCTATGCGCCGCTGGGCGTCGTTGCCTTCGATGTGCCGGATGATCTGCGCCGGGTGATCTACCTCACCTATGAGCCCAATCCCGCCATTGCGCCCGGTTCGCGTAGCGTCATTGCCGGCGCTAAGTCGTTCTGGAGTGTTCACAGTCAGCAGGACAACCTGGAGGCGCAGCTCCGGCGATACCAGTTCTATCTGGCGGAGGCGGGATCGCGCACGCCGGCGCGTGCGCTCGGCACCTCGTTCGCGGAGAGTAGCAATGGAACACCGAGGGCCAGCATTTCGCCGGACGGCCGTTGGCTGCTGCTGCCGAAGTACCGACCGGATCGCCAACTCGCCTGGGGCAAGCTGTATCCGCCCGTCGCCGAAGCATCGAAGCAGGACAGCCCTTCCTTGATGCGGGATCCTCTGGGCTACTACTCGCGGCCGGCGAGCTACGTCACGCGCCAGATGATGGTGTATCGGCTCTCCGATGGCCAGGAGCGTGCGGTGATCGACGCACCGGATGACTCGCGGGGCGGCAATCAGCAGCGCACCGATCGTTTGTGGCTGGACGGCGGTCGGTCGGTGGTCATTGCTGGTACCTACCTGCCTCAAGGCGGTGGTGCCGGGGCGGCCAACGACGCGGCCTCGCACATCATCGAGTACTGGCCAGCCTCCGGCGAGTGGAAATCCATCGCGGTGCTCAAGCAACGCTTGCAGAACGCGCACGCCATTGCCGGCACGGAGGGCGACTTCATCGCGATCGATGGCGACCAGCGGCGCGTCTTCAAGCGTGACCCGAAAGGGGGCTGGCATGAGGCCTCGGAAGCGGCGTCCGGACAGTCCCAACGCCTGGACGCACCGCAGTCCTGGCGCGTGCTTGTACGGCAGGCCTTGAACCTGCCGCCTGACATTGTCGCGACGGGGCCATCCGGCCAGGAGGTGCGCCTGACCGCGCTGAATCCGCAGTTCTCTGCCGCGCAATGGGGCACGATGAAGGAGTTCAGTTGGACGGACGCGAAGGGCAGGAGGTGGGACGGCGGCTTGATGGTGCCTGCCGACTTCAATCCCCGCAGCAAGTACCCCTTGGTGATCCAGAGCTATGGATTCTCGGCGACGCGGTTCTATCGGGACGGTTCGAACATCTACGACGGTTTCACCAGCGGCTTTGCCGGCCGCGCATTCCTGCGCGAGGGCCTGCTGGTGCTGGCGCTGCCGTGGCGAGCCTCAAGCGGCGCACCGAGCGACGAGCACGGGTCCATCGTGGCGTTCGGCGATGGCGTGCGCGCGGCCATCGAGGCCCTGGTCGCCGAGGGCCTGGTGGACCGTGAGCGGGTAGGCATCTTGGGTTGGAGTGCCACGGGGGTTCGGGTGCTGAACCTGGTCACCTTCACCGATGTGCCGATCCGCGCGGCCACGATGATGGACGGTGATTCCAACACGCTCTACTCGATGACGATCACCTATGCGGTGACGGATGGGATCCAGGCGATGAAGGAGAACGCGAACCAGGGCGGGCCGTTCGGTGAATCCCGGGAACGCTGGATTCGCAATGACCCCTCGTTGCACACCGACTGCGTTCGGGCGGCGCTGCGGATCGAGTCTTACAGCGTCGAGCCGAAGAACAACTGGGACATCTATGCGCTGCTGCGCCGGCAGTACCGGCCCGTCGAACTGATCAAGTTCCCGGAAGGCGCCCATGCACTGTCGCGCCCCAGCGAACGGATGATCTCGCTGCAGGGGAACGTGGACTGGTACCGCTTCTGGCTGAAGGGGGAGAGGCGCTCCGAGCTGGTCATTCCCTCGGAGACTGCCGAGAGCCTGAAGGAGCAGTACGCACGGTGGGACCAGATGCTGCCGATGAAGGAGGCTGCCGATGCAGCGCCGCGGTGCGACCGTGTCGCGTCCCGCAATTAGGGCCTGAGATTTCGGCCATGTCGGCGTATCAGGCGTTCACAGCTGGCGGCTTGCCGCGTTCGCTTTCTCTTGAATGCTTCGGCATTGATGGAGGAGGGCATCGAAGGACTCGACCTCATCGAGAAACAGGCCGTCGTCAACCATGTGTTGGTAGTCGGTGGCCAACTTGGCCAAGGCACTGTCGTCGGGGACGAGTTTCAGACCTCCCGAGACCGCAGCTTGGTAGTCGATCGACTGGCCGTCCGGACCCTTCTCTGCGAAGAAGATGCTCTTGTGATCCGCCACCGCCTTCGCCAGCGCGGTGTCCTGGATGGCTAGGTCTGCAATACCTGCGGCGTCCAAGCGGGTCACGTCATGCCAGTGGCGGGCGAACCGGTCGCCGCCCCGAAAAACCCCTTGAGCGCAGAAAACGTGAATCGCTGTGGCCTTCTCCCAGAAGGTCCGTTCGGCGCGCATCACCTGCGGCGTCGCCTCGGGGAACTTCACGCCCTGCAAATGAGCGGCGGCATCGCAGACAACGGCGCGCTGCTCTGACGGCTCGCCCGTGGATCGAGCGCCGAATTCGAGCATGACGGCCGGCGGCACGTAGCCCGTTCCCGAGACCAGTGGCGTGTAGTCGATGAACACCTTGTCGTCTTCTGCCCGGGCTGTGGCCGGCAGGCCATGCTGCTGCAGGTCCTGCTGCAGCCGCGGGACGACTTCGGCCGCCACCCAGTGGGCCAGGCGGGTGCGTATTTCCTTGCTCCACCTCTTCTCCTGACTCTTGGTGGCCGGGAGCGGCGTGCCCGCATCGCCGATCAGATCGCCGGCGATGGCGCGAATGTCATAGGTGAGATCCACGTCCTCTGAGAACCGCTGGATGACGCCATAGGCCTTCGACAAGGAGGTGCCACCCTTGAAGACAAGGTGAGGCGCATAGGGCGCGGCGAAGACATGTCGCAGCGACCACACGACCCAAACGTCCTTTTCAAGGAGGTGGGGAGGGCGGCCGGACGCATCGGCGGCCTGCGCGAGTGCCTCCAGGCGCTCGTTGGCCGAGAGCTGGAAGAACTCAACCATGCTGTACCAGGGCGCTGACCTCCTGCGCCATCCACGTCGGCAGGCGCGCACGTGCAGCTACCACTTCCTTCATCTCGGACGGCGGCAGTTTGGCGCGCAATGCCCGCAGCGCTTCGCCGGCCTTCTCCGGCCCCAGCCAGGCCAGGGCCCGCACCAGGTCGCCGGCGGCTCGGCCAGGAAAGATCAACTGCCACACCGGCGCATGCCGAAGCTCCACCGTCTGGGCGCCCAGCTTCAAGCGGCGGCTGGGGCCGGACGTCAGGTAGACGGCCCGCATCGGCACTTGGGTGGTGAGGCCCAGTGCGTTGGCCGCCGCCGCACCATGCGACACGATGGTTTCCGCGCGCTGGCTCGCCAGCCCTTCGACCATCTTGGCGGTCGAAGGGGCCCTGGAACCGAACCGGCTCTCAATCGGCAGGACATAGATGCCGCGGCCAGCGCGCAGCAGTGTGCCGCGTTGCACAAGGCGGGACAGAACCTGGTCCACCGCGGCCCGGCTTCCCAGATGCAGCAGTTCCTTCGCGACCAAGGGGGTGCCTTCCGGCAATCCGGCGGCGTGCTCCAGAACCTGTTTGGCGAGGGTTTGCATGGGGATGGCTTTCAACTGGTAGAAGTATGAACGAGTTTCTGACAGTTTTCAAGCGGCTGCGGATGGCGGGGCTGGTATTGCATCCAGCTTGCATCGCAATTGACAGATGTGGTGCTGCGGCCCCTGCCATGCCTGGATACGTTGTCGTCGGCCTGCGGTCACGGCAAGGATTTCGCTTGCCACTGCGCTG
This sequence comes from Roseateles microcysteis, assembly GCF_036880965.1. Taxonomy (NCBI): domain Bacteria; kingdom Pseudomonadati; phylum Pseudomonadota; class Betaproteobacteria; order Burkholderiales; family Sphaerotilaceae; genus Roseateles; species Roseateles microcysteis. The sequence continues at coordinate 419,116 of NZ_JBAJMV010000001.1, read as the reverse complement.
GAGAAGCGGGCCATGTCTTGCTCCGGATGGTCAATGGGCACCTCTTCCAGTCGTCGCACGTGAGCGCGCGCCAGCCACTGCAAGTTTTCGCACAGTGGCCTGCACAAGCTTTCGATGGTGCCACGTGCAGGCGGTGCGTAAGGTCGTGTGCTCATCCACAAGGACCTGGCATGCACCACTTTGAACTCATCAGCAACATCCTTTGCCCGTTCACCCAGCGGGCGGCCATCCAGCTCGCCGAGAAGGGCCTGCAAGCCCGGCGAACCTACATCGATCTCGCCGACAAGCCGGCTTGGTTCATCCAGCTCTCGCCGCTGGGCAAGGTGCCGGTGCTGCGCGTGGGCGGCACCGCTGTCTTTGAAACGGCCGTCATCTGCGAGTACATCGAAGAGGCGGCCATCGGCCAGGCGCCCATGTGGCCGGCCCAGCCGCTGGATCGCGCTCGCCACCGCGCCTGGGCCGAGTTCGCCTCGACCGTGATCGCCGACGTGTTCGGCTTCTACATGGCCCCGGACGAGGCCGCCTTCGAGCGCAAGCGTGCGGAGCTCGCCGGGCGCTTTGCGCGGCTCGAAAGCCAGCTGGCTGGCGCGGGGCCGTACTTCGATGGCGAACGCTTCGGCCTGGTCGACGCCGCATTCGCGCCCATCTTCCGGCTGCTGGAGACCTTTGATCTGCTGGCGGACTTTCGGCTTCTCCAAGGGCTGCCTGCAACAGCCGCCTATCGTCTCCAGCTGGCAGCGAGGCCGAGCGTGCACGCGGCCGTCGTGCCCGACTACGGGCAGGTCTTCCTGCGCTATCTGGCCGGGCGGGGTTCCTACATGGCACGACTCGCGGCAGCCGCCGTCGAGTCGACCTCAGTTGAGGCCTGACATCAGCCGGGACGATCGCGCGATCTCCTCGGCCAGCGCCGCGCTCGCACGGCGCATGCGCGGCACGCGAGCGACATCCTCGTGCATCAACAGCCACAGCGGCTGTGCCAGCTCGTCCAGCGGCGGACCGAGCCGTACCAGCTCCGGGATCGACCCGCCAACGAAGCAGGGCAACACGGCGCAGCCGATTCCCGCGCGCGCCGCCTGCGCGGCGCCGAGCAAGGTGTTCGCGCGAAACCGCACCTCGTCGGCAGCGACGTTGCGCGCCAGCCAGCTTCCGGGCGCACTGCAGGCCAGGCCTGCGTCGAAGCCAACCCAGGGCAGACGGGCCGGCGGCGTCGACGCATCGCGCGTCCCGGCCAACTGACGCGGCGCATAGACCGCCATCGCCACGGTGCCCACCTCGCGTCCGCGCAGCGTCTCCTGCGGCGCCCGGGTCACGCGAAGTGCGATGTCCGCCTCGCGCTGCGCCAGCGAGATCACGTCGTTCGACACATGCAGCTCAAGCTGCAGCCCGGCATGCGCCCGGCAGACGGCGGCCAGCACGTCGGGCAGCAGGTACTCGGAGACCGCATCCGGCGCCGTGACGCGCACCGGCCCGTCATGGCCCTCGTCGCGCCCGCCAATACGACGCTCCAGGCTGGCGACCTCGTCTCGAAAGCGAAGCGCCAGCGCCCTGACTTCTTCGCCCGCCTCTGTCGGCCTCAAGCCACCCGGGGTGCGCTCGAACAAGCGCGTTCCGAGCCGCCGCTCCATCAGCTGCAGACGGCGCGACAGCGTTGGATGGCTGACATGCAGCGTGGCAGCCGCGCCGGACAAGGTGCCACTCTCCATGATGGCGAGGGCAATACGCAGGTCGTCCCAATCAAAAGCGGAGGTGCGGCTCATGGCTGCCATTGTCGCTGCACGCATCCGAGATGTTGACTCCCGATTCGCGGACCGCGCAAGCGCTCGGCTCTGCAAACAAAGTCCGCAATGAAAGCGGCTGGCGTCAGTCAGCTCGACGTAGTCAATGGCCGTAGCCGCTACATGCTCTCGCCTATTGCGTGTTTCGGGCGCTCGTGCCCATCTAATTCGGTAGCAACTGGACTGAATTGCCCCGGGTTTCGTGGAGGCCATTTGGTTTAAGTTGGGCCGCCATGGACATTTTCAGCAACAGGTTGTCTGCTGTCCATGCCACATTGAGGCGTAGATACCGCCGCGGGCGAGCAGCCGTGCGTGGTCGCCTCGCTCGACGATCCTGCCCTCTGCCAGTACGGCGATCTCATCGGCATGCTGGATCGCCGTGAGCCGGTGGGCGATTGTGATTGTGGTGCGGCCGACTGAGATCGCCTTGATGTTCTGCAGGATCGCGCGTTCCGTCGGGCCGTCGAGCATCGAAGTCGCCTCGTCGAACACATACACCAACGGGTCTTTCAGGATCGCGCGCGCGATCGCAATCCGCTGGCGCTCGCCCCCTGAGAGTTTGAGTCCGCGCTCGCCAATGGCCGTGTTGTAGCCACAGGGGAGGGCGGCAACGAAGCCGTGCAGGCCGGCCAGACGCGCGGCATTCTCGATCTGCAAAGGCGTTGCGCTTTCCAGGCCAAGACCGATGTTTGCAGCGATGGAGTTGTTGAACAGCGCCAGGTCCTGCGGCACGACGGCAATCATTGATCGAAGCTGGGCCACTGGAAGGGTGTTGATCGGAATGCCGTTGAGCGCGATGCTGCCGGCGTCGGGTTCGCAAAGTCGGAGCAGGAGTCGCACAAGGGACGATTTGCCGCAACCGCTCGCGCCGACGACGGCGATGGATCGGCCCGCCGGCACTTCCAGAGTGAAGTCATTCAACACCGGTCGGCCACCGTCGAACGCCAGTCGGACGCCCCGAAAACTCACGGTCACAGCTCGGCGCCCAGCTTCCGGGTCATCAATCGCGTGATCGCCGTAACGGGAGTCAGTGTCGACTGCGTGCTGCCTCTCCTGCATTGCCTCAGTTGGCGTTTGAAGAATCTCGATCAGGGGACGGACGAAGGCGAGTCCTTGGGACACGTCGCGCACCGCGCTGCACAGCATCTCAAGTGGGCGAACCATCTGCAGCATGTAGAGGTTGGCCAGCACGAAGCCCCCAACTGTGAGCGTCCCTTGGGACACCGCGTGCACGGAGATGGCGAGGGATGTGGCCAGGCTCAGGGTGAAGATCACAGTGACCGCGACACCTATGGCCGTGCGCGTCCGATGCAGGCGCATCCAGCACGCTTCCAGGGCGCGAGAGAGTTGCGCGAAGCGATCGACGGTGCTGCGCTCGGCGCCGAAGCACTTGATGGGTTCGTAGTTGATCAAGCTGTCGGCCAGATGCGAGTGGGCGTCGATGGTTGCCTGCGAAACGGCACGTGCGGTTGCGCGCAGCCGGGCCATGCGCAGGCTGATGGCGATCGAGAGCGCGACCGCGGTCATTGCAAAGCTTGCCGTCATTGCGGGAAGGCCGAGTGAGACCAGTACGAGCGCGACGGTCACGCTCTCGACCATCACGGGCACGACGCCATTGACGAGGCTGGAGAGAATGATCTGATAGCCTGAAACGGCCTGCAGCAGGCTGTGTCCCAAGGCCCCACTTCGCCGGGCCAGATGAAAGCTCAAGGGCAAGTCGAGCAGGTGCTTGAAGTAGCGCAGGCGCAGCCCCGCGTAGAGGCCTTGCTCCACAGTCCCGATGAGCAGGGGGCGGATTTCGGTGACGAGGCGGCCGATGCTGAGACATAGCAGGTATGCGAAGCCAAAGCCTGCGATGCCAAGTCCCGTCAAGGTGGTGTGGGGCGCCTGAGTACTGCCGCCACCGCTCGCGGTATCAATCATCTGCTTGAGCATCAGCGGCGCAATGCCGGCAAGGACGCCGCCTGCCAGAGCCATTGCGTTAGCCGCAGCGATGCGTCGGACCATGCCCGGATTCATTCCATCGAACAGCAGCCGAAGGGCGGAGCAGAACTCTTTCAGTGACGGCATGACGGCACTTTTCCGGTGGGGACGGCTTCGCTACTGCGTCCAGCGGGAGAGCCAGGCCTCGACGGCGACCAGGCCATGGATCTGGCTGGGAGAACAGGTCAACGTCGTCGGTCTACCGGACAAAAGCTCATCTACCTTGCGTCGGTCAAGGATGCCGCGGCGGCTGAGTTCACCTTCAAGCAGCAGATCCCTCACGAGATCGATGTTGGTGTCCAGCACGGCCTTGATGTGTTCCTCCATCCCGCCTTTGGAGCGGCGGTTGGCGATTTGCGGTGGCAGATCCGCCGCGAACGCGGTCCGGGCCAGGGCCCGTCCCCGTCCGCCGTGCGCCAGCACATAGGTCGGCAGTCGAAGGCACAGCTCCACCAGTGGCTGTGAAAGCAGGGGGTAGACCAGTTCCGGCGCCAATGCCTGTTCGAAGGGGTCGTAGTAGCCGACGGGATGCATCAGCGCCACGGTCTGCATGTACTTGCCGATCGGCAGGAGGAGGGCCCCCTCGGGCAGTGCTGGATGCATGTAGCGCTGGTCATCCGCGTGTGCCGATATCCAGTCGCGATCCAGCAAGGGGTGCTGCATTCTTGGCAACCTCGCCGACAGATCGGGGCGCATGCGCTCTCGCACAGCCAGCGCAAGCGTGCGCCAAACGGACAACTTTCCCAGCCGGGCTGCGTCGAGTGCGGCAGCCGGCAACCCAGCATCAAGGCCGTTGTCGTGCAGGTAGTCTGCTGCAGGCCACCAGCGGGGCAACTCATAAAACAGCGCATCGCCTCCCGCGCCGGTGAACATTGCGCTTGCGGCGTGGGCGGACGCCAGCCTTGCGTCAGTGGCGGTGTTCATGCCGCCCACATAGGTGACCGGGTTCGGCATGCGGGCAATTTGCAGTACGCGCTCGATCCGGAACCCCAGGTTGCGCTCGCTCAGCAGCAGGTCGCGCCCGACCCGGCTCGCGGCCATCAGCGCATAGGGACGTTCGTCGCTGTCGGCGCCTGGCGAGTGGTAGTTGACGCAGATCACGTCGGCAGGCGTGCTGCCAGGGGCCAGGCAGCAGAGAAGGATTGACGAATCGACGCCGCCGGACAGGCGAAGCAGCAGGCTGTCGTAGCACGACGCCCACGCACGCGTGCAGGACCGCACGGCCTGACCCAGCAGGTGGCTCGCTTCGGCGATGTCGTACCTTGTCGGCGTTCGGGCGATATCCACGGCGCTCCAAAGCAGGACCGATCGATCCGTGTCGAGGTCGAGAATCTCGCCGGGGAGGACTTGCGAAATGCCGGCCAGTGCTGTCTCACGACCACCCAGCGGGCCACGTAGCATCTGAGCCGTCAGGACATTCCAATTGACAGTGGGGCGCTCCGAGGGACCAAGCATCTGCAAGGCATCCTCAAGCCAGGAGAAGACGATCGAGACGCCCTGATATCGGAACCGGAAGCAGGGCAAGGTCCCGCTCGGATCTCGCATGACCAGGTTGTCCCCTGCGGCATTCCGAAGAAGTGCCACGTAGCGGCCCCAGTAGCGGTCCACCAGGACGCGGCCGCTGCTTTCGAGAATGCTGGCCGCGTCCGTGCAGTTGATGCTTGCGCTGGGCGCTGCGGTCGAATCGAGCTCCGCGCGTCGAAACAACTTGCCGAAAACCACCCCCAGCCCGCCTTGCAGCGGCCAAACCTCGTTGATGCCTGGCCTTGTTCCCGTCGCGAAAACATGAAGGCCCGGTCGCAGCAGGGCGGCATTCCAGTCGGCGTTCTGCTGCCACCCTAGGCTGAAGCGCTGAGCCACGGCAGCAGCTTCTGGCGACGACTCTTTCCAGGCGAGGGCGACATATCTGAACATGCTGGCAACGCTCGGGCTATACAACAAGGATCGGACGGAACTGACGAACGTACGCGTGTTGATCGTTCAACACGGTTTTGCCGCATTGCACCCATGAGTGCGCGCCGAAAGGACCTACCTTGACCCCAATGACCCAGCGTGGGGCGAATCCCTCTTTGGCAAGAAAGGTGACGAGCGTCAGTGAGTCCAGCAGGCACTTCTCTCGCGCTGTGAAGACAAAGGGCCGGAGCGCCTCGTAGGCAGCCACCCCTGACCTCATGCCCTGAAGCGATTCAGCCTCTGGCATGAGCAGCTGCGCACGGCGAGCGGCAATCGAACGGGCGACCGTCTGCAAAGAGTGGTATCGCAATCCCCACGCCGCGATCGCGACGCTGGTCGTGAACTGGAGGAGGCGTCGCGTGCCGAAGTTGCGAAACGCTGGCGAGACCTCAACATCCATCGACGCTGTCGCGTCCTCGAGGTTGATCATCGGTGGTGGGTCGGACAGATGCTTGGTCAGAATTCCTTGGGAGAGGAGACTGCGCGCACCGTCAGCGAATGCGTCTTGCCGCGTCTCAGCGTCTTCGGCCATCCCGGTGTGTACCGGCCAACCGTCGACGCGGCCAGCCAGCGCCCGCGATACCGATTCAGTGACACCAAGGTAGCGGTCGCGTTGCAGGTCGAGCAGGATGACGCCGCGGCCGCAATTGCATGCGCGGATATGGGATGCGAGTCTCAGTCGATCCGGGGATATGGCGTCTGGCATCGATCCCTCTGCCAAAGGTAGGGCCCATCGGTGCCGCCGCGGGTGAGGCTCGCGGCGGCGTACAGGGTGCTAGGCACGAACTGCGGATCGCGGTTCGCGCCTAGATCTGTCAGGGCTCAAGGCGCCCGGGGATCGACAGATCCTCCTCGGCGTAGATCACATCCGGGAAGCCCATGGTCAGTGCCTTGGCATCGCCGAGGTCGACGACTTGCGGCTCCAGTGCCGCTTGTGATTGCTCGTTCATGATGAACTCCTTCAAGTTTCGGTTGAGTCCGATGCCCTTTGGCCGGATTGCCATCGGGCGACCTGAAGTTAGTCCAAGCTGCCGACACGGTCGATGGATGCGAGGCTGCGATATGGATCGTTCGGCTGCCGATCCCGGGGCCTGACGCTGGGTCAGCGGAGACAAATCCCAGGCGCCTACAGCATGCCAAGCACCCTGTACTTGTTCGGCTGTTTCGATCATTGCAGTGGAGTTTTTATGAAAACTGCTGATCGCATAGCCAGTTAGGTGAGGGTTTGACTCACGGCATCGTCATACATGCATGGGAGTTGAAAAATCAGCGGAGGGCGCGCAGGGCGCCGGGGCGACGGTATGGAGTCTGACCTGGCAGTCGATAGCTGGCCGCGACTTTCTCGCGAGCAAGAATCTGATTGCGAGAATTCGAGAGCGCCTGATCCGCGCGCATCGGTCACCCAGCAAGGTGCTCCTCTACTTTGTCATGCTGCCATCGGAGATCCATGCCGTCGCGCGGATCGATGGCGGCGAATCGGTCGCAAGCATTACCCGCTCATTCAGCCACGTTTTGTCGCGATGGGTGCGCGAAGCGCAGGCCATGCGAGGTCCAGTGTTCGCCGGACCCTGCCATATCGAGCCCATCATGTCCGAGGCGGCCCTGCGCAGTGAAATCCGCATGTTGGCATGGCGACCGGTGAGACGGACCTCATGCAAGATCGCCACGCATTACCCGCATGCGGCACTTCGGGTTGCCCTGGGGGCCAAGGCCGGCGAAGGCTTTGATGCCGGGCCGTTACGCGCAGTATTTGGAGAGTCCAAGGCCGAGGCGCGCGCTGCGATCCGACGCTGCATTCGCAGGGCGCCGACGGACGATGAGTGGCGGGTCTGGGAGCTGATGCGCGGGCTTGAACTGCCGGAGGAGCATGTTGGATCTGAGCAGGTCAAGGTGGTGACCAAGCCGCTCGGCGTCGTCGCGGCATCCTTGATTGTGGCTGGAGGGAGCTTTCGCATCGATGATGCACTCCGTCTGCTCGAGGCGTGGGTGACAGCGAAGATTCATCCAGGTCGCAACATGGGCCATGCCAATCGATCTAGCATGTTGACTGTCCGAGGGCGTGCTTTGGTTGCCTGTCTGGCTGTCAGCCACGGACTTTGCTCAGCAGCGTTTGTGGCTCGACATTTTGAACGGGCGAAGGGCACGCTGAGCGAGCAGATGAAAGCGTGTCGATCACGTCACGCAGATCGGCTGATCCTTGCAACACCCCTTTCCCGCATCCTCGAAGAATCGGCTGCTCTGCGCGCCTCGGATGGCAGTCAACGGCATTGCGCGTGCAACCGGCAATGATCGCCGCTTGTCGCGGACGAGGACGTTTGACGTGACATGGCCCGATGGCCGTGGCCCGGGCCAAGATCAAGCCAGGTTGCCATTGCAGAGCATCAGCACAGTAGGATGCTGCGTCTGAGAGCTTTGGGAGAACAAGATGGCCTACGGGGATCGCGAGGAGAATCGATCGGTCGCGCTCTATTGGGACTTCGAGAACTTGCATGCGGGCTTGGCGGAGGCGAAGTTCGGCGAGGGCTACTACGCTAAACCTGACACCAGGTTCAAGCCGCAGGAGCCGCTCGTCGATGTCCAGGCGGTGACGGAGTTGAGTGCCTCCTTCGGCCCCATCGCAATCAACAGGGCCTACTGCAACTGGCAGTTCTACGGCCGCTATCGGGATGCTTTGCTTCAAAGCGCAGTTGAGCTCATCCAGTTGTTCCCGCCGGGCGCGTCCGCGAAGAACGGTGCGGATATCAAGCTCTGCCTCGATGCGACGGAGGACATCAGCCGCTTCGGGCATGTCGGCACGATCATCATCGTCGGTGGCGATAGCGACTTCATGCCCGTGGCGCAGAAGATCAAGGCTGCTGGAAAGATCCTGATCGGCGTCGGCACGCGCAGGAACACCAACCGCCATTGGGCAAAGAGCTGTCATGAGTTCAGGTATTACGAGAACTTGGTTGAGGATGACGTCGCCGAGTCGCTTGCCAAGCCAAACATTGGTCCCGCCGCTCCGCCTTTACCACCCGCCGACCCCGCAGCCGAAATCCTGAAGCGAGCCATTCGTCTGCTTGCTGAGACCAAGGGGGAGCCTTGGGTCAACAAGGGATCGGTCTGGCACATGGTCAAGCGGCTGGATTCGACGTTTGATCCCAAGGACCATGGTCACGCAAATTTCGCGGAAATGGTGAAAGCCTTGGATGCCTTGGTGGAAGTGCGAAAGGGCGACTCGGATCACATTGTTCGCCTCAGATAGGAAGCCGACACCCGTGGACGTAGATTTCGCGACTTGGCGAGACGCTGAAAATGCCCGGATGGCGAGGCGGTCTGGTCCCGATCATCCCGGCCCTAGTGTGAAGTTGGTTTGCGTGCACGGCTCCACTGTTCCAGGTCCGATAGCCGCCATCCAACGGCCCGGCTGGACAGTTGCACAGGCGGGGGGAATTGGCAAGCAGCCACAAGCCGATAGATTGTTGATCGGCCGAGCCCAGTCATCTGCCGGACCGCTGCAATTCGGACGAAGCGCGATGCCTGCGGATCAACGCCACCGGCATCGCTTGGGACGGGGAGAGCACTCATGGCCAGACTCCATCGGTGATGTTGTTTCAAGCGTAGGCCCGGTTGGCGGATAAGCGCACGATGACTTCTATCAATAATCAGTCGACGGCCATCAGGGGAGGTGGCCGTCAAGCAGCCAGGGAAGTGGAGGCACTGGCCACAACTGACGAAGGCCGCCACACGGTCGCCCCAGTGCTGACCAACTTCAAGAGCAAGTACGCCACTGACTGGTCGCCGTACCTGGGCAAGAAGTGGACCGCCAGCTGCGACACCGCGCTGCCGGTGGCCGAGTTCAAGCGCCTGGCCGAGAAGATCACCACCCTGCCTTCTACCTTCAAGGTCCACTCGTTGGTCGAAAGGGTCCTGGCCGCTCGCGCGGCCATGGGCCGGGGCGAGGTCAACATCGACTGGGACATGGGCTAGCACATGGCCTTCGCCTCCCTCGTGGCCAGCGATTACCCGGTGCGCCTTTCCGGTGAAGGCTGCGGTCGCGGCACCTTCACCCACAGCCATGCCGTGCTGCACGACCAAAACCGCGAGAAGTCCGAGGAAGGCTGCTACATCCCGCTGCAGCATGTGGCCGAGGGGCAGGCACCCTTCGTCGTCATCGACTCGATCTTGTCCGAAGAGGCGGTGCTTGCATTCGAGTACGGCTATGCACTGGCCGACCCGGTGACGCTGACGTATTGACGGCGTTCGAGGCACTGCATACAGTATTTACTGTATAAAAAGACAGTCCTATTTTTGAGATTCGAGGGAGCTTTCATGGGTACCAACACAAGGTCCACTTCCCGCGGAGTTGCCTCGCTGGCGGGCAAGACTCTCCAGAGTGGGACGGCAAGCGTCCGGCGCGCGTCAAGCTACTTGTCGCCTGAGTCATGCAGCTATTGGTTGTTTAGTGATCCCGCTTGACGACTTCGTGCCGTTCAAAAATCACGTTAACGATCTGCGCAGTCGAAGTCATCCGTAATCCTGCTGAGAGGGATTACGCCGAACCGCGGACTTGGGCGAGTAGCGCGCGCTTGACGCAGCGTCGATTTCAAGAGCGGTCGTCGACCAGCAGCAGTTATTCTTAGGTTTTCCATGGACTTAGCGCTCACTGGTCAAATCGGCATCCTCGTTTCGTAGATCACTTTTTGAGCGCAATTCGCACATATTTACAAACCTACCCACAAACCCGACCTGTTAGGTCTTACATCAGGTGGAACCCTGCATGCAGTCTTGAGAAGGCTCATTTGGAGCATTAGCTCTAGATCTCCACGCTAATATCCGCACGCCTCAACCTGCGCACTGGTTTGCTTACTTGCTATGCCCATGACGCCCGTTCTGTCGATTGCTTGCATTTCTCTTTGCTTGACATTGCCTGCCTTAGCGCAAGATCAGCAGCCAAGGAAGCCCGAGTCGACAGATGAGAAGGCGCCCCCCAAGACGGCGGCCAAGCCTGAGTCAGAGCCTCAGAAGCTTGATCGCGTCAATGTCTCTGGGAATGCGAATGACGACGACGCGCGTCGCGCTTCCACGGCGGCCAAGATCGTCATCGGTCGCGAGGAGCTCTTACGGTACGGGGACAGTTCGGTCAGTGAGCTGATGAAGCGTTTGCCCGGCGTCACCACAGGCGGCGTGGCTGGCCGCGGAGGAGATATCCGGATGCGAGGCATGGCAGGCGGCTATACACAGATCCTCGTCAACGGCGAACGTATGCCACCAGGTATGTCTCTGGATAGACTGCCTCCTGAGCAAGTTGAGCGCATCGAAGTAATGCGAGCGCCAACGGCTGAATATGGTGCCCAGGCCATCGCAGGGACTATCAACGTGGTGCTCCGTCAGGCACCGCCGCGCCTAGTCAATGAGCTTAGATTGGGCGTGTCTACAGAGAATGGAAATTTGAGGCCGACGCTCAACTGGAGCCGAAACGACAAGCTCGACGATAGGGGCATCAAGACCTACAACCTCACCGTCAACGCCCAGCAATCGGACTTCAGCAACGAGAACCATGGGCGCAGCGATGTACACGACCTGCGCAACGGTCAAGACAGCGTAATAGAGACTCAAGGCCGGAACGAGAACCACAGTCGCGGGCTTAACGTGAGTGGCAGGCTGCAGTGGAAGCCGTCGAACCGAGAGTTGCTGGCGATATCTCCCTTTCTCAATGCTGGCGATGGCAAAGGAGCAGGGGAATACCTGCGAACGCAGACTCCTACGCCGCTCCCTGGCGACCCACTATCGCGCTTTGATCGGTATCGCAATACCTTTAAGAACAACTTCTCTGGCGCGGGCCTGGGCGGTCAATGGCACACCGGCATTGGGAGCGACGGCAAGTTGGAATCAAGCGCGACCCTGGGGCATTTCGGAAGCACACTCACGAACGACACCAGCGAGTTCAAAGGCGCCACTTTAGTGACTGCGCGTCAAGATCGTAGCCAGTCCAACAATGGCAATTGGAGCCTGCGCAGTAAGTTCTCTCAACCGCTGATGGAGGACCACAGCTTCGTCGCCGGAATAGAGACTGAGGGGCGGAGCATGAAACAGGACCGCCGTTGTACGGAGAACGGACTTTCCTGCGACTACCTGCTCGACTTCGGCGATCAGCTCGACGCAGGCAGTCGTCGCTTGGCTGTCTATGCCCAAGATGATTGGAACGTGGGTAAGCAGTGGTCGTTCTATGCGGGCATTCGCTGGGAGGCTATCAACACGGAAAGCACAGCAAAGAACTATGACGTCAGCAACACCTCTCGGGTGTTCACGCCCTTGTTCCATGCACTCTATAAGTTCAGCGACGATCCCAAGAAGGGCCGAGATCAAATCCGCTTGAGTCTCACGCGCAGCTACCGCGCGCCCGAACTGAACGACATGATTGCCCGGCCCACAGTCAACTCGCTATACCCTTGCCCATCCGGCGGGCGCTGCCAAACAAGCAACGAGTTTATCTACGCAGATTTCGCAGGCAATCCGCTGCTAAAGCCCGAACTGGCGACCGGTATTGACGTCGCTTACGAACAGTACCTAAGCAAAGGTGGGCTGCTAAGTGCCAACATTTTCTTGCGCCAAATTAGCAACTTGGTGCGCCGAATGACGGAGTTGGAGAACGGCGTGGCTTGGTCCGATGCTCCGCGTTGGGTCTCCCGCCCACGCAACATCAGCTCAGCAGTGACGGCAGGTCTTGAGCTCGAAGCCAAGTTCCGCCTTGACCAGTTCATTGCAGACGCCTTGCCCGTCAACGTACGCAGCAATCTAAGCCTCTACAAGTCATCGGTCGATGGCATCCCTGGTCCGCACAACCGCCTGGCTCAACAGCCACGCTTCGTCGCGAATCTTGGCGGCGACTACCGATTGAAGGGCTTGCCGCTCAGCTTGGGCGCGAGTCTCAACTACACGCCACTGACAACACTGCAACAGACACAGCAAGTTGCGTCCCGCAACTCAAAGAAGCAGGTGCTGGACGGATACGCCAGTTGGAGCTTCGACACCAACACAGTGCTACGCCTCTCAGCAGCCAATCTTGCGCCCCTGGACTATCAGAACGACAGCTTCACCACTACCCCGGACAAGATCGTCAATGGCCGTAGTTGGGGGCGCACCTACACCATCTGGACCTTGAGGTTGGAGATGAAGCTCTAGCCAGTTGCGCATCTTTCATAGACCCCGGCGCACCAGCAACCGACCTTGATAGAGCTCAATGTGTCGTCGCACATCAGGCGCCGCTCCCACAGCCGACGCCGGCGCGAGCCGAGTAGGCTCACAGCCGTGGGCACGGGCAGCTGCAAGGGGCGCTGGGGCCGCCGACTTCGAGGGGCAGGCGGCTGAAAATGTGGCTGCTGTTGTTCTTCTCTTTGTCGCACATGGCATTCCTCCTTTCGGGAATCAATTGCTGCTCAATGCAGGGCGAAGCGGATTGGGTATTCGACCCAGGCCGGCAGGCGCTGCTCGCCACGCCGGGCCGGGAGGTACGGGCAGGCCAGCGCGATCTGGCGGGCCGCGTCGTCTAGCAGGCGCCAGCCGCTGCCGCCTTGCACCAGGACCTCGGCCGCGCGGCCCTGCTCATCGACCTGCACGCGCAGCAAGACATGACCCTGGACGCCGCGCTCGCGCAGCAGCGCCGGGTAGTACCGCTCGACACCGCGTGCGCTGCAACTGCCATGCTCGGGCGGCAGCGAGGCGGGCTGGTAGCTGCTTGAGGGCGGCGGCGGATCGGCGGTGGCGATGCTGGGCGCTGTTGTCGCTGCTGCCCTTGCCACGATGGCGACGGCTGGCGATGCGGCTGGCGCAGCTTGCGCGGCAGCCGGTTCGGCGCTGGCGTTGATCTGGATTTCAGGCGTCGGCAGCGGCGCGGACAGGGCCGGCATCGGCAACGCCGGCTCCTGCAGCTTGAGCAAGGAGACCGGCGCAGCCGCTGCCGGAATCAAGCGCGTTGTCAGCACGGCCGCCTGCGCCTTGGGTTGCAGGGGGCTGCCCGACATGACGAGCAGCAGCACGAGGCCATGCACGCCCAGGGTCAGCACTAGCCCGGTCTTGTTCATCACGCCGCCTGCGCCATCGCGCGGCCCAAGCTGGCCAGCACGGCGATGCCTTCGGCGTCGCGCAGCAGGCGCAGGCGCACGCCGTAAAGCTGCTCAAGCAAAGGCAGGCAGGCGGGCACGGCATCGCAGTCCGCGAGGATGCGGCCTTCGCGCAGCAGCCACAGGCGCTCGAAATGATTGAGCGCGATGTTGAGGTCGTGCAGCACGGCCACCAGCGCATGGCCACGCTCGCTGGCGAAACGCTGCATGGCCTGCATCAGCTCCAGCGTGAGGCCGGGGTCGAGCGCGGCCAGGGGCTCGTCGAACAGCAGCAGGCCGCCGCGCTGGTCCCAGGTCTGCGCGAACACGCGGGCCAGTTGCACGCGGGCCTGCTCGCCGCCGGAGAGGCTGTCGAAGCGGCGGCCGCTCAGGTGCGCAGCCTGGGCCTGCGCCAGCGCGAGCTCCACGATGCGGGCCTGCTGCCCATCGTGACCCCGTGCCATGTGACCCAGTGCCACGCGGCCCAGCGCCACGACCAGTTCCACCGGCAGGCCAAAGGCGACCGCATGCGATTGCGGCAGCACGGCGCGGCGGCGCGCCAGCGCGGCCACCGGCCAGTCCTGCAAGGCACGGCCCTCGAAGACCAGCTCGCCGCTGGCCGGCGGGAGCTCACGCGCCAGCAGCTTCAGCAGCGTGGATTTGCCGGCACCACTGGGCCCGAGGATGGCCACGCGCTCACCCGGCTGCAGCCGCAGCTGGAAGGGGCCGAAGCGCTGCTGGCCAAGCAGCAGCGCCGCATCATTCACATGCAATAGGGCACTCACTAAGCACTCCCCGTTCGGCGCATCGCGCCGCGCAGCAGCCAAAGGAACCAGGGCGCGCCTATCAGTGCGCTGAACACGCCCACCGGCACTTCGGCCGGTGCGGCCACGGTGCGGCCCAGGGTGTCGGCGACCAGCAGCAGCAGGGCGCCGCTGACCATGGCCATGGGGATCAGCCGACGCTGGTCGGCGCCCACGAACTGGCGTGCCAGATGCGGTGCCATCAGGCCGATGAACCCTATGCTGCCGCACCAGGCCACGGCCAGCGCGCTGAGCAGGGCCAGCAGGGCGATGGCGCGCACGCGCAGGCCCTGCACCTCGATGCCCACATGGGCCGCTGCGGCTTCGCCCAGGGCCAGCGCGTTGAGCCTTTGCGCCATGCGCAGCGCCGCCCAGCCGCCCAAGGCAAGGGCCACGAGCATCACGCCCGCCATGATCCAGTTGGCGCCGGCCAGGGAGCCCAGCGTCCAGAAGTTGATCGCCCGCAGCTGCTCGTCGTTGGCCAGGTTGCTGCACAGGCCGATCAGCGCGAAGCACATGGCTTGCAAGGCCAGGCCGGTCAGCAAGAGCCCGGCTATCGAGCCCGGCGCCAGCCAGCGCGCCATGCGCTCCAGGGCGAAGCAAACCACCAGCGCTCCGACGAAGCCCACGACCGGCAGCAGCCACATCCGCAGGGGCGGCGGCAGCGCGAATTGCAGGCTGGCAAACACCGTCAGCGAAAGCGCGACGGCCGCGCCCGCGCCGCTGCTGACGCCGAGCAAGGCCGGGTCCGCCATCGGGTTGCGGAACAGCGCCTGCGCCAGCGAGCCGGCCAGCGCCAGCGCTGCGCCCACCGCCAGGGCCAGCACCAGGCGCGGCAGGCGCAGCTGCCACAGCACATGGACACTGCCGCTGAAGCCTTCGCTCTCGACCCAGGGCGGCAGCAGCCAGTCGCCGAGCGGGATCGGCAGAGCGCCAAGCTGGGCGCAGACCACCGCCGCGAGCAGGGTGAGCAGCCCCATCACCACGACCGGCGACGGGCGGGGCAGCCTGCGCGAGGGCAGGACCGGGCCGCCGAGCGTCAGGTCTTGCTTCATGCCTTGTAGAGCGACTCGGCCAGCTTGGGCAGCAGCTGCGGCAGGCGCGGTCCGAAGCCCAGCAGTTCCAGCGCATCGAAGGACACGACGCGTTTAGCGCGGCCGGCCGGCGTCAGCGCGAGGCCCGGTGCCTGCAGGAGCGGCGCGATGCCGCCGGCGGCCTGCAGGCCTTCATTGGTCGTGAGGATCACGTCCGGCGCGGCGGCGATGGCGGCCTCGGGCGTCAGCTGCTTGTAGCCGCTGACGCCGGCCAACGCGTTGCGAACGCCGGCATAGCCGAGCATGGCATCGGCGGCCGTGCTCTCACCGGAGATGCGCAGCTGGGCCATGCTGTGGGCCAGCACGAAGAGCACGCGCGGCGGCTTGCCGGCCTGGCCCAGCTGTTGCACGCGCTGCTGGCCGGCGGCCCAGTCGGTGCGCATGCGCTCGACCAGGGCCTTGGCCTGCGGCGCGCGACCGAGCAGCTCGGCAACGCGCTCGATGCGGGCCAGCAGGCCCTCGAACCTGTGCTCCGAGCGCAGGATGTGCAGCGGCACCTTGGCCAGCTCCAGCTGGCGCAGCACGGGCGGCGGGCCGGCGTCTTCGGTGGCCAGTATCAGCGTGGGCGCCAGCGCCAACAGGCCCTCGGCCGACAGTGTGCGCATGTAGCCGACATCGGGCAGGGCACGGGCCGCGCTCGGGTAGACCGAGGTGCTGTCCACACCGACCAGCGAGCCCTCAGCGCCCAGCGCATAGACCACCTCGGTCAGCGAGCCGCCGACGCTGACCACGCGCTGGGCGGGCGCTGCCACGGCGGGCCGCAGGGCCAGCGCGGCCGGCGCCAGCGCCAGCAGTTGCCGGCGGCTCAGCATGCGGCCTCCAGCGGGGTGGTGTCGGTCAGGCTTTCCAGCAGCTCGCGCCAGTCGCAGCGCTCGGCCTGGCCGGGCTTGCGCTCGCCGAAGAACTGGGCGATCAGCTGCTGCCTGGCATCGAACAGTTCCAACGAGCAGACCAGACCGTCGCTGGTGGGCTTGCGCACCAGCCAGGCGCTGGCGATGTGGTCTTCGCGCAGGTGCAGGTTGAAGCCCGGATCCAGCACGTTGAGCCAGGGGCCCATCACGGCCACGCGTTTCACTGGGCCGCTGTGGATCTGGATCATGCCGGGGTTGCCGACGAAGCACATGAGGGGCACGGCTTCCTGGGCCGCGCGGCTCAGCAGCTCCTGGGCGCTGGCGGCCGCGAGCGGCTGGACGAAGCCGGCATCGGCGAGCCGCAGGGCCTGGGTGCGCGAGACGCCGAAGCGCTTGAGCATGCCGAAGAACTCGTGCGTGTCGCGCAGCGAAGCCCAGGCCTCGCGGAAGGCGGCGACGTCGACCTCCGCGTCGAGCTTCTCGGCAGCATCGGACCAGGCGGCGCCCAACTCGATGCCGGCTTGCTGGTCTTCGGCCAGGAACACCCCGACCAGCGACTCGAACGCGGCGACCTCGGTACCCGGGCGCAGGAAGATCTTGTGCACGGCCTGGCCGGCGGGATCAAAGAACTGCAGGCTGCGCTGGATCGCGCCGTCGGCGAGGCGTTCGGCGACCGCAAAGCCATGGGCCCATTGCGCATAGAACACGCGCAGGTCGATGGCGCCGCCCAGCACCAGGGCCACGCCATGCTGCGTGCTGGCATGGGCGTAGACGCCGACCTTCTCGTGCACGCAGGACTCGTTGCGGGTCAGGGCCATCAGCTCGCCCAGCGGTTCCAGTGATTCGATCAGCAGGCTCCATTCCTCGCGCAGGCGGCGGGCTTGCAGCGGCGATTCCCCGGCAGCGAATTCACCGCAGTGCGCGGCGATCAGTTCACCTTCGGAGAGGTCCAGCTGTGCCGCGATGTCGCGGTGGCGGGCGGGCCCTGCCTGGGCTTGGTCTTGGGCTGGCTGGCGGGCAGTGGCAAAGGCCTGGCGGATGTGGTCAAAGCTGGCTTGCATGGTCGGGTTCCTTTCCTCGATCAGAAATCGGCGCGCAGCGAGAGCTGCAGCTGGCGGCCGGGAGCGGTGTAGGCGTCGAGCACGGTGCTGGTGGCGGCGATGCCGCGCACGTCGGACCAGCGCCAGTACTTCTTGTCGGTGAGGTTGGTGACGTAGGCGGCGAGGCGCAGCGAGGGATTGATGCGGTAGCTGGCGCCCAGGTCGAGCACGTCGTAGCTCGGCGGCAGGAAGTTGGTGGCCGTGCTGCTGCGCGAAGCCTGCTTGGCCGCGCTGTGCAGCCAGGAGGCCTGCAGGTCCCAGTCGCCAACTTCCCAACGAGCGGCGAGGTTGGCGCGGGTTGGCTGCACGGTGTCCAGCGGCGTCTGCACGCCGGCGCGCTCGCTGTGGCCGCGCGTCTGCGAGATCGCGCCGCTGAAGCTCAGGCCGGCCAGCGGCTGCCACATCAGGCGCGCCTCGGTGCCGCGGATGCGGGCGGTGGCCAGGTTGACGTACTGGAACACCAGCGGATTGCT
Source organism: Roseateles microcysteis (assembly GCF_036880965.1). Lineage (NCBI taxonomy): Bacteria > Pseudomonadati > Pseudomonadota > Betaproteobacteria > Burkholderiales > Sphaerotilaceae > Roseateles > Roseateles microcysteis. Next base: position 401,003 of record NZ_JBAJMV010000001.1, on the reverse strand, counting down.
GGTGGTGCCGGCGCCGCTCACCACTTCCTGGCTGATGAAGTCGCGGTAGCGGTTGTCGTAGGCGCTCAGCTGCCAGTGCAACGTCTCGGCCAGCTTGCCGCGCAGGCCGACTTCCAGGCTGTTCGCATGCTCGGGTTTCAGGTCCGGGTTGCCGATGCTGCGATAGCCCTGGGTGGGGTTGGCGAAGCCGTTGTTGACCTGATCCGACGTCGGTGCGCGGAAGCCCTGGGCCCATTGCGCATAGGGCTGGAAGCCTGGCGAGGCGCGCCATATGAGGCCGAGGCGCGGCGTGACGGCCTGGTCGGAGAGTGCCACGACCGTGCCGCCGGTGTAGCCGTCGGCCTTAGGTCTGAGCGAGTAATGCTCAAAGCGCAGTGCCGGAATCAGGCTGAAGTCGCCGGCCTCGATCTCGTCCTGCACGAAGGCGCCGGCGAGAAGGTAGTCGGTGTCCGGGAAGGGCTTGTTCGGGAAGGTCTCGCCGGCCGGCGGCACGCTGCCGTCGCGCAGGCCGGAGATGCGGTTGCGGCTCAGGTCCAGGCCGTAGCTGAGGCGCTGGCCGCTCAACTGACTGAGTTGAGTTTGGCCAATGCTGGAGAGGCCGATCAGCTTCTCCTTGTAGTAGCCGTCGCGCGTGCGGTCGGCCGAGACATAGCGGTCCTCGGCGGCGTACTGGCGGGTCTGGCTGTCCTGCATGTAGACCGTGGTCTTCAGCGACTGCAGCCATTCGGCGTTCAGGTCTTCGTAGCGGTGCTCGAGCGAGAAGCGCTGGCGGTCGAGCTTGTCGTTGGCCAGCAGCGAGACCACGGCCGTCGGCGTGGCGGCGCTGAAGCTCGCGGCGCGGGCCGTGATCACATCGGTGTCGATCTTGCGGCGGCGCGCTTCCAGTGTGGCCATCAGGCGCTGGCTGCCGTTCAGCTTCAGGCCCAGCTTGCCCATCAGGGTCTCGGTCGAGATGTTGGTCGGGTTGGGCGTGGTGCGGGTGCTGTTCTGCGCCTCGTTCTCGCCCTGGTTCTTGGTCTCATGGCTGTTGCGGACCGTGGCCATCAGCAAGCCTTCCCAGTCGCCCGAGGCGGCGGCGAAGGCGGCGGTGGCCTTCTTCGAGCGGTCGGTGCTCAGCGTGCCGAGGGTGAGGAAGCCGGCCTGCTGCTTGCCGTTCACCAGCAGATCGGACGGCGACAGCGTGCGCAGGCTCAGGGCGCCGCCGAGGCCGTCGCTGCCGAACTGGGCCGAGGCCGGGCCGCGCAGCACCTCGGCGCCGGCCAGCATGTCGACCTCCAGATAGTCGGCGCGGCCGCTGGCGAAGGCGCCGAAGCTGAAGCTCTGCGGCATGCGGATGCCGTCGATCATCATCAGCACCTGGTTGCCCTCGAGGCCGCGGATGTTGATGCCTTCGTTGCCGCCCCGGCCGGTCGAGGCGCCGGCGGCGGTGAAGCGCGGTGCGACGGCGCGCATGGCGACGTCGACCTCGTTTTCCAGCAGGTCCTTGAGGTCGCGTCCCTCGCGCTGCTGCAGGCGCTTCTTGTCGTAGACCGTCACCGTGCTCGGCACGGCGTCGGTGCTGCGTTCGGTGCGGGTGGCGCTGATCGTCAGTTCGCCCAGGCGAGCGGGTTCAGCAGCAGCGGGCGTGGTGGTGGGAGCGGTCTGGCTCTGTGCAGAGCCGAAGAGGGCGACGAGCGCCAGCGCGACCGGAGTCTTGCGCGACAGCATGGGCGAGTCCTTGTGAGGTGACTGGCACGGGCTGGCGCGGGCTGGCTGGTGCGGTGATGACAGGTGAAAGGCGAAGGGCTACTTGGTCAGGATCAGCTTGCCCAGGGTGGTCAGGCGCAGGCGATAGACCTGGCCGGCATGCTCGATCTCGACCTCGCGGCGGCCCTGCAACAGGGCCTGGCTGCTCAGGCGCGGTGCCGTTGCAGGAGGCGCCATCGGCCAAGGGCTTGGGGCGGGGATTGAAGTGGACATGCAGTCACTATAAATGAGAATGAGTCGCAATTGCAATGCAATGAAGAGGCTGCAACACGATTCGCGGCGGGCGTCAAAGACCGCGTGAGTGTTGCTGAAGGGCGGAATCGGGACTATTTGCGCCCAAACCGAGACAATCCTGGGCGCGAGGACTCGCAGGCTCGGCCTTCCAGGCTTAGTAGCCGCTGGGATGCACCTTCATGACCTGACACATGCGCCGCACGCTGTGTTCACGCTCGTGGCGCTCGATGAACGCGTGCTTCATCTTCGCAACCGGCGTGCTGTTTGACATCAACAAGAACTACCAACTGGCCTTCGGCCTGATCTGCGTGTTGCTGGCACTTTCGCTGGCTGCGTCAACAAGGGTCAAGCGATATTGATCCGCATTGAAGAATTCAAGACGACCTGAGCGTGGGTCTTTCGGTGATTCGGCCCCAGATCGCTGGACGGTAACCTACGCATTTGCAGCGCTACTGTCTTCTGCGCAATCCGCAGGTCCACTGAAGCGGCGGCAGCTCAAGGGAATGCACACGTCTGATCTGTTGATGCATCTGTCAATCGGAACTTGGTCCACGGACGTATGTAGCGCTGGCAGCCCACCGGACATGCCTGATAGATATGGTCGATTCGGCGATTGCGCTCTGAACTCCCGAACATTCAGCCTCGCAAGGCTTCATTCCAAAGCAAGTCCTGGAGCTGCTCTTCCCACGCTGGAAAGCTGCTGCGTTGGCCAGGGTGCATCGAAGGGTTGGCGCCCGTACCGCTGATGGCATACACAATGCCACACTGGCGCTCGGGCACCATCAGGAAGGCCGACACCAAGCCATAGGCGAAGCCCAGATGTCCCCAGGCATGAAGGCCACCGTTGTGTAGCAGTCGATCGCCCCACCCCTCGCGTCCTCGATCGATGAAATGCTGCATCCCGACGCCCCAGGCCTGGAAGATGCCGGCCCCGTCGTCTCCGTTGTTCCCGTCAGATCGCCAGGTCTCTGACATTAAGGTTCGAAGGCTTTCCGGCTTGAGAAAGGTTTGACCTCGGTAATTGCCCCCATCGACCAGCACCGCCAGCAGCGTTCCGAGGTCGGCAACACGGGTACGAAGTCGCCCCTGGGGGCCGAACGCCGCACCCCGCGATCCCGGAACATAGCCGGCTGAATCCTCGAGGACTGGGCGTGGCGGGGTGACAAGGAAGTCGTCTGCTTGGGGCACCCAAGGACCCGCGGTGTCCCAAGGGCCATCATCGTCAGGCGCCTTCCGGTAGAGCGTGGCGACCTGGGACAGTTGCTTGACCGGTAGGCTGGCAGGATCGAATCCGCCCTGCATCGAGAGGGGATCCAGAACCAGCCTCTGCATCAGCTGATCAAACCGCGAGCCGGTCGCGCGCTCCATGGCCGCAGCCACCACGGCAAAGTTGATGTTGGCATATTCGAACCAACTGCCGGGCTCATGGCCATTCCAGGTGGGGCCGGATTGGCTGAGCAGCTGCCGCAGGTCAACCGCGGGGTCGGTGTAGTCGGTGCCGCGGTCAGTGAGTCCACTGCGATGGCTAAGCAAGTGCCGCAAGCATAGTGACTTGAACAGACGGTGGCCGAGGAGTTCGTCCAAGTTGGCGTCCAGGTCGAGCTTGCCAGCGTCCGCGAGGCGCATCACCCCGATGGCGACCACCAGCTTGGTGACAGATGCCATACGGAAAATCGTGTCGCGCGTGACGGGCAAGTCAGGGCCCACATGACGCCAACCGAACTGCGCCTCATAGACCACGCGTCCGTTCCGCCTGACGAGCACCGACAGGCCGGTGAGAGGGCACTGCCGATCGTTCACGAGCGCATGGAGGGCTTGATCGAGCGTGGCAGGGCGGGCCATGGAGGGCGTGCTGGGCAGCGCCAGCAGACCGATCAGGTCCCGGCGGCGCAAGCCCGGTGGAAAAGTGGAATCAATGGACATGAACGATCCTGCTGGAATCGGCACTTCCGCAGTTCATCTCGGTAGTTGCCGACGTTGATGGTGGCTGGGACGCTGATGTCCGAGCGAGCGTGACGGGCACCGCAAAGCGCGCTGCGACATCGGTTCCATCAAATCCTAGTGGGCACTCTCTGCGCAACAGGCTGAAGTTCTGTGGGGGGGCTCATAACCCAAGGACATGCCGAGTGGCAACCCGCACAGGGCATTCCCTGAAGACTCGGTGGGCAAGACCGCTTTAACGCGCGCAAATGTCCAGGGCTGCAAGGTCTGCAGTCGCTCAGCGACCGGCGCGGCAGTGTGCCAAATGGTCCACCAGGCCGTCGAGGAACAGCGTGAGCTTGCGTCGCCCACGCTGTCCTTGCGGATAGACCGCCCACAACTCGGCCGCTCCGTAGGCATCGCTTTCGAAGCGCCAGTCTTCCAGGCAGGTCTGTAGCGCGCCCGCATGAAGCTCCGATCCCACCAGCCAGTCGAAGCAGGGCAGCAGGCCGTCACCAGCGCGCACGCTGGCCAGCAGGAATTCATCGCTGTTGGCCATGACGGGGCCGCGGGGAACGATGACATGGGCCTCGTCGCCGCGGTGAAAGCGCCATCGCGCATCCAGCGGAGCGCACCGGAACGCCAGGCAGATGTGTCTTTCTAGCGCGGCGGGCGATTGCGGACGGCCATGCCGCTCGAAATAGGTGGGTGAGCCGACCAGGTGCACACGGTTGCTGCCAAGTGGACGGCCAATGAGGCCGGCAGCCGTGCCTTGCTCGTGGCGGACAGCCAGGTCAAAGCTGTGCCGAATGGGATCCAGGTCGATATCGCTGAGCTCGACGTCGATCTCGACTTCCGGGTGCTGCCGACGAAATTGCACGACGTAGGCTGCCAGCACGGCATGGCCCAGGAGCACCGACGCGGTGATGCGCAGCCGACCACTGATGCGACCGGACTGCTCTGCGATTTGGTCCTGGGCCTCGCGGAGGTTGCGCTGCGTTTCCCGTGCGACTTCGGCGTAAACGCGTCCTGTGTCGGTCAGGCGCAGCGGACGGGCTGCATGTTCCACGAGGGCATGGCCGACCTCACTTTCGAGACTCCTGATGATCTTTGACAAGGCCGACGGCGTTCGATGCAGGCGACTGGCTGCCTGGGCGAGGCTGCCGCATTGCTGCAACTGGAGAAGCACTTCAAGGGGATTCAGGGCATCGCAGGGCATTGATGCATGGTCTCCGATTCCACTGCTGCCGCCAATTCGGGAAAGACCAGCTTTCCAGTTGCGACCGCTATTGAGTGCCGCGGACCAAGAAGATGCGGGTCGAGCCGGTTTGGCTGGCCCTATCCACATCAACGGAAAGTAGAGATGCGATGAAAAAACGCCCTGCCTTGCACCCGCTGGCCGCCAGCCTTCTCCTGATCGGCAGCGGCCTGTCTCATGCGCAGACCGCTGCGCCGCCGGATGCCGCGGCGTCGGCCCCCAGGGCCGCCAAGCCCTCCGACAAGGATTCGAACGACCGCACCAAGCTCGACACGGTCATCGTTACGGCGAGCAAGCGCGAGGAAGCGGCCCACAAGCTGCCGATCAACATCGAGTCGATGTCGGAGCAGAAGCTGCGCGAGGAGAACATCACCGACCTGAAGTCGCTGATTGCGGCCAGCCCTGGTATCGATGCCCCCGGCAACAGTGCCCGCTTCACGGACTCCGTCACCGTGCGTGGACTGAACATTTCTTCGGTCAGCGCGAACAATGTTGAGTGGTTTACCCGCTCGACGCTGTCCTACTACCTGGACGATACGCCGCTGCCTGACATCGGCCTTCGCATCAAGGACGTGGCGCGCGTGGAGACACTTCTGGGACCACAGGGAACGCTTTACGGTGGCGGCGCACTCGGGGGGACGGTGCGCTACATCACCAACCGGCCCAAGCTTGACCGAACCCATGCGCGCCTGTCGACCAGCATCTATCAGACCCGAGGCGGTGGCATCTCCAACGACACCGACGGCGTGGTCAACCTTCCGTTGGGCGACGCCCTGGCTCTTCGATTTTCGTTCGCGCGGCTCGACGAAAAAGGCGTGACGGATCGCTACGCGTGCACGCCGACCTACCTTTCGGCGTCGCCATGGAAGGCCAAGCCAGACGCCAGCCAATGCCTCTACAAGGATGACGACTGGCAAAAGACCAACACCGGTCGCCTGGCGCTCTTGTGGCAGGCCTCACCGGATCTGAGCTTCCAGCTGTCCTATGCCAACCAGTCGCAATTGGCGCATGGCAGCAGCGGGGCCCAGCTCTTGCCCGCGACCGGCAATCCCGGCCGCTACAACGCCCCGCTGGCGTTCGACGACCAGACCGTTCTGTCTCCCTATCCAGAGTACACCGACCGCAAGATTGATCTGACCACGCTGGAGATCGATTGGCGGCTGCCGGGCGCCCGGCTGCATTCCGCCACCTCAGGCTACAGCGACAGCCGCGTCGGGCAGGGCGACTACCTGGGCACCGGTTCGTTCTTCTATGGTGACCTCGGTTACTCGCGTTTCAGGCTGGGTAGCGGAAGCTGGGCTGGGAACACCGCCTACATGACCTACAACAACCAATACCGGGGCACCGTGCATGAGACCCGTCTGGTCTCCGATCCTGGGATTTGGAGCTGGGTTGCAGGCTTGTACCTGGCTGAGCAGAAGCGCAGTCAGCAGTTCTCCGAGTGGATGCCTGGCCTGGAGCCACTCAAGACGCCCGGACGGGGTCGTACCGACGAGGGCTACTCTGAGACGCAGAGCAGCCATTACCGTGAGAGCGCCCTGTTCGGTGAACTGAACTGGAAGGCCCTTGACCGCCTGACCCTGACGGCAGGTGCGCGCGTGTTCGCTTACAAGGATCGCGCCGACACCCAGGTGGAGGACTACGCCTTCGACCTCGTGACGGGCAACATCCAGAACAATGAGAAGGGCAACGGCAAGAGCTATTACAAGTTCAACGCTGCCTACCAGCTCACGAACGATCTGCTGACGTACGCCACGTTCTCGCAAGGATTCCGACGGGGCGGCGCGAATGGATTCCGCGCCCAGGGGGGGCAGACCGTTGCACCCGAGACGCGACGCTACCTGCCAGACAGCACCGACAACTTGGAGGTGGGGTTCAAGGGATTCCTGCTTGATCGCACGGTCTACCTGCAGGCCGACGTCTACCGCCTCAACTGGAAGGACCCGCAGACGTACTTCTCGCAAGACGTCAACGGCTTCCCTGTGTGGGGCACCACTAATGGACCCAAGGCCTACTCGCAGGGCTTCGAAATGCAAGCGCGCTGGCGCGTCGTCCCAGACCTTGAGCTCAATGCAGCGACCACCTACTCGGAGGCCAAGTGGGACGGTACCAAGACCGTCTGCCTGTATGCCGCCAACACCGAGTGCCGGACCTACGAGAAGGGCGGCAAGCTGGGCGGCACGGCGCCCTGGAAGCACACCTTGGGCGTGCGTTGGAGTGGGGGTACGGACAACGGACTGGACTGGTGGGTGGCATTGAACGCCCGCCGCATCGCCAACAAGGCCAGCGATCGAGGCGACAGCCCCGACGAGACGGTATTTTCCTACCCCGCCTACAACACGCTGTCGCTGCGAGGCGGCCTGAGCTGGGGAAACTGGGACCTTAGCGGTTGGGTGAATAACCTGACCGACACGCGACCCCTGGTGTCCTTCCAGGGAACGTCTGCGGTCGCTCAGCGTGTGGGCCTGCGCGCCATCTACCTGACGCCGCGAACCGTGGGACTGTCGGCCAGCTACCGCTTCCATTGACCGCCATGAGCCGGCTCACCGACATCGAGACCCACAGCTTCGAGCAGATCCCTGCCCGCGACCGGTTGGCGCGGCCTGCGGATCTGTTCCGTCTGCTGTTCGGTGGGTGCAACACCTTCTCGACGTCGGCGCTGGGTAGCTTTCCGATCCTGGTGGGCTTGTCGCTGCGCGACGGCGTGCTGGCGCTGCTGGTGGGACTGGGCATCGGCAGTGTCCTGCTGGCGCCCATGAGCCTGTTCGGCCCGCGCAACGGCACCAACGATCCTGTGTCCTCGGGCGCCCACTTCGGCATCCACGGCCGGCTGGTGGGCTCGTTCCTGCTGCTGCTCACCGCCATCTGCTTCTTCGCGCTGGCGGTGTGGAGTTCGGGCGACGCGCTGGTGGGCGGCGCGCATGCGCTGCTGGGCCTGGCGGCCACGCCGCTGATGCTGGGAAGCGCCTACGCCTTCTTCGCGGCACTGGTGGTGGCCATTTGCATCTACGGCTTCCGGCTCATGCTGTGGGTCAACAAGATCGCCGTGTGGACGGCCAGCGGGCTGTTCCTGGTCGCCGTGCCGGCTTTTGCCGGCGCCTTCGACGGGAGCTATGCCGGCACGCTGCATGCTGGCGACACCGGCTACTGGCCGGCGCTGGTGGCAGCGGCCACCGTGGCGGCCAGCAATCCGCTGTCCTTCTCGTCCACGCTGGGCGACTGGGGCCGCTACATCCCCGAGGGCACGTCGCGCTGGCGGCTGATGGCTGCCGTGCTGGCGGCCCAGGCGGCCACGCTGCTGCCGCTGGGCTTCGGCCTGATCACGGCGACGCTAATGGCTACGCAGGCGCCCAGCTATGTGCAGGCCAGCGACTACATCGGAGGGTTGCTGGCTATCTCGCCCGGATGGTGCCTGCTGCCGGTCTGCCTGATCGCCATCGTCGGCGGCATTTCCACCGGCACCACGGCGCTGTACGGCACGGGGCTGGACATGGCCAGCATCTTCCCGCGCTGGTTCTCCCGCGCCGGCGGCACGCTGGCCGTCGGCCTGCTGTCGATGGCCGTGATCTTCGTCGGCCGCTTTGTCTTCAACCTGCTGGAGAGCGTTTCCACCTTCGCCGCCGTCATCTCCGCGGCCAGCTGCCCCTGGCTGGCCATCATGGTGATCGGCTTCGTCACGCGACGCGGCCACTATCTGCCTGCTGACCTGCAGGTTTTCAACCGCGGCCAGCGCGGTGGCCACTACTGGTTCACCGGCGGCTGGAATCTGCGCGCTCTGGCCGCCTGGGCGGTGGGCACCGGCCTCGGCTTGTTATGCGCCCATGTGCCAGGCCTGTTCACCGGTCCACTGAGCGCCCGCCTGGGCGACTTGGACCTCAGCGCACCGGTATCACTGCTGGCCGGTGGCCTCAGCTACCTCGCTCTGTTGCGGACCTTCCCCGAACCCGAGGCCGTCTACGGCCCGCGCGGCCCGGCGCTGCTGCCGCGACCGCGTCGCCTTCCTTCCGCCCTGCATCGCCATGCCTGACCCTCATCGCTTCAACCAGCCACTGGGCGGTAACGAGATGCCGCGCTTCGGCGGCATTGCCACCATGATGCGGCTACCCCAAGCCGCGACGACTGCTGGCCTGGACGCCTGCTTCGTCGGAGTGCCGCTGGACATCGGCACTTCCAATCGACCTGGTGCTCGCTTCGGCCCGCGGCAGATCCGTGCCGAGTCCGTGCTGCTGCGCCCCTACAACATGGCCACGCGAGCGGCACCCTTCGATTCGCTGCAGGTGGCCGACGTCGGCGACGTCCGCCTCAACCCCTACGATCTGAAGGACTCGGTGCGCCTCATCGAGGCCGCCTACACGGACATCGTCGCGAACGGTTGCCGCCCCATCACGCTTGGCGGCGACCACACCATCGCTTGGCCCATCCTTCGTGCGCTGAAGGCCCGGCATGGCCGTGTGGCCGTCGTGCACGTGGACGCCCATGCCGACGTCAACGACGCGATGAACGGCGAGAAGATCGCCCACGGCACGCCCTTCCGTCGTGCTGTGGAGGACGGGCTGCTGCTGAACGACCGCGTCACCCAGATCGGCCTGCGCGGCACCGGCTATCACGCCGACGACTTCGACTGGTGCCGACGCCAGGGCTTCACCGTCGTGCAGGCCGAGGACTGCTGGCATCGGTCCCTGGTGCCGCTGATGGCCGAGGTGCGGGAGCGCGTCAACGATGCGCCGGTCTACCTCAGCTTCGACATCGACGGCATCGACCCGTCCTTCGCCCCTGGCACCGGCACACCGGAGATTGGCGGGCTGAGCGTGCCGCAGGCCCTGGAAATCATCCGAGGCCTGCGCGGACTCAATGTGGTGGGGGCCGACATCGTCGAGGTCTCGCCGCCCTACGACACCACGGGCACCACGGCCTTGCTGGCCGCCAACCTCGCGTACGAGATGCTGTGCGTGCTGCCGGGCGTGGAGGTCCGGGCATGACGACGATCCGCCATCCTGCCGCTCTCTTGGGCGCCAACTTGCTCCGCGCCGACGAGGCCACGCCCATCTACGCCGCCGGCGACGGTGCGCTGGTCGCCTGGCAGGAAGCGGCCACGCCGGGCCACATCGACGCTGCTGTGGCCGCGGCCCGTGCCGCGCTGCCGGCCTGGCGCGACACATCGCCGGCCCAGCGGGGCACGATGCTGCGGGCCGTCGCTAGCGGGGTACACGAACACCGCGAGGCGCTGGCCGGGCTGCAGCAGCACATCAGCGGCAAGCTGGCGGCCGAGGCCGAAGCGGACGTCGCGGACGTCGTTGCCTGCTTCAACTTCTATGCACGGATGTGCGAGCAAGGCGAGGCGTTCGATGCCGAGCTGCTGGATGTCGGTGATCCCGGCGTGGTGGCACAGCGGCGCCATGAGCCGGTGGGTGTGGCCGCCCTGGTCGTGCCCTGGAACTTTCCCATGGTGACCACAGCCTGGAAACTCGCGCCTGCGCTGGCGGCAGGCTGCACCGTGGTGCTTAAGCCTTCGGAGCTGACCTCGCCGGCCGAGCTGGCACTGCTGGACTTGGTGGCTCACGCAGGCGTGCCTGCCGGTGTCGTCAACTGCGTGAATGGCGGCGCGGCCGTGGGCGCGGCGCTGGTGGCCCACCCGGGCGTGAACAAGATCTCCTTCACCGGCAGTACCGCGGCGGGCCGACAGGTCGGCCGCGTGGCGGCCGAGCAGTGCAAGCGCGTGACACTGGAGCTGGGCGGCAAGTCCAGCCTTATCGTGCGCGACGATGCCGACCTGGACCTGGCCGTCAGTCTGGCGCTGAGCGGGGCCTTCACCAACGCCGGCCAAATGTGCTCGGCCACGGCGCGCATCCTCGTCGACCAGCGAGTCCACCAGCCATTCCTGACTGCACTGGGCGACGCGGTCGAGGTCCTGACCATCGGGCCGCTGATCTCCAGCCTTCACCGCTCACGCGTTCAGGCGCTGGTCAGTCAGGGTCTGGAGGCCGGCGCCAACGTGCTGCGCAGTGGCCGCCTGGCCGGCCGCGCCGGCGACGGCTACTTCATGGCCCCGCTGCTGCTGGCCTGCGGGCCCGACAACCCGCTATGGCGCGACGAGATATTCGGCCCCGTCGCCTGCGTGCGCACCTTCGACAGCGACGCCGAGGCGTTGGCCGCAGCCAATGACACCCCCTACGGCCTGGTGGCCACCGTCGTCACCCGCAGCGAGGCTGCAGCGGCTCGCTACGAGCGCGACCTGCGCGCCGGCCTGGTGTGGGTCAACACGCCGCAGCTGATCTTTCCGCAGGTCAGCTGGGGTGGCCTGGGAGCCAGCGGCCTGGGCCGCGAGCTGGGCCTGGCCGGCTTGCGTGCCTACCAGGAGCTGCGCCACGCGGTGGGCGTACGGCGCGCCTGAACGACAACCATTTTCCGGAGAAGCACATGAAACTGATAGCCGACATCACCCGGCTGGGTGCCGGCGTGGGCGCGCACACGGCGCTGAACTACGGCATGGACGAGGACGATTGGTGCGCGCTGCGCGGACCGGCCAGTGGCTACACGGTGGGTTGGTGGGAGGGCCGCGTCGGCGCGGTGGACTTCCCCGCCACGACGGCCGACGAGATCGTCTGGCTCGCCGAAGGTCGCATCGCGCTGATCGACCAGGCCGGCGGCCGCATCGAGTTTCGCGCGGGCGACAGCTACCGCCTGCCGGCTGGTTTCGCAGGGCGCTGGGAGACGTTGGAGGACGCCAAAAAGCTCTACGTCCTGCTGGACAAGGCCTGAAGGCAAAGGTAGTTCGCATGCTTCAGGCCCTGGACTTCCACGCACTTCCCGCCGCAGGTCCGGTGGGGCTGGCCGCCGCCTTCGAGCACACCCGGCTGATGCCGTTCTGGTTGGACACGCCCGACGCTCCTGCGCCTACGCCGCCGCTGCTGGAGTCCACCGAGGCCGACCTGCTCGTCGTCGGCGGCGGGTTCACGGGCCTGTGGGCCGCGATCCAGGCCAAGGAGCTGATGCCCGAGCTGGACGTTGTCCTGATCGATGCGGGCCGCGTGGCGCATGGCGCGTCAGGCCGGGCCGGTGGCATCGTGTCCACGTCCATCATGCACGGCCTGCCGAATGCCCAGCGTGTCTTCCCCCAAGACATCGAGCGGCTGGAAGCCCTGGGCCAGGCCAATCTCGACGGCTTCGAGGCCGCACTGGCACGTTACGGCATCGATGCCGATGTCGAGTGGGGTGGCGAGATGACGGTCGCCGTCGACGACGCACACCTTGCCACGCTGCGCGCGGACTTCGAGCTGCACCGTCGCTATGGCCATCGCGTCGAGCTACTGAATCGTGCGCAGACGGCCGAGCACATCCGCTCACCGCTGTTCGCAGGTGCCCTGTGGTCGCGCCAGCGCAGCGGCACCGTGCATCCGGCCAAGCTGGCCTGGGGCCTGCGCCGTGCTGCGATCTCGCTGGGCGTGCGCCTGTCCGAAAACACCCCACTCACGGCCATCCACGAGCGCGGCGACCGGGTCGAGGTGCTCACGCCGAACGGCGCCATCACCGCCCGCCGCGTGCTGTTCGGCACCGGTACGGCCAAGGTCGGCGTGCCCGACATGAACCGCCGCGTGCTGACCGTGCGCGACCACGTGCTGGCCACCGAGCCGCTGACGCCGGAGCAACTGTCCCGCCTGGGCTGGGCGCGTCGCCAGGGCATTTACGACACCCGCACGCAACTCAACTACTTCCGGCTCACCAAGCAGAACAACATCATCTTTGGCGGTCTCGTCAGCTACCACTACGGTGGCCAGGGCGAGCCGGCCGTGGACGGGAACAAGGAGACCTACCACCGCCTTGCCGCGGCCTTTTACCGCACCTTTCCGCAGCTAGCTGACCTGCGTTTCTCGCACGCCTGGGGCGGCCCCATTGACTACTGCTCGCGCGGCTCGGTGTTTGCCAAGCCTTACCTCGGCGGCAAGGCTGTGTTCGTTGCCGGCTACACCGGCTTCGGCATCGGCGCCAGCCGCTTCGGCGCGCTGATGGGCCTCAACATGCTGTTCGACCGCGCCAGCCCCGAGCGCCAGCTCGACATCGCCCGCCTGAGTCCGAGCTGGATCCCGCCCGAGCCGCTTCGTTGGCTGGGCGCCCGCATCACCTTTCACGCCTTCGACGGCGCCGACGCGGAGGGCGGCTGGAAGCGCGCCTGGATCCGCGGCATCAAGGCGCTGGGCTTTCCGATGTGAACCTCATGACTGACCACCACAACACCCATTGGCTGGCGCGCCGCCAGGCCGCAACCGCCCGCGGCATCGCCGTTGCGCAGCCCTTCTTCGCCGACCGCGCGCTCAACGCCGAGCCGTGGGACGTCGAAGGTCGGCGCTACATCGACTTCGCCAGCGGCATCGCTGTGCTCAACACCGGCCACCGCCAACCTCGCTTGCCGCCCAGCTCGATGCCTTCCACCACACGGCCTACTAAGAACTTATCCGTAAATAAGGAATAATGACTTCCCATGCGCGATGACCGCGTTTGGAGCGGCGATGGCAAAAGCCAAGGCTTGGGAAGTCACGGATGATTTCTGGAAGCGGGTGGAGCCGCTGATTCCGGTTCGGCAACGTCCAGCCGATCAGAACTACGCCCGAAGCGCTGGCGGCGGCCGCAAGCCGAAGGATCCACGCCTTGTCTTTGAAGGGATCGTTTACGTTCTGCGGACAGGCTGCCAATGGAAGGCGCTGCCCGCTGAACGGTACGGTAGCGCCAGTGCCATTCACGCTCGATTTCTTGAGTGGAAAAAGGCTGGTGTCTTTGAGGCGCTGTGGAAATTGGGCCTGGCGGAGTACGACGAATTCGAGGGCATCGCGTGGCGATGGCAAAGCATTGACGGCGCGATGATGAAAGCGCCACTTGCACAGCAGAGCGTAGGGGCCAATCCGACGGATCGGGGGAAAAAACGGGAGCAAGCGCCATCTACTGGTGGACGGTCGTGGCGTCCCGTTGTCGCTCGTCGTGACCGGAGCGCATCGGCATGATGTCTCTCAACTGACGGCAGTATTGGATGCAGTCATGGTTGATCGTCCGAGTCCACCTCGACGGCGTAGCAAGCATCTTTGCGCTGACGCAGGCTACACCGGAGCGCCAGCACTGAAAGCCATGACAGAGCGTGGCTACATCGCGCATGTCAAAGGACGAGGCCAGGAAGCCAAAGAACTCAAGCGAAAGCCGGGCTCAACGGCAAAGCGCTGGGTCGTCGAAGTGGCGCACAGCTGGTTCAACCGATTCCGCAAACTCTTGGTTCGATATGAAAAGCTGGACCGCAGCTTCCTTGCCCTCAATCACTTGGCCGCCGCGATCATGACCCTTCGGAAGATCAAGTTCGCGACGAACATTATTTACGGATAAGTTCTAAGTCGTGCCCTATGCCTCCTACGTGGCGCTGGCCCAGCGTATCAATGCGCTGACGCTGGGCGCGGGCGTCAAGAAGACAGCATCTATCACTCAATTCGCGCTGACGTTCGCCCGTGTCGCTGGCTCCGTGAGGTGCTCAGTGGCGGTGGGGCGCTAGCTGCTGCAGATCCTTCGGCAAACGAACGCGCAGCTCTGCAGCGCTCGTTAGCGTGCCTCCGTGGCGGGCCCGGAAGGGAAGCGAGGCAGCTTCGCTTTCGAAGGCCGGCAAGTTGCCGGCACGCATTGGCCCCAGCAGGCTGGATTCCTGCAGAAAGCGCGCCTGTTCGGTCGGCAGCCAGATGCCGCTGGCGTAATCACTCACATAGACCTTCGCGATCTCCGCCGCCTGTCGTCCTGGCGTGTAGCGGCTGACCTGCTGCAGGTAGTGAAAGAGGCTTAGCGGTGAATCAAGGAATTGCACATGGCCATCGCTGAAAATCACCTGCGCCGCCCAACGCCGCTGGCGTGCCGGGAACATGCCGCATACCGGGCAGCGTGCCTGAGACGGCACCTCGCGCGCCGCCAACGGCGGCAGGCCACTGGCCGGGTCGTATGCAAAGGTGGGCGCGACAATGCACACGTCGTCAGGAACAGGCACGGCTGCCGCAGGCCTGTCCCGGACCCGTGTCGCCAGATAGCCGCTGCCAGCCAGTGAGGGCAGCGCAATCAGCAGGGCGCCGCGCAGCAGAGTGCGACGGGGGAGGCTCATGTCGATACTCGCGTCACATCCGAGTGTCGTGCAGGGCGCCGCCACTCAGGTCAACCAATTCAGGCTTCAGCTCGGCATAGCGCAGCACCTGGCCGCCCCATTGCTGCGCGAAGGACTTTGCCGCGGTCTCCTGGGCGAACGAAGCGGCGGTTGGGCCCATCGAGCCGCGGCGTTTGCTCCCCAGCACGTAGAAGGCGCTGCGGGCATCGATCCAGTGTCCGCGTGGCTGTTCCCAGTCCGCCAGGGCCATGTCCTGCACATGGGCTGATTGCAGCGCGCGCACCTGTTCGGGCCGTAACAGCGTGGACAGCAGCTCCACGGTGTCGCAAAACCATTGCGTTTGCGCCTCATCCGCATAGCGTAGCTGCCCCTTGGGGCCGGGGTACTCAGCCAACAGCATGCCGTCCAGCGAGCAGCTTGCCTGGGCGTCAAAGTCTTGCGGCCCGGTGCTCGCTGTGTCGTCCTTGCGGCCGCAAGCGGCGAGGCCTAGTGCGGCCAGACCTGCGCAGCCGCACAGCAGGCGGCGACGTCCTTGGTTGTGTTTCTCGTTCATGGTTTGAATCTCCAGCAGGCCAGAGCCAGCGGCCCGACGATCCAGGTCAACATGGCGCTGCCCATCAGCCAGGGCTGTCCCAGCGCGGGCGGCACGATGCTGGCCAGACCGTAGAGGCGGCGCACATCGTCCAGCGAAAACACATTGAGGATGCGGAATACATCCGCGGGATTGAGCAACAGCAGGTAGGCGAAGCTATCGCCACCCAACGCGCCGCCGCTGGCTACCAGCAGGCCCAGCAGCAGCAGGTCAAACACCAGCACCATCGCAAACCAAAGCGCGATGGCCAGGCCCGAGGCGCGGGTGCGGTCGCGTGCCAGCACCGACAGCAGCAGGGCCAGGCTCAGGAAGGCCAGGCCCAGCAACACCGAGCTCAGCACGAAGCCGGCGTAGTGGTAGACCCCGGCACTTCCGAAGCGCTGGAACAGCAGCACGGCCACCAGCGCAAATCCAGCCAGCGTTGACAGCGTCAGTGCCGCAGCCAGACCAAGGTACTTGCCCAGCAGCAGTTCCAGTCGCGTAATTGGCAGCGCCAGCAGCAGGTCCAGCGAGCCACGCTCGCGCTCTCCGACGATGGCGTCGAAGCCCAGCAGAAGCGCGATCAGCGGGATCAGGTAGATCACCAGGGACACCAGGCTGGCGATGGTCAACTCGATCGATCGTGGCCCGATCTGGCCCTGGGCAGCTGCGCCGAAATAGGTGATGGCCAGCGAGAACAGCGTAAACACCAGCGCCACCGCCAGCACCCAGCGATTGCGCAGGCGGTCGCGGAACTCCTTGGTGCCCAGGGCCGTGATCTGGCTGAGTTGCACGCGCCCGCTCATGAGGCCTCCCTGAGGTCGAAGTACACGTCTTCCAATGTGGGTTCCTTGATCTGCAGATCGTGCAGGCCGGCTGGCGCCAGCAAGGCGAGCAGCGGCATCTTGTGCTGGCGCGGGCAGCGCACCAGCAACTCGACGGGGCCGCGCCGTTCCAGCCGGAGATCGGAGCCGGGCAAGGCGGTCGGGATCGATTGCGCCAGGGCGTCCAGCTTCTCGGGTGGAGCGCTGACGAGTACGGTCAGCGGCATGCCCGAACGTTCGCGAAGATCCTGCACGCTGCCCAAGGCCAGCACGCGGCCGTTGCCCAGCATCGCCAGCGCGTCGATGCGCTGTTGAAGCTCGGCCAGGATGTGGGAGCTGATCACCATCGTCACGCCCTCGGCGCGCAGCGCGTCGAGTTGGGCGTAGAAGTCACGGATGGCGCTGGGGTCCAGGCCGGTGGTGGGCTCATCGAGCAGCAGCAGGCGTGGGCTGCCTAACAAGGCTTGGGCAAAGCCCAGGCGCTGGCGCATGCCCTTGGAGTATTCGCGCACCGCGCGGCGTGCAGCGCTGCGCAGGCCGACGCGCGCCAACAGCGGCTCACACTGGCTGGCGGGGGCGCCTTTGAGGCGAGCGAAAAACTGCAGCGTCTCCAGGCCGCTGAGGTTGTCGTAGAGCACCAGGTTCTCAGGCAGATAGCCGATGCTGCGGCGCGCCTCGCGGAAGTCGCGACCACCGACTTCGCAGCCGTTGACGCGAAGGCTCCCACTGCTGGGCGTGATCAGGCCCAAGACCAGCTTGAACAGCGTGCTCTTGCCGGCACCGTTGTGGCCGATCAGACCGAACAGCTGGCCTCGCGGCACGCGCAGGTCCACGCCGTCCAGTGCCAGCAGCGGCGCGCGTGCGCTGCCGTATTGCTTGGTGACACCCTCGAGGTACAGGGCATCAGCGGAATTGCTTGTCACGCCATTCGCTCCAGTTCTTGTGTTGCGGCAGCATGGCCGGATGGGCGTCCACGACGCTCGGTACGCGCAGCACCGGGAATTGCTGGCCGAGCAGTCGCAGTGCCTGCACCGCCGGGCTGCCCAGCAGCAGCTTGACCGAGGGGTGTCGCCACTGCAGGCGGTCCACCAGATCGTTGGCTTCGTAGGGCAGGTCGCCGACGCCGTCGCCGTCCCGGTCCCAGCCCAGGTAGTTGCTCCAGTGATTGCCCTTGCCGGGCTTGCTAGCGCCCCAGCGCTCGTCACGTGCGCCCACATAGCGCACCTGCTCGCGGTTGGCGATGAAGTCGTTGCTCTGCACGGTATTGCGCGTGGAGCCGGCCGACAGGTGGACGCCGACATGGTTGTCCACCACCAGGTTGCCACGCAAGGTCGCGTACTCGACGTCGTAGATGAAGAAACCGCGGTTGTTGCCAGCGACGACATTGCCTTCGATCACCGAGTCCTGCAGCGTGCGCAGCATGATGCCGTGGTCCGAATTGCCCCAGGTTCGGTTGTTGCGAACGATGTTGTCGCGCACCTCCATCAGCGCCAGCCCGCCGCGGTTGTTGTAGCTGTCGTTGTCCTCCCACAGGTTGTAGTAGGAGTTCATGTAGTGCGTGCCGTACCGGCTGTGGTGCAGCTTGTTGCGACGGAACTCCGCGTGGTGGGACACGTCCACATAGAGTGCGTCGCGCACGAAGCTGACGTTGTTGCCGCTGATTCGAGCGCCGCGGGTGTTGTAGAGCTGAATGCCGTTGCCGCGCTGCGAGGAATTCACGTCGCGCAGGCCGGTGATCAGGTTGTTCTCGATGCGCACGTCGTCGGCCTTCTCGATCCACAGGCCGAACAGGTTGTAGACCAGGTCGCAGTGGCGCACCACGGCGCGGTGGCTGCCGGGCTGGATGTAGATGCCAGCGTGCTGCTCCTTCAGGCCGTGGCCGGAGTCGCGCACGATCAGGCCTTCGATGGTCACGTCGGGTGCGGCCACGCGTATCGTGTCGCCGCGCTGGCCGCCACTGAGGGTGGGCCGGCCTCGGCCGCGCAGCGTGAGTGGCTTGGCGATGTGCAGATTGGTGTCGTAAAAGCCTCGCTCGACTTCCACCACATCGCCGGCGGCCGCGCGCGTCACCGCAGCCTGCAGGTCCTCGCCAGGCATGACGCGCCAGGTGGCGGCCCAGCCGGGGCCGGCCAGCAGCAGGCACAGCACAATGGCGATGCGTCTTCTCATGCGACCAACCGCCCCAGGGCCTTCAGCGTCAGGAAGAGCACGGCGCCGATCAGCAGGTTCTTGAACGCGACGTAGCTGATCATGTCCATCCAGCCGGCCACCCGGTAGTTGGCGCGCCACCAGGGGCCGTCCTTCACATAGCGGCGGCCGTTCATGCGGATCAGCACCTCGTAGGCGCTCCATCCGAACCACCAGCCGATGATGGCAGCGGACGACAGGCGACCGCTGGCAGCCAGCAGCCAGGCGAGCGTGGCTGCCAGAGCCAGTGAAATGCCTGCGATCTGCAGCGCGCGCTGTGACTGCCAACCTTCGCGGCTCCAGGGCAGCAGATGGTCGCGCAGTTCCAGAAGCAGCCAGCCCAGGCCGCTGCGGCCGGCCTTGTGATACGGCGCTGCAGGCTCAGTCGGCATGCGCGGGTCCGGCCCTTGTGCCGCCTTGGCGCTGACGGCCGGCACGGCGTCGATCGGGATGAAGTAGCCGTCACGGCCGATGGGCGTGATCAGCAGCCCGTCGCGTTCGCGGCGCTTGCGCTCCTTGGCCAGCGGCGGGCAGCCCATCTGGTCGGTGTACAGCACCATGCAGTCCAGACAGTGCAGGCATTCGCGATGGTCGATGCGGCCGGCGGCGTCAATCGCCTGGGCGCCGCAGCCGACCGCGCAGGCCTTGCAGCTGTTGCAGTCCTGCTTGCGCCTCAGGCCGAACCAGCGGAAGGTGCTGGGCATGGCCAGCGAAGCGCCCAGCGGGCAGATGTACTTGCAGTAGGGGCGCTCGATGAAGATCGACAGGCCCAGGATCAGCGCGACAAACAGGCCATAGGGCCAGGCCCGGTTGCCGATGCCCACCAGGAATGTGGTCTTGAAGGGCTCGACCTCGGCCAGGATCTCGGCGCGGCCCATGTCGAACATCGAGACCGCCAGCAGACCCAGGAAGATGGCGTACTTCAGCCATTTGAGCCTGTCGTGTAGCGCCTGCGGCACCGGCTTCTGCCAGCGCTTGAGGCCGATCTTTCGGGCGATCTTGAAGATCGCCTCCGACAGTGAGCCGAAAGGGCACATCCAGCCGCAGAACAGGCCACGGCCGAACAGGAACACCGTGACGATGATGAAGATCCAGAAGACGAAGATGAAGGGGTCGCTGAGGAACAAGGACCAGGTCCACTGGAACAGCAGGCTGTGGAACCAGGTCAGCACCTGGGTGATCGAGGGCTGGGCCATCACGCCGAAGCCGACGAAGACGATGGACAGTGCCCAGGCGCTGTACTTGAAGGCGTTGACCGGCCACTTGTTCTTGTGGGTTGAGAGGCGCGTGAGGCGCTCGCGCAGCGCGTAGACCACCGTCACGGCGATCAGCAGCGCGCTGAACAACG
Source organism: Roseateles microcysteis (assembly GCF_036880965.1). Taxonomy (NCBI): domain Bacteria; kingdom Pseudomonadati; phylum Pseudomonadota; class Betaproteobacteria; order Burkholderiales; family Sphaerotilaceae; genus Roseateles; species Roseateles microcysteis. The sequence goes on along the minus strand of NZ_JBAJMV010000001.1, from coordinate 380,798 downwards.
CGATCTCCAGCGCGCGGCTCTTCCAGATGCGCACCCAGGGGGCATCAGGCTCGATCACCTGCGGGCGGTCGCCCTCCAGCCATGCGCCTGGCAGCCAGTATTTGCTCTCGAACACTGCGAAGCTGCGCTGTCCCGTGGCGCGATCCACCCGGTTGCCCAAAAACGCCAGCTTCCATGGATAGGCGGCTGAGAAGGCGTCAGACCGGATCACGAAGATCGCCGACTCGGTGTAGGCCGGAGCCCCCTCTGCTTCCAGTCCGTAGAGGTTGTAGGCGTCCAGGTCGCGGAAGGTGAAGGCATCTGCACCCTGTTTGACCTGCACTCGGTCGTAGATGCCGCCGCGCACGAAACCCGAGCCCTTGAAGGACTCGGCACCGGCGCTGCGCAGCACGAAGAGCGCCTGCTCGCCCTCTTTCAGGCGCGAGCGCAGCGTGGCGAAGCCACTCTTGCCCAGCAGGCTTTCGCCCAGGTCCGGATGGTTGAGGTCGCCGAACCACAGCTCGATGAAGGGCTCGGTGCTGCGCTCAAGGCCAAGCTGCTCCGGCATCACGCGCAGTTGCTGCACGGCGCCGACCTGCACCAGTTCGTCCCAACGGTAGTGGCGGCCACTGCTCGCGAAGCGCGCGGCATCGCGGCGGGTCGGTTCGATGATGCCGACCTGGCGCGCCACGGCGGCGCCGGAGAGCTGCATCACCTGATTCTGCGCGATCACGGTGACGGTGGCGCCCGAGATGGCGTCGACGCCCAGCACGTTCTCGTCCGGGCGCGAAGGCCCCACCTCAATCTGGTCGGTGACTGACTTGCCGAGGTATTGGTTGTTGAACTTGATCAGCGTGGACTCGGGAATGCCCAGCAGAAGGATGGGCTCAGAATGCTTGAGCACCTTGACGCCCACATAGCGCCCACGCACATCCATGCCGATCAGAGTCACCACTGGCTTGCCGGAGTAGGCCGGCGTGTCGGTGATGTCGGTGGACAGCATCACATAGCCGAGCAACTGCTTCTTGCCGGGCTGCTGCGGATCGGCCGCGCCATAGGCCTCGACATAGGGCGGTTGCCCTTTGCGCGGCGAAAAACTGCTGGCGCCGGGAAAGACCTCGGCGCAGGGCACCAGCGCGCACAGATCGGCGGCAGTGGCCAGGTCGGCTGGCAGATGGGCCTCGTAGGCCTGGGCCATCGCGGACTGCGCGCCTATTTGCAGCAGCAGTGCAAGAAAAAGCGCGGCCAAGACCCGAAGGCTGGCCGCGAACTGTCGAACTACCGGCATTGTTATGTCCTCGGACCGCGCCCCGTGCTCGAAACGGGACGCGGCCGCTCCCTCATCAGGCTTCCACAATCATGCGAGTGCGCATCTCAAGGTGCAGTGCATGGCAGAAGTGCGTGCAGTAGCACCAGTACACGCCGGGTTCACCGGCTGTGAAGGTGACCGAGGCCGTCTCCTGCGGATTGACGATGAAGTTGACGTCGTGGTTCGGAATGGCGAAGCCGTGCGTCAAGTCCTCGATCTTGTCCAGATTGGTCAGGATCAGCGTGACCTCGTCGCCCTTCTTGACCTTGAACTCGCGCAGCGAGAAGGCTGGCGCCTGCGAAGTCATCTTCACGGTGACCTTCTTGCCGTTGCGGACCACGCCGGATTCCTTCGGATCCTTCACCGCGTTCGGGAAGTCGTCCAGTGCATAGACCTGCTTGGGCTTGACCAGATCGCGCTTGAAGATGATGAAGTCATGCGGCTCGCCACGCACCGGGTGGTCGGCCAGCAGCACCATCTTCTCGCCCGACATGTCGATGATCTGCTCGTTCTCAGCGTGCAGCGGACCCACGGGCAAGAAGCGGTCCTTGGAGAACTTGCAGCCCACCGCCAGATACTTGCCGTCGGCGGCGATGGTCTCGGACTGCGAGCCGTTGATGTGGCCCGGCTGATATTGCACGTCCAGACGATCGACGACGTATTTGGCGTTCTTGTCGCCCTTGTGGAAGGCGATCGCCTTTTCGACGTTCCACTTGACGATCTGGCTGTCGAGGAACAGCGTGGTGTAGGCGTTGCCGCGGCCGTCGAAGGCCGTGTGCAGGGGGCCCAGGCCGATCTCGACTTCGGCGGCGATCGCGCCGTCGATCTTCTCGAGCTTGCCGTCGAACCACTCCAGCACCTTGGCCAGCTCAATCACCGTAGCGGTGGGTGATAGCTTGCCGGCGCAGATGAAATACTTCTGGTCCGGGCTGGCGTTGACGCCGTGCGGATTCTTGGGCACCGACACATAGGCAGTCAGGGCGCTCTTCGGATCCTTGTTGGCTTCATGGGTTCCGTCCACCACCGGCACCTTGGAGTTGCCGAAGGTCTTGAACTTGCCGGCCTTCACTGCTTCTTCGATGCGCGCGATGTTGAAGAAGATGCAGGCGTCGCGCTCGGCGGACATCATGTCCTCGTACTTGGCACCCATCTCGGTGTTGTACTGGTTCGACGCTGCCAGCTTGCCGTCATAGGAAGTCGCTACCAGGTCGCAGTTGCCGTCGATCAGCACTTGCCAGCGCACCTGCATGGTCTCCGCATCGACGCAGCTGAACAGTGAGCGGTACTTGCTCGAATCCTCAGTGCCTGCGTTGGGCAGCGGGATACCGAACTCGCCACCGCAGAACACACGCGTGGTGTAGTTGATCGCCGGATCGACCGGGTCGCGCTTGTCCGGGAAGATGCCGTGGAAGCCCTGCACATTGGGCAGTTGCGTGATCTTGTCGCAGACGAAGTAGTCCAAACGGATACGGGCGATGCGGCTGTTGATCTTGTCGTTGATCCAGGCGTAGCGGCCGTCGTAGTTACCGTCCTTGTAGGAGGCGTGCGTGTGGTGGGTGTCGCCGACTGAGTAGCGCAGCGAGCCGTCGGCCTTGGTGCCCATGATCTTCTTCGACTCGTTGGTGTGGCCCCAGCCCACCAGTGCATCGGGAACGAAGCAGGGGATACGCAGCAGCTCGCGGCCGGAGGGCAGACCGAGAACGCGCATGTCACCGGTATGACCACCGCTCCACAGGCCGTAATAGCTGTCCAGCTCACCAGGTTTCAGGTGCGTGCTATTCGCTCCGTGTGCCGCGGCGGGTGCCGAGCCGGCTGCCGCTGGCGCGCCAGCTTCGGGCTTCTTCTCTGCGCAGGCTGCAACCCCCAGCGTCAGGCCGGTCAGTGCTGCGGTGTTGATGAAGCGGCGGCGGGCCATGCCTGCGGGCACGGTGTCGATGACGGTCTTCTTGTCTTCTTTCATGGTCATACCTCTCGGGGGAAAATTTCAGAGAACAGGGGGGGCGCGCGCGCTGGCGGCGGCGCGGCGCTGGCAACGGTGAGGGTGAATCGCTGTCTAAGGCCCAGCGTGGGCGGGCCCGGCGGAATGAAATCTGGCAGCCAAGCTGAGGCTGGAGGCGGGCCCCCGCCTGTGAGGCAGAGTGCGCAGTCGGGCATGGACGAGGAGGCTTCCTCGCCGGTCGACAGATCGACCAGACGCAGGCCGCCCGCGCTGCTGCAGACCAAGTCCAGCGCCGCGGGATGGATCAGCGGCGCGGCATAAGCCAAGCACCAGCTCAACAGCAGGCAGCCAAGCAGCCAGCGGCAGACACAAGGTCTGCGCAAGTGCGATAGCTGTAGGGTGCGCATGTTGGGAACTGGAGTGCAAGGGCAGGAGACGGGCGCATCCTCGCTACCGACGGTGAAGCTGTCCTTGAAGCAGTTCAAGATTCGCAATTAATCCAATAATATGTATCGTTGATATAACAATGTGCTGGTGCAGGAGTTCGCTAGCTCGCAGAATCCGCGCATGTTTCAACTGAGCGTCAGTTCCCACATGAAGATCATCAGCACCACTTTCCTTGGCCTGGCCTTGCTGGGTCTTGCCGCCTGTGGAAAACAGGAATCTGCCCCGACGGCGACGCCCGCGCCGGTCGCGGCAGCAGTGCCCGCGCCGGCTCCAGTGGCCGAAAACGCGCTGGGCAAGAGCGTCTATGGCAAGACTTGCGCCATGTGCCACGCTGCTGGCGTGGCCGGAGCCCCAAAGCCGGGTGACAAGGCCGACTGGGGTCCGCGCTTTGCCCAAGGCAACGATGTGCTCTACAAGCACGCGATCGAGGGCTTCACCGGCGCTAAGGGCATGATGCCTGCGCGCGGCGGCGGCGCCACGCTCAGCGACGATGAAGTCAAGGCCGCAGTCGACCACATGGTGGCGCTGTCGCGCTGATGTCATGAGCGGGCAGATGATGATGTTGCGGCGTCGGCCGCTGGTCCTCGGCCTGCTGGCGGTGGCATTGCTGCCGCGCCAGGTGATGGCCAACGGCGGATCCGTGCAGCGCGCCTCGGCACCGCTGCTGGGCACCCAGGTTGACATCACCGTCTCGCACCCCGATGCTGACCTGCGCCGCCAGGCGCTTGGCGCGGCTTGGCGCGAGATGCTGCGCCAGAGCGAGATGATGAGCCGCTATCGCAGCGCCAGCCAGGTGTCAGCTTTGGCGCGCGCCGCTGGAACTGCGGCCGTGCCAGTGGCGCCGGAGTTGATGCAGGTCTTGCTGGCCGGACAGCAGCTGGCGCGTGACAGCGAAGGACATTTCGACCTCACGGTCGGCGCCTATGCCGACTGGGGTTTTGAGCCGGGGCAGGCGCACATGGCCGAAGCCAGCGCCTTGCGGCGTCAGCAGCGCCTGGTGGACTACCGCGATCTGCAGCTCGATAGCGCGACCTTGAGCGCGCGCCTGCGCCGTCCCGGCATGCGTCTGGATCTGGGCGGCATCGCCAAGCTTCCGATTCTGCAGGCCGGGCTTCGCTCCCTGCAGTCCATGGGTATTCGCGACGCCCTGATCAACGGCGGTGGTGATGTGCTGTGCAGCGGCCAGCTGCAGGGGCGCGACTGGCGCATCGGTCTGCGCGACCCGCGCGAGCCGGCTCAGTTGCTGGGTGTGCTGAGCCTGTCCGGCGGCGTGGTTGCGGCCTCTGGCGATTACGAGCGCGGCTTTGACCTGGGCGGTCGTCGCTACCACCACATCCTGGACCCGCGCAACGGCCAGCCTAGCCAGGGCCTGCAAGGCCTGGCGCTGGTGGCGCGGGATGTCGAGGCTGTCAATGGCTGGGGCGCAGCCATGATGGTGGCAGGCGCGCCGATGGCAAGGCGTTGGTTGGCGGCCATGCCGGGCGTAGAGGCCATGCTGGCTGGCCCGCAGGGCCTGTGGCTATCGCCAGGCTTGCGCGGCCGGCTGGCGTCGGCATAGACGCGCCATAGTCAGTCCGAAGACCAGCAGTGCCAAGGCATGGCCGGCGCCGGCGAGAGCCAAGGCGGACGGCCAGCCGCGCAGCGTCGCCATTGTGCGCAGGGCCAGGCTCAGGCCCATGATGCCCAGCGCTAGCAAGGCCCAAGGGCTGTGCCGGGGCCGCAGCCCGGCCAGAGGTGGCAGCATCAGGGGCGCATGGCCGAACACCATCGCGAACACGAAGCCCAGCCACAGCAGATGCCAGGCGATGCCAAGGTTTGCCAGACCGGCACCAGCAGCCGCCAGCAGCCAGCCATAGCCGACCAACAGACAGATTGCCGTGTGCCCAGCCCAGCCGGGCGCGCGCCACTGCAGGCGCGCCAGATCGAAGCGCAGCAGCCACAAACCGAGCAGACCCAACAGACTCCAGCCCAGCTTCGCTGCGTGCTCCGGCGCCAGCCACAGCAGCAGCGGCAAGGTCGCGAACGAAGCCCAGCCCAGAAGGAAGGCCCGGCTAGCCCAGGCAGGCAGTGCGATGAAGCGCATCAGCTCGCGGCGCTCGCCGGCGATGGTCAGAACCAGGAACAGGCTCCAGCCCCAGCGCGCCGCCTCGAGCTCTCCCCACTTCAGGGTCAGTGCTGCGCCCAGCAGCGCCAGCGCGCCGCTGGCTTCCACCGCCAGGGGCAACGACCAGGCGCGCGTGTGACCGGCCCACAGATACAGCCCGCACAAGCCAGTCGCGCTGACAACCCAGGCGATCTGTGCCGGCAGCCAAGCTCCTGACAGGGCCAGCACCCCCCCCAGCGAGGCTGTGAGCGGAACCCAGAGTCCGCGTCGCAGCGCCGCCACCCGTTCCAGTGCAATCACGCTTCCAAAGAAGCCGGCCATCATCAGCGCTCCATGCATCAGCAGGGCCTGGCGGGCCAGTGGACCTTCGATGCTGAGGCTGCCCAGGCGCTGCAGGCCGCCGCCCAGACCGCATATGAGGTTCAGCACGGCGAGTAAGGCGCAGCCGGCCAGCGCCAGTCGCGGTGGACGCGCCGAGATATTCATGGCCTACCCGTCCATCCGAAGCGGGCGCGCAACTCAGGCGTCATGCGCTCTGGCGTCCAGATGCCGTCCCAGTCCATGTCGACCTCAATGACCCAGCCGGCGGGGCACAGGCGCTCCAGCGCGCAGCCAGCATCGTCGATCAGCTGGTCGGCCATCGGGCAAGTGGCGCTTGTGGGCAGCAGGATCAGCTCTGCCCGGCCCGGGGTCAGTGTCAAGCGCTCCACCAGGCCCAGCGCCACGATGCTTTCTCCAATCTCTGGATCGGCCACCTGGCCGAGCGCCCGCATGGCCTCGATGTGCAATGCACTCAGCGCCATCTCGTTCATGATTTCAGTCCTTTGCTGGTTTCGTTCGGCCGCGCAGCAGCCAGGGGCCGTAGCGTAGGGTCCATCCCACCGCGAGCAGCGCGAATCCGCCGGCCGCTGGCCCCAGCATCTCGGGGGCCATGGCCCCGAGCATGCGGGCGAGCGTCGAGGCCTGCAGCAGGCACTGCAGGGCCCACAGCAGCGCATCCACCGCAATGCTTCGGCCGTGCTGGACGGCGCTGACCCGGCTGACCATAGCCAGCAGCGTGGTTCCCATGAAGCCCAGGCTCAGCGCGTGCAGTGGCAGCAGTCCCAGCCGACCGGCCTGGCCAAAGCTGGTCAGCAGCAGCGCCGCGGCTTCCAGTGCGAAGCTCAGGGCCAGCCACAGGATTCCCAGATGCAACTGGGCCAGCAGCGGTGTCCTTAGTGCAGCAGCCAGCTCTCGACGCAGGCTTGCCTTCAGCAGCACAGCCGCGAGGCCCATGCAGGCCAGTGCCGCTGGCATGGTCATCCACGCCGGCGGCGCGGCGAGCCAGGGCGCTGCCAGATCCAGCCCACCGCGGAGCCAAGTTCCCAGCAGCAGTAGTATCAACAGCCACGGTGCGCGCTTGCCCTGCTGGTGCAGGAAGGGACTCAGTCGTTGCAAGGCGACGGCAAACACCGTGGCGACACCGAACCACAGGCCCAGGCGCGCAGCCTGGCGAATCAACAGTGGCTGCATCAGCGCTGCGCCGGCCGCTGCCAGTGCCAAGGCCAGGGCGCACACGGCCAGGCCGGACGTCACGGCATAGGCATGATGAGCATCACCAGCTGCGCCCCGGCGACACAGGCCCAGCAGTTGGCCGGAGAGTCCGGCCAAGCCCAGGGCTGCCAACGCGAGCCCCCAGGTCAGCAGCGTCATGCTCGCCAGCGGGCCAGCCGCCGCCAGCACCAGCAGCCAGCCCAGCAGGAGTGCCGTGACGCTGGCGCTCAGTCGGCGTGCGTCCACCGGGGGCAAGCCCAGCCAACGCGGTACCGTCGTGAAGCAAAAGCCGGCGATGAAGCAGGGCATGAAGCTCAAACCCATCAGCAAGCCGTGCAAGATCGTGACGTCCAGTGGCGTAGAGGTCGGCTCCCATAGCTGCACCATCCACCATACCGTACTGCTTACCCACAAAAGGCCGCCGACTAGAAAGAGCGGACGGTGTGGTGCGATCAGAGGATCCGCACGCATGGTGCTAGTGCGGCAGGTAGAAGCTCGCCTTGGCTTCGAACGTGGTGTTGAGTTGCTCTTGGTTACGGGCTTGCAGCCGCACTTCGTGAGCACCCGACGCCAGCGCCGGGCTGTGAGGCAGGCGCAACTGCACCGGCAGCGCCACAATGGCTGCCGGAGGCACTGTCACCGTGCCGACTGTCTGCAACTGCAGACCCGGAAGGCCGCTGGCGCTCAGTGTGAGGCGCAGCGGCCGCTCCGTGCGGTTGATCAGTTGCAGTCGGTAGACGTTTTCAGTTTCGCCGTCGCCTACCTGGCGTGCCAGCGTGTTTCGGTCCTTGATCACATCGATCACCAGGTCCTGCCGGTGCGTCAGAGTCCAGCCGAAAGCCATCAGCATGGCCGCGAGTGCTGAGCCGTAGATCAGCACGCGCGGCCGCAGCGCCCTGCGCATCATCTGTGCTCGTGTCCAGCCGCCGGCCACGCCGTTTTCTGTGGCGTAGCGAATCAGGCCGCGCGGCGCGCTGATCTTGTCCATCACCTGGTCACACACGTCAATGCAAGCGGCACAGCCGATGCATTCATTCTGCAGCCCCTTGCGGATGTCGATGCCGGTCGGGCAGACTTGCACACAGAGCGTGCAGTCGATGCAGTCGCCCGTGCCCTGTGCGAGCAACTCGGCACTCTTCTTGGAGCGGGCGCCGCGCGGTTCTCCGCGCCGGGCGTCGTAGCTGATGATCAGCGAGTCGGCGTCGATCAGCGCGCTCTGGAAACGCGCGTAAGGGCAGATGTACTTGCACATCTGCTCACGCAGCCAGCCGGCATTGCCGTAGGTTGCGCCAGCGTAGAACAGCACCCAGAACAGCTCCCAGGGGCCGAGGGTGGGCAGGCTTGATGCCAGCGTTCGGATTGGCGTGAAATAGCCGACGAAGCTGAAACCGGTGACTAGCGCCAATCCGATCCAGGCACCATGTTTGGCGCTCTTGCGGACCAGCTTGGCTGCGCTCCAGGGGGCAGCATCGAGCTTGATGCGGGCTTGGCGATCGCCTTCGGTATGGCGTTCGATCCACAGGAACAGCTCGGTATACGCAGTCTGTGGGCAGCTGTAGCCGCACCACAGCCGGCCGGCAAGCGCGGTGAAGAAGAACAGCGCCAGCGCACTGAGCACCAGCAGTGCAGCAAGGAAGATGAAGTCCTGTGGATACAGCACCAGGCCGAGCACGTAGAAGCGCTGTGCTTCCAGATCGAAAAGCAAGGCTTGGCGGCCGTTCCACTGCAGCCAGGGCATGCCATAGAAGAACAGCTGGGTGATCCAGACCATGGCCCAGCGCCAATTGGTGAAACGTCCACTGACCGAGCGCGGGTAGACCTTGGCCTCGGCGGCGTAGAGAGAGCTGACCTGGCGGGCGGCCGAGGCGGAATCAGGAGGCATGGAGATCAGGCTTCTAGACTGCGCTTGGGCGTGGCACGCTGCCCATTCTTCGGTAGTGCGATCACCTTGCCGCGCGTTGCAGCCGCGCGCCGAGGTCGCAGCATGTCAGCCAAGCTGTGTCGGTCAAGTTGTTCAAGAAAGGCAGCCAGCGCGTCGTTGAATACGCCGGTCAGCGCGCAGGCGCCGGTAATGGCGCAGGCGTTGTTCTGGCCCAGGCACTCGACCAAGTAGAAATCAGGCTCCACGGCACGAACCAGTTCTCCGAGCATGATGTCCTCGGGCGGCAACGCGAGCTTCATTCCGCCACCTTTGCCTCGCACTGTGTTGATCCAGCCGCCCAGCCCCAGTTGGTGGGTGATCTTGGTCAGGTGCGCCTCTGAGATGCCATAGGCTTGCGCCACCTCGGCGGTTGTGCACAGGCGCTCAGGATGCTGTCCCAGGTAGATCAGCAGGCGCAGCGCATAGTCAGTCATCGTAGTCAGTCGCATCGCGATTTCCTTGCTTGCTGGACCAGTGGCTATCCCGGCAGTCCATCGGCACGCGGGCGCAGCAGTATCGGTGTATACCGCCACAGGTACAAGGCGAAGGCCAAGCTCCATAGCGCAGCCGACATCTGCACGCTTAGCATCAGCGCTGAAGGGATGGCCAATGGCAAGAACACGCGCACCAGGGCGGCTCCCAACATCGCCAGAAATGCTGCCTGCTCGAAAGGCCCAGCCTTGAGCGGCCGGCCGGTATGACCCAATGCAGTGCGGGTGATCATGCCGAGCGTTATCAGGCCGATCACGCCGACCGTCAGAGCATGTGTGGCGGGGCCGGCAACGATCCAGCCTAGGCTGGCGGCGGTACGTAGCGCCAGATGGATCGGTAGCCACAGATACGCGGCATGCAACACCCATACCAGCGGGTTGCGCAGGCTCTTCCACGGTTGCCACAGCCACCAGCGCAGCAGATGGGCGCCGAACGCCAGCGGCAGGACGATACACAGAGGAACGCCATCGATGCCAAGACCGTCCAGCAGCATCAGCAGCAGCACGCTGCCCAAGGCCGCTTTCTCGACCAGCGGCTCACGCTGCGCCTGCATGCCCGGCACTCCGTTGTTGGAGAACATCGGCACCACCCGGCCAGCCATCACCGCCACCATGAAGAGCACGATGTCCAGCGCCAGTGGCAGGAACGATCCCGGCGCCGTCGGCAACCAGCCCAGCAAGCTCAGGTGCAGCGCACCACTGGCCGCGCCCATCATCAGCAGGAGAGCGACAAAGAAATAGTTGCGCCGGTTGCCACCAGCGCGCAGCGCGCGCCACAAGCCCCAGGCCGCGAGCCACGGCACGGCCACGTTGAGCAGTGCCGCTGCCTCGGCATACGGCGTCAGAACCAGGACGCGCGCGGCAATCCACAACGCGGCAAGCGCCATCAGCGGACGCCCGGTGGGCGTGGGCTGCCCCGACCAGTTGCGCCCGGCAGTGAACAGAAAGCCGATGATCACGGCAAGCGCGTAGCCGAACACCATCTCGTGTCCGTGCCACACGGCGCCGCGCAGCCAGGCGCGGTCTAGAAGTCCGGAAAATTGCAGCGCCCACAGCGGCACCGTCAGCAGTGCTAGCGTGGCCGCCAGCAGATAAAAAGGCCGAAAACCCAGTTGCCACAGCGCGATACCGCCCTGCGCACTGGGGCGAGGCTCCTGCAAGGGAATGAAGAGGCTGTTCATGGCGGGGTCCAGTGCTCAGCCGCCGCAACTGCCGCAGCAGGTTTTTGCCTGCGGGCGACGGCCGATTCGGGTGCGCCATTCGAGAGGTCCGGCTTGCATCACCTCCCAGTCGAACTGCCCGGTCCATTGCGCCTGAAACTGTGCCTTAAGCGGCAGCGGCTCATGGTCGCTCAGCAAATCGATCCAGCCACCCACCGGCAGCTGTTCGAAGGTCGCGAAGATGCGGGCGTGGCGTTCGCGGGGTGCGATCAGGCGCACATCGATCAGGGGCATCCCGTGGGGCATCTGGGCTGTGTTCATGCTTCACTCTAAAGGTGTATGTAAGATGAAGCTATTGTGGGGTGCTTGACCGGTAAATGCAACTTTTTATATGCAGCTTTTGATCTGGTTCAAGCCCATGCTCGCCCGCGCAGTGGAGCATGCGGGAATGAAGACTTCTGTCATTCCGCTGGTCTACAGCTGCTCTGGATGTTCAGATGCCGCGCAACTCGCGAATCACTTGGCGGTGCGCCTGGACCGCGCCGGGCTGGCGGAGATGTCCTGCATTGCCGGGGTCGGCGGCGGCGTGCCGAACTTGGTCCGAAAGGCGCGCGAAGCGGCCGAATCCGGCAGGAAGATTCTGGCGCTGGACGGGTGTGTGCTGGCCTGCACCCGCGCCTGTCTCGGCGCGCAAGGACTGACACCGAGCCAGCATTTGCGCCTGCATGAAATGGGTGTGCGCAAGCACTACCACGCAGATTTCGATGCCGGGCAAGCGGACCAACTGTTTCAGAGGGTAGCTGACATCGCTGTGTCGCTTGTTGCGCCAGCGCCTTGCTCTGATCGAAGCAGTCAAAGCGCGGTCTGAGCCTGGGCGCTGACTTCAGGTGCAGAGCCACAGCGGTGCTCTAAGGCGACGCTGAACAAGTCCCCGCGATAGGGCGCGCCCTGGTTCGGGATGAGCTGCAAGGCACGAACCGCAGACGTAGCTTGCGGCTACGGCGAGAATTTGCAACGCAGCAGATCGCCCAAAGCAGGGATGCGCAGTGCGCGAGGGACTTTTTCAGCGTTGCCCTAAGCTGCCAGCAGGCCCGCTGGGCTGTGCTTGAGCGCGACCGTGACCATGAAGCCGAACAAAACCAGCGCCAGTACGAAGAACAGTGCCTTGTGCCTGCGCGTACGGCCACGTTTGAGCGCAAGCGAGCCCAGCACGATATAGAGCAGCAGCAGGACCAGCTTGGTGCCTAGCCAGTGCTCTCGCGCCGGGTTCAGTCCCAGCATCGTCCAGAGAGTGAGGCCAGCTGCGAGAAGCAACACGTCGATGGCCACGCTCAGGCGCCGCACCCAGGCAGCCATCGGCCAAGTTGCGCCAGCCAGCACGCCCAAGCCGCGAGCGGCAAACAGCGCACCGCTGGCGCTGACCAGCCCGATATGACTGTTGCGGAGCGTCATGTAATGGTCCAGCAGGGTCGGGCTCATGATCCGATCATCTCAGCATCAGAAGCGCCCGCGCAGCGCCAAGCGCCAGGTGCGAGGCGCCTCACTCCAGGTGTAGAGCGCGGAACGTTGGGCCAGGTCAAGGTTACCCAGATTGCTGGCGCCGAAGTCCAGGTCGAGTTTGGGGCTCATCGCATAGCCGACGCTGAAGGCGGCTACTGTGATGTCCGGCACCCGCTGCGGCGCTTGTCCGGTGACACCCGTGGTCAAGACCATGCCGGCCGAATGGTCGGCGCGCAGGCTGGCACGCCAGGCGCCATGCACCCAGTCGAGGCTGGCGCCCAGGCTGTGGCGAGGGCGCTTCTCCAGCCGCAGCCCGGCGCCGTCGCGCGCGTCAAGATACTGGTAGTTCAGCTGCAACGCGAAGCCTGTGCCCAGACTGTGGCGCACGCCGAGCTCCAGCCCGCGCAGGCGGGCATGCTCAACATTGTCAAAGCGCAGGGTCTGGCGCGTGCCGGCGCTGCCGATCAGCGTGGAAAGAACCAAGTCCTCCACGCGGTTGTCGAACAGCATGGCCTGCACGCCAGCGTCGCGACTGTCCCAGGCCAGGCCCAGCTCGGCCGAGCGATTGCTCTCGGGGCGCAACGCGGGGTTGGAGACATAGGTGTAGGGACCTTCGTCCTCAGTGAAACCGGGCGTGATCTGCTTGAGTGTCGGGGGCTTGAATCCTGTGCTGTAGCCACCTTTGAGCGTCCAGCCGGGCGCAGCGCGCCAGACGGCATACAAGCGTGGGCTCAGCTGGGTGCCGACGCACACCGCTGGACCTGCCGCTGAGCGCTGCGCAGCTGGTCGAAGGGCAACCCTGGCTGGTGGCGCAGCAGGGAGCGGATGCCGTGTTGATTCATCTGGACGCACGCCGGCTTATCGCCAGGGTGCCAGCAGCCGATGCGCTGTCGGCGCGACTGCAGTTCACGCCGGATGGTGTGCGGGTTTTGGTCTTCGGTGAGGGTCAAAGGCAGCAGCGCCTCGACACCCGGCGATGGCTGTTGCTGGAGCCTTGATTCAAGCCTCAGCCTGCGAGTAATGCGCCAGCCGGCGTGTGTCCGGGATGTGGATGTCGCGCTTGTCCACCCGGATAAGGCCCGCCTCATCCAGCTCACGCAGCACCCGGGAAAAATACTCTGGCGTCAGCGAAAGGCGGGCCGCGATGGCCGCCTTGCTCACTGGCAGGGAAACCGTCAGCGGCCTGCCGCTGCTGCATTTCGAGGGGACTTCGTCCGCTTGATCAAGCAAATAGCCCACCACGCGTCGCAGCCCGCTGTGCAGGCAATAGGATTCCACGTCCCGCAACAGCCCCTGCATGCGCTGCGAAGCCCCGGCCAGCATCCGCAGTGCAAAGGCTGGATGCTTCAGTACCAGCGCGGTGACGGCGGTCTTGGGCACACGCACCAGCAGGGCAGGCGTCAGCGCCTGCACATTCAAGCCGTGGCTGTGCTCATTGAAGACGCACAGCTCGGCGATGGGCTGTCCCGGACCGGCCAGCTCAAACACCTTTTCTGCGCCGTTGTCAGCCACCGAGTAGACCTTCAGGTGGCCGGTGACGACCAGATGGAAGGCGTCACAGCGGTCGCCGGCCGCGAACAGCATTTCGCCGCGTTCCAGGCGCTGTAGGCTGCAGCCGTCACGGGCGATGCGCTCACGGTCCTGCGCCGGCAACTCGCTGAACAGCGGCAGCACGGAAAGATAGCGGACGAGATCGAAAGTGGTTGTCATGGTGCGCTCTCCCGGGAAACTTCTTGAGAGCGCGATTCTTCGGCCAGCGGCGCCAGCGAGTTTGACTAGCATCAAGCCTGAGCGGCGACTAGTTCGAGAGAACTATGTCGACAGGATCTACCCTCGTCCGTTCGAACGAAGCCGGGCCGCAGGCTCAGCGTCACGGCAGCTATACAGGACGTGCAGGGTAGTGTGACAGGCCTTGCACATCGAGAATGCGGATGTCGCGCTTGTCGATCTCGATCAGGCGTGCGGCCTCCAGTTCGTGCAGCACTCGGGAGAAGTATTCCGGCGTCAGGCTCAGGCGCGAGGCCAGCGTGGCCTTGCTGACAGGTAGTGAAACCGTTATCACCTCGCCGCTGACGCAATCCTCAGCCTGTTGGTCACGAAGCAGGTAGCCGATGACGCGTTGCACGCCGCTGTGCAGCGCGTAGGCCTCAACGTCATGCACCAGGCCGTGGAGGCGCCTGGAGATGCCGGCCAGCATACGCAGCGCGAAGCGCGGGTCGTGCGCAATCTCGGTCAGCACGGCCTGCTTGCTGACACTCAGCAGCAGTGTCGGTCAGGGCCTGTGCATTGATGATGTAGGGCTTGCCGGTGAACATCAGCGCTTCGGCGAAGCTGTGGCCGGGAGCGACCAATTCGATCACCTTCTCCTGCCCGGCGGGTGAGATCGCATAGAGCTTGACTTGCCCCGTCACCGTGACATGGAACTCCTCGCAAGGCTCGCCGACGCGGAAGATGGTTTCGCCGCGCGCCACCCGCAAGAGCCGGCAACCGCCGGACAAGCGCTCCAACTCCGTAGGCGACAGATCGATGAACAGCGGCAGTACCGAGAGATAGCGAGGAAGGTCAAAGCTGCGGGCGTCCATTGGAAAGGCTCCACCGCCCAGGGGACGGCCTGCTGCGATTGTGTCGATCTTGCGTCTGTGCTGCCTTGACTCCGGTTAAGTCCGAAGCCGATCAAGGGTGCAGCAGTTCAGGCTGCCCCTGATATGGTGTGGAGCATGAATCTCCTGGGGAGGAGAGGGAATTCCGCGCACCTGGCGCTTGCTTCGGCCGCAATACGTCTCGGCCGAGCAAGACCCACCGCAGGATGGTGCCGAAGGTGGCGGTGCCGATGCCGCCCAGCGCCCGGCCTGGATTGGCGCGGGTGTCCGAGTCGGCATGGCGGGTGTCGCTGAACCTCTCGATCACGTGCTGCACACCCATCACAGCAGTCTTCGGACAGGGCAGGGGTTCGTCAGGCGCGTCCACATCGGCGGGGGTGAGGCGCATGTCTCCGCCGCTGAACATCGAGCGCATGGATGGACGTCCTTCCGTTCTCTTGTCGCAGGGGCGCTCCACCGTGCCAAATGTGTGAGCAGGGTGGAGAGTCTCGCGACGCCGGTTCAGCCCTGGCGCGCCAATTGGGCGTAGAGCGCCGTCAGCCGCTGTGGCAGCTGGGTGGGCTGGCGCACCTGGGCCCAGCCTTGGCGGCCGAACAAGTGCGGCAGGTAGGCATGTGCCTCTTCGTCGATGCTCAGGCAGAAAGGCGTGAGCCCGGCCTCACGTGCCTGCGCCACGGCGTGACGCGTGTCCTCGATGCCCCAGCGACCTTCGTAGACGTCCAGGTCGTTGGGCTTGCCGTCGGTCAGGATCAGCAGCAGGCGCTGGCGCTCTGGGCGCTGCGCCAGGCGCTCGGTAGCAGCGCGCAGGGCGGCGCCCATGCGTGTGTAATAGCCGGGCTTGATGGCGCCCACGCGGGCCTGCGCCGCCGCGCTCCAGCGCTCGTCGAAGGCCTTGAGCAGCTGCAATCGCACATGGCTGCGCCGTACCGAAGAGAAGCCCAGCATCTCGAAGGCATCGCCGCAGCCGTCCAGCGCCTCGCCGAACACATAGAGCGCTTCGCGGATCACATCGATCACGCGCTGCTCGTTGCTGCAGTAGGCGTCAGTGGACAGCGACAGATCGGCCAGCAGCAGGCTGGCCAGCTGGCGTTCGCCGCGGGCACGGCGCGCGAACACCGCCGGCTCGGCGCCGCGGCGGTCGCCCTGGCTGCCGCAGGCGTGGCGCACCCACGCATCCAGGTCCAGCGCCTCGCCGTCGGTGCAGCCGCGCTGCCATTGCGGTGCGGCGCGCAGCACCTCGAGGCGGCGCCGCATGCGCCGGGCGGTCGCGCGCAAGGCCGGCGGCGGCTCGAACAGGGTGCCAGGGCGCGCCTGCAAGGTGTGCACGGCGCAGTACGCGGGCAGCAGTCGCTTGCGCTTCCAGTCCCATTCGGGCAGCGCCAGCGGTGCACCCAAGGGCACATCGTCCTGTGCGGCGCTGGGCAGGTCGAGGTCGAACTTGATGCGCGAGGCGCCAGTCTGGCCCTTGCGGCTGAGGGTCAGGCGCTCCATGTCGTCGGCGGCGCGGCTGGCATTGCCGTCGTCCTCGTCGTCCTCGCCGCGGTCCAGCGAGGCACGCTCGCTCCAGGTCATGATGGATTCCAGCTTGGAAGCCAGCAGCAGTGGCGCGCGCAGCTGCGCGTCGGGATCTGCCTGTCGGCTGCGTCTGCGGGTGGCACCACCGTTGGCAGCCGCCGTTGCGCGCTGCGAGGCCTGGCTATCGCTGCGCTTGCCAGCGCTTGCTGCGGCCGGTGTGTTCACGGCCTCCAGCCACATCCAGACTGGCGCCACGTTGACTGGGTCGGCACGGGCAGCTTCCGGCGGCGCTTGATCTCCGTCGCGCAGTGCCGCATGAACTGCGGCTTCGGCGGCGTCCAGCGGCCGGCCGCTGCGCGGCGCTGGCCGTAGTGCCAGTTCGGCATGTCGCAGGCGCTCCCAGCGCGGACGCAGGCCGGGACAGCGCTGCAACGCACGCGCGCTGGCGGCCAGGTTGTCGGCGATCCAGCCGTGGCTGGGCTGGTAGGCGGCGGCCAGTGCGGCCAGCCAAAGATACAGATCGCGGTTGAGCTGCAGCTCGGCGTGCACGGCAATGCGCGGCGGCAGGGCCAGCGTGTCGGCATCGAGCTGCGGGCGCTCCGCGCGCAGTCCGCTGCCGGCCAGGCGTTGCAGCCAGTCGCGTGTGCCACCGCTGCGGGCTGCACCGGCCGGCACCAGGCGCACCCCCGGCGGCCCGCCAGCGGCGCGGAACAGCAGGCCGGCGCTTCGCTCGACCTCGGCCAGCGTGACGGCGGCCTGCGCATGGCTGGAGTCAGCCACGCGCGTGATGAAGCGATGCCAGCGTTCGCCGATCCACTCTTCCATCTCAGCGCTGCTCCTCGCGGCGTTGGCGCAGCGTCTCGCGCACTGCCTCCAGGCCGACTTTCCATTCCAGGTTGACGCCTGGCGTGGGCCGCGCGGCATGCGAGCTTTCGCACTCGGTCACGCATTGGCCGCACTGCACGCAGGAGAACATCATGCGTTTGATGTTGCGCGGGTTCAAGCGCATCGGGCAGGCCACGTCGCAGGCGCTGCCTTGCGGGGCCTGCTCGGTCTCGCAGCCGCGGCAGTCGCGCGCGCGGCGGCGGTCGAATGCCACCACCAAGGCCTTGGGGTTGGCCATCCAGGCCAAACTCTGGAACAGGCCGACCGCGCAGCCGAAGCGGCAGAACAGATGTCGCGCCAACAGCAGCTCGGCAGTGAAGACGCCGCCAGCGATCAGGATGAAGCGGGCCTCGGCCGGCGTCAGCGAGGCGCTCAGCAGATGACTCCAGACCCGCACCGGCGGCAGCAGATAGGTGAGCAGCGTGATCGACCACAGGAAGCCGAAGAAGGCGCAGCTGATGAAGAACAGCGGCCACCAGCGCGCATCGGGCGCCTCGCCCGGGCGCAGCGTGCGCTGCCGGTCCCACAGGCTGAAGCGGCCGCTGGCCTTGTGCAGCAGCGCGTTCAAGCCTTCCACCAGCGAGAAATGCGGGCACAGCCAGCCGCAGTAGAGCCGGCCCCAGCGCCAGGCGACATAGAGAAAGCCGCCCACCAGCGCAAGCGCTGGAAGGATGCCGCGCATGATCAGCGCCAGCGCGGCCTCGGTGGGCGTGACTTGATGCTGCGCCAGCGCGTCGATCCCCAGACTCCAGCGCAGGCCCAACACCCAGAGCTGTGTCTCGGTGAGATCGAAGCGCAGCAGGTTCAGCGCCGGTGCCAGGAGGAACAAGGCGAAGAAGGCCGCCTGCGCGAGGCGCCGCTGGCGCTGCAGACGCGCCAGTGGCAGCGCGTCGTTGCGCTGGAACAGGGCAGCGCGGGCCGGATCAGGCATGGCCGAGCACCGCGGCCGCCACCTCGGCCAGGGCGGCCACGGTCTCGCCGTCGTCGCTCAGAGCGGCGATCACCGCGGCCTGCACCGCATCAGCCAGCGGCAGGCCTGCCACTGCCAGGCGAGCAGCCATGACCAGCAACCGGGTGCTGGCGCTTTCTTCCAGATCGTGGTCGGTTAGGCGGCGCAGCGCCTGCGCCAGCCATACCAGCTGCGCGGCCATGTCAGCCGTGCAGCCGCTCTCGGCCTGCACGATGCGGGCCTCGATCTCGGGCGTCGGGTAGTCCAGCGCGAGCGCCACGAAGCGCTGGCGCGTGCTGGGCTTCAAGCCTTTGAGCAGGTTCTGGTAGCCAGGGTTGTAGCTGATCACCAGCATGAAACCTGGCGCGGCGGCGATCTGCTCGCCGGTCCGCTCGATGGGCAGGACACGACGGTCGTCGGCCAGCGGGTGCAGCACCACGGTGGTGTCCTTGCGCGCTTCCACGACCTCGTCCAGATAGCAGATCGCGCCTTCGCGCACCGCCCGGGTCAGCGGGCCATCGCACCAGCGTGTGTCGCCGCCGGCGATCAGGTGGCGGCCCACCAGATCGGCGGCGCTGAGGTCGTCGTGGCAGCTGACTGTGATCAGCGGACGGTTCAGCCGCGCCGCCATGTGCTCGACCAGCCGCGTCTTGCCGCAGCCGGTCGGGCCCTTGATCAGCAGTGGCAGCCGCGCCGCATGGGCCTGCGCGAACAGTTCGCACTCGCGGCCCTGGGCCGCGTAGAACGGTGCCGTCTCGCAGGCCTGGGCCAGCATGTTCATGCCGTCCTCAGCGCTGCGTTGCCGGCAATCCGCTCGTCCTCATCGCGGCCAGGGCCAACGAAGAAGGCGGCCAGATAGGTCAGCAGTCCGGCCAGGAACATCACGCCGCCGGCGACCCGCACCCAATAGAAGAAACGCAGTTGGTCTTGCGTGGCCATGAAGCCCATTGCGCCTTCGGTGGGGATGCGTTGCAGCCAGACCTGCAGGATGCCGGCGCCGGTCAGTGCCAGCACCATCACGGCCATGCCGATGCTCATGATCCAGAAACTCCACATTTCCCAGGCCTGGGCGCGCTTGGAATTGGCCTCGCGACCGCGCAGGATGGGCATGGCATAGCTGATCACTGCGATCACGACCAGCACATAGGCGCCGTAGAAAGCCAGGTGGCCGTGTGCCGCTGTAATCTGGCTGCCGTGGGTGTAGTAGTTCACCGGGCTCAGCGTGTGGATGAAGCCCCACAGGCCCGCGCCCAGGAAGCCCATCACCGCACAGCCCACTGCCCACAGCACTGCTGCCTGGTTGGGATGTTCGCGCTTGCGACGCTGCACCATGTTGAAGGCGAACAAGGTCATCATGAAGAAGGGTATGGGCTCCATCGCGCTGAACACGCTGCCCACCCACTGCCAGTAGCCCGGCAGGCCGATGAAGAAGAAGTGATGGCCAGTGCCCAGGATGCCGGTGACCAGGGCCATCGTGATGATCAGATACAGCCACTTGTCGATCACCTCGCGGTCCACGCCGGTGGTCTTCACCAGCACGAAGGCCAGCAGCGCGCCCATGATCAGCTCCCAGGTGCCTTCCACCCAGAGGTGAACGACGAACCACCAGTACATCTTGTCGCGCACCAGATTGCTGGGGTTGACGAAGCTGAACAGGAACATCAACGCCAGGCCCCACAAGCCCATCAGCAGCACCAGGGTGATCGCAGTCTTGCGGCCTTTGAGCACCGTCATGCTGATGTTGAACAGGAAGGCCAACGCCACCACCACGATGCCTAGCTTGGTAGGTAGCGGCTGTTCGAGGAACTCGCGGCCCATGGTGGCGAGGATGTCATTGCCGGTGGCTTGCGCCAGGGTGGCGTAGGGCACCAGCAGATAACCCAGGATGGTGGCTGCGCCAGCGGCCAGGAAGATCCAGAACAGCGCGATCGCCAGTTTGGGGCTGTAAAGCTCGGTCTCGGCCTCCTCTGGCACCAGGTAGTAGGCCGAGCCCATGAAGCCCATCAGCAGCCACACGATCAGCAGGTTCGTGTGCACCATGCGGGCGATGTTGAAGGGGATGTAGGGGAAGAACAGATCGCCGATCAGGTATTGCAGGCCCAGCGTGATGCCAAACACGATCTGACCGATGAACAACCCGATCGCGCCGATGAAATACAGGCGAGCGACGGACTGCGACTTGAATTTGAGCGTAGCGGTTTTCATTTCGTGCTTACCCCTCGATATTGGGCGGCCACTTCTCGGTGTCCACGCCGTTGGTCCATTTCAGGAACTCGACCATGTCGTCAAGCTGGGCATCCGTCAGATGGAACTGGGGCATCTGGCGCCGGCCTGGTGCCTGGGTGGGTTGGGCCTTCATCCATGCCTTGATGAAGTCCGGGCCGCGGCGCGTGTAGACATTGCCCAGTTCGGGGGCGAAATACGCCCCTTCGCCCAGCAGCGTGTGGCAACCGATGCAGTTGCGGGTTTCCCAGATGTGTTTGCCGCGCACGACGGCCGGGGTGATGTCGCCCGACTTCGAGCGCGCCGGGATGCGTTGCTCGGTGTCGAAGATCAACACGGCAAACAGCAACACGAAGAATGCCGTGCCACCGTAGAAAATATTGCGCGCCATCTGGCTGGTGAAGCCTCGGCTCATGGTCATCCTCCGGGGATAGATTGGGATGCCGACAGCCTAGGGAAACGCTCGGGAATTTCCTTGAAGCTGTATAAGAAATCCAAGTTTTGCGTCGCTTGGGATCCCCTGCGTGGCGGCTACGCTGCAGAACTGCGCTCGGGGACTGCTCCCTCGTACACTGATCTGCATGAACATTTCCTCATTTGATGAACTCTTGCTGGCTGCTCGCCAGCAAGCGGAGCCTCAGCGTCTGCTGATGGTTTTTGTTGGCGCAAGCCTTGGCGAGGAGGCCAGCCAAGCCGAGCGCGCAGCCTTCGAGCAGGGAGCCGGCGGCGAGATTACTCCTCTGATGTGCGTCGACAAGTGCGTGACGGAGCTGTCCGACTTTGCATCTCTGGCCGGCGAAGCTGACACCATGGCGCAAGCCTGGGTGCTGGTTTTTGCTGGGGCAATTGCTGCCGCAGCCGAGGCGCGTGAAGTCGACACGGCGCTGCGCAAACTGGTTGAGTCGGTCCGTGTCGGGCAAGTGCAAAGTTTGGCCGTCTTCAATCGCGAAGGGCAGGCAGTGATGCTTCGCTGATGCGGCCGACTTGAGCCGCTGCGCCCCAGGGCCTTGGGGCAAGCAGGCGTTTTCGGGCGTCTCCTTCGGCATGGTCTGCTTGGCGCTACGACTCGGCGTTGGCTGAGACGCTACACCGCCAGAGGGGCCTCAGGGGGGCTGCCCTGTGTCGGCCAGGTGTTCCCGCTGCAGCGCAGTCGCGCCCGCGGTACTGGCCGAATTCCGCGTTTCAGCCACCGGTCGGGTCACCCTGCACGACGCGGTGATAGGCGACTCCTGCGCTGAGGTCTGCGCTATTCAGCGAGCGCGTCGAGCGGCTTGCATGCCGGCCTGTTGAACGCAGCCGAGCCTCGAACAACCCGTCATGCCCTAACGCCATATGTCGTGGAGCACTTCTGGCCTTGATGTGGGACTTGTCCTGGGTCAGTTCAGAACGATGCTCGCGCAATGTCGTCTCCCGCATCGGTGTTTTCAGCTGGCAGCGCACCGGGTTTGCGCCGGCGCAAACTCTGAGCAGTCTTTCGGTATTCGCCTCCTGGCACTACATATAGTGTCCGACATCGAATCGAAACACTAAATGTGTGTGTTTCATTCGGCTTGCCGCTGAAGAGAAGTGCCATGTGCGCGCATCAGAGACCTACCCTTCTTTGCCCAGACGCCGCCGCAGCGGCAGACACAACATGTCCATGAAAATCCCTGCTCAGACCGATTCATTGCCTGGACTGCCTTCCTTGATCAGCAAGCGCAATGGGCGTGAGCTGGCGTTCGATCCCGAGAAGATCGTTCAGGCTCTTGTCCGGGCGGGTGCTGCTTGCGATGAACTCGACGCTGGCGGCGCGCGGCGCCTCACCTACGAGCAGGTCTTGCCTTCGCTTGCCGCACAGCAGATCTGCAGGCCGTCTGTCGAGGCGGTGCAGGATCTGGTTGAGGCGGCGCTGTTCGACGCCGGGTACCGCCGGACACTTCGCGCCTATGCCGTCTACCGGGAACAGCACCGCAGCCTGCGCAAGGCTCGGCAGACCCTGGTCGATGTGCAGGCGACGATGGACGAGTACCTGGGTCAGCAGGATTGGCGCATCAAGGCCAATGCCAACCAGGGGTGGAGCCTGGGCGGGCTGATTCTGAACGTATCCGGAAAGGTTGTGGCCAATTACTGGCTGGACCAGGTCTACCCGCCTGAGATCGGCCAGGCCCACCGGGAGGCCGACATCCACATCCATGACCTCGACATGCTGAGTGGCTACTGCGCCGGCTGGTCCTTGCGTACGCTGCTAAACGAGGGGCTGAACGGTGTTCCCGGAAAAGTTGAAGCCGGCCCGCCCCAACATCTGAGCAGCGCGGTCGGGCAGATCGTCAATTTCCTCGGCACCTTGCAAAACGAGTGGGCGGGCGCACAGGCCTTCTCCAGCTTCGACACCTATCTGGCGCCCTATGTGCGCAAGGATGCTCTGGGCTACGCGCAGGTCCGCCAGGCGATGCAGGAGCTGATCTACAACCTCAACGTCCCTTCGCGGTGGGGCACGCAGACGCCGTTCACCAATCTGACCTTCGACTGGACTTGTCCGGACGACCTGCGAGAGCAGGTGCCGATGATCGGCGGGCGGGAGATGCCGTTTTGCTACGGCGATCTACAGGCCGAGATGGACCTGATCAACCGTGCTTACATCGACGTGATGATGGCCGGGGATGCCAAGGGGCGCGCCTTTACTTTTCCGATCCCCACCTACAACATCACCCGGGACTTCGATTGGGACAGTCCCAACTCGCAGGCTCTTTTCGAGATGACGGCGCGCTACGGATTGCCGTATTTCCAGAACTTCCTGAACTCCGAGCTGCAGCCGAATATGGTGCGCTCGATGTGTTGCCGGCTTCAGCTCGACCTGCGCGAGTTGCTCAAACGGGGCAATGGCCTTTTCGGCTCTGCCGAGCAGACCGGATCCCTGGGGGTGGTGACTGTCAACTGCGCGCGCCTGGGCCATCTGCACGCCGGTGATGAGTCTGGACTGCTGGCCGCACTGGATCGCCTACTGGAACTAGGGCGCGACAGTTTGGAGATCAAGCGCAAGGTGATCCAACGTCTGATCGATGAGGGATTGTTCCCCTACACGAGGCGCTACCTGGGAACTCTGCGCAACCACTTTTCGACGCTGGGAGTCAACGGCGTCAACGAGATGCTCCGCAACTTCAGCGCGGACCGGGAGAACATCACGACGCCAGCCGGCCATGCCATGGCGGTGCGTTTGCTGGACCATGTCCGTGCGCGCATGGTGGAGTTCCAGGAACAGACCGGGCATCTCTACAACCTGGAGGCAACGCCGGCGGAAGGAACGACTTACCGCTTCGCGAAGGAAGACCGCAAGCGCTTCCCAGGAATCCTGCAGGCGGGAACACCAGAGCAGCCCTACTACACGAACAGCTCGCAACTGCCGGTGGGCTTTACCGATGATCCCTTCGAGGCGCTGGAGCGCCAGGACGAGTTGCAGCGCAAGTACACGGGAGGCACCGTGCTGCACCTGTACATGAACGAGGCGGTGTCAAGCAGCGCGGCCTGCCGCGAACTGGTGCGCCGGTCCTTGTCGAGCTTCCGCCTGCCCTACATCACTGTCACGCCAACTTTTTCGATCTGCCCCAAGCATGGCTATCTGAGCGGGCATCACGAGTTTTGCCCCAGATGCGACGGTGAGTTGCTGGCCTGCAGCGAAGCTGCCTGCGCCTGAAGAACCTCACATTCCCCGATCTCTACTCTCCACAACCAGGCCCAAGGAGGCCAAGCACCATGCAACGACAACAGAACCAGTCCTTCAATCAAGTCCAGTCTCCGCTGTTGCGCGATGAGGAGCGGCAGCGCTGCGAGGTATGGACGCGGGTTATGGGATATCACCGCCCGGTCAGTTCCTTCAACACAGGAAAGCAGGGTGAGTTTCGCGAGCGGCTGCACTTCGAGGAGTCGCGTGTGCCTGCGGGACGCTGAGCACAGGGAAGGGCAGCCAGATGAAGGATCTTTGCGTAGGCGGGCTGACGCCGTTCAGCACGTCGGATTGGCCGGGACATCTGGCTGCTGTGGTGTTCGTGCAGGGGTGCCCCTGGCGCTGCACGTACTGCCACAACGAGGACTTGCAGCAGCGATCGGCAGCCAAGCTTGATGGCGGCACACTGTTGGCATGGTTGAAACGTCGTCGGGGCCTGCTCGACGGCGTCGTGTTCAGCGGTGGAGAACCTCTGATCGATAGGAGCCTAGCGAGCGCGCTTGAGCAGGTGCGCAATCTGGGTTTCGCGACAGGACTGCATACTGCTGGCATCTATCCGGCCAAGCTGAAGCAGATCCTGCCCTTGCTCGATTGGGTCGGGCTGGACCTGAAGGCTTCGCTCGATGCCCAAGGCAGCTACAGCCGGGTGACGGGGGCCAAAGGCGCCCATCGGCCCGTGCTGCAGTGCCTGGACCTGATTGTGGAAGCGCATCACCGCACAGGCCTCAGCTATGAGTGCCGCACGACCTATCACCCAGAGTGGATCGATGAACCTCAGCTGCTGAGGACCGGAACCCAGTTGGCCGCCCGGGGCGTGAAGCACTGGGTGCTGCAGGAAGCCCGGGCGACACAGCATTGGCAGCCGGCCCAACATCTGACGTCAAGCTTCGACAGGCTGTCGTGGCTGCTGGATCTGCTCAAGGTGCACGTTCCCAGTCTGGTCTTGCGACCAGCGGCGGTGGCGTGAGCGCGCGGGGTTTATGCCCACCATTTGTGGTGGCCTCGCGTTCACTCCGCCTTGCTGCTGCACACATCAATTCCCTTCTCCGCGTGCCCAATTTGCACAGTCAGCGGACGACGAAAATTCTCCGTTCGTCCGAGCCGTCGCCATCTTGCCGCCTTTGCTGTTGACGGGCGCTACAGGCTCCAGCAAGCCGAAGCCGGTAGATCAGATGGCCGCTCGTGTTCGGCAGCATCGATGCTCGCTCAAGAAGCGCCTACTGATCAGTGCAGCATGTGTTGCATCGCACAGACCGAAGAGCCGCGTGTAATGGTGTGGAGCTGTGGGCTGCTGAATCAACGCAGCTTGAAGCTCGCGACAAGCTCAGTCAGTTGCTGCGCCTGGTTGCGAAGGCTTTCGGCTGCGGCAGCGCTTTGCTCCACCAGCGCTGCGTTCTGCTGTGTTACCTGATCAAGCTGGCCAACTGCTTCGCCGACCTGGCTTATGCCGCGCGACTGCTCGCTGCTGGCGCTGGCGATCTCACTGATCAACGTGCTGACCCGCTGAACCTCGGCCACGATGTTCTGCATAGCGCCGCCGGCATGCTCGGCGAGCCGGTTGCCGTCCTCGACCTGGCGCTGACTATTGCCGATCAGACTCTTGATCTCGCGGGCCGCCTCGGCGCTGCGTTGAGCCAGGCTGCGGACTTCGCCGGCCACCACGGCAAAGCCGCGGCCCTGTTCGCCGGCGCGCGCAGCCTCCACCGCTGCGTTCAGCGCCAGGATATTGGTCTGGAAGGCGATGCTGTCAATGACACCGATAATCTCGACGATCTTGTTCGACGACACTGAGATCGCGTGCATGCTGCTCACGAGCTCGTTCATCACCTCGCCGCCACGGTTCGCGGCTTGGCTGGCTCCGCCAGCCAGTTGCTGTGCCTGGGCGGCTGTCTGTGC
The DNA here is from genome assembly GCF_036880965.1 of Roseateles microcysteis. Classification (NCBI taxonomy): domain Bacteria; kingdom Pseudomonadati; phylum Pseudomonadota; class Betaproteobacteria; order Burkholderiales; family Sphaerotilaceae; genus Roseateles; species Roseateles microcysteis. The sequence goes on along the minus strand of NZ_JBAJMV010000001.1, from coordinate 354,647 downwards.
GTTGTTGCGCACGGTGCTGGAGAGTTCCTCCATCGTCGCAGCGGTCTGCTGCAGATTGCTGGCCTGACTCTCGGTGCGAGCGCTGAGGTCGGCGTTGCCTGTCGCGATCTCGCTGGATCCGGTGCTGATGCTCTCGCTGCTGTCTCGCACCTGGCTCACGATGACGCGCAGGTTCTCGGTCATGCGACCCAAGGCTTGCAGCAATTGAGCCATCTCGTTGCGGCCGCTGGCCCGTATGCTGGCGCTCAGATCACCGGCGGCGACCTGCTCTGCCAAGCCCAGGGCCTGGCGAATCGGGCCAGTGATGGAGCGACTCACTTGCCAGGCTAGCCAAGCGCCCAGCGCAATGGCGACGAGTGTGCCCACGATGTTCAGCATCAACACCTGACGCTCCTGCTGCCGGGATTCGGTGTACTCCTTGGCCGCCTCGTCGATCTGCAGCTTGATCAGTCCGTCGACACCCTGCTGGGCATCGGCGCCCATCGGCACGACCACCGACTTGTAGGTACGTGCAGCGATGTCCATGGACCTGTCCCTCACAGCGTCACGCACCGTCAGCAGCCCATCCTTCACATAGCGAGTCCGCACCGCGAGGAAAGCGTCTGCCATCGTAGATTCCTGGGCGGTCATGGTCGAAGCGGCGTAGGACTTCCAGGCCGCTGCGACCTGCTCAATGTTCGCGCGCAGCCTCGAGTCCAGCCCGCTCAAGCTGGCCGGTTCTGCCATCATTTCGGCAACCAAAACGCGGTTCTGCAACATCAACGAGTTGACCCGGGCCAGGTGCTGCAGCGGCACCGCGCGGTCTTCGTAGATATGGCTGCCACTTTGCGCAATGCTTCGCGCACCCAGACTGCCCATGACCGCGATCAGCAGCAGGAGTGCGATCACAGCAGAAAAACCCAGCGTCAGCCGGGCACCGATCGTCAAGTTCTCAACTGTTGGCATCTGCTTCTCCCTGTTAGGCGGCTGGCAGGTGACGCAGCTCTCTTGCCGCGTTAGGTCGTATAGGGAGTGTGCTTGCGCTGGACCACGGCCAGCCAGACCTGTCCCTTGAAAGAGCTCAAGTCGGCATCGACAGACGTTTGACTGCTGCCACAAAGCGCTGCAACTTAGGCGAAAGCACACCGGGTGCCAGCCGGATATCGATCAGCTGGAAGCTCCCGCGCCGTGCCTGGGCCCAGAACAGGGCTTCTTGCAGCTGGCCCACTGTCTCGACCCGGTAGCCGGTGCCTCCCATGCCGGAGGCCATCGAGGCGAAGTTCCAGTCGCCGCGGTCGTGGTACCCGCCCTCGGGCTGGAAGGTGCGCAGCATCTCCCAGCTCGCGTTGTTGAGCAGCAGCACGATGGGATCGCAGCGCAGGCGCCTCGCGTTGCCCAGCTCCCAGCCCGTCATCTGAAAGGCGCCGTCGCCCACCAGCACCAGGGGGCGTCGACCGGTAGCTACCTGCAGGCCCAACGCTGCGGGCACACCGTATCCCATGGTGGCGTAGTAGCCAGGTGCGATCAGGTCGGTGGGCAGCAAGTCCAGCGCCGTGAAAAGGCAGTCACCCACGTCGCAGGCGACAGGCATGCTCCCATGGGCGAGCATCAGCGCATTGGCAGCGGCGGCGATCGCCGCTGGTGTCACCGGCTCCTCAGGCGCCGGCAGCGCAATGGCAAATGGCGTCGGGGTTGACTCGGGCTTGGGTGCTCGGGTCGGGAGCCGCTGAAGCAGGGCTTCGACCAGTGCAGAGATCGGCACTTCTGGGTAGATATGGTGACCCATCTCGACCTGACCCTGCCAGACCCGGATCGCATGGCGGAAGTCGATGCGTCTGGCTGAAACTGCGAAATTGGTATCACTGACGATAGCGCCCAGCAGCACCAGCGCGTCTGAGCTTTCGACCTGCTCAGTCAATGCCGCATCGCCGGCCAGGCCCAGATAGGTGCCGGCCAGACGGCAGCCCGAGCCGTTCAGCAGGCCGCGGCCCATCAGCGTGGTGGCCACGGGAATTTCCAGCCGGAGCGCCAGTTCAGCCACCTGAGCTTCGATGCCGAAGCGGCGAATTTCTACACCAACCAGCAGCATCGGTCGGTACGCCTGGCGCAGCCGCGCCAGCAACTCGTCAGCGCAGGCGTCCAGTCGTTCGCGGTCCACGAGCACCGGCGCCACTTCCGGCACCGGGCCGCATTCGCGCTCGGGGCAGTCGCGCGGAATCTCCAGATACACCGGGCCGCAGCGGTGGAGCGCGCTGTCCAGTACCCGTGCAATCAAGGCTGGAGCGGTAGCGGGATCGTCGAGCCGCGCTCGGTCCACTGTCACCTCCTCGAAAAGCCGCCACTGCGAGTCCAGGGTCTTGACCTGGTGGTGCAGCAGCAAGCCGCTGGCTGCCTCATGGGCGGCCGGCGCCCCCGATATCACCACCAGCGGCACCCGCTCGGCGTAAGCGCTGGCGACGGGATTGATCATATTCAACGCACCGGCGCCATAAGTGACTGCAGCCACGCCCAGCCCGCCGCCAACTCGAGCTGCAGCGTCTGCCGCAAAGCCCAGGCCTGGCTCGTGCGAGAGCGTGTGAAGGGGCAGGATGGCGGCCTTCTCGATCGCGCCGAACAGTGGCAGTGCGAAGTCGCCGGGAATGCCGAAGACCTCAGTGGCGCCACGTGCCTTCAGGGCCAGCAGCAGTTGCTGGGTCAGGTTCATCGCAGTGCTCATCGGTTTGTCACTCACAGGATCAGCGCTGCATGGTTGTCGGGTGCCATGGCAACGGGCCAGGCCAGCATGCGTGCGCCGCTGCCTTGCCAGCGCGCAATGCCAGAGGCCGCCGCCATCAGCAGGCCGGTTTCGCCGGCTTGACTGCACCAGCTGACCAGCGCGCAGACTTCGCGCAATTCGGCCAAACGAAGCAGATCGGTCGGTGCGTCTGGATGCCACAGCAAGCCGCGGCCGGCCTTCTGTGCACTGAGCAGAAAGCTGCCGCCTGGGCCAGCGGCGATGTCTCCGGCATAGCCCGCACCATCAGCAGCCCAACTCGGCAGGCTGAGCTGCTGGCCATTGAAAACCGCCAGCAGCGGCGCCGAGCGGCGCGCCTCGGTGCTGTCGTGCTCGGCCTGCAAGCCGATGCCCAGCAGGCGGCGTTCGCCGCCCCGCGACCAGGCCATGTGGCGCAGGCTCAGCCGCTTGTCGGGCAGCTGCCAGCGGCCGAGCAGGCGCCCATCCTCGGTACTCAGCCGCACCAGACTTGGGTCCATCACGTCCAGTGAATGCTTGCGTCCGGCCGCATCGCGCGGGATGCCTCCGTTGGCTACCAGCAGGCTGGCGTCCGTCTCATCCAGCAGCAGATGGTGCGGGTCCATGCCATGACTGGGCCATGCCTCCTCGCAACGCAGGCTTTGCGCGTCGCGCCGGACAATCCAGCCTAGACCGCTACGCGCATCAGTCTCCGTGCTGTAGATCCAGCGTCCGTCAGCGCTGAGAAGCAGGTGACCGTTCAGGGTTCGCGACGAGGACTCGTCACTGATTGGGTTCAGCAATCGCGGGGGACGATTGGCGTCCGCATCGACATGAATGAGCCAGGTGCCAGGCCGCGTCGCCACAGCGTAGAAGCCGCCGCGGCGGTCAGCCACCAGGCCATGGGCACGGCCTGGCACGCGCAGGGCTCGCAGCAAGCTGATCTGCTTGGCTTGCCAGTCCAGCCTGACCAGTCCCACATGATCGGCACTGCCTGCGTCAGGCTGGCTGTCGCTCAGGGCGCTGCCGCTGCGCCATGCCAGGGCCAGATCCTGGGATGACGCCTCTGAGATGCTGGAAGCCCGGCTTTGAGCCGGGGTAAGGGTCGAGCTCAGCGCAGTCAGTGCGCTCATGAAAACACGTCTTTGCATCTGTCGCCTGATTACTGGTGCAGGCCGCTTGCCGGCCAGTCCTTGATGAGGGGGCCGATCGCATCCAGTGTGTTCTTGAGGATCAGCCCATACTCAGTGTCGCCCTCCATCACGAGGGCGCGTTCGAAGAAAAGGCGGTCTGCGTCCTCCTGACCTCGCAGCAGGCGCCAGATGGCCTCGCTGCGTGCACGCAAGGTAAGCGCTGTGGTGCCGTCCCTGGCCCGTGCGACTCGAAATCCTTGTGGCCCGAGCCGGAGCCTCAGCCGCAGCCCTGGCTCGATCAACTCCAGCTCGACGACACGGCCCTGCAGGGCCTGGCGTTGTGCTGCGTCCAGACGTGGCCATAGCAGCTGGTCCAGCGCACGCGCAGCCAGAAAGGAGGGGGGCTCCGCGGGCAGGCGCCGAACCAGAGAGCGTGCCGTCGCCAGCAAACGCCGCACAGCAGAGGTTTCAGACATGGGCGACCTCCAGCATGCCAGGTTGACGTTGGGCGAATCCATGAACCAGGGCGCCAGGCAGTGGCAGCGCCTGCAGCTGCTCCAAGGTGGCGGCGGCGCAAGCGCCTTGATTGAATACCGCGTCGAACTGCTGCAGCACCTCGGCAAAGCCCCGGCTGCAAGGTGAGAGCCGTAGGCGAGTAACGCCTGCGTTGCGCAGTTCTGGCCCTTGCGCGATCAGACATTGCATCGTCGCGGACTGTGTCGCAATCCCGTTGAGTGCAAGAAATGGCTGCCCCTCGCCGGTGCGCAGCAGCAGGCCATCGGCATCGTCCCGACATCGGAACTCGCATTGGTCCTTGCTCAGTCGGTGGTGGCGCGCGGTGAAACAGCGTGCTGAAAACGCCAGGGGCATACGGCCGAAGCCAAAAACCTCGGTCGGAACTGTCTGCCCGAGTCCCGGCGGATTGATGCGAGCGATGGCGTCCAGCGAGAGCTCCATGGCTGGTACCCAGGCGCTGATGCCGTGCTCCGTCAGATGCTCCTGCAGCGCGCTCGCGCTATAAATATTGAGGTGCGGACCCAGAACCAGTGGCCGTCTCTGAGTGATAGGGAGTCGGCTCCATGCCTGCAAGGCTGCAGCATCGCCAGCCTCGATCTCGAACTCCTCTTGTTCTACGCTGCGGCGCAGCGTGCGCAACTCGGCCTCGCTCATCAGCAGGGGCATGGTTGCCAGGCGCACGGTCTTCCCGCAGGCCTGCAAGTCGCGGCCCAGGGCCAGCCAATCGTTGAAGCTGAACTCATTGCGGCGCGAACAGGTCACCTCGCCCAGCACTATGGTCTGGGCCGGGCCTTCAGCCAGCTCGGCGTAGAACTGCGTCAGTTGCTGGCGTGGCCACCAGTACTGCAGGGGACCAACCGTGAGTGTGATCGGGTGGGTGGTTTTCATGTGCTGGTCTTTCATCTCCAGGGCCGGTCATAGGCGCCCAGGGTGTGCTGCTGGCCTTCGGCCCAGCGCGCAAGTTCGCTTTGCCATGCCGGCGCCACGACAAAACGGTTGCCTTCGGCCAAGCTGTCCAGGGCTTGACGCCAGACCCTCGTCACGCTGGCCACATAGCTGGGGCTGCGCTGCCTACCTTCGATCTTGATGGCCTTCACGCCGCTGGCTGCAAGTTGTGGCAGGAGCGCCAGGGTGTTCAAACTGGTCGGCTCTTCGAGCGCGTAATCGTGCTTCAGTGCAGTGCCTACATCGAAGCGCCCCTTGCAAAGGGTCGGGTAGGCGCGGCCTTCCTCCGGGCCATAGCGGTCGATCAACACGCCGCCCAGACGCGCCTCCACACCAGATGCTGTATCACGCCACTGCACTTCCGAGGGTGGTGAGCACACACCCGCGGTATTGGGTGACTGGCCGGTCGCGTAGGAGGAGAGGGCGCAGCGCCCTTCCACCATGACACACAGGCTGCCAAAGCCGAAGACCTCGATTTCCACCGTCGTGTTGCGTATGACGTGCTGCACCTGTTGCAGCGTCAGCACGCGCGGCAGCACCGCGCGTTGGATGCCGTAGCGCTGGCGGTAGTACTCAATGGCCTCGTAGCTGGTCGCTGAAGCTTGAACGGAGAGATGCAAGCGCAGCCCCGGGTGCTCGTCCCGCGCGTACGCCATCACAGCGGTGTCTGCCACGATCAAGGCATCGGCACCCAGCGTGGCGGCAGCATCCACCGCCTGCTTCCAGGGACTTTCGTCGCGCGCATCGGCGTAGGTGTTAAGTGCCATCAGCACCTGTCGGCCACGGGCGTGGGCATACGCAACGCCCTCGCGAACCTGCGCATCATCAAAGTTCAGGCCTGCAAAGTTGCGGGCATTGGTGGCGTTCTTTAGCCCGAGGTAAACGGCATCTGCCCCGGCATCTACAGCGAGCTTCAGGGCGCGCAGAGACCCTGCCGGGCAAACGAGGTGTGGAACCGATTCGATAGTTGACATGAGCCCAGTGGATGGCCAGCGAAGCGTCGTAATCTAGAACTGAGTCAATGGCATGGTTTTGCCTTGACGCAAAGACGCAGGCCCTTGGGGCGCTGTGACTGATCGGTCCTGACGACTGCGGCCATCTTTTTGGACTGGTGAGGGTTGGCTTGCGGTGGATTGCCGCACTGCGGCCCAGCGTGCACTACCCGTTGCTTCAATTCCTGAAATCACTGCGCACAGAGAAACGTAAACGTGTATCATGGTAAGTATTGGATTACTTACATACGTAGTCAGCGAAAGCCCTCAACATGCAGACCAGATTGCCCACCGAGCAGCGCCAGGCGGAAATCGTCATGGCTGCGTTGAATCTCGCCCGGGACATCAGTCCAGCGGCAATCACCACCGGTGACATTGCCAGCGCCGTTGGTGTCACGCAGGGCGCCTTGTTCAAGCATTTCCCGACCAAGGACGCGATCTGGCTGGCGGCAATGAAGTGGGTGCGCGAGCATTTGCTGCTTGAGCTGGAGCAAGCCGTGCGGGCAACATGCCCGGGCGCGCTCGCTCTCGAAGCGGCGTTCCATGCCCACGTGGCATTCGTGATCGCCCATCCCGGCGTCCCTAGGGTCATTTTTCACGAGCTGCAGCGGCCCGCAGACTCTCCCATAAAAGCGGAAGTCAGGGCGCTGCTGCAGGCCTATCGACAGCTGCTGCTAGAGCATTTCAATGCAGGAAAGAAGTCGGGAGCGTTGCCGACGAGGCTGGACTCTGAAGCCGCCTCTACGCTCTTTGTTGGCATCGTCCAAGGTCTGGTCATGCAATCGATGCTGGCGGGCAAAGCTTCAGTGATGAAGGCGCAAGCTGAAGCTGTGTTCAACCTGTACCTTCGCGGCATTCAGGCGGCGGCATGAAGTTTCCATCAAACTGGTCGCGCCGGCTCGGTCTGAGCCTGCTGGGGGTGATTCTCATCGCTGCACTCGGCTATGTGGTCATGCGATCAGGCCCATTGGCGCCTGTCCGCGTGACAGTGAACCATGTCACCGCCGGCAGCCTGTCGCCATCTCTATTTGGCATCGGCACTGTTGAGGCTCGCCGCGCTTACCTGATCGGCCCGACCACGGCTGGACGGGTCAGCAAGGTACTGGTCGATGTCGGTGATGCGGTCGAGGCGGGCCAACTACTGGCCGAGATGGATCCGGTTGACCTAGAAGAGCGCGTCAAGGCCTTGGACGCGTCGATCGCACGTGCAGCGCACGTGGTCGCTGCGGCGCAAGCGCAGCGACACGACGCTCAGGCACGCAGCGAGCTCGCGACTGTGATGGCTCGCCGTTCTGTCGAACTAGGCGCACAGAACTTCATGAGCGCTGGCGCTGTCGAGGCCAAGCAGCAGGAGCAAGCCTCGGCCGAAGCTGCGTCGGCAGCCGCTGACGCGAACCTGGCCGCCGCGCGCCAGGACACCCAGCGTCTGGCGGCAGAACGCGCCGCCCTGCGTCAGCAGCGCGAGAACGTGCGATTGCTCGCGCCTGCACAAGGCGTCGTAGTCAGTCGTGACGCCGAGGTGGGATCGACCGTGGTTGCTGGACAGGCCGTTTTGCGTCTCATCGAGCCCTCGTCCCTCTGGATTCGGGTACGGCTGGACCAGGGGCGCTCGGCTGGTCTGCGCACTGAGCTGCCGGCGTGGGTCGTGCTGCGCTCCGATCCGTCGACGCGCCTGTCCGGCAAAGTGGCCAGAGTCGAGAGCAGCAGCGACAGCGTTACTGAAGAGCGCGTGGCCTTGGTGTCGCTGGACACACTACCTCGCGGTCTGTCTGCCGGCGAGATGGCCGAGGTCACCTTGACGCTGCCTGCCACAGCCGAAACCTTGTTGCTGCCGAATCCTGCGATTCAACGCCGAGCCGATCAGGTCGGTGTGTGGCGACTTGAGGGCAGCCAGCCGAAGTTCACGCCTGTGCGTCTTGGATTGACCAGCCTTGATGGGCGAGTGCAGGTGCTTGAAGGCCTCAAGGCTGGTGACGAGGTGGTCGTCCACAGCGAGAAGACGCTCACACAGAGCACTCGCGTCAAGGTCGTCGATCAGCTCCGCGGCAGCACGCCATGATCAGCTTGGCCGGCCGCGACATACTCCACTCCTGGGGAAAGTTCGTGCTTACAGGGGGCGGCCTGGGGCTGCTGATCGGCGTGACGTTGACAATGGCAGGGGTCTACCGTGGCATGGTCGATGACGCACGTGCATTACTCGACAACAGCGGAGCCGATCTTTGGGTGGTGCAGCAGGGCACGCAAGGGCCATACGCGGAGTCGTCGAGCTTGCGCGATGACGTGGTGCGCAGTGTGCTGGGCCTACCGGGCGTGGCGCGAGCCGCAAATGTCACCTACTTGACGATGCAGGTGCGCGAAGGCGCAAGCCCAATGCGCGTCGAAGCCCGAGAGGTGCGCGCGATGATTGTCGGGTTCGAGCCGGGCCAACCGGGGGAGCCCGGCTACCTGGTGGCCGGCCGCCACATCACGCGCGGCCATTACGAGGCAGTGGTCGACGTGCGGACCGGCTACAAGCTGGGTCAGCTCATCCGGATCCGACGCCACGACTACATGGTGGTGGGTCTGACGCAGCGCATGGTGTCGTCGGGCGGTGACCCCATGGTTTTCATCCCGCTCAAGGATGCCCAGGAGGCACAGTTCCTGAAGGACAACGACGCTATCCTGAACGACCGCGCCCGCACCGCTGCAAACCCGGCGCTAAATCGGCCGGGGGTGCCCGGGCTGCTTGAGGCGATCCAGGCCTCGCAGGTCGCCAATCGCAATGTCAACACGGTACTGGTGCAAGTCCAGCCGGGTGTGTCAGCGCAGACCGTGGCCGAGCCGATCCGGCGCTGGAAGCATCTGGAGGCTTACACGCGCGTGCAGATGGAGGAGATCCTGGTCGCAAAGCTGATCGCCACCTCGGCGAAGCAGATCGGTATGTTCCTGGTCATTTTGGCCATCGTCAGTGCAGCGATCGTTGCCTTCATCATTTACACGATGACCTTGGGAAAGATCCGCGAAATCGCGGTGCTCAAGCTCATCGGCACCCGCAACCGAACCATCGCCGGCATGATCCTGCAGCAGGCACTTGGGCTGGGCCTGATCGGTTTCGTCGTCGGCAAGGTGTCCGCCACGTTCTGGGCGCCCATCTTCCCAAAGTATGTGCTGCTAGAAGTGAACGATGCACTGCTCGGGTTCGGCGCGGTGATGGTGATCTGCGCGCTGGCCAGCACGCTGGCGATCCGCGCGGCGCTCAAGGTCGATCCGGCTGCGGCCATCGGCGGGTGAAAGGGGCCAATGTGAGCGAAACCGGCATCCGCATAGAAGGTCTGCGCAAGCGTTACGGTGAAGGCGACACGGCGGTTGACGCGCTGAAAGACGTCAATATGGTCGTAGCGCCCGGCGAGGTCGTGGGACTGATCGGCCCCTCGGGCTCGGGCAAGAGCACCCTGCTGAAATGCCTGGGCGCCGTCATCGAGCCGACGGGGGGGCGCATGATCCTGGGCGGGCAGACCATTTATGACCATGGCTGGAAGATCCCCGACCTTCGAGCGTTGCGCCGCGACAGTATCGGCTTCGTGTTTCAAGCACCTTACTTGATTCCGTTCCTGGACGTCACCGACAACGTTGCCCTGTTGCCGATGCTGGCTGGTTGCTCGAACAGTGAGGCTCGCGCGCGAGCACTCGAACTGCTTGTGGCGCTGGATGTTGGGCACCGCGCCAAGGCGCAACCGTCCGAACTATCGGGCGGCGAACAGCAGCGTGTGTCGATCGCGCGGGCTCTGGCCAACCGGCCGCCGGTGATCCTCGCTGATGAGCCCACGGCTCCTCTGGACAGTGAGCGGGCCTTGGCGGTTACTCGCATCCTCAACCAGATGGCGACGCAGTTCCATACCGCCATCATCGTGGTGACGCACGATGAGAAGATCATCCCCACCTTCAAGCGGATTTATCAAATCCGGGACGGCCGAACTGACGAAGAGGCTGGGCAAGGGCTGAGCCTTTGATCAGGATTGCCCTGATGAGCCCAAATATCGCGCGTGGAGACGTCCTAGCGAGACCTGCAAGTAAAAGCTGCGAGTGAAAACCGCAGACCGTGCGCTTTGATCTGTTGTCGGGCATGGGCGCCTGCGTTGAACCAGCCTACAACGCAAGCCTCTAGGCGTGGCGCGACGGCGGCCGAGACCGGTTGGAAGTAGACGCGGCTGACCATACCAGGTGGCCAAATGGTTCAGGGCTCTTGCTTAGGCCGCATATGTCTCCCAGGCGGTTCCTCGACGGCCCGGAGCTTAGCCGAGGACCGCACGTTAGCGACGGACGTCCGGACACGATGATAGCCAGCTTGAGTTCCTGCCAAGGTTGTGTGAGAGCGAGAACCTGGCAGGCCATCTGTGATGGTCCGGTTCCAAGAAATCGACTTCTATCGGGGGCGCCATGCCTCGTCAATTTCGTTGAAGATCGGACTCACGCCATCGTGCACCGGAGTCAGGCTGTACGGGCCTGTTCCGCTGTGCTCTGAACTTGATGCCGGTACGAAGCGACCCTGATGCACGTCGAAGACGTTCACCTCTCCGGCCTCGATCACATAGTGCCAGCCGTGCAGGGCCAACTCTCCGCGTTCGACGCGCGAGCGCACCATCGGATAGTCCATCAGGCGTTCGAGTTGCAGCACAACCGAGCGCTCTTCCGTGCGGTGTAGCGCTTCGTCGCTGAGCTGCACGGGCAGGCAGGCCTCCCGGCCCAGTTCCAGCCAGGCCTTCAGGTTGCTGGCTTCGTCAGGCACCTCGCCATAGAGAGCACGGATGCCGCCACAATGGCTGTGGCCGCAGACGATGATGTGCTGCACATTCAGCGCCAGCACCGCATATTCGATTGCGGCTGCCGTGCCGTGGTGGCCGGCCGAGCCATCGTACGGGGGCACGAAAGCCGCGACATTACGCACCAGGAACAACTCCCCTGGGCCGGCGCCCGTGAGCATGTATGGAACCAGGCGTGAGTCCGAGCAGCCGATGAAGAGGGTGGTTGGGTGCTGTCCCTGCTCGACGAGGTCTTTGAAACGGTCCTGGTATTGCGGGAAGAAGTCCGTATTGAAACGCCGCAGGCGGGACAGCAGTTCGTCGGGCATTGCGGCCTCGGTTACTGCAGCAGCGGCGAGTCGGCGCCTTCGAGCGCCAAGCCTTCGATCTTGGCTGCACCGGCCAGCAGATTGAGGTACTGGCGCAGCGCCGTCACATAAGCCTGCTGGGCCAGCGTCTGGGCAATCGCGCCACGCACCGCTTCGAAGGGCTGCTGCACACCGGGTTGGCGTTCGTCGACCCGGACGATGTGGAAGCCGAAGCGGGTGCTGATCAGGCGCGGCAGCACGCCCACATGCGCATTCGCCTCGTCTTGAGCAAACAGCGCGGCGGCGAATTCCGGCGCGCAGTCCTCGCGGCCCAGCCAGCCCAGGGCGCCGCCTTCGGCGCCGCTGGGGCAGTTCGACTGCTCAGCGGCAGCGCGTGCGAAGTCTTCGCTGCTGCCGCAGCGCAGGCTCACCAGCAGTCCTTCGGCTCTGCGACGCAGGGCGTCCACGTCTACGCCGGGCGTGACGGCGAACAGGATGTGGCTGGCCAGCGTGCGCTCGCCCAGTTGATAGCGTGCCGCATGCGCTTCATAGAAGCGCTGGCAGGCGGCGTCGTCAGCTTGGGGTAGCTGCAACTCCCTGGCCAACAGCTTTTCAATGGCCTGGGAGGCCGCTTCGCTGAGCACGCCATCCAGCGCCGGCAGGTCGCCCACCGCCAGAAGCCCTGAGCGCTGCGCAGTCTGGCGGAGCAACTCGCTGTAGGCGCGCTGTCGCAGCGCTTCAGGGTCGGGCGACTCGCCAGCGCCGTGCAGAGGCACGCCGTTGACTGTCGCGAGCACTGAGGCAGCAGCCTCCTCCATCAGCGCTGTGGCGGTGTCGCTGCTTTGGCTCGATCCGCCGCAACCGCAACTGCCGCTTCCGCATCCACCTTGTTGTCCCATGATGAGCTCCTTATTTTTCTTAGCGTTGCGATTGCGTGTGATTGGCGGGCAGATTGATTCGCCGGCTGCGCACCATCTGGTAGGGGCGGACGATGTAGGCCAACGTGCCGAAGCCGCTCCACACATGCACCAGACGGGTGAAGGGGAAGACCAGGAAGATGCTCATGCCCAGGAACATGTGCAGCTTGAAGATCCAGCCGGCTTCCGCCAGCAGTTCCACCGCGCCACCGCGGAAGGTGACGATGCGCTGCGCCCACTCGGCCAGCTTCATCATCATGCCGCCGTCCAGATGCTGGGCCGACAGCGGGATGGTGGCCAGGCCCAGGGCCAGCTGCAGCCACAGCAGCAGCAGCAGCACGATGTCGCTAGTCTTTGAGTTGCGGCGGATGCGCTCGTCCGACAGGCGACGGTGCAGCAGCAGGCTGACACCGATGAAGCCCAACACGCCAGCGACGCCGCCCACAATCATCGCCATCAGCTGCTTGGCGCCGGCGCTCATGAAGGGCTCGTAAACGAAGTGCGGCGTCAGCATGCCGACGGTATGGCCGAAGAACAGCACCAGGATGCCGACGTGGAACAGGTTGGAACCCCAGCGCAGCGAGCCGGCGCGCAGCAGCTGCGAGGAGTCGCTCTTCCAGCTGTACTGGTCGCGGTCGAAGCGGATCAAGCTGCCGAGCAGGAACACGGCCAGGCAGATGTAGGGATAGAGACCGAACAAGGCAAAATTGAGCGAGTTCATGGACGCACTCCTTGGGAAGCTGCGGAAGACGCGGTCTTCCTGACAATGTAGATGGGCTGCGGCGCGCCGGGCTTGCTCTGGCCCTTGCTGGAGCAGCCGTCGAAGGCGGCAGGCTCGAGCCAAGCCTCGTCCAGCGGCTCGTCAACGGTGATGCTGACGGCCTGCGGTTTCTCGCCGGCCAGCTCCAGCACCGCACCGATGGCAGCGGCATAGGGCAGGTTGTCGCGCTTGATCAAGGCGCTGTGGATGGCATTGAGGATGTGCGCCATCTCGGCCAGAAATTCGCGCGCCACTGCCGGCGGCTGCGTGGAGGCGAACTCCAGCACCACAGGCAGGTAGTCGGGCAGCTCCTTCGCATCGAAGAAGACGCCCGCCTGCTCGTAGGTCTTGGCCAGGTCAACCAAGGCAGGCCCTCGCTCGCGCGAGTCGCCGTGCACATGCTCGAACATGTGCAGGCTGGTGGCACGGCCGCGGTCGAAGCTCTCGACATAACGAGCCTGCACCGCGTAACTCTCGCCGCGTGCGAGCACTGCAGCCAGTGCATCCAGTTCGGCCAGCCGCGCCGGGCTCAATGCGCTTTCCTGGTGCAGGGCTTCGCGCAACTCGGGCAGCACAGCCAGCATTTCGTCGCTGGGATAGTCGAGCAGGCGCGCCAGCACGCGGCAACTGAGCGAGATCGGGTGGTTCTTTGAACTCATCATGATTCTCCTCAGACCGTGGTCTTGATCGGGATGGTGCGCTTCTTGGCGCCGCCGAACAGGCTGGTCTCGGTCTGCCCGTCCGAGCAACCGTTGCCGAAGCTGAAGCCGCAGCCGCCGCGCAGGTCGTAGGCGTTTTCGGCGTATTCGCGGTGCGTGGTCGGGATGACGAAGCGGTCCTCGTAGTTGGCGATGGCCATGGTCTGGTACATGTCCTCGACTTCGTTCTTCAAGAGACCCACCTGGTCCAGCACCGTCTTGTCCTCGACGCCGTCCACATGCTTGCCGCGCTGGTAGGCGCGCATCGCCAGCATGCGCTCCAGCGCCCGCTCCACCGGCTTCACGTCGCCGGCGGTGAGCATGTTCGCCAGGTACTGCACGGGGATGCGCAGCTGCTTGACGTCCGGGATCTGGCCGTTCACGCCGATATGGCCGGCGTTGGCGGCCGAGCTGATCGGCGACAGCGGCGGCACATACCAGACCATCGGCAGCGTGCGGTACTCGGGGTGCAGCGGCAGGGCCACCTTCCAGTCCACCGCCATCTTGTAGACCGGGCTCTTGCGGGCCGACTCCAGCCAGGCTTCAGGAATACCATCCCTGCGGGCCTGCTCGATTACGCGCGGGTCGTTCGGATCAAGGAAGATGTCAAGCTGGGCCTGATAGAGGTCCTTGTCGTCCTTGACGCTGGCGGCCTCCTGGATGCGGTCGGCGTCATACAGCAGCACGCCCAGATAGCGGATGCGACCGACGCAGGTTTCCGAGCACACGGTCGGCTGGCCGGCCTCGATGCGCGGATAGCAGAAGATGCACTTCTCGGCCTTGCCGCTCTGCCAGTTGTAATAGATCTTCTTGTAGGGGCAGCCCGAGACGCACATGCGCCAGCCGCGGCACTTGTCCTGGTCGATCAGCACGATGCCGTCTTCCTCGCGCTTGTAGATCGAGCCCGAGGGGCACGATGCCACGCACGCCGGATTCAGACAGTGTTCGCACAGCCTGGGCAGGTACATCATGAAAGTGTTTTCGAACTGACCGTAGATGTCCTTTTGGACGTTCTCGAAGTTCGCATCCTTGCTGCGCTTGGCGAACTCGCCGCCCAGGATCTCTTCCCAGTTCGGGCCCCACTCGATCTTCTGCATGCGCTGGCCAGTGATCAGGCTGCGCGGTCGCGCAGTGGGTGCGGCCTTGGATTTCGGCGCAGACTGCAGATGGTCGTAGTCGAAGGTGAAGGGCTCGTAGTAGTCGTCGATCTGCGGGAGGTGAGGGTTGGCGAAGATGCGCATCAACAGCTTCCACTTGCCCCCCTGCCGCGGCTCAATCTCACCATTGGCCTTGCGGATCCAGCCACCATGCCACTTGTCCTGGTTCTCCCACTCCTTGGGATAGCCGATGCCGGGTTTGGACTCGACGTTGTTGAACCAAGCGTATTCCATGCCCGGACGGTTGGTCCAGACGTTCTTGCAGGTGACTGAACAAGTGTGGCAGCCGATGCACTTGTCCAAGTTCAGCACCATGCCGATTTGCGCGCGGACTTTCATGCGTGTGCTCCTTGATTTGCGCTTTCCTCATCCATCCAATCCACTTTGGCCATCTTGCGCACCAGCACGAACTCGTCGCGGTTGGTGCCGATGGTGCCGTAGTAGTTGAAGCCGTAGCTCAGCTGCGCGTAGCCACCGATCATGTGCGTGGGCTTGGTGACGATGCGGGTCACCGAGTTGTGGATGCCGCCGCGCGTGCCGGTGATCTCGGATCCCGGGGTGTTGATGATCTTCTCCTGCGAGTGATACATCATCACCATGCCCGGATTGACCCGCTGGCTCACCACCGCGCGGGCCGCAATGGCGCCGTTGGCGTTGAACAGCTCGACCCAGTCGTTGTCGACAATGCCGGCCTTGGCCGCGTCGTCCTCGCTGAGCCAGATCACCGAGCCGCCACGATTCAGCGTCAGCATCATCAGGTTGTCGCTGTAGGTGCTGTGGATGCCCCACTTCTGGTGCGGCGTGATGAAGTTGAGCGCGATCTCCTTGTTGCCATTGCTCTTGATGCCCTGCACCTCGACCAGGGTCTTCAAGTCCACCGGCGGGCGGTAGCTGCTGAAGCCCTCGCCGAAGGCCTGCATCCAGGGGTGGTCCTGGTAGAACTGCTGGCGGCCCGTCAGCGTGCGCCATGGAATCAGTTCATGCACATTGGTGTAGCCGGCGTTGTACGAGACCTTCTCGCTCTCCAGACCTGACCAGGTCGGCGAGCTGATGATCTTGCGCGGCTGCGACTGGATGTCGCGGAAGCGGATCTTCTCGTCCTCGCGGTGAAGCGCCAGATGGGTATGGTCCCGCCCGGTCTGCTTGCCCAGAGCCTCCCAGGCCTTCACGGCCACGTGGCCGTTTGTCTCGGGAGCCAGTTGCAGCACCACTTCGGTCGCGTCAATGTCCGTCTCGATCTTGGGCATGCCTTGCGTGACGCCTTCGTCACGCACCAGGCCGTTCAAGTCGCCAAGTTGCTCGACCTCGGTCTTGGTGTCCCAGCCGATGCCCTTGCCGCCATTGCCCACCTTGTTCATCAAGGGGCCAAGGGCGGTGAAGCGTTTGTAGAGGTTGGGGTAGTCGCGCTCGACCACCGCGATCTGCGGCGCGGTCTTGCCGGGGATCAGCTCGCACTCACCCTTCTTCCATTCGGACACGCCGAAGGGCTGGGCCAGCTCGGCCGGGCTGTCGTGCATCAGC
Source organism: Roseateles microcysteis (assembly GCF_036880965.1). Lineage (NCBI taxonomy): Bacteria > Pseudomonadati > Pseudomonadota > Betaproteobacteria > Burkholderiales > Sphaerotilaceae > Roseateles > Roseateles microcysteis. Next base: position 338,212 of record NZ_JBAJMV010000001.1, on the reverse strand, counting down.
GGCGTCAGCACGATCTCCTTTTCGACACCGAGATGGCCGACACACAGCTCGCTGAATTTCTTGGCGAAGCCCTTGTAGATCTCCCAATCGCTGCGCGCCTGCCAGGCCGGATCCACCGCCGTGGATAGCGGGTGGATGAAGGGATGCATATCGCTGGTGTTGAGGTCGTTCTTCTCGTACCAGGTGGCGGTGGGCAGCACGATGTCCGAGTACAGACAGGTGGTGCTCATGCGGAAGTCCAGCGTCACCAGCAGGTCCAGCTTTCCTTCCGGCGCCTTGTCGTGCCATTCCACTTCCTGCGGCTTGGCGTCGTCCTTGCCGAGGTCCTTGCCCTGCACGCCATTGGTGGTGCCCAGCAGGTGCTTGAGGAAGTACTCATGTCCCTTGCCCGAACTGCCCAGGATGTTGGAGCGCCAGACGAACATATTGCGCGGCCAGTTGGCCGGGTGGTCCGGGTCTTCGCAACTCATGCGCAGCGAGCCGTCCTTGAGGCCCTTGACCGCATAGTCCTTGGCGTCCATGCCGGCGGCCTGTGCGTCCTTGACCACCTGCATCGGGTTGGTCTGCAGCTGCGGCGCCGAAGGCAGCCAGCCCATGCGCTCGGCGCGCACGTTGTAGTCGATCAGGCTGCCACCGAACTGGGCCTTGTCGGCCAGGGGCGAGAGCACCTCGGCGACGTCCAGCTTCTCGTAGCGCCACTGGTCGGTGTGGGCGTAGAAGAAGCTGGTGGAGTTCATCTGGCGCGGCGGGCGGATCCAGTCCAGCGCAAAGGCCAGCGCTGTCCAGCCGGTCTGCGGGCGCAGCTTCTCCTGGCCCACGTAATGCGCCCAGCCGCCACCCGATTGGCCGATGCAGCCGCACATCATCAGCATATTGATGATGCCGCGGTAGTTCATGTCGGCGTGGTACCAGTGGTTCATCGCCGCACCGATGATCACCATGGACTTTCCATGCGTCTTGTCGGCGTTGTCGGCGAACTGGCGCGCCACGGTGATGATCTGCTCGCGCTTCACACCGGTGATGCTCTCGGCCCAGGCCGGGGTGTAGGGCTTGTTGTCGTCGTAGCTGTTCGGCGCGTCATCGCCCAGACCACGGCTGATGCCGTACTGCGCCACCTGCAGGTCAAACACGGTGGCCACCAGCACTTCCTCGGCGTCTTCATGCTTGCCCAGCTTGAGGCTGACAGTCGGCACCCGGCGCGAGATCACGTCTTGCTGCTTGTTGCTCTTGAAGTTCGGTGTGTCGATTCCGCCGAAGTAGGGGAAGCCCACTTCGTCCACCTGATGTGCCTGGGCACCATCTTCGAGCACCGAGAGCTTGAGCTTCACATCGCCGTCGTGGATCGCTTCCTTGGACTCCAGATTCCATTTGCCCAGGTCGGGGCGCTCGCCCGCGCCCCAGCGGAAGCCGATCGAGCCGTTCGGTAGCACCACCTTGCCGCTGGCATCGAAGGCCACGGTCTTCCACTCGGGGTTGTTGTCCTGGCCCAGCTTGCCGCCGAAGTCGCTGGCGCGCAGATAGCGGTCAGGCACCAGCAGAGCGCGGCCGTCCGGTGTGGTCTGCTTCTTCAGCTTCACCAGCAGCGGCAGGTCGGTGTAGCGGCGCGCGTAGTCGTCGAAATACGTGGACCGCTTGTCGAAGTAGAACTCCTTCAGGATCACATGGCCCATGGCCATCGCGATCGCCGCATCGGTGCCCTGCTTGGGGTGCATCCAGATGTCGGCCAGCTTGGAGATCTCGGCGTAGTCGGGCGTGATCGCCACCGTCTTGGCGCCCTTGTAGCGCACCTCGGTGAAGAAGTGCGCGTCCGGTGTGCGCGTCTGCGGCACGTTGGAGCCCCAGGCGATGATGTAGTTACTGTTGTACCAATCGGCGCTCTCGGGCACGTCGGTCTGCTCGCCCCAGATCTGCGGGCTGGCCGGCGGCAGGTCGCAGTACCAGTCGTAGAAGCTCATGCAGACGCCGCCGAGCAAACTCAGGTAACGGCTGCCGGCGGCATAGCTGATCATCGACATGGCCGGAATCGGCGAGAAGCCGATCACGCGATCCGGCCCATGCTTCTTGACTGTGTAGATATTGGCGCTGGCGATGATCTCGTTGACCTCGTCCCAGCTGGAGCGCACAAAGCCGCCCAGGCCGCGGTCCTGCTGCCATTCGCGGCGCTGCTCCGTGTTCTCGACGATGTTTGCCCAGGCGTCCACCGGCGTCTTGGTCACAGCGCGCGCGGCGCGCCAGTGCTTGAGCAGCGAGCCACGCACCATCGGGTACTTGACGCGATTGGCACTGTAGAGATACCAGCTGTAGCTGGCCCCGCGGGCACAGCCACGCGGCTCATGGTTGGGCAGGTCCGGGCGGGTGCGCGGATAGTCGGTCTGCTGGGTTTCCCAGGTGACGATGCCACCCTTCACATAGATCTTCCACGAGCAGGAGCCCGTGCAGTTGGTGCCGTGGGTGGAGCGCACGATCTTGTCGTGTGCCCAGCGGGCCCGGTACGCGTCTTCCCAGGTTCGGTCTTCGCCCGTGGTGCGGCCGTGGCCGTCGGCGAAGTCCTCTTTCGGTTGAGCGAAGTAGCTCAGGCGGTCGAGAAAGTGACTCATGGTTTGCTTCCTTGTCTTCTCGGGTATCAGGGATTCTTCACGTACGCATTGGCACGCAGATAGAACCACCAGTTCAGGATCAGGCACACGGCGTAGAAGACCGCGAAGCCGTAGAAGGCGAATTGAGGTGTGCCGGCTTTGATTTGCTGGCCGATGAGCACCGGTGCGATGAAGGCGCCGTAGGCAGCCACTGCCGAGGTCCAGCCCAGCACCGGGCCAGCTTGCTGGCGGTCGAAGATGAAACCGACGCTGCGAAAGGTTGAGCCGTTGCCGATGCCGCTGGCGGCAAACAGCAGAACGAACAGGCCCATGAACAGCGGGAAGTGTTGTTCGGGTGTGGCCGAGCCGTAGGCCTGCATCATCACGTAGCCCACGGCTGCCGAGGCGAACACCATGATGGCCGAGATGATCTGGGTCACGATGGACCCGCCGACCTTGTCGGAAATCCAACCGCCGATGGGCCGCACTGCAGCGCCCACGAAGGGCCCGATCCAGGCGTAGGTCAGGGCCGATGGCGCGTGGGGATTCTTGACCGTGTGCTGCATCACGCCGGCTGCGTCAGGCGCGTGGATGAAGCCGAAGATCACCGTGATCGCCAGCGGCAGGGCCATCGAAAATCCGATAAAGCTGCCAAAGGTCACGACGTAGAGCGCCGTCATTGCCCAGGTGTGCTTGTTGCGAAAAATCTCGAACTGCTTGGCGACGTTTTCCTTCATCGTGCCGAAGGCAGCCAGCTTCATCACCAGCAGTGCAGCGATGATGTCCAGTGGGATCGCCACCCACATGTTCAGCAGGCCCAGGCCCGTGGGTGCTGGCAGGTAGAGGTAGAGCATCCCGATCGACGGGATGAAGGCCAGCGAGTAGAGGTAGACGATCTTCAGGAAAGCGCTGATCGGTGAACCGGCGGCGGCCGTCACCGTCTTCAGGTTGTTCATGCCGAACCAGCAAAGGATGGACAAGGGCACCAGCGAAAGCACCCATGCGAAGCCAGCGTTTTGAATCCACGTGGGCGTTCCGGCGGCAATCTTGCCGAAGATCCAGCCGCTGTCCTTCAAGAGTGACTTCGACTCACCGCCCAGCGCGCCGAACAGTCCGACCGTCATCACAAGAGGAATGACGATTTGCATGGTCGTCACGCCGAAGTTGCCCAGGCCCGCGTTCAGCCCCAGCGCCGTGCCCTGCAGACGCTTCGGAAAGAAGGTACTGATGTTGGACATCGACGAAGCGAAGTTGCCGCCGCCCACGCCTGACCAGAGTGCCATCAGCTGAAATACCCATAGCGGCCACTCGGGGTGCTGCAGCGCGAAGCCTGTACCGATGGCCGGTGCCAGCAGCATGGCCGTGGTCAGGAAGATGGTGTTGCGGCCGCCAGCCATGCGGATCAGGAAGCTGGCCGGAATGCGCATGGTCGCACCCGAAATGCCGGCGATGGCCGTGAGCGTGAACAACTCGGCCTGGCTGAAGGGAAAGCCCAGGTTGAGCATCTGCACGGTGATGATGCCCCACATGCCCCAGACCGCGAAGCCGCACAGCAGGGCGGGTATCGAGATCCATAGATTGCGGTAGGCGATCTTCTTGCCAGTGTTTTCCCAGAACTGCTCGTCCTCGGGGCGCCAGTCGGCGATATCGCCGGCGCCTTGCGGGCCGGACGTGCGGGCGCCGGCGGTGCTGGTATTCATGAGTGAAAACTCCGGTTGAGTTGCGTTGTTCAGCGCTGGAAGGAGCGGCTGAAGGGGCCTTCAGGCGCTTCCTTGCCCATCACGTGGGTCTTGCGGACTTCGGTCCAGTACATCCAGATCAGCGAGACCCAGACCACGCCGTACATCAGCATGAAAGCGCTGGAACGCACGCCGGTGAGGTCCATCAGGGCGCCAAACATGATGGGCAGCACGAAGCCGCCCAGTCCGCCGGCCAGGCCGACGATGCCGCTGATGGCGCCGATGTTCTGGCCATAGTCGTCGCTGATGTACTTGAAGACGCTGGCCTTGCCGAAGGCCCAGGCGATGCCGAGGATGAACATCAGGCCGGTGAAGGCATAGACATTCAAGCCGATGTGGAAGGTCTTGGCGCCGTTAACCGTCATCACGGTGAAGTCGGTCTGCGGGTAGGACAGCAGGAACAGGCAGATCCAGCTCACCCACATCACCCACCAGGTGACGCTGTGTGCGCCGTACTTGTCGCTCATCCAGCCGCCGATCGCGCGCAGCACGCCGCCGGGCAGCGAGAAGCAAGCCGCCAGCAGCGCGGCCACGCGAATGTCCAGGCCGTACTCGCCGACGTAGTACTGCACCATCCACAGGCTAAGCGCCACATAGCCGCCGAACACGATGCTGTAGTACTGGCAGTACTTCAGCACCTTGGGGTCCTTCAACGCCTGCAGCTGGCTCATGAAGCTCGCATTGCTGACCACCAGATGCTTGTCATCCGAGTGGCTGAAGAACCAGAACAGGATGGCAGTGCCCAGCAGCACTGCGGCATAGACATGCGGCACCATGGTCCAACCGAAAGCCACCACCAGCCCGGGGGCGACGAACTTGTTGACCGCCGCACCCGAGTTGCCGGCGCCGAACACACCCATCGCGAAGCCCTGGCGACTCTTCGGGAACCAGCGCGCCACATAAGGTGTGCCCACCGAGAAGCTGCCGCCGGCCAGGCCAACGAACAGGCCGATCACCAGAAAGTGCCAGTAGGCGGTGGCGTAGCTCATCATCCAGATCGGAATGACGCAGGCCAGCATCAGCGCGAAGAACACGATGCGGCCGCCGTACTTGTCGGTCCAGATGCCCAGTGGCACGCGGATCAGCGAGCCGGTCAGCACCGGCGTGGCGGTGAGCAGGCCGAACTCGGTGGCATTGAGGCCCAGCTGCTTCTTGATCGGGATGCCGATCACGCCGAACATCATCCACACCATGAAGCACACAGTGAAGGCCAGGGTGCTGACGATCAGCACCGAGAGGGCCTTGCCGGAACTCGAGCCGTTTGTCGTTGTTGGGTTGTTGGCGCTCATGAACGCACTCCGTTGTTGATGCGTTTACTTTAGGAAGTTAGCCGCCCGCGCAACATCCTCTTCTGGACCTGCAGGCCGCGCGGCAAAAGAACTAGCTCGCCACAGCTTGACTAGTACCAAAGAACTATTCAGGCGTTTGATGCGCAGGAGTTTGTTGCAGATCAAATCCACACAGGACTCCGCGATGTTCGACTGCGGCCTTCTGCATGCGCCATCAGCGCGCATTCCGTAACACCTATTGGGGTGCCCACATGACCGCTCAAGCCTTCGAATTGCCACGCAGTGCTGCTCGAGCCGCGCCACTTACGCTGTTGACGTCGCCGCCAGCGCCGCCGCCGGAGTGGATGGTGCGCGGGGAGCCGACGCCGGCCCCGGCACCGCCCATCAATGCGTATCGCGGAAGCGTGCGCGAGGCCATCGCGTCAGCATGCCGACCCTATGCGCTCAGCGACTGGTCGGTGGCCGAGATGGCAGCCTTGGGGCAGGGACATCGCTACCGGGCGCGAAGTCAGGTGCTGTCCGCCGGCGGCTTGCCGGCGAGCAGCCTTTGGTTGCTGGTGCGCGGGCGTATCAGCCTGGGCAAGCGAGACGCTGGCGGCCGTTGGTGGCAGAGTCAGGGCCTGAGCGCGGGCGAATGGATCGACGTGTCAAGCGCCTGGATGGGAGAAAGCCATCCAGAGACCGCGCTCGCATTGACCCCCGTGAGGGTGCATGAGTTTCCAGTCGAGGAGGTGGTGGGGCACTGCCTCAACGATGCAGCGCTGGTGCGCGTGCTGCTGGCTTGCGTGGCGGCCCAGGCGCGTGGCGCAACCTTGCAGAAGCAGGCGCTGCTGACCAAGGACACACGTGCGCGCCTGGCTGCCTGGCTGTTGGACTGTTGCCAGGCTCAGGGTTGCGACCACGGCCAGCAGTTCCTGCTGCGACAGCAAAAGAAGGATCTCGCCTCGCAGCTGGGCATCACGCCGGAAACACTTTCCCGCTGCTTGCGCCAGCTGCAGGAGCAAGGGCTGCTCGAGATGGACGGCTACCGGATGTGCCTCACAAACGTTGGCGAGATGCGCGAGCTCGCCGAGCGCGAGCCGCCTCGCTATATGCGCTGAGGAGCAGAGGCGCCGCCAGTGCCTTGATCGGGTCTCGCGTCGGTAGCGCGTTTTTTTTTGGCGCTCAGCGCAAGCGTTCACGGGTCAATTGCGGATGAGATCCAGACGCACCGCTACGGAGCAACAAGTGGGGGCAGTGCGCCGCACACCTTTCGATTGGGTCAGCCCGACCCAGCAGCTGATCGGGAGTTGGCAGTGGCCGGCCTATGCGCTTGCAAGCGCAGGGCATGGGCCAGCGCCGGCGACCGGACTTCGCTTAGCAGCTGGCGGAAGGGTGGCTCGTTTGCCTCGTCTGGGAATTCCGAAACCCGCCTGGAAGTCAGCCCATGCCCTGCTCGTTGCCCCAGACGGCGGCCTGCACGCGTGAGCTCAGATTGAGCTTGCGCAGGATGTGCTGCACATGAATCTTTACCGTGGGCTCGGCGATGCCCAGAATGCGGGCGATCTCCTTGTTGCTGGCGCCGCGCGTCAGCTGCTTGAGGATGTCAATCTCGCGGGGTGACAGCTGCGGGGCGTCCTTGTCTGGCTCCGGCTCCGGCTCCGGCTTGGCCGGGCTGGCCGCGCCGCCGGCATTGCGCAGCGCGTTCAGCAGCTTGTGGCTCATCTCCGGGCTGACCACCGACTCGCCGCGCATCGTGCGTATCAGCGCCGCGGCCAGGTCCTCGCCGTCGATGGTCTTCAGCAGATAGCCCTGGGCGCCATTGCGCAGCGCCGCGCTGAGGTCTTCCTCGTTCTCGCTGACGGTCAGCATCAGCACCCGCGACGCCGGCACCACCTGGCGCAGCGCCGGCAGCAGCGCCACGCCGGTGACGCCGGGCATGTGGTTGTCCAGCAGGATCAGATCGGGCTGCAGCGCCTCGGCGATACGCAGCGCATCGCTGCCATCGGCTGCCTCGCCCACCACCTTGACGCCGTCCTCCTGTCCCAGCAAGGAAATCAGGCCGCGGCGAAACAGCGTGTGGTCATCGACGACCAGGATGGTGATGAGCTCTTTCATGAGTACTGGGCACTTTGCAATGTCGGTTCTGTGGCCTGCAGTGAACTCAGCAGGGGTAGCGTCAGGCTGACAAGGGTACCGCCCTCCGGCGCGCGGCTGACCTGCAGTTGGGCACCAATGCGCTGGGCACGCTCCTGCATGATCTGCAGGCCCACATGGGTCTGCCCGCTGCCGACATCGGCAGGCTCGATGCCGCGCCCGTTATCGCGCACTTCGAAGCGCCAGCGCGGCAGCTGATCAACGCTGACGCTGACATGGTCGGCCTCGGCATGTTTGCGGACATTGGACAAGGCCTCCTGGATAATGTGCAGCACCTGCACCTGATGATCGGGTGGCAGGGGCAGGCCATCGCCCTGCAAGCGCAGATGGGTGCTCAAGCCGCTCTGACGCTCGAACTTGGCCAGCGTGCTGCGCAGCGCATGCTCGATGTCTTCATGCCCCGGCCGCGTGCGGAAGTGCACCAGCAACTCGCGCACGTTGGTGTAGCACTCCTTCACGCCCGCATCGATCTCGTCGAGGCTGCGCGCCACTTCCTCGGGCCGCTGCCGGGCCAAGGCGCCGCGCAGCAGCTGCACCTGGATCTTCAGGAAGGCCAGCACCTGGGCGATCGAATCGTGCAGCTCCTGCGCCAGCAGATTGCGCTCTTCGGACACCGCCATCTCGCGGTCGCGCGCGGCGAGCCGCACGTTGTCGACCTGGATAGCGAACTGGCCCACCAGCGCATCCAGAAGCAGGCGCTCAGCCTCGACCAGGCTGCGCTCGCTGTAGAAGAACAGTTCCACCTCGCCGAGCAAGCGGCTACCGGTCCGCATCGGCACCGAAATGATGCTTTGGTAGCCCGCCGCTTCGCAGTGCCTCAGCTTCGGGGTTTCAAGGCTGTGGATGGTGATGACCCGGGCGCCAGGCGCGCCGGGTGTGGCGTTGCCGCAGGCGCAGTCGCCCTTGCGCAGGCAGCGCTCGGCGTCGATCATGGATTGGGGCATGCGGTTCTGGCCCATCAGCAGCCAACGCTCCTCGTCCTGCGCGGCCAGGCGCACGGCGCTGGCGTCGGCCCGTGCGATGCGCGCCACCTTGGCCGCAAAGGAGTGCGACATCGATTCGAGGCTGGCATCCGCCTGCCCCGCCATCAGTGCCACGTCAAACAGCGCTTCCAGCCGCTCGTTCTGCTGGGCCAAATGGGCAGTCTTGTCCCGCACCTTGCCTTCGAGGTTCTGATGGGCCTCGTCCAAGGCAACCGCCATCTGGTTGAAGCCTTCGGCCAGGCTGCTGAACTCGACCACCGAACTGGTTTCGTCGACCCGCACCCCAAGCTTGCCGGCTGCCATCTGCAGCAGGCCATCGCGCAGGCGCTGCAGCGGCTGGACGATCCAGACATAGGTGCCCGAGACAAACACCACCGAGGCCGCCACCACCAGCACTACCAGGCTGAAACACAAGCCTCCCAGGATGGCAGTGCGTGCGGCGATGGTGCGTTCGATGGCGCCCACCAGCTGATCGATGGTGGCCACGAAGCTGTCGACCTGGGGCCGCAGTCCAGGTCCCGGAGCCTGCAGCGCAGCACGCAATGTGGGCCAATTCTGCTCCACATCGAGCAGCCGCTCGCTGCATTCCTCGGTGTCTGGCACGAACAGGGGCCGCTGCGAATCGCCGACGCGCAAGCGATGCACCATCGCGTCGAACTCCTGCAAATCGCGCTGCAAGGCGGCGGGCGTGGCATCAGCGTGCGACAGCACCATGCGATAGCTCAGCATGCGCATGCGCCCGGCCTCGTTGATCGCGCCAGCGCCGCCCTCCAGCTGCCATGACACCCATAGCGTGAAGGCGATCGAGGCCAGGGCAACCACGAGGAAGCCGGTCTGTATCAAGGCCAGCTTCCCTACGAGGCTGCGGAGGTGGTAGTAGCTCATAGTTCAATCTTATTCTCACGAAGGGGGCGGGCGGCTTGGTAGCAACGTGCCTCGACTCATGCTGGCTATCCAATACGCGCGCAGATTTGCGCCCGACAAGCGCTTGCTGCGTTGATGTCACGCAGTTAGCTCCGGAAAACGCTGCACGATTTGGTCGGCGCGATACCTGCATACCGTGCCTCACACCGCGTCGGACATAGCTTCACTAGCAAACAACGACGGTTCAGGCGATGTGACTGCGGCGTACGCCCGCCACCGCAAAGCGCCATTCAGCCTAACTCATCGGCGCGGCGGGGCACGTGCGCACATGCACGCCGCACGCAGCCGCAGCCGCAGCCGCAGCCGCAGCCGCAGTCTGAACCTCTAACTTCGCAGCGCATTTGGCACAGCTCGGCGAAGGCAAGCTGGCGCAAGCTTGGACGGGGCTGTCGCGGAGCTCCTCAGGTTTTCCAGCAAGACGACGGGGCCTTGAGGGGGATTGCAAACCAGGGGCCTCGAGCAAGACGCGGCATCGCTTCTATGGCGCATCCCTGTGGCGTTTGCCTGGGCCGATGAGCTCCTTGGCCTTCGTCCCTCCGGCCAGCGCGGCAAGCAAGTCAGCCCAGGCCTGTAGCGCGGACAGTCGTTCGAAGTAGTAGTCATGGCGATCGTAGATGCCTTCCACGCCCTTCAGCTTGTGGCTCAGGGCGCGTTCTGCGACGAACCAATCGATGCCAAGCCTCGCCAATTTTGTTCTCGACGGATCCGTTCTGCATGGGTCTCCCAGGCTGAATCAGGATGTGCCGCACGCTATGGGCTTGGGCCCAGGCAATGAAGGCCCGGCAGGTGAGCTCCGGCCCGTTGTCGGTCCTCACCGCCGCCGGGTATCTTTTGCGCTGGTACGGCAGGGAGGGAGCAGCTCACTCGCACGACTCGACTCAGTCGCGCTGGAATTCGGGCAAATTTCGCATCCTGCCCATTGCTGCCCACAGACGTTCGGCAGTAGCGAAGTTGGCAGAAAGATGAAGCTGCGAGATCACCGCGAAGTAGTCATTGCGCCGCAGCGCTCGCGGCAGCACGACTGAAGACTGGACTTCGGGGTCGGCGAGCGCCACCTCCAGTTCTTCCTGCAGACCCAGGACCAGATCGACGCGATTTCCTACCAGCTTGCGCAGCAACTGCTTGGGAGTGTGGGCGGTATCGTCTACCTGGACCGACAGATGGCGGAGGGCATTGGTCGCCAGAAGTTGTCCAGCGCGGGTACCGACGACCAGCGCTTTGCCGGCTGGTGCCCCGGTCAATTGTTTGCCATCCCAGTCCAGTTGGCTGTCCGAGCGTCGCACCCAAATCAGGTTGATGTGGGCGACGGCTTGGTCTGGGTCAGGGATGCCAGCCTTCATGGGAAAGCGCCATTCGGCCAGATTCTCAGGCGTAGGGCCGCCCAATGTCATGTCTGAGTCGCCTGAACTGAGGGACGCACGGCAGCGCTTGTTCGGACAGCGCTGCAACATGACGTTCATCCCGATTGAGCGGCCAGCCTCGACAAGCAGGCGCTCCGCGCGGCCGAGGTGCTTGGGGTCATTGAGTACATAGGGGGGGACAGGTTGATCGCCCACACAGACCCGCCAGACCCGTGGCACGTCGGCTTGAGAAAAAGCAGTCTGGCAGAGGGCCATGAGGCTGGCACATATAGCTGCGTCGCGAAGTGTGGTCACGGCGCGCGTTTGAGGGGTCGGTTCAGTCCTGGGCAAGGTCTCACTCCTCGGGAACGCATGCAAGTCGCTCAAGACTTTCGCCACCCGAGTTGTCGCTCAGTTTGACGGTGCGGTCCTGCCCACTTTGTTGGACAACAGGCGCAACGCGCGGCAGGGTCAGGCAAAAACACGCGCCTCCGCCCACGGCTGTTTGCAGTTCAACCCGACCCGCCAATATGGTCGTCGTCACGGTGTACACAATGTTGAGGCCGAGGCCGCTGCCGCCCTGACCCAGCTTGGTGGTGAAGAAGGGATCGAAGGCACGTTTGGCCACGTGCTCTTGCATGCCTATGCCGTCATCCTCAAAGCGGATTTCGACTTGGTCCAACCCTATGAGCGTTGCGCTCAGCTTCATGGTGCCGGCGGAGCGGCCCTCGAAGCCGTGCAGCAGGGAGTTGTTGATGAAGTTGATGATGATGCGCGACAGCGGACCGGGGTAGCTGTCCATTTCCAAGTCGTCAGGAATGTCGAGTACCAATTGATAGGGGAGCACCTTCAACCTTGGCCTCATCGCCGTCAGGACCTCTTGCGCCAGTGACATCAAGGCGAACTTGCGGCGTTGGTCCGAGGTCTGGTCCATGGCCAACTGCTTGAAGTTGTTGATCAGCTCCACGGTGCGCTGCAGATTCGCCACCAGCATCGTCAGGCCGTCGACGTTCAGATTGAGATAGTCCTTCAGAGCAGCACGCGTCAGATTGCCAGGAGATTCTTGTGCAAACGCCAGCGAGCGATCCTTCAGCGTACTGGCAACCAGAACCGCATTGCCGACGGGCGTTCCCAGCTCATGTGACACGCCCGCCACCAAGGCGCCCAGACTGGCCAGCTTTTCGCTTTGCACCAGATCGTCGCGGGCCCGCTCGAGATTCACCAGCGTCTCAAGAAGCTTGGTGTTGGCCTGGTTGAGCTCCTTGGTACGGTCCTGAACCCGCTGTTCTAGCGTTGCGTTCAACTCCCGGATGGCGTGCTCGCTTCGTGCGATATAGCGTGCAGCCAGGGCGACCAGCGAAGTTACCGCCAGGAAGAAGATGATTCCCAGTCCAAGTAGGCGGGCAAACGTGGCGCGTATCGACGCCAGGGCTTCATCGGAGTCTCGCAGCGCCACCATGCTGAGACCTTCCGACGCGCCAAGGTGCAGGTGGCGGAAGGCCATCAGCATCTCGCGACCATCGCCAATAGGGATCACCTTGAAACCTTCGGAGCCTGGGTCCACATGGTTTCCGACCTTCTCGAGCGCAGCAGCTCCGGATCCTGACGCTGGGCTGCCCAGCACCCTGCGATCCGGCCCTACAAACATCAGCGCTCCGCCATGGCCTTGGGTCCGCTCTGTTGCCCCTCCCTCGTCCGTGAGATGTGCCCGCAAGCTGATCCCGGCAACGACGACCGCCAGAACCTCCCCGTCCGGAAGCCCATCGGCATCGCGGCCTTGCACTTGATTGCTGACCACCAACACCGGCTCACCGGCCTGTTGGATCAGGTACACGAACTCGGTCAGACCGGGCTGCAGCGCATCCTTGTGGATGGCTTCGTGAGACTGAACGAGGGCTGAGCCTGTCAAGATGGCGGCGTCCGATGCGGCGAGCACCTTGCCTTGTCGATCCAGCACGTAGAGGTAGTCATACGCACCGGGATTGACCTCCTGGATCATGCCCAGTCGCCGCTGAAGCGCCGCACGATGTGCAGAGCGGCTGCGATCGTCGTGCTCATTTGCGGCGCCCGCGTGTCTCGAAAAGGCTTCGTCACGAACGACGAGCTGCAGTTCACGCCGACGCTCGACAAACCACTTCTCAAACGCATCCCGGGACTTGTCGACAAGGTTCTCAAGCGATGCCACGGCCCGGCGGTGTTCGGCCGACTGAATCCCGTCAATGTTCAGTGGCGGAATGCCATACATCCACAACACGACAAACGTGACCGCCGCGGCCAGCGAGATCACGCCGAAGTAGATGTGCAGGCGAAGGCGAATCTGCATATGTCGCTGCCCGTCAACGGGCATAGTCAAAGCGGAACAGGCTGAAGCGCTTGGGGTCGGCCTGCACCTGCGTCAGGCCCTGGTAGGCAAATGCTTCACGCAAGGGCTTGTCGTCGCGATCCGACGCGATCCGCCCGATATCCTTCAGGAAGGCGAATTCGCGCGACAGGGGCGGAGCACCATCGACCAGCGGCGGCGTCGCCGGCGCACCAGGCACATCGAGCAGATCCTTGCGAGCAATTTCCATGGCCCGCTCCGCCGTAATGGCTGACTTGGCGCCCGTGAAAGCTTGGCCGTCCTGCAGAACCCAGCTGGCTGCGTGTTCAAGATTGGACTTCGACCTGCGCATCCAATTGATGGCGCGGACATAGGCTGCGATCAGGGATTGCGCAACTGCGGGCGAACTCGTGGTCAGTGAGCGCCGCAGCACCACCCAGTCGGTGCTCATGCCCTTGAAGATGGCACGATTCCTGGGATTGCGCGCCAGCGCAATCGACGGCGTCGGCTCCCAAGCGGAGAATGCATCGACCGCACCGCTTTCCAGCGCGTCCGGCATCTGCGCGGGATCCAGCGCGACCAACTCCACGTCACGCTCGCTGAGTTTCGCCGAGCGAAGACCATGCATCAGCACCAGATGGGAAGACGAGCCGGGTGAGTAACCCAGCTTGTGGCCACGCAATTCTTCCAGCCGAGCGTAGTCGCGCGAGATGACCGAAGAAAAATTGCGCTTGCCCAGACCGCCGATGGCGATGGGCATCCTGACGGCCAGGTTCACCGTCGGCATGTCACCGACAAAGGCCATGTCGAAGGCACTTTCGCTGGCGACCTGAACAATGTCATTGCCTTTGCGGAAAGCAAACACCTGCAGCTTCAACTGCGCCTTGTCGAGTTCACCGCCGAGTATCCGGTCGCGCTGCATGACCGAGCTGATGAAGGCCAGCGGATAGGCCATCGGTTGGACAGCCAAGCGGATGACACCGGGTTGCGGGCGCAAGTCGTAGCGCTCGTAGTACTCCTCCGCTCCCGCGGTGGTCAGGGCAAAAGACAGCATCAAGAGCAGAAGCGCCTTCAGCACCTTGGTCCAATGCTGCGGTTCAGTGGTGTCATTCATGAGTGTTCCTCGGGAAAGACTGCTCAGCGATCTCTGTGAGGCGTGAAGTTAGCATCTTCATTTCGCGTCCGCCAGACCTTGGGCCCGCCGGGTACTGGCTGAAGCAGGCAGCCGCTGTAGGTGATGTCTGTGCATTCAGCCTCTTGATGTGTCGGACGCCAACGGCTAAGCCGGCCGGCCTCTTTTGTTGAAGTACATGGCACTGTCGGCCTTCCTGAGCAGCATGTCAGCATCATCTGCGTCGCCCTGGAACAGAACCGTACCTAGACTGGCGGAACCCTTGTGGTGGATGTCGCCAAGCACATAGTCCTGATTCAATGCGGCCTGGACCTTGGCCTCTATCCGGGCTGCCTGCTGCCGAGCCAGCGCCGGGTCAGCGGCCAGACCTTCAAACAGCGCCACAAATTCGTCGCCACCGAGCCGAGCCACGGTGTCGCTGTCCCGTACCAATTGGCGAAGGCGCTTGGCCACTTCCACCAGCAACAGGTCGCCCACGTCGTGGCCGTGTGTATCGTTGAGTTGCTTGAACTTGTTGAGGTCGATGAAGACCAGCGCACCGTGGCTGTTCTGTCGCTTGGTCATACGGACGGCATGTTCAAGGCGGTCCAGCAGGAGGCGCCGGTTGGGGATACGTGTCAGAGGATCCTGAAATGCCAGGTTGCGCAGGTCGCTTTCCAGGTTCTTGCGCTCGGTCAGGTCGACGAACTGCACCAGCACATGCCTTTTCCCATTCAGCATGGTCGGTAGTATGTGGCAATCCAGCCAGACTTCCTTGCCAAAGGTGGTGACAGTATTCAGCTCCAGTTGCTGGGGTTGACCGCTTTGCAATGCACGATGGCAGGTCGCCAGCAGTCCAGATGTTTTCCAGGAGGCGGTCGTCTCGAAGTTTTGCGCCAGCAAGGACTTGAGCGTCCCTCCGACCAGCGTGGCATAAGCCTCGTTGGCCCGCACGCATTGGCCGTCCTCGGCATACACCCCGATGGGCAAGGGAGAAGCTCGCACAATGGTCTCGCTGAAGTCCATGGCTTCCGACAAATGCACGGTGCGCTCTCGGACCCGCAAGTCCAGCACGTCGCGCTCGACAGCCAATTGCTGGCGGGACTTCTTGCTGGTGCGCAGGGCATGTATCAGCGCCGCGATCAAGACGGACTCCAGGAGCATTGCCACCAGCACCCCGATGATTTGCCAGTGGTACCTTTGGGCTTCGGTGGACCAGAATGGCGAGCGCCTGAACAGCGCAGGCAAGTACGAGCTGTACATACGCAAGGACCAGTTCCCCAAGGTCGAGGCCTTCTGGTCGTTCACGATGTATCAGGACTTCAACCTGGTAGTCAACGAGATCAACCGCTGGGCCAAGCGCGTGCTCTGGCTCGGCCTGGGCTTAGGGCGTCAGAATGTGCGGCCCTTCTTCGAACTTTTGGGCCCTACCGGGCGTGCATCCATGCAGGCCGTGGCCATGAACATAAATGAGGGCTACGCACAGGAGGTGAGCGCGCAATGCCCGGCCGCCAAGATCGTCTATGACCTTTTCCACGTCGTGGCCAAGTACGGCCGGCATGTGACTAACCGCGTTCGTGCCGACGAGGCCAACCAGCTTCACCATGACAACCCGGCCCGCGAGCTGGTCAAGACCTCTCGCGGGCTACGGGCTAGCAACCCCGAGAACATCACGCGGCCTGAAGACCAGGTCCAGCTACGAGAGCTGCTTGCCAACAACCGCGCCCTGTTCGTCGTCTAGGTGATGAAGGACGACCTCAAGGCGCTCTGGACCTACCGCCACAGCGGCCACGGCGAACGCTTCTGGAAGCAGTGGTACAGCCGTACCTTGCACAGCCACATTGCCCCACTCAAGACCTCTGCTCGCAACATCAAAGCTTACCTGCCGGGCATCCTGTCGCACTGCCGCTGGATTCTGGGCACCAAACTTGTCGAGGGCATCAACAACAAGATCACGGTCATCAAGCGCATGGCCTACGGCTACAGGGATGACGCCTTCTTCTTCCTCAAGATGCGAGCTGCCTTCCCCGGAGATCGGCTATAAACCGTGAATTTCCCTGATCGCCCCCCACTGCCAAGCGGTGGGGGGGGCTGCCGAGTAGATACCGCTAACCCCTTGGAAGTGCCCTTGTGTGATACCGTCAGCGCTTGGGCCCGAGCCTTGTCTGATACCGTCGTCGCCCGAAGGGGCGGCCGCAGTTTTCTCTCAATTTGGGCTTCACAGTGATGTCTTGCAAAGATGATCGTGCAATCCCTTTGCAGGCACCTCGATGGCGAGACCGAATCTTGGAACCAAGGCGCTCGGGCTTGACGGCACGCGCGACGGTACGCCGAGTCGTTCTCGACACCTGGACCCGCGCCAAGCCTAGGCGGGGCTGCGGACTTGACAATCGAGTGGGAATGATTCGACATGTCACAACGCCCCGACAAATTCACCGATCGACTGTTCTTTGCCTTGCGCCCCGACGCAGCAGCTCTGGCGAGCATCCAGGCCGCGTGTGAGCGCCTGCGGGCCGAGCAGGGCCTGCTGGGCCAGCCCCTGAAGGCCGAGGACCTACATATCACGCTGCATCACCTGGGCGATTTCGTGCGCTTTCCGACAGCGCTTGCTGACAAGGCCATGGCTGCCGCTGCGACCGTCGCGGCGCCAGCCTTCGAGATCACGCTGGACCAGGCGGCGAGCTTCAAGCGCCGCACCGTCAAGAACCAGCCCTGTGTGCTGCTGGCCGGCGGCGCAGGCCTGGCCGCGCTGAAGGCATTCCACGGCCAACTGTCCGCGGCGCTCAAGGCCGTGGACCTGTATCGCTACGCCAGCTTCACGCCGCACCTGACGCTGCTTCATGACGCCATTGCGGTCGAGCAGCAGCCTGTCGAGCCGATCCGCTGGGCGGCTGACGAATTCGTGCTGGTGAACACCCGGCTCGGTACTGCCGAGCATGAGGTGCTGGGCCGCTGGCCCCTGGCCCAGCAATGAGCAAGTGAGCCGGCCTACTTGAAGAACCAGTAGCCGACGACGATGGCGCCCACCAGGCCCACCATGTCGGCTATCAGGCCGCAGGTCAGCGCATAGCGGGTCTTCTTGATGTTGACGCTGCCGAAATAGACCGCCAGCACATAGAAGGTCGTCTCGGTCGAGCCCTGGATGATGGCGGCCAGCTTGCCCTGGAAGGAGTCGACGCCATAGGTCTTCATCACGTCGACCATCAGGCCGCGTGCGCCGCTGCCTGAAAGTGTCTTCATCAGGCCCACGGGCAGGGCGGGCACGAAGTCGGTCGGGAGGCCGACGGCACCCACGCACCAGGCGATGGCACCCACCACGTAGTCCATGCCGCCGGTTGTGCGGAACACCGAGATCGCCACCAGGATGGCCACCAGGTAGGGAATGATCTGGATCGCGACACCAAAGCCTTCCTTGGCACCTTCGACGAAGCTCTCATAGACGTTGATGCGCCGCCAGGCGCCCACGGCAATGAAGGCGACGATGATGCTCATGATCACCAGGCTGCCCAGCAGCCCGATGTAGCGCGACATCTGCTCTGCGGGATAGTTGTGCAGCCAGCCCCACAGCGCAGCCATCAGCGCGCTGAAGCCGCCGAAGAAGGCCAGCATTGGCGCGCTGGTGAGCTTGATCTTCTGCACCCAGGCCACCGCTACCAGGCCGGCCACGAAGCTGATGAAGGTGCCGATCAACGTGGGCAGGAAGATGTCGGCCGCATTGAAGCCCACGATGTGCTGGTCGATGGCGATGGTCTGGCGGATCGCGATCACCGAGGTCGGGATCAAGGTGATGCCCGCGGTGTTCAGCACCAGGAACATGATCATCGCGTTGCTTGCCGTGTCCTTCTGCGGGTTGATCTCCTGCAGTTCCTTCATGGCCTTGAGGCCCAGCGGCGTGGCCGCGTTGTCCAGGCCAAGCATGTTGGCGGAAAAATTCATCACCATCGAGCCGCCCGCCGGGTGGCCCTTGGGCACCTCGGGGAAGATGCGCGAGAAGAACGGGCTGATGGCGCGCGCGAACAGCTGGATCACGCCGGCGTTCTCGCCGATCTTCATGATGCCCAGCCACAGGCTCATCACGCCCACCAGGCCCAGCGAGATGTCGAAGCCCGTCTTGGCGGTGTCGAAGATGCCGCTGAGCACCTGGCTGAAGATCATCAGATCGCCCTGCATCAGGCGTATCAGCGCCACGCCGAAGCCGGCCAGAAAGAAGGCGATCCAGATGTAGTTGAGCACCATGGCGGTTCCGAGTGGAGGGGAGCGGCGAAGCCGCGATTATTCAGGCTGGCGGCAAGGCTGGGTGGCGCTGCCCCATCGCCAACAGATGTCTGGCCATCACCACAGCTCATGCGCTAGGCTCGGCCGATGTCCGCCCCACCTGCAGCAGCAAAGCCGGCCAGGCCCACTGACCGTCTGTTCTTCGCCCTGCGGCCGGATGCAGCCACGGTCGCGGCCGTCAGCCGGCGACTTGATGGCCTGCGCAAGGAGCTGGGGCTCAAGGGGCGACCGCTCCTGGCCGAGCATCTTCACATCAGCTTGCATCACGTCGGTGACTTCGAGAGCTTCCCGGCGGACCTGGTCCATCGCCTGCTGGAAGCTGCGCAGGCTGTGCATGCGCCGGCGGTGCCGATCTGCCTGGATGCGCTGCTCAGCTTCGGCCGCACCAACCGCAGGAACAACCCACTGGCCCTGCTGGCGGGCGAGCCCCTGGAGCCGCTGCGTGCATTTCACCGCAGCCTGGGCGTGCACCTGCAGTCGGCTGGCATCACCGGATTGCAAGGCCGGTTCACGCCCCACCTGACCCTGCTCTACGATGATGCGCTGATTGAGCTGCGGGCAATCGAGCCTTTGCGCTGGACGGCCACCGAGTTCATGCTGATCGACCGGCTGATCGGCCAGACCCGGCAGGTGGTGCTGGGCCGCTGGCCCCTGCATGCCTGAATCCAATCACTGCCATTCAAAGGACCAAGAACCATGCGCGCAGCTTTCAGCATTCTGGGCCTGGTCATCGCGTTTGCGGTGGCCATGTTTGTGATGAAGAACCAGGCCAAACAGTTGCTGCCGCCCGTGCCTCAGCCGGTGGCGGGCACATCTCAAGCCGCCTCATCCGCCGCGCAGTTGCCGCTGCCGGCCGCGGTGGGTGCGCAGGTGCAAGGCGCCATCGACCAGGCCGCGGCACGCGCATCCGAAGCGCAGCCCTGAGGCATCAGGATCTGCCCGGCGCCGCGGTTTCGGCGCGACTGGCGCATCTGCCATGGCAAGCTTGCCAAACAGATCCTGCCGGGCCAAGGCGACCGGTTCTTCCTCTTCCATCATCGGGGCGCAGCGTAGCCGGCTTGCTACACTGACCGCGCCTCTGCCATGACCGACGACCTGCTCCTTCCCGCCGACGAATACGCGATGCGCCTGGCGCTCGATCAGGCCCACAACGCGCTGCTGGTCGGCGAGGTGCCGGTCGGTGCCGTGCTGATGCGCAACGGCCAGGTCATCGCCACTGGCTACAACCGACCGATCACGACGCACGACCCCACGGCGCATGCCGAAATCGTCGCCTTGCGACATGCGGCCACGCTGCTGGGCAATTACCGCCTGCCGGAATGCGAGCTCTACGTGACGCTCGAGCCCTGCGCCATGTGTGCGATGGCCATGATGCATGCCCGTTTGAAGCGGGTCGTGTTTGCGGCGCCCGACCCCAAGACCGGCGTGGCCGGTTCGGTGCTGGACCTGTTTGCCCAGGCCCAGCTAAACCATCACACGGCCGTGCAAGGCGGGGTGCTGGCTGAACCGGCGGCGCGCCTCTTGCGTGAGTTCTTCGCCGAGCGACGTGAGCAGGCTCGCCAGCGTCGCGACCTGGCGCGTGCCGCCGCCACCCAAGATCAAGAGCGCATTCCCACCGGGGATGCCATTCACCTGGACGACATCAAGCCATGACCTCTTTGACCCTGTACACGCCGGCCGGCGTGCTGGCCCAGGCCCAGCCCCTCAAGCGGGCGGCCAAGCGCCTGGCCCAGCTCGGCTTCGAGGTCGCCATCGATGAAAGCGCGCTGGCCAAGCATCAGCGCTTTGGCGGCGACGACGAGACCCGCCTGGCCGCCTTGCACCGCATTGCCAAGGCCAGCCCCAGCGTTGCGCTGGCCTCGCGCGGTGGCTATGGCCTGACCCGGCTGCTGGACCAGATCAACTGGAAGCAGCTCATCAAGAGCACCGAGCGTGGCACGCGCTGGGTCGGGCAGAGCGACCTGACCTCCTTGCAGCTGGGCATGCTGGCACACGCCAAGGACGGCCAGCGGCCGGTCAGCTGGGCCGGCCCCCTGGCCTGCGACGACTTCGGCCGCAGCGAGGAAGAGGGTGGGATGGACGAGATCACCCAGGACTGCTTCACGGAGGCCATGAGTGGCGCGCTGGAGGCCGTGGGCTTCCGCACCGAGGCTGGCTTCGAGGAGCTCGGCGTGCGCGGCACGCTCTGGGGTGGCAATCTCTGCGTGCTGAACTCGCTGCTGGGTACGCCGCATTTCCCCAAGATCAAGGGCGGCATCCTGTTCCTGGAAGACATCAACGAGCATCCCTATCGCGTCGAGCGCAGCCTTCTGCAATTGCAGCAGGCCGGTGTGCTGGATGCGCAGAAGGCCGTCGTGCTGGGTGACTTCAGCGGCTGGCGCAAGTCACCGCTGGACCGTGGCTACTCGCTGAAAGCTGCCATCGAGGCAGTGCGCGCCGCGACCCGCACGCCGGTCCTGACCGGTCTGCCGTTTGGCCATGTGCGAACCAAGGTATGCCTGCCCGTCGGAGCGAAGGCCGAGCTGTATGTGCAGGGGCGCGAGGTCCTGATCGGCTGGGCCAGCGAGCATGGGCATGACAACAATCATCATCATGATCATCACGATGCGCCTGGGCACTCGCATGGCCACTGATTGGGCGCAGGGCGCGCAGACAGTTGCAATCTAGGTAAAAACCCTTGCGCTCCTGAACCCGAGGGGTATTTGGATACCAATAAAATACCAGCAGTCGATGGCTGGGCGTGGCGTGTCTGATCATCAACCGGGAAGCCGCTTGACAAGGGCTCTTTGCAAGGAGGCTGGGGAATTCCCCAGGACCAAGCTAGGGGGCTGCTCGTTTATGATGGGAGGCGTTCGAGGGAAGCTGACGAGTAGTTCTGCTACATCGTTCATTGCCGACCCACGGAAGTCGCCCGCAGGTCTTTGGCCGGCGGGCATTTTTGTTGAGTGATGGCTTTCCATCTGACCCAGTGTTTTGAGACTTGATCTTCGTTCAGCCGGCGGCTGCGCAGTGCCCCTCTTGTCGTCGGGGCGCAGTGGTGCGAAAGTGCCAATCCCGCGCAGTCTTGCTGGTGACTTGCATGGCCAGCGGTTTGCAGTAATTTCGGCCCGGCTTCTCGAAGCTGGGGACATTGACAGAACTTTCAACGCGGGCGCTGTGCAGGGTCAACAACCCCCACATCAAATGATGGAAAAGATTGGCAGTCTTATGAAGGAGCGCGCATGAACTTTGCGCAGGAACAGAAGGGTACGTCGCGCGCTACAGGCTTCGGTATCGTGGTGTTGATCCACATCCTGATCATCTGGGCGCTGGCCAGTGGTTTGGCTCGCAAGATCGTCAAGGCCGTGGCCGAGCCGATCGAGACCAAGGTGATCGAAGAGAAGGTCAAGCCGCCGGAAGAGATCAAGAAGGTCGAACCGCCGCCGCCGAAGCTGGACACCCCGCCGCCGCCGTTCGTGCCGCCGCCTGAAGTGGTGATCACCGCCCCGGCGCCGCCGGCCGTGATCAATACGCCGACAACGTCGACACCCCCGCCCGCGGCGCCCATCGCGGCCACGCCGCCGGCCCGCCCGGCTCCGGCTCCGGCTCCGGTGGCCCGTACGGGCCCGGTCACGGCAGCCATGGTCTGCACCAAGATGGGCAAGCCCGAAGCTCCCAGCATGAACTGGAGCGGCGAGGCCCTGATCAAGGCAACTGCCACGGTTCGCTCCGGTCGCGTTGTCTCGGTCGAGTACGCCAGCCTGCGTGGTGGCGTGGAACGCAAGGCGCTGCGCGCCATGCAGCAAGCGATCGACGCGACGCTCAAAGAAGCTTACGAATGCCCGGGCGACCATGTGTTCGAACAGGAATTCCAGTTCCGCATCGAATAAGGCTCGCACCAACAAGCACGCATGGGGTGGCTTGAAAGCAAGCCCCCTCATTCTCAAAAACCGATATCTGATCGATATCCGATTTCTTCCTAGGAGTTGACTCCATGATCTCTCGTATCTCCGGCTTCCTGGCCGCCGTTGCAATGGCCGCGACCCTGGCGCTGTCCTCGCAAGCCTCCTTCGCGCAAGCTGCTGATGCAGCATCTGCCGCCCCGACCACCGAAGCTGCTGCCCCGGCACCTGCTGCCGCTGCTGCTCCGAAGAGCGAAGAGAATCCCTACGGCCTGGGCCACATGCTGTCGCACGGCGACGCCGTGTCCAAGGGCGTGCTGTTCCTGCTGGCCATCATGTCGATGGGTAGCTGGTACATCCTGATCACCAAGCTGTGGGACACGCAAAAGCTGTCCAACGAAGCCAAGGAAGTGCGTGCCACGTTCTTCAAGAAGGCCAGTCTGGCTGATGGCGTCAAGGGTCTGAAGGACACTGGCGCTTTCCGCTTCATCGCTTCGTCGGCCATCGAGGCTTCGGAGCACCATGAAGGCGCCCTGACCGAGAACATCGACCACAGCAGCTGGGTGACGATGAACGTCGAGCGCGCCGTTGGTGAAGTCAACAGCCGCGTCGGTTCGGGCCTGGGCTTCCTGGCTACCGTTGGTTCGACCTCGCCGTTCATCGGCCTGTTCGGCACGGTGTGGGGCATTCTGCAAGCACTGACCGCCATCGGCGTTGCCGGCCAGGCTTCGATCGACAAGGTGGCAGGCCCGGTGGGTGAAGCGCTGATCATGACCGCCATCGGTCTGGGCGTCGCTGTGCCGGCCGTGCTGGGCTACAACTGGCTGGTCAACCGCAACAAGGCCGTCATGGCCGAAGTGCGTGCCTTCGCTGCCGACCTGCACGGCGTGCTGATGGGCAACCGCGCCAAGCGTTAATCCCCGCTTCCCGGAGAACCCATCATGGGAATGAACGTCGGATCTTCTTCCGGCGATGATGAGGTGGTTTCGACCATCAACACCACGCCCCTCGTGGACGTGATGTTGGTGCTCTTGATCATCTTCCTCATCACCATCCCGGTGGTGACGCAATCGGTGAACCTGTCTCTGCCCAAAGAGACAAACATCGTCCGCGTCACCAAACCGGAAAACATCGAAATCGCGGTGACCAAGGACGGCGACGTCTACTGGAACACTGCGCTGGTGCCCGACATGGAAGCACTGGTCACCCGCCTGAAGGAAAAGTCGGTGCTGAACCCTCAGCCCGAAGTCCACATCCGCGGTGACGACCGGTCGCGCTACGAGTCGGTTGGCAAGGTCATCTATGCCTGCCAGCGCGCTGGCATCATGAAGATCAGCTTCGTCACCGAGCCTCCGGCTCGCAACTGAAGCTAGGAGCCAAGCATGGGAATGAATGTAGGTAGCTCTTCGGGCAGCGACGAACCCGAAGTCATGATGGACGTCAACACGACGCCCCTCATCGACGTGATGCTGGTGCTGCTGGTGATGTTGATCATCACCATCCCGATCCAGTTGCACTCGGTCAACCTGGACATGCCGCCGCCGAGCAACCAGACGCCCCCGAAGGAGCCGACGGTTGTTGAGTTGTTCATCGACTTCGACGGCGTTGTCAGCTGGAACGGCGTCCCGGTGGCCAGCATGGCTGAACTGGACAGTCGCCTCGGCGAGCAAGCCCAGATCCCGGTCGCGGACCAGGCTGAAATCCACATCAAGCCGAACAAGCTGGTGGAGTATGGTGTGGTTGCCGCGGTCATGGCCTCGGTGCAGCGCCACGGTTTGACCAAGATGGGCATGGTTGGCAACGAACAGTTCGCCAAGTGATTGCTGTCAAGCTTTGATGAACGCGCTGCCCGCAAGGGCCGCGCGTTTTTTCTTGGCTCTTTGCGCTTTAATTCGTGATCGCCAGGGAGGCTGTGTTGCTCCGGAAGCCTGAAGTTATCAACCAGCGCGCAAAGTGCCTGATCTTTCGCAGGAGATATTCGAGATGAAACTCAAGACTCTGGCCGCGGCCGCCGTCGGCGCCGCCGCCTTCGTGATCGGTGGCACGCCTGAAGGCGGCGTCGGTTTCCCGCAAGCCCAGGCCCAGGCCGAAGGCGTGCGCCCTGAGGTGGGCAAGCATCTGAAGGATGCCCAGACGCTGATCAAGGCAAGCAAGTACAAGGAAGCGCTGGCCAAGGTCCGCGATGCCGAAGGCGTCTCGGGCCGCAACGCGACCGAGAACTCCACCATCGAATACATGCGCATGGCCGCCGCTTCGGGCGCGGGCGATGCCGATCAGGTCGTCAAGGGCTTCGAAGCCCTGAAGGCAGCCGGCAAGATCGACAACGCCAGCCAGATCCGCACGATGGAAACCATTGCCGGCACCTATCTGCGCGCGGGAAATTCGGCCAAGGCGCTCGAGTGGGCCAACAAGTATTTCGCAGCAGGCGGCAACAGCCCGGGCATGAAGCAGGTGCAGCTCAACGCCCAGGTGAAGTCGGGCGACATGGCCACCGTGCTGAAGGACGCCATGGCAGACCTGCGCGCCGACGAGGCTGCGGGCCGTGTGCCGTCCAAGGACAAGCTGGACCTGGCGCACTTCGCTGCACTGAAGCAGAAGGACAACAACGCCGTCGCCCTGATCGAGGAAAAGAAGCTCAACTTCTATCCCACGAAGGACATGTGGACCCAGGTGCTGGCAGGCCTGACCCAGAAGAAGTACTTCTCGGACAAGTACACGCTGGACGTCTACCGCCTGAAGCTTGTCACCGGCAATATCGTCAAGTCCGATGACTACATGGAGATGGCTCAGCTGGCCGCGCAGGCTGGCTATCCCGACGAAGGCAAGAAGATCGTTGAAAAGGGCATTGCAGCCGGCGTCCTGGGTCAGGGTACCGAAGGTGCCCGCCACAAGCGCCTGGCTGACCTGCTGACCAAGAAGATCGCCGAAGCCAAGGCCGCTGCGCCCGAGGCCGAAAAGGTGGCGTCCGAATCCAAGGACGGCACGCCGATGGTCTCGCTGGGCCTGGCAATCGCGTTCCGCGGCGATACGCTCAAGGGTACGCAGATGATCAAGGCGGCCATCGACAAGGGCGTCAAGAGCAACGAAGACGCCAATCTGTACCTGGGCCTGGCCTACCTCAACGGCGGTGACGTCTCCAAGGCGCAAGCAGCCTGGAAGGCAGCATCGCGTGGTGGCGCCAACAATGCCGCTGCCGAGCTGGCGCGCCTGTGGATCGTCCAGTCCCGCAGCGCCAAGTAATGAAGCACGGGCGCCATGCGCCAAGAGCAAACGGGCCCCGAGGGGCCCGTTTTTTATTGCCGCGTCATGGGCGCCGCCAGCATCACTTCGGTGCCAGGCGGATCGCGCCGTCCAGGCGGATCACTTCGCCGTTGAGCATCTCGTTGGTGATGATCTGGTGCACCAGCTTGGCATAGTCGTTCGGCGTGCCCAGGCGCGAAGGGAAGGGCACATTGGCAGCCAGCGCGTCCTGCACTTCCTGCGGCATGCCGAACAGCATCGGCGTGCCAAAGATGCCGGGCGCGATGGTCATGTTGCGGATGCCGTTGCGGGCCAGGTCTCGAGCGATAGGCAAGGTCATGCCCACCACGCCGCCCTTGGAGGCTGCATAGGCTGCCTGGCCGATCTGGCCATCGTAGGCGGCCACCGAGGCCGTCGAGATCAGCACGCCACGCTCGCCGGTGCTTTCCGGCTCGTTCTTGCTCATCGCTTCGGCCGCCAGGCGGATCATGTTGAAGCTGCCGATCAGGTTGACCGTGATCGTCTTCGAGAAGCTGGCCAACGGATGGGCGCCATCCTTGCCTACGGTCTTGGTGGCGGGTGCGATGCCGGCGCAGTTCACCAGGCCCATCAGCTTGCCCATCGAAACAGCCTTGGCCACGACGGCCTGGCCATCGGCTTCCTGGCTCACGTCGCAGCGCACAAAGGCGCCGCCCAGCTCGGCGGCGATTGCTTCGCCGCGCTCGGCTTGCAGGTCTGCGATCACGACCTTGGCGCCTTCGCGCGCCAGCATGCGGGCCGTGCCTTCGCCGAGGCCCGAAGCGCCGCCGGTGACGATGAATACCTTGCCTGCGATGTCCATGATTTCTTCCTTACGTTGACGTAAACGTCAATTGTCGAACAAATGAAAGGCCGCTGGAAGCGGCCTTGGCAAATTGGCGTGGGCTGGTATCAGCCGAGTGCAGCCAGCGCGCGTGCAGTGATCTCGTCGACCGTGCCAATGCCTTCGATGCGGCGGTACTTCGGCGCCTGTGCATCACCTGCAGCGGCCCAGCCGGAGTAGTAGTCCACCAGCGGTCGGGTCTGGGCCGAATAGACCTCCAGGCGCTTCTGGACGGTTTCTTCCTTGTCGTCGTCGCGCTGCACCAGGTCTTCACCGGTCACGTCGTCCTTGCCTTCCACCTTGGGCGGGTTGAACTTGACGTGATAGGTGCGGCCCGAGGCCGGATGTGAGCGGCGGCCGCTCATGCGCTCGATGATGGCCGAGAAGGGCACGTCGATCTCGAGCACATAGTCCAGCTTCACACCAGCGGCCTTCATGGCGTCGGCTTGCGGGATCGTGCGCGGGAAGCCGTCGAACAGGAAGCCACTGGCGCAGTCGGGCTGGGCAATACGTTCCTTGACCAGGCCGATGATGATGTCATCGCCAACCAGGCCGCCCGAGTCCATCACCTTCTTGGCCGCGAGGCCCATTTCAGTGCCGGCCTTGACCGCGGCACGCAGCATGTCGCCGGTGGAGATTTGCGGGATGCCGAACTTTTGGCAGATGAAGGCTGCCTGGGTGCCTTTGCCGGCGCCGGGGGCGCCCAGAAGAATCAGTCGCACGGGGTCTCCTAATACTCAAGACAGGGCGCAATATGGGTACGGCCGCCCTGCAAAACTGCGGGCGAGGATAGCATGCACTGCCCTGCACCAAACTGACGCGCGCCCCGATTGACGCTGGGCTGAAACTGCACTCCCGCTGCGCTGCTTCGGGCTTCGGGGCGCTTCTGCTCAGTGTCCGGCGGCGATCAGTGCGCGCACGCGCTCCAGATCTTCGGGCGTGTCGACGCCTGGCCCCGGCCGCTCGGCGCTGACGTGCACAGCAATGCGCTCACCATGCCAGAGCACGCGCAGTTGCTCGAGCGACTCGATGCGCTCCAGCGGGCTCACAGCGAGCGTCGGGAAGCGGCGCAAAAAGGCGGCGTGATAGGCATAGAGGCCGACATGGCGCATCGCCGAACCTGGCTGTGGCCCGGGTACTTGCTCAGCGTCGCGCCACCAGGGAATCGGCGCGCGCGAGAAGTACAAAGCCGTGCCGCGCGCATCGGTCACCAGCTTGACCACATTCGGGTTCGTGAACTCGGCTGCGTCTTCCAGCGCATGGGCTACGGTGCTCATCACACAGTCGGGGCGCGCCTGCAATTGCGCGGCGCAGGCGTCGATCATGCCGGGCGCGATTAGGGGTTCGTCGCCTTGGACATTGACGACCAGGTCATTGCCATCAAGACCCAGCAGCGCGCAGGCCTCGGCCAGCCGGTCGCTGCCGGACGGGTGATCGGCGCGCGTGGCGACGGCTTCAACGCCGTGCGCTGCGCAGGCTGCCAGCACTTCCGGTGCATCGGTGGCGACGACAACGCGCGCGGCCTTGGACATGGCCGCCCGTTGCGCCACGCGCACGATCATCGGCAAGCCGCCGATGTCAGCCAGCGGCTTGTTGGGCAGGCGCGTGGACGCGAGGCGCGCGGGAATGACGACCGTGAAGCTCATCGCGCGGCGTTGAGTTTTTCCATCTCCACGGCGTCGATGGCGCGGGCTTCGTTTTCCAGCATCACCGGGATGTCGTCGCGCACCGGGAAGGCGAGGCGGTCGGCGTGGCAGATCAATTCGCGTTGGCTGTTGTCGCCGCGATGCAGGGTCAGCGGGCCCTTGCAAAGAGGGCAGACCAGCAGTTCCAGCAATCGGTTATCCATGATTCGAAATTCTCGGCTTGAGGCGTTGCAGCAGGGCTTGCTCGAACGCCGGATCGGGTCGGAAGTCTAGCGCCACCACCCAGACCCGGGTGGCTGAAATGGACTCCGGCCGCAGCTTGACAGCGTCCTTCTCGGTCACGCACACATCGGCAGTGTCTGCCGGCCAGGGCAGGGTGGCGAAGGAGGCATGGTCGGGCAGGGGCAGCTCGTTGATCTGCAGGCCCTGCTCGCGCAGCATCGAGAAGAAGCGCTGGGGCTGCGCCATGCCGGCCGCGGCGAGCATTGGCTTGCCCCGCAATGACTGCAGCGTGGCGACATCGGCCGGCTGCCCTTGCCACCAGTCCTTGAGGCTCACGGCGCCGCTGAGCCTGCGGTGGCCAAGATGGCCTGGCAGCGTGGTGGTCGGCGCAGTGGCGTTGTAGAGCACGAGGGCATCGCCAGGCAGCACGGGGCTCGCAGGCTGGCGCAAAGGGCCGGCGGGCAGCAGGCGGCCATTGCCGATGCCGCGCTCGTCGAACACGAGGACAGACAAGACCCGCGGCAAGCGCAGATGCTGCAAGCCGTCATCGCTGATCAGCACTTGCAACTCGGGATGGAGGGACAGCAGGCCTTCGGCGGCCGCCACGCGATCGCGGCCCACCGCCACGGGCACGCCGCTGCGCAGATGGATCAGGAGCGGCTCATCGCCGACCTCGGTGGCCAGGCTGTCTCGATGAACCATTTGCACGCTCTGCTCATCGCCGCGGCCATAGCCCCGCGAGATCACGCCGGCCCTGATGCCCTCGCGCTTCAGCAGGTCAAGCAGCGCGAGCGTGGTAGGCGTCTTGCCGGCGCCGCCGACGATCCAGTTGCCGACGACGACAACGGGCACCGGCAGGCTGGCCGTCTTTTTTACGCCGAGTCGGTAGAGGACATTGCGCAGCGCGAGCAGCGAGCCGTAGAGCCATGCCAGCGGCCGCAGTGCCAGCGCGAGCAGCCCGCCCTCGCTCCAGGCGCGCTGTACCCGCGCTTCCAGCGTCACTGCGTCGAACCTTGGGTCGCGAAGCTCAGCCGGTTCAGACCAGCGCGGCGCGCCCCATCCATCACATTGATCACCGATTGGTGGGCCGCGGCGGCATCTGCCGAAACAATTACCACGGCATCTTCACTGCCGTTGGCGGCAGCGCGCAAGGCTGCTGCCAGTTGCTCGGGCGTGCGGCCATCCACCAGCTGCTTGTTGATCGCATAGCGGCCATCCGCCGACACCGCGACGATGATCTCGGTGGGCCTGTCTTTCAGCTTCTCTGCGTTCGCTGTCGGCAGGTTGACCTGCAGCTCGGTGAACTTGCTGTAGGTGGTCGACAGCATCAGGAAGATCAGGATCACCAGCAGCACGTCGATGAAGGGGATCAGGTTGATCTCCGGTTCCTCGGCGCGACGATGTCTGAACTTCATGGCTCAGCCCTTGATGTTGCCATTGGCCGCGGGCGGCTGCTGGATCGCAAAGCGCATCAGGTGGCCCAGCATGCGATCGCTCGACTGCTCCAGCTCGAGGATGATTTCCTCGACCTGGCCGCGGAAGTAGCGATAGAACATCAGCGAGGGGATCGCAACGATCAGGCCGAAGGCCGTGTTGTAGAGCGCAATCGAAATGCCATGTGCCAGCTGCGCCGGGTTGCCGCCACTGGGCCCCTGGCTGCCGAAAATCTCGATCATGCCCACCACCGTGCCCAGGAGGCCCAACAGCGGTGCTGCGGTGGCGATGGTGCCCAGCGTGTTCAGGTAGCGTTCCAGCTGGTGGATGGCGCTGCGGCCGGCCAGCTCAAAAACCTGGCGCAGCTTCACCTCGGTGATGCGGGGCTCGACGATGACGGCGCGCAGGCCGCTGGCCAGCACTTCGCCAAGTACCGAGTTGTCGGCCAGCTTCTCGACCACGTCGGCGCTGGGCAGGCTGTGGCTGGTGACGCTGAGCACCTCGTCAAGCAGGCGCGGCGGCGTGACGCGACGGCGGCGCAGGCTGGAGATGCGTTCAATGACCAGGGCCAGGGCCACGATCGAGCACAGCAGAAGCGGGTAAATCGGCCAACCAGCGGCTTGTATGATCGAAAACAAGGGCGTCCCTCCGAGGCTTGCGGTGCGCGTGCCGACCGGTGTCGGCGTTCAGCGGGCGATTATGGGCCCAAGCCGAGGCCAGTTTCGGCCGGGTGAACCCGCCAACAATCCACCGATGCTGTGGATAACTTTGTGGGCAAATTTGCGCGCAACTGTCGCAGAGCACGCAGGAATGCGGCCTGGAACAGATTGCCTCATTCTTGAGCAGGAAAAAGGCCTTGAGATTCAAGCAGTTAACCCCTTGTGACAAACGCGTGACGCCAGCGATGCCCCGCCAGCCCAGCATTGGCGCGGCTGTGGAGTTCTGGACCCGCGCCAGCGTTGGCTTTGCGCATGGTTGAGCCTTTCAAAGCCGCGCCACAGCGTGTGGTCTGGGGTGTCGCCGGCCTGCTTGCAGCGGTGTCCGACAGCTTGCAAGCCCGCTTTTCGGTGGTCACGGTCCAGGGCGAAATCTCCGGCTTCACCCGGGCCGCGAGCGGCCATTGCTACTTCAGCCTGAAGGACGCCGAGGGCAACGCGCTGATGCGTTGCGCCATGTTTCGCCGGGCGGCCGGCATGCTCGGCTTTGCGCCACGGGACGGCCAACTGGTGGAGCTGCGCGGCCGGCTGGCGCTCTATGAACCACGCGGCGAGTTGCAGTTCGTGGCCGAGGCGATGCGCCAGGCCGGTGCCGGCGCCTTGTTCGAGCAATTCCTGCGGCTCAAGGCCCAGCTCGAGGCGGAAGGCCTGTTCGATGTCACTCGCAAGCGCGAGCTGCCGGGTTTCCCGAAGCGACTGGGCGTCATCACGTCCACTGCAGGCGCCGCGCTGCACGATGTGCTCACCGCGCTGGCGCGCCGAGCGCCGCAGGTCGAAATCATCATCTATCCAAGTCCTGTGCAAGGCGCTGAAGCACCGGCAGCGTTGATCAACGCGCTGCGCACGGCGAACGACCGCGCCGAAGTCGATGCCCTGATACTGTGCCGTGGTGGCGGCTCGATGGAAGACCTCTGGGCCTTCAACGACGAGCGGCTGGTTCGCATGGTGGCGGCCTCCGACATTCCGGTCATCTGCGGCGTCGGCCATGAAACCGACATCACGCTGTGTGATCTGGCAGCCGATCTGCGCGCGCCCACACCTACGGCAGCGGCCGAGCTGGCCGCGCCGGAGCGGGAGGCCTGCCTGGACGAGCTGGCCGGTCTGGCGCTGTCGCTCCAGCGTCGCATCCAGCAGCGCCTGGACGCTGCCGCCCAGCGCCTGGATCGCGCCGGCCTGCGCCTGGCCCGGCCCGGCCAGGCCCTGGGCCAGCAGCGCCGGCGCCTGGCCCTGCTGGCGCAGCGCTGGGGCCAGGTCTTGCCCAATCGTCAGCATCTTCAGCAGCAGAAGCTCGAGGCCCTTGACGCCCGCCGTGCGCGTGCCTTGCCTGCTCTATTGCAGGCGCACGACCGGCGACTCGAGGCGCTGAAGGCGCGCCTGGCGGCGCTCGACCCGGCCCGTGTGCTGGCCCGCGGCTATGCCTGGCTGGACGACGGCTCCGGCCGCGCGCTCACCTCGGTCGCGCAATTGCAGCCGGGCCAGAACGTGAAGGCGGTGCTCGCAGACGGCGCAGCGGAGATGGCGGTCATCCGCACAGACAAGAGGGTTTGATGATCGCTGCCTACAATCGGCGCCGACCTGCTCTTCCCACAACATCACAAGGAGTTGATATGGAACATACCCTGCCCGCACTGCCATATGCCAAGGATGCCCTGGCACCTCACTACAGCGCCGAGACGCTGGAGTTCCACCATGGCAAGCATCACAACGCCTACGTGGTGAACCTGAACAACCTGCAAAAGGGCACCGAGTTCGAGAGCAAGACGCTGGAAGAGATCGTCAAGACCTCCAGCGGCGGTATCTACAACAACGCTGCCCAGATCTGGAACCACACGTTCTTCTGGAACTGCATGAAGCCCGCAGGCGGTGGTGCTCCGAGCGGCGCGCTGGCGGATGCCATCAATGCCAAGTGGGGCAGCTTTGACGCCTTCAAGGAAGCCTTCGTGAAGAGCGCCGTCGGCAACTTCGGTTCGGGATGGACCTGGCTGGTGAAGAAGGCCGACGGCACGGTCGACATCGTCAACACCGGCGCCGCCGGTACGCCGCTGACCACGGCTGACAAGGCACTGCTAACCGTCGACGTCTGGGAACACGCCTACTACATCGACTACCGCAACCTGCGCCAGAAGTTCGTCGAGACCTTCCTCTCGAACCTGGTCAACTGGGAATTCGCTCAGGCCAACTTCGCCTGATTGCGCTTGCTCCAAGAAAAAGCCGGCTCAGCGCCGGCTTTTTCCATTGCGTCCGGGCTTACTGCGCCCAGGGCTTGCCGCGCAGCTTGGTGCCGGGCTTGATGCCCTTCTTGGCAAACCAGCCGGTATTCATCTCGAGCGCATAGCGCACCGGCTTGGCCGAGCAATGCGAGTCCAGCGTCTGCGGCTTCATTTCTTCGATGTTGACGATCGTGCCGTCGTCAGCGACGAAGGCGATGGACAGCGGCAGCAGGGTGTTCTTCATCCAGAAGCACTGCGGCTGTGGCTGATCGAAGACAAACAGCATGCCGTTGTTGGCCGGCATCGTGGGGCGGTGCATCAGGCCGATGGCGCGCTGCTCATCAGTCTGCGCCACTTCGGCCTGAATCAGGTGCATGCCGGCGCCCAGCTGGATGCTGGGCAGCTGTTGCGCCCGTTCCTGGGCGCTCGCCAGGGTGGCGCTCAGGCTCAGAATCAGGGCGGCGAAGCTGCGAGTCTTGATATGGATCATGTCGAAGGGCGGATGGTTTCTCTAGATTATGGTCCGAGGCCGCTGTCGCGGTTACGAAGCCATGACTGCTGCCAACACCGCTTTCCCCAGCCAAACCGCCGACGATCCGGACCTGCTCGCGCCCTTCACGCGCTGGGAGGGGACCGAGGCCTTGTCGGCCTTGCAGCTTTCGGGCCTTCATTGCTCGGCCTGCGCCGGCATCATTGAGCGGGCCCTGCTGAATGAGCCTGGCGTGCTGGCCGCGTCGGTGCATGCAGCCGCTGCGCGCCTGAGCCTTCGCTGGCAACCCGGCCAGACGACGCTGGCGCGCCTGGTGGCCGCGATCGAGCGCGCCGGCTACGGCGCCGTGCCTGATGTGGCTGCCCAAGCGCGCATGCTTCGCCAGCGCGAACAGCGCCAGGCGCTGTGGCGGCTGTTCGTGGCCGCTTTCATGATGATGCAGGTGATGATGCTCGCGGCGCCGATCTACTGGGCGGCGCCGGGCGAGATGGCAACCGACCTGGTGCGCCTGCTGCAATGGGGCGAATGGGTGCTCTGCCTGCCGGTGCTGCTGTTCTCGGCGACCCCGTTCTTCAGGGGCGCCTGGCAGCAGATCCGCCAGCGGCAACTGGGCATGGACGTGCCCGTGGCGCTGGGCCTTGCGGTGGCCTTTGTGGCCAGCAGCGGCGCCACCTTCGAGCCCGGAGGTCTGTTCGGGCATGAGGTCTATTTCGATTCCTTGACGATGTTCGTCAGCTTCCTGCTGGCGGGACGCTACCTGGAACTGCGCTGGCGCCATCGGGCTGCGCAAGAGCTGGAGCGCGTTGCGGCCAAGATGCCCGAGATGGTCGAGCGGATCGACAGCGCCGGCCGCAGCGAGCAGGTGCCGCCGAGCCGCCTGCGTGCCGGCGACCTCGTGCGAGTTTGCGCTGGTCAGGCCTTTGCAGCCGATGGTCGCGTTGAGCGCGGCCAGAGCTCGGTGAACGAGGCCTTGCTGAGCGGCGAATCCCTGCCAGTGATGAAGAACCAGGGCGACGCCGTGGTCGCCGGCAGCCTGAACCTCGATGCGCCCTTGCTGATGCGAGTCGAGCGCGTCGGCGCCGACACGCGTATCGAGGCCATCGTGCGGCTGATGCGGGAGGCGCTGAGCCAGAAGCCCGCCAGCGTGGCCCTGGCCGAGCGCGTGGCCGGACCTTTTCTGTGGGGCGTGCTCTTGCTGGCAGCGGGCGCTGCCGCCTGGTGGTCGTACTGGGAGCCTGCGCGGGCGGTGTGGGTGGCTGTGTCGGTGTTGATCGTCACTTGCCCCTGTGCGCTGTCGCTGGCGGCGCCCGCGGCTCGCGTGGCAGCGACAGGTGCTTTGGCCAAGCGAGGCTTGCTCTTGCGTCGCACCGAGCTGCTGGAATCTCTCTGTGAGGTGGACTTGCTGGTGCTGGACAAGACCGGCACCTTGACCGAAGAGCAGCTGCATTTGCGCCAGCATTGGTTGGCGGCTGGCGCCGATGCCGCCTTGCTCGAGCAAGCTGCAGCGCTCGCCGCGCATTCACGCCATCCGCTTTCTCAGGCGCTGGTGCGCGCCTGGCCTGATGCGAGTGCCGACTGGACGGACCTGCAGGAGTTGCCAGGTCACGGCCTGCAGGCCATGGATTCGCAAGGCCGGCAATGGCGGCTCGGCGCGCTCGCCTGGGTGGGCGAGGGCGTTGATCCTTCCGCGGGCCTTGCACAGCTCGCATTCGGCTGCGAGGGCCAGGTCTTGCTCTGGCTGCAGTTCGATGAGCGTGTACGCGAGGGTGCTGCCGAAGCCATTGCTGCCTGGCATGCCGCTGGCCTCGGTACCCTGCTGCTGTCTGGCGATGCGCCCGAGCGTGCCGAGCGCGTGGCTGCAGCGGCTGGCGTGCAGCGCTGCATTGCCGGTGCCAGCCCAGAGCGCAAGTTGGCCGTGGTGGCCGAGTTGCAGGCAGCGGGCCGCAAGGTACTGATGGTGGGCGATGGCATCAATGATGCGCCGGTGCTGGCACGGGCCGACGCCAGCGTGGTGATGGGGCGGGGCGCGCTGCTGGCACGTGCGCAAGCCGATGCCGTGCTGGTCAACGAGCAACTGGCCGTGTTGCCGCGTGCCCGTGCCATGGCGCTGCGCATGCGCAGGGTGGTGAAGCAGAACCTCGCCTGGGCCGCGGCCTACAACCTGGCCTGTGTGCCGCTGGCGCTGAGCGGCTGGCTGCCGCCCTGGGCAGCCGGCCTTGGCATGGCGCTCAGCTCATTGGCAGTGGTAGCGAATGCACTTCGCCTGGCGCGAGGCTGACGATGGAATCGCTCTACATCCTGGTTCCACTGTCGGTGCTTTTGGTGCTGGTACTGGTCGGCTTGTTCGGCTGGGCGCTCAACAGTGGCCAATTGGACGATCTCGAGCGCGAAGGCGAGCGGATTCTGGAGCCGGACTCGCCTGCAGTTGATGCGGATCAACCGGGCAAGTGAGCTGCCGCCAAACAATTCTTCGCATTCAAGCGCATTGACTGAAAAAGGAGTGTGGCGATGGCCCAATCTGCGCCAAGTACGGCGATCAACTATGAGGACGGACCGGTCCGCGCGTTCGCGCTGGCGGCGGTCCTATGGGGTGTGGTGGGGATGCTGGTTGGCGTGATCATCGCCGCCCAGCTCGCCTGGCCCGACTTCCTCGGCGGCATTTCCTGGCTCAGCTACGGCCGCCTGAGGCCGCTGCATACGAACGCGGTGATCTTTGCCTTCGGTGGCTGCGCCTTGTTCGCGACCTCCTACCACGTGGTCCAACGCACTGGCCAGACGCGCCTGTTCGCGCCGGGCCTGGCCTGGTTCACCTTCTGGGCCTGGCAGCTGGTCATCGTTGCGGCTGCAGTTTCGCTGCCGCTCGGCGTCACCAGTGGCAAGGAGTACGCAGAGCTGGAGTGGCCGGTGGACCTGTTGATCACGGTTGCCTGGGTCAGCTATGCCATCGTGTTCTTCGGCACAGTGGGTACGCGCAAGATCCGCCATATCTATGTGGCGAACTGGTTCTTCGGCGCCTTCATCATCGCGGTGGCGCTTCTGCACCTGGTGAACAGCGCGGCACTGCCGGTGAACCTGTTCAAGAGCTACTCGGCCTATGCCGGTGTGCAGGACGCCATGGTGCAGTGGTGGTACGGCCATAACGCCGTGGGCTTCTTCCTGACAGCCGGCTTCCTCGGGATGATGTACTACTACATCCCCAAGCAGGCTGGCCGCCCGGTCTACAGCTATCGCCTGTCCATCGTCCACTTCTGGGCGCTGATCTTCACCTACATGTGGGCGGGCCCGCACCATCTGCACTACACGGCGCTGCCGGACTGGGCGCAGAGCGTGGGCATGGTGTTCTCGCTGGTGCTGCTGGCGCCGAGCTGGGGCGGCATGATCAACGGCATCATGACCCTGAGCGGGGCCTGGCACAAACTGCGTGACGACCCAATCCTGAAGTTCCTGATCGTCTCGCTGTCCTTCTACGGCATGTCGACCTTCGAGGGACCGATGATGTCGATCAAGACGGTCAACGCGCTCAGCCACTACACCGACTGGACGGTGGGCCACGTGCACAGCGGCGCCCTCGGCTGGGTGGGCCTGATCTCGATGGGCTGCCTGTACCACCTGATCCCCCGCATGTACGGTCGCACGGAGATGTTCAGCAAGCGCGCCATCGAGCTGCACTTCTGGATCGCCACCCTGGGCATCGTGCTCTACATCGCCGCGATGTGGATCGCCGGCGTGATGCAGGGCCTGATGTGGCGCGCGGTCAATCCGGACGGCACGCTGGTCTACACCTTCGTCGAAAGCGTCAAGGCGACCTACCCCTTCTATGTCGTGCGCCTCACGGGCGGCCTGCTCTACCTCAGCGGCATGCTGATCATGGGCTGGAACGTCGTGAAGACGATGCAAGCGGGCAAGACCACGCCGGTGCCTGTGCCGGCCGTGCTGGCCCACGCCTGAAGCCACGGAGTCAATAAGCTATGGCAAGCCATAACGTCAAAGGTCACGAGAAGATCGAGACCAGCAATTTCCTGATGATCGTGCTGGTGCTGCTGACGGTCATCGTCGGCGGTGTCGTCGAGATCGTGCCGCTTTTCTTCCAACGCTCCACCACGCAGCCAGTGCCCGGGCTCAAGCCCTACACCGCGCTGCAGGTGGCAGGGCGCGACATCTATGTGCGCGAAGGTTGCTACAACTGCCATTCGCAGATGATCCGCCCCTTCCGCGCCGAGACGCTGCGCTACGGCCACTACTCGCTGGCCGGCGAATTCGTCTACGACCGTCCGTTCCAGTGGGGCAGCAAGCGCACCGGACCCGATCTGCAACGCGTGGGTGGCAAGTACAGCGATGAATGGCATCGCATCCACCTGATCAATCCGCGCGATCTGGTGCCTGAGTCCAACATGCCGGCCTACCCCTGGCTGGCCACACGGCCGGTTGACGACAGCGACATGGGCAAGAAGCTCAGCGTGCTGCGCACTCTCGGTGCGCCCTACAGCGATGCCGAGGTGGCCGGTGCCGCCGAGGCCGTGAAGGGCAAGACCGAACTGGAAGCCGTGATCGCCTACCTGCAGGTGCTGGGCACCTCGGTGAAATAAGCAAGAGAGGTCATCATGGATCTCAACCAAATTCGAAGCGTCGTGACCCTGCTTTCGCTGGCGTGCTTTGGCGCCATCGTGTGGTGGGCTTACCAGCGCGCGCGCAACTTCGATGAAGCCGCCGCACTGCCGTTTGCCGACGAACAGCCGGGCTCGCAAGGAGCAAGCAATGAGTGATTTCGTTTCTGCCAGCTGGTCCTGGTTCGTGGCTGGCGCCACCATCGTGGGTCTGGTG
Source organism: Roseateles microcysteis (assembly GCF_036880965.1). NCBI lineage: Bacteria > Pseudomonadati > Pseudomonadota > Betaproteobacteria > Burkholderiales > Sphaerotilaceae > Roseateles > Roseateles microcysteis. The sequence goes on along the minus strand of NZ_JBAJMV010000001.1, from coordinate 299,997 downwards.
CTGTGCCTGCTGTTGCTGATCATCGCGGCGCGTCGCCGCGTCATGGCCACTGACAACACCACCGGCCATGTCTGGGATGAAGACCTGCGTGAGCTGAACAACCCGCTGCCGCGCTGGTGGATGGGCCTGTTCGTGCTGACGGTGCTGTTCTCCGGCATCTACCTGGCCCTCTATCCCGGCCTCGGCGCAATGGCCGGCAGCCTGGGCTGGAGCAGCCAGGGGCAACATGAGGCGGAGATGGCCAAGGCCAACGAGGCGATGACCAAGGTCTACGCCCAGTTCCAGGGGCAGCCTGCAGAGAAGCTGGCACAGGATCCCAAGGCCATGGGCATTGGCGAGCGCCTGTTCGCCAACAACTGCGCCGGTTGCCATGGCTCGGATGCCAAGGGCAGCAAGGGCTTCCCCAATCTGTCCGATGACGACTGGCTCTATGGCGGCAGCCACGAGACCATCGTCCAGACGATCGCCAAGGGCCGCCAGGGTCAGATGCCGCCGATGGCTGCAGCCGTGGGTGGTGCCGAAGATGTGAAGAACGTCGCCAACTACGTGCTCAGTCTGTCGGGCAGCCCGCACAACTCGATCGCTGCACAATTGGGCAAGACCAAGTTCGGCGCCTGCGCAGCCTGCCATGGCATGGACGGCAAGGGCAACCAGGCCCTCGGCGCGCCCAACCTGACCGACAAGGTCTGGCTGCATGGCTGGGGCGAAGAAGCCGTGGTGCGCATGATCAACGAAGGCAAGACCAACCAGATGCCGGCCCACGAGTCGCGACTGAGTCCTGATCAGATGAACGTGCTCGCAGCCTACGTGTGGTCGCTCTCGCACAACGGGCCCAAGCAGTAAACCCTGATGAATCAGTCCGAAGATTCCAGCGTCCAGGTCATCTCGCTGTACAAGGCCCAGGACAAGATCCATCCGCGCGCAGTTCACGGCTGGTTCGCGGCCTGGCGCTGGGCGCTGGTGTGGGGCACGCAGTTGCTGTTTTACGGGCTGCCCTGGCTGGAGTGGAATGCCCGGCAAGCTGTGCTGTTCGACCTCGGCAGCCGGCGCTTCTACATCTTCGGTCTGGTCCTGTATCCGCAGGACTTCATCTACCTGACAGCGCTGCTGATGATCTCGGCCTACGCGCTGTTCCTGTTCACAGCGGTGGCCGGGCGGCTCTGGTGCGGCTATGCCTGCCCGCAGACGGTCTACACCGAGATCTTCATGTGGGTGGAGAAGCTCTTCGAGGGTGACCGCCAGGCCCGCATCAAGCTCGACAAGGCGCCCTGGAACTTCAACAAGCTCTGGCGCAAGAGCGGCAAGCAGGCTGCATGGATCGTGTTCGGCCTGTGGACCGGTTTCACCTTCGTCGGATACTTCACGCCGATCAAGGTGCTTGCCGCCGAGGTCATGAGCTTCGGCCTGGGGCCCTGGGAGACGTTCTGGGTGCTGTTCTATGGTTTTGCCACCTATGGCAATGCCGGCTACATGCGCGAGCAGGTCTGCAAGTACATGTGCCCGTATGCGCGCTTCCAGAGTGCGATGTTCGACAAGGACACGCTGATCATCAGCTACGACAGCGAGCGCGGCGAGCCGCGTGGTTCGCGCAGCAAGAAGGCGGACCCGACAGCCCAGGGCCTGGGCTCCTGCATCGATTGCACGCTTTGCGTGCAGGTCTGTCCGACCGGCATCGATATTCGCAAGGGCTTGCAATACGAATGCATAGGCTGCGCCGCCTGCATCGACGTCTGCAACGACGTGATGGACAAGATGAGCTACCCGCGGGGGCTGATCCGCTACGACACCGAGAACGGTCTGTCGCAGCACCTGACGAAGCTGCAGCTGATACGGCGCATGTTCCGGCCGCGCGTGATGGTCTATTCGGCCGTGCTCTTGCTGGTCTGCATCGCACTGGTCTACAGCCTGGCCACGCGTGCCCCGGTGCGCATGGACGTGGTACGTGATCGTGCCAGCTTGGCCCGCATCGTCGAAGATGGCCTGGTCGAAAACATCTACCGCGTGCAGTTGATGAATGCCACCGAGCAGCCGCAGATGCTGCAGCTTGATGCACGCGGTCTGCAGGGCCTGAAGCTCGCGGCGCCGGTGAGCCTTACGCTGGCGCCGGCCGAAGCCCGCTGGGTTACGGTAGCGCTGCGCTTGCCGCCAGAGGCCGCCACGGCGGCCGGTGCTGGCGCTCAGCACATAGAGTTCGTCCTGAATGGCGCGGGTGCGGCCCCCCTCGCCGAGAAATCCACCTTCGTGGTGCCACGATGAATACAGAGCAAGGAGTCCCCATGTCCGACGCAATCCATGCAGCCAAGCCCTGGTGGCGCTATCGCTTCATGTGGCTGGTGATTGGCGGCCCTGCCGCCGTGGTGGTGGCGAGCTTTGCCACGCTGACCCTGGCCATCACGCATCCCGATCCGGTGATCGAGCAGGCCTCGCGGCCCTCGGCCGAGGGCATCGACGATGCCGCTCAGCAGCCTGCGATGCGGGCCCGCAACCACGCGGCCACGGGCGGCAAATGAGCACCGAGCCGGTCAGCGGGCGAGGCCTGGCGATGGTCGTGCTGTGGCCGGCCTTTGTGATGGCCGGTGTGCTGGAGGCCCTGGTCTTCGCGCAGGTCGACCCCAGCGAGCTCTGGATCAGCGAGCACCTGAGCCTGTCGAGCCAGGGCGTTTACACGCTGACCTTTCTCGTCCTGTGGCTGGTGATCAGCATTGCATGCGCCATCAGCGTGTTGATGGCCCGCATGCCGGATGAAGAAGAAAAAGGGCGCCGCAGCGCCCCTCACTGGCCCCGCTGAACGTCAGTTCGCGGCGCAGTTCGTGCCGTTGACCAATTGCTGCAAGCCTGCCTGGTCGATGATGCGGATCTGGCGCTGCTTCACTTCCAGCAGGCCGTCGTCCTGGAACTTCGAGAATGTGCGGCTGACGGTCTCGAGCTTGAGCCCGAGGTAGCTGCCGATTTCTTCACGCGTCATGCGCAGCACCAGGCTCGAAGCCGAGAAGCCGCGCGCCTGCAGGCGCTGCGTGAGGTTCAGGAGGAAGGCGGCGAGGCGCTCCTCGGCGCGCATCGACCCCAGCAGCAGCATCACGCCATGGTCGCGCACGATTTCGCGGCTCATGATCTTGTGGAACTGGCGCTGCAATTCATTGAACTCGCGCGACAGTTCTTCCAGGCGGCTGAACGGGATCACGCACACCTGCGAGTCCTCAAGCGCCACGGCGTCGCAGCTGTGGTGGTCGCTGCTGATGCCGTCCAGGCCCAGCAGTTCTCCAGCCATCTGGAAGCCAGTCACCTGGTCGCGGCCGTCTTCCGACGACACGCAGGTCTTGAAGAAGCCGGTGCGCACCGCGAAGATCGACTGGAAGGGGTCGCCGCTGCGGAACAGCGCTTCCCCGCGCGGCACCTGCTTGCGCTGGCCGACCATGTTGTCGATCTGGTCAATGTTTTCCTGGCTCAATCCGACGGGCAAGCAGAGCTCGCGCAGATTGCAGCTGGAGCAGGCGACCTTGAACGGCTCGGGCTTGATAGGGGTGCTGGCGCTCATTGCGGTATCGGTGAACATGATGATCCTCAATCGTTGGCGCATTGTTCTCTGCCGCAAGCGATGAGAGATTGATCCGGATCAAGTCTGAAGGCGGGGAGCTTGGTCACAGTGGCGTTCATGGTCAAGACGCTCACCGAATCCACCGCCGGCATCGATGCCGACCTCCTGCGCCGCTTCGACGTCGCCGGCCCCCGCTACACCTCGTATCCTACCGCCGACCGCTTTGTCGAAGCCTTCGGCAAGACCGAGTACATCCAGGCGCTGGAGCAGCGCAAGGAAATGGTGGGGGGCAGCGCGCCCTTGTCGGTCTACGTGCACATACCGTTCTGCGAATCGGTCTGCTACTACTGCGCCTGCAACAAGGTGATCACCAAGCACCATGAGCGCGCCGGTGAATACCTGGTCGCCTTGCGCAAGGAGATCGAGCTGACGCTGCGCCACCTCGACCGGCAGCCGCAGGTCTCGCAGATGCATTTCGGCGGCGGCTCGCCGACCTTCCTGAGCGATGCCGAGCTCGAGGGCTTGATGGGCGACCTGCGCCAGGCCTTCCGGCTGCAGCCGGGCGCCGAGGTGTCGATCGAGGTCGATCCGCGCACGGTCAATGCCGAGCGTCTGGCCCATCTGCGCAAGATCGGCTTCAACCGCCTGTCCTTCGGTGTGCAGGACTTCGATCCGGACGTGCAGAAGGCCGTGCACCGCGTGCAGAGTCATGACAGCGTGGTTGACCTGATGCGTGAGGCCAGGGCGCTGGGCTTCGAGTCGATCAATGTGGACCTGATCTACGGACTGCCGCTGCAGACGTCCACCTCGTTCGCGCGCACCGTGGCCCAGGTCGCGGCATTGAAGCCGGACCGGATCGCGCTCTACGGCTATGCGCATCTGCCGCAGCGCTTCAAGCCGCAGCGCCGCATCGACGCGGCCGAGCTGCCGCAGGCCGGCGACAAGATCCAGATGCTGGCCGGTGCGATCAGCGGCTTCCTTTCCAATGGCTACAGCTATATCGGCATGGACCACTTCGCGCTGTCCACCGATTCTTTGGCCGTGGCCAAGCGCCAGGGGCGGCTGCATCGCAACTTCCAGGGCTACAGCACGCAACCGGATTGCGACCTGATCGGTCTGGGCGTCTCGAGCATCGGCCGTGTGGGTGCCACCTACAGCCAGAGCGTGAAGACGCTGCCTGAGTATTACGACGCCCTGCGTCATGACGCGCTGCCCACCGCGCGCGGCCTGGCCCTGAATCGCGACGACCTGGTGCGCCGCGCGGTCATCATGGCCTTGATGTGCCAGGGCCGCGTGGAGTTTGAATCCATCGAGCTGGCGCACCTGGTCGACTTCAAGCGCTACTTCGCTGCCGAGCTGGAGAAGCTCCACGCGCTGGCCGAAACGGGCATGGTCGAGATTGAGCCCGGCGCGATCCAGGTGACGGCGCTAGGCTGGTACTTCGTCCGCGCCGTGGCCCTGGTGTTCGACCGCTATCTGCAGGCCGACCAGCAACGCGCGCGCTTCTCGCGAATCATCTGAACGCTGCCATGCTGGATGCTGCACTCGCCGGATCTGCCCTGCTGATGGGTCTCGCTGGCACGCCGCATTGCCTGGCGATGTGCGGCGCGGCGGCGACAGGCTGCAGTCGCGGTGGGCGCAGTTCTATGGGCGCTTTCCAGCTTGGGCGCCTGCTCAGCTACGCGCTTGGTGGCGCCATCGCTGCCGCCAGTGTTGGTGCCCTGGCCTGGCTCGGCGGTGCTGCGGCCTGGCTGCGGCCCCTGTGGTTGCTGGTTCATTGCGCGGCGCTGCTGCTGGGGCTTTACCTGCTGGTGTTCGCCCGGCAACCGGCCTGGCTGGGCCAGATTGGCAGGCAAGTCAGTGAGCAGGCAGGCGAGGTGAGGCTGGCGATGCCTGGCGCCGGGCGGGTCACCCTGTCCGCCCCGGCGCGGTCCGGTCTGCTCGGCCTGGCCTGGGTGGCCTGGCCCTGCGGCTTGCTGCAATCCGCCTTGCTGACCGCTGGCCTGGCCAGCAGCGCCCCTGCCGGTGCCCTGGTCATGGCTGCCTTTGCCTCAGCCTCGGGCATCGGGCTCGCGCTGGGTCCGACGCTGCTGCGCTCGCTGGGCGCACAAGGCACGGGCTGGGCCATTCGTCTGGCCGGCCTTGCCTTGGCCGCTGCGTCCACCTGGGCGTTGGCCATGGGCTTGTGGGACCAGATTGCTGCGTTCTGCAGCTAGCCCGCGCCGACCCGCCGAGCGCAAGACTTATATAAGACTGGGCTCCCAGTCTGGCCCGGCTGTCCTAGAATCGCCTCTCTAGTTGTCCCACCACTGCGCCTGATTGTTGGCCGACCTGGATACCCCATGACACTGCAGCAACCGACCATCATCTACACCTTGACCGACGAAGCGCCGCTGCTGGCGACGGCGTCGTTCCTGCCCATCGTCCGCGCCTTCGCTGCGCCTGCGGGCGTCAATGTCGAGACGAGCGACATCTCCGTTGCCGGCCGCGTGCTGGGCCAGTTCCCGGAATGCCTGCGTGAAGACCAGCGCGTGCCCGACCGCCTGTCGGAGCTCGGCCGCCTGACGCTGAAGGCCGAAGCCAACATCATCAAGCTGCCCAATATCAGCGCCTCCGTCGCGCAATTGAAGGCTGCGATCAAGGAACTTCAAGGCAAGGGCTACGCCATTCCGGACTATCCGGAAGCACCCAAGACCGACGAAGAGAAGGACATCCGCGCGCGCTACAACAAGTGCGTGGGCAGCGCGGTGAACCCGGTGCTGCGTGAAGGCAACTCCGACCGCCGCGCACCCAAGGCCGTCAAGGAATACGCCCGCAAGAACCCGCACAGCATGGCCGACTGGAGCCAGGCCTCGCGCTCGCATGTCTCGCACATGCATGCCGGCGACTTCTATCACGGCGAAAAGTCCATGACGCTGGACCGCCCCCGCAATGTCAAGATGGAGCTGATCACCAAGAGCGGCAAGACCATCGTCTTGAAGCCCAAGGTCGCCCTGCTGGACCGCGAGGTGATCGACAGCATGTTCATGAGCAAGAAGGCCTTGCTGGACTTCTACGAAAAGGAAATCGAGGACGCGCGCCAGACCGGCGTGATGTTCTCTCTGCACGTGAAGGCCACGATGATGAAGGTGTCGCACCCCATCGTGTTCGGCCACTGCGTGCGAATCTTCTACCGTGAGGCTTTCGAGAAGCACGGCAAGCTGTTCGACGAGCTGGGCATCAACGTCAACAATGGCATGGTCGATCTGTACAACAAGATCGCCACGCTGCCGCAGAGCAAGCAGGACGAGATCAAGCGCGACTTGCACGCCTGCCACGAGCACCGCCCCGAGCTGGCAATGGTCGATTCGGCCAAGGGCATCACCAACTTCCATTCGCCCAACGACATCATCGTCGACGCGTCCATGCCCGCGATGATCCGCAACGGCGGCAAGATGTGGGGCGCCGACGGCCGCCTGAAGGACGTCAAGGCCGTGATGCCGGAGTCGACCTTCGCCCGCATCTACCAGGAGATGATCAACTTCTGCAAGTGGCATGGCGCCTTCGACCCGAAGACCATGGGCACCGTGCCCAATGTCGGCCTGATGGCCCAGCAGGCCGAGGAATACGGCTCGCACGACAAGACCTTCGAGATCTCGGAAGACGGCGTGGCCAACATCACCGACCTGGACAGCGGCGAGGTGCTGATGAGCCAGGAGGTGGAGCAGGGCGATATCTGGCGCATGTGCCAGTGCAAGGACGCCGCGATCCGCGACTGGGTGAAGCTGGCCGTCAACCGCGCCCGCAATTCGGGCATGCCGGTGGTGTTCTGGCTCGACCAGTTCCGCCCGCACGAGGCGCAGCTGATCACCAAGGTCAAGATGTACCTGCACGAGCACAACACGCAGGGCCTGGACATCCAGATCATGAGCCAGGTGCGCGCGATGCGTTACACGCTGGAGCGCGTGATCCGCGGCCTGGACACCATCAGTGCCACCGGCAACATCCTGCGCGACTACCTCACCGACCTGTTCCCCATCATGGAACTGGGCACCTCGGCCAAGATGCTCTCCATCGTGCCACTGATGGCCGGCGGCGGCATGTACGAAACGGGCGCTGGCGGTTCAGCTCCGAAGCACGTGCAGCAACTGGTGGAAGAAAACCACCTGCGCTGGGATTCGCTGGGTGAGTTCCTGGCCCTGGCGGTCAGCCTGGAAGACCTGGGCCTGAAGAACAACAATGCCCGCGCCAAGCTGCTGGCCAAGACGCTGGACACGGCCACGGGCCAACTGCTGGACAACAACAAGAACCCCAGCCCCAAGACCGGGCAGCTGGACAACCGCGGCAGCCAGTTCTACCTGTCGCTGTACTGGGCCCAGGCCCTGGCTGCACAGACCGACGACGCCGAACTGGCCGCCAAGTTCGCGCCGCTGGCCAAGGCCCTGGCCGACAACGAAGCCACCATCGTGGCCGAGCTGGCCGCCGTGCAAGGCAAGCCGGCGGACATCGGCGGCTACTACCTGCCCGACATGGCCAAGCTGGATGCCGTGATGCGCCCAAGCGCGACCTTCAATGCCGCGCTGGCAATGGTCGCTGCCTGACGTTCCGCCGTCGACTTCCTGCATTCATTCCCGGAGACGCTTCCTACATGTATCAGCACATCAAGGTCCCCAGCCAGGGCAGCAAGATCACCGTCAACGCCGACATGTCGCTCAATGTGCCGGACGAGCCCATCGTCCCGTTCATCGAGGGTGATGGCACGGGCCTGGACATCACCCCCGTGATGCTCAAGGTGGTCGATGCTGCCGTGGCCAAGGCCTATGGCGGCAAGAGGAAGATCCACTGGATGGAGGTCTTTGCCGGCGAGAAGTCGACCAAGGTCTATGGTCCCGATGTGTGGCTGCCGGCCGAGACGCTGGAGGCGCTGCGCGAGTACGTGGTGTCCATCAAGGGCCCGCTGACCACGCCCGTGGGCGGCGGCATCCGCTCCTTGAACGTGGCCCTGCGCCAGGAGCTGGACCTGTACGTCTGCCTGCGCCCGGTGCAGTACTTCAAGGGCGTTCCCTCGCCCCTGAAGGAACCCGAGAAGACCAATATGGTGATCTTCCGCGAGAACTCGGAAGACATCTATGCCGGCATCGAGTACGAGGCCGAAAGCGAGAAGGCCAAGAAGCTGATCAAGTTCCTGCAGGACGAGATGGGCGTCAAGAAGATCCGATTCCCGAACTCCTCGGGCATCGGCATCAAGCCGGTCTCGCGTGAAGGCACCGAGCGCCTGGTTCGCAAGGCCATCCAGTACGCCATCGACAACGACAAGCCCAGCGTCACCATCGTGCACAAGGGCAACATCATGAAGTACACCGAGGGTGGTTTTCGTGACTGGGCCTATGCGCTGGCGCAGAAGGAATTCGGCGCTGAGCTGATCGATGGCGGCCCCTGGTGCAAGCTGATCAGTCCGAAGACAGGCAAGGGCATCACGATCAAGGATTCGATCGCCGACGCATTCCTCCAGCAGATCCTTCTGCGCCCGGCCGAATACTCCGTGGTGGCGACGCTGAACCTGAACGGCGACTACATTTCCGACGCGCTGGCTGCGCAGGTGGGCGGCATTGGCATTGCGCCGGGCGCAAACATGTCGGATTCGGTGGCCTGCTTCGAGGCCACGCATGGCACGGCGCCCAAGTACGCCGGCAAGGACTACGTGAACCCCGGTTCCGAGATCCTGTCGGCCGAGATGATGCTGCGCCACATGGGCTGGGTCGAAGCAGCCGATCTGATCATCAGCTCGCTCGAGGCGGCCATCGCCAGCAAGAAGGTGACCTACGACTTTGCCCGCCTGATGGACGGCGCGACCCAGGTTTCCTGCTCGGGTTTTGGGCAGGTGATGATTGACCAGATGTGAATCGAAAGTAACTCGCGGCGCAAGCTGCGATTTGATTTCGCCCAGCAGAGAAATTGATTTGCCAACTGCTTGGTAAATTAAAAAGGCCCGCGAAGCGGGCCTTTGTTTTTGCTGCCTGATATTGCTTCAGGCACTGGCGCTGTGTGCGAGCTCCTGCGCTGCAGGCGGTGGCAAGTCGCCTTCGCCGTCCATGGGGGTGATGTTCTGCGCCAACTGGCCCTTGGGGCCCTGCACCAGCTCAAAATTGACCCGTCCGCCCTGTCGCAGTGTTCGGAAGCCCTCCATCTTGATTGCTGAAAAATGGGCGAACACGTCGTCGCCGCCTTCTTCGGGTTCTATGAAGCCAAAACCCTTGGCGTCGTTGAACCACTTGACTGTTCCAGTTTGCATACTTTCTCCAATTCTCCATCCCGGTGTCTAACGCACCGAGGCGGATTCTCAAAGGCTAGTCAGCTTCGTGTCAATTGCGTAAGGACCCGGACTCCCCACTGAGATGGGTGGTCGGCTCCGCGGTGCAGTGCAGGCAACCGTTTGCTTCCTGGTTTGGCGCAATTGCGGGGCATCTGCAGGGCGGCAGCCAGGTGCCTGCATGAGCTGCGCACGGTGCTTGCATTGAAGGCCGGAGGCCCCAGATGGGATAGCAGTCCGCGGCCGGCAGGGCCCAGTCCCAGTCGATAGAATCAAAGCCATGTCAGATACCCCTCGCCAGCCGCCCGCGCCCCCCGTCGTCAAACCCGGCCGAGAAGATGTGGATGGCACGACCACGCTGGAGCGCGTGCCGCAGAAAACCGAGCCGCCGCGCCTCTACCAGGTGCTGCTTCTGAATGACGATTTCACGCCGATGGAGTTTGTCGTGATGGTGTTGCAGGAATTTTTTCGCCACGATCTGGATACAGCGACCCAGATCATGCTCAAAATCCATCACGAGGGCCGGGGCGTCTGCGGTGTGTTCACCAAAGACGTCGCCGCGACCAAAGTTGAGTTGGTGCTGGCTGCCGCGCGGCGTGCAGGCCATCCCTTGCAGTGCATTATGGAGGCCGCATGATTGCCCAAGAGCTTGAAGTCAGCCTGCACATGGCGTTTGTCGAAGCACGCCAGCAGCGCCATGAGTTCATCACCGTGGAACACCTGCTGATGGCGCTGCTGGACAATCCCAGCGCCGCCGAGGTGCTGCGCGCCTGTTCGGCCAATATCGAAGACCTGCGCAAGAGCCTGACGCAGTTCATCAAGGAAAACACGCCCACCGTGGGCGGCAGCGACGAGGTGGACACCCAGCCCACGCTCGGCTTCCAGCGCGTTATCCAGCGCGCCATCATGCATGTGCAGTCCACCGGCTCCGGCAAGAAGGAAGTGACAGGCGCCAATGTGCTGGTGGCCATCTTCGGCGAGAAGGATTCGCATGCCGTGTATTACCTTCACCAGCAGGGCGTGACGCGCCTTGACGTGGTGAACTACATCGCCCACGGCATCAAGAAGAGCGAGCCGCCCGAGCCGCCCAAGGGGCAGGACGGTAGTGGCAGTGGCCAGGAGAACAGCGAGCGCGAGGAAGCCGAACCGCAGGGCAAGGGTTCTCCGCTCGAGCAGTTCACGCAGAACCTCAACCAGCTCGCAAAGGAAGGCAAGATCGACCCGCTGATCGGCCGTGAGCCCGAGGTCGAGCGTGTGGTGCAGGTGCTGTGCCGCCGCCGCAAGAACAATCCGCTGCTGGTCGGCGAGGCCGGCGTGGGCAAGACAGCCATTGCCGAAGGCCTGGCATGGCGCATCACCGAGGGCGACGTGCCCGACGTGCTGGGCGACAGCGTGGTCTATTCACTGGACATGGGCGCACTGCTGGCGGGCACCAAGTACCGCGGCGACTTCGAGCAGCGCCTGAAGGCCGTCCTCAAGCAGCTGAAGGAACAGCCGCACGCCATCCTCTTCATCGATGAGATCCACACGCTGATCGGCGCTGGCGCCGCATCGGGCGGTACGCTGGATGCGAGCAATCTCCTGAAGCCCGCCCTGAGCTCGGGCGCGATGAAGTGCATCGGCGCCACGACCTTCACCGAGTACCGCGGCATCTTCGAGAAGGATGCGGCACTCTCACGCCGCTTCCAGAAGGTGGACGTGAACGAGCCCTCGGTCGAGCAGACCATCGAGATCCTGAAGGGCCTGAAGTCGCGCTTCGAGGAGCACCACAGCGTCAAGTACGCGCTGGGCGCACTGCAGGCGGCAGCCGAGCTCTCGGCCAAGTACATCAATGACCGCCATCTGCCGGACAAGGCCATCGACGTGATCGACGAAGCCGGCGCCGCCCAGCGCATCCTGCCCAAGAGCAAGCAGAAGAAGACCATCACCCGCACCGAGGTCGAAGACATCGTTGCCAAGATCGCGCGCATTCCGCCGGCCTCGGTGTCCACAGACGACCGTGGCAAGTTGAAGAGTCTGGACCGCGACCTGAAGAGCGTGGTCTTCGGCCAGGAACCGGCGATCGATGCCTTGGCCGCCGCCATCAAGATGGCGCGTTCGGGCCTGGGCAAGCCGGACAAGCCCATCGGCAGCTTCCTTTTCAGCGGCCCCACCGGCGTCGGCAAGACCGAAGTGGCCAAGCAACTGGCCTACATCCTCGGCATCGAGCTGATCCGCTTCGACATGTCGGAGTACATGGAGCGCCATGCCGTCAGCCGCCTGATCGGTGCGCCTCCGGGCTATGTCGGCTTCGACCAGGGTGGCTTGCTGACCGAGGCCATCACCAAGAAGCCGCATGCAGTGCTGCTGCTCGACGAAATCGAGAAAGCGCACCCGGACGTGTTCAACGTCTTGCTGCAGGTGATGGACCACGGCTCTCTGACGGACAACAACGGTCGCAAGGCCGACTTCCGCAACGTCATCATCATCATGACGACGAATGCGGGCGCCGAGACCATGAACAAGTCCACCATCGGCTTCACCAACGCCCGCGAGCAGGGCGATGAGATGGCCGACATCAAGCGCCTGTTCACGCCCGAGTTCCGCAACCGGCTGGATGCCATCGTGTCCTTCCGTGCGCTGGACCAGGAAATCATCATGCGCGTGGTCGACAAGTTCCTGCTGCAGCTGGAAAGCCAGTTGCAGGAGAAGAAGGTCGAGGTCACGTTCACCGACGAGCTGCGTCAGCAGTTGGCCAAGAAGGGCTTCGACCCGCTGATGGGCGCCCGCCCGATGCAGCGCCTGATCCAGGACACGATCCGCCGCGCGCTCGCAGACGAGCTGCTGTTCGGGCGTCTGGTCGATGGGGGGCGCCTGAGTGTGGGTGTCGATGCCGAGGGCAACACGACGCTGGACATCCAGCCGCTGAAGCCGGCCAAGGACAACAAGCCCAAGGCGGAGCCGGCAACGACGACCTGAGCGAGCTGAACCAGCGTCTAGTTGAAGAAGCCAGCGAGCAGCGCGTGCAAACGCGGCTGCTCGTTTTTCATGTCTGTTGGCGCCACGAAGAAGGCCTCCACCGCCACGGCAAAGAACTCTTCCAGGCTCTCGGCGCCGTAGGGGTCGATCAAGGTGGGCTCGCCGGCATCGACCCGCTCGCAGAATTCAGACCATTCAGCTTCGATCACGTCAAGCCAGGCCTCGCGCGCCGCGCTGCTCGCGAGCGGCGGCACGCCATCGGCCCAGCCGTCGCTCATGTCGATCACATGGGCGAACTCGTGGATGACGACGTTGTAGATGCTGTCGCCTGACTCGAAGGCTGCGTCGGCCTCGCTCCAGGCCAGCATCAAGGGCCCGCCTTCCATGGCCTCGCCGGCCAGCAGCTCCTCGTACTGGTGGACAACGCCATCCTCGTCCATGTACTCGCGCTGGGCCAGCACTTCGCTCGCATGGACGACGATACCGACGAAGCCGTCATACCAGGCGAGGCCCAGCTTCAGTACCGGCAGGCAGGCCTGCGCGGCAATGGCGAGCGCGATCTCGTCAGTCACCTCGAAGCCGGCGGCGCCGTGGAATTCCTTCTGCGCAAGAAAGAGCGAGCAGAGTCGGCGCAGCTCGATCAGCTCGCCGGCAGTGCGCTCGCTGATGAAGGGATAGCGCGCCAGCGTCAATTGCCAGAGCGGCTCGGGGATGGCGTGGCGTTCCAGCTGCGCAGCCTCGCGGCGCTGTTGCCAGGCCTTCAAGAGGCGAGAAATCACTGCTTCAATCGAGCTGCATGCGCTGCAGGCCGGCTGCGCTCAGGCGCAGCACGTCACCGCGCGGCTGCTCGCCGTCGAAGTCCCAGTCGGACAGCACATGGCGCTGCAGGCCCAGGCCCAGCTCATGCGCCATCGGCCGGTGCGTGTGGCCATTGATCATCTGCGTGCAGCCAGCGGCCCGCAGCCAGGCGATGCAGGCCTCGGTGTCGAGGTCGGCATAGGTTTCCTGCGCGGCCTGCTTCTGCTGGCTGGCGTCGCGCAACTGCCTGGCCAGAGCCTGACGCACGGCCAGCGGCTGGGCCAGCGTGCGCTGTTGCCAGGCCGGGTCGCGCACCATGGCGCGGAAGCGCTGGTATTCAACGTCGGCCAGGCACAGCGCATCGCCATGCGTCAGCAAGATTTGCTGTCCGAACGCCGAGAGCACGGTGGGATCAGCGAGTGGCTGCAAGCCGCAGTCTGCCAGCATCTGCTCGCCGACCAGGAAGTCGCGGTTGCCGATCATGTAGAACAGCGGACGCTGCCTGGCGGCTTCGCGGAGCAGGGCGGTGATTTCCGCCTCGAAGCCCTCGAAGCGGGCGTCGTCGCCCAGCCAGACCTCGACGACGTCACCGAGCAGCAGCACCGCCGAGGCCGGCGTTTCGGCGAGGTGGCGGCGCAGCCGCTCCACCGTGCGCGGCAGGGCGGGCGAGAGGTGCAGGTCCGACAGCAGATCGATCGCCGTCCATGTGGGCGGCGCTATCAGACTGGCGAACGCCGGAACTTCAGTCGACTTCAACCGCGCGCTCGATCACCACGTCTTCCAGCGGCACGTCGTCGTGGAAACCGCTGCGGCCGGTCTTGACCTTTTCGATCGCATCGACCACGTCCTTGCCGTCAACGACCTTGCCGAACACGGCATAGCCCCAGCCCGAAGGCGTCTCGGACTTGAAGTTCAGGAAGCCGTTGTTGGTGGTGTTGATGAAGAACTGGCTGGAGGCCGAGTGCGGCGCATTGGTGCGGGCCATGGCCAGCGTGTAGTGATCGTTGGTCAGGCCGTTGTTGGCTTCGTTCTGGATCGGTGCGTCGCTGCTCTTCTGCTTCATGCCGGCTTCCATGCCGCCACCCTGGACCATGAAGCCCTTGATGACGCGGTGGAAGATCGTGCCGTCGTAGTGGCCCTTGCGCACATAGCTCAGGAAGTTGGCGACTGACAGCGGCGCCTTCTCGACGTCGAGTTCAATGCGGATCACACCCTTGTTGGTATGCAGTTCGACGGTATTGCTCATTTCTTGGACTCCACAATGGCTTTGGTGATCAGAATGTTCTTGAGGGGCAGGTGCTGGAAGGCCTCGTTCTTTTGCGACGGTGCCACCGGCACGGCGCGGATCTGGTCGACAACTTCCATGCCTTCGATGACGCGGCCGAAGACAGCGTAGCCCCGGCCGTCAGGGAAATTCTCGGCATCGAGGCCGGGGTTGTCGACCGTGTTGATGAAGAACTGCGAGGTGGCCGAATTCGGGTCGTTGCTGCGGGCCATGGCAATGCTGCCGCGCACATTGGACAGGCCGTTGCCGCTTTCCAGCGGGATCGGTGGCTTGGTCGGGCGCTGGTCCAGCTTGGGCGTATAGCCGCCGGTCTGGATCATGAAGTTCTCGATCACGCGATGGAAGATCAGGCCGTTGTAGTGGCCGGCCTTCACGTAGGCAATGAAATTGGCCACGGTCTTCGGTGCCTTCTCGGCATCGAGTTCAACGCGGATGTCGCCGGCGGTGGTGGTCAGCTTGACCACGGTCTGCGCCAGCGCGCTGGCGCTGCAGGCCAGGCTGATGCTCAGGGCAGCGAAGACTTGCAAGCTCCGGGAAGCGAGGGTTTTCATCGGCAATCGTGTCTCGGTCTGTCGGTGCTGCACCCATGGCTGCAGCAAGCGGAATGGTGATTGTGGCTCAGCGCTTGTCGCTGCGGGCATTGCCTGCATTGCTGGCAATGAGTTCGCGGGAGCGCGCCAGCTTGACTGCGGCCTGTGCCTGTGTGGCGCTGGGCAGCTTGGCTGCCAGCTCGTAGGCACGGGCCGCCATGCGCAGAAGGATGTCGCCGAGGTTTTCCTGGGCCAGCACGTGGTCCGGCTGCAGGCGCACGGCCTGCTCCAGCGCCTGGTGCGCCGCGTCGAGCTCGCCGCGGGCGGCCAGGATCACGGCCAGGTTGTTGAAGGGGTCGGCCAGGTCCGGGAAGTCCTGCGTCAGTGCAGTGAAGAGCTTGGCTGCCGTGTCTGTTTCGCCGCGCTCCATGCGCATCACGGCCAGTGCGAAACGGGGGCGGGCCTCGTTCGGAGACTGGGCTACCAGGCGCTCGACAGCCGCGATTGCTTCGACCTGCTTGCCGGCATGCCAGAGGGCCTGCGCTTCATCCAGGGGCGCGATGGCGCCAGCCGCGAAGGGCAGGGCGAGGGCCAGGGTGGCGATGAGCCGTGCGAGGTGCCGGGAGGTGGGCATTGTCTGATGTCGTCCGGTTGGGGTGCGAAAGCGCACGCCGGGGCAGGGTCAGTGCGGGCGCGTTGCCAAACCCCTGTCGGTATACTGGACCGGCATTCTAAGGCGCTGCCGCCATTGACGCCCTGGTCCACAGCCGGAGGCCGCCGGGTCGGCACAAGCTGCCCGATTCATCCTGAAGTACTGAAGCATTCCCACTCTGTCGGCTTTCGCAGCCGTGGAAGTGGTCACCAGAAGTCCCATGTCCCTGCGCATCTACAACACGCTGACCCGAGCGGTCGAGCCCTTTGCTCCCATCGAACCTGGCCATGCGCGCATGTATGTCTGCGGCATGACGATTTACGACCTCTGTCATGTCGGCCATGCCCGCATGATGATGGCCTTCGACGTGGTGCAGCGCTGGCTCAAGGCCTCGGGCTTCAAGGTCACCTATGTGCGCAACATCACCGACATCGACGACAAGATCATCAAGCGCGCCGTCGAGCGCGGCATGAGCATCCGCGCGCTGACGGACGAAATGATTGCCGCCATGCACCGCGACATCGGCGCCCTCGGTGTCGAGCGCCCCACGCATGAACCGCGCGCTACCGAGTACGTGCCGCAGATGCTCTCCATGATCAGCACGCTGGAAGGCAAGGGCCTGGCGTACCGCGCCAGCAATGGCGACGTGAACTACGCGGTGCGCAAATTCGAGGGCTACGGCAAGCTGTCCGGCAAGTCGCTGGACGATCTGCGTGCCGGCGAGCGCATTGCCGTGGACGAAGGCAAGCTCGATCCGCTGGACTTCGTGCTCTGGAAGGCGGCCAAGCCGAGCGAGCCGGCGGATGCCAAGTACGAAGGTGAGTTCGGGGCCGGCCGTCCGGGCTGGCATATCGAATGCTCGGCCATGAGCTGCGCGCTGCTGGGTGAGCGCTTCGACATCCACGGCGGTGGCATGGACCTGCAGTTCCCGCACCATGAGAACGAGATCGCGCAGAGCGAAGGCGCGCTGGGCCATCCCTTCGTCAACACCTGGATGCACAACGGCTTCCTGAATGTCGACAACGAGAAGATGTCCAAGAGCCTGGGCAACTTCTTCACCATCCAGGACGTCTTGAAGAAGTTCGATGGCGAGACACTGCGCTACTTCATGCTGCGCACGCATTACCGCAGCCCCTTCAATTTCAGCGACGCCCATCTGGACGATGCACGCAGCGCCTTGCGCCGCCTCTACACGGCGCTGGACGGCGTGGGCGAAGTCGAGGCTGGCGAGATCGACTGGCGCCACCCGCAGGCGGCCGCCTTCAAGGTGGCCATGGACGACGACTTCAATACGCCGGGCGCGATCGCCCAACTGTTCGAGCTGGCCACCGAGGTGAACCGCAGCCGCTCGCTGGACGACGCCCGCTTGCTGAAGAGCCTGGGGGCCACCCTGGGCGTGCTGCAGCAGTCGCCCAAGGCCTATCTGCAGGCCGGCAGCGGCCTTGACGAGGCCGCGATCCAGGCCCAGATCGACGCTCGCGCTGCCGCCAAGGCTGCGAAGAACTTCGCCGAGGCTGACCGCATCCGCAAGGAGCTGTCGGCCCAGGGCATCGAGCTGAAAGACACGCCGCAAGGCACATCCTGGGTGAAGGCCTGAGCCGATGGCGCGCACATCGGCGGGGGTGACCCCGGACTATTGGGATGAGGCCTGCCGCCACCTGGTCAAGCGCGACCGGGTGATGAAGAAACTCATCCCGCAGTTTGGCGAGGCCAGGCTGCAGAGCAATGGCGACGCGTTCACGACGCTGGCCCGCTCGGTGGTCGGCCAGCAGATCTCGGTCAAGGCCGCGCAAGCAGTCTGGGACCGTTTCGCGGCGCTGACCTCGGGCCCGTCCACCAAGATCCAGCCGGCTGCCGTGCTGGGCCTGGCAACCGAGGCGCTGCGGGGTGTCGGCCTGTCCGCGCGCAAGATCGAGTACCTGTCGGACCTGGCGCAAAGCTTCGAGGCCGGAAAGGTTCATGTGCGCCAATGGACGCAGATGGACGACGAAGCGATCATTGACGAGCTTGTTGCGATCCGGGGCATCGGCCGCTGGACGGCCGAGATGTTCCTGATCTTCCACCTGATGCGGCCCAATGTGATGCCGCTGGACGACCTGGGCCTGCTCAAGGGCATCAGCGAAAACTACTTCTCCGGCGAGCCGGTGTCCCGCGCCGAGGCACGGGAGGTGGGCGACGCCTGGGCTCCCTACCGCTCGGTAGCCACATGGTACATTTGGCGCAGCCTCGACCCGCTCCCTGTCGATTACTGACAGCCGGCGGGTCACGCGCCCGGCACCTGATCAAGAGTTCTGTGCCGCCCGCCTGACGGCATCATCACTGAGAGACCCTAGCAGGATGAGCAAGAAACATTTCCTCGAATTCGAGCAGCCCATCGCCGAGCTCGAAACCAAGATCGAAGAGCTGCGCTACGTGCAAAGCGAGTCGGCCGTCGACATCTCCGAAGAGATCGACCGCCTCTCCAAGAAGAGCCAGCAGCTGACCAAGGACATCTACGGCAACGTGATGCCGTGGCAGGTCTACCAGATCGCCCGGCATCCGCAGCGCCCGCAAACGCTGGACTACTGCGCCGAGGTCTTCACCGAGTTCCAGGAGCTGCACGGCGACCGCCACTTCGCGGATGACCCGGCCATCGTCGGTGGCCTGGCCCGCTTCAATGGCCAGCCCTGCATGATCGTGGGCCACCAGCGCGGCTCAGACGCCAAGGAGCGCACGCTGCGCAACTTCGGCATGCCGCGCCCCGAGGGCTATCGCAAGGCCCTGCGCCTCATGAAGCTGGCCGAGAAGTTCGGCCTGCCGGTGTTCACCTTCATCGACACCATGGGTGCCTATCCCGGCATCGGTGCCGAGGAGCGTGGCCAGTCCGAAGCCATCGGTCGCAACATCTTCGAGATGGCCCAGCTGGAAGTGCCCATCATTGCCACCGTGATCGGCGAAGGCGGATCTGGCGGCGCGTTGGCCATCGGCGTGGCAGATCAGGTCCTGATGCTGCAGTTCTCGGCCTACTCGGTGATCTCGCCGGAAGGCTGCGCCTCCATCCTCTGGAAGTCGTCCGCGCGTGCCTCAGAGGCCGCCGAGGCGCTGGGCATCACCGCCCATCGTCTGAAGGCCATGGGTCTGATCGACAAGATCATCAGCGAGCCGGTGGGCGGCGCTCATCGCGATACCAAGATGATGGCCTCCAGCCTGAAGCGCGCCCTGGGCGACGCACTGCGCCAGGTCAGCGACCTGAAGCCGGACGCCCTGCTGGAGCGCCGCTACGAGCGCCTGCAGGCCTATGGCCGTTTCAGCGACACCAAGAACCGCTGAGCCCTTGCCGGTCGTTGCGGTGGCCTACAGCGGCGGCCGTGATTCCACCGCGCTCCTCCACGCAACAGCCCGCAGTGCCCAGGAACTGGGTCTGCGGGTTCTTGCTTTGCATGTCCACCATGGCTTGAGTGCGCGCGCCGACGGCTGGGTCGCGCATTGCCGCTCGCAATGCGAGGCCTGGGCGGCACAGGGCTTGCCGGTGCAGTTCTCGTTCCGTCGCTTGGCAGGAGCGCCTGCAGGGGGGCAGAGTGTCGAGGCCTGGGCGCGGGAGGGACGCTATCTGGCACTGCAGGCCATGGCTGAAGAGCAGGGCGCCGACTTGGTCCTGCTCGCTCAGCATCGCCGTGATCAGGCGGAGACCTTCTTGCTTCAGGCTTTGCGTGGCGGCGGTACGGCCGGCCAGGCGGCCATGCCAGCTTTGCAGTTTCGCGATGGCATGAGCTGGGCTCGGCCCTGGCTGGGTCAGCCGCGCGACGCCGTTGAAGCCTATCTGCAAGAGCATGGGCTGCGCTTCGTCGATGACGACAGCAACGCCGACCCTCGTTATGCCCGCAACCGTCTGCGCCTGCAGGTCTGGCCGGCCTTGTGCGAGGCCTTTGCGCAAGCCGAAGCCTCCTTGGCTCAGGCGGCGCAATGGGCACAGGAGGCGCTGGATTTGCAGCGCGAGATGGCGCAGCAGGACCTGCAGGCGCTGGAGGACGACTTGGGCATTGACCTGGCCGGCCTGCGACTGCTCTCGCCAGCCCGCGCCAGCAATGCCCTGCGCGCCTGGCTCCTGGAGCAACTGGCCCAGCCTGCGCCGGCGAGCCTCGTGGCCCGATTGCTTCACGAGGCTGATGAGCATGGCAGCTGGCCCTGCGCAGGTGGGCATTTGCGCCTCTATCGCGCGCGCCTGAGCTTCATCGAAGACGGCGCAGAGGCCGAACGCCCCGAACTTGAACTCGACCTCAGCAAGCCAGGTCGCTATCCACAGCCGGCTTGGCAAGGCGCGTGGTTGGTCGAGCGGGCCGAGATCGAAGGGGCTTCGGAAAATGTCTTGCGATGCTTGACGATGCGCGAACGCAGGGGCGGCGAGCAGTTCCAGTTGCACGCAAAAGGGCTGCCGCGCAGCCTCAAGAAATGCTTCCAGGATCGTGCGGTGCCAGCCTGGCTACGCCAGGGGCCGATGCTTGTTTGCGGCAGTGAACTGGTCTTTGTGGCGGGCCTTGGAGTGGACGCTCGTCACCTGGCTGAGGCGGGCTCGCCGCAGCTGCGCCTCAGCTGGATTCCTGACGCCGCGCCGTAACCGTCTGCGGGTAAATGCTGCATTGCGGTAGCTAGAATCGACGGTTCGCATCCGTGCGCCGTTCAGTGAGCGACGCACGCCGACGAATTCCGCGCTTCCAAAGAATTCCAATGGCACTAATCGTTCACAAGTACGGCGGCACGTCGATGGGTTCCACCGACCGCATCCGCAATGTCGCCAAGCGCGTCGCCAAATGGGCGCGTGCCGGCCATCAGATGGTGGTCGTGCCCTCGGCCATGAGCGGCGAAACCAATCGCCTGCTGGGCCTGGCCAAGGAGCTTTCGCCCGCCACCAGCAGCCCCGAGCTGAACCGCGAGATGGACATGATTGCCGCCACCGGCGAGCAGGTGTCCGTGGGCCTCCTGGCCATCGCCTTGCAGGCCGAAGGCATGGAGGCTGTCAGCTACACCGGCTGGCAAGTGCCGGTGGCGACGGACTCCTCGTACACCAAGGCGCGCATCGAAAGCATCGACGACAAGCGCGTGCGCACCGACCTGGCGGCCGGCAAGGTCGTGGTCATCGCCGGCTTCCAGGGTGTGGACGAGGACATGAACATCACGACCCTGGGTCGCGGTGGTTCGGATACTTCCGCTGTGGCCATTGCCGCCGCGATGAAGGCCGACGAATGCCTGATCTATACCGACGTGGACGGTGTCTACACCACCGATCCGCGCATCGTTCCCGAGGCGCGCCGCCTGCACACGATCAGCTTTGAAGAGATGCTGGAGATGGCGAGCCTTGGCTCCAAGATCCTGCAGATCCGCTCGGTCGAGTTCGCTGGCAAATACCGTGTGCCGCTGCGCGTGCTCTCGAGCTTCACGCCCTGGGACATCGACATCAACGAGGAAGCCAAGTCCGGCACCTTGATCAGTTTTGAAGAGGACGAAAACATGGAACAAGCCGTCGTGTCCGGCATCGCCTTCAACCGCGACGAAGCCAAGGTGACCCTGCTGGGCGTGCCCGACAAGCCCGGCATCGCCTTCCAGATCCTGGGCCCGGTGGCCGACGCCAATATCGATATCGACGTCATCATCCAGAACGTCTCGCAAGACGGCAAGACCGACTTCTCCTTCACCGTGCACCGCAATGATTACGCGCGCACGATGGAGTTGCTGGAGAAGGTGGTCGGCCCCGCGGTGCAGGCTGCGCGCGTGATGGGTGACCCGAAAATCTGCAAGGTCTCGATCGTCGGTATCGGCATGCGCTCGCATGTGGGCGTGGCCTCGAAGATGTTCCGCGCGCTGAGCGAAGAGGGCATCAACATCCAGATGATCTCCACGAGCGAAATCAAGACCAGCGTCGTGATCGACGAGAAGTACATGGAGCTCGCCGTGCGTGCGCTGCACAAGGCATTCGATCTCGACCAGGAAGTTTCGGCCTGATTGGGCTGAGAGCCACGAAAAACGCTGCTATACTGCGAGGCTCTTCTGGAGTCGTGACCGAGTGGCCGAAGGTGCTCCCCTGCTAAGGGAGTATGTGGGCAAAACCTGCATCGAGAGTTCGAATCTCTCCGACTCCGCCAGAACATGGAAAGCCCCCAAGCGAAAGCCTGGGGGCTTTGCTGTTTCTGGCCGGGTCGCGGGGCGTCTAAAGCTGCTGACCGAAGTACTGGGCGAGTAGCTTCCAGTCCTTGCCGACACGCGCCCAGGTCAGATGGTAGGTCACGTCGCGCTTGTTGCCATTGGCGTCGGTGAGGGTCAGGGTGTTGATGCTGATCGCGGTGTCGCAGCGTATGCCTCCAGCACCGTAATTCCAAAACGTGAGCCGCTGGCCATCGGTCTTGTTCAACAGCTCCGTGATCACGCGGTCCCGGGTGAGTACCGTTTGGGCGGCGTCATGCATCACGCCTTCTGCATGCATGGGCAGATCATCGTAGATTTCGGAGAGCGCTTTGACATCGCGCGCGATCACAGCATTGCTCCAGGCCCGGTGCCGGGCAATCATGTCGAATCCTTCGCCACGATTCCTCAGCTTGCATTGCGGATCGGGGTCGGGTGTGGCGGCAATGGGCAGCGGTGCGGAAGGCGCTGGTGGTGGAGTCGAGCAGGCGCCAAGCGCGGCGAGCGACGCCAGCAGTGCGATACAGAACAGGGCGACGCAGACTCTTTTCATGAGTTTCATTCCAGGCGATCAAGCAAGGCCATGGCGGCGGCCGGCGCCCGCTCCTTGGCGCCACTGATGAAGAACAGGAACACATCGCGCTCGCTGCCGGCTGCCGGCGCGGGCTCGAGCAAGGGCAGGCCACTGGGCGTCCCGCCTGCCTGCCACTTGCGGCAGCTGGCAGCCAGGCCATCCAGCACCGCGGGCGTGCAACCCTGCGGCAGCTCGGGCGCGGTGCGCATCACGCGGCTGTAGATGAAGGGGCCGGTCGCGTCGGCGATGGGCGGATGGTCTTCGGACTCGGTGAACACGGTGGCCACACCATGGCGGCGAGCCAAGGCCAGGTAGTCGGTGCTCTGGAAGCTGGCATGCCGCACATCCATGGCATGGCGCAGCGGCAATCCGCTCACTTCAGCTGGCAGCAGCTTCAGGAAGGCCTCAAAGTCGACCGGATCGAACTTCTTGGTCGGCGCGAACTGCCAGACGATAGGCCCGAGCTTCTCGCCCAACTCGGCAATGCCGCTCTCCACAAAGCGTTGCACCGATTCGCCGGCCTCGGCCAGCACGCGCCGGTTGGTGGCAAAGCGCGAGGCCTTCAGCGAGAACATGAAGCTCTCGGGCGTTTCGTCTCGCCACTTGGCGAAGGTCGTGGCCTTCTGTGAGCTGTAGTAGGTGCTGTTGATCTCGATGGCCGTGAGCTTGCTGCTGGCGTATGCCAGCTCACGGTGTTGGGGCAAGCCCTTGGGGTAGAAGTTGTCGCGCCAAGGTTCGAAGTTCCAGCCGCCGATGCCAACTCGGATCTTGCTTGCACTCATCATGATTCCTGCTGTTGCTGCTGCGGAGCTTGCGGAGCAGGCAATCTATCGGGCACGGCGTGGCGGCGCAAGCGCATCGGCCCTGTGTCAAGCCTTGCCAGTTTTCAGCCCCTGTTCCAGGCCTTGTGCAGCGTTCGTACCGCTTTATGCAAAACCTCGGGCGCGACGGCGGCAAAGCCCAGCACGATGCCGGCCCGGCTGCTGTGCGATGGCAGACCGCCGACCTCGCGCATGCCGATCAACTCCAGCCCGGCGGCCAGGCCCGCCTGCACGAGGCGCTGCTCCTGGCCCGGTTCATCCAGAGGCAGCAAGGCATGCAGGCCTGCGTCAATGGGCGCCAGCGGCAGGGCGCCGCCGAAGTTCGCCTGCCAGGCATCGAGCAGGGCATCGCGCCGCTGCGTGGCGGCGCGCCGGGCGCGGCGCAGGTGGCGCAGGAAATGACCTTGCTCGATGAAGTCGGCCAGCACCGTCTGCTCCGCTATCGGCGAATGGCGGTCCAGCAGCTTGCGCAGGCGCGCCAGCGTCGGTGCCCAGGCCGCTGGTGCAACGAGATAGCCCAGCCGCAGGCCGGGCACGAGGATCTTGGAAAAGCTGCCCACATAGAGGGTGCGCTGATGACTGTCCAGCGAGGCGAGCGGTGCCAAGGGAACACCGGCATGACGGTACTCGCCGTCGTAGTCGTCTTCGAGGATGAAGGCATCGTGGCGCTGCGCCCAATTGAGCAGCGCGAGGCGCCGCGGCAGGCTCATGGCCACGCAGGACGGGAACTGGTGCGAAGGCGTGACGTGAACCAGTCGGCAAGGGCCCGTCGCTTCCAGGGCGCCAACCTGCAGCCCCTCGGCATCGACCGGAGTCGGCAGCAGTTCGGCGCCGTTCAGAGCCAGCGCGGCCGCTGCGGCGCGGTAGCCAGGCGACTCCACCGCCACTCGGTCGCCGGGCTTCAAGAGGGCCAGCGAAGCCAGCGCAATCGCTTGCTGAGCGCCGCCGGTGATGATCACCTGTTCGGCCGTGCAGACCAGGCCTCGGCTGTGACTCAGGTAGGCGGCAATCAGCGCGCGCAGCCGTGGCAGGCCCTGCGCTTCGCCATAGCCGAGATTGTGCTGGTCGGCGCGCCGCCAGAAGCGGGCCAGCAGGCGCGACCAGGTCTCGCTCGGAAACAGCTCCAGCGCCGGCACACCGTGGCGGAAGGCGCGGGGCGGGCCCGTGAGAGCGCTTGAGGGTTCGAAGGCTTGCAGGCGCGCCCACATCGGCGTGTCAGGTGGTGGCGGCTCCGTCTGTTCGGTGCTGAGTGCCGCCGGCGCTGTGTTGCGCAGCGCTGCCACATAGGTGCCGTCGCCGGTGCGCGTGCGCAGATAGCCTTCTGACAGCAGCCGCTCATAGACCCGCACGACCGTGTTGCGCGAGATGCCGAGCGCATCCGCCAGCGCCCGCGTGGTGGGCAGGCGCAGCGCGGCGGGCAGCTGGCCTTGCAGGATGCGGGCTTTCAGTTGCTCGTGGAGCTGCGCTCCCAGGGCGGTACCCGGCAGCAGCGCGATGCCGGCTGCGTCGAGACCCAGGCTGGCATCGATTGGTTCCATGGAATCGGCAGATATTGGAGCTTTCATCGTACCAAGCTGGAACCTAAAGTCGCGCCAGGACTGAACGAGGCCCCATGTACAACCCCAAGCACTTCAATCTCAGCGATCTGGACCTTGCGCGCCAGTTGATCGACGAGCGCCCCTTGGCCGCACTGATCGGCCCCGATGCACAAGGGCATTCCTTTGTCAGCCACCTGCCGCTGGGCTGGGGCGCTGATGAATCCGGCTGGTGGCTGGAGGGCCATATGGCCCGCGCCAACCCGCATGGGGCCTGGCTGGCGCAACAGCGCGAAGCACTGGCGGTTTTCAGCGGGCCGGACGGCTACGTCTCGCCCAGCCATTACGACACCCACCTCGCTGTGCCGACCTGGAACTATCTGGCGGTCCATGTCTACGGTCAGGTCGAGCTGATCGACGCGCCACTCGCCAAGGATCACCTGCTCAAGCGTCTGATCGCCCGCCATGAGCCCGGGTATGCGGCGCAATGGATCGAGCTGCCGGAGGACTACAAGGAGAAGTTGCTTGGCGCCATCGTCGGCTTCCGCATCCGCGTCACGCGCTGGGAGGCCAAGGCCAAGCTGAGCCAGAACCGCGCTGCCAGCGAGCGCGAGCGGCTGCGCGCGCATTTCGCCGGGCAGGGCGCGCGAGGGCAGGACATGGTGTCGTGGATGGAAAGGCTGGGCATCTGATGACTGCGTTTGAGATCCGTCCGCCGCAGCCCGGTGACCGTGCCGGCTGGGAGCAGCTCGCGCGCGGCTACAAGCAGTTCTACGAGACCGAGCTGGACGACGCCGGCTACGAGCTGGCCTGGCAGCGGCTGCTGTCTGCCAACGAGGTCCACGGCCTGGTGCTCCTGGATGAGTGCCGGCTGGTCGGGATGGCGCATTACCTGATGCATGCCTCGACCTGGAGCGGCCCGGTCTGCTATCTGCAGGACTTGTTCGTGGCTGAGGCTGCGCGCGGGCGGGGTGTGGCCGCAGCGCTGATCGAAGCAGTGGCTGCAGCGGCGCGTGCTCGAGGCGCTGCGCGCTACTACTGGCTCACGCACCAGGACAACGCGCGCGCGCGGGGCCTCTACGACCGCGTGGGCCAGCACCGGGGTTTCCTGCGCTACGACTACAGCTTGTAGAAACGAAAAGGGCGACCGCGGCCGCCCTTCGATCACATGCCCGCGTAATTCGGGCCGCCGCCACCTTCTGGCGTGACCCAGACGATGTTCTGCGTCGGGTCCTTGATGTCGCAGGTCTTGCAGTGCACGCAGTTCTGCGCATTGATCTGCAGCTTGTCTTCGCCGGCATCGGTCTTGATGAATTCGTAGACACCGGCCGGGCAGTAGCGGCCCTCGGGGCCGGCGTACTTGGCCAGGTTGACCGCGACGGGCACGCCCTCGTTCTTCAAGGTCAGGTGGGCAGGCTGGTTCTCTTCATGGTTGGTGTTCGAGATGAACACCGACGAGAGCTTGTCAAAGCTGAGCTTGCCGTCAGGCTTCGGATAGTTGATGGGCTGACACTGCGCCGCCGGTAGCAGGCACTCGTTGTCGCGCTTGCTGCCATGCAGGGTCCAGGGCGGGGATTGCACGCCGACTTTGGGGAGCAGCCATTGCTCGATGCCGGTCATCAGCTGGCCGGTGAGCTTGCCCTTCTTGAACCACAGCTTGAAGTTGCGGGTCTGCTGCAGCTCTTCATTCAGCCAGCTCGCTTCAAAGGCCGTGGGGTAGGCGGCCAGCTCATCTTGCGCGCGGCCGGCGAACAGCGCATCGGCCATGGCGTCAGCGCAGAGCATGCCGGACTTGATGGCGGCATGGCTGCCCTTGATGCGCGCGGCGTTCAGGTAGCCGGCATCACAGCCGACCAGGGCGCCGCCCGGGAACACGGTCTTGGGCAGGGCTTGCGGCGTGCCGTTGTTGATGGCGCGGGCCCCGTAGC
The DNA here is from genome assembly GCF_036880965.1 of Roseateles microcysteis. Taxonomy (NCBI): domain Bacteria; kingdom Pseudomonadati; phylum Pseudomonadota; class Betaproteobacteria; order Burkholderiales; family Sphaerotilaceae; genus Roseateles; species Roseateles microcysteis. The sequence goes on along the minus strand of NZ_JBAJMV010000001.1, from coordinate 272,939 downwards.
CGATACGCTTGCCGCCCTCGATATGGGCGGCGATGGCCGGATGGGTCTTCCAGCGCTGCATTTCCTCGAACGGGCTCATGTACGGGTTCTGGTAGTCCAGACCGATCACGAAGCCGAGCGTGACCTTGTTGTCTTCCAGGTGATACAGGAAACCGCCGCCGAAGGTGTCGTCGGTCATCGGCCAGCCGGCGGTGTGGACCACGAGGCCAGGCTTGGCCTTGTCGGCCGGCACTTCCCACAGTTCCTTGATGCCGATGGCGTAGGTCTGCGGGTCCTTGCCCGCATCGAGCTGGTACTTGGCGATCAACTGCTTGCCGAGATGGCCGCGTGCGCCTTCGGCAAACACGGTGTACTTGCCCAGCAGTTCCATGCCGAGCTGGAAACCATCGTGCGGCGCGCCGTCCTTGCCGATGCCGAGATTGCCGGTGGCCACGCCCTTGACCCGGCCCTGTTCGTCATACAGCACTTCGGCTGCCGTGAAGCCCGGAAAGATCTCCACGCCCAGGGCTTCCGCCTGCGTGGCCAGCCACTTGACCACATTCGACAGCGAGACGACATAGCAGCCGTCGTTGTGGAAATTGCGCGGCACCAGCCAGTCGGGCGTGCGGGTCGATCCGGTTTCGGACAGGAACAGGATGTCGTCGCCGGTCACGGCCTGACCCAGGGGCGCACCTTGAGCCTTCCAGTCCGGGATCAGCTCGCTCAGTGCCCGCGGGTCCATCACTGCGCCAGAGAGGATGTGGGCGCCAGGCTCGGAGCCCTTTTCGAGCACCACGACGGAAATGTCCTTGCCGTCAGCGGCAGCGCGCTGCTTCAGGCGGATGGCGGTGGCCAGGCCTGCCGGCCCGCCGCCCACGACCACCACGTCGTATTCCATGCTTTCGCGGGGGCCGAATTGGGCGAGGAGTTCTGCGGAGGTCATGTAGGAGGTCCTGTGAAGTACTGCTGTCTCTCGTTGGCGGCGCATTCTACTGGCGCCCACAAAAAATAGAACGGTCGTGCTATTTTTTGTGGCGAAGGGGACAAGACCGCAACACCGTCGGACCCTCTGCGTCGTGGTCCAGCGGCAGCCAGTCCGTGAGGGGGCGGCATCCCGCCGCCGTGCAGAGCTCGTAGTCAGGCACGAAGCCGGAGCGCGCCAGCACCAGTTCGCGATGCCAGCGTTCGGTCGGGCGGTAATGCCAGACGCCGTGCAGCAGCACCGCACCGGCCGGCGGCTCCATGCCTGCGCCGGAGCCGCGGATGCGGGCCTGCGACAGGTGCAGCCAGTCGCCGGCGAGTTCGTAGTCCTCGGCCCATTCGGTCTTCTCGATCGAGTGCCGCCAGCGCAGCGTGAAACTGGACATCGGCAGCTCGACCCGCAGTGCGCCGGCGCTGAGGCACAGGGCCAGCAGTGCCGTGCTCACGCAGGCGCGATGCGCCGCGCGCGCGGCACATGCCAAAGCACAAGCGCCGCCGTCATCAGGAGCCCGATCCCGTCGGTCAGCGGCACGGCGGAGATCAGCAGGGCCGCGGCGACGAAGGCCCAGACGCGCTCGTACCAGGCCAACGGCACGAGCCAGTAGCCGATGGCCGTGCCGCCCCATAGCAGGATGGCCAGCACAGCCTTGACGACCACATAGGCCGTGTCCCACCAGGTGCCGCCCTGCAGCATCAGCGCCGGCGCGTAGACCGCCATGAAGGGCACCACGAAGCCGGCTATCGCGATGCGCATCGCCTGCAGGCCGATCTTCATCGGCGATTCGCGCGCGATGGGCGCGGCCGCGAACGCCGCCAGCGCCACCGGCGGGGTCAGGTCGGCCATGATGCCGAAATAGAAGACGAACATGTGCGAGACGATCAGCGGCACGCCCAGCTGCAGCAGGGCCGGCGCGGCCAGCGAACTGGTGATGATGTAGTTCGGGATGGTCGGTATGCCCATGCCCAGCACCAGGCAGACCAGCATCGTCAGCAGCAGGCTCAGCAGCAGGCTGTCCTGGCCGAGCTGGATCACCATGCCGGCGAACGAGGTCGCCGCACCGGTGAGTGTCAGCGAGCCGATGATCACACCCACCAGCGCACAGGCCACGCCCACCGGCAGCGCATGCCGCGCGCCGTCGGCCAGCGCACCGAGCGCCAGGCGCAGCGTGTCGCGGCCCCCCTTGGCAAACCACAGCGCCGTGCCCAGCACGGCACACAGCAGCATGATGGCCAGGATGCCGAAGCGGAAGAAGCTCGACGCGGCCAGCCCGATCAGCACCCAGAACAGCAGCTGCAGCACGCGGCGCCCGAGCAGCGGCGTGAGCCCGGCGCCGAAGATCAGCACCACGGTGAGTGCCAGCCCCACCATGCCCGAGAACAGCGGCGTGTAGCCGGCGAACAGCAGCCACACCAGCACCGCCAGCGGCAGGATCAGGTACCAGCGCAGGCGCAGCGCGGCCCAGGGGTTGGGGCACTGCTCCTTGGGCAGGCCGACAAGGCCGGCACGGCCGGCTTCGAGATGCACCATCACGAACGCGGTGAGGAAGTACAGCAGCGCCGGAATGGCCGCGGCCTTGCAGATCTCCACATACGGCACGTTGATGGTCTCGGCCATGATGAAGGCGACGGCGCCCATCACCGGCGGCATGATCTGCCCGCCCATGCTGGCGCAGGCCTCCACGCCACCGGCGAACGAAGCCCTGTAGCCGAAGCGCTTCATCAGCGGGATGGTGAACTGGCCGGTGGTCACGACATTGGCAACGCCCGAACCGTTGATCGTGCCCATGAGGCCGGACGACACCACGGCCACCTTGGCCGGCCCACCCTTGGCATGGCCGAACAGGCCGAGCGCGAAGTCGGTGAAGAGGGTGATCATGCCGGCCTGCTCCAGGAAGGAGCCGAACAGGATGAACAGGAAGATGTAGGACGAGGAGACGTAGGTGGGTGTGCCGTAGAGGCCCTCGGTGCCGAAGCCCAGTTGCGACACCACCTGGTCGAGTCCGAAGCCGCGGTGTGCCAGGGCGCCGGGCAGATGCTCGCCGAACAGCGCATAGCCGAGAAAGGCCAGGCAGATCAGCGGCAGGGCCAGGCCCATGATGCGCCGTGCGGCCTCGAAGACCAGCACGATGCTGAGCACGCCCACCACCATGTCGGCCCGCGTCAGCTCGCCGGCCCGCTGCACCAGCTGCGCCTCGAACACCCAGTGGTAGAGCCCCGCCGCGAAGGCCAGGCTGCCCATGATCCAGCCCAGCCAGCCGCGCCTGAGCGGCGGATGCAGGGTGAAGGTGAGCAGCAACAGGAAGCCGACATGCACCGCCCGCACCACCGAGCTCGACAGCGGGCTGAAGGCGGCCGTGACGATCTGGAAGGTCGAGAAGATGACGGCAATCCAGAACAGCGCGCCGCTGAAGCCCCCGGCATGGCCGGGTTCCTGCAGTTGTGCGTCCGGCGTGCTGCCGGCGATCACTTGATCAGTCCCGCTTCGCGGAAGTACCTTTCAGCGCCCGGATGCAGCGGCACCGGCGTGCCGCCCAGCGCGGTGTCCTTGCGGATGCCCTTCGCGGCGTTGTGGGCAGCCACCAGGGTGTCGAGGTTGTCGTACATCGACTTGACCATGGCATACACAGCGTCGGCCGCCACACCCTCATGGGTGACGAGGAAGTTCTTGACCGCGATGGCCGGCACGTCGGCGGCCTGGCCGGCGTAGGTGTTGGCCGGGATCGGCGCGCTCTGGTAGGCCGCGTCGCCCACCCTGGCCACCACCTCGGGAGGAATGGGCACGATGACGATCTTGACCGCCGCCGCGAGGTCGCGGATCGAGGCCACGCCAAGGCCCGCCGACTGCAGGGTCACGTCGAGCTGGCGGTTCTTCATCAGCTCCACCGATTCTCCGAAGGGCAGGTATTCGACCTTGGCGAAGTCGGCATAGGCGAGGCCCGCGGCCTTCAGCACGGCGCGGGCATTCAGCTCGGTCCCCGACTTCGGAGCGCCGACCGAGATGCGCTTGCCCTTCAGGTCGGCCAGGGTCTTGATGCCGGCGTCGGCGCTGGCCACGATCTGGATGTAGTTGGCATAGATGCCCGCGACCGCGCGCAACTTCTTCAGCGGCACTGTGAAGCCCGCTTCGGCGTCGCCCTTCCAGGCGTCGGACAAGGCATCGGCCAGCGTGAAGGCGATTTCGCCGCGGCCGGCCTGCAGCAGGTTGAGGTTCTCGGCCGAAGCCTTGGTGGCCTGCACGGTGACCTTGGCGTCGGGCAGGGCCTTGCCATAGATCTGCGACAGCGCCACGCCCAAGGGGTAGTAGACGCCGCTCTGGCCACCGGTCAGCACCGTGATGAACTTCTGCTGGGCGAAGGCGGCGGGCGTCAGCCAGCTCAGGGCTGCGGACAGAGTCAGGGTGCGGCGAGTCAGTTGCATCGGAGTCTCCTGTGGTCGCCCGGTCAGGCGCCGGGGCTGGGTACGACTCTAGTGCGATTGCGGGGGCAAAGAATTGGTAGTTCCACGTTGGCGCCGCGGCCGAATGCTTGCCCGGGCCGGGAGGCTTCTGGATGTCGCAGCGTCAGTTGCAGCATGCGGATTGAGGTCGGCACGGTGCAGGGCGCGTGCTATCGTTTCCTCCAGGCTTTCACAGGACAAGGCGATGAGCTACAGCATTGATCTGGAAGGGCGCGTCGCCCTGGTGACCGGCGCTTCAAGTGGCCTGGGGGCGCAGTTCGCGCGCACCCTCGCCAAGGCCGGGGCCGGCGTGGTGCTGGCGGGCCGGCGCACCGAGAAGCTGAAGGACTTGCGCGCCGAGATCGAGTCGCAGGGCGGCGATGCCCATGTGGTGGCGCTCGACGTCACCGATCTCGACAGCATCAAGTCGGCCATCGCGCATGCCGAGACCGAGATGGGCACGATCGACATCCTCGTCAACAACTCCGGCGTGAGCACCACGCAGAAGCTCACCGATGTCGGCGCGGACGACTACGACTTCGTGATGGACACCAATGTGCGCGGCGCCTTCTTCGTGGCCCAGGAGGTGGGCAAGCGCATGCTGGCACGCGCCCGCGGCTCTGCGCCCGGCACCTTCACGGGCGGTCGCATCGTCAACATCGCCTCGATGGCCGGCCTGCGCGTCTTGAGCCAGATCGGTGTCTACTCGATGAGCAAGGCCGCCGTGATCCACATGACACGCGCGATGGCGCTGGAATGGGGCAAGTACGGCATCAATGTGAACGCCATCTGCCCGGGCTATATCGACACCGAGATCAACCACCACCACTGGGGTACCGAACAGGGCAGGAAGCTGATCGAGCTGTTGCCGCGCAAGCGCGTCGGCCAGCCGCAGGACCTGGACACGGCGCTGCTGATGCTGTGCGCCAACGAGAGCCATTTCATCAATGGCGCGGTATTGCAGGCCGACGACGGCTTCGGCGTCTGAGTTTTTGGAGTTTGAGTCAATGAGTCTTCGTGTGCTGACCGCGCTGGAAGCGCGGGTCCTGGCCGTCCTGGTCGAGAAGCAATTCACCGTGCCCGACAGCTATCCGCTGTCCTTGAACGCCCTGACGATGGGCTGCAATCAGAAGACCGCCCGCGACCCGGTGATGAGCGCGGGTGAGAACGAGGTGCTGCGCGCGCTCGACGAGCTGCGGGGCATGAGCTTGGTGAACCGCGTCAGTGGCAGCCGGGTCGAGCGCTATGAACACAATTTCCGCCGGGGCATCAATGTGCCGGGGCAGGCCGAGGCCTTGCTCACGCTGCTGATGCTGCGTGGCCCGCAGACGGCGGCCGAGTTGCGCAGCAACACGGAAAGGCTGCATCGCTTTGCCGACATCTCGTCGGTCGAGGCCTTCCTGGTCGAGCTGTCGGAGCGCCAGCCGCCGCTGGCGATCAAGCTGGCCAGAGCCCCGGGCGCGCGCGAAAGTCGCTGGGCGCATCTGCTTTGCGGCGAGGTGTTTGATGCCGTGCCTGCCGCTCCCGGCGAGCCAGCTTCGCGGGATGACGAGCTTCTGCAATTGCGTGCCGAGCAGGCGCGCCAGGCTGGCGAGATCGAGGCCTTGAAAGCGCAGATTGCGCAGATCAAGGCGGAGTTGGGCATCGCATGAGCAGGACCCCATGAGATTTGAAATCCCCGAGCAGAAGAAGCTGGTCCACGAGGCCCGCATCCCCTTGCGCTGGGGCGACATGGATGCAATGGGTCATGTCAACAACACGATCTATTTCCGCTACCTTGAGATCGTGCGGGTCGAGTGGCTGGAGTCCTTGAACGCGGCGCCCAACCCAGCCGGCGAAGGGCCGGTGATCGTCAACACCTTCTGCAATTTCTACAAGCAGCTGGAATATCCGGGCGAGGTGCTGGCCAAGCATTACGTCAGCAACCCGGGCCGCAGCAGCTTTGATTGCTGGATCACGCTGGAGCGGGTGGGCGAGCCGGGCGTGATCTGCGCCGCCGGCGGTGCCACCACGGTGTGGATGGATTTCCCAGCGCAGAAGTCGGCGCCGTTGCCCGACTGGCTGCGCCGGCATATCGAGGATTGAGCCGCGGGCATTCGCGCCCTGGCAGCCCAAGGCCTACCCCCGCACCGAGCGGGCCGTATTCCACAACCCTGCGGACGGCAGCGTGTCTTCTCGTCTCAAAGATGGATGGCCGCCTCTGTTCATTGCAAAAGAATCCTCGCCATCTCTTGACGCAAGGAGTTTGCAATGGCGACCGTACTTGATTTCACAGACAAGACCCTGCGCGCCTGCGCGCCCGGAACCCTGACGTTTGGCATGGTGGTGCCCTGGCCGGGTCTGGCCAGGCTTGGAGTGCGCGTTTTTCGCACCCCCATTGGCAAGGCCAACTGGCAAGTGGTCGACAGCAAGGTGCTCGACAACGACCCCGACACCTTCGACGGCATGACCGTGTCCTTCCAGGCTGTGAAGGGCATGCGCTACGGCCTGAGCTTCAAGGGCGATCTTCAGCTGATCGATGTCTCTGCCTCGACGTTGAAGCTGAGCTTCTACCTTGCTGGGAACGGGGCCGTGGTCTCCGATTTCGGCGGTGCCCAGACGCTTTCAGAGTCGATGTCCAGCGGTCTTGTCGGCGTGGTCAACGTCGACGCGCAGTAAGCCGGGAGCGCTGTCATGAAAACATGGATCCATGCCTGTTCCGGATCTGCTTTCGCGCTGATGTCGTTGGCTTCGAGTGGTGTGCTGGCGGCTGATGAGCCCAAGCCCACCACACTCAGCGAGACCATCAAGGGCACGCATGTCGACATGCCGATCACCACCTCGGTGGCTGCCTTCATGCTCGGTGCGTCCGGAGAAAACGTGCCGCGCCTGTCCAGCCTGCGCGAGTTCTCAGCCCAGGTCGGGCGGGCCTTCGACGCCAATGGCAAGGTGGCCAATGCCGTGTCGGCCGAGTTCATTCCGGCGATGGCCATAGGCAAGCTCGACTGGGGTCAGCTCAAGGACCCGCTGATGGGAGCATGGGCGCGTACGGCCTTGTCCGTCGCAACCAAGGTGAAATCGGACAAGGATGTGGCGCGTTCCGCCCTTGGCCTGCAAACCATTCTGTATGCACCAGCTTACCAAGAGGCCTTGCAGCAGTCTCGCGTTGAGTCCTGCTTGGCCACTGCACAGACATTTGTCAGGGAAGAGGCTCTCGAGAAGGCTCTTGCGGAAATGAACAAGACGGGCCAGACGACCATGCCCACCCCCGACTACACCGCAGAAGACGAGGCATCCCGGCTCAAGTGCGCCAAGGCCATCAAGACCGCGCTGACCCGCTGGAACCAGTCCATGGTCGCCGTGGGCTTTGGCCGCTCAGTCGCTTCTCTGGAAGATGGCGCGGCCTTGCCAACGGGCGTTGCGGGTGATTCCAACGTGGTGTGGTTCACCGCGGCGCTGGGCGGCGGCGGGCGCTCGCCGGCCCCCGCCAAGGCCGAGGACGGCAATGACGATGTCGGCTGGTTGCTCACCGCGCACTGGCGCCGCAACTCCAATGCCAGCGCCAAATCCACGCTCGGCGTCAGCACGCTGGCGCGGCAAGAGCTGGTGGGCCTGAACCTGCGCTGGGGCAGCGAATCGGGCGCCTTCATTGCGGAGTACTCGACCCTGCGTTCGCACGCCAGTGGTCACGCGTTCGCAGATCGCAAGCGCGCGGTCCTGGGCTTCGAAAAGCGCCTGGACAAGGACCTGTACCTGACCCTGGGTGCGGGCCGCGACACCGGCCTGGATGCCGCCAAGAACTCGGTGCTGATGAAGCTCAGCTGGGACTTTGCAAGCAAGCCCACATTGATGAAATGAAGGCAGGCCCGACCCTGCGCAGCAGGGCCGGGCCTTGGCCCGTTCAGCGGAAGCTGTAGCTCAGGCTTGCAAAGAATGAACGGCCGCGCGGGTCGCCGTAGGTCGGGTCCCAGGTCACCTGGAAGTAGCGCGACTGGTTGGTGAACGGCGGCGCGGTGTCGAGCAGGTTCAACACGCCGGCACGCAGTCGCAGGGCTGGCGAGAAGCGGTAGCTCGCGCTCAGGTCCCACAGCGAGTAGGGCTTGACGTCGCGGTTGTTCCACTCGGGCGCGGCCAGGCCGTCCACGTTCTGGTCGCGATAGCCGGCCAGGTAGGTGTTGGTCACCGTCAGGCTGACCGGGCCGTAGTCCCAGTCCAGGTTGAGCTTGTGGCGCCAGCGCTGCACGGCCTTGTCATCCTTGAACTTGCCCAGGCCGTCGACCAGCGGCGAGCGCGGGTCGGTGGCGAACTTGTACTCGGTGATCAGGGTGCCGCTGAATCCGGCGCCAAAGGTGCCGAAGCCGGTCTCCTCGCCGCGCCAGTTCAACGACACATCGAAGCCGGAGGTGTTCAGCTTGCCGCGGTTCTCCTTCTTGACGGTGATGTAGTCGACGAAGCCGTCATCGAAGCGCGCCACGACCTTGGGGTCGTTGTAGAGCGCGGGTGTCGTGAAGATCGTTTCTTCGCCGATCTGCGAAATGATGTCGGACTTGCGGATGCTCCAGTAGTCGATGCTGCCGGTCAGGCTGCGCATCGGCTCGAACACCACACCGAGGCTTGCCTGCTTGGACTTCTCGGGCTTGAGCTCGGGGTTGGAATAGCGGTCGATGGCGAGCTGGCCGACTTCGCCGCTCACTGGGTCGCGCACGAAGCTGGCGGTGATGCCCGAGCGCAGCGGCAGGAACATCTCGGACACTGTCGGTGCGCGAAAGCCGGTGCCGTAGGAGGCGCGGGTCAGCAGCTGCTTGCTGGGCCTCCAGCTCAGGCCGAGCTTGGGGTTGGTGGTGCTGAGGTCGGGCGAGGTCTTGTTGGTGGCGGCGTCGTGCACGCCGCTGTAGCGGTCGTGACGCAGCGCGATCTGCGCTTCGAGCTCCTTGGTAATCGGCGCGCTGAGCTCGGCGAAGATGCCAGCCACGTTGCGCGAGTGGCTGGTGTCGGCCAGCAGTTCTCCCGAGCTGGATCGGTCGCCGTTGACATCGTTGCCCTTGAGCACGTCGGTGGCGCGGAACTCGGTCTTCTCCTTGCGCAGCTCGGCACCCAAGGCCAGCATCAGGTCGCCGCCTTCCAGGGCGGCCAGGGCGCGGGTCAGCTTGCCGTCGATGCTCGTCGATGTGCCCTTGCTGATGCGTGCCGCGCCGTCCAGGCGGATCGAGTTCATGAAGGCCTGGCCGGCCGAGCGGTCGGCGGGTTTCACGAACGGGTTGTAGGTGCCCGCCTTGAGGCCGGCTTCCAGCTTTGTCAGCGATACCCAGCCCGACAGGTCGGTGTCGGTGGCCTTGTTCACGCTTTGGCTGAGGGCCGTGTCGTAGTCCCAGCCGGCCATGTTGCCGGTGGCGCCGATCACCAGGCGGCTGGCGTCGCTTTCCACGCGGCTGGTGCGCTTGCCGGCGTCCTCCAGGCGGAAGCGGAAGTCCACAGCTCCGGTCACGCCGGTGACGGCCTGCAGCGACGCGGGCAGGGCGATGCCCGAGCTGGTGCGGAAACGTGCCGTCGCCGGCGAGGCCGCGTAGTCCGTCTCGGCCTTGGCCAGCATCACCTCGGCGAAGACCTGGTTGTCATCGTCAAGCTGCGCCGTGAAGCGGCCGAGCAGGCTCTGCTTGTCAGCCTTGGGGTAGATCTGCGAGCCCGCCACGTAGTCGTACGAGCAGCCCTCACGGCCACCCAGGCTGGTGCCGTCGACGAAATTGGCATTGGGCGCACCGGTGCAGCTGGCCTTGTCAAAGCTCACGCGACGCGAGCCGGAGTTCGGCCCGCCCGGGTTCCAGGTGCCGTCGGCGTTCGTGCCCTTGAGCGCGGTGCCCGGGTTGGCGCGAACGAAGTTGTTCAGCGCGGTCAGCTGGGCGCTCGAGAGGTCGACGTTGGCCGGGAAGGAGTTGCTCGACGCCTGCGGTGGCAGGCGGGTGGGCAGGCTGTACTCGCGGATGAACTTGCGCTGCGAGGCATCCAGCTCGTCGAGTTTCTGCAGGTCCAGCGTGGCGAAGACGTTGAAGCGGTCCTTGCGCAGGTCGCCGAAGCCGCCGCCGAGGGTCGCGGTCTTCTTGCCGCCGCCGCCTTCGTCGGTCTTGAGGCCGTAGACGTTGAAGTTGGCGCCCTGGAAGTCCTTGCGGGTGATGAAGTTGATCACGCCGCCCATGGCGTCGGTGCCGTAGATGGCCGAGGCGCCGTCCTTCAGCACTTCGACGCGCTGGATGGCTCCGGAGGGGATGCTGTTCAAGTCGACGCCGGCGTCGTCACCCGGGCTGGCAAAGTTGGCCAGGCGGCGGCCGTTCAGCAGCACCAAGGTGCTGGAGACACCGAGTCCACGCAGGTTGGCGCCGTTGAAGCCGCGCTGACCGCCGCTTTGGTCGCTGATGGACGCGCCGTCGGTCAGGCCGCCGACGTTGGAGGTGATCTTCTGCAGCAGTTCTGCGGCAGTGGTGACGCCGAGCTTGTCGATGTCGGCGCGCTTGATGGTCTCGACCGGCAGGGCGGCTTCGCCGTCAATGCGCTTGATGCTGGAGCCGGTCACTTCGACCCGCTCCAGCTTGGCCTCCTGGGCCTGGACGGAGACGGTGGCAGCCAGGAGCAGGGCGGCCTGGGCCAGCGTCTGCAGCTTGAAGAATCGTTGAGGCGTCATGAGTGGGTCTTGCCTTGAAGAGGGGTTGGAAGGAGGGCGGTGAGCAGGAATGGCCGCGACTCTAGGAGCGGGCTTTGCCGCTTGCCTATGGGGTTTTGGCGGCCTGCGCACTTGCTCGCAAGAAGTTGTCGCAAAGCCGTAAAGCGGCAGCTGGGTGCCAGGAAATGCCTTGCTTCAAAGCGACATGCACTTGCGCGCCTCGCCCAAGCCGGCACCGGTCCGGCCTTTCCCGCTGGTGGGCAAGGGCGGGGGCTGACAAGATGCGGCCATGCAAACCCGAACCGTCCCTGTCCGCCGCCGTTACTTGCAGGCTCTTGTAGCTGCCGTTTGCCTGGGTAGCCTGGTGCCAACGCTCTCGCAGGCGCAGAGCAAGCCCGGCGTCGTGATCGCCATCGGCGGCGCCCTGCGCTCCGACAACACCGAGGTCTGGCAGCGCGTGGTGGATGAAGCGGGCGGCACGGGCGCGCGCATCGTGGTCTTCGGCACCGCTGCCGGCAATCCACAGCGCGCGGCCAATCTGATCGTCGAGCCGCTGACCCGTCACGGCGCCCGCGCCGAAGTCATACCGGTCGCGCCGCGCCTGGCCGGTGTCGACCTGCAAAGCAAGCTCAATGACCCGGCCCTGATCGAACAGGTGCGCACGGCCCAGGGCGTGTTTTTCGCCGGTGGCGCTCAGGAGCTGATCGTTGACACCCTGCAACCTGGCGGCAAGCCCACCGCAATGCTGCAGGCGATCTGGGCGGTGTTCAATCGCGGCGGCCTGGTGGCCGGCACCAGCGCCGGTGCGGCCATCATGAGCCACACGATGTTTCGCGATGCACCCGACAACATCTCGGTGCTGCAGGGCCGGCTGCGCGAGGGCAAGGAACTGGATCGCGGCCTTGGCTTCATCACCAGGCAGCTGATCGTTGACCAGCATTTCCTCAAGCGCGGCCGCATCGGCCGCTTGCTGCCGGCCATGCAGGCCACCGGCTACAAGCTGGGCCTGGGCATCGAGGAGAACAGCGCGGCGGTGATACGCGGTGAAGAAATCGAGCTGATCGGCGCACGCGGCGGCCTGCTGCTGGACCTCACCCAGGCCAGCAGCGATGCGGCGCTTGCAGCCTTCAACATCCGCAATGTGCGCCTGAGCTATCTCGACCATGGCGACAGGCACGACTTGCGCAGCGGCGTCAGCAAGCCTTCGACCGAAAAGCTGGTCGGCCAGAAGATCGACCCGCGGGCCGAGGGCTTCAAGCCGCGCTTCATGGTCGAGCCGTTCTACGTCGACATGCTGGCCGACAACGCCATCGTGAACGCCATGGGTCGCCTGATTGACAGCCCGCACCCGGAGCTTCGCGGCCTCGCCTTCAAGGGCCGGGCCGGCGCACAAGACCCGCAGCCCGATGTCGGCTTCGAGTTCCGCCTCTACAAGGCCAGCGACAGCCTGGCCTGGCTTGGTGGCGACGACTACACGGTGCTGGACCTGCGCCTGGACGTACAGCCGGTACAGATCAAGCGCCCGTTCTACACGCCGCTGGCCGCCTCGCACTGAAGCCCATCACCCCATCCATCGTGGCGCCGCCTGAGGCGCCAAGCAGCAAGAAAGCCTGACCATGCGCACCGTGCAGCACGCACTTCCTTCCAGCAGCAGCGGTCTTTGCCGTACGCTTCGCAGCCTGCACTTCGGCCCGGCCAGGAGCGGCCGCAAGGTCTATGTCCAGGCCTCACTGCATGCCGACGAAATACCGGCCATGCTGGTGGCCCAGCATCTGCGCGAGCAGCTCTTGCAGCTTGAGGCCGCCGGCCTGATCGACGGCGAGATCGTGCTGGTGCCGATGGCCAATCCGATCGGCCTGTCGCAAGACCTGCAAGGCACGCTGTTCGGCCGCTTCGACCTGAGCACCGGCGTCAATTTCAACCGGCACTACAAGCATCTCACCGCGCCGCTGCTGGAGCGTCTGAAGGGCAAGCTGGGTAGTGACGCAGCCGCCAATGTGGAGGCGATCCGCGCCGCCAGCCGCGACCTGCTCGGCGAGTGGGAGGCCACGACCGAGACCGAAGTCCTGAAGAAGACCTTGCAGACACTGGCCTGCGATGCCGACATCGTGCTGGACCTGCATTGCGACAACCAGGCCGTCCTGCATCTCTACACCGGCACGCCGCTGGCAGACCAGGTGATGCCGCTGTCTGCGCAGATCGGCGCCGAGGCCGTGCTGCTGGCCCGGATGTCGGGAGACGACCCCTTTGATGAATCGCTGTCGCGCATCTGGTGGGAGCTGGCCGAGCAGCTGCCGGCGCACCCGATACCGAATGCCTGCGTGGCCATCACCGTGGAGCTGCGCGGCGAGACGCAGGTGGAGCATGGCCTGGCCGAGCAGGATGCGGCGGCACTGGTCGCCTACCTGCAGCAGGCTGGCCATATCGGCGGCACACCGCGTGCGGCGCCGCCTGCGCGTTGTGCAGCCACGCCGCTGGAAGGCGTGGAGCCGATTGCCGCACCGCATGCCGGCTTGCTGGTGTTCAAGAAAGAGCCGGGCGAGCAGGTGCAGGCCGGCGATGTGGTGGTCGAGCTGATCGACCCGAACACCGATGAGCGCACCGAGCTCAAGGCCACGGTCTCGGGCATGCTCTTTGCCCGCGTGGCGCGCCGCTATGCTTCGCGCGGCATGCGCGTGGCCAAGATCGCTGGCGCCAAGGCTTTCCGCAGCGGCAAGCTGCTGTCGATGTAAGGGCAGGGCGCGATGAAGCTCAAATTCCCCAATACCTTTGTCCTGCTGTTCGGCCTGCTGGCCCTGATCGCTGCGGCCACCTGGCTGGTGCCGGGCGGGCAGTACGACACCACGATGCTCAATGGCCGCAAGGTCATCGACCCGAACTCCTTCCGCTACATCGCCGCCAACCCGCAAGGGCCGGTGCAATTGCTGATTGCGCCGATCAAGGGCTTTGTCGAGGCTGGGCTGATCATCGGCTTCGTGCTGATGGTGGGCGGGGTCTTCAATGTGCTGCACAAGACCCAGGCCATCGACGCGATGATCAAGTCGGTGGCCAAGGCGCACACGCGCTCGGCCTTTGTGCGCGCGGCCACGATTCCCGCTTTCGTCACCTTGTTTTCAATGGGCGGCGCCACCTTCGGCATGGCGGAGGAGGCGATTCCCTTCGTGCTGATCTTCATTCCGCTGGCCCTGGCCCTGAAGTACGACACGGTGGTCGGCGTAGCGATTCCCTTTGTCGGCTCGCAGATAGGCTTTGCCACCGCCTTCCTGAACCCCTTCAATGTGGGCGTTGCGCAGGGCATTGCCGGCGTGCCTCTGTTCTCGGGCATTGGCTTTCGCATGATCTGCTGGGTGGTGGCCACGACGGTCACGATCGCCTTCCTGATGTGGTACGCCGCCCGGGTCAAGCGCACGCCACAGCTGAGCCCCACGTTCGCGATGGACGAGGAGAAACGCCGCACCCTGAACCTGGCCGAGTTCGAGACCTTCTCGGGAATGACGCTCACGCACAAGCTGGTCCTGGCGATCTTTGCCGGCAGCTTGGGCGTGATGATTCTGGGTGTCGTCAAGTACGGCTGGGACATCGACAACATCGCGGCGCTGTTCCTGGTGATGGGCATTTCCGTGGGCCTGGTTGCCCGGCTGTCGGCGGACGACTGGGTGGCCGCCTTCCTGCAAGGTGCGCGCGACATGGTGAGCACAGCGCTGGTGATCGCGCTGGCCAAGGCCACGGTCGTCGTCATGCGCGATGCCCACATCGTCGACACCATGCTGCATGCGCTGGTGCCCTATGTGCAGAGCGACAGCCCGGTGTTCTCGGCGCAGAAGATGTTCCTGATCCAGTCGGTGATCAATTTCTTCATCCATTCGGGCACGGGCCAGGCGGCGCTGACCATGCCCATCATGGGCCCGCTGGCCGACCTGGTGGGCGTCAGCCGCCAGACCGCCATCCTGGCCTTCCAGTTCGGTGAGCTGACCACGCCGATGATTCCGACCTCGGGCATCACCGTGGGCGTGCTGGCTCTGGCCGGCATTCCCTGGACCAAGTGGGCGCGCTGGATGCTGCCGCTGCAGGGGCTCTATCTCGTGATGGCTCTGGGGCTGCTGGCGATTCCACACCTCATAGGCTGGCAGTGAACCCTGCGCCGCAGCGCCTGTGCGGCCTGGTCTTGCTGCCAGGCTGCTCGATGCTGGCCGTGGCGGGCGTGGTCGAGGCGCTGCAGGCGCTCAATGAATTGCAGGAAGAGGCCCGCTATGAGTGCCGGCTCCTGTCCGAAGCCGGGGGTTTGCTCGTTGCCGGGGGGGATGTCCTGCTGCAGACCCAGGCCTTCGATGCGGATGCGGACTGGCAGGCGCTCTTCCTGATCGCGGCCGAGGCCCCGCTGCCGTCACCAGCGCTCGTACAGGCGCTTCAATCGCACGCGCTGCGCGGCACCGTGCTGGCCGGCGTCGATGGTGGCGCAGCCTTGCTGGCGGCGGCAGGGCTGCTCGATGGCCAACGCGCCACGATCCACTGGACGCTGGCCGACGCCGCAATGCAGGAGCATGCTGGCGTGGTCTGGTCTGGCCATGTCTGGGAGATCGCGGCCGACGGGCGCTTGCTCAGCTGCGCGGGCGGCACGGCTTCGCTGGACCTGGTCCTGGCCTGGGCCGCGCGCCTGCATGGTGACCGTGTGGGCCAGGAGCTGGCGCAACATCTGGGCCTAGAGCGCGCGCGCGGTGCTGGCGAACGCCAGCGCGTGCCGATCACCGAGCGCATGGGTGGTGGCAGCCCCAAGCTGAGCGAAGCGCTGGCGCTGATGGAAGCGAATTTGAGCGAGCCGCTTCCTACCGAAGATGTGGCGCGCCTCGTTGGCCTGTCACGCCGTCAGCTGGAGCGCCTCTTCAAGCAGCATCTCGATGCCCTGCCTTCGCGCTACTACCTGGAGCTGCGGCTCAAGCGTGCGCAGCGGCTTCTGCAGCAGAGCAGCCAGTCGATCCTGCAGATCGGGCTGTCCAGCGGCTTTGCCTCGGGGCCGCATTTCTCCAATGCCTACAAATCCCATTTCGGCCACACGCCGCGCGATGAGCGCAGCCAGCGGGCCGCCGCCTGGCGCCAGCGTGCACCGGAGACCACTGATGAGCAGCCCTGACGACTTCCTCCTGCGCCCGGTGGCGCTCACCGACCTGACGGCCCTGGAGTGCATTGCCGCGGCCTCGGTCGACGGCATCAGCTCGCTGCCCAGCGACCGGCTTCAGTTGCAGACGCGCATCGAGCGCTCCATGCAGGCCTTCGCCAGCGAGGATGCCGCCAGCGGCGAGGAAACCTATCTCTTCGTGCTGGAAGACCGCCGCGCCGGGCGCGTGGTCGGCTGCAGTGGCATTGCCGCCAGCGCTGGTTTCCACGATCGCTTCTACAGCTATCGCAACGAGTTTGTCGTCCATGCCTCAAAGGCCATGGGCGTGAGCCAGCGCATGCACACCCTGCACCTGTGCCACGACCTGACCGGCTGCACGCTGCTGACCTCGTTCTACATCGAACCGGCCTACGAGCAGGGGCTGGCGCCGCAGCTCCTGTCGCGGGCGCGCCTGCTCTTCATCCGCCAGCACCTGGAGCGCTTCAACGAGCGCATCGCCGCCGAGAGCCCGGGCCTCGTTGATGCACAGGGCCAGAGCCCGTTCTGGGATGCGGTGGGCCGGCGCTTCTTCAACATGGACTATCCGCAGGCCGAGGCGGTGATCGGCGGCCGCAGCAAGGCCTTCATCGCCGACCTGATGCCGCATTCGCCCATCCATGTGAGCCTGCTGCCCGAGAACGCGCAGTTCGCGCTGGGGCAATTGCATCCGGTGGGCGAGCTGCCGTTCTCCATCCTGCAGGCCGAGGGCTTCGATGCCGACAGCTATGTCGACATCTTCGACGGCGGACCGACCGTCGAAGCGAGCCTGCATTTGCTGCGCAGCGTGCGGCATGCGCGTGAGCTGAGCCTGCGCAGCGGCGCGTTGGCGCTGGGGCAGGCGCATTGGCATGTGGCCGCGCGCCGCGACCGCGCCGGCTTCCGCGCGGTGCTCGCGGCCTTGCCGCTGGCGGCGCTGGAGCTGCCGCCGCGCCATGAGCTGGTGCAGCGGCTCGAGCTGGGCGAAGGCGAGCGCATCACCGTCACGCCAGTAGAGCCGATGGACGGCGAGGAGGGCCAACCATGAACCCGATCAAGATCCGCGCTGCGTCGAGCGCTGATGCCGTCTCCATGGCCGGCTGGGTCAACCAGACGGGCCATGCGGTCGATACCGACACCCAGGCCGAGGGCGAACGCCTGTACCTGGCCATCGATGAAGGGGATCGCCCCGTGGCCTGCCTGCGCCTGCGCGAGCATCTGGGCCTTGCGCTGCCGCGCTACAGCTATCACGTGGGGCAGGCGGTGCATGCCGCCTCCGAGCTGGGCCTGTTCCAGCGCCAGGCCACCTTGCTGCTGGGCAACGACCAGACCGGAGACAGCGAGCTGACCGACATCGCCTGCGCGCCCGGCCTCGATGAAGCGCTGCAACAGGCGGCCTTGCAGACCCTGCTGGACTCAGCCCTGGCCCGCATTGCCGGCGAGCCGCTGCGCCATGGCGCGCGCCTGATCGTGGAGCTGGGTGGTGTGCGCGATGCGGCAGGCAGGTCTGTCTTCTGGCAGGGCCTGGGGGCTCATTTCTGCCCGCGCGACCCGGCCGAAGCACAGGTCTCGATGGGCGAGGCCTGGCGCAGCCACTTGGCGGCGCTGCTGCCGCGCCAGCTGCTCTATCTTTCCTTCCTCGATGCCGCAGCGCAGGCGGCAGTCGGGCAGGCCGGCGTGGCAGCCCAGCCGGCCCTGAAGGTGCTGCGTGCCAGCGGCTTTGCGCCGGGCCGGCATGTGCGCATCGACGATGGCGGCCCGATCTGGGAACTGTCGCTGGCTGCAAGCTGACCTTCAGCCGCCCTTGAGGTGACGTTCAGACTCGCCCCTTGCGCGCCGCTATGCTGGCCGCACTCTTGGAGGAGCGAAGAAGATGACGAGGAAATGGATGGCGCTGGCAGCCCTGCTGGTGCCCATGGCTGCCGCATGGGCGGCCGATGAATCGATGGCCTGGGTGCAGGCCCGCATGAAACCGATGGTCGCCGGCCATGCCGCCGCGCTCACTGACGCGCAGCTGCAGGCCTTCGGCGATGCGCTGGGCGAGACGCGCGTGGTGGCGCTGGGCGAGCAGACCCATGGCGGCCGCCAGGAGTTCGAGTTGAAGACGCGGCTCCTGCGCTATCTGCACGAGAAGAAGGGCTTCGACGTGCTGCTGCTGGAAAGCGGTGTGTTCGACATCGCGCAATTGCAGCAAGCCATGCAGCGCGGCGAGAAGCTCGATGCGCTGGCCTCGGGCAATGTGTTCTACATGTACGCCAACAGCGATGCCGGCCGCGGGCTCCTGCGCTATCTGGACGAGCAGCAGGCGGGCCCGCGGCCGCTGCTGCTCTCGGGCATCGACAGCCAGCTCAGCGGCGGTTACAGCCGCAAGGCCTTGCTGCCGGGGCTGCGCAAGCAGTTGCAGGTTGATGCCACCGGCTGGCCGCTGTTCGAGCGGCTGGCCGGCGAGCTGATGCAGATGAAGCGCGAGGCGCCGAGTACGGCTGACCAGCAGGCCTTCGAAACCATGGCCCAGCGCCTGCGCAAGCGGCTGTGTGCTCCCAAGGGCGATGAGCTGCTGTGCCGCAGCCTCGCCGGCTTGCAAGCCCAGGCGGCCAACTTCTGGCGAGGGGACTACCAGCGTGACCACGAGATGGCCAACAACGTGCTGTGGCAGCTGAACAAGCTATATCCCGGCAAGAAGGCCGTGATCTGGGCCCACACCATCCATGTGGCACGCGGCGTGACGCTCGACGAGCAGCATCGCTATGCGGGCGACATCCTGGGCGAGAAGCTGGGCCGCGACTACTACGTGCTCAACCTGACCGCGCTGCAAGGCAGCTTCATGGAGTTCGCCTCCGGCGAGAAGCAGCCCATACCGCCGGCCTATCCGCGCAGCCTGGAGTCGGCCTTCGCCACCAGCAATGCCGAGTTCGCATTCCTGAATGCGCCGCAGCCGCTGAAGGCCGGGCTGGCAGAACGCAAGATGGAATTCGGCTACAGCACGCCTTATGCACGCTCAGGTCTGGGCTATCAATGGGA
Organism: Roseateles microcysteis; assembly: GCF_036880965.1. Classification (NCBI taxonomy): domain Bacteria; kingdom Pseudomonadati; phylum Pseudomonadota; class Betaproteobacteria; order Burkholderiales; family Sphaerotilaceae; genus Roseateles; species Roseateles microcysteis. The sequence goes on along the minus strand of NZ_JBAJMV010000001.1, from coordinate 253,764 downwards.
CGGTGTCTTCTACATCCGGGATATGGAGCCGGTCACGATGCAGCGCTGACACGCAGCCTCATGCAATCAAGAGCTTGTGCACCAGCTCCGGCGTCGTCGCCGCCTCGTACTTCTTCATCAAGCGCGCACGGTAGACGTCCACCGTGCGAGGGCTGATGCCCAGCTTCTTGCCGATCAGCTTGCTGGTCAACCCGTCGATCAGGAGGGCGGCGATCTCGCGTTCGCGCGCAGTCAGCGTGGCGGTCAATTGCCGGTGGGCCGAGAGGTCTTCGAAGCTCCAGATGCCGCTCGCGTGGGGGTCCTGGGGGTTCAGTGCCCGGCCGGTCACATGACACCAGAACAGCTGGCCGCTGGCGCGCTTCATGATGCGGTCGTCGGCGTAATAGCCTTGCGTGTCGAGGCTGGCGACGATGCGCTCGCCGGTGCGCTGGAACTCGGCCGGTGTCGGGTAGAGCAGCTCGAAGCTCTGGCCTATCAGCTGCTCGCGCTCGGCGCCGAACATGGCCAGCACATGCCTGTTGCAGTCGCGGATGACGCGCTGCTCGGACAGGATCAGGCCGATGGGCGCGAGGTCGAAGGCGAGCCGGTAGTCCATGAGAGCCTTCACAGCCATCAGAGCAGGGCGTAGGTCGTCGTGGCCTGCGCCGCCAGCCGGCCTTCGTGGTCTTCGATGTCTATCGAGCCGAAGGCCATGGTCTTGCCCGAGCGCAGCACCCGGGCCTTGACGATGCAGTGCTCGCCGCCGATCGGCCGCAGGAAGGAAGTCTGCAATTGCACCGTGGTCATGGGCCGAAAGCCGCCCAGCTTGGCGCTGAGCGCCAGCACCATGGCCGTGTCGGCCACCGCCATGGCAGCCTGGCCGCACATCACGCCTCCCACATGCAGGTACTCGCGCCGCACCGGCAGGCGCAGGGTGATGCCTTCGACATCGACCGCGAGGACTTCGAGGTCCATCGCGATGATCCAGGGCGCAAAGATGGCGGGGATGCTGTCCTGCAGGGCTTGTGGCGTCATGGGCCGTACTGTAAGTGGTGGCAGTGCCTAGGCGAATTTACGTAACGACCCGGACCGGGCCTGCGTAGTACGCTATCCGGCGTTCCGAATACCCGGGAAGCCAGGAGATAAATTTCATGAACAAGCTCTTTCCCAGCGCGGCTGCAGCGCTGGATGGCATCGTCCGCGACGGCCAGTTGCTGGCCGTCGGCGGCTTCGGCCTCTGCGGCATTCCCGAGGCCCTGATCGCCGCGCTGCGCGACAGCGGCGTCAAGAACCTGACGGTGATCTCCAACAATGCCGGCGTCGATGGCTTCGGCCTGGGCCAGTTGCTGGAGACCCGGCAGATCAAGAAGATGATCTCCAGCTATGTGGGCGAGAACAAGGAGTTCGAGCGCCAGTACCTGGCCGGCGAACTGGAGCTCGAGTTCACGCCGCAGGGCACGCTCGCGGAGAAGCTGCGGGCCGGTGGTGCCGGCATCCCGGCCTTTTTCACGCGCACCGGCGTCGGCACCATCGTGGCCGAGGGCAAGGAACTGCGCGAGTTCGATGGCCAGACCTATGTGATGGAGCTGGCCCTTGTGCCCGAGGTGGCGCTGGTCAAGGCCTGGAAGGCCGATGAGAGCGGCAACCTGCTTTTCCGCCGCACCGCCCGCAACTTCAACCCGGCCGCTGCCATGGCCGGCAAGATCACCGTGGTGGAAGTGGAAGAGATCGTGCCCACCGGCAGCTTCGACCCGGACTCGGTTCATCTGCCCGGCATCTATGTGCACCGCATCGTGGTGAACGCGAATCCCGAGAAGCGCATCGAGAAGCGCACTCTGAGTGAAAAGAAGGGAGCCTGACCATGGCCTGGACCCAAGACCAAATGGCGGCCCGCGCGGCGCAAGAGCTGGAAGACGGTTTCTACGTCAACCTGGGCATCGGCATTCCGACCCTTGTTGCCAACTTCGTGCCCGCAGACAAGGAAGTCTGGCTGCAGAGCGAGAACGGCATGCTGGGCATCGGCCCCTTTCCGACCGAAGACGAGGTCGATGCCGACCTGATCAATGCCGGCAAGCAGACGGTGACCACGATCGCCGGCTCCTCGATCTTCGGCAGCCATGACAGTTTTGCCATGATCCGTGGCGGCAAGATCAACCTGTCCATCCTCGGCGCCATGCAGGTGACAGCCAGCGGTGACCTGGCGAACTGGATGATCCCGGGCAAGATGGTCAAGGGCATGGGCGGTGCCATGGACCTGGTGGCCGGCGTCAAGCGCGTCATCGTGCTGATGGAGCATGTGGCCCGCAAGAAGGACGGCAGCGAAGACATGAAGATCCTGCCCCAGTGCACGCTGCCGCTGACCGGCAAGGCCGTGGTCAATCGCATCATCACCGACCTCGCAGTGATGGATGTGACGCCGCAGGGCCTGAAGCTCGTCGAGCTGGCCGAGGGCGTGACGCGCGAGTTCGTGCAGAGCAAGACCGGCGTGCCGCTGATCTGAGAAGACCGCGCACCGCAATGACAGAGGCCCGCAGTGACGCGGGCCTTTTTCTTGTTCATGACGCAAGCGCCGAACCGCTTGCCTCAGGTCTTCTGCAATGCTCAGGCCTTGCGGCGGCGGGCAGCGCCGATGCCGAGCAAGGCCACGCCCACCAGGGCCAGCGAAGCAGGTTCCGGCACAGCGGCGGTGGCGGCACTGAAGGTCAGGTTGTCGAAGGTGAAGTGGTTGTCCAGAACGCTGACGCGGATCTCATCGATGCCGCCGAATGTCGCAGCGTCAAAGCTGAAGTGACCTGCGTCACCGCCAACTTCCACCGTGCCGATCAGGCTGCCGCCGTCATAGGCAGCGAAGACGGCTGGGCCAATGCCGCCGTCCCTGACCATGTCGACGCTTTCCAGGGTGAAGTAGCCATTGCTTGCGAGCTTGAAGATGGCCTCGCCGTCATCCATGTGGGCCATGCCCGCGCCGGGCCAGTTCCAGACGGAGGTGGACGTCATCGTCAGGCCAGCTTCAGAGTAGTTGGTGTTGCTGACCAGCGAGGTGAAGGTCATGACGCCAGCTTGGGCTGCCGTGGCAGACACGCCGATCAGGGCGGCCAGGCCGATGGTGCGAGCGATTTTGTTCAGCATGTCGTAGCTTCCAGTGGATCGTAGATGGCAATGTCTCAGCAGCTTTCGTGCCAGACCCCTAAGTCCTTGATCTGAAAGGAAACTAGGGAAGTGGTTGCCTCCACGGTGTAAACCCTGTCGACAATTTGAACGGTACTATTTCACGGTTTGTCGGCTGCGTGCAGCACGGCTTGCACTTCTTTACGCCTGAGACGTACCGGTTCGCCGGGCGCACCATCTAATCGGGTCGCAGCTTTGCACGAGGTCGGACGATGGCAAAAGAATCAATCCTGGCGACAAGCCTTGCTCCCGAGCCCGCGGATTCCCCAGCGCCGCCGCTGGCGCTCGACACCTCAGCGAGCTCAGCGCCATTGCCGGTACTCTTGAGCGCGGCACTGTTGAGCGCATGTGGCGGAGGGGGCGGTGGAGGCGGCAGCCCAGCACCGGTCCCCACGCCAAGCCCCTCACCGCCACCTCCGCCACCTCCGCCACCGCAGCCCACCGAAGCCGAAGCCTCGCGATTCCTGGCTCAAGCCGGCTTTGCAGCGAGCACGGCGGACATCGCCACGGTGCGCGCCAATGGCTATGCCGCCTGGATCGACGCGCAGCTGGCGCTGCCGCGAAGCCAGGGTCACTACGACTGGATGGTGGCCAAGGGCTACGCCGTGACGGCCAACCTCAACAGCCTGGCAGGCGCCGACAACACGATCTGGCGCCAGTTGATTGGATCGCCCGACCAGTTGCGCCAGCGCATGGTGCTGGCCTTGTCAGAGATCTTCGTGGTGTCGATGAACGGCCTGCCGGTCAACTGGCCGGCCTTCATGACTGCCGCCTATGTGGACTGGCTTGGGGAGCACGCCTTCGGCAACTACCGCGACCTGCTGAATGCGGTGACCTTGTCGCCGGCCATGGGCGTGTACCTGAACATGCGGGGCAACCGCAAGGAAGATGCGGCCACGGGCCGCGTGCCCGACGAGAACTACGCCCGCGAGGTGATGCAGCTGTTCACCATCGGCCTGGTGCAGCTCAATATCGACGGCACGCCCAAGCTCGGCACCGACGGCAAGCCTCTGGATAGCTACACGCAGGCCAATATCACCGATCTGGCGCGGGTGCTCACCGGCTGGGAATTCGACAATGCCTCGAGCACCGAGCCGGGCCATGCAAAGCGCCCGATGGTGCATCTCGCCAACCGCTTCTCGACCGGCGCCAAGAAGGTGCTCGATGTCGATATCCCGTCCACGGCCGATGGCCCAACGGCCCTGAAGACGGCGCTGGACACGCTGGCCAATCATCCCAATGTCGGCCCCTTCATCGGCCGGCAGTTGATCCAGCGCCTGGTCTGCTCCAACCCCAGCACTGCCTATGTGCAGCGCGTGGCCGCGGTCTTCAACAACAACGGCAGCGGCCAGCGCGGCGACCTGAAAGCAGTGCTGAAGGCCATCCTGCTCGACACCGAAGCCCGCTCGGCGCCCGTGGGCGATGCCAGCGGCAAACTGCGCGAACCGGTGCAGCGCTTCGTGCAGTGGGCGCGCAATGCCGGCCTCACGTCGCCCACTGACTTGTGGAACGTGGGCAATCTGTCTGACCCGTCCACGCGCCTGGGCCAGAGTCCGATGCGCAGCCCCTCGGTCTTCAACTTCTTCCGGCCCGGCTATGTGCCGCCGAACTCTGCCCTTGGCATCGGCGGTGTCACCGCGCCCGAGTTCCAGCTCTGCAACGAGAGTACGGTGGCCGGCTATCTCAACTACATGCAGACGGTGATTGCCAGCGGCGTGGGCGAGCTCAAGCCCAACTACTCGGCCGAGCTGACGCTGGCCAATGATGCGCCAGCGCTGGTGGACAAATGGGCGCTGCTGCTGGCGGGTGGCGGCATCAGCGTTGTCACGCTCAATGCAATCAAGACAGCCGTGGGCAGCATCACCGCCAGCAGCGACACCGCGCGGCTCAACCGCATCCAGGCCACCATCCTTCTGCTGATGGCCTCGCCCGAATACCAGATTCAGAAATGAGACCACCCCCTACGCGCTTCGCGCGCCCCCTCAAGGGGGCGAGCCCGCAGGCCCGGCAAAGCCGGATCCTCGGGCTCCGCTTGGCTCGACCTGCTTTTTGCGATGCGACCACTGGTTTGTGGCTGCCGAGGAGATTTCGATGAATGTCTCGAACCTGCGCGCGATGCAGCGCCGCGAATTCCTGCGCCGCGCCTCGGCCCTCGGTGTCACCGGCGTGGCCGCCCCCTGGGCCTTGAACCTGGCGGCCATCGGCGAGGCAGCGGCGCAGAGTGCGCCCTCTGACTACAAGGCCCTGGTCTGCATCTTTCTCTACGGCGGCAATGACTACGGCAACACCCTGGTGCCCTACGACCAGACGAACTACAACGCCTACGCGACCATTCGCCAGACCATTGCCACTCCGCGCGATCAGTTGACAGCGACCCTGTTGAACCCGGTCGTGGCCCTGCCCAGCGGCCGGCAGATGGCCTTGGCGCCGCAGCTCAGCCCGCTGATGCCGATCTTCAATGCCGGCCATCTGGGCGTGCTCGCGAACATCGGCACGCTGGTTCAGCCGACCACGCTCGCCCAGTACAAGGCGCAAAGCGTGCCGTTGCCGCCCAAGCTGTTCTCGCACAACGACCAGCAAAGCGTCTGGCAGGCCTCGACGCCCGAAGGCGCGATCTCGGGCTGGGGCGGCCGCCTGGGCGACCTGTTCATGAACAGCAACGGCAACTCGACCTTCACCTGCATCAATGTCTCGGGCAACGCGGTCTTCATGTCGGGCAAGCAGGCGGTGCAATACCAGCTCTCGACCAATGGTGCGGTGGCCATCAACGGCATCACGAAGGCGATGTATGGCTCGCAAGCCTGTGCCGATGCCATGCGCAGCCTGATCACGGCCCAGCGTTCGCACTGGATGGAACAGGAGCTCAACCGCGTGGTCAGCCGCTCGGTCAGTGCGCAGAGCATCGTCAGCACTGCACTGGCCGGCCTGCCGGCCTTGAAGACGCCGTTCAACACAGCGAACAGTCTGGCGGCGCAACTGCAGATGGTGGCCAAGCTGATCGCCGCGCGCTCCAGCCTCGGCGCGAGCCGCCAGGTCTTCTTTGTTTCACTGGGCGGCTTTGACCTGCACGACTTCCTGCCCGACCAGCATCCGACCCTGCTCACCAATATCGGCAGCGCCATGGCCAGCTTCCACGACGCCATGGTCGAGATCGGCGCCAACAACCAGGTCACCGCCTTCACCGCCAGCGATTTCGGCCGCACCCTGACCAGCAATGGCGACGGTTCCGACCACGGCTGGGGCAGCCACCACTTCATCATGGGCGGGGCGGTGAAGGGCGCTCGCATCTTCGGACAACTGCCTTCGGTCTCGATCAACGGCCCGGACGACGTCGGCCAGGGCCGGCTGCTGCCGACCACGGCCGTCGATCAACTTGGCGCCACCTTGGCGAGCTGGATGGGCGTGAGTGCGACCAACCTGCCGCTGGTGATGCCGCAGATCGCCAACTACAGCATGCGTGACCTCGGCCTGTTTGCCTGATGCTGCCTATGATGGCTGCACGATGCCATCAATCATTCGCAGCAAGCTGATCCTCACGCTGGCGCTCGGCGCCTCCCTGGCCAACGCGCAGGACGCCAACCTGCCCGAGGCCGATACCGGCCTCGTGCCCAAGCCGGGCTGGAGCTACAAGCGCGAAGCGGTGGCCGCGGCCAACCCGCTGGCGGCGGAGGCCGGCGCTCGCATCCTGCGCGAGGGCGGCAATGCGCTCGATGCGGTGGTGGCGGTGCAGATGGTCCTGAACCTGGTCGAGCCGCAAAGCAGCGGCATTGGTGGTGGCGCTTTCCTGATGCTGTCGGATGGCAGCAAGGTCCAGGCCTGGGATGGCCGCGAGACGGCGCCCGCGGCCGCCACGCCTGAGATGCTTCTGCGTCCCGACGGTCGGCCCATGGGCGTGGCCGAGGGCGAAGGCCGCGTGGTGGCAACGCCGGGCGTGCTGGCGATGCTGCAGGCAGCGCATGCCAGCAACGGCCGCCTGCCCTGGGCGAAGCTCATGCAGCCGGCCATCGAGCTGGCCGAGCAGGGCTTTGCCGTCAGTCCGCGCCTGAACAAGCTGCTCGCGCAAGACCGGTTGCTGGTTAGGGATGAGCAGGCGCGTCGTTATTTCTTCGATACCGAAGGCAGGCCCTGGCCGGTTGGCCACAAACTGAAGAACCCGGCTTTTGCCGCCGTCTTGCGCCGCGTTGCGGAGCAGGGCGCTGTGGTGCTGCAGGAAGGCAGTGCGGCGCAAGACATCGTCAAACGCGTGCAGGCTCGCCAGGGCGTGCTGAGCGAGGCAGACCTGAAGGCCTACAAGCCATTGCAGCGCGAGCCGATCTGCGCCGTCTGGCGCCAGCAGTACAAGGTTTGCGGCTTCCCGCCGCCGTCCTCGGGGCACCTGACGCTGGTGCAGGTGCTCAAGCTGCTGGACTATGGCGGTGCTCCGACCGACCCGATGCAAGCCAATGGCCTGCCCAATGCCGAATGGCTGCACCGCTATGCCGAGGCCTCCAAGCTCGCTTTTGCCGACCGGGCGCTCTACATCGCCGACCCGGCCTTCACGCCAGCGCCGGCCGGTGATTGGCAAAGCCTGCTGGATGAGGACTATCTGAAGCGCCGCGCCGCCTTGATCGGCTCGAAAAGCATGGGTCAGGCAGTGGCCGGCCAGCCGCGAGCGGCCGTCACGGCGCTGGCGCCGCAGCGGGACCAGCCCGAATACGGCACCAGCCACATCAGCGTGATCGATGCCGAGGGCCGCGGCGTGGCGATGACCACGACCATCGAAGCGGCCTTTGGCGCCCGCATCATGAGCGACGGTGGCACCGGCCTCACAGGCGGTTTCCTGTTGAACAACCAGATGACCGACTTCTCGCTGCGTTCGCGCGAGGCCGATGGCCGCCTGGTGGCCAACCGCATCGAGCCCTTGAAGCGGCCGCGCTCCAGCATGAGCCCGACGCTGGTGTTCGATGCCAAGACCGGCCGCCTGCTCCTGAGCCTGGGCGCGCCGGGCGGGCCGGCCATCATCTCGTTCACGGCCAAGACGCTGCTGGCCACCCTGGCCTGGGGCCTGACGCCGCAGCAGGCCATCGACCTGCCCAATGCCCTGAGCATGAATACCGGACCCTTCTACATGGAGCGGGACCGCTGGCCGGCCGAGCTCCAGGAGCAAATGCGCGAGCGCGGACACCAGATCCAGCAAAGCGAGTTGACCAGCGGTTTGCAGGCGATCCAGCGCACAGCCGACGGCCGCCTGCTGGGTGGCGCCGACCCGCGCCGCGAGGGCATCGTCAGCGGGCGCTGAAGCCGATGCGGCCCTGACCGGTCAGTTGCCGGGTGATCAAGGCCTTCAAGGGTGGCAGCCGGTCGGCCACGGCCAGCACGCCCTGGCGCAGCAGGCGTGCGGGCGGCCGTTCATCGGTGAACAGGCGCACCACCGCATTCGTGCCCTGGTAGATCGGCCAGGTTGTGCGCCGGTGCTCGGCGGCATAGTGGGTCAGGAGCGCCGCATCGCCCGGGTCCGGCGCGCCAGCCAGCAGGCTCGCCAGGCACTGCACGCCATAGAGCCCGAAGTTGTAGCCATGCGCCGTGACCGGATGCATGCCGACCGCTGCATCGCCGACCAGGGCAAAGCGGGGCGCGGCAAAGCGATGTGCGTAGGTGGCGACCAAAGGGTAGTGGTGGCGCGAGCCGGCCAGTTTCAGTCGCCCCAGTCGTCCCTGGCTGTGCTGCTGCACCCAAGCCAGCCATTGCTCCTCGCTCCAGGCCAATTGGGCCTGCGCCAGATCGGTCGGCAGTGTCAGCACCAGCGAGCTCAGCTGCGCCGAATAGCCGCCGAGCGGCAGCCAGGCCATGGTGTGGCCGTGGTGGAAGCATTCCAGCGCCTGGTCCTCGTGCGGTTTCTCATGCTCGATGCGGCAAAGGATCACGCTGCGGCCGAAGTCGCGCATCTCGGCGCCGATGCCGGCCAGGCGGCGCGTGGCTGAAAAGCGGCTGTCGGCTGCGATCACCAGCGGCGCCTGCAATTGCTCGCCGCCTTCCAGCGTCAAGCGGGCGCTGGCAGCCGAGAGTTCGAGGGCCGTGACCTTGGCCTGCGTGCGCACTTGCACCAGGGGGCGGCGCTCGGCGCCCAGCCAGGCAATGCGACGCAGCCAGTGGTTGGGCACCAGCGAGCCCAGGCGCTCGGCTTGACCGCTGTCGAAATGGAGGCATTGCGGCGCCGTGCCGTTGAAGACCCGTGCCTGCCGCAGCGGCGATATCGCTTCCGGGGGCAGGTCTTGCCAGGCTTGCAGGTCCTGCAGGATGGCCGTGCCGCGATGGGTCAGCGCAATCTCGCGGCCGTCTTCGCGCGGTTCGGCCAGCTCGGCTTCGGGCGACGCCTCGAGCACGGTGCTTGCGATGCCGGCATCGGCCAGCGCGCAGGCCATGGACAGGCCAGCCGGGCCGGCGCCGATGATGAGGACTTGTTGTGTGGTGTCTGGCATCCCGTCAGACTAAGGCTGGCACCGGCGCCGCGCCTTGCGCCGGGTCAGCCTTTGTTCACAGGCCTTTCAGCGCTGGTTCGATTTGAAAGCCAGCACGGCCAGCGCGATCAGGAGGCCGTAGAGCGCGCCGCTCCAGATTTCGTAGGGCAGGCCCAGCAGCCGGTAGGCCGCGGCTTCCGCGCAGGAGGCGGTCACCATGAAGACCTTGGGCCAAAGCTCCTCGACGCCGAAAAAGGTCAGGATCTTGTCGGCCACCGTCAGCTTGCAGGATTCCATCTGGCTGGCCACCTCATGCTGGTACCAGGCGGAGACCAGGCCGCCGATGGCCAGCAAGGGAACGACAGCGAGGCTGGCCAGCAGTGCCGGCTTGTAGCGCTGCAGGAGCCAGCCCAGGCCCGCCACGACCCCGATCACGATGAAGATCAGGCGCTGCAGCACGCACCAGGGGCAGGGCCGCACCTTGAAGCCATGCTGGGCGATCAAGGCGGCAGCCACGCCGGCAAAGCACAACAGGAAGATCAGCGCCAGGGCGCGGGCGGGCTTGAGCGTCATGGCTTATTCGACCTCGGCCACCATGTCGATCTCGACGCAGGCGCCCATCGGGATCTGGGCCACGCCGAAGGCTGCGCGGGCATGGGCACCGATCCGCGGGCCGAAGACCTGCGCCATCAGCTCGGAGGCGCCATTGGTCACGAGATGATGTTCGGTGAAGTCGCCGGTGCTGTTCACCAGGCTCACCAGCTTGACGATGCGCTTGACCTTGTTCAGGTCGCCGACGGCCGCATGCAGCGTGCCGAGCAGCTCGATGGCGATGGCACGTGCCGCGGCCTGGCCGGTGGCGGTGTCGGTATCGCGGCCGAGTTGGCCGACCCAGGGCTTGCCGTCCTTCTTGGCGATATGGCCCGACAGGAACACGAGCTTGCCGCTCTGCACGAAGGGCACGTAGGCAGCCACCGGCACGCCCACGGGTGGCAGCTCGATGCCCAGTTCCTTCAGCTTCTCATAGACATTGTTGGTGTTGCTCATGGGGCCTCCAGTGGCTTGAAATTGGCCGGCATCCTACACCGGGGAGTGGAATGAGGAGCTGCGCACCGACGGCCCTGGGCTGGGCCTGTCCGCTCGTCGGATGGCTGTTCGGCCTGGGGCTCTTGCAGCAATGCCCGCGCCTTCCTGGCGAGGGGGAGTTCGCCGCGCTTGTGCTGTTGATCATCGTGCTGGCCTGGCTTTGGAGGCGATGGTCATGGCTGGCCTTGCCCCTGGCGCTCCTGATGGCGATGGGCTGGGGCAGCTGGCGTGCGGAGCAGCGCCTGAGCGAGGAACTGCCCGTGGCCTGGGAGGGGCGTGATGTCTGGCTGCAGGGCGTGGTCTCTTCCTTGCCGCAGGCGCTGCAAAGCCAGTCGGGCGCAGCCGCCTGGCGCTTCCGCTTCACGGTGGAGCAGGCGCTGGATGAGCGAGGCCGACCGCTGCCGGCCATCCCGCGCGAGCTGCTCTTGAGCCAGTACGCGCAGGGCGATCAGGCGCTGAGCTACTGGCGCGCCGGGCAACGCTGGCAGCTCGTGGTGCGCCTGCGCCGGCCGCATGCGCTGTCCAACCCCTACGCGTTTGACTACGAACTCTGGCTGCTCGAGCAGGGCATCCGGGCCACCGGCGTGCTGCGACCCGTGGCGCCGAAGCGCCTCCAAGATTCACCCTGGCCGCAGATCGATGGGCTGCGCCAGGACCTGCGCGAGGCGATCCAGCGGCGGATTGCCGAGCCCGGCCACGCCGCCTTGCTCGCCGCCTTGAGCCTGGGCGACCAGGCGGCCATCGCTCGTTCGGACTGGGCCTTGTATCGCGATACCGGGGTTGCCCATCTTGTCGCCATCTCAGGCATGCACGTCACGATGCTCGCATGGGCCGCTCAGGCCCTGGCGTTTGCGCTCTGGAGGCGCAGCGGCCGTGCCTGCCTGTGGTTGCCTGCGCCCACTGCAGCTCGCTGGATTGGCGTGGCCACGGCCTTTGCCTATGCGCTGTTCGCGGGCTGGGGCGTGCCCGCACAGCGCACGGTCTGGATGCTCGCCGGCGTGGCGCTCTTGCGCAGCGCGGGCCTGCGCTGGCCCTGGCCCTTGCAACTGCTCGGGGCGGCTGCGCTGGTCGCGGCAATCGACCCCTGGGCGGTGGCGCAGGCCGGCTTCTGGCTGTCGTTCGCGGCCGTGGGCTTGCTGATGGCCGGCGGGCAATCGGCACCGCAGGGCTGGCGCGCGCATCTGCTCGCCGGCTTTCGCGCGCAATGGGTGGCCACCTTGGGGCTGGCGCCCTTGAGCCTGCTGTTCTTCCAGCAGATCTCGGTGGTCGGCCTGCTGGCCAATCTGGTCGCGATTCCGGTGGTCAGCCTGGTGATCACGCCGCTGGCCTTGGCCGGCGCCGTCCTGCCCGGGCTCTGGCATTGGGCGGCCTGGTGCGTGGAGGGGCTGCGCTGGTACCTGAAGCTCCTGCAAGGCCTGCCTGGCGCCGTCTGGTGGTTGCCGGTCGCTCCTGTCTGGGCGCAGGCCCTGGGCTTGCTGGCCGGTGCCTTGCTGGTGATGCCGCTGCCCTGGCGTTTGCGCCTGCTGGGCCCGCTGATGGCGCTGGCCTTGCTTTGGCCGGCGCCCATGCGCCTGGCTGCGGGGCGCTTCGAGATCCTCGCGCCCGACGTCGGCCAGGGCACGGCGGTGCTGGTGCGCACCGAACACCATGCCTTGCTCTTCGATGCCGGCCCGCAATGGGGGCCGGGCAGCGATGCAGGGCAGCGCGTGCTGCTGCCGCTCTTGCGGGCAATGGGGCAGCGGCGGCTGGACCTCATGATGCTCAGCCATCGCGATGCCGACCATGTGGGCGGCGCGGAGGCGCTCATGAGCGGGCTGGAGGTGGCCGCCTTGAGCAGCTCGCTGGCTTCGGACCACCCCTTGCTGACGGGGCGCAGCGCAGCGCGTTGTGAAGCCGGGCAACGGTGGACATGGGATGGCGTGCGCTTCGAGGTCTTGCAGCCAGCGGCGGCCGACTATCGCGAATCCGCGAAGAGCAATGCGCTGTCCTGCGTCTTGCGGATCAGCGATGCAGAGGGCCGTTCGGCCCTTCTGACTGGCGACATCGAAGCGGCGCAGGAGCGCTCGCTGATGGCTTCGACGTCATTGCTGCGAAGCGACCTGCTGCTGGTGCCACATCACGGCAGCAAGACCTCCTCGACGCCCGAGTTTCTCGCCGCTGTCGCGCCCTCGATGGCCCTCGTGCAGGCCGGCTACCGCAACCGTTTCGGCCATCCGGCGATCGAGGTGCTGGCGCGCTACCAGGCGCAGGGCATCAAGGTCTGGACCTCGCCCGATTGCGGCGCCTGGTCCTGGCGCAGTGCGGAGCTTTCAGCGCGCTGCCAGCGAGCGACAGACCAGCGCTACTGGCACAGCCGCCCGCTTCAAGGCGAAGCGCTGGGGCCGGAGCTGCCGGATGCTGCCGGTGCCGGCGGCTGAGCCGTGCCGATCATTCGCATGGCCTGCAGCTCGCGCCCCAGTTCGATCACCGCGAGGGCGTAGTAGGACGACTGGTTGTAGCGCGTCAGCGCGTAGAAGTTTTGCGTGCCCAGGCGATAGACCGGCGCAGCCCGCTCGCCCATCTGCAGCTCGATCACTGCCAGCGGGCCTTCGTGCATGCGCGCCGCGTCGGAAATCTGCGCGCCCATCTCGACCAGCTGTGCGGCGCTGAACGTGGGCCGGATGTCCGGCACTAGCATCTGCGCGCGCGCCGTGGTGTCGGCTGGCATCACCAGCGTGTAGTCGCTCGCCTGGCCGCGCAGCCAGCCATGCTCGGCCAGGAAATTGGCGACGCTGCCAATGGCGTCCACCGGGCTGCCGATCAGGTCGATCTGGCCGTCGCCATCAAAGTCCAGCGCATAGCGGTTCCAGCTGCCCGGCATGAACTGGCCAAAGCCCATGGCGCCGGCATACGAGCCTTTGAACCCAGACGGATCCAGGCCTTCATGGCGGGCCAGCAGCAGGAGTTCCACCAGCTGCTGGCGGAAGAAGGCGCTGCGGTCGCTGCGGCCCTTGGGAAATTCGAAAGTGAGCGTGACCAATGCATCGAGCGCCGAATAGCCGCCCATGATGCGGCCATAGAAGGTTTCCACGCCGAGGATGCCCATGATGACGCTGGCCGGCACGCCAAAGCGCTCTTCGGCGCGGGCCAGGGCCGCTTGATGCTCATTCCAGAAAGCCAGGCCGGCCTGCAGTCTTTGCGCTTCGATGAAGCGGGCGCGGTAGGCACCCCAATCCTTGGCCGCACCGGCGGGCGCCGGCATGATGAGTCGCTGCACCGAAGGCACGACTTTGGCTGCAGCCAACTGCCGGCGCAGCAGGGCTTCGTCAAATCCTTCCCTGGCAGCCAGCTCGGCGGCGAACCGGCGCATGTCTTCGCGCTCGCCCAGGGGCCTGGGCGCCGCATCGCGTGCCTTCTGCACCTTCTTCTGGCTGAGCTTGTGCTTGGTCTTGGGCTGCGCGGCTTCGGCCAGCGGCGCAGCAAACATCAGGGTGGCACTCAGCGCAAGGATTCTCAGGAGCATGGATTCGGCAACGACAGCATTTCAGCGATTGCTTCGCAGCATACGTCCTGCCGCGCGCACGCCGGCCCACCAGCGCTGCCTTGTGCGCCAGTCCTGTGCATGAGCCTGCGGCCCGTAGCGCGAAGCCTCCAGAGCCAGCAGCAGGTCGACCAGCGGTTGTGCGGCTTCGCCATGGCGGGCGTGCACAAGCTGCGCCCATTGTCGCGGCGCGTGGTGCGATTCGGCAGGCACATCGAGCCGGCGCAGCAGGGCGAGCACGCGAGCGCGCTGGCGGCTCCATGCATCGTGGGGCCGCATCTGCCAGCGCATCCAGACCCAGCCAGCCAGCGTGGCGGCGAGGATGAGCCCGGAAATCAGCTGGCCTAGCGCGTTCCAGTCCGGCTGTTCCCAGCCCAGGCTCTTCAAGAGATCGAACTGCTGGCCGCGCGAGTAGTTCAGGACCACCTGCTGCCAGCGGTTGTTGAGGGTCTCCCAGCCATTGCGCAGGCTGCGCCAGAGCTGCGGGCTCATCTGGCCCAGCACGCCGGCCAGCGCGCCAGGCGTGGGCTGCAGGGAGCGGCCGGCATTGATGCGCTCGGGCGCCACGGCCGCCGTCGGGTCGGCGCGCACCCAGCCGCGCCCGGCCACCCAGTACTCGGCCCAGGCATGGGCGTTGCTGTTGCGCACGATCCAGTAGTCGTCCTGCTGCACGGGGTCCACGCCCTGAAAGCCGGTGACCACGCGGGCCGGCACGTCCATGGCGCGCATGACCACCACAAAAGCTGCGGCGAAATGCTCGCAAAAACCCAGGCGCCGGTCGAACCAGAATTCGTCGATCAGGTGCGGGCTCTGCTCGCCATAGCGGCCCGGCTCCAGCGTGTAGGTGAAGTCGGCCTGGCGGATGTGCTGCATCACCGCCTCGACCAGGGCTGGCGTGTCGGCCGCATCGCCTTGCTGCGCGCGCACGCTGCTGGCCCAGGCCAGCGTTCGCGGGTTGAGGCCCACAGGCAGCGCGAGGTACTCGCGCAGCGTGGGTGTGCGCAAGAGCGGCCCGTGCTCATGCTGAAGCCAGACACGCTGGCTGAAGCGCAGCCGCTCGGTCACCGGCCGGCTGGCCAGCCATTGCAGGTCAGCGCCCCGTGTCAACTGCAGCTGGTCGATGGCCCAGATGGCGCCAGGCCCTTCACGGCCAAGTTCGAGCACAGGCAAGACCGGAATGCGCAGCGGCTCCAACGTCACCTCGAGCTGCAGCGGCGCGCCGCTGACCCGCGGTGCGGCATCGCGCATGGCGAAGGGGCGCGGGCTCGGCCGCCAGCTGCGGCCATCGAAGCTGGACAGCACGGGCCCGCGGAAGTACAGCGCCGAGCTGGGTGGCAGGGGGCCATCGAAGCGCAGCCGCATCGCCACGCTTTCGTCGTTGGCGATCTCGCTCATTGCGCCGAAGTCCATGCGGTCCGAGAGCCCGGTCTTGCCCACCGCATCGGCCGGCACGCCCCACAGCGGCGCGATCCGCGGGAACAGGAAGAACAGGGCCAGCATCAGCGGCAGGCCCAGGAGCGTGGTGCGCGCCGCCTGGCGCGCCGCGAGCGCGAGCGAGGGCTGGCCTATCGGCATCTGCGCGAGCACCAGCGCGCTCAAGAGCGCCCAGACGGTCAAGACCATCCACAGCGCCGTGAGCAGGGACTGCGAATAGAGAAAGCCGGTCAGCACCAGGAAGAAGCCGAGGAAGAACACGACGAAGGCATCGCGGCGGGCGCGCAGCTCCAGCGTCTTCAGGGCCATCAGGAGCGTCAGCATCGTGATGCCGGGCTCGCGGCCGAGGATGCTGCGGTAGTTCAGCCAGGTCAGGCCGGCGGTGACGACGAGCAGGGCGACGAGCGTCCAGCGCCCCGGCAGCGGAGCACCACGCCAGGCCAGTTGGCCGCGCCAGAGCAGGACCAGGGCCGTCATCGCGCTGCACCACCAGGGCAGATGGCTGGCATGCGGCAACACCGTGGCCGCGATGGTGGCGAGCAGGAACAGGGTGTCGCGCGTATCGCGCGGCAGGCGGGCAAGCCTGTCTCCAAGCAGGCTCATGAGCCACGCCCCGGTTCAGCCAGCGCCAGCAGCTCCAGGCAGGTGCGGCGATGCTCGGCGCCCTGGGCCGGGGCCAGGTCTTGCCCAAACAGCTTCAGGCCATAGGGATGGCCCTGGCTTTCAGCGGCGAGCACCCAGGCGCAGAGGCGCGAAAGCCTCGCTTCCCAGTCTCGGCCCGCCGTATCGGCAATGTCGAGCCAGAGGCGCTGGCTGGCGGGTGCGCGGGTCTCGCGCACCCACAAGGGACCGCCTTGCTCCATCGCCAGCGCGGCCTTCTTCCAGACGACTTGACGCAGGCTGTCGCCGCGGCGGTAGGCGCGCACGCCCTCGAAATCCTGGCCGGGCAGCAGCACAGCGCCGCTGGTCTCGCCGGCGTCTGCCGCCTGGGCGCTGGGTGCGAAGGGCGCGGCCGGGCTTTCCGGCTGCGGATAGACCCAGACCTGGGCTGCCGGCCGCCAGATGCTCCAGGCGCGGAACAGGCCCAGTGGGAAGCGCGTCTCGATCACCAGCGTGGGCAATTCACTCAGTCCGCGCCTCGGCGCCTTGAAGCGCACATGGACCAGCGCATGGCCTTGTGCCGGCACATCGCACCAGGCCGTCTCGCCGCCGTCCTGCACGCGGATGCCGACACCAAAGCGTGCGCGGCCGCTGTTGTGCACGCGCAGCTCCAATTGCAGGTCGCCGCCGGCAAAACCGGGCGTGGGCTCGCGCAGGTCCATTTGCAGGCCGCGCAGGTTGCCGTGCGTCGTGTGCATCGATGCAAAGCCCGCGCCGGTCAGCAGAAAGGTCAGCATATAGCCCAGGCTCAGCTGATCGTTGATCGAGGCGATGAGCAGCAAGCCCAGCGTGGCGCAGAAGAACAGCCCCGGCCGGCTCGGCACGATGTAGATGTTGTTCTGGCCCATGACATGGGTGTCGCGCCGCTGGTGGCGGCCGGCCCACCAGGCGTCGATGCGTTTGCGCAGGGGGGCCAGCATCAGGGAATCGGCAGGGCCTCGATCATGGCGCGCACCTGCTCGGCCGCGCCGCGCCCGGCGCCGGCCCGCGGGCGCAGCCGGTGGGCGATGGTCTGCGGCAGGATGGCCTGCACATCATCGGGCGCCACGAAGTCGCGCTGGTCCAGCAGCGCCCTGGCACGCGCGGCGCGCAGCACGCCCAGGCCCGCGCGCGGGCTCAGGCCTTCGGTAAACCATTGGCCGGAGCGCGTGGCGGCGATCAGCGCCTGCAGATAGTCCAGCAGCGCTGGCGAGGCATGGATGGTCTTCACGGCCGCCTGCGCCGCCTGCACGTCAGCCGGCGTCATGACGGCCTGCAAGGCCCGGATCGCTTCGCGGCTGTCCTGGCCCATCAGGAGCTCGCGCTCGGAAGCCGCGTCAGGGTAGCCGAGCGAAATGCACATCAGGAAGCGGTCCAGCTGAGATTCCGGCAGCGGGTAGGTGCCCAGTTGCTCGCTCGGGTTCTGGGTGGCGATGACGAAGAAGGGCTGGGGCAGGGCGTGGCTGGTGCCATCGATGCTGACCTGGTTCTCTTCCATCGCTTCCAGCAGCGCGCTCTGCGTCTTCGGGCCGGCGCGGTTGATCTCGTCAGCGAGCAGCACCTGGGCGAAGACCGGGCCGGGGTGGAAGACGAAGCCGGCTTTCTCCCGCTCGTAGATGCTCACGCCGAGCAGGTCGGAGGGCATCAGGTCGGCCGTGAACTGCAGGCGCGAGAACTTCAGGCCCATTGACACCGCCAGCGCATGGGCCAGGGTTGTCTTGCCCACGCCGGGCAGGTCTTCGATCAGCAGGTGGCCACCGGCGATCAGGCAGGCCACGGCGTCGCGGATCTGGGCCGGTTTGCCCTTGATGATCGTGCTAATCTGGCGCTGCAAGTCGCCGAGTTGCCGGGCCACAAGGGCTTGAGACTCTTTCGTTTGCGTCATGCGGCGACCTTAACCGAATCCAGCCCTGCATGCCGACAGCCTATATCAGTCACCCCGCCTGCCGCCGCCACGACATGGGCGCCGGCCACCCGGAATGCCCCCAGCGCCTGGACGCGATCGAAGACTGGCTCCTGACCAGCGGCATTGACGTGGCCTTGCAACGCCATGAGGCCGTGGAAGTGAGGCCGGCTGATCTGGAGCTCGCCCACACGCACCGCTATGTGGCGGAGCTCAGTGAAACGCTGCAAGGCCTGGCCGCCACCGGTGAATCCCGTGCGATGGACCCGGACACCGTGGCCGGCCCGCACACCTGGGCCGCTGCCCTGCGCGCGGCCGGCGCGGCGGTGCAGGCCACCGACCTGGTGATCGATGGCGAAGCCGAGAACGCCTTCTGCGCCGTGCGCCCGCCGGGCCATCACGCCACGCGTGACCAGACCATGGGTTTCTGCTTCTTCAACAACCTTGCCGTGGCGGCGCGCCATGCGCTGGATGTGCGCGGCTTGAAGCGCGTGGCCATCGTGGATTTCGACGTCCATCACGGCAATGGCACCGAAGACATCGTCGCTGGCGACGAGCGCATCCTGATGGTCAGCATCTTTCAGGACCCGCTCTATCCTTACTGCGGCGCCGTGCCCAAAGGCGAGAACATGGTCAACCTGCCGGTGCCTGCGTACACGCGCGGCGGCGAGGTGCGCGAAATGATCGAGGCGCAGTGGATGCCCGCGCTGGAGGCGTTCAAGCCCGAGATGATCTTCATCTCGGCCGGTTTCGATGCCCACCGAGAGGACGATCTGGGCCAGCTGGGCCTGGTGGAGGCCGACTACGAATGGATCACGCAACGGGTGATGAGCGTTGCCCAGCGCCATTCGAAGGGTCGCATCGTGTCCTGCCTCGAAGGCGGCTACGCGCTCGGCGCGCTGGCCCGCAGCGTCGGCGTGCATCTGCGCACGCTGGCCGGTGTCTGATTTCCCTTCTCTTCCTTTTCGATGAATCAAGCGCTCAGCATGAATGAGCTGCAAGAGCTTCTTGCAGCCCTGCTCAAACCCGCCGCCCTGACCGAACTGGCCCTGTTGCTGGCCAGCCTGGCCCTGGCCTGGCTGATCACCTGGCAACTGGCCCGTGCGCAGGCCAGCAACCAGCAAAGGCCGCTGTCCGTGTTGTTCGGTCGCCATGTGGTGGACGGCGTGCTGTTCCCGGTGCTGGCGCTGCTGCTGGCCATGGGCGCGCGCAAGCTCCTGATCCACTGGGGCGTGCACCTCGCGCTGTTCAAGCTGGCGATTCCGGTGCTCGTCTCGTTGATGGCGATCCGCTTCACGGTGCGGGTGCTGACGGTGGCGATGCCGAACTCGGCCTGGGTGCGCCTGGTCGAACGCTTTGTGTCCTGGGTCGCGTGGCTGGGTTCCATCGTCTGGATCACCGGGCTGTGGCCCGATCTCCTGAAGGAGCTGGAAGGCAATGCCTGGAAGATCGGCGGCAAGCCTGTCTCGCTGCTGGACATCCTGCAGGGCGGCCTGGCCGCAACCGTGGTGCTGGTGCTGGCACTGTGGATCTCGGCGGCCATCGAGGCGCGGATGATGCGCAGCGACAGCATCGACCTGTCGATGCGCAAGATCGCGGTGAGTCTCACACGCGCGGCGCTGCTTTTCATCGGCATGCTGGTGGCCTTGTCGGCAGCTGGCATCGACCTCACGGCCCTGGGTGTGCTGGGCGGCGCCCTGGGCGTGGGCATCGGCTTCGGCCTGCAGAAGCTGGCAGCCAACTATGTGAGCGGATTCGTCATCCTGGCCGAGCGGAGCTTGCGCATCGGTGACATGGTCAAGGTCGACGGCTTCGAGGGCCGCATCAGCGACATCAAGACCCGCTATACGGTGATCCGCGCCTTGAACGGCCGCGAGGCCATCGTGCCCAACGAGACCTTGATCACCACCCGCGTCGAGAACAGCTCGCTCGCCGACCCGCAGGTGCTCCTGAACACCGTTGTGCAGGTAGCGTACGACTGCGATGTCGAACAGGTGATGAAGCGGTTGGCGCAGGCCGTGGCGGGCGTGGCCCGCGTGCTGGCCACGCCCGAACCTGTGGTGCAACTGAGCAACTTCGCGGCCGACGGCCTGGAGCTGACCGTGAGCTTCTGGATCTCCGACCCGCAGAACGGCCAGGGCGGCGTGCGCTCGGATGCCAATCTGGCGGTGCTGAAGGCCTTGCGCGAGATGGGTGTGGAGATTCCCTATCCGCAGCGGGTGCTGCACGGCTTGTCGGCGCCAGCGCCGACACAGCCCGCCCAATAACAGCCTGCGCTCAAGCGCGCCACTCAGAAATCCGCGTCGAGCACGATGCGGTACCGCGCCTTGCCGGCACGCAGATGGTCCAGTGCCTCGTTCACCCGGCTCATCGGGAAGCGCTCCACCTGCGGCAGGATTTGATGGCGAGCCGCGAAGTCCAGCATCGTGGCCAGCAGGCGCGGCGAAGGCGTGGGCGAAGCCGAGAGGCCGCGCTGCCAGGAGAGCAGGGCGCCGCTCTTGAGCTGCAGCTTGTCGGTCACCACGCCCACGAGGTGGATGCGTCCCTTGGGGGCCAGGGTGCCGATCAGCGCATCCCAGTCGAGACTGGCACCAACGGTGACCAGGAGGAAGTCCAGCGAGCCTGCGGCAGCTTTGAGCTCGGCCTTGTCGACGCTGGAAACCGTCTTGTGCGCGCCGAGTGAGAGCGCCTCCTCGCGCTTGCTCGGCGACGAGGTGAAGGCCGTGACCTCGCAGCCCCATGCCCGCGCGAACTTGACCGCCAGATGGCCCAGGCCACCGATGCCGACCACGCCCACGCGGTCGGTCGGCTTGATCGAGTTGATGACGAACGGCAGGAAGACCGTGCCGCCGCCGCACATCAAGGGCCCGGCCGCGGCCGGGTCCAGGCCTTCGGGAATCGGCACCGCCCAGCTCCAGTGCGCGCGCAGCCGGTCGGCAAAACCGCCATGGCGGCCGATGATGGTGGGCTGGCGCTGGGTGCAGAGGTTCTGCTCACCGCCCAGGCAGAAGTTGCAATGGCTGCAGCTGCCGGTGTGCCAGCCTATGCCCACGCGCTGGCCGATCTTGCGGCCCTTGGCGTGCGGACCGACGGCCGTGACGATGCCGACCACCTCATGGCCGGGCACGACCGGATAGTTCGTCGGGAACCATTCGCTCTCGATCATCGCGAGGTCGGAATGGCAGATGCCGCAATGCTCGATGCGGATCTCTACCTCCTCGTCGCCGAGCGGGCCTGCCTCGTAGTCGAAACGCTGCAGCGGCTGGTCCTTGGCGTGTGCGGCCCAGGCCTGGATCTTGGTGTTGCTCATGCGCGGCTCCCGGAAAGAACAATGCCGGCCATTGTGGCCGGCATCTCGGGAGGTTTCGGTCGCCTTGGCGTCAGCTGACGCGGCCAGCGGCTCAGCCCTGCACGACCGGAATGCCCACCGCCCGACCGGCAGCGATCTTTTGCTGCCATTCGGCCGGGCCGGTGATGTGGGCGCTGGTGCCGCCGGCGTCCACCGCCACCGTCACCGGCATGTCGACCACGTCGAATTCGTAGATCGCTTCCATCCCGAGGTCGGCAAAGCCCACGACCTTGGCGGCCTTGATCGCCTTGGAGACCAGGTAGGCCGAGCCGCCCACGGCCATCAGGTAGGCGCTCTTGTGCTTCTTGATGGCCTCGATGGCGACCGGGCCGCGCTCGGCCTTGCCCACCATGGCGATCAGGCCGGTCTTGGCCAGCATCATCTCGGTGAAGCCGTCCATGCGGGTGGCCGTGGTCGGGCCGGCGGGGCCCACCACTTCATCGCGCACCGGGTCGACCGGGCCGACGTAATAGATGATGCGATTCGTGAAGTCCACCGGCAGCTGTTCGCCCTTGGCCAGCATGTCGGCGATGCGCTTGTGCGCGGCATCGCGGCCGGTCAGCATCTTGCCGTTCAACAGCAGGGTCTGGCCCGGGGTCCAGCTGGCCACCTCGGCCGGCGTGAGCGCATTGAGATCGACGCGCTTGCTCTTGTTGTAATCGGGCGCCCAGTGCACGTCGGGCCAGAGGTCCAGGCTCGGCGGCGTCAGGTAGCTCGGGCCGCTGCCGTCGAGCACGAAGTGCGCGTGCCGCGTGGCGGCGCAGTTCGGAATCAGGGCGATGGGCTTCGAAGCGGCATGCGTCGGGTAGGTCTTGATCTTGACGTCCAGTACGGTCGTCAGGCCACCGAGGCCCTGCGCGCCGATGCCCAGCGCATTGACCTTCTCGTACAACTCGATGCGCATTTCCTCGAGCTTGTTCTTCGGGCCGCGCTCCAGCAGCTCGTACATGTCGATGTCTTCCATCAACGATTCCTTGGCCAGCAGCGCCGCCTTCTCGGCCGTGCCGCCCACACCAATGCCCAGCATGCCCGGCGGGCACCAGCCGGCGCCCATGGTTGGCACCGTCTTGAGCACCCAGTCGACGATGTTGTCGCCCGGGTTGAGCATGTAGACCTTGCTCTTGTTCTCCGAGCCGCCGCCCTTGGCCGCCACGGTCACGTCCAGCGTGTTGCCCGGCACCACTTCCATGAAGACCACGGCCGGCGTGTTGTCCTTGGTGTTCTTGCGCTCGAAGATCGGGTCCGACAGCACCGAGGCCCGCAGCTTGTTGTCGGGGTCGAGGTAGCCGCGGCGCACGCCTTCGTCCACCGCGTCCTGGATCGAGCCCGGGAAACCTTCCCAGCGCACATCCATGCCGATCTTCAGGAACACGTTGACGATGCCGGTGTCCTGGCAGATCGGGCGGCGACCCTCGGCGCACATGCGCGAGTTGGTCAGGATCTGCGCGATCGCATCCTTGGCCGCGGCGCTCTGCTCGCGCTCATAGGCGCGGGCCAGGTGGGCGATGTAGTCGGTCGGGTGGTAGTACGAGATGTACTGCAGGGCGGCGGCGACGCTGTCGACGAGGTCGGCGTACTTGATCGTGGTGGTGCTCATGGCATGAACCCTTGGAATCGATGCGAAATTCTAGTGAGGCGAGCTTGCGCGAGCCTGATGCTCAGTGCTTGCCCTCGCTCGGCCCATGGCTGGCGCTCAGCAGCCGGTCGGTATAGGCGATGGCCATGGCCGAGAACAGGAAAGCGACGTGGATCAGCGTCTGCCACAGCAGCACCTTCTCGCTGTAGTTGTCGGCGTTGATGAAGGTCTTCAAGAGGTGGATCGACGAGATGCCGATGATGGCCGTGGCCAGCTTGACCTTGAGCACCGAGGCGTTCACATGGCTCAGCCATTCCGGCTGGTCGGGGTGGCCGTCGAGGTCCATTCGCGAGACAAAGGTTTCGTAGCCGCCGACGATCACCATGATCAGGAGGTTGGAGATCATGACGACGTCGATCAGGCCCAGCACCACCAGCATCAGCACCGTCTCGTTGAGCTTGACCAAGGGCTCGTAGCCGGTGACGTGGCCTAGCGCGTCCTTGATCGGCGCAGCCTTGTAGCCGATGCTCTTCACCAGAGTCGCGAGCGCTTCCTGGTTGCCGAAGGCAGCCTCAACCAGGTGCACCAGCTCGGTCCAGAACTGGAACACATAGACCGCCTGGGCCAATATCAAGCCGAGGTAGAGCGGTAGCTGCAGCCAACGGCTGGCGAAAATCAGGCGGGGCAGGGGGCGCAGCGGTTTGGTCATGGGGTGGGTTACCACTTGGTTTCTGGATTGACCGTGATTCTAGGTGGAGGCCCGGCTGGTCATTCTTCACGGTTAGAGTAAGCGGTTCGTCAGAGACAGCAAGCAAAGTGCGCAGCAGTTCGCATTCAAATCCGCCCCGGAGACAAGACCATGAGTGAGCTCAAGAAATACCCGCCCAGCGCTGCCTGGATGGCCAATGCCCATGTGAAGGGCCCAGCCGCCTACCAGGCCCTGGTGGCCGAGGCCGAGGCCGACCACGAGGCCTATTGGGGCCGCCTGGCACGCGAGCTCCTGAGCTGGAAGAAGCCCTTCACCAAGGTGCTGAACGACAGCGAGGCGCCGTTCTTCAAGTGGTTCGAGGACGGCCTGCTCAACGTCTCCTACAACTGCCTGGACCGCAATATTGAAGCGGGCCTTGGCGACAAGACAGCCATCATCTTTGAAGCCGATGACGGCTCGGTGAACAAGGTCTCCTACAGCCAGCTGCTGGCCAAGGTGGCGCAACTGGCCAATGCGCTGAAGAAGCGTGGCGTGAAGAAGGGCGACCGCGTCGTCATCTACATGCCGATGTCGGTCGAAGGCGTGGCCGCCATGCAGGCCTGCGCGCGCATTGGCGCCACGCATTCGGTGGTGTTTGGTGGCTTCTCTGCTCAGTCTCTGCGCGACCGCGTGCAGGACGCCGGCGCGGTGATGGTGATCACGGCCGACGAGCAGCAGCGCGGCGGCAAGTCACTGCCCCTGAAGGCCATCGTTGACGAAGCGCTGGAAGGTGGCAACTGCCCCACGCTGAAGGACGTCATCGTCTACAAGCGCACCGGCGGCAATATCGCCTGGGTGGCTGGTCGCGACCTGTGGCTGCACGAGCTCACCGCCAGCGAGTCGAATGTCTGCGAGCCGGAATGGGTGGAGGCCGAACATCCGCTGTTCCTGCTCTACACCTCGGGCTCGACCGGCAAGCCCAAGGGCGTGCAGCACAGCACCGGCGGCTACCTGCTGCATGCCGCGCTGACGACCAAGTGGACCTTCGACCTGAAGCCCGACGATGTGTTCTGGTGCACGGCCGACATCGGCTGGGTCACCGGCCACACGTACATCAGCTACGGCCCTCTGGCGCTGGGCGGCACCGAGGTCGTGTTCGAAGGCATCCCGACCTTCCCGGACGCCGGTCGCTTCTGGCAGATGATCCAGAAGCACAAGGTCTCGATCTTCTACACGGCGCCCACCGCCATCCGTTCGCTGATCAAGGCGGCCGAGAGCAATGAAGTCGTGCATCCGAAGAACTATGACCTGACGAGCCTGCGCCTCCTGGGCTCGGTCGGCGAGCCGATCAACCCGGCCGCCTGGGAGTGGTACTACCAGCACATCGGTGGCGGCAACTGCCCCATCGTCGACACCTTCTGGCAGACCGAGACTGGCGGCCACATGATCACGCCGCTGCCGGGCGTCACCACGCTGGTGCCGGGCTCCTGCACCTTGCCCTTCCCGGGCATCACCGCGGCCATCGTGGACGAAACCGGCAACGACGTGCCGAACGGGCAGGGCGGCATCCTCGTGGTCAAGAAGCCCTGGCCGTCGATGATCCGCACGATCTATGGCGACCCGGAGCGCTTCAAGAAGAGCTACTACCCGAGCGAACTCAAGGGCTACTACCTGGCGGGCGATGGCGCGATCCGCGATGCCGAGACCGGCTATTTCACGATTACCGGCCGCATCGACGATGTGCTGAACGTGTCTGGCCATCGCATGGGCACCATGGAAATCGAATCTGCCCTGGTCAGCTGCACCGATCTGGTGGCAGAGGCTGCGGTCGTGGGGCGCCCGGACGACACCACCGGCGAAGCGATCTGCGCCTTCGTGGTCTTGAAGCGCCCACGCCCGAGTGGCGACGAGGCCAAGGCGATTGCCAAGCAATTGCGCGACTGGGTGGCCAAGGAAATCGGCCCCATTGCCAAGCCCAAGGACATCCGCTTCGGCGACAACCTGCCCAAGACCCGTTCCGGCAAGATCATGCGTCGGCTGTTGAGGTCGGTGGCCAAGGGCGAGGCTGTGACGCAGGATACGAGTACGCTGGAGAATCCGGCCATCCTGGAACAGCTGGGTCAGGCTTACTGATCGGCCTTGAAAGATTGAAAGGCAGGCCCTTCGGGGCCTGTTTTTCTGTCAAGCCCCAAGTTCGCTTTCCATTGCTTGCAGCTTGGGCTGTAAGTTTGTGTTCCAGTACGGGCCATGAAATGTGATGAAGACAAGAAGGCGCGCAACCGGCGCGTTTTTCTGGCCCGCCTGGGTGCGCTGGCTGGCTCAGGGGCGCTGACGGCCTGTGGCGGCGGAGGTGGCAGCGCTTCGGTCGTGCCCAGCCCGAGTCCGGCGCCCGCGCCAACACCGGTCCCCACGCCAGCGCCGACACCGGCCCCCACACCAGCTCCTTCGCCCGTACCTGCGCCGGCTCCTGCACCGGCACCAACACCGGCCCCCTCACCTGCACCTTCGCCGACGCCAGGGCGGGTCAAGCCTGACCCCTTGCCACCAGCTGTGCCGCCCAGCGTGCCCAGCGCCATCGCGGCCCATGTGCCCAGCCCGGGGCAGAGCGCCAACATCAGCCTCAATGACTTGTCGGCCTTCAATCCCTGCCCGACCAACAACTGCTGGTATTCAGGCTCCACCAAGCAGGCCGCAGGCTGGCGCAACTGGACCGGCGCGGCCTTCGCGCCGGGGTACTCGCCCCATGGCGCGCTGATCTTCTACGGCGGTGGGCATGGCGGCGGCAATGACAGCGGTCTGTACCTGTTCGACTTTACGACGGGCAAATGGTCGCGCGTCGGCCCACCCACCCCGCCCGACAACTATCTTGGCGCCGATGAGATGTCCGGATTGGATCAGCAGTTCTATGACTATCTCTATCAAGGCAGCTACATCGTCCCCGGGCTGCACACCTACAACTACCCGGCCTACGTGCCGCCGGGGGTGTCCGGAAGCGGTTCGAAGGGATCCTGGGTGCTGCCGCAACTGATCGGTGGCCCGGCCTCGGGCGCAAAGCCGCATGCTGTGGATCTGGCCAGCGGCGTCTGGTCACGCTTTGCCACCGGCGCAGGCATCAGTGGTCAGTCCCCCTATGCCGGCAGCATCGAGGACACGCGACGCCAGCACCTGTGGTGGGCCGCCATGGAGCAGCCGACGATGAACATGCTGGACTGGACGCAGCCGCATCCGCGCACGATCCAGTCCTTCCCGATGCAGCCGAGCGGCAGCGTCTATGCCTTTGGCGGCTATTACGCGCGCCACGTCTACGTGGCCGAGACCGACATGGCCGTCGGCTTCTGGTGTCAGTACGGCCAGACGGCGGTGCTGGGCGAAGTGCTGGACTTCAGCAGCGGCCGTCCAGTGCGCATGGCTGGCAACCGCTGGCCGGCCATGACGGTGCGTGGTGCAGGCTTCGGCGTGGACTGGTGCGGCCCCACGCAGGCTTTCTACATTTATGAAGGCTACGGCGCGAATCGCGTGCTCAAGCTCACCCCCAGCAGTCTTGAGTTTCATGAATGCAGCTGGACCTGGACCGAAGAGCCCTTCACGAATGCTGCCTGGGAGACCCCGCCACCGGGTGACGACCGCGGCGGCGCCCAGGCGTTTTCACGCTGGCGCTATATCCCCTGGCTCCGCTGCTTCGCCTGGTGCGATGGGCCGGGCTACAAGGCCTTGTGCGCCGATGGCATGGTCCATGATGGCGTGATGCAGCTGTGGCGGCCGCTGGGAACCTGACGATGGCGAAGATGAGAGAGATGCGGTCCGGCCGGCGCGACTTCTTGCGGCTGATGTCCGGCAGCCTGGGGGCTGCCACACTGAGTGCCTGTGGCGGCGGTGGGGGAGGAACTACCCCCGCTCCTGCGCCAACGCCGGCCCCGAGCCCTGCGCCGGTGCCGGCTCCTGCTCCTGCTCCTGCTCCTGCTCCATCGCCGGCGCCTGTACCCGCCCCATCGCCAGCGCCCAGCCCAGCGCCTGCTCCTTCGCCGGCCGGCGCCATGCAGTTCAGTCTGCTGGCTCCGAGCACCGGCACCCATGCTTTCACGCTCGGATTCGCCTTCCGCCAGGGCGACGTGCCGGCCGACCAGGTGCCGGTATTGTCGATCGCTCAGAGCCAGTGCGTGGTCAAGAACCGCTGGCCGGACGGTAGTGCCAAGTTCGCTGTCGTGTCGGGACACTGCAGCCTGCAGGCCAACCAGGCGTCGACGCTGAGCTTCACGGCCCAGAGGCCTTCGGCGCCGGCTGCCGAGCTGGGGCTGGCCGAACTCAAGGCCACAGGTCTGAGCGCCAGCATCGACGCCGGCAGCCTCGGCGCTGCCGCCTGGTCGGGCAGCGACTGGGACAGCCCCTTCCTCGCCTGGGTGGCGGGGCCCGAGATGTCGTCCTGGATCTACCGCAGGCCGGTGGGCAGCGATCCCCACCTGGTGGCCTGGCTGGAAGTGCGGCTGTATGCAGGTGGCGCCGTGGAGGTCCTGCCCTGGATAGAGAACGGCTACATCCGCGTGGCTGGTGCGACCAACAAGAGTGCCAGCTACCGCTTCAGCCTGGGTGGCAACAGTCGCTTCAGCCGTAGCATCGATCTACCCCACCATTGCCGCACGCCTTTGCTCGACGGCGCGGGACTTGCCCACTGGCTGGGCAACGATCCGCAACTGAGCGTGCGCCACGAGCCAATGTATTTGCAGTCGACGCGCCTGGTGCCCAGCTACTCGGCCACCGTACCGGCCACGGCCGCTGCCGTGAGTCGCGTGCCTGCGACGTTCACGCCCTTGCAGCTGGGGGGCTTCACGGCCGGCATGAGTACGGCAGGCTACCAGCCCACCATTGGCGTGCTGCCCGAATGGGATGTGCTCTACCTTTGCAGCGATGCGGCAGGGCTCTGGGCCGGTCTTCAGCGCAATGGTTACAGCGCCGGCCGCTGGGGCATCCACTACCGCGACGAGAAGACCAACCGGCCGCTGCTGTTCAGCAGCTACCCGAAGACCAGCCTCAACGCTTCGACGACGGACGATCACCCGGTCGCCGGCAGCGGCACAGCCGCTCCTGCCTGGGCGATCTCGCACCATCCATCGGTCGGCTTCATGGCCTACCTGGTCAGCGGGCGCTGGTTCTTCATGGAGCAACTGCAGTTCGCGGCCACCTACAACTACCTGAGCAATGTGGATGGCGGCCCCTACCCGAACCGCAACGGCAGCGCCGGTCTGTTCAGGTCGAATGCAGGCGCCAACACTGTGCGCGGAGCCGCCTGGGCGGTGCGCACGCTGGCCCAGGCGGCCAGCCTGACGCCTGATGCCGACACCGCGCTGCGAGCTGAGTTCATCCGTTCGCTGGAAGCCAACATCGACTTCAACCACGCCACTTTCGTGGCCCAGGCGAACCACCCGTTTGGCATCGTCACGCCCTATGGCGACGCCTATGGAACGGCTACCGATGGCAAGGTCACCGATGCGGGCTGGATGCAGGATTTCTATACCGCGGCATACGGCTACGCGCTGGCGATGGCTCCTTCGATCAGCGAGGCGGCGCGCGCGCGGCTCGGTGAGTTTTTCGCCTGGAAGGCGCGCAGCATCGTCGGCCGCTTCGGAGGTGCCGGCGCGAGCGAGTGGCTGTACCGCGATGCGGGTGTCTACAACATGGTGGTGGCGCTGACCGACCTGCCCGACTGGGATGGCGGCAAGGGCCCCTGGCCTGCCAGCATGGGGGCGCTGTACGACGCCACCTTCAGCGCCGGCCTGCCGGGCCCGCGCAGCGCGGGCGATCTGCGTGGCGGCAACTTCCCCGAGTCCACCAGCTACTGGGGCAATCTGCAACCGGCCCTGGCCTATGCTGTGGAGCATGGCTCCTCTGGCGCGCAGGCGGCCTACGACCGCATGCGTGCGGCCTCGAACTGGGGGCAGATCGTGACGGACTTCAACGCCAACCCGGTGTGGTCCGTGCGCCCTCGGCGCTGAGCCGAGAGCATGAAACGTAAAAAGGCCATGCAGAGCACGGCCTTTTCGTCATTGCGGCAAGTGCCGCGGCATCACTTGATCGACAGCACCCAGGTGGCCAACTGCTTGGCTTCGGCCTCGGTGACTTGTGCGTTCGGAGGCATGCCCATGGGGCCGCCGAAGACGATCTTGCCGGGCACGCTGCCCTTGACGATGCGCTCGGCCAGGTAGGTCACAGCATCTTTCTGCCCCTTGTACTTGGCGGCCACTTCCTTGTAGGCAGGGCCGACCACCTTCTTGTCGACCTGGTGGCAGCTCATGCAATTCTTCTTCTGCGCCAGTTCGGCATTGGCGAAGGCGGCAGGAGCGGCCAGCAGGGCGGCGCTCAGGGCAATCAGGGTGGACAGGGACTTCATGATTTCCTTTCGAAGGAGGGAGATCGTTCTGGACTACAGTCAGGCCAGCGCAGTTTCTGCGGATGATTGTATGCATGCCCGGCCCCCTTGCCGAGCATGGCAACACAGGACGGAAGCCATGTTTTTTATCATCATCGGTGTGCTGGGCCTCGCGCTCAAGCTGATCGGCTTCGGGCCGGTCGAAAACCTGAGCTGGCTCTGGGTCTTGTCGCCCTTTGGCATGGCAGTTGTCTGGTGGGCCTGGTCCGACAGCAGCGGCCGCACCACGCGGCTGGCCATGGACAGGCTGGACCAGCGCAAGGAAGCCCGCCGCCAGAAGCAGATGGCGGCACTGGGCCGCGATGACAACTCGCGGCGCCGGTAGCCAGGGCGCCTTGCCCTCTTGCTTGCTGACTTACTCGAAACGGTCCAGCACCGCGCCAGAACTGGCGCTGGAAGCATTCTTGGCGAACTTGGCCAAGACGCCGCGCGTGTAACGCGGCGCCGGCTTGACCCAGGCGCTGCGCCGTTTGGCAATCTCCTCGTCGCTGACATTCAGCTGCAGCAGCAATTGATGCGCATCGATGGTGATCGAGTCGCCTTCCTGCACCAGGGCAATGGTGCCGCCCTCATAAGCTTCGGGCGCGACATGGCCGACCACCATGCCCCAGGTGCCGCCCGAGAAGCGGCCGTCGGTGATCAGGCCCACGCTCTCGCCCAGGCCCTGGCCTATCAGTGCGCCGGTGGGCGCCAGCATCTCGGGCATGCCCGGTCCACCCTTGGGGCCGAGATAGCGCAGCACCATGATGTCGCCGGCTTTGATCTGCTTGGCCATGATGGCGGCCAGGGCCGATTGCTCGTCTTCGAACACGCGGGCCGGGCCGGTCATCACCGGACTCATCAGGCCGGTGATCTTGGCCACGCAGCCTTCCGGTGAGAGATTGCCGCGCAGGATGGCCAGATGGCCCTGCGCATAGATGGCCTTCTCGACGGCACGGATCACGTCCTGCTCGGCGCTCAGGTCGGGCACGCTGGCCAGGTTCTCGGCCACGGTCTTGCCGGTGATGGTGATGCAGTCGCCATGCAAGAGGCCGTGCTTGAGCAGTTCCTTCATCACTGCCGGCACGCCGCCGGCCTTGTGCAGGTCCACGGCCAGGTACTTGCCGCTGGGCTTCAGGTCGCACAGCACCGGAATCTTCTTGCGCATGCGCTCGAAGTCGTCGATGGTCCAGTCGACTTCGGCCGCGTGCGCAATGGCCAGGAAATGCAGCACGGCGTTGGTAGAGCCGCCGGTGGCCATGATGACCGCCACGGCGTTCTCGATGGCCTTCTTGGTGACGATGTCGCGTGGCTTCAGGTCGGCCTTGACCGCCGCGACCAGGACCTCGGCCGCGCGCTTGGTGTTCTCGACCACCTCGTTCTCGACGTTGGACATCGAGGAGGAGTAGGGCAGACTCATGCCCAGGGCCTCGAAGGCCGAGCTCATGGTGTTGGCCGTGTACATGCCGCCGCAGGAACCGCTGCCGGGAATGGCGCGCTTCTCGATCTGGCAGAAGTCCTCTTCGCTCATCTTGCCGGCCGAGAACTGGCCCACGGCCTCGAACACGCTGACGATGTTCAGGTCCTGGCCCTTGTAGTGGCCGGGCTTGATCGTGCCGCCATAGATGTAGATGGCCGGCACATTGGCGCGCAGCATGCCCATCATGCCGCCGGGCATGTTCTTGTCGCAGCCGCCGATCACCATCACGCCGTCCAGCCACTGGCCGCCGACGCAGGTTTCCACGCAATCTGAAATCACCTCGCGCGACACCAGGCTGTACTTCATGCCCTCCGTGCCCATGGCCATGCCGTCGGAGATGGTCGGCGTGCCGAACAGCTGGGCATTGGCGCCGGCGGCCTTCAGGCCGATGACGGCCGCATCTGCGAGCTTTTGCAGGCCGGAGTTGCAGGGCGTGATCGTGGAGTGGCCATTGGCGATGCCGATCATCGGCTTGCCGAAGTCGCCTTCCTCATAGCCCATGCCGTAGTACATGGAGCGGTTCGGGGCGCGGGCAACGCCTTCGGTGATGTTCTTGGAACGGCGGTTGAAGCTCATGGTTCAGGCTGGATGGCTGGCTGGGATCGGCGCAGTATGAAGCGGTGGAGTTTGCTGATCAAATATATTCTTTCGCCTAGATTGATACGTTTGGAGAATCAATGAGCATCGAGCTGCGAAGCCTGCGCCAGTTCATCGCCGTGGCGGAGGAGCTGCATTTCGGCCGTGCCGCCACCCGGCTGCACATGACGCAGCCGCCGCTGACGATGGCGATCCGCAAGTTGGAGGCGGAGCTTGGCGCCACGTTGTTCGAGCGCAGCAGCCGTTCCGTGCAGCTGACGCCGGCGGGCGCTGCGCTCCTGCAGCCAGCCCAGCGCCTGCTCGCCGAGGCGCAGGCGCTCGCGCCGCTGGTGCAGGCTGCGGCGCAGGGCCAGCGCGGCCGGGTGCGCCTGGGGTTTGTCTCGACGGTGGGCTACGGCGACCTGCCGCGGTGGCTGCGCGCCTTTCGCGAACAGCATCCCGACATCGAGTTGAGCCTGCGCGAGGCCACGCTGGACGTGCAACTGCGGGAGTTCGCTTCCGGCGACCTCGATGCCGGCTTCATCATCCACGCGCCAGGCGCTCTGCCGGCAGGCTTCGAGGCGCTGACCGTGGCGCGCGAGCCGCTGGTGCTGGCGATGAGCGCCGAAGAGGCCCTGGCCGGCCGAGCCCGCCTCTCGGCCAAGGAGGTGCTGGCCCTGGCGCTCGTGATCTTCCCGCGCGAAATCGCGCCGTCCCTGTTTGACGCGGTGCTCGCTTTCTACCGCGACCATGGCGCCACGCCGCGCATCGTGCAGGAGGCGATCCAGATGCAGACCATCGTCAACCTGGTGTCGGCCGACATCGGCGTGGCCTGGGTGCCGGAAGGGCTGATGGAGCTGCAGCGCAGCGGCGTCGTGTACAAACGCGTCCGCGACGCGGCACCGGTGTGCGAGACCAGCTTGATCTGGCGGCCCGATGCGGCGCCGGCGGTGCAGCGCTTCGTTGCGCATGCAAAAGCGCAGTTGAAGCAGCACCGACAAGTGTCCAAAGTCAGTCGAGGGGCTCGGTGAATTCCCGGGTAACGGCAATGGGCGAGGGCCGTTGAGAGACGGCAGGAAATCATCTCTGGAGGAGAAACAATTGACCACCAAAAAAACGCATCGGATCACCGCGCTGGCAGCGCTGCTGGGCCTGGCCATGGGGACTGCCCATGCGCAGTTCAAGGACGCGCAATTGCAGGCACTGGTCGACTCGGGCAAGACCATCGAGCTGGAGCGGGTGGCGCAGGCACGGCTGTCTGCCAAGGCCGATGATGCCGAGGCGGCGGCCGCTCTGGGCATCATTGCCATGGGCTCGGGCGAGGAAAAGAAGATCGACGCCGCCGCCTCCCGCCTGGAGCATTGCACCGGCAAGCAGTCGCCGACGGCGCTGTGCCACTATGTGCTGGGCTCGCTTTCGGGCATGCAGGCGATGAATGCCAGCGTCTTTCGCATGCCAACGCTCGCCGGCAAGTCGCGCGACAACCTGAGGCGGGCCGTGGAGCTCGATCCGCAGCTCTATGAGGCGCGCGAATCGCTCTTGCAGTACTACGTGATGGCGCCGGGCATCGTCGGCGGCGGTGCGGACAAGGCGCAGGCGCTGATCGCCGAGTCTGAAAAGATCAATGCCGAGCATGGCAAGCTGCTGCGCGCCAAGATGGCGTCTGCCGAGAAGCAATGGGCCGTGGCCGAGCGCGAGCTGGCTGCGGTCAAGCCGGGCGAGAACAAGGAACTGCGCGCAACCCTGCGCAAGTCCTGGAGCCAGCTGGGCGCTTCGCAGATGGCGGCCAAGCAGCACGATGCGGCCAAGGGCGTGTTCGAGCGCGTGCAGCGCGACTTTCCGGAGCACGCAGCCGGCAGCTACGGACTGGCCCGGGTGCTGACCGAGTTGAACAAGCCCGACGAGGCGGTGGCGCTGCTGGAGCGCGCCCGCAGCCTGGAAGGCAGCGCGGGCTATCCGATCGACTACCGCCTGGGCTTGGCATGGCTGGCCAAGGGCGACAAGGCGCAGGCCAAGGCCGCGCTGCAGCGCTATGTGGGAGACAAGGGCGCCAACCTGCGCAACCTCGAAGACGCCCGCAAGCGCCTGGCCGAGCTGGGCTGACGCGTTGGTCGGGCCGGCATGGTCGGGTCTTGACGGGCGGGGCGCAGCCGTCGGGGCGCGCTGGCTATGATGCGCGCCTTGACCCGACCCTGATTCCCCATGCCGCTGGTTCATCCGCAGTTCAACCCGATCGCCCTGCAGCTGGGGCCCTTGGCCATCCACTGGTATGGCCTGACCTATCTGGCTGCCTTCGGCCTGTTTCTCTGGCTGGCCAACCGCCAGGTGGCCAAGCCCTGGAACGCCGCAGCCGGCTGGTCGCGCCGCGATGTGGATGACCTGCTGTTCTTCGGCGTGCTGGGCGTTGTGCTGGGCGGCCGCCTGGGCTATGTGCTGTTCTACAAGCCGGACTTCTATCTGGTGCATCCGCTGGACGCGCTCAAGGTCTGGGAGGGCGGCATGTCCTTCCACGGCGGCCTGCTGGGCGTGATCCTGGCCATGGCCCTGTTTGCCCGCCTGCGCGGCAGGAAATTCTTCGAGGTGACCGACCTGATCGCGCCCTGCGTGCCCACGGGTCTGGGAGCCGGCCGCATCGGCAATTTCATCAACGGCGAACTCTGGGGTCGTCCGGCGAGTGCGGACCTGCCCTGGGCCATGGTGTTCCCGCAAGCGCATGAGGCGGTGCCGGTGCCACGTCACCCTTCGCAGCTCTACCAGTTCATCGGCGAGGGTGTGCTGCTGTTCCTGCTCCTGTGGTTCTATGCCCGCGCGCCGCGGCGCACCGGCCAGGTGTCCGGGCTGTTCCTGATCGGCTACGGCCTGGTGCGCCTGGTCACCGAATTCTTCCGCGAGCCCGATTCCTTCCTCGGCTACCGCGCCCTGAACCTGAGCCAGGGCCAGTGGTTGTCGTTGCCCATGGTTCTGGCCGGCATCGCGATCTGGCTCTGGGCCTCACGCAAGAAGGTGGATTGAGCCATGCGCCAGATCTTTTTCGATACCGAAACCACCGGCCTCTATGCCGAGGGTGGTGACCGCGTCATCGAAGTCGGTTGCGTGGAGATGGTCAATCGCCAGCTCACCGGCAACAACCTTCACCTCTACATCAACCCCGAGCGGGCCAGCCATGAAGAGGCCTTGAAGGTCCACGGCCTGACCGAAGAGTTCTTGTCGGACAAGCCCAAGTTCGCTGAGATCGCCGAGCAGCTGCTGGCCTTCCTGGCCGGCGCCGAGCTGGTGATCCACAACGCGCCCTTCGACATCGGCTTCATCAATGCGGAGCTGAAGCGGTTGAAGAAGCCGCCGATCACCGACATCGTGGGCGGCGTGCGCGACACGCTCTTGATGGCGCGCGACATGTACCCGGGCAAGGCCAACTCGCTCGACGCGCTGTGTCGCCGCCTGGAAGTGGACAACAGCAAGCGCGAGCTGCACGGCGCCTTGCTGGACGCGGAGCTGCTGGCCGATGTCTACATCCGCCTGACCCGCGGCCAGGATGCGCTGCTGATGGACGAATCGGGCGAGGTTGGTTCGGCCAGCAAGGAAGTCGGCAGCGTCGCCATCGATTTCAGCCGTTTCCAGCTGCCGGTGCTGCAAGCCTCGGCAGACGAGTTGGCGGCGCATGAAGCGGTGCTCGCCGACCTCGACAAGGCCTCGGGCGGCAAAAGAATCTGGCAGGCCGCTGGTACTTGAAAATTTCCATGGCATAATCGCGGGCTTCCCGGTTGGTAGTCGACGCAAGTTGGTTGCCGCTAGCGACAAGACCGGGCGGTTAGCTCAGCGGTAGAGCACTGCCTTCACACGGCAGGGGTCGCAGGTTCGAACCCTGCACCGCCCACCAGAATTCAAGAGGCCGGCAATCGTATCGGCCTCACCAGTTCTGAATTTTGTCGCACGGTCCCGGTACCCAATACCGGGCGGTTAGCTCAGCGGTAGAGCACTGCCTTCACACGGCAGGGGTCGCAGGTTCGAACCCTGCACCGCCCACCAAGCCTTTGAAGCGCCCCGACGGTCTCGACCGCCGGGGCGTTTTTCATTGCGCATTTCCCTTTTCCCAGTTTGCGCGAGTAAACCCTAGTCGTCAGGAACTTCACTAAAAGCAAATATTCGGGCATAGTGATATTTGCATGACGAACAAGCAGGCCATTCCGAGTGAAGCCGTCTTCCTGGCGGCGGCGGACCTGTTCGGCTTGCTGTCCAACCCCTGCCGGGTGCGCATCGTGTACGAGCTCTGCCACAGCGAGCTCAACGTCGGTGACCTGCTGGGACGGGTCGGGGGTAGCCAGCCGAACCTCAGTCACCACCTCGGGGCCCTGTACCGGGCGGGTGTGCTGGGCAGGCGACGTGACGGCGCCCGTTCGTTCTATTCGTTGGTGCCGGGCAAGATGGACCTGCTCTGCGGCGCGTTGACAGGGGGCGTTGGCCCTTGTGGTGATGGTTTGAGGGCGACTCGCGGTCTGGCGGCCCTCGGCATGGAAGGAGACAGTCAGTGAGCACAGACGACAAATCCGGCGCGGCGACGCCGGGGCGGCTGATCAAGGCGCCGGAAAACTTCCTCGACCGGGACGGTATCCGTCAGGTCTTTGCCGAGGCCAAGGCCGGGCGGCGCGGATTCATCCGCAGCGCCTTTGCCGCCGCGGGCGCGGCTGCGGCGGCGCCGTTGGCGCTGGCGCAAGGCCCGGTGGGCGAGGGTGACCCCAACATTCTCCAACTGCCCGAGCACAGCAAGGGCCTGGGTCAGCCGGTCGTGACCGACGGCTACGGCAAGCCCTCCAAGTACGAGGCCAACGTGCAGCGGCGCCAGAGCCCGGGCCTCACGCAGACGGCCCAAGCCTCGGTGTCTTTCGCACCGCTGCAGTCGCTGTTCGGCATCGTGACTCCGAGCGGCCTGCATTTCGAGCGCCATCACCAGGGCTGGTGGGACATCGACCCGAGCAAGCACCGCCTGATGATCAATGGCTCCGAGCCGGCCCTGCTGAAGAAGTCCATGGTCTTCACCATGGACGAGTTGATGCGCCTGCCCTCGGTGTCGCGCTTCCACTTCATCGAGTGCGGTGCCAACACCGGCATGGAATGGGGCAATGTGGCCGTGCCGACCGTGCAGTACTCGCACGGCATGCTCAGTTGCAGTGAGTTCACCGGTGTGCCGTTGCGGGTGCTGCTCGACCTGGCTGGGGTGGACTACAAGAAGGCGCGCTACGTGCTCGCTGAAGGAGCTGACGGCTCCTCGATGACGCGCACCATCCCGATGGAGCTGGTCGAGAGCGGCGAAGTGTTCGTCGCCTACGGCCAGAATGGCGAGATGCTGCGCCCTGAGCAAGGCTACCCGCTCCGACTCGTGGTGCCGGGCGTGCAGGGCGTCAGCTGGGTGAAGTACCTGCGGCGCATCGAGGTGGGCGACAAGCCCTATGCCGCCAAGGACGAGGCGGTGCACTACATCGACCTGCTGCCGAGCGGCCAGCATCGCCAATACAGCAGCACCCAGGAGTGCAAGAGCGTGGTCACCACGCCTTCAGGTGGCCAGGTGCTCCTCGACAAGGGCTTCTACAACATCTCCGGCCTGGCTTGGTCGGGGCGAGGCAAGGTCAAGCGTGTCGACGTTTCGGTGGACGGAGGACGCAACTGGCGTACCGCGCGCCTCGAGGGGCCGGTCATGAGCAAGTGCCTGACCCGCTTCAACATCGACTGGGTCTGGGACGGCAAGCCCGCCCTGATCCAGAGCCGCGCCATGGACGAAACCGGCTATGTGCAGCCGAACTACCGCCAGCTGCGCGAAGTTCGCGGCACGCGCTCGATCTATCACAACAACGCGATCCAGACCTGGCTGGTTCAGGAAGACGGCGAGGTGAAGAATGTCCAGCTCTCGTAAATTGCTCATCGCGGGCCTGCTGGGCCTGGCCCTGGCCGGCGCCGGCTTCGCACAGGCGACCCAGCAGATGCCCGGCATCGGCCGTGCCGCTACGCCGAAGGAGATCGCGGCCTGGGACATCGACGTGCGTCCGGACTTCAAGGGCCTGCCCAGGGGTTCGGGCAGCGTGGCCAGGGGCCAGGATGTCTGGGAGGGCAAGTGCGCGCACTGCCATGGCATCTTCGGCGAGAGCGGCGAGGTGTTCTCGCCGCTGGTGGGCGGCACCACGGCCGACGACATCAAGACCGGCCATGCGGCGCGCCTGAACGACCGCGGCTTTCCGGGCCGCACGACGCTGATGAAGGTCGCCACGGTCTCGACCCTGTGGGACTACATCAACCGAGCGATGCCCTGGACGGCGCCCAAGTCGCTGTCGACCGACGAGGTCTACGCCGTGACGGCCTTCCTGCTGAACCTCGGTGGTGTGGTGCCGGACGACTACGTGCTGAGCGACCGCAACATCGCCCAGGTGCAGGCCCGCATGCCCAACCGCAACGGCATGACGCTGGAGCATTCGCTTTGGCCGGGCAAGAGCCTGACCACGGGCAAGTTCAAGCCCGACGTGCAGGCCCAGACCTGCATGAAGGATTGCCCCTCCGAGGCCCAGGTGGCGTCGGCGCTGCCCGACCATGCACGCAATGCGCACGGCAACCTGGCCGAGCAGAACCGGGCGGTGGGCGCGCAGCACGGTGTTGATACCACGCGAGCCGGTGGCACGCCGACGCCGCGGTCTGTGGCTGTCGCCGCGCCTGCAGCACCGGCGCCGGCCAAGGCCGGGGCGCCGATGGCGCTGCTGAACAAATACAGTTGCACCGCCTGCCATGGCATCGACAGCAAACTGGTGGGGCCGTCGTTCAAGGATGTGGCGAAGAAGTATGCTGGCCGCGCCGATGCCGACACCTATCTGGCTGGCAAGATCCGTGCTGGTGGCTCAGGCGTCTGGGGCGGCATCCCCATGCCCCCGCAGACACTGAGCGACGCGGAAGCTGCGACGATTGCGCAATGGCTCAAGGCGGGCGCGGCCCGCTGAGACCTGAGGTTCCTTAGGGGATGGCACCGATGGGCGGCCGCCATCCTTTTATTAGCATGTACCGATCAAGGAGACAGAGATGATCGCAAACCGCCGACAAGTGCTGGCCACCAGCGCCAAGGTCGCATCGCTGATGCTGGCCACCGGCCTGTTCGGGTCGCACGCCCTGGCTTCGGGCCCGGCTGCAGGCAAAGGCGCTTTCGACGCCAAGACCCTGGCCGACCTGACCAAGGCCCTGGGCCTCGGGGCCCCGACCGAGAGCAAGGATGTCACTATCACCGCGCCTGATATTGCCGAGAACGGTGCCGTGGTGCCCCTCGGCGCCGCTACCACGGTGGCCGGCGTCAAGCAGGTGATGCTGCTGGTCGAGAAGAACCCGTCCGTGCTCGCTGCGCTGTTCAATGTCTCGCCCGAAATCGAGCCGGCATTCAAGGCGCGCGTCAAGATGGGCCAGTCGTCGAACGTGATTGCCGTTGTCGTCACCGGCGACAACAAGGTCCTGTTCGCACAGAAGGAAGTCAAGGTCACGCTGGGCGGTTGTGGCGGCTGATGCCCGCACTGCCTGACGTCATTCATTCCGATACAGATTTTTAGGAGATTCCCATGGCAGATCCGATGCGCATCCGTGCCCAGGCCAGTGGCGACAAGGCCACCGTTCGCGTCCTGATGGCTCACGAGATGGAAAGCGGCCAACGCAAGGACAGCGCTGGCAAGCTGATCCCGGCCTGGTATATCAACGAGGTCAGCGCCTCGCTCAACGGCAAGGTCGTGATGACCGCCGAATGGGGCCCCTCGGTGTCCAAGAACCCGTTCCTGGAATTCGCCGTCAAGGGCGCCAAGGCCGGCGACAAGATCAGCATCTCCTGGACCGACAACAAGGGTGACAAGCGCACCGACGAGGCCGCCGTCTCTTGATGAGGGTCATCCCCGCTGCCCATCAGGCGGCGGGGCACTAGAGTTGGAACTGCAGTGGCATGACGTGACCGTACCCGAAGTCCGCACCCTGCAGTCAAGGAGACAAATCGATGAAGCGACTCACCGCGCTCCTGCTGTGCGCGCCGATGCTG
This sequence comes from Roseateles microcysteis, assembly GCF_036880965.1. Classification (NCBI taxonomy): domain Bacteria; kingdom Pseudomonadati; phylum Pseudomonadota; class Betaproteobacteria; order Burkholderiales; family Sphaerotilaceae; genus Roseateles; species Roseateles microcysteis. Next base: position 213,488 of record NZ_JBAJMV010000001.1, on the reverse strand, counting down.
ATGCCGCTGCCGGGTGCAGCGCAGAAGACGGCGGCCGACGGCATTGCCGAGTACCGGGCCCTGCTGGCGGATGGCAATCCGGCCGAGCTGTTCGAAGCCAAGGGCGAGGACCTCTGGAAACGCAAGCGCGGTCCCAAGAACGCCTCGCTCCAGTCCTGCGACCTGGGCAAGGGGCCAGGCGTCGTGAAGGGTGCATTCGTAGAGTTGCCGCGTTTCTTTGCCGACACCGGCAAGGTGCAGGACCTGGAGTCGCGTCTGCTGACCTGCATGAGCAGCTTGCAGGGCCTGGATGCGGCCGCCATCGCCAAGACGCCGTTCGGCAAGGGCGAGCAGGCCAATATGGAGGCCCTGGCGGCCTGGATCTCGGCCGAATCGCGCGGAACCCGCATGAACCTGCCTCAGGGGCATGCCGAGGAGCGGCGCATGTACGAACTCGGCAAGCGGGCCTTCTTCTTCCGTGGTGGTCCGATGGACTTCTCCTGTGCGTCCTGCCACGGTGAGGACGGCAAGCGCATCCGCCTGCAGGACCTGCCCAACCTGACCAAGAACCCCGGCGACGGCGTCGGCTTTGCCGCCTGGCCAGCGTACCGCGTGTCCAGCGGTGAACTTTGGAGCATGCAGCGACGGCTCAACGACTGCTTCCGCCAGCAGCGCTTCCCGTACCCAGGCTATGCCTCCGATGTGACGATTGCGTTGGGGGTCTACATGGGTGTCAACGCCAAGGGCGCCGAATCCATCGCGCCCGCGATCAAGCGCTGAGGGAGACTGATCATGAACAAGAAAATTCTGCTGATCGGCCTGGGTGTAGCGATGGCCGCGGTCGGTTGCGCCACGCTGCCGAGCCCTGCCGAACTTGACGCCCAGGCGCTCGCGATGCTCAAGGCCTCGTTCCGCGACGAGGGCATCGCGACAGCCAAGCGCCTGGACCAGGACCTGGGCCAGAAGGCATGCTCGTCTGACCAGGCGCCGGCCGAGCCAGTAGCCAAGCAGATCGAAACCGAGGCACTCGCAACGGTCAAGTGGCCTGCCGGGGGACAGTACCTCGGCGACTGGAAGGAGGGCGAGAAGCTCGCCCAGAACGGCCGCGGCATGACCTGGACCGACAAGTCCGCGGCCCCCGAGGCCAACGGCGGCAGCTGCTACAACTGCCACCAGGTCAGCAAGGCAGAGGTGTCGTTCGGCACCATCGGCCCGAGCCTCTACAACTACGGCAAGATCCGCGGCGTCAAGGATGTGGCCGACCCGGCCTCCGCGGCCATCGTCCAGTACACCTGGGCCAAGCTGTGGAACTCCAAGGCCTACAACGCCTGCTCCAACATGCCCCGCTTCGGGCACGCGGGGCTGTTGAACGAGCAGCAACTGCGCCACGTGATGGCCCTGCTGCTCGATCCGCGCTCGCCGGTCAACCAGTAGCGCAACCGAGCCCGCCCGTCTCGCGACCGGCGGGCTTTTTTGGACCCAATACATAAGCGTTTACTTATCATGAACCTCAGCAAGCGCGAATTCCTCCAGGTGCTGTCGGCTGCCTCGGTGGCCGGCATGGGCCTGGCCCAGCACGCCGACGCCGACGCGGCCACCGCCGAGCGGGGCCTGTACGAACTGCCGCGCTTCGGCAAGGTCTCCTTCCTGCACATGACCGACTGCCATGCGCAGCTGCTGCCGATCCGCTTCCGCGAGCCCAATGTGAACCTGGGCCTGGGCTCCATGCTGGGCCGCACGCCGCACCTGGTCGGCGAGCAACTGCTCAAGGCTGCGGGCGTGCGGCCCGGTACGCCCTTGTCGCATGCCTATACCTACCTCGACTTCGAGAAGGCCTCGCGCCGCTACGGCAAGGTCGGCGGCTTCGCCCACCTTGCCACCCTGGTCAAGCGCATGAAGGCCAGCCGCCCCGGCGCGCTGCTGCTGGACGGTGGCGACACCTGGCAGGGCTCGGCCACCTCGCTGTGGACCAATGCGCAGGACATGGTCGACGCCTGCAAGCTGCTCGGTGTGGACGTGATGACCGGCCACTGGGAGTTCACCTACGGCATGGAGCGGGTCAAGGAGATCATCGACGGCGACTTCAAGGGCAAGCTCGATTTCGTGGCGCAGAACGTCAAGACCAATGACTTTGGCGACCCGGTGTTCAAGCCCTATGTGATCCGCGAGATCAACGGCGTGCCCTGCGCCATCATCGGCCAGGCCTTCCCCTACACCCCGATCGCCAACCCGCGCTACATGGTGGCCGACTGGGCCTTCGGCATCCAGGACGAGAACATGCAGGCCATGGTCGACGAGGCGCGCGGCAAGGGTGCCCAGGTCGTCGTCGTGATCTCGCACAACGGCATGGACGTGGACCTGAAGATGGCCTCGCGGGTGCGCGGCATCGACGCCATCCTGGGCGGCCACACGCACGACGGCGTGCCTTTGCCGGTGCAGGTGAAGAATGCCGGCGGCACGACCCTGGTGACCAATGCCGGCAGCAACGGCAAGTTCCTCGGCGTGCTGGACTTCGAGGTCAAGGACGGCAAGGTCAGCGACTTCCGCTACAAGCTGCTGCCGGTCTTCGCCAACATGCTCAAGGCCGACCCCGAGATGCAGGCGCTGATCGAGAAGGTCCGCAAGCCCTACGAGGCGAAGCTCAATGAGAAGCTGGCCGTGACCGACGGCCTGCTGTACCGGCGTGGCAATTTCAACGGCAGCTGGGACCAGCTGATCGTCGACGCGCTGATGGAGGTGCAGGGCGCCGACATCGCTTTCTCACCGGGCTTCCGCTGGGGCACCAGCCTGTTGTCGGGCGAGGCGATCACGCGCGAGCTGCTGATGGACCAGCTGGCCACCACCTACTCCTACGCCACTGTCACCGAGATGAGCGGCGCCATGATCAAGACGGTGCTGGAAGACGTATGCGACAACCTGTTCAATCCCGATCCGTATTACCAGCAAGGCGGTGACATGGTGCGTGTCGGCGGCCTGAGCTATGCCTGCGAGCCAGGTGCGGCCATGGGATCGCGCATCCAGGACATGCGCCTGCATGGCAAGCCGATCGAGGCCGGCAAGAACTACAAGGTGGCAGGTTGGGCGCCAGTGGCCGAAGAGGCGCGCACCATGCCCGGCACGCGCATGGTGTGGGACGTGGTCGAGCAATGGCTCAAGTCGCAAGGCCACGTGAAGGCACGCAGCATCAACACGCCGAGACTGATCGGCGTTCAGGGCAACCCGGGCCTGGTGGTATGAATCCGCTGCTCATGAGGCAGGCGGGCATGACAAGCGGGTAGGGCGCAGCAAGCGGTGCGGCGCGCGGTGCGCCGGCCACCGACAAACAAAGCAGGAGACAAGATGACGAAACGCTTGAACAGCGTGGCGGCGGCGGTGCTCGCCCTCACGATTCCGATGGCCGCGCAGGCCACCAACGGCATGCAGCTCGAAGGCTACGGCCCTATTGCCGCCGGCATGGGTGGTGTCTCGATGGCCCTGAACAACGGTGTGGCCGCATCGGCCAACAACCCGGCGACGCTGAGGCTGATGGCGACGTCCGCGCGCCTCGACCTGGCCATCGGCCATCTGGGCCCCGACGTGCAGCTTAGTGCCGGTCCCATGGCCAGCAAGTCGGGCGGCACCTCTTACACGATGCCTGCCTTCGGCTATGCGCGGCGCAGCGGCGATTGGGTCTACGGCGTCGGCGTGTTCGCGCAGGGCGGCATGGGCACCGAGTTTGGTGCCGACAGCTTCATGGCCATGGGCTCGGGCAAACCTGTCCGTTCGGAACTCGGTGTCGGCCGGGCCATCCTGCCCCTGGCCTACAAGGCATCGCAGCAGCTGACGCTGGGCGGCTCGGTCGACCTGGTCTGGTCGACGCTGGACCTGCGCATGGCGGCCAGCGGTGCCCAGCTGGGCCAGATGGTGACCGGGGCCACCGGCAACCTGGCCCAGGCCTTGCCGGCTTTGGGCGGCGCACCCTGGGCCCGCATCGACTTCAGCGACGGCACCGAGTATTCGGGCGAGGCCTGGTCGCGCGGCTGGGCCGCCAAGCTGGGCTTCCACTACAAGCTCAGCGACGAGCTGTCCGTTGGCGGCGCCTGGCACAGCCGCACCCACCTGTCGGACATGAAGACCAGCCCCGGCGGCGCCTCGATGAGCGCCATGGGCGGCTTCGCCGACTCGGGCAGCCTGCGCGTGCTCGACTTCCAGATGCCCGCGCAGACAGCCCTCGGCGTGGCCTGGCAGGCCACGCCCAGCCTGATGGTGGCCGCCGACGTGAAGCGCATCGCATGGAAGGGCGTGATGGACATGCTGCGCATGCGCTACGACAGCGCCGGCATGGGCGGCTCGGTCAGCTTCGGCCTGCCGCAGCAATGGAAGGACCAGACGGTCACCGCGATCGGCCTGGCCTGGTCAGCCACACCCGCGCTGACGCTGCGTGCCGGCTACAACCATGCGTCCAACCCGATCCCCGACCTCTTCGTGAACCCGCTGTTCCCGGCCACGGTCGAGAAGCACTACACGGCGGGCTTGTCGCTCAAGTTCGGCGAAAGCTCTGAGGTCAGCGCCGCGCTGAGCAAGTCTCCCGCGGCCCGCGTGGTCAGCGGCAGCGGTGTCGGCATCAGCCATGCGCAGCTGAATGGGCAGCTGATGATCAGCATCGGTTTCTGATTTTTATTCACAATATAAGGAAACAATCATGAACGGAATCAAAGGACGGCTGTTGCGCGTGGCCCTGCTGCTGGGCGTGGCAGGCATGCTGGGTGGCTGCGGCACTCTCTCGACCCTGGGCAAGCTCGAGGACGGTGCCGGCGCCGAAGCCGGCAAGATGTGGGATCGCTGGGTGGACAGCGGCGGCGACATCGCCGTGGCCACGACCTGGGAACGCAAGGTCAAGCCGGGTGTGACCCTGGATCAGGTCGAACAGGCGCTGGCCAGCGTGGCCACCGAACACAACATCCGTCCGGTCGGCGAGCTGCCTCTGTCCAAGGAACTGGAGGCCCGCAGCGGCAAGCCGCAGAAACTGCTCAAGGTCTACAGCTACTGCAACCCGCAGACGGCGCGCAAGATGGTGGACTTCTCGCCGCACATGGCGGCCTACCTGCCGTGCCGCATCAGTGTGGTCGAGCAGGCGGATGGCCTGTGGATGTACACGCTGAACATGGACATGATGATCCGCATGGGCCGCAAGCTGCCACCTGACCTGAAGTCCGATGCGCTGAAGGTGCGCGAGGCGATCTGGCAGATGATGGAGAAGGGCTCGCGCGGGGAGTTCTGAGAGACCTTGGGGTCGGCCTTGCGCCGACCCATCGATCCATCAGGGCTTCAGGTAGACGAAGCCTTCGCGCGCCTGCAGCCGACCGATTTCGGCCACGCCCGACGGCACGATCTTGGACTCCATCACCAGCTTGTCGGCCGGTATGTTGCGGGCCACCAGCGTGTTGTTGCAGACGCGGAACTCCACACCGCGGTTGGCCAGCTCGCTGATGTTGCCGGCGAAGGGCTTGCCGGGCGCCGCTTCTGCGCCGTCGATCAGAAAATCGATGCCGGCGCCATGCGCCACGACCACGATCCTGGCCGTTGGGTCGGCGGCCAGATGGTTGCGGATGTTGCCCAGGCCCCGGGCGGCTTGCGCGAGGCCCTCGCTCATGTGATAGACGATCTTCACCGGTCCATCGGCGGCCAGGCTGGCGGTGCTGGTCAGCAGGCTGCCGAGGCCCAGGGCCAGGGCCGCCAGCAGGCTGTGTCTGCGTGTTGACATGGATCACTCCTTGGGGTTTGCGCGGCATTACATTAGAAGCTGCGCATATTAGGATTAAGCGCGACTTTGACGTCCCTCACCACGGGGCAAACGCGGAGCCATATGTTCATCGACGGCTGGATTGAATCGGTGGGTCAGGCCCGGGCGCTGGCCTTTGGCGGCGTGGCCATCGGCTTTGTCTTCGGCTTCTTCGCCCAGCGCTCGCGCTTCTGCCTGCGCTCGGCCACCATCGAATTCTCGCGTGGCCTGCGCGGCGGCAAGCTGACCGTCTGGCTGTTTGCGTTCGCGTCGGCGCTGCTGGTCACGCAGGGCCTGGTGGCATTGGGCTGGGCCGATGTCAGCAGCGCGCGCCAGCTGGCCTCGCGCGGCAGCCTGTCCGGCGCGGCGATTGGCGGCGCATTGTTCGGCATCGGCATGATCCTGGCCCGCGGCTGCTCCAGCCGCCTGCTGGTGCTGGCGGCCCAGGGCAATCTGCGCTCGCTCTTGTCGGGCCTCGTGTTCGCGGTGGCGGCGCAGGCCGCCTGGACTGGCGTGCTGGCCCCGGCGCGCGAGGCGCTGTCGGCGCTGTGGACGGTCGAAGGCGGCGCGGCGCGCGACCTCGTCATGCTCACGGGCATGGGGCGTGGCGGGGCGCTGCTGTTCGGCGGCATCTGGCTGCTGGCGGCGATCCGCTGGGGTTGGCATCAGCGCGTCCCCACCTGGGGCTGGCTCGGAGCTGTCATGGTAGGGCTGAGCATTGCGGCGGCCTGGTGGTACACCGCGCATGTGGCCCAACTGGGTCTGGAAGCGGATCTGGCACCGATCCAGGCACTCAGCTTTACCGGCCCCTCGGCCGAGGTGCTGACCCGCGTGCTGTTCGCGCACGACAAGCCGCCCAGCTTCGACCTGGGTCTGGTCCCCGGCGTGTTCCTCGGCTCGTTCTGTGCGGCGGCGCTGTTCCGCGAGCTCAAGCTGGAAGGCTTCTCGGGCGGTGCGAGCATGCGCCGCTACCTGTTCGGTGCACTGCTGATGGGCTTTGGCGGCATGCTGGCCGGCGGCTGCGCGGTCGGGGCCGGGCTGTCGGGCGCGGCCGTATTCACGATCACCTCCTGGGTCGCGCTCGCTGCCATGTGGGCCGCCGCAGCTGCCACCGACCACGTGCTGGACTGGCGCACCGAGAAGGCATCGGCTGCGCCGGCCGTGCCGCTGGACCAGCCGGTGCCTCAGTTGTCTCGCTCCTTCACGCGTTGAAGACATGAATGACATAGAAACTTCCGACTTCTGCATCCGTCCGCCACGCCCGTTCTGGCCGGCCTGGCTGGCCGGCCTGGCGCTGGGCGCTGTGTTGCTGCTGACCTTTGTCTGGACCGGTCATGGCCTCGGGGCTACCGGTGCCACGACGCGGCTCACTGCAGCCATCGGCCAGACCGTGGCGCCGGTGGCCACGCAAGCCAATGGCTACCTGGGCCCCATGGTCGAAGGCGGTGTCAACCCGCTGCCCGGCTGGATCAGCTGGCAGGTGCTGGGCGTGGCTCTGGGCGCGCTGGCGAGTGCCTGGCAGGCCGGACGACTGCGCGTGCAGCTCGACGGCCAGCGCAGCGTGGGCTCGGCCCGGCGCCTGGCGGCAGCTTTCGGCGGAGGTCTGATGGCGGGCTTCGGCGCGCGCGTGGCGGCCGGTTGCACCAGCGGCCTGGGCCTGTCGGGCGCGGCCACGCTGGGCCTTTCGGCCTTCGTGTTCCTGGGTGTGTTCTTCGCGGTCGGCATCCTGGCCAGCCGCCTGGTCAAGGGGATCTGAATGCAGCTGCCTCTGAATGATGCCGGCCTGTGGTCGGCCCTGGTCTGCGGCGGCCTGTTCGGCTTCGTGCTTGAGCGTGCCGGCTTCGGCAGCCCCTGCAAGCTGACGGCCCAGTTCCGCTTCACCGACTGGTCGGTGCTCAAGGTCATGTTCACGGCCATCGTGGTCGCCGCAGCCGGGCTGGCGCTGCTGCGCGGGCTCGGCTGGCTGCCTGCGGACGCCGTGTTCGTCCCCACCGCCTACCTTGGTGCCGCTGCCATCGGCGGCGCCCTGGTCGGCGCCGGCTTCGCTATCGGCGGCTACTGTCCGGGCACCTCGGTGGTCGGCCTGATGTCCGGCCGGCTGGATGCACTGGTCTTCCTGGTGGGGCTGCTGGTCGGCACCGGTCTGTTCGCAGGCGCCTGGGGCTCGGCGCTGGACGCCTGGACCACGGCCGGCGAGCTGGAGAGCGGCGACACCCTGCTCGATGCCTTCGGCGTGCCCGACGCCGTTGCCGTGGGTGCAATGGCCGCGGCCCTGGTCCTCGTCTACTGGCTCGGCGGCCGCATGGAGCGCCGCAGTCGCGGGCCGGTCAGCGCGGCGGAGGCGGTGCAGGGCGCTGGCGCCGAGCGCTGATCCATTCCTACCTTTGTCCATCCAGGAGTTCTTCATGAAAGCAAGCCTCTCCCGACGTCGATGCGCCACCCAGGCGGCCCAGGCGCTGCCGGCACTGGCCATGGCGCTGGCCCTGCTGCAGCCGGCCGCTGCCGCCGAGCCGGCCAAGCCCGCACCCAAGGCTTCGGCACCCGCCAGCGCGCTGCCCTCATCGGCAAGCAAACCTGCCAATCCCTGCGGCCCGGCCAACCCTTGTGGTCCGGCCAAGAAGAAGCGCAAGAAGTCCGCTGACAACCCCTGCGGGCCGGCCAATCCTTGCGGCCCGGCCAAGAAGTGAGCCGCGGCGGCTGAGGCGGGCAGAGCATGCAGGCACAGGCAGCCTGGCAGGCGGTGCAGATCCCGCTGCGCGCGGCGCAGCGTGGCCGCAGCATGGCCGAACTGGCGCTGTGTGGCGCGCAAAGCCTGACCGCATGGCGGCACTACCCGCGATCCGACGCGCGCGACACCGCGAGCGGCTGCTCGTTCTACTTCCATGCCCACAACGACGCGCGCAGTGCCGAAGAGCACGGCCACTTCCACCTGTTCATGCGGTTGCCGCAGGCTGGCGGCTTCCAGCATCTGGCGGCGCTCAGCATCGACAACCTCGGCCGGCCGCTGCGCTGGTTCGCCACCAACGCCTGGGTGACCGGCGAGCAGTGGCAACCGGCGCTGCGCATGCGCGATGCACTGCCGCAGTTCGCGCTGCAGATGCGCGGCCCGGCCGCGCCGGTGGGCCGCTGGCTTGAAGCACTGGTGCGCCTGCACCAGGATGCGCTTGCCGAGCTGCTGGAGCGCCGAGACGCCACGCTCGGCGCCCGGCAGGCCGCCACGCTGGAACCGCTGGAGCGGATCCTGGCCGACCGCGACCTCGACCTGCTGGCCGAATCCCCCGTGAACCTCGGCCAGCGCCTGCAGCAGCTGCAGGCCTCTCTCGACAACGACCCCGGAGACGACTGACATGACCCTATCAAAGACCCTCCCTGCCTCGGTAATGCGCCGTGGCCTGTTCAAGCTGGCCGTGTCGGTCGGCGTGCTCTGCGGCGCCGGCCTGTCCTGGGCCGGCGTGACCCTGCCCGGTCCCGTGGTCGACAGCGCCTGGCTGGCGGCCAACCTCGACAAGGTGCAGGTGTTCGAGGTGCGCGCCAACGTCAAGAGCTTCACTGGCGCGCCCGAGTTCGAGACCGATGCCAAGTCGGGCAAGAAGACTCTGGTCGAGGTTGGCGGCCACATCCCGGGCTCGCGGCTGATGGACACCAAGCCGCTGCGTGTGGACCGCAAGATCGGCGAGCTGACCGTGAAGTACATGATTCCCGAGGGGCCGGCCTTCGAGAAAGTGATGCAGGCCATGGGCGTTGACGCCGACAAGCCCATCGTGCTCGTGCCCTTGGGGCTGGACATGACCGACCTGGACGATGCGCTGCGCGCTCACTGGCAGCTGAAGGTCTATGGCGAGGACAACATGGCCGTGCTGGACGGCGGCATGGCCAACTGGCTGCTTGAGGGCCGCGCGCACAGCAGCGAGGCCGCGACGGCGCGGCAGGGCAGCTGGAAGGTCAAGGCCGATCGCAGCGCCCAGTACATGGCCGACTCGCAGGCCGTGGCCGATGCCGTGGCCGCCAAGTCGGGCAGTGTGGTTGACGGGCGCGACCTGCGGTCGTTCCACGGCTTGGCCAAGCGCGACTACGTCCATGCGGCCGGCCACATCCCCGGCGCCAAGGTTCTGCCTCCCGAGTTGCTGAACAGGCCGGTCGCCGGTGGTGCCGTGAAGCTGCAGAGCACGGCGACCTACCGCGCCCTGGTGGCGGCTCTGGGAATCGACGCCGACAAGCCCGCCATCGCCTACTGCAACAGCGGTCACCTGGCCTCAGGTCCCTGGTTCGTGATGTCGGAGCTGCTCGGCATGCGCAATGCCCGTTTGTACGACGGCTCGATGCACCAGTGGACGCTGGAGAAGCGTCCGGTCGAAGGCGCGATTCCTCTACAGTAGGCGGCCATGAACACATCGACACCGTTCCATCGCAGCCTGCTGTTTGCGGGCCTGTGCATGCTGCCGCTGCTTGCGCAGGCGCAGCAGAGTGCCAAGGACCAGGCGCGCGCCGAGGAGATCGTGCAGGGCAAGTGCTTCATCTGCCATGGGGTCGACGGCGAAAGCTCGAGCCCCGTGTTCCCGCGCCTGGCCGGCCAGCACGGTGCCTACATGGCCCGACAACTGGCCGACTACCGCAGCGGCAAGCGCAAGAGCAGCACCATGCAGCCGATGGTGGAGGACCTCAGCGCCGAAGACTTTGCGGCGCTCGGCCGATACTTCGAGAGCCGCACGCCGCTCAAGCACGCGGTCGAGGATTCGGACCTGGCCCAGGTCGGCCGCTTCATCTTTATGCGTGGCAATCCGTACACCGGCGTGGCGGCCTGCGCCAGCTGCCACGGCGAGAAGGGCCACGGCACGCCGCAGCTGCCGCGCATCGCCGGCCAGCATGCGCAGTACACCGAGAACCAGCTGAAGGCCTTCAACAAGCGCGAGCGCACCAACGACAACGCGGTGATGCACGCGATCGCCAGCAAGCTGAGCGAGCTGGAGCTGAAGGCGGTGTCGGCCTACCTGAGCGGGCTGAACTGAGCGCAGCGACGGGCCTGGACCCCAGGGTCAGGTCATTTGCGCCGGGTTGAGCCGCGGGTGCGTTTCTTCGCCCAGCCACCACAGCAGGACGCCAGAGGCGCCCATCGACAGCGAGACGAAGCGGAAGGCGGCCTCCACATCGCCGCTCCACTGCGCCATCAGGCCGAGGCCCAGCGCGCCGATGCCGTAGCCCAGATCGCGCCAGAAACGATAGATGCCGATGGCCGAGCCGCGCCAAGTCGGGTGAGAGATGTCAGCCACGGCGGCGGACAGGTTGGGGTAGAGCAGGGCCATGCCCATCCCCGACAGCGCCGCTGACAGCGACCACCAGGTCATGCCCTGGCCCTGCAGCATCAGGGCCACGCCGGCGCCGCACAGCCACATGCCCGCGACGGTGGGTCGATGCCGGCCGATGTGGTCGGACAGGCGACCGGTGAACAGCTGTGAGGCTCCCCAGCTGAGGCCGTAGACGCCGATGACCGCGCTGCTCTGGGTGAGGCTCAGGCCGTGCTGCTGCAGGTAGATCGGATAGAACACCCAGACCAGCGCGTCGACGAACTTCTCCACCAGGCCGGCCTGGCTCAGGGCGAAGAACCGCCGGTCGCGCCAGCTCAGCAGCGCGAACAGCTCCCAGCTGCCGGGCTCGCTCGAGACCGGGTGGGGATAGCGCGCGGGTGGCAAGCCGGCCGAATGGCCCGCGGCGGCCTGTCGCGCCGCATCGGCGCGTGCCCAGGGCAGGGTCTCGCGCACCCAGCGCAGCGTCAGCACGATCGCGACGAGGACGACCGCGAGCCCGAACAGCAGCAGCCCCTGGCGGGGCCCCAGCCAGCTCGCCAGGGCGGCGGTGGCGATCCCTGCCAGGGCCACGCCCGCGTAGCCGGCGAACTCGTTCAGCCCCAGCGTGAGGCCGCGCTCGCGCGGGCTGGTGAGGTCGAGCTGGGCGGTCTGCGTCATCGACCAGGTCAGTCCCTGGTTCATGCCCAGCAGCACTGTTGACGCGACCACCCAGCCCCAGCTCGGCGCAAGGGCGACCATGACCGGCACTGGCAGGGCCGCCAGCCAGCCCAGCAGCAGCACGCGTCGGCGTCCGACCCGCTCGGACAGGCGTCCGGCCACGAAATTCATCACCGCCTTGACGACACCGAAGGCGATCACGAAGGTCGTCAGCAGCAGGAACGAGGTCCGCGGCACGCCGAACTCGCGCTCAGCCAGGGCGGGCACCACGGTGCGCATCATGCCCAGGGTCAGGCCCACCAGCAGCACCTGCAGCAGCTGGTGCAGGAACTGCGGCAGATTGGACTGGATGCCTTGCTGATGCTGCATGTGCGGGCGATCGGTCGCTTGGGCTCAGCTCGCCAACGGCATGCCGGCCGCTTGCCATTCGCTTACGCCGTCCAGCAGCTTGTGCACACGGTAGCCATGGCGGCTGAGCAGCCGATGCGCCTCTTCCGAGAACAGGCAGAACGGGCCGCGGCAATAGGCCACGATGTCCTTGTCGCGCGGCAGCTCGGTCATGCGGCTGGCCAGTTCCTGCAGCGGCATGGAGCGGGCGAACGGCAGGTGGGCCTGCTGATATTCCTCCTGCGGTCGCACGTCGATGATCAGCAGCTCGCCGCGCCTGGCGCGCCTGAGCAGGGTGTTGCGATCCAGGCTCAGCAGCTTCGAGGGCTCAGCCACCATGCGGTCGAGTGCGACGCGCAACTCGTCCAGGTGCGCCTCGGCCACCTCGCGCAGCCTGACCCACAGGCCGGCCACGTCGTCGCCGGCAAGCCGGTACACGACGTACTTGCCGTCCTTGCGCGAGCCCACCAGCTGCGCCTCACGCAAGGCCCGCAGGTGGGCGCTGGCCAGCTTGATGTCGATGCCGAGCTCGCCTGCCATCTGCTCGACCGATTTCTCGCCCTGCGCCAGCAGCCCCAGCAGCTCCAGCCGCTTGGGGCTGGACAGGGCCTTGCCGATGCGCGCCACCTGCTCGTAGAGCAGGTCCTTGGTGTGTCGCTTGTTCATGCCAATCATTCTAACGATGGTTAGAATGATTGGCGAAGCCGCGGCTGGTTGGCAGCACGCGGCAGGGACGTTCGATGGACCCCGACAGACTCAGGCATTCGCTGGCCGCCCTGGTCGTGCTGTGCGTGCACGGGCTGGCGCTCGTGCTCGCCGGCGGGCTGCTGCAGCGCGCCTCGAAGGGCGCCCGCGCGCCGCAGTCGGTCATTCAGCTTGTCCTCGTGCCGCCCGAGCCGCCCGCGGCGCCCGCAGCGCCAGAGGTGCTGCTGGCGCCTACCTTGCCTGAGCCATCCATCGAGGCTCGCGCGCTGCCGCTCGAGCCGCCACCGGTGCTGGACCGCCCACCCGCGACTCAGGCCGCGCCACCCGCGCCCACCGCGGCCGAGTGGGCGTTCGCCGCTGGCTACGCGCTGAAGAACAGCAAGGGCTATCGCCACAGCTGGGGTCGGCAGGTGCGCAGCTTGATGGGCACGGCGGTGGAGGGGCCTGATCAGGGACTGGTCCGCTTCCGTGTCGAGATCGCGCCGGACGGCCGCCTGATACAGCTGGAAACGCTGTGGAGCACCTCGCCGCTGGCCGAGCGCCTGGCGCGCCAGGCGATCGAGGCCATGCCCCCGCTCCCGCCCACGCCGACCGGCCAGCCTCTGATCTTCGAGCGGACGATCTCGTTCTCGCCCTTCGCCACCGACGATGCGCCGGTCTACCGGAACGACTGCCGCCCGGACCCGCCGGTGTTTCGCAATCCGTTTGCCTGGGATGGCCGGGCGCCGCAGGTCCGCGCCGAACAGAAGGTCGACGCGCCGCTCGACCCGCAGGCCCTGGCCGAATGCCTGAGGCAATTGCCTACCGACAGCCTCGAAGCGGAAAGCGCCAACGACCAGCGGCACATCGAGCGCGGCCGCTCGAGCAGGCTCGGGCGATGAGGGTGCCGCATGTGAAGAGGCCGGCGTCGCTGACGCCGGCCTTGTCCCTTGATGCGGCGCTGGTCGCTCAGCCCAGCATGTCGTCCCAGATGTTCTGCGCCCACGACAGCGCGTAGCGGCCTTCGACCTGGTTGGCCGCGGCCGACACGCCGCCGGAGCCCGGCACCGGCTTGAAGGTCTTCTCGGTTGCGTCGTACTGGTGCACCGAGGCCACGTGGATCACGTCGCGCGCGGTGACGAAGCTGTAGCAGGTGTTCATCACCACCGGCGTGGCATTGACCGCCTCGCCCTTGAGCAGCTGGATGATGGCCGCGGCCGCCACCTTGGCCTGCTGGTTGGCCATGTGGCCGGACTTGGGCATGCCGGGGCCGGGGAAGGTGGCGTCACCCAGCACATGGACGCCGGGCGCGGCGGTGGACTCCATCGTCAGCCAGTTGACGCCGCTCCAGCGCTGGTTGATGTTGACCACGCCGGCCTTCACCGCCAGGTCGGCGGCGCGCTGCGGCGGAATCACGTTCAGCACGTCGGCCTTGACGTCCTCGAACTCCAGCTTGGCGAGCTTGCCGCCATTGCTCACCTCCTTCAGCTCGGCATTGGCGCGGTATTCGAGAATGCCGTCGTAGTGCTGCTTGAAGGCCTTCTCGAACAGGCCCTTCTTGGAGGTGATCTCGGGGTTGGCATCGAGCACCAGCAGCTTGGACTTGGGCTTGGCCGCCTTCAGGTAGCTGGCAATCATGCAGGCGCGCTCGTAGGGGCCGGGCGGGCAGCGGTAGGGCGCCTTCGGGATGCTCATGGCCACCACGCCGCCGTCGGGCATGTCGAGCAGTTGCTTTCGCAGCGCTACGGTCTGCGGGCCGGCCTTCCAGCTGTGCAGCACCTGGCCGCTGTCCAGCGCGGCCTTGAGGCCGCCAATGCCCTCGAGCATGAAGTCGATGCCTGGCGAAAGGATCAGGCGGTCGTACGAGAGGCTCGTGCCGTCGGCCAGGCGCACGGACTTGGCCGCAGCGTCGATTGCCACCACCTCGCCCTGCACCAGCTTCACGCCCAGCGCCTTCAGGCCCTCGTAGCCGCGGCTGATGTCGGCCATCTGCTTGTGGCCGCCGATCACCAGGTTGGAGATCGGGCAGGAGATGAAGCCGGCATTGCGCTCGACCAGGGTCACGTCGATATTGCCGCCCCACAGGCGCAGGTAGCGCGCGGCCGTGCTGCCACCGAAGCCGCCGCCGATCACGACCACCCGGCCGAGGCTCGGCCCGCTGCCGGCCATGCCGGCGCAACCGGCGAGGCCGAGGCCAGAGAGCGCGAGGCCGCCCAGCAGCAGCTGGCGGCGCTTGAAATCCTGTTGTGTGTTCGTCATGGCGCGCTCCTCAGGGCTTGGCCGCCGGCAGCGCGGCGAAATGCTTGACCACCAGCTTCAGCTGGTCCTCGGTATAGCCCTTGACGATCTGGTGCATGATCGTCGCCGGCTGCGCCCCGCTGCGGTAGTCGGCCAGCAGCTTCAGCAGCTCGTCCTCCTTGCGGCCGGCGAGCGATTTCATCTCGCCCTTGGCCACGCCCGCGGTGCCGTGGCAGTTGGCGCAGGTGGCGGCGAGATTGCGCGCCAACAGCGGGTCGGGGCCGGCCTGGGCCTGTGCCAGCGGGGCCGTGGCCGCCAGGGCCAGGGCCCAGATGCTTGCTTGAATCGGTGTCATGGGCGTCTCCTTGTTGGGCAAGCGTGCGCCGGCCTGCTGTCAGGATCTTTACATTCGCCGGGCCCGCCCATCGGGACTAACCATGAGCGTGACAGCCCGAGGCGAAAGCCTTAATATCCGTACATGCTGATAAAGCACATTGTTTTTTCTGCCGCCCCTCGCCTGCTGGCCGCGGCGCTGGTGCTGGCCGGTGGCGCCGCGCTCGCGCAAAAGGTCACGCCGGTGCAGGTGGCTCCGCAGGCCTGGATGGTGCAGGGCGAGTCCGCGCTGGGCTCGGCGGCCAATCGCAACTTCATCTCCAACGCCGCGTTCGTGGTCACGCCAGAGGGCGTGCTGGTGGTCGATGCCCTGGGGTCACCTGGGCTGGCCGAGGAGCTGATTGCGGCGATCCGTGGCATCACCCCGGCGCCGATCAAGTGGGTGGTCGCCACGCACTACCATGCCGACCACATCTACGGCCTGCAGGCCTTCAAGGCCATCGGCGCACAGGTGATTGCCGAGCAGGATGCGCAGCTCTACCTGCATTCGGAAACTGCGGCGTTGCGCCTGCAGGCCAGTCGCGAAGAGCTGTTCCCCTGGATCGATGAGAAGACCCGCCTGGTCGAGGCCGACCGCTGGATCAGCGGCCCGGTCACCCTGCAGCTTGGCGGTCTGGATTTCGTGATCCAGCCGGCCGGCCCGGCGCACACGCCCGAGGACCTGGTGGTCTATGTGCCGCAGCTCAAGCTGCTGATGGCCGGCGACCTGGTGTTCCGCGCCCGCGTGCCCTTCGTCGGCCAGGCTGATAGCGGCCGCTGGATCGGGGCGCTGGACCGGCTGCTGTCCTTCGACACCCGTGTCATCATCCCCGGCCACGGCCCGGTCTCGACCACCGCGCGCGAGGACCTTCAGATGACCCGCGACTACCTGGCCTACCTGCGCAAGACCATGGGCGACGCTGCGCGCGACATGCAGCCCTTCGAGGAAGCCTACGCTGCCACAGACTGGTCGCGCTTTTCCAAGCTGCCCCTCTTCGGCGCTGCCAATCGCATCAACGCCTACAACACCTACCTGCTGATGGAGCAGTCCGCCCGATGAGCCTGCGTCGTCGTCAACTGCTGCCGGCGCTGGCCCTGCTGCCTGCCGCGCTGCAGGCAGGGCCTGCCCGGCGCGGCGAGCCTGTGGCCTGGCCGGCGTCGCTGCCTCTCGCTGACGGCACGGCCTGGACGCCGGAGCAGGTGCAGGGGCGGGCGGTCGTCGTGGTGTTCTGGTCGCTGAGCTGCGCTTATTGCGAGCGTCACAACGTCCATGTCGAGAAGCTGCACCAGGCCAGCCGCACCAGCCGGCTGCGAGTGCTGAGCACGGTGCAGGGCGGCGATGCCGCTGCCGTGCGTCGCCACATGGCCGCGCGGGGCTGGACCTTTCCGGTGGTGCTCGACAACGGAGCGCTGGCCGCGGCCCTGACCGCGCGCCGCAGCGTGCCGATGACGGTGACCGTCGACCCACAGGGCCGCCTTCGCGAGGCCATCCCGGGCGAGATGTTCGAGGCCGACGTGCTGGACCTGCTCAAGCTGGCTCCGGCCTGAACCCGGCAAGCGCCCGCGCCAGCGCCCGCGCGCTTCCGACTTTCCTGTTGCGCCGCTATGCTCAGGCCGGCTTGCAGCCTGCCGGCTGCGTGGCAGCGGCGCGCCAGTACACCATCCAGACTCTGGAGTCATTTCCTGATGAACTACACCCGACAACTGACGCTGTCCCTGCTCATTCCCGCCCTGGTGGTTTTCGGCGCGGGTGCGGTGGTTGCGGCCGCAACGCTGTATGGCGACCGTTTCGTCGGTGACTACTTCAGGACCACCGACGCCTTCGCGGCCAGCACCAGCGAACTGTATGCGCAGGGGCTGCAGATGGGTCAGGCGGCGCGCAACATCGTGCTGGAGCCGGGCAACAAGAAGGCCTACGAGAACCTGCAGATCGCGGCCAAGGCCTGGGACGAGGCGGCTGCCGCGGCCCGAGCCGCCGCGCCGAAGCCAGAGTCCTTGCGGGGGCTGGATCGTGTCGACAGCCTGCGCAAGGAGGTTGCCGCCACGCACGCCAGACTGGTTGAACTGGTGGCCACCGACCCCGAGGCAGGCAAGGCGTTGCTGGTCAAGACCGAGACGCCGCAATGGCGCCAGGTGCGCGATCTGCTGATCGAGCTGAAGAAGGGGGCGGCCGAGGAAAAGCAGGAGATCCGGGCGCGGGCACAAGGCAATCTGGCAAAGGCCGGCATCTTCGTGCTGTCGCTGGCGCTGCTGTGCACTGGCTTGTGCCTCGTCTTCCTGTTCAGGATGCGGCGCAGTTCGGTAGTGGAACTGGGTGGCGATCCGTCCCTGGCTCGCGCAGCGCTGCAGCGCATCGCCGATGGCGAGCTGCAGGCTGTGGTGCCGGTGCGGTCCGGCGATTCCGGCAGCCTGATGAGTGCGATCGAGCAGACGCGGCGGGCCTTGCTCGACATCGTGCGTTCGGTGCGCCAGTCGGCCGAGCAGATCGAGGTTGCCAGCCGGGAGGTGGCGCAGGGCAATCAGGACCTGTCGGCGCGCACCGAGGCTGCCGCCAGCAATATCGCGCAGACTGCGGCGTCGATGGTGAACCTGACCGAGGCGGTGCGCATGAATGCAGACGGGGCCGCCGACGCCAACCGGCGCGCGGACAGCACGGCCGCGGTGGCCCAGCACAGTCTTGGCGTGGTCAATGACGTCGTCTCGACCATGGACGCGATCAATCAAAGCTCGCGCCAGATCGCCGACATCATCGCCACGATCGACGGCATCGCCTTCCAGACCAATATCCTGGCCCTGAATGCGGCGGTCGAGGCGGCGCGAGCGGGTGACCAGGGGCGTGGGTTCGCCGTGGTGGCCGCCGAAGTGCGCAGCCTCGCGCAGCGAAGCGCGTCGGCGGCCAAGGAGATCCGCTCGCTGATCGGCGGCAGCGTCGAGCGCGTGGCCGCCGGCACGCAACTGGTTGGCACGGCGGGCGGCACGATGAACCAGGTCGTGGACAGCGTGCAGGCGGTGCGCGAGATCATCGGTCGGATCAGTGTCGGCGCGTCAGAGCAGAGCCGCGGCATCGACGAAGTCAATGTCGCCGTGACCCAGCTCGACACGATGACGCAACAGAATGCCGCCCTGGTGGAGCAATCGGCCGCGGCGGCAGAAAGCCTCCGAGGCCAGGCGGCGCAACTGCTCACGGCAGTCAGCAAGTTCCGCGTCTGATGATGCGGGTTCGGGCGCTGTTGCGCCGCCTGCTCGGAGATTCCCTGGCAAGCCGCGCAGCCTGGCTGGTCGGCGCGGTATTCGTCGTGACCTTCGCCCTGGTGGGCTGGCTGGCACTCCAGACCTTCGAGCGTCAATTCCTGAGGCAGGCCGGCGATCATCAGCTGGCCATGATGCATGCCCTGGCCGACACCCTGGACCACAAGCTCGATGCTGCACAGGAGGTGTTGCGTGGTGCCGCCCGGCTGGTGGAGCCGGCACAGTTGCGCGACGCCGGTCTGGCCGGGCGCTTTCTGCAATCGCGTACCTTCCTGCTGCGCAGCTTCGAGCAGGGCATCTGCCTGCATGACGGCGCGGCACGCCAGATCGCCTGCAGCCAGGGCGAGGGGCCGGAGGTGCGTCACGACGCAATCGAGCGGGCGCTGCGCACGGGGCAGGCGCAGCTCGGCGTGCGGGCCGGAGCGCCGCGAGAGGTCGAGGTGCTGATGGCCGCGCCGGTGTTCGCGGCCGACCGCCGGGTCGCCGGGGTGTTGACCGGCCGGCTCGCACTGTTCTCGACCCAGTATGCGGGCAAGCTGATGTCGACGAAGCTCGGGCGGACCGGCTACCTCTACATGGTGGACGGGCAGCGCCAGATGCTGATGCATCCGGACGCCAGCCGTCTGCTGAAGACTGCTGCGCGCCCGGGGCAGAACCTGGGTCTGGATCGCGCGCTCGGCGAGGGCTACCAGGGCAGCCTCGAGAACGTCAACTCGCAGGGCTTGCGCGCACTGTCGACCTTCGTGCGCCTGCCCAGACTCGGTTGGGTGCTGGCGGGAAACTACCCGATCGACGAGGTGCACGAGCCGTCGCAGCGATCGCTGCAGCTGGGGTTGGCGCTCCTGGCGGCCGCAGCCCTGCTGCTGACGGCCCTGCTGGTGCAGCTCTTGCGCCGACTGTTCCGGCCGGTGCAGAGCCTGGCTCAGCATCTGCGCGCGTTGGGGCAGGGCCGGCCCTTGCCGTTCCAGACGGTCAGCCATGGCGAGGTGGCACAGATCGCGACGGCCTATAACCAGATGCTGGCCGACCTTGGGCGCAGCGAACAGCAGCGTCGGGCCAATGAGGCCCGGGTGCTGGAGCTCAACGCGCGGCTGGAGCAGCGCGTGCGCGAACGGACGGCCGAGCTGCAGCATGCCAATCAGGAACTGGCCTCCTCGCTGACCCAGATCACGTCCATGCAGGATGCCCTGGTCCGCAACGGCAAGGTCATGGCCCTGAGCCGTCTCGTGGCGGGCCTGGCACATGAGCTGAATACCCCGCTCGGCAATGCGCTCACCGTGGCCACCACGCTGAGCGCCGGCAACCAGGACTTCGCCCGTCGGGCCGATGCTGGTGCACTTCGTCGCAGCGAACTGCGCTCGTTTCTGGATTCGTCCCGCGATGCCGCGCTGCTCGTCGAGCGCAGCCTGCAGATGGCCATCGCGCTGGTGGGCAATATGCGCGAGCTCGCCGATACGCGGGAGGTGCTGGAGAAGACGCGCTTTGATGTCGGCCGGCGTGTCGAGGCCTGGATCGACACGCAGCGACATAGGCTGGGTCGGGACGGTGTCGAGCTGCGGCTGCAACTGGAGCGCGGCTGCGACATCGAGAGCTATGCGGTGGCTCTGGATCGGGTGCTGACGCAACTGCTAGACAACGCGTTGGGCCACGCCTTCGCGGCGCGGCCCAACGGCTCGCCCGCACCGGCCATCACGTTGAAGCTGGAGACCTCCTCGGGCCAGGTGCCGGTGCTGGTGTTCGCGGACAACGGACTCGGCATCGATGCGGCACAGCTGGACCGGGTCTTCGACCCCTTCTTCGCGGGCACGCTGGGCCGGCAGGGGGCCGGACTCGGCCTCAGCATCGTCCATCACCTGGTGTGCAACGTGATCGGCGGCCACATCAGCGTGGAGAGCGACCCGGCTCACGGCACACGCTTCATGATCCGCTTTCCCGGGCTCGTGCCTGGCTGAGCCGCTCAGACGGCCGCCTCGCCGCCATACTGCTCGTAGGCATCCAGCGCGTGCGCGGCATACATCAGGGCCGGCCCACCGCCCATGTAGACACACATGCCCAGCATCTCTTCGAATTCCTGACGGGTGCAGCCGAGTTTCACCAGGGCCTCGGCATGAAAGCCCAGGCAGGGGTCGCAGCGGGCCGCGACCGACAGGGCCATGGCGAGCAGCTCCTTGGTCTTCTTGTCCAGCGCGCCGTCGCGGGTTGCCGCCTGCGCCAGCGCCGAGAAACCGCGAGTGGTTTCCGGGATGTCGGCGCGCAGCCGGGCCAGTGCATTCGAGACTTCTGCCGTGATTCCCTTGTAGTCCTTGCTCATTGGCATCCTTCAATTCCTTGGATACGAATATAGTGATCTCGTCTGCCCACGCGCGCCTTGATACAGGGCAATGCGCGGGTGTTTCGTGCACTGAGGACGAGCATGCTGAACAACCTCCGGATCTCGCAGCGATTCATCGCGATCATGGCCATGTACTGGGCCACCTTTCTGGCCCTGGCGGTGCTGGCGCTGTGGGGCCTGTTCTCCGGCGCCGACCAGATGTCCGACATCGCGGAGCGGCGCCTGCAGGCCGTCTCCAGCCTGAACCAGCTGATCAAGAACAACCAGGCCAATCGCACCGAAGTCCTGCTGGCGTTTCAGCATGCGCCCGGCAGCCCGCTCGCCTCGGTCCATGACCACGAGCTGGCGGTGCATCTGCAGAACATCGACAAGCGGCGCAAGGCCAACGATGAAGCCTGGCCCCGAATGAACGCCGCTTTCACGTCCGACGAGGGCAAACGCCTGCTGGACGCTGCCGACGTCAAGCGCCGCGCCTGGACCGCGAAGGCGGACGCGGCAATCGAGGCGGTTCGGCGCAATGACTTTTCCAACGAGGTGATGGCCGCCTTCCTGGCGGCGGGCCGCAGCGAAGGAGCGGCACTGTTTGAGGCTATGGAGGGGTTGGTCGCCTTCCAGCAGCAGCGCGCGACGGCAGCGGCGGCAGCCGCACAGGCGAGAGCCCAGAGCCTGCTGTGGATATTTGCCGGCATGGCCGCACTGATCGGTGTGCCGGCCACGTGGATGTTCGTCACGCTGCTGGCACGCATCCGATCCGGCTTCGCCACGGCCGACGAGGTTTCGACCGCGATTGCTGCCGGCGACCTGCGCGTGGACGCTCGGGTCGAGGGCCGGGACGAGATTGCCCATCTGCTGGGCCAGATGCACCTGATGCGCGAACGGCTGCTGGACCTGATTCGCGACGTTCGCAGCGCCGCTGAAGGCGTGCAGGTCGCAGCCAGCGAGGTGGCCTCGGGCAATATGGACCTGTCGAGCCGGACCGAGCAGACTGCAGGCAACCTGCAGCAGACCGCCAGCACAACGGACGAGCTCAGCGCCACGGTGCGCCAGAACGCGGACAACGCCGGGCAGGCCAACCAGTTGGCCAAGACCGCCAGCGAGGTGGCCGGTCGCGGCGGTCAGGTGGTGGGCGAGGTGGTCGAGACGATGAAGGGCATCAACGACAGCAGCCGGCGCATCTCCGACATCATCGGCGTGATCGACTCGATCGCCTTCCAGACCAACATCCTGGCTCTGAACGCCGCGGTCGAGGCAGCGCGGGCCGGCGAGCAGGGCCGCGGCTTCGCGGTGGTGGCCAGCGAGGTGCGCAGCCTGGCCCAGCGCAGCGCCGAGGCGGCGCGCGAGATCAAGGGCCTGATCGGTGCCAGCGTCGAGCATGTGGAGCAGGGCACCCAGCTGGTCGACCGAGCCGGCAGCACCATGCAGGAGGTGGTGGCCTCGATCCAGCGCGTCAGCGACATCGTGGGCGAGATCACCGTCGCCAGCAAAGAGCAGAGCGAGGGCGTGGCGATGGTGGGGAATTCCATCACCCAGATGGACCAGGCCACGCAGCAGAACGCGGCCCTGGTCGAACAGAGCGCGGCGGCGGCGGCGAGTCTGCGCGACCAGGCGGACCAACTGGTGCAGGCGGTGGCTGGGTTCAAGCTGCCCTGAATGCTCTGGGCGCGGCATTTGCGCGCCCAGGCTGTCAGCGCTTGAGTCAACGCAAGTCATTTGCGCCAGATCAGGGGCCCAGCCTATGGGCAGGCATCCAATGGAATCACGAAGCCAGGACTTCGGATGCTTTCAAGGACCCTGACATGAGACTGTTCATCGATCTCTTCAGCAGCGATGTGGGCCTGCTCAGCGCGGCCACCTTGTTCATCATTCTTGCGATGGGCGCGTTCTACGTTCGCTACTTCCTCTCGCACATGCATCAGGACGAGGCAAAGGCCCGGCAGCCCTAGTCTGGCCAGGCGCGGCATTCGCACGTTGGCACACGTGTCGGCGATGATGGGGCGCAAAGGAAATGCCACCGTGCCACAGTCACCCCTCGCTCGACAAATCGTTCACCCGTCACGCCGAGCGGCTGCCGGCCTGCTGGCCGCGCTCGGCCTGAGCCTCGGCACGGCCTGCGGCCAGACTCATGACCCCGCCCGCCATGCGAGCATGCCGGCGGCGGACGATGGGCGCATCGAAGTCATCTTCCCGCCAGTCCTGCGTGCGCACACGCTCGCCAACATGCGTGCGCACCTGGCGGTGCTGGGCCGCATTCAGCTGGCCTTGTCACAGAGCGACCTGGACCTCGCGGTCGACCTGGCCGAGAAGCAGCTGGGCATGTCCTCGCTGAGTCTGCATGGTTCTCACGAGGTCAGCCGCTTCATGCCGCCCGCGATGCGGGAGTCGGGTACGGCCATGCACCGCAGTGCCAGCCAGTTCGCCGTCGTGGTCAAGGATGCCTCGGCAACTGGCGACCTGAAGCCGGCACTTGCCGCGCTCGGCCGCCTGACCCAGACCTGCGTGGCCTGCCACGCGGCGTTCCGCCTGCGCTGAGCTGTTCCTCCTGGCTCGAGTTGGCTCTCGCTCCGGTTCCAGACCGGTGCGGCTCGCATTGCCTGATCCAAGTTCGGCGGCGTGGAGCAGGCGGGCGAGAAGCAGGGTAGGAGCACCAGGGCTTGCCCTGAACCTGCGGCCTTCCCGAATCAAATATCATTGACTGCGAATAAACCAATTCAACGGAGACGCGAGATGCAACACCGCCTGATCTGGGCCGCCCTGGCCCTGTCTACGATGGCCGCCCCGGCCATGGCCAACCTCGAGCTGGCCAAGAAGAACGCCTGCATGGCCTGCCATGCGGTCGACAAGAAGATGGTCGGCCCGGCCTATCAGGACGTGGCGAAGAAGTACAAGGACCAGAAGGATGCGCTGGCGGTCGTGACCGACAACATCAAGAAGGGCGGCAGCGGCAAGTGGGGACCCGCGCCGATGCCGCCCCAGGCGGCACTGAGCGATGCCGATGCCAAGGCGCTGGCGGCCTGGGTGCTGGGCGGAGCGAAATAGGGCCCGCGTGCGAACCCGATTGACGCCAGGGCTGCCCGGCCTACGATCGGGTCAGTCCAGAAAAGGGGGTACGCCATGATGACCAGGACTGCCATGCTGCTGGCCGCCGCTCTGCTCGCCTGTGCCGGCCCGGCCTGGCCCGCCGACGATGCCACGATCTTCAAGGGAGCGGACATCGACCTCGGGCGCAAGCTGCTCAAGGAGCATCGCTGTGCCGAATGCCATGCCAAGAAGTTCGGCGGCAATGGGTCCGATGTCTACCGGCCGATGGAGAAGGTCAAGACCGCCGGGCAACTGCGTGGCATGGTGGAGGCCTGCAACACCGAGCTCAATTTCGGCATGTTCCCCGAAGAGGTCACGGCCGTGGCAGCGGTGCTGAACAAGGACCACTACAAGTTCAAGTAGTGGCGGCGGGCGACATATCGGTGGATGCGAATACAATGAGGGCATCGCACTTGATGCCCTCTGCATGCACTCGCTCGCCATGGAATCCAATCCCGTCCAGGACAAGGTTTTTGAATCGGTTGCCGAGCTGTTTTCGTTGCTGTCCACGCCGATCCGGCTGAAGATCATCAGTGCCGTCTGCCACGGCGAGAAGAATGTGTCCGAGCTCCTCGAGGAGATCGACACCACGCAGCCGAACATGTCGCAGCACCTCTCCACGCTTTACCGCAGCGGCGTGCTGTCCAAGCGCCGCGAGGGCACGCAGATCTATTACAAGTTGCAGAGCGAGCGAGTGGCCGCTCTGTGTCGCGCCGTGTGCACCCAGGTTGCCATCGAACTTGACCCTCAGGCCGAGTTGGAAGTCAAGGAACGCCTGATGCCTGCGGCGGCGCGCTGAGGGGCCCAAGGTCAGCGATTCAATCGCCGTCGGCCGCCTGGAGCGCTTCGGCGAGGGCGGCAGTGTTCAGACAAGCTTGACGGCTCTGCACCTCCAGCAGCACACCCTCGCGCTTGAGGCTGCTCACCATGCGGCTGGCGGTTTCGATGGTCATGTTCAGCATGGCCCCCATGTCTTCCCGACTTGGCAGCCAGATGTTGCTCAAGGGTGCCGGCTCTGCGTATTCCGACAGCTTTCGCAGCAACTGCAGCACCCGGCGTCTTGATGGACCCATTGAGAGTTCCACCAACCATTCCTCGGAGCCCGACAGTGCCTGTTGCCACCGCTGCATCAGTCCTGCGGAAAGGCTCGGTTGGCTTGTGCTGAGCTCCTGCAGCAAACTGCGGGGAATCCTGCAGACCTCGACCTGCGTACAGGCCACCGCGGTAGCGCCGTAGGGCTGAAGTAGCATGGCCTCGAGCCCCAGCAGATCACCCCTCCCGGCAAGCCGGACCACACGGCGGTCCCCCCTTTCGTTGACCCGCTCCAACTGCAGAACGCCTGATCGCACGGTGTAGAGCGCGTCGGCTCTGTGCCCCAGTTCAAAAAGCGCTTGGCGCGGTGCGAGTCGTTCTTCGGCGATGTGTTGGTGTATCTGATCAAGTGCCTCGTCGGGCAGGGCGCCGAACAGCGCCACCTCTCGCACGCCGCAGCGGGCACAGGCCTGGGCCTGCGGGTGCGTGAAGTCTTGGCGGTACAACGGAATGATGCGTCCGGTCATCGTGATCGGGCCTGATGTTCGGTGGTGGATGACAGTCGCGCGTGGACGCGGCGCGTGGCCCGCCAGACCAGGAAAAGCACAAGTGGCATCACGATGCCGGCGAACAGTTCCGGGTTGAACAAGCCCCAGCCGCTCGCCTTGAGAGCCTTGCCACCGTACAGCAGCAGGCTGACAACGTAGTACGAAATGGCGGCGATGGACAGGCCCTCCACTGTGCTTTGCAGTTGCAGTTGCAGCGCCTGGCCCTGGTGGAGGCCTTCCAGCAGCCGCTGATTCTGGGCCTCGGTGGCAATGTCGACCCGCGTCCTCAACAGGGCGCTGGCGCGTGCGATGCGCTCCGACAACTCGGCGAGGCGTCGCTCTGCGGCATAGACGGTGGCAAACGCCGGCGTGAGCCGCCGCATCAGGTAGTCACCCAACATGCGCGTGCCGGCAATCGGGCGTTCTCGCAGCTCGCGCAGACGCTGATCCACCAGTCCGGCGTAGGCCCGTGTTGCACCAAAACGGAAGCTGTGTTCAGCAGTGGCTCGCTCGACCTGTGCGGCCAGGTGGATCAACTGGTCCAGCAGCGCGGCTTCGCCCACGCTGCGCGCTTCGAGGGCCGCTGTAAGTTCAGCCAGCTGACGCTCGCATTCGTTCAGCAGCGGCGAAATTAGCTTGGCCACTGGAAGCCCTCGCAGGGCCATCAGGCGGTAGACCTCCAGCTCGAGCAGTCGTTGGCTCACCCGTCCGGCGCGGCCGCTGCTTGCGCCTGGCGGCAGTATGACCACGAAGTGCTCATAGCCATCTTCCCGGATCTGGAAATCGGTCATGGCCAGCGAATGGCCCTGTCCGAGCAACGAGGCCGTCGTCTGCGAAGCGCCAAAGCGGGCCTGTGCGGTGGCAAGGGCGTCGGCCCAGGGTTCAAGCGGCCCCTCCATCAGCTGGAGTTCGATGGCGGCGAACATCGGTCCGGGGATGGCCCTGATCCAGTCGTCGCCAATCACCCCGGCATCCTCCGCAGCGGTCGTCGTGCCGCCGCTGAACATTGGCGAGATCACGCTGTAGCGGCTGAACTCGCTGTGCCGCTCCCAAAGCAGGGTGCTCGAGCCAAGGTCTATGCTCAAGAAGTTGCTGACCACAGCCAGATCGGGCAGGTCGGCCTGACCCGGCAAGGTTCTCAGGTGGGCCAGTTCCTGCGATGGGCTGAGGCCGTGGTTCAGTACGGCGACCAGGCGAACCCGGGCAGGCACCGGAATCTGGGCTGGCGGACGTGCATGGATCTCGTCATGGAGCGCACGCCGCAAGGCTTCTTCGGCCGGCAGCCTTTGTATTTGCTCCACCGGGCTCAGCCGCCCGTTTCTTCTGCGGCCGCCCGTTCGGGCGCGACGCGCGGAATGCGCACCAGCATGTGGCAACCCTTGGCCGGCGCGCTGATCACCTCGATGGAGCCGCCCAGCACATTGGTGACGATGTTGTGCACGATGTGCATGCCCAGGCCCGAGCCGCCGGTGCCCAGCTTGGTCGTGAAGAAGGGGTCGAAGATCTGGCGCCGCACCGATTCGTCCATGCCGCGGCCATCGTCTTCGACGCTCAGCTCGACTTCGTCCTCGCCCACATTGCGGCTGCTGATGCGCACGGTGCCGCTCTCCAGGCCGTCAAAGCCGTGCAGCAGCGCGTTCATCAGCAGGTTGGTCAGCACCTGGCCCAGGGCGCCGGGGTAGCTGTCCAGCGTGAGGCCGGGCTGCAGTTCGGTGATGATCTCGTAGCGGGTGCGCTTGAAGCTGGGCTCCACCATCACCAGCTGGCTTTCCACCACGCGGGTCAGGTCGAATTCACCGCGTGCGTCGTTGGTCTGGTTGATGGCCACCTGCTTGAAGTCGCGCACCAGGTCGGCGGCCTTCTGCACATTGCGCTGCAGGATGTCCTGCCCGCGCCGCGTGTCTTTCACCAATTCTTCGAGCAGGCTGCGCCGTATCGGCGTCTGCGAGCTCATCATCTGGTCGAGCTGGTTGTAGCGGTCTTCCAGGGCAGAGACCACGGTCAGGGCGTTGCCCAGCGGTGTGTTCAGCTCGTGGGCCACGCCGGCCACGAGGCGGCCCAACGAGGCCAGCTTCTCGGCCTCGACCAGCTCGCGCTGCGCCGTCTGCAGGTTGCGCAGCGTGGTGGTCAGCTCGGCGTTGGCGCGGGTCAGTTCGTTGGTGCGCTGGGAAACCTGGTCTTCCAGCGTGTTGTTGTGCATGCGCAGCGATTCGAACGCGGCCAGCAGGGCCTGGCGCATGCGCTCCATCGCGGTGCCCACGCGGGCGATCTCGTCGTCACCGGCGCCGATCTCAAGCGGTTTTTCCAGGTGGCCGGCCGCCAGCTCTTCGGCCGCGGCGCTGAGCCGGCTCATTGGCTGCAGCACGCGGGTGCGCAGGGCCAGCAGTGTGAAACCGGCGCAGATGATCAGCGTGCCCACGCTGCGCACCACCTGGTTCCAGAGGTCGGCCCGCTTGCGCGCCAGGAAGGGTTCGGCGCTCATGACCACCGTCAATTTGGCGATCTCGCGGGAGTCGCGCAGCACCGGGCGGGTTTCGCTGAGCGTGAGCTTGGGATCAACGTCAGCGCGTTGGGGTGTTTCGTAGAAGGGCTTGGGGTTGGAAGGCTCGACCACCAGCACCGAGACAAAGCGCGGGTCGTTGACCTGCGCCTTGATCATGGGCTCGGCGAGATCGGGCGAGACCTGCCAGACCGGTTCGGCCAGTGACAGTGCCAGCACCTCGGTGCTGCGGCTCAGGTCGCGCTGAAGGTCTTCCTTGGCCACGCTCTCGGCGTAGTTGGCCTCGACCACCAGGGCAACAATGGTGGGCACCAGCAGGCCCAGCCCCAAAGCCGCCACGACGGCATAGCGCAGCGAAGACTGTTTCAGCAGCAAGGCGAGTCACTCCCGACAAGTTCGCCGCTAATGGTTGCGGCTGTGCCGTCGGAGATTAGCAGATCGTGAGGGCTGTGACGGACTGCTTTGCGCGTTCAGGCTGCTGCGCGCGCGGCCAGCACCGTGACGCAGTTGCGCCCGCTGCGTTTGGATGCGTAGAGCGCGCGGTCGGCACGCTCAAAGAACTCGTTGGCGCTCTCGCCCACCGCAAGCTGGGTGACGCCGAAGGAGAGGGTGACTCTTTCGTCGTCCTGCGTGCTTGTGCCTCGGCGGATGCGGCCGGCGGCGATGCTCTGGCGCATCTGCTCGGCCAAGGCTTGCGCCTGCTGCAGCGTGCTGCCGGGCAACAACACCGCGAACTCCTCGCCGCCGACTCGGGCGGCAAGCGCCGGCGCCGCGGCGATGCCCTTCATGGTCTGGGCGACGCCGCGCAGCACCTGGTCGCCAAAGGCATGGCCATAGCTGTCGTTCAGGCGCTTGAAGAAGTCGATGTCTCCCAGCATCAGGCAGGGCGCCTGCAGGCTCTCGCCGCTCTGGATG
The DNA here is from genome assembly GCF_036880965.1 of Roseateles microcysteis. Classification (NCBI taxonomy): domain Bacteria; kingdom Pseudomonadati; phylum Pseudomonadota; class Betaproteobacteria; order Burkholderiales; family Sphaerotilaceae; genus Roseateles; species Roseateles microcysteis. The sequence continues at coordinate 184,453 of NZ_JBAJMV010000001.1, read as the reverse complement.
GCCTGAGCCAGCTCCTGATCGAAGGCGCGTCGGTTGGCCAGGCCGGTGAGGGCATCCACCAGCGCTTCATTGCGCGCCAGCTCGACCTCACGGCGCAGCTCGGCAATTTCGTTGCGGCTGGCATCCAACTTGTGTTGCAAGGAGGACATCACGCCGCTGAGCTCGCGCACGCCGCTGAGGATCTCTCGCACGGTCTCGGCGGGCGCAGCGTCGCTCTCCAGCTTGAGGGACAGCTCGCTCAGCTCATTGCCGAAGCGGGCCGTGTGGTCGCCTGCATGCGCTGCCGAGGCGGCGATGCCATTGAGCACGCGCTGGAAACCATCGCTGATGCGTTTCGCGCCGGGGGAATCCCATTCGCCCACATGGGTGGTGTAGAGGCTCCAGGTCTGGGCCTCGTCCAGCGTGGCACCGTCTGCCAGCATCTGGTTCATCGCGTGTCGCAAGTCCGGGTTGCGGCCACTGACGTATTCGTACCAGATGGCATAGCTGGTGGGATGCAATGCGGATCTTTGGCGCGTCATCTGCGCCAGTGCCGCGCGCAAGTGCTCGGCACTGCGCTCCATGCTGTCTGTGTATCTCATCGGTGCTACTCCAAACGACTTCGCAGCACCAATCACGCGGCCTTGAGGCCTGAGGTGCCATTTATTACCGGCGCAAGCATGGGCGATCTGGCGATGGACGTGGGATGAGATTTGGGGCGAGAAGCGCACGCGATGGCGATACGCGTGCGGACTTCACATCCTGCCGCGCATCTGGTTGCAGAATTGCCGCAGTCCACAGAGCACAACAGGAGACAGCGATGAGCGAGAAGGTCATGGCCCGCGTTACCGGCATCGGCGGCATCTTCATCAAGGGCCGTGACGCACCCGCGCTGCGAGCCTGGTACCGCACCCATCTGGGCATAGCCATCGCGGACTGGGGTGGCGCCGTCTTCCAATGGAAGAACGAGGGCCGCACCGAGCCGGATGGCGGCATGACCCTGTTCACGGTGTTCGACGGTGACACCAAGTACTTCGACCCAAGCCCGGCGCCCTACATGATCAATTTCCGGGTCGCCGACCTGCATGGGCTGGTGGCGGCGCTGCGCGCCGAAGGCTGCCAGGTGGACGACAAGGTCGACGAGAGCGAGTACGGCAAGTTCGCGTGGGTGATGGACCCCGAGGGCAACCGCATCGAGCTGTGGGAGCCGCCCCCGGCTTGAGGGGTTCGGCTGTTGGGGAATGCCCCGGGGTAACCCTGAGGGGCCTGAGGCGACAATCCGGCGGCTTTGATTTTTGTCCCCCGCCAAGGCGGTGGTGCTACCCGCGCCCGGCCCTTGAAAGATTGTCTTCCTCTACTGAGGTTCAGATTTGAGCTCGACCACCACGACACTGAAACCGGGCGCAGCCGCGCCCGGCGCAGCGGCAGCGCCGCACACCATCCTCGGACATCCGGACGCGCTGTTCGTCCTCTTCTTCACAGAAATGTGGGAGCGCTTCTCCTACTACGGCATGCGCGCGCTGCTCGTGCTGTTCCTGACCGCCACCACGCTCAACGGCGGCTGGGGCTGGGACATCAAGGACGCCGGCAAGCTGTACGCCTGGTACACCGGCCTGGTCTACCTCACCCCCATCTTTGGCGGCTACCTGGCTGACAAGGTGCTGGGCCTGCGCCGCGCCATCGTTATCGGCGGCCTGATGATTGCCGCTGGCCACGTCTCGATGTTCATGGAGACCAAGCCGACCTTCTACCTGGGCCTGAGCCTGGTGGTGCTGGGTACCGGCCTGTTCAAGCCGAACATCTCGGCCATCGTCGGCCAGCTCTACGGCAAGGACAACGAGGGCGGCCGCGACAGCGGCTACACGCTGTTCTACATGGGCGTGAACTCCGGCGCCTTCTTCGGCATCCTCTTGTGCGGCTATATCGGCGAGAAGATCTCCTGGTCCTATGGCTTCGGCCTGGCCGCGGTCTTCATGATCCTCGGCGCGCTGCAGTTCTATTTCGGCCAGGGCATCTTCGGCAAGATCGGCCTGAGCCTCTCCCAAGCCAAGGCCGAGCATGTGCCGGTGGCCGAGGAGCCGCCCGCCAATGTTGTGAAAGACCGCCTGAAGGCCATCTTCACTTTCTCGTTCTTCACCATCTTCTTCTGGTTCGCCTTCGAGCAGGCCGGCGGTTCGATGACGATCTTCGCGCGTGACTTCACCGACCGCAGCCTCACCGGCTCGACCGGCACGACCTTCAAGATCGTCAATACGCTGATCACGGTCATTCCGCTGCTGATCCTGACCTGGCTGCTGATCAAGCTGTTCTTCGGCACGGCCAAGCGCTACCTGCTCTCCAACCTGCTGCTGGTCAGCTGCATTGCCGGCATCTGGTACCTGACGGTGTGGATGCTGATGCGCGAGTTCGTCAATCAGGATTCCAGCGTGCCGGCCAGTTGGTTCGGCATCCTGAACAGCCTGTTCCTGGTGGTGCTGGCTCCCATGTTCTCGCGCCTGTGGGGCAAGTACTGGAACCCGAGCGGCCCGATCAAGTTCGGCCTGGGCTTGGTGATGCTGGGTCTGGGCTTTGCCTGCCTGTCCTATGGTGCCGCCGGTATCCCCAACGGTGCCAAGACCGCCCAGGTCAGCATGATCTGGCTGACCTTGGCCTATCTGCTGCACACCATGGGTGAGCTGTGCCTGTCGCCGGTGGGCCTGTCCTACATCTCCAAGCTGGCGCCGCCGCGGCTCTTGGGCCTGATGTTCGGCGTTTGGTTCCTGAACACCTTCATCGGCAACTTCCTGGCCGGCATGACCGGCTCCTACATCGAGCAGATTGCCCACACCTATTCGATGTCGACCTTCTTCCTGATCTTCACTGTCATCCCGATCGGCGCCGGCCTGGTGATGATGCTGCTGAACAAGTGGATGCATCGCAAGATGCACGGCATCCAGTAAGACGAACTGCTCCGGCTTGACACCGCCGTCCCGTGGCTCATGCCGCGGCCGGCGGTGTTTCTTTTGGTTCTCCAACCAACTCCAGGAAAGACGCCAAACGGCACATTGCTGCCATTCGTTTTCTTGTTCCTCTGTTGGTCGAAGATCAGGCCGCCAGCGGGTTCCCCTGCGCTCGTGTCCCCCGGCCCTGGCTGCGCCAGGTCCTCCTCCTTTACCTCGCTTCGGGAAACCCACTGCCGACCTGATCCGCACCACTGTGGCCTTCGCCTGGTGGCATGCGCAGGTTCGGCCGAGGGTGTCGGGTGAGGGTTTGGGCGAGGTAAAGGAGGAGGATCGGGCGAAGCCCGGTCCGGGGGACAGGAGCACAAGCCCTCACCCGATGGCCTCGGCAGCGCGAACGAGCTTCAACGCGAACGGCTGCAAAGTGCCGGCAGGAGACGCCAACGGCGATGAACCTATTTGCTTCTCGCTGTTCTTCCGCGGGTCTATTGAACCCCGTGGCGGGGTTTCTTTCGGCACTGCCAAATCTTCACGCTCCTTCACGCCAGGCACCGGGATTTCACCGGTGTTTGTGCGAGGCACGCCCGCCACAATCCGCGCACTTCAACAAGTGGGGGTGGGCGATGAAGAAGCTGGCCGTGATGCTTTCTGCATTGACTTGCTGTGCCTTGCTGGGCACGGCGGCGCAGGCCCAGATCAAGATCGGTCAGACCGCAGATTTCAGCGGCCCGGCGGGCCTGATGGCACAGCAGAACCGCGACGGCGCCAAGCTGTACTTCGACCAGATCAATGCCACCGGCGGTGTCGGCGGCCAGAAGATCGAGCTGGTGACGCTGGACGACAAGTTCGACCCCAAGACCAGTGCAGCCAACGCCAAGGCCCTGATCGACCAGGGCGTGCTGGCGCTGTTCATGACCGGCGGCACCTCGCAGAACGAAGCCATCCTGCCGCTGCTCTCGCAGCACCGGCTCGCGCTGGTGGCGCCCACCAGCGGCGCGCTCCTGCTTCACGACCCGGTCAACCCGTTTGTCTTCAATGTCCGCGCCGGCTACCACCGCGAGGCCGAACGGGCCGTGAGCCATTTGCGCAATATGGGTGTGCAGAGCCTGACGGTGCTGCAGTCCGAAGACAAGTTCGGCAACGACGCCGCCCAGGCGGCGTTGCGGGGCCTGAGTGCGGCCGGCATGCGGCCGCGCGCGCACCTGAAATTCGCGCCGAAGGCCCCGGCCTACCAGGCCCTCGCACAGCAACTCGCCAAGGCCGACATCCCGGCGGTGCTCCTGATCTGCGAGGCCGATGCCGCCGCGGGCTTCGTCGCCGCGCTGCGCACCGCAGGGTCGATGGCCCAGGTCGTGACCCTGTCCAACAACGCCAGCCCCGTTTTCGTCAAGCAATTGAAGGAGCAGGGTCGGGGCGTCATCGTCACCCAGCTGTTCCCGAACGAGCGCTCGGCCTCGACCGAGCTGGTGCGTCAGGCCCAGGAGCAGGCCAAGCTGCGAGGCCTGGTCGAGCTGAGCCCGGCCCATCTGGAAGGCTATGCCTCGGCCAAGGTGCTGGTCGAGGGTCTGCGCCGTGCGGGCAAGGACCTGAACCGTGGCAGCCTGGTGAAGGCGCTGGACAGCATGCAGCGCTTCGACCTCGGTGGCCTCGAGCTGAGCTTCAATTCAAAGAAGCACAGCGGCCTGGATTTCGCCGATATCGCCATCATCGGACCCGATGGCAAGTTCTGGCGATGACGAAGGCTGCGGGCCTTCGAGCCTGCAGGGGCTCTGACAGAATGAGCCGATGCCCGGCTCGCCCACTGCAGGTTCCCGTTCGATAGCGCCTGGCCTGCTGCTGGCCGGCGCGGGCTCCATCGCCTTCTCGGGCAAGGCCATCATCGTCAAGCTGGCCTACCGGCATGGCGTCGACGCGGTCACCTTGATCATGCTGCGCATGCTCTTTGCGCTGCCGCTGTTCCTGCTGCTGGCCTGGTTCGCCGGCCGCGGCAAGCCGCCCCTGACCCGGCGCGACTGGCTGGCCTTGCTTGGTCTGGGCTTCAGCGGCTACTACCTCGCCAGCTTTCTGGACTTTGCCGGCCTGGCCTATATCAGCGCCAGTTTCGAGCGGCTGATCCTTTACCTCAATCCGACGCTGGTGCTTTTCCTCAGCTGGGCGCTGCTGGGCAGGAAGGTGCAGGCGCGCCAGCTCTGGGCCTTGCTCATCAGCTATGCCGGCGTGTTCGTGGTGTTCGGCCAGGAGCTGCACCTGCAGGGCAGCGACGTGATGCTGGGCGCGGTGCTGGTGTTCGGCAGCGCGCTCAGCTATGCGCTCTACCTGATGTACAGCGGCGAAGAGGTGCGGCGCCTCGGCGCCTTGCGCCTGACCGGGCTGGCCACCTCGGTTGCCTGCGTCCTGTGCATTGCCCAGTTCCTGGTCCTGCGGCCGATCTCCGGTCTGGCCGAGCTGGCACCGCCGGTGCTTTGGCTGTCCCTGCTCAATGCGACAGCCTGCACCTTCGCGCCGGTGCTGATGGTGATGATGGCGATCGAACGCGTCGGCGCGCCGCTGGCCGCGCAGACCGGCATGATCGGCCCCATGTCCACCATCCTCATGGGCGTGCTGATACTCGGTGAGCCGTTCACGCCCTGGGTCGCGGCCGGCACGCTGCTGGTGATGGGCGGGGTCTGGCTGCTGAGCCGTTGGCGCTGATCCAACAGTCTGTGGATTTGCCAGGGCCGCTGACGCGACGCCTGGGCCGAGAATGCCGGCACCTCGTCGTTGGGAAGAGCCGATGCTGTGGATACGCCGTGTTCTCTGGAGTCTTCTGTTCCTGGTCTTGATGCTGCTCGCCATGCTCTACCTCGGCTGGCGCGGCAGCCTGGCACAGCTGGAGGGTGAAGCAGTCGGGCCGGTGGCAGCGCCGGTGGAACTCCTGCGAGACGAGCGGGGCTACCTGACGGTCAAGGCGCAAAGCCAGCTCGACGCCGTGCGCGGCCTGGGCTTTGTGCACGGCCAGGAACGCTTCTTCCAGATGGACCTGATGCGCCGCAATGCGGCGGGCGAGCTGTCGGCGCTGGTCGGTGCCAAGGCATTGCCACTGGACAAGGGGCGGCGCCTGCATGGCTTCCGTCAGCGCGCCGAGCGCATGTTTGCCGGCCTGCCCGAAAGCCAGCGGCATCTCCTGCAGTCCTATGCGCAGGGCGTCAATGAAGGCTTCAGCCAACTCAAGGTTCGGCCTTTCGAATACGGCCTCCTGCGCCAGCCGCCCCAGCCCTGGGCGGCACCGGATTCGCTGCTGGTGGTGCTGGGCATGTATCTGGACCTGCAGAGCGCGCAGGGCCGCGACGACCTCGCCATGGCGCTGCTGAAGTCCTCCGTCTCGGGCGACTGGTACGCGTTCATGACCCAGCACAGCGCCGACTGGCAGGCACCGCTGGACGGCAGCCTGGTGCAGCCGGTGCCGGTGCCTGCGAGCGCCTGGCCCTGGGCGAGCAAGAGCAGCGCCTGCAATGACTGCGAGCTGCGCGACAGCCGCGACATCGGCAGCAACAACTTTGCTGTCGCCGCCTCGCGCAGCCGCCATGGTGGGGCCATCCTCGCCGATGACATGCACCTGGGCCTGCGCGTGCCCGGCACCTGGTTCAAGGCCAGCTTGCAGTGGCAGGAGGCCGGCCGCCCCTGGCGTGTTTCCGGCGTGAGCCTGCCCGGCACGCCGGCCATCGTGGCAGGCAGCAATGGGCACGTCGCCTGGGGCTTCACCAACGCCACGGCCGACTGGGCCGATGTGGTGGCCCTCAAGCTCAATGCCGCGGGCACGCACTACCAGACGCCTGATGGCGAGAAGCCCCTCAAGCGACGCGTCGAGCGGATTGCCGTGGCGGGTGGCGAGACGGTCGATGTGGAGTTCAAGGACAGCGAATGGGGGCCGCTCCTGAACGCCCCCCACGAGGGCCATGCGCTGCGCTGGGTGGCGCATGACCCGCAGGCCCTGAACTTCCGCGTGCAGGACCTGGCGCGTGCCGCATCGCTTGACGAGGCGATGAAGATCGCCGTCGGTGCCGGCCTGCCAGCGCAGAACATGCTGGTGGCCGATGCCAGCGGCAGGATCGGCTGGACGCTGGCCGGCGCCGTGCCGCTGCGCCAGCTGGCTGACTTCGACACTCCCCAGGACTGGAGCGTTGCGGGCCAGGGCTGGCAGGGCTATGCAGGCTTTGACCAGCATCCGCGCCTGCTCGACCCGGCGGACGGCCTGCTGTGGACGGCGAATGCCCGCGTCGTCGGCGGCGCGACGCTGGCCTTGATAGGCAATGGCGGCTACGACCTCGGCGCCCGTGGCCAGCAGATCCGCGACGGCCTGGCCAGGCTCGCCAAGCATGACGAGGCGTCCTTGCACGCCATCCAGCTCGACCAGCGCGCCATCTTCCTGCAGCGCTGGCGCAAGCTCCTGCTGGAACAGGTGCTCAAGCCCGAATTCGTGGCACAGCAAGGCCTGGCGGACTACCGAGGATTCGTCGAATCCGCAGCCGCCGAAGCGGCCCCTGATGCCATCGGCTACACGCTGGTGCGAGCCTTCCGCGACCGCGTGCTGGAGCAGCTGTTCGCGCCGCTGGCCGCCCAGTTGGAAGCGCGGCAGTTGCGCCTGCGCGATCTCAAATGGGTGCCCGAGACACCGGGCTGGGCCTTGATGCAGGCGCGTCGCGCCGATGCGCTGCCCAAGGGCTTCAGCAGCTGGGGTGCTTTCCTGCAGCAAGCCCTGCTGGACAGCCGCGCCACTGTCCTGAGCAAGACGGAACCGCTGGCTCAGGCCTCGTGGGGCCATCACAACCGGGCCGGCATCCGGCATCCGCTGAGCCCGGCCTTGCCCTGGCTCTCACGCTGGCTGGACATGCCCGACACGCCGATGGGCGGCGACCGCCACATGCCGCGGGTGCAGGTCGGCGGCCATGGCCAGTCCGAGCGCATGGTGGTGTCGCCAGGGCGCGAGGAACAAGGCATCCTGAGCGTGCCGGGCGGACAGTCCGGGCATCCGCTGTCGCCTTTCTATCGGGCCGATCACGAAGCCTGGCTGCAGGGCACGCCCTTGCCCTTCCTGCCCGGTGAGACGCGCCACCGCCTGCTGCTCAGACCGCAAACCTGAGATACCCTAGTCTCCAAGGGATTGGCACCGTCTCGTCGGCGGAGCAAGATCGATTTTTTTCAGCTGCGAGATGGTCCCCATGAACAAGAATGCTTCCACATTGCTGGCTGCGGCCTGCGTCCTTCCACTGGCCTTGCTGTCGACTGCGGTGCGGGCCGAAGACGACTCCAAGATCGAGACTTGCCCCAAGAAGCTGGGTGCCATCGCCGTGGTCGAGCCGCAGCAGGGTTGGCACCATATCTCTTCCTACGGCCTGGGCTCACCGTCGGCGCTGCTGCGCCTGATGATCCAGAAGTCGGGCTGCTTCGATGTGGTCGAGCGTGGCCAGGCCATGGCCAATATCCAGCAGGAGCGTGCCCTGGCCGCAGGCGGCGAGCTTCGCCAGGAATCGAATGTCGGCAAGGGCCAGATGCAGACGGCCGACTTCGTGATGACCCCGAATGTGCAGGTGGGCGCCAAGACCACGGGTGGCATCGGCGGCTTTCTCGGCGGCAAGCTGGGTGTGCTCGGCGCCATTGCCGGCGGCTTGAAGTTCAAGGAAGCCTCCACGAGCCTGATGATTGCCGACGTGCGCTCCAGCATCCAGGTGGCGGCTGCCGAAGGCAAGGCCAGCAAGACCGATTTCTCGGTCGGCAGCTGGGGCTATGGCGGCGGTGTGGTCGGTGGCCTCGGCGGCTACACCAGCACGCCCGAAGGCAAGGTCGTGGCAGCCAGCTTCCTCGACAACTTCAACAAGATCGTGATCGAGATCCGCGACAAGGAGAGCCTGATCAAGACGAGCAGCGCCTCCAGCGATATCAATGCAGCCGGCTCCACCAAGGCCGAGGCGCCGCAACAGGCCGGTCAGGTGCTGCATGCCAAGATCGCCAACGTGAAGGTCTTTGTCGATGCTTCGCGCGACTCCAAGGTGGTCGCCACGCTGACGAAGAACGACGACCTGGTGGCCAGCGGCGAGGTCAAGAACGGCTTTGTGCGCGTCGATGCCGCCAACTTCAGCGGCTGGGTGCAGCGCACGCTGGTCGGGCCTTAATCCGAGGATCGGCTTGGTTTGCCGGAGGAGATCCAGATGCCCCCGGCAATCAGCGCGAAGGCCGCGCCGTGGTACCAGGCCGGCCATTCGCCCAGGAGGGCCGCCGACATCAGCGCCGCGAACAGCGGCGTCAGGTTGACGAAGAAGGCTGCCAGCGCCGGACCGGCCTGAGCCACGCCCAGACCCCAGCAGCGGTAGGCGATCAGGGAAGGGCCGATGGCCACATAGGCCAGCACCAGGGCAAGACCTGGCCCCCAGTGCACGGCCTGCTCGGTATAGCCCTGTTCGAGGCCAGCCATGGCCAGCGCGATGGGGGCGCCAAAGGCGATCTGCGCCATCAGCATGGCGGCCCAGTCCCAGCCGGGCGCCTGCTCGTCGCGCATGCCGGCGGGCGGCTTGGCGAGCAGCCAGCTGTAGATTGACCAGCTGAACACCGCCAGCAGCATCAAGAGGTCGCCGGTCACGAAATGCACCTGCATCAGCGCCGCCCATGAGCCGCGCGCCAGCACCAGCGCCACGCCGACCAGCGAGAGCAGGGCGCCTGCCAGCTGCCGGCGCGTGGGCTGCACGCGATAGAAAAGCGCGCCGACCGAAAGCATCCACAAGGGCATGCTCGCGGCGATCAAGGTCACGTTGAGCGCGCTGGAACTGCGCAGCGCCTGGTACTGCAGCGCGTTGTAGCAGCCCATGCCCAGGAAGCCCAGCAGCGCCAGGTGCTGCCAACGCTGCCACATCGGCGCAGGGCTGCGCAGGAGGGCGCGGGCGTTCGGTGCAATGGCCAGCAGCAGCAAGCCCGCCAGCGCCCAGCGCAGGCCGTTGAGCAGCAGCGGCGGTATCTGGCTGGCCATGTGGCGGCCGACCACGGCGTTGCCGGCCCACAGCAGCGGTGGCATGGTCAGCAAGAGGGCCAGGCGAGGGGACAGCTTCATCGGCGGCGCGCTTCAGCAAAGGCTGGCAAAGGCTGGCACGATAGCGGAATTCCAATGACGGAGCAGCCGCGATGGCAACAGAGACCGCAGTACGGATCCACCAGGCCGGTGGCGTCGAGCAGATGAAGCTTGAGCAGGTCGAAGTGGGCGAGCCGGGGGGCGGCGAGATCCGCATCCGTCACCACGCCTGTGGGCTCAACTACATCGACATCTACCACCGCAGCGGTGTCTACCCGCTGCAATTGCCGCAGACCCTGGGCATGGAAGGCGCCGGTGTGATCGAGGCGGTGGGCGAGGGCGTCACGCATCTGCGCGTGGGCGACCGTGCGGCCTATGCCAGCCAGCCCATCGGCGCCTATTGCACCGCGCGCGTGATGCCGGCACGTTCGGTGGTGCGCTTGCCGGACGAGATCTCGTTCGAGACCGGCGCCGCCATGATGCTCAAGGGCCTCACGGCTCAATACCTCTTGCGCCGCACCCTGCCGCAAGGCGGGCTTCAAGCGGGCGATCAGGTGCTCTTCCATGCCGCCGCGGGTGGCGTGGGTCTGATTGCCTGCCAATGGGCACGCGCGCTGGGCCTGCAGATGATTGCCACGGCGGGCTCAGACGAGAAATGTGCGCTGGTTGTCGAGAACGGCGCGGCGGTTGCGATCAATTACCGCAAGGAGAAGTTCCCCGAGCGGGTGCGAGAGATCACGCAAGGCCGCGGCGTGAAGGTGGTCTACGACTCGGTGGGCGCCGACACGTTCGAGGGCTCGCTCGATTGCCTGAGCCCCTTCGGCCTGATGGTCAGCTTCGGCAATGCCTCGGGCGTGGTGCCGCCGGTCAATACCGGCCTGCTGGCAGCCAAGGGCTCGCTCTATCTGACGCGGCCGACGCTGTTCACCCACTTGGCCTCGCGCGAAGCGAGCCAGGCCATGGCGGACGATCTGTTCGCAATGGTGGTGAGCGGCAAGGTCAAGATCCACGTGTCGCAGCGCTATGCGCTCGCCGAGGTGGCGCAGGCGCATCGCGAGCTGGAAGCTCGAACGACGGTGGGCTCAGGCGTTCTTCTCGTCTGAAGCGGCCAGCGTCGGATCGAGGCCGCGCATCAGCGTGATCTCGAAGCTGAAGCTGCTGCCGGTGCCGGGCTGGCTTTCCACGTGCACGCGCCCGCCCATCAGCGCGACCAGACGCTGCACGATGGTCAAGCCCAGGCCCGTGCCACCGAAGCGCCGCGTGATGCTGGCGTCGCCCTGCGTGAACGGGTCGAAGATGCGCGCGATCTGGTCGCGGCTCATGCCGATGCCGGTATCGCTGACCGAGAAGCTCAGGTGCACCGGCTCCGGCCCGCTGCCAGCGCGGCCTTCGTCAAGGCGGCGCACCTCGATGCGGATCTCGCCGCGCTCGGTGAACTTGACCGCATTGCCGACCAGATTGGTCAAGACCTGGCGCAGCCGAAGTGCATCACCCACCAGATAGGGCGGCACGCCCGGCTGGATGCGCGAGCCGAGGATCAAGCCTTTTTCCTGTGCCTGCAGTTGCAGCGGCTGGGTCGTATCGCGCAGACAGTCGTAGAGCGTGAAGGGCTGGTGCTCGATGGCCACCTTGCCCGCTTCGATCTTGGCCACGTCCAGGAGGTCGTTGATCAGGCCCATCAGCGACCTGGCCGAGTCATGCGCCATCTGCACGAACCTGCGCTGACGATCATCCAGCTGGGTCTGCAGCACCAGCTCGGTCAGGCCCAGCACGCCGTTCATGGGCGTGCGGATCTCGTGGCTCATGTTGGCCAGGAAAGTGCTCTTGGCCTGGCTGGCGGCCACCGCTGTTTCGCGTGCGACCGTCAGCGCCTGTTGCGCCAGACGGAAGTCGTTGATGTCTCGCGCGTTGAACTGCAGCACCGGGTCGCCACTGACGGGGTCTCGCATCGGCCGTGCGTCAATGCTGTGCCAGCGAATGCCGTCGACGGTATTGAGTTCCAGCTCGGCCTGAAAACTCTTGCCGCCTTGCACGTGGCGGCGAATCAGCGAGGCCAGGTCGGGGCTGGCGAACACGTCGGCAAAACCCAGAGCGCCGGCCTCGGCCTGCACGCCGAAGGCCTGGGCAGCCGTCGGGTTGAGAAAAAGCGCCTGGCCATCGCGCAGGCTGAACATGGCGATACGGGCAGTGGTGTGCTGCAAGGCTTCGACGCCGCGCAGCATGCTCTTGTCGGTGCCGTGGGGCAGGGACTGGGCCGCCATCAGCATCACCACGCGGCGGTCCGGTGTCTGGATGCCTCGCGAGGCCAGCATCACCGTGGTCGGCTTGCCCTTGGGGTAGAGCGTCCATTGCTCGCGCACGATCTTGCCCTGGGCATGGTCGGCCGCGGTGACGGCCAGACGCTCGCGCACTGCTTCGGTCGGATCCTGGAAGTTGCGCGAGAGGAACATCTCGGCGCTTTCCACCTGCCAGAAGCTCAGCGCAGCCGCATTGGCCCAGAGATTGCGCTCGGCCTTGGGGTCGAACACCCACATCGGGGTGTCGAGCCAGTCATAGTGCGTCAGGCTGGAGAAATCAAGCATGGGTGGTCGGTGCGGCAGCGCGCATTGTGGCGCGTATTTGAGGCCTCCAACTGAGACAGCTTGTGAGTGGGAGGCTTCATCGCGTGCCGACGGCCGCACGGTAGGCATGCCAGCTGGCATGGCCGATCACGGGTCCGAGCACCAGCAGGCCTGCAAAGCCTGGCAGCATGGCCAGCAACACGAGCACGGTGATCAGGGCGCCCCAAACCAGCATCACGCCCGGCTGCGTCAGGCACAGGCGCAGGCTCGTGAGGGCGGCGGTGATGGCATCGACCTGTTCATCAAGGATCATCGGTATCGAGATCACGCTGATGGCGAAGATCAGCCCGGCAAACACAGCACCGACGCAGAGGTAGCTGACGAGGAAGCCGAGATTCTCGGGGTCCAGCAACTTGCCGAGCGAGCCGCCCAGCTCGGGCATGCCCTCGAAACTCACCGCGAATACGACGAGGGCGGATCGGCCCCAGAGCATTTCAAGAATCAGCAGCGCGAAGCCGAAGATGGCAAGTTGCGCGGTGCGGGTGCGCCAGGCGGTCAGTGCGTCGACCAGCGAGGGTTTCTCGCCACGTTCAAGCCGCAAGCTGACCTGGTAGAGGCCCATGCACAGCAGCGGCCCCAGCAGGAGGAAACCGGCCGAGAGCCAGAGAATCCAGGCGGGCGAGCGCTGGTAGGTTTCGAGGAGTGCCCAGCCCATGGCCACGAAGCAGAAGCCGAAGAACAGGCCGATGGTCGGCTGAAGACGGAAGTCCCGCCAGCCGAGCGCCAGCCAGTGCAATGGCGCGCTCAGACCGAGCCGGTTCAAGGGCAGATCGAAAGCCGAAATCGGGACTGCCTTGTCGTCGCCACCACCGCTGTCATTGCCAGGTTCTGCCATCGCGCATGCGCCTCCTTGCGTGGCAGCCTAGGTCGGGACTGGTGCCTGCACCAGCGTAGTTTCCAGCAGCCCTGGCTCTTGTTGCACAACCCGCTGCGTGCGCTCAGCCACGCTTGACGCGGCGCAATTCGTCCAGGATCAAGAGGATGGCACCCAGCGTGATCGCGCTGTCCGCCACATTGAAGGCCGGGAAGTACCAGCCGCCCGCATGGACCTGCAGGAAGTCCACGACATAGCCGTGCCAGAGCCGGTCGATCACATTGCCCAGCGCGCCACCGAGAATCAGCGAGAGTGCCCAGGCGAACAGCGTCTGGTGGCCGTGGCGACGCAGGAGCCAGAGGATGAAGCCTGTGGCCACGAAACCCAGGCCGACGAAGAACCAGCGCTGCCAGCCGTCGTGATGGGCCAGGAAGCTGAAGGCGGCGCCGGTGTTATGGGCGCGCACCAGGTTGAAGAAGCTGGTGACGAAGCGGCTGTCGCCGTACTGGAACTGGGAAACGATCAGCACCTTGGTCAGCTGATCGGTGATGATCACGAGCAGGGCAATCATCAGCCACTGGATCAGGCGGGGCGAACTACTCGGTTTGAAGGCCATGGGCAGGTGAACGGAAGGGATTCGGTTGGCGCAGCTGCGTAAGTGGCCGCTACTGTAGCGTTTTCCCCCGCGCCCCCGGTCTTGCGCAGTGTCAAGGCGAGGAGTAAAACGGTCGCACCCGGTCACGCGGCGCGTGCCGCCCAACCTCCGGGGCTAGGAGAGTTCAATGCGCAAACGCATCTACTGGTTGCTGCCCGACCTTGACGCAGCCCGCAAGACGATGAACGAGCTGCTGCTGGCCCGGGTCTCGGATCGTCATATCCACTTCGTCGCCGAGGACGGTTCGGACATGACCGGCCTGCATGCGGCCAACATCCTGCAAACCTCCGACCTCGTCGAAGCCGCGCAGACCGGTCTGCTGGTCGGTGCCGGTCTCGGCGCCGCCGGCGGTGTGGTGGCTGCCTATGTGCTCACCGGCACGGGCGCGGCTCCGCAGGCCGTCGTGATCGCCCTGGCCGGCCTGGGTGCTGTGCTCGGCACCTGGTCGTCCAGCATGATCGGCAGCTCCACGCCAAGCCGCCGTCTGAAGCGCTTCGAGAAACAGATTGCCGAAGGCCAGTACCTCCTGATGGTCGACGTGCCGCGCACCCGCGTCACCGACATCGAGGAGCTGCTGGAGCGCACCCATCCGGAAGCGCATTTCGAGGGCCTGGAGCCCAACGTACCGGCCTTTCCGTGAGGGCATGAAGAAGGGCGCCACGAGGGCGCCCTTGCTCCTTGCAGTGTCGTCAGAACACGAGTTCAGGCGATGCTGCGGGCCTCGCCGTCGCCGTACAGATTGCTGTCGCAGCGGCCGCAAAGCGTCGGGTGCGCCACGTTGGCGCCCACGTCGGCGCGGTAGTGCCAGCAGCGCTCGCACTTCTGGTTCGCAGAAGGCGTGACATTGATGCTCAGCTCTTGCGCTGCGGCAATCGTCGCGGCCGACGTGATCAGCACGAAGCGCAGGTCTTCGCCGAGGCTCTGCAGCAAGGCCAGATCGTCGGCTGGCAGGCCCAGGGCAACTTCGGCCTGCAGCGATGAGCCGACAGCGCCGGTCGTGCGCACCGCCTCGATGGCCTTGTTGACCGCCTCGCGGATCTCGCGGATGCGGCTCCACTTGGCCAATT
Organism: Roseateles microcysteis; assembly: GCF_036880965.1. Lineage (NCBI taxonomy): Bacteria > Pseudomonadati > Pseudomonadota > Betaproteobacteria > Burkholderiales > Sphaerotilaceae > Roseateles > Roseateles microcysteis. The sequence goes on along the minus strand of NZ_JBAJMV010000001.1, from coordinate 169,342 downwards.
GCGCTGCGTTGTCAGCACCGCTGTCGAACTGCCAGTAAGTCTCGACGAAGATGCTCTTGCCCGCATGGTCGCCATCGAAGGTCTGCCAGGCTTCCTCGGCCGTGAAGCTCAGGAAGGGTGCCATCCAGCGCAGCATTGCATGCGTGATCTGCCACAGCGCGGTTTGCGCGGAGCGGCGCGCCAGGCTCTTTGGTGCCGTCGTGTAGAGCCGGTCCTTCAGCACATCCAGGTAGAAGGCGCCCAGGTCTTCCGAGCAATAGACCTGGAGCTTGGCCACCACCGGATGGAACTCGTAGCGCTGGTAGTGCGAAAGGACCTCGGCCTGGAACTCGGCAGCGCGCGCCAGCGCATAGCGGTCCACTTCGAGCATCTTCTCCAGCGGCACGGCATCGCTCCTGGCATCGAAGTCCGCCACATTGGCGAGCAGGAAGCGCAAGGTGTTGCGGATGCGGCGGTAGCCGTCCACCACGCGAGCCAGGATCTTGTCGTCGATGCCCAGGTCGCCCGAGTAGTCGGTCGCGGCCGTCCACAGGCGCAGGATCTCCGCGCCCATCTTGTCGCTCACTGCCTGCGGCGCCACCACGTTGCCCACCGACTTGCTCATCTTGCGGCCCTGGCCGTCCACGACGAAGCCGTGCGTCAAGAGGCCCTTGTACGGCGCGCGGCCATACAGGGCGCAGGCGATCAGCAAGGAGGAATGGAACCAGCCGCGATGCTGGTCATGGCCTTCGAGGTAGAGGTCAGCCTCCGGGCCTTCAGCATGAGCGGCGCCGGCGTGGCTGCCCTTCAGGACATGCTGGAAGGTCGAGCCGGAGTCGAACCAGACGTCCAGGATGTCGCTGCCCTTGCTGTACTGCTCAGCTTCAGCGCCGAGCCAGTCAGTAGGGTTCAGCTTGGCCCAGGCTTCCACGCCGCCGGCTTCCACCAGCTGCGCGGCACGCTCGATGAATTCCAGGGTCTGCGGATGCGGCAGGCCGCTGTCCTTGTGCAGGAAGATGGGCAATGGCACGCCCCAGGAGCGCTGACGCGAGATGCACCAGTCGGGCCGGCCGGCGATCATGTCGCGCAGACGCGCGCGGCCGTTCTCCGGGTAGAAGCTCGTCGCGTCGATCGCTTCCAGCGCTGTCTGGCGCAGGCTCTTCGGCGCCTTGTCCTGCGTGAACAGGCCATCGCCGTCATCCATGCGCACAAACCACTGGGCGGCAGCGCGGTAGATCACCGGCGTCTTGTGGCGCCAGCAATGCGGATAGCTGTGGGTGATCTTGACGTGCGAAAGCAGTCGGCCCGCGTTCTCCAGCGCCTCGGCGATCACCGGGTTCGCTTTCCAGATGTGCAGACCGCCGAGCAGCGGTAGCTCGGCCTCGTAGGCGCCATTGCCTTGCACCGGGTTCAGGATGTCCTTGAAGGCCATGCCATGCGAGACGCAGCTCTGGAAGTCGTCCAGGCCGTAGGCGGGTGCCGAGTGCACGACGCCGGTGCCGTCTTCGGCCGTGGCGTAGTCGGCCAGGTAGACAGGGCTTTCGCGGTCGTAGCCCGCGTCGACATGCGCCAGCGGATGCTTGAACTTCAGCATCGAGAGGTTCTTGCCGACCGTCGTGGCCAGCACCGAGCCTTCCAGCTTCCAGCGGGCCAGGCATTTCTCGACAAGGGCCTCGGCCACCATGAAGATGCCGCGTGGCGTGTCCACCAGCGCGTAGCTCAGCTCGGGGTTGAGGTTGAGCGCCTGGTTGGCCGGGATGGTCCAGGGGGTCGTGGTCCAGATGACCGTGAATGCCTCTTTCGAGAGCGAACTCAAGCCGAACGCCGCAGCGAGCTTTTCTGGCTCTGCGCTCAGGAAGGCCACATCGACCGCGGGCGACTGCTTGTCGGCATACTCGATCTCGAACTCGGCCAGCGAGGAGCCGCAGTCGAAGCACCAGTAGACGGGTTTCAGGCCGCGGTAGACGAAGCCGCGCTCGAACAGGCGCTTCAGGACGCGGATCTCGCCGGCCTCGTTCTTGAAGTCCATCGTGCGGTATGGGTTGCTCCATTCACCGAGCACACCCAGGCGCTTGAAGTCTTCGCGCTGCGCATTGATCTGTTCGCCGGCATAAGCGCGGCTCTTGGCCTGCACTTCATCGCGCGGCAGGCCGCGGCCGAAGGTCTTCTCGATCTGGTTCTCGATCGGCAGGCCATGGCAATCCCAGCCGGGGATGTAGGCCGCGTCAAAGCCTTCCAGCTGGCGGGCCTTGACGATCATGTCCTTCAGGATCTTGTTGGCGGCATGGCCGATGTGGATCTGCCCATTGGCGTAGGGCGGGCCATCATGCAAGACGAACTTGGGCCGACCGACGCGGGCGTCACGCAGGCGTTGGTAGGTGCCTTGCTCTTCCCACTGCTTGACCCAGCCCGGCTCGCGCTTGGGCAGGTCGCCGCGCATCGGGAAGGGGGTGTCGGGCAGGTTCAGGGTCGAGCGGTAGTCGGGCTTGGCGGCGTCGGTCATGGCGTGCGATCAGAGGCGGCGGGCCGGACGACCCGCGGTAAGGAGGAGGGCGCGCGAAGAGTCGGCGCGCCGGCAGCAAGCAGCGGGAGCGGCACAGGGCCGCTTCAAATTCGGTCGCGCGTGGTCTGGCGACTGACCTTGACGTAGGAGGCGGCCTCTTGGGCCAGGTAGGCGCGTGCCTGCGCCACGTCCTGGCGAATCGCTTCGGTCAGGGCCGGGAGGCCGTCGAATCGGGCCTCATCGCGCAGTTTGTGCAAGAGTTCCACGCGCACGAGTTTACCGTAGGCCCCATCCGGCCCCAGTTCGGCCGGCCAGTCCAGGCAATGGACCTCCAGAAGGACCCGTCCGGCATCTTCCACAGTGGGCCGAACGCCGAGCGATGCCACGCCATCCGCCGGCCCGTCGGCAAGGCCATGAACGCGCACGGCAAAGATGCCTTGTGCGGCCGGTTTGTCGTGGTTGAAGCGCAGGTTCAGGGTGCGAAAGCCATCGGATGCGCCCGGCGCCGACTCGGCCAATTGGCGCCCGAGCTTCTGGCCGTGGACCACATGGCCGGAGATCGAATAGGGGCGGCCCAACAAGGCGGCGGCCGCTTCCATGCGGCCAGCCGCGAGCGCCTCGCGTACCGCCGAGCTGGAGACACGCAGGCCATGCACCTCGTAGCTCATCATCCGCGCCACGTCGAAGCCCTTGGCGCGGCCAGCGGCGTCCAGCGTCGCGTAGTCGCCCTGGCGCTTGGCACCGAAGCGGAAGTCATCGCCCACGAGCACATAGCGTGCGCCCAGGCCTTGCACCAGCACCTTGTCGATGAAGTCCGGCGCCGGCAGGCTCGAGAGCCGCTCGTCGAAGCGCAGCACGATCACCTGGTCGATGCCGCATCGCTCCAGTTCGCCGAGCTTGTCGCGCAAGGTGGCGATGCGGGCCGGCGCCATTTCGGGCTTGCCCAGGCGGGCGGCGAAATAGTCGCGCGGATGCGGCTCGAAGCTCATCACGCAGGATGGCAGGCCGCGGTGCCTGGCCTCCGAACGCAGCAGTGCCAGCATGGCCTGGTGGCCGCGGTGGACGCCGTCGAAATTGCCTATGGTCAGCGCGCACTCGGACGCGATGCCCGGGTGGTGAAAGCCTCGGAAGACATGCATGCTGCCGATTATCGTCGGCCGCGGCGGCACTTCAGGCGGCCAGCCGCTCGCCGGCGCGTAGGTGGCGTGCCAGCACCGCCATCAGGTCGCCCTGCTCGAAGGGCTTGAGCAGGTAGTCGTCCATGCCGGCGGCGATGCAGCGGTCGCGGTCGCCATTCACTGCGCTGGCGGTCAGGGCCACGATGGGCAGGCGCGCCAGCCCTTGCTCGAGCTCCAGTTCTCGCCAGCGGCTGGTGGTCTGGAAGCCGTCCATGCCATGCATCTGGCAGTCCATCAGCACCAGGTCGAAGCGCTGCGATTGCAGCCGGCTCAAGGCCTGCATGCCGGTCTCGGCCTGTTCGACACGCAAGCCGCCCGCCTCCAGCATGGCCGAGGCCACGAGCAGGTTGACCGCGCTGTCGTCGACCACGAGCACGTGGCCGCTGAGCTTGGCGCCGTCACCTTCGTCATTGGCCGCTTGCTCGGCCGCGGTGGGCACGACAGCGCGCAAGGGCAGGGTGAACTCGAACTGCGAGCCTTCGCCCGGCGTGGAGCTGCAGCACAGATCACCGCCCATGGCGCGTGCCAGCTCGCGCGAGATGGTCAGCCCGAGGCCTGCACCCTCCTGGCGGCGCAGGCCGGCGGCCGCTTGCTCGAAGGGCGCGAAGATGTGTTCCAGCTGGTCGGCGGCAATTCCTTCGCCGCTGTCCTGCACGACAAAGCGCAGGAGCGTGCCGGCGCGCATGTCCAGAACGGTGCCCAGCTTGACCAGCACCTGGCCGCGCTCGGTGAACTTGATCGCATTGCCTATCAGGTTGTGCAGCACCTGCTTGATGCGCGAGGCATCGCCCAGCACCAGGGCGGGCAGGCCGGGGCTCATCTGCAGTTCGAAGGACAGGCCTTTTTCATGCGCCGTCTGGCCCAGCAGGGCGCACACGTCGCCCGCCACTTCGCGCACGTCCAGCGGCCCGGCGTCCACCGCCAGCTTGCCTGATTCGATGCGCGCAAGGTCTAGCATGTCGTTGACCAGGGCCAGCAGATGGCGGCCCGAGCGGCGCACGATCTCGACCTGCTCGCGCTGCTGCGCAGCGAGGTCGCCACGGGCCAGCAACTGGGTCATGCCGAGGATGCCGTTCAGCGGCGTGCGGATCTCATGGCTCAGCATGGCCACAAAGCGGCTCTTGCTGGTGCTGGAATGCTCGGCCGATTGCAGCGCCTGCTGCCGCTCGTCGGCGATCAGCGCGTTCTCGAAGCGCAGGCGCAAGAGCTCGTCGTGGCGGGCTTCCAGCCGGCGTGATTCGAGCGTCAGCGTGGCAAGAAAGAGCACGAAGCCGCCGGCCACGAAAACGCCGGTCGAAGTGCCCAGGTTCAATTGATAGGCTGCCGAGGGCGCAAAGGCCAGGCTGCAGAACAGCAGGTTGGCGCGCCAGTGGCTGCCCAGCGAAATCAGACCGATGGCACCCAGGCCGACCACAGCGGCCAGCACGATGCCGTTCAATTCGGGCACGGCCGGCGTGTGGAAGAACCAGCCCATGGCGCCCCAGGACAGCGCGTCCAGCGCCATCAGGACGAGGTAGCGGCGTTCCCAAGGCAGGGCGGCACTGCCGGAGGGGCGCAGGCGCTGATAGCGCCAGACATCGATGGAGCGCACGGCCACCAGCGCCGCGCGCACCGCGAGCCAGGGCACAAGAATGGTGGCGGCCAGGTGTGGCCACAGCATCAGCGCAGCAAAGCCGCTGAACAACAGGCCCAACAGCAGCGGCGGCATGCTCAGGGCATACAGCGTGGCAATGCGCTCTGCCTGCACCTGCTCGGCAATCTGGGCCAGGCGGCCCGGCGTTCCTCGGCCCATCGTGGGGGCTTCACTCATCGGCATCTCTTGCCCGTCTGCTGCCGGCCCAGGTTTTGGGGCGGGTCTCAGCGTGCTGACGGGTGGCTCAAGCTCCCAAACTCACTGGGCGCCATTTCGGCACAGCGCTTGGAAGTCCCGGCCTAGGAACAACCCCGAAACGTGGTGCGGGCGCCGCAGCCGCTGCGCCGTCACCGGATCAGTGGGAAATCTGTGCTGGGTCGGCGATCCAGATCCAGCCGCCGGGTGGCAGGTCGGCCGGAATCGTCAAGGCGCCGAACTGGGGACGATGCAGTGCCTCGACCCGATTGCCCACGGCCGCGACCATGCGCTTGACCTGGTGGTATTTGCCCTCGATCAGGGTCAGGCGCAGCAGATGCTCGTCGACCCTTTCCGCACCTTCTGCGCGTGCCGGTTCGGGCTTGTAGTGCGCCGGCGCATCGGGCTCCCGCAGCTCGACGCCGTCCAGGAGGCGTTGCACCTGCTCATCGGTCAGCGGGTGCTTGCAGCGGGCCTCGTAGACCTTGGGCACATGGTGCTTGGGGCTGGTGAGCTTGTGGATCAGGCTGCCGTCATCGGTCAGCAGGAGCAGGCCGGTCGTGTCTTCATCGAGGCGACCCACCGGCTGCACATTGCGCTCGCGCAAGGGGCCGGGCAGGAGGCTCATCACGCTCGGATGGTGCTTGGGCTTTTGCGAACACTCATAGCCGCTCGGCTTGTTCAGGAGGATGAGTGCCTTCTCGTAAAAGGGCCAGGTCTTGCCGCTGACCTCGAACACGAAGCCCTTGGGATCGAATTCAGCATCGGGATCATCGACCACCTCGCCATTGACCTTGACCTCGTCGTTGTAGATCAGGCCGTTGCAAAGACGGCGGGTGCCGAAGCCCTGGGAATAGAGAATCTGTGACAAGCGCATGGCGCCATTATCCAAGCTCGCCCGCTGCGGGCAGGCCAGGCAGGCCGGTGGCGCTGCGAATCGCGCTCAAGACGGCTTGGCCCGTGACTTCAGCTGCCAGTGCCCCCAACCAGGTCAGATCGGCGCTGCAGCCGGCACCACCGGTTGCCAGCGCAAACATCACGTCGCCATCGCTGGGCGTGTGCACCGGGTTGATCGTGCGAGCCAGGCCGTCGTGCGACATCTGGGCCAGCTTGGTGGCTTGGGCCTTGTCCAGCTCTGCGTTCGTGGCAACGACGCCTATGGTGGTGTTCGCGCCTTTGAGCATCTGCGCCGGGGACTGGCCCGCTTTCAGGGCTGCCATGGTGTTGATCGGCTGGCCGTTGCTGCCGCGTGCACCTGCAAGCACCTGGCCCGATGCCGGGTCGATCACATCGCCAACTGCATTGACGGCTACCAGCGCTGCGACCGTGATGCCGTTCAGTGTCAACGAGGCGCAGCCGATGCCCCCCTTCATCGCCTGCTGTGGGCCGAAGAGCTTGCCGACCGTCGCGCCAGCGCCGGCACCGATGGAACCCATCACCGCGTCGACCGTGGCGGCCTCGCAGGCTGCATAGCCGGCGGCGGCATCGGGCGTGATGTTCGGATCGCCCAGCCAGAGATCGAACAGCACGGCGCCCGGCACGATGGGCACGCAGGCCGACCCGACCTGAAGGCCATGGCCGCGCTCACGCAGCCAGCGCATCACGCCGCTGGCGGCATCCAGACCAAAGGCGCTGCCGCCGCTGAGCAGGATGGCGTGCACTTGCTGAACGGTATTCTCGGGGCGCAGGAGATCGGTTTCTCGCGTGCCCGGCGCTGCGCCGCGTACATCGACGCCGGCAACGGCGCCCTGCTCGCAAAGCAGCACCGTGCAGCCGGTGGGGCGGCGCGTTTCCGTGAAATGTCCGACCCGCAGGCCGGCAATGGGGCCCAGCGAATTCAGCAGCGCCGCCATCAATGCTTGTGCGCCCCGTGAGGCTTGATATCGCCGCAATCGCCGCCCAGCCAGCGCGCTTCGCCTGTGATGGTCATGAGCTTGTCGCCGCGCTTGATGCTCAGCTTGTTGGTGTAGTGCTCGGGGCTGTCGAAGGTGAACTCGCCATCGCCTTCCGTTGCGGGGTCGGTGCAGACGAAGTGCGTTTTCACCGTCTTGCCGCTGCGCTGCACGTCATGCTTGCAGCGGCCGCTTTCGCTGACCGGCATTTCGTGCCGCTCGGCCTGTTCCTTGCTGATGCAGGTCTTGATGCTGATGACGCCGCCAGCCATCGCGCTCATCGACATGCCGCGCTGGCTCATCATCTGCTCCATCATCTTGCGCTGCTCGGCCGGCATGGCAGCCATCTGCTTCTGGGCCTGCTCCATCTTGGCTTGCTGCGCGGGGTCGAGCTGGGGCTTCTGCGTCATTTCCCAGAGGCCGGGCTTCATGCCTTGGGCCTGGACAAGCAAGGGCAGGCTCAACAGGCCGAACACAGTGAGGCGGACAAGATGCTTCATCCCAGACTCCTTCGGGGCCGATGTGGTCCGAAGGAGTCTAGGGTGCCTCAGGCAAACACGCCAGCCTGATCCTGCATGCCGGCGCTGACCTCGGCGAGCTGGTGCAGGCTGTCGCCGAACTGCATTTCCATCGCGGTCAGGCGCTTGAAATAGTGGCTGGAGATGTATTCGTCGGTCACGCCGATGCCGCCATGCAATTGCGTGCACTGCTGGCCAACGTAGCGGGCCGAATTGCACAGCTGCAGCTTGGCCTGCGCGAGCGCGCGGCGCCGCACGGCGGGTTCATCGCCGAGCTTCAAGCTGGCAAAGTAGCTCATCGAGCGCGCCAGCTCCAGCTGCATCTTTACGTCGGCAATGCGATGGCGAAGTGCCTGGAAGCTCGCAATGGCCACACCGAACTGCTTGCGCGTGTTCATGTATTCGACCGTGATGGCGAGCAGCTTCTCCATGGCTCCCACGCCTTCGGCGCACAGCGCGGCGATGCCGACGTCGACCGCCAGCTCAAGAACGGCAAGACCTTGCGACGGGCCCACCAGCAGCGTGGCCGGCGACTTGTCGAAGCTGACCTCGGCCGCACGCGAACCATCTTGCAGGCTGTAGCCACGCGTGCTCACCCCGCTCGCCGAGCGCTGGACCAGGTAGAGCGCGATGCCAGCGCCGGTGTCGGCCGGCACGATGAAGGCATCGGCCTGATCTCCGCAGGGGACGAGGCTCTTGGTGCCCGTCACTGTTTGACCGTCGGCGCGCGCCGTGACCTTGTCCAGCTTGTAACGTGCGCCGCGCTCCTGGTGAGCGAGGACGATCAAGGCTTCGCCGCCAGCAATCTTGGGCAGCCATTCGGCCTGCACCTCTGCCGGCGCTTGACGAAGGACGGACGGTGCAATCAGGCCGGCCTGGGCGTAGGGCTCCATCACGATGCCGCGGCCCAGCTCCTCCATCACCACCATGGCATCGACGGGGCCGAAGCCCATGCCGCCGTGTTCCTCGGAGACGGCCAATGCGGTGAGGCCCAGGCCCACGAGGCCATCCCAGGCTTCGCGCGAGAAGCCGCCGGCTTTCACAATGCCGCGACGGTGCTCGAAGCCGTAGTCCTTGTCCACCCAGCGGCGCACCGCGTCGCGCAGTGATTCCTGGTCGTCGGTGAAATCGAAGTCCATGTGCTTGTCTCCTTGTACATTCAACCGAGAACGGTCTGGGCAACGATGTTGCGCTGCACTTCGTTGGAGCCGCCGTAGATGGTGGTCTTGCGGTAGTTGAAGTAGTGGCTGGCGAGAGGCGCGCAATGCGCTGCGCCCACGTAATCGCCTTGCCATCCGGCTTCCATCGCCTCGTGGATGAAGGGTAGGGAGAAGGGCCCGCCAGCCAGCATCAGGAGCTCGGAATAGCGCTGCTGGATCTCGCTGCCGCGAATCTTCAGGAGGCCGGCCACGTCCAGGGACTGTTTGCCACTCTTCTCGGCCGAGAGTACGCGCAGCACCATCATTTCCAGCGCCACGATGTCGACCTCGAGCAGTGCGATCTGATCGCGGAAGCGCGAGTCCTCATAGACGCCCTCGGCCTTGGCGATGCGCTTCAGGCGCTCCAGCTCGCGCTTGGCGCGGTTCACGTCGGCGATATTGGTGCGCTCATGGGCCAAGAGGTACTTGGCATAGGTCCAGCCCTTGTTCTCCTCGCCGACCAGGTTCTCGGCCGGCACCTCGACGTTGTCGAAGAACACCTCGTTCACCTCATGCTCGCCGTCCAGCATGATGATGGGGCGCACGGTGACGCCGGGCGACTTCATGTCGATCAAGAGGAAGCTGATGCCGGCCTGCGGCTTGACCGAGCTGTCGGTGCGTACCAGGCAGAAGATCCAGTCGCCGAACTGGCCCAGCGTAGTCCAGGTCTTCTGACCGTTGACGATGTATTTGTCGCCCTTGCGCTCTGCTCGGCACTTGACCGAGGCCAGGTCCGAGCCCGAGCCTGGCTCACTGTAGCCCTGGCTCCACCAGACCTCGCCGCTCATGATGCCGGGCAGGTGACGTTGCTGCTGCTCGGGCGTGCCGAAGGCCATGATCACCGGCGCCACCATCACCGGGCCGAAGGGCACGATGCGGGGCGCGCCGGCCAGGGCGCATTCTTCTTCGAACAGATGGCGCTGCACCGCGTTCCAGCCCGGGCCGCCGAACTGCTTGGGCCAGGCCCAGCCATGCCAGCCCTGCTTGCCCAGGAGCTTGGCCCAGCGCTGCAGATCGTCCTTGTTGAGGCGCAGCGCGTTGTGCACCTTGTGGCTGATGTCGGCCGGCAGATTGGCGGCCACCCATTGCCGGATCTCGGCACGGAAGGCCAGTTCCTCGGCTGTGAAGTTCAGGTCCATGACGGCGTCTCCATCCATTGCGACCCGCATGCTGCGGGCGATGCCGATTTTTAGCACGAGCGTTCGCATTTTCCTTGTCTCTGTCGAGACAGGGCGGGCTTGCCTACACTGCCCAGCCATCAACAAGCTCGAGACACGACGCCATGCCCCTACCTGTTCTTGCCATCCACGGCGGCGCCGGCACCTTGCTGCGCAGCAAGATGTCACCCGAGATGGAGCAGCAGTACCGCGCCGAATTGCGCACCATCCTGCAAGCCGGCGAGCAGATGCTGGCGAATGGCAGAGGCGCCATGGATGTGGTCTGCGAAGCCGTGCGACGGCTGGAAGAATGCCCGCTGTTCAATGCCGGAAAAGGCGCGGTGTACACGGCCGACGAGCGACATGAGCTCGACGCCAGCGTGATGAACGGCCACACGCTCGCAGCAGGTGCAGTGGCCGGCGTCAGCCGCGTGCGCAATCCGGTGCTGGCGGCTCGGGCGGTGATGGAGCGCGGCGAGCATCTGCTCTTCATTGGCGCTGCCGCCGAAGCCTATGTAGAGAAGCTCGGGATGGAGATGGTCGATCCCGGCTGGTTCGGCACGCCGCAGCGGCTGGAACAGTTGCGCCGAGCCAGAGCCGAGGCGGCGGGTGCGCTGCTGGATCATGACGGTCAGGCGTCGACGCCCATCATGGAGAGCAAGAAGTTCGGCACTGTCGGCGCGGTGGCGCTTGATGCGGCCGGCCACCTGGCCGCGGCCACCTCAACCGGTGGCATGACCAACAAGCTGCCGGGCCGCGTGGGTGACTCACCGCTGATAGGCGCGGGCTGCTATGCCAGTGACGACAGCTGCGCCGTGTCTTGCACGGGCACCGGCGAGGCCTTCATTCGCGTGGCTGCGGCGCGCGAGGTGGGTGCGCTGATGGAGTATGCGGGGCTGAGCCTCGACGAGGCAGCACGCCGGGTCGTTTTCGAGAAACTCGGCCGTGTGGCCGGGCAGGGCGGCTTGATAGCGGTCAGCAAGGACGGCGCCGTCAGCCTGCCCTTCAATACCGAGGGCATGTACCGCGGCAGCGTGCAGCAAGGCCGGCCGCCCGTTGTTGGCATCTATGGCGAGGCCGAGGAAGCAGCAAACCTGGCGCATTAATGGCAATCGGCCCTTCAGGGCCGATTTTTGTGGAGCGCCAAAGCAAATCGGCCCCGAAGGGCCGATTCATGCGAAGCGCAGAGGTGCGACGCTCAGGCTTGCTGCTTGGCCTTGCGGCGCAGACCGACCATGCCGAACAGTGCCAGGCCAGCCAGGGCCAGGGAGCCCGGCTCCGGCGTCTTGCCGGTGCTGGTGCCGGTACCAGCGACCGTCAGCAGCTTGAAGGCATCGTTGCCGATGGCGGAAGCCGAGTTGGAGGCACTCACGAACCACCAGCTGGAGCTGACTGCACCTGCGCCAGTGTTGCCGAAGCTCATGGTGTCGGGTTCGGCCGAGCCCACATTGCTGTAGTGGTTGAGCAACTTCCAGCCATTGGCCGTCGAACCAGCCGTGGCCGGCAGGCCGCTGGAACTGATCGAGCCCATGGTCGGGCCACCGGAGCCGCCAACCCAGTAGAACACCGAGATGTCGGAGTCGGTATAGGAACCGGAGGGATTGTCGGTACCGTTCCAGCCCATGGTGACACTGTTCAGGGCCACAGACACGGTCTCACCAGGGTTGGTGAAGTTGAGCAGGAAGCCTTCCAGCTGACCGACGTTGTCGGCTGCATGAGGGCCGGTGCCCGGGTCGCAGATGTTCCAACCCGACGCATTGGACTTGCCAGCGCATTCTTCGGTGTTGACGATGCCGAAGCCGGCGCTGCTACCCCAGGGGGCGACGGCCGCTGCGACGAAGTTCTGTACTGAGGGGCTCAGATCGGACGACCATGCCGTGATGCCCATCTTGGCATCGGCCGGGGCCATCGAATCGGTGCAGGAGTAGCTGTTTCCGTAGGAAACCGAGGCAGTCGAGCAATTGCTGTAGTTCCAGGAACCGTTCCAGGTTGTAGCGGCTTGCGCGCTCTGGGTGCTCACCAGTCCGAGCAGGCTGGTTACGGTTGCCAGGATGAGACGCATGGTTTGTTTGTTCATTAAATTCTCCAGCTGGGCCCTGCAATCGCTGCGCGGCTTGATGATCTTGCAAGAAGCAATTTGTGGGCCAGTGTTTGGGAGTCTATGAAAATCAACGACTTACTGGTGGATCTGGGGCTTGCTTTGAGGCGACTGTAAATTGTTCCGACGGAAATAGCTCCCCCTACTTGAGGGTCTGGAGCAGGGCGCTGGCCCGGGCCGCCGATTCCTTGTCGAACTTGTTGTCGGCGGCAGGCTCGAGTTCCGCGCGCGCTTCAGCCTTGCGGCCGAGCTTGATCAGGACCTCGGCCAGGTGGGTGCGAATTTCGGCATTGCCGGGGTTGCGCAGGCGCGCGTCGCGCAGCAGGGGCAAGGCGCGCTCGGCCTGGCCCAACTGAAACTCCGACCAGCCCAGCGTATCCAGGTAGAGAGAATTGCCGGGGTCCAGCTGCACCGCTCGCTGTGCCAAGGCTATCGAGCGTGTGTTGCGCTGGGCGAGCAGCACGGAAGCCTGGCTGTTCAGGGCCTCGGCATCGTTGGCGTTGACTTGCAAGGCGCGCTCATAAGTCTTGCTGGCAGCGTCGAAGGCCTTGTTGCGTGCCTGCGCATCGCCAAGGGCCTTCAGCACGAGGCTGTCGCGAGGGTGCTGCTTGAGCCAGGCTTCCACCGGCTGTGACGCCGGACGCAGGCCCTCCAGGCTCTGCTGCAAGCTGAAGAGGCGCAACAGGCTGAGATTGGTAGGTTCCAGCTGGTGGGCGCGCCGCAGCGAGTCCAGTGCAGCGGCCGGTTTGCGGTTGGCCAGGGCGATATCAGCCAACAGGTGGTGGCCGGCTGCCAGTTTGGGCTGTGTCTGGGTCAGTTGCAGGGCGCGGCGCTCTGCCTTGCCAAGTTCACCCTGCATGATTTCCACGCCGGTCATCAGGGACTGGGCGCGCACCAGGTTGGGCTCCACGCTCAAGATCTTCTCGACCGAATAGTTGGCACCGGCTACATCCTTGGCCTCGAGTTGCAATTCGGCGATTGCCAGCAGCGTAGGTACAACGACTGCCGCTCGCCGTGAGGCTGCCGACAATGTGTTGCGAGCGCCCACCAGGTCGCCGTTGAGCAGTTGAACTCGACCATGAAGGGTCAGAACCTGCGCATCTTCGGGGGCCTTGCTCAGCAGCTTCTTGGAGGCTTCAAGGGCCTGCGGGTAGTCTCTCTTCTGAATCTGGTTGTGGACCATGGCCAGGCGGGGGCGGAGTTCAGACAGCTCGCTTGCGTCGTCCGCCTTGGTCAACCAGCGTTCAAGCTCGCTGCGCTTGTTCTGCGCTTCGGCCAGGTTTGCCAGCTCCATCAATACGTTGACGTCGCGGTCGTTGGCCCTGTTCAATGCTTCCAGTCGGGTACCGGCTGCCTGGAAGGCGCGGTCGGCAATGTCCAGTCGAGCCAGGCCCAGTTCGGCCTGGACCAGTCCGGGTGCATTTTTCAATGCCGCTTCATAGGCGCGGCGGGCCTGCTTGCGGTCTCCTGCCTGGGTGAGAGCCGTGCCCTGCAACACCAGCACGCTGGCGTTCTTCGGGAATCGCCGTGCCAGTGAGTCGGCTGCTGTGACGGCCTTGGCTACCTGGCCTCCGCGCAGATAGAGCGTGACCAGCGCGGAGCCGGCATAGGCCTGCCCAGGGTCCTTCTTGTAGGCCTGTTCCAGTGACTGAACCGCCTCGTCTGTCTTTCCGCCACGCAGCAGGCTCAGGCCGAGCACCGTACGAAAGGCCGGGTTGTCCTTGCTGGCCAGGGCTTCGCGCATCAGATTCGTGGCCTTGGCATGACGACCCTGAGCGGTCTGGATCGACGCCAGCAGCGTCAAGGCGCCACCGTCCCCAGGGGCCGTGCGCAGATAGGACTCCAGCACCTCGACCGCCTTGTCAGGCGCCTTGTCTTCCAGATAGACGCGAGCCAGTACCTTGGCGATCGGGCTTGGGCCCTGAACGCGAAGCGCTGCTTCGAGATAGGGCTTGGCCTTGATCATGTTGCCCAGGCCAAAATGCGACATGCCGCTCAGCAGCAGGAATTGCGGTCGGTAGCGAATGAACTCGAGGGGCACCGGATCCATCAGTGCCGTGATCTGGGTCAGGGCCTTCCGGGCTGCCACCATGTCGTTGGCCCGTTCGGCAAGCAAGGCCTGTACGTAGATGGCGCGCGGTTCATCCGGCACCCGGGTCAGCAGCATCTGAAGGTCGCGTTGGGCATCCTTGTCCCGGTTCAGGTCCAGCAGGATGCCCAGCCTTGCAACGGCAGCTTCCGTGTGATCGGGCGTCAGCTGCAGGACCTTGTCGTAGGCCGCCAGTGCATCGGTCAGCTTGGCTTGAACGTGGAGCAGCGAGGCTCGCTGAAAGAAGAACAGGCTACCTTGGTCGCCCAGCTTGGCCGCCTGCTCCAAGGCTGCGTTGGCCTCCTTGAATTGGCGTGTCCGGATGCGTTGTGGCACCTCGGCCAGCCACACCTCGGCAGCCTGGGGCGTCAGGCGACGGGCCTCATCCAGGGCCTGCAGCGCGCGCGCGCTTTGGCCGAGGTCGCCCCAGGCCTGTGCCTTGATCAGCAACAGGCTCTGCTGAATCTCGCGGGGCAGGCTGCTTGCCTCGAACTGCTGGGATTCGACCAGTTGATTGTGTTTGCCCTGGGCCAGCAAGGCCTCAGCCAGCGGCACGATCACCTCGACCTTGCTGACGCCGAGCCGCAAGGCCTCGTTGAAGGCGACCTCTGCACCCACAGGGTCCGAGTTCGCCAGCAGCGCCTTGCCCAGCAGCACCTGGACCGGCAGCATGGCCTTGTTGACCTGCAGCGCATTCTTCAACTGGATGATCGCGCCAGCAATGTCCTTTTTCTCGTAGCGGGCCAGCGCGTCCTCGTAGTAGCGGGCTGCCTTGTCGTTGGTATCCGCCGCGTGCAGCAGCGGCGACGCGCCGGCCAGCAAGGCAGCAGTGAGCAGCGAGGCGAGTGGCTTCAGGCGCGTCATGCGGTCCGATCAATTGAAGGTGGTGGCTTGAGATTCTTGCATGGGCAGCAAGCGGCCCAGTGGCGGCGCCTCAGTAGCGCAGCTCCAGCGTCATGACATCGTTCTCGCGCTTCATCAGAAAGCGCGTCAGGAAGCTGTTGCCCAGCAGCACATGGCTCATCTCGCCGGGGATGACGATGGCCTCGACATTGCGCACCAGCACATCGCCGACCCGGATGGAGTCCAGCACCGTGAGGTGGGCGGGCACGACGCCGTTGGCGGTCTGCGTCAGCACGCGGCGGCCACTGCGATAGCGCAGGCCGATCCGCTCGGCTTCAGCCTGGGTGATCGAAACCGAAGTGGCGCCTGTATCGACGAGGAACTGGACCGCATGGTTGTTGATGCTGCCCAGGGGCGTGAAATGCCCACCAGCGCCCGACGTGAGGATGATCTGCTTGGGGAGCGCACTGTCGGGCCCCGCGTTGTTCAAGCGGCCGGGCGAGGCGCCGAGCACCAGTACCTGGCGGCGGCCGTCGATCTCGACCGTGGCCCGGTCGTCCTGGATGGCGATCAGCTTGACGCCATCGACCACCTGCCCGAGCTGCACCGTGCGGGCCTCGCCATCGATCAGGAGGAGTGCTGCCTTGCTGCCCAGGCTGCCATTGAAACTGACGCCAGCCATGGCTGACGCCTGCAGGCCGAGCAGGGCGCCCAGCAGCAGGATCAGGCGCGGCAGGCTGGAGCGCATGGGGCGGGTGTGTGCAGGACTCAGTCGCGGAAGTTGTCGTAGGACAGCGGCGTCTCGGCGAACTCCTTCTTGAGCAGGGCGATGGCCTGCTGCAGGTCGTCCCGGTTCTTGCCGGTGATGCGGACCGTGTCGCCCTGGATCGAGGCTTGCACCTTGAGCTTGCTGTTCTTGACGGCAGTGGTGATCTTCTTGGCCAGGTCGGATTCGATGCCGGCCTTGACTTTGTAGACCTGCTTGACCTTGTCGCCGCCGAGCTTCTCGACCTTGGCGTCCATGTCGAGATAGGTGATCGCGACCTTGCGCTTGGTCAGCTTGTCGATCAACACGGCGGTGAGCTGCTCCAGCTGGAAATCGCTGTCGCCGTACAGCACGATCTCTTTTTCCTTGTCCTTCAGTTCGATGCGGGCGCCAGTGCCCTTGAAATCGAAGCGCGTGCCGACCTCCTTGGCGCTGTTGTCGACGCCATTGCGGATTTCGACCATGTCGGGCTCAAGAACGGTATCAAAACTGGGCATTGGGTGATTTCTGCTGAATGCATTGGGAAACAGGGGAAAATTCTGCCATGTCCCTCCCCCCTGTGAACCCCCCGAATGGACTGGCTTTGGATATCGAATCCGACGTCAACCTCAAGCCCTACAACACTTTTGGCCTGCCGGCGACGGCCCGGCGTCTGGTGCGCATTCGCTCGGAAGCCGATGTGAGGCGGGTCGTGGACCACCCGGAGCTTGGCCTGGCGCCGAAGTTCGTGCTGGGCGGTGGCAGCAATCTGGTGCTGACAAAAGACGTCGAGGCGGTGGTGCTGAAGATCGAGATCCCTGGCATCCGTCTCCTTGAAGAGCGCCGGGACGCCTGGATTCTGGAAGTTGGCGCCGGCGTGCCCTGGCATGAGGCCGTGGCGTGGAGCATTGCCCAGGGTTATCCCGGTCTGGAGAACCTGGCGCTGATTCCCGGCACCACCGGCGCCGCACCGGTGCAGAACATCGGCGCCTATGGCATCGAGCTGAAAGACCGCCTGGACAGTGTGGAAGTGGTCGACCTGATCACCGGCCGCAAGGCGGTGTTGCCGGCCGAGGTGTGCGCCTTCGGCTACCGGGATTCGGTGTTCAAGCAGACAGGTTTTGGCGGCCTGGCCGGCAAGAGCGTGATCACCAAGGTGCGCTTGCGCCTGCCCAAGCCCTGGCAGCCCTCGCTGGGCTACCTGGACCTGGAGCGCAAGATGGCCGAGACCGGCATCACGGCGCCGGACGCGAAGCAGATCTTCGACTGGGTCTGTGCCATCCGCCGTGCCAAGCTGCCCGACCCGGCAGTCATCGGCAATGCCGGCAGCTTCTTCAAGAACCCGGTGGTCACGGAAGAGCAGTGCCGCGACATCATCGGCCGCGATCCGCACATTGTTCATTACCCGATGCCGGACGGCACGGTGAAGCTGGCCGCCGGCTGGCTGATCGATGCCTGTGGCTGGAAGGGCAAGACGGTGGGCGGTGCGGCTGTCTACGAAAAGCAGGCCCTGGTCCTGGTGAACAAGGGCGAGGCCCGCGGCGCCGAGGTGGTGACGCTGGCCCGGGCCATCCAGGAAAGCGTCTACGGCCGCTTCGGCATCCGGCTGGAGCCGGAGCCGGTGGTCATTTGACCCTTCAATACTTTGCTGCCTGTCCGGGCGCCGGAGTGGCCTTCTTGATGAACTCCCGCAGGTGTTCATTCGAGGTGGCCAGGTCCTCCGAGCGCAGATACATCATGTGGCCGCTGCGGTAGCCCTTGAAGTCCATCCGGTCCTTCATGCGTCCGCTGGGGTCGAGCTGCCACATCGTGTACTTGGCGTCGAAATAGGTGGTGGCACCGTCGTAGTAGCCGGACTGGACGAGCAGGCGCAGATAGGGGTTCTGCGCCATGGCCAGACGCAGGTTCTCGCCGGTCTGGTCGTCGCTGTTGTCCCAGGGGTGGACCGGGCCGAAGAGGTTGTACTTCAGGTCGGTCTTGTACTTCAGCGTTTCGCGCAGGTAGTGGTTGATCGCCGGCGTGAACGAGTGCAGCCAGGAGGTGAGCTCGGCGTTGTAGTCGGGCGAACTGCCGGCTTCCATGCGGTCGATGCCCAGGTAGCGCGAGTCCAGCCGGCCCACGGTCTGGCCGCGCGTGCGCAGCAGGTCTTTCCAGAAGTAGGACGGCGGCACGGCCAGGTTGTGCTGCAGTACCGTCGTCTCGGACAGGCCCGAGTAGCGCGCAATCTTGGCGGCCATGGCCTTGCGTTGGTCCGGCTCGATGAAGCCGCCCTTGGCCAGCGCCGGGATGAATTCATTGAGGGTGAAAGCCTCCACTTCTGCCAGTACCGGCGCGAGGTCGCGCTGCTGCAGGTCGACGGGCAGCACCTTGTGGTGCCAGGCTGTTGCCGCGTAGTAGGGCAGGCTCAAGGCGTCGCGCACCGGGCCTTCGCGCTTGATGCCGAGGCCGGTTGGCGAGACCAGGATCACGCCGTTCAGATACATCCAGTGGTTGTTCTGCAGCTCCTTGGCAAGACCTGACACCCGGTTCGTGCCGTAGCTTTCACCGATCAGGTACTTGGGCGACTGCCAGCGGCCGTTGCGAGAGACGAAGGCGCCCAGCCATTCGGCCAGGTAGGAGATGTCGGCGTTCACGCCGAAGAAGAACTTGCGGTCGGTCTTCGGGTCCAGGATGCGAGAGAAGCCGGTATTGACCGGGTCGATGAAGACGATGTCGGCCACGTCCAGGATGGAGTGCGGGTTGTCGCGCACGCCATAGGGCTGGAGCGGATAGCCCTCGGCATCGATGTTGAGCATCTTGGGGCCGGTGTAGGCGATGTGCATCCACACCGAGGCCGAGCCCGGGCCGCCATTGAACGACATGACCAGCGGACGCGTGTCCTTGTTGGCCACATCGCTGCGCTGGTAGTAGGTATAGAACAGCGAGGCCACGACCTTGCCATCCTTGTCCCAGACCGGCTGGGTGCCGGCGGTCACCTTGTAGGGCACGGACTTGCCCTTGATGGTGACCTGGCCGGTCGAATGGACAGCCGACTCGGCCGCCACCTGGCGCTCGGCCGGCGCGCTCGCTGCCTTGGCGCGTTCGGCGGGCGGCGAAGCGGCCGCCTCAGCAGGCCGAGCGGCCTCTTGTGCTTGGGCGCCGACCAGCCACAGGCTGGCCAGCAGGACCGCGGACAACTGGATTTTCTTCATCGCCTCTCCCTCGTCGGCCTTCGTGGCCGGGCGGAGGAGATTCTCTGCGCCGGCGAACCGGCGCGCGATCAGTCTTTGCCCTTGAGTTGCGGCAGGCTGTTGGCGCCGCCCGCGGTCAGCAGGCCGGCCTGGGTGTAGGTGCGCAGCTTGTCGCGGGTGTCGACGATGTCCAGGTTGCGCATCGTCAGCTGGCCGATGCGGTCCAGCGGCGAGAAGGGCGCGTCCTCGACCTTTTCCATGGACAGGCGCTCGGGCTTGTAGGTGAGGTTGGGGCTGCGCGTGTCCAGCAGCGAGTAGTCGTTGCCACGACGCAGCTCCAGCGCCACTTCGCCGGTGACGGCGCGTGCCACCCAGCGCTGGGCGGTCTCGCGCAGCATGATGGCTTGCGGGTCGAACCAGCGGCCCTGGTAGAGCAGGCGGCCGAGCTTCAGGCCGTTCATGCGGTACTGCTCGATCGTGTCTTCGTTGTGGATGCCGGTGACCAGGCGCTCGTAGGCGATGTGCAGCAGGGCCAGGCCGGGCGCTTCATAGATGCCGCGGCTCTTGGCTTCGATGATGCGGTTCTCGATCTGGTCGCTCATGCCCAGGCCGTGGCGGCCGCCGATGCGGTTGGCTTCCAGGATCAGGGCGACCGGGTCGCGGTATTCGACGCCATTCAGCGCGACCGGCACGCCTTCTTCAAAGCGCACCGTCACCTCTTCGGCCTTGACGACCACGTCGTCCTTCCAGAAAGCCACGCCCATGATGGGGTTGACGATCTTGATGCCCGAGTTCAGGTGCTCCAGGTCCTTGGCTTCGTGCGTGGCGCCGAGCATGTTGGAGTCGGTCGAGTAGGCCTTCTCGGCCGACATCTTGTAGCCGAAGCCGGCCTTGGTCATGAAGGCCGACATCTCGGCGCGGCCGCCCAGCTCGTCGATGAAGAGCTGGTCCAGCCAAGGCTTGTAGATCTTCAGCGCCGGGTTGGTCAGCAGGCCGTAGCGGTAGAAGCGCTCGATGTCGTTGCCCTTGAAGGTCGAGCCGTCGCCCCAGATGTTGACGTCGTCTTCCTTCATTGCCGCAACCAGCATCGTGCCGGTGACGGCACGGCCCAGAGGCGTGGTGTTGAAGTAGGTGATGCCGCCGGTACTGATGTGGAACGCGCCGGCCTGCAGCGCGGCAATTCCCTCGTGCGCCAGCTGGCTGCGGCAGTCCACGAGCACGGCCTTCTCGGCACCGTATTGCATGGCCTTGCGCGGTATCTCTTCGTAGTCCGGCTCGTCCGGCTGGCCCAGGTTGGCCGTGTAGGCATAGGGCAGGGCGCCCTTCAGGCGCATCCAGTGCAGGGCGGCGCTGGTGTCGAGGCCGCCTGAGAAGGCGATGCCGACCTTCTGGCCGACGGGGAGGTGCTGAAGAATGGTGGACATGGCTGGCTAGGGGGAAGAGATCCGGCATTTTCTGTCAAAAACCGGGTGAAACCCTGGGGGCCTTCTGTCGAGTTCCTGTCAGCTCAGCGACAGGCGCACAGCGGGCGCAGCGGCAAGAATGGCTTCAAGCAAAGAAGCAGCGGAGACAAGCCGATGAGCAGCAGCCCTTCAACATGCCCTCAACGCATGGCGCAACGCAGCCATTGGCCGCGTCGATTGCCGCGCGAACTGGCCATTCCGGAGACCACGCTGTGGTTCAACCTGGAAGTCGCGGCGGCGCGCTATCCGCACAAGGCGGCCACCTTTTTCTGTGGCCAGACGATCAGCTATTCGGAGCTGCGCGACAAAGCATTGGCCCTGGCCGGCTGGCTGCAATCGCAGGGCGTCGCCAAGGGCGACCGGGTGGCGCTCTACATGCAGAACTGTCCGCAGTTCCTCATCAGCTTCTATGCAATCAACCGCGCCGATGCGGTCGTGGTGCCGGTCAACCCGATGAACCGGGCGGAGGAATTCGGCCACTACCTGACGGACCCTGACACCAAGTTGGTGATCTGCAGCGCCGATCTGGCAGGCATCGTTGAGCAGGCGAATTCGCAGTTGCCGGTCGAGAAACGGGCGAAAGTCTTGGTGACCCGGTACACCGATGCCTTGCCGGCAGAGGGCATTGCGCCCGACTTGGGTTTGTCAGAGGCGATGGCAGCCTGGTTGATGAACGAAGGCACGCTGCCCGCTGGCGCCGCCCGCTGGGTCGACGCACTGGCCGCCGGCCTCAAGCCGAGTGCCGCGACCAATGGCCCGGACGACATGGCGCACCTGCCCTACACCTCAGGCACGACCGGCCTGCCCAAGGGTTGCATGCACACCAACCGTACGCTGATGAGCAACTCGGTGGGTGGCGGGCTCTGGGGCCATGCCTCTGCCGAGTCGGTGAGCCTGGCGGTCGTGCCCTTCTTCCATATCACCGGCTTGCTTTACGGCGTGCTTGGGCCGGTGTTCCTCGGCGCCACCGTGGTCATCATGCCGCGCTGGGACCGCGAGCTGGCGGGGCGCTTGATCTCGGCGAAGAAGGTCACGCACTGGACCTGCATACCGACCATGATCATTGACCTGTTCGGCAGCCCGAACTACAAGAGCTTCGATCTTTCCAGCCTTACGTATCTGAGTGGCGGTGGCGCGGCCATGCCGGCCGCAGTGGCGGAGAGGTTGCTGGCGGAGTTCGGCCTGACCTTTGCCGAAGGCTATGGCTTGACCGAGACCGCAGCGCCCACGCATGGCAACCCGCCCGAGCGCGCGAAGTTGCAATGCCTGGGTATAGCAATCTATGGCGTGGATTCGCGCATCATCGATCCGGTCACACTGGAAGAGATGCCCATCGGCGAGGTGGGCGAGATCGTCAGCTGTGGTCCCATGGTGTTCAAGGGCTACTGGCGCCAGCCGGCGGCAACGGAGGCGGCCTTCATCGAGATCGAGGGCAAGAAGTTCTTCCGCACCGGTGACCTGGGCCGCATGGACGAGGAAGGCTATTTCTTCATCACCGACCGGCTCAAGCGGATGATCAACGCCAGCGGCTACAAGGTCTGGCCTAGCGAGGTGGAGCTCTTGCTCTACAAGAACCCGGCCGTGCAGGAGGCCTGCATCATCTCGGCCAAGGATGAATATCGCGGCGAGACGGTGAAGGCAGTTGTCGTGCTGCGCGCCGAAGCCAGGGGCAAGACCTCGGCGGAAGAGATCATTGCCTGGTCACGCGAACACATGGCGGCCTACAAGGTGCCGCGCATCGTCGAATTTGCCGACAGCCTGCCCAAGTCAGGCGCAGGCAAGGTGATGTGGCGGGTGCTGCAGGAGCGCGAACTGCGCTGAGGCCTTGAATCAGAAGCCGGCGCCGGGCTGGGCCAGATAGGCCAGTTCCGCCGCCGTGCTTGCGCGCCCGAGGATCGCGTTGCGATGCGGGAAGCGGCCGTACTGTGCCACCACCTCGCGGTGCTTGATCGCGTAGTCCAGTGCGCCTTTCATGCGCTCGTCTTCTGCTGCGAGCCGTGCGAATTCGGCGACCGATCGGTCTTGCATCGCCAGCGCTTCTGAGTGCTCCAGCGGGATCAAGGCAAACCAGCGCTGCAGCGTCGTCAACTCACCCGCCTTGCCGCTCTCAAGCAAGGCCAGGCTCATTCGCAGCGCCTCGGCGTCGCCGGCAAAGGCTTGCGCCGTGTTGCGGAAAGCGTTGCGGGTGAACTGGTCGAGCAAGATGATGCGGGCCAGGCTGCCAAAGGCGCTGCGTTCCCATTCCTTCAGGCCGCCAGCCAGTGCCTGCTCCAGCAGTGCGCCGAAACGGGACTTGATTTCATCGTCGAAGGCATCGCTCTTGCGGAACCATTCGCCGCGAACCTGCCCATCTTCGTCGCCACCCAGGAATCCGAACCAGAAGTTCAAGACCTTCTGAACATCCGCCGGCTCAGTGACGCGCTGCCAGGCCGGGTGGCGGCGCAACCAGGCCTGCACATAGCTGCAGGCTGCCACGACTTGCCGTTCCTGGCCTGATGCCCAGACCAGGCCATGCTCCACCATCTGGCTGGCGAAGCCCCGGCCCCGCAGCGCCTCGGCGGTAAGCGTGTGGTGGAAGATGATCTGATCGCCGCTGACCATGTAGTCCAGTTCCAGCGGCTCGCCTTCAACCTCGGCCGAGAAGCCGCCCATTCTTTGCACGATGTCCACCTGCTCGCCCATTGCTCAACGCCCCAGTTGCTGCCAGAGGTAGCTGTATTCCAGCGCGAGCAGGGTGGCGGACTGCTCGTTGTCTGCGGCGCCGCCATGGCCGCCTTCGATGTTCTCGTAGTACAGCAGATCATGGCCTTGCGCCAGCATCAGCGCGGCCATCTTGCGGGCATGGCCGGGATGAACGCGGTCGTCTCGCGTTGAGGTGGCGAAGAAGACCTTGGGGTACTTCACGCCGGCCTTGACGTTCTGGTACGGGCTGTACTTGGCAATGAACTCCCATTCGGCCGCATCGTCCGGGTTGCCGTATTCCGCCATCCAGGACGCACCGGCCAGCAGTTGGTGGTAGCGACGCATGTCCAGCAGCGGCACCTGGCAGACCACGGCGTTGAACAGCTCCGGCCGCTGCACAAAGGTGGCGCCCACCAGCAGCCCGCCGTTGCTGCCGCCCATGATGCCGAGGTGGCGTGGGCTGGTGATCTTGCGCTTGATCAGGTCTTCGGCCACTGCGGCGAAGTCGTCATAGCTGCGCTGCTTGTTGGCCTTCGTGGCGGCCTGGTGCCAGCTGGGGCCAAACTCGCCGCCGCCCCGGATATTGGCCAGCACATAGACCCCGCCACGCTCCGACCAGGCCCGGCCAACGCCGCCAGAGTAGCTGGGTTGCAGCGAGACCTCAAAGCCGCCATAGCCATAGAGCAGCGTGGGGTTCTTGCCGTCCGGCTTGGCATTCGCGGGCCAGACGACGAAGTAGGGCACCTTGGTGCCGTCCTTGCTGACGGCCTCCAGTTGCTCAGCCCGCATGCCTTCGGTCTTGAAGCGGGGCGTGCGTGTCTTCAGTGTTTCGCGCTCGTCGCTGCCGGCCCGGGCCAATGACAGATTGCCAGGTGTCAGGAAATCGGTGTAGCTGACCAGGTAGCGATCGCCCAGCTCATCCTTGGGCAATTCGCTGTCGTACAAGCTGACCGTGCTCAAGGTGCCGGGGAAGGGTGCCTTGATTTCGCGATGCTTTGGCTCCTTGCCCGCAAAGCTCCATTCCTCGAGGCGGCTGGCGACCTTGTCGCTGATGTTCAGGATCAGGTGCTGGCGCGTCACCGTGTAGCCAGCCAGGGAGCGCGTGGCCGTTGGGGTGAACAAGGCCTGGAGCTTGCGTTCGCCGCGCAGGTAGGCGGCGCTGTCTGCCAGCAAGAGGCTGCCGGCAGCGAAGGTTCGCCCCCCGACAGTCCAGGGCTTGCGCGGGCTCATCAGCAGGCGCGGGCCCCAGAAGGCTGCGCTGACGTCGGTGGGCACGTCCAGCTTTTGCAGCTTGTTGTCCTTCAGGAGGAAGCTGACCTGGTTGTAGAAGTCCAGCGCGCGGCTGAACTGGATCCGTTCATGGCCTGGTGTGTGGTCAACCTGGGCCGAGACCGACACGTCCTTGGCCTCACCTTCAAACACGATCTTGGCCTCGGCCAGTTTCTCTCCGCGATGCCAGCGCTTGATCTGGCGCGGATAGCCGGAGTCTGTCTGTGAGCCGGGGCCGAAGTCGCTGCCGATGAAGAGCGTGTTCTCGTTCAGCCAGGCCAGGTCGGTCTTGGCTTCGGGCACAAAGAAGCCGCCGTCGGCCGGCGCGACAAAGCGCTTGGCCACCGTGTCGAACTCGCGCACCACGACGGCGTCGGCGCCGCCTCGCGAGAGCATCAAGAGGCAGCGGCGATAGTCGGGCGCCAGGCATTGCGCGCCGCCGAACACCCAGTTCTCGCCCTCGGCCTTGCCGAGCGCGTCGATGTCCAGCACGGTTTCCCATTGCGGCTCGGCCTTGCGGTATTCGGCCAGCGTGGTGCGGCGCCACAAGCCGCGAGGCTGCTTGTCGTCGGTCCAGAGGTTGTAGAGCCAGGGGCCCAGACGCATGACGTTGGGAATGCGGTCCTTGGCGTTCAGGAGCTCCAGCATCTCGGCACGGATCGGCGCGTAGTCGGCGCGAGCCTGCAGCTGCCTGGTCGTGACGGCATTGCGCTCGCGCACCCAGCCGAGCGCTCGCTCACCCTGGACCTCTTCGAGCCACTGGTGGGGATCGGCCGGCGCCTTTGCGGAATCAGCCATGGCGGGGCAGGCGATGCCGGCCAAGCAGCACAGCATCAGGGCGGCCAGTGGCCGTGAATGGAGTTGGGGCAAGGATCACCATGATGTGGACAGGTCGGATCGCTGGAGTCTAGTGCGCCGGCGCAACGAGGCCGGATCACCCAAACGGTGGGCGCGGAAACCCTGGCCCCAGACCCGTGGCAGCGCTGATGCTTGCAGTTGGCATGCGGCGATCAGGAAAACCAGCGCCTGGGCATCAAGAGCTATCCGAGCTTCGTGGTGCTCGACCCGCAAGGGCGCTTCCTGGGCTACAAGCTGCTGCTTGCCAAGGACAAGGGCGGATGAAGCCCAGAGGTCTCAGCGGGCCTCGGCCCGGCGCAGCGCCTGCGGATGGATCTCCACCGAGGCGTTGGCGGTGGAGACATAGATGCTGCCGTCCTGGATGCTGATCTGCAGCTGCATGCTGCGCTCGGCCAGCGCGGCCAGGGCCTGCGACTGTTCGGCCGGAATCTGCCACACGTCCAGCTTGGGCGCGCGGATCAGCTTGCCTTCCAGATTGCTCCACCAGACCGGCGTGCTGGAGGCATAGCTGATCACGGTGACGCGTTCGGCACGACCATGGGCCTTCATGATGCGGCGCTCGTCGGGCTGGCCGAGGTCGATCCAGTGCACCACGTCGCCGGTCAGGTCGAGCTGCCAGAGTTCGGGCTCGTCCACGTCGGACAGCCCTTTGCTGAACTCCAGCCGGCCGCGCATGTCGTCTGCCGGCACGTACAGGGCATAGGCCAGCACGCGGATCATCATGCGCTCATCCGTCTCCGACGGATGGCGGGCGATCACCAGGTTGTGCTCGCCATAGACATGGCGGTCCATGTCCGAGATCTGCAGATGCGCTTTGTGGATGGTGGCTTTCAGTGCCATGGGCTCTTTCAAGGACTTGCTTGTGCGTGAAGGCGCGCATTATCCGCAGCCGCGGCTCATGGCATGATTCGTCCCTTGTTTTACAGCCCGACTGCCGGTTGGGCGCTAACCGAGCCGCCAGACATGAAACGTCTCCTGATCTCCGTCGCTGTTGTCGCCCTCGTGTCCACGCTGGCGCAGGCCCAGAGCACCGTCAACCCCAAGGCCAAGGTCGACCCCAAGAACAACAAGGTCAGCAGGCCCGTGGTGGACAAGCCCAAACCCATCCTGATGTCGCGCAACCAGATCCGCGAATGCCAGGAGATCGAGGAGCGCATCCAGGCGGAAGACCAGGTGCTGCCGCCGGTTGTCAAGGCCTGGGAGGCCGAACATGCCGAGCTGCTGGCCGCACTGGCCGAGAGCAACAAGACGGCGGATGGCCTCAACAAGGCCGGCGCCGACTTGAAGAACGACGCCGAGGCCCTGGGCAAGTTGCAGGAAGCCCTGAATGCCGAGATCAAGGGCGGCAAGCTCAAGAAGGACGAGCAGATCAAGAAGATCAAGGATTTCGAGGAAAGCCGGGCCGCTGTGCAGAAGCGCATCGATGACTTCAACACCCAGCGCGAGGCCTACGGCCAGAACAAGGCGAAGCTGGACCAGCGGATCAAGCCGCACGATGCGGCCAAGATTCCGCTGAACGAGCGCATCGAAGCGCTGGCGGACGACCGCGTTGACTTCAAGTCCAAGTGCGCCGACCGCACCTATGAAGAAGCCGACTGGAACGCAGTCAAGGCCGAGCGCACCAGGGCCAAGGCGGCTGCTGACGCCGCCTCGGCCGCAGCAGCAGCAGCCTCGGCCGCCAAGTAAGCACACCCGCTCCTCACGGAAACGGCGCCTTGGAGGCGCCGTTTTTCATGGCGCACGTGATCTGGCAGGTGCCCGGTCAGGAACGACCTGTTGAGCCCCTTGAACTAGGGGTTTGTCTGAGTTGACCCTGACCGACTCGTGACACTCGTCGCCGCCGGCTGCAGTTCGTCGCCCGATCCCGCCCTTGATCGCATTCGGTTTTTCCTCATGGTTATCCCTGGGCATAGTTCGGCCCATCGCAGCACAACAAGAACCGCTGCTTGGCTGTAGGAGGCCCGAGATGAACACCGTTTACTGCTATGACCGCAATGCCCAGATCAAGCGCCTTGGCGTCGTGGTCGCCATCATGATCGCCGCCGTCGGTGCTGGCGCGATGAGCGCCCAGGACGAGCGTCACGTGGCGATGAGCCAGCTGCCGCGCGTCGAGATCACCGGCCAAAGCATTCCGACCCAGATCGCCGTGGCCCGCGAGAACAACACCGTTGCCCAGTTGCCCCGTGTGGTGGTCGAAGGCCAGCGCAGCGTCGATGGCCAGCGCGTCGCCCAGCAAACCCCCTCGTCCACGGCTCAGTAAGAGCCTGACTATCATCACGCCTGTCCACAGGCGGATGCATGACAAACCCCAGCAACAATTCAGCAAGGATTGCCCTCGTGACCGGTGCCGGCAGCGGCATCGGCCGGGCCGCGGCCCTGGCCCTGCTGGAGGAGGGGTGGACGGTGGTGCTGGCAGGGCGGCGTTTGCCGGCATTGCAGGAAACGGCCGCGATGGCGCGTGAACCTGCCAAGGCGCTGCCGGTCCGGGCCGACATCAGCCAGCCCGATGACGTGAACCAGGTGTTCACCATGATCGAAACCGAGTTCGGCAGACTGGACCTGCTGTTCAACAATGCTGGCGTGTTTGTTCCGTCGGTACCTATCGATGAACTGCCGGTCGAACATTGGCGGCAGTCGGTCGATGTGAACCTCACCGGTGCCTTTCTCTGCGCCCAGGGCGCCTTCCGCCTGATGAAGAAGCAGTCGCCGCGTGGCGGACGCATCATCAACAATGGCTCGATCTCGGCCCATGCGCCGCGACCCAATTCCGCCCCTTACACCGCCACCAAGCACGCCATCACAGGACTGACAAAGTCGCTCTCGCTCGACGGCCGTGCATTCGACATCGCCTGCGGCCAGCTCGACATCGGCAATGCCCTGACCGAGATGGCCCAGCCCATGACCGAAGGCGTTCGCCAGGCCAATGGCGACATAGCCATCGAACCCACGATGGACGTGGCCCATGTGGCCAGCGCCGTTCTATACATGGCCCAGCTTCCGCTGTCGGCCAATGTGCAATTCATGACCGTGATGGCTTCGGCCATGCCCTTTGTCGGGCGCGGTTGAACCCACTCTTCGCAAGGAAGCTTTGATGTCCGGACTCTTGACCGTCGTGATTCGTGTGCTGCTGGGCCTGTTCACGCTGGTGTTGGTACTGGCGCTCGTGGGCGTGGCCATCGTCACGATGATCGGCCTGATGATCTGGAGCCTCCTGCGCGGCCGCAAGCCTGTGGTCGACATGGCGCGCTTCCGCCGTGCGGGCAAGTTTCGGCCGGGCCAGTCGCGTCGCGCAGAGCCGGCCGGCGAGGTCGTGGACGTCGAGGCGCGCGAGGTCAAGAGCCCGCTGCCACGGCTGGACACCTGATCCGCGCCGCGCTCAGTAGCGCTTGCTGCCCAGCTCCTGCAGGATCTCGCCGTAGATGCGGTACCGCGAGGCATTGATCTGGCCTGCGTCCACCGCCTCGCGAACACCGCAGCCGGGCTCGTGCTGGTGCGTGCAGTTGTAGAAGCGGCAGTGGTCCGCATGCGCGCGCAAGTCGGGCATCAGCAAGGGCAGCTGCATGGGCTCGATCTGCTGCAAGCCAAATTCCTGAAAGCCTGGTGAATCGATCAGCGCTGTTTGGCGTTCCGAATCGACCCAGTACCACTGCGTCGTGGTCGTCGTGTGGCGGCCCGAGTTCAGTGCCACCGAGATATCGCCGATCTGTGCCTGAGCGTTCGGTATCAGGAGATTGATCAGCGTGCTCTTGCCGGTGCCGCTGGGGCCCATCACGAAGGTGCGTTTGCCTCGCAGCCAGGGATTGAGAAGTGCGGACGAGCCTTCGCGGTCGGCCACGAAGGCGACATCCATCACCTCCAGACCCATGTCACGATAGGGCTGCAAGCGGGCGCGCGCCGAGGCCACGCCAGGCAGGTCGGTCTTGTTCATTGCAATGCGGGTGCTGATACCGGCGCTTTCAGCGGCTATCAGTGCGCGGGCCAACTGGCTCTCGCTGAACACAGGCTCCACGGCCACCAGCACAAGGAGCTGGTCGACATTGGCGGCAAAGCTCTTGGTCTTCCATTCATCCTGGCGGAACAGCAGGTTGCGCCGTGGCTCCACGGCCTCGATCACGCCTTCGTCGCCGGTCTCGGCCCAGCGGACCATGTCGCCGACCACGCAGTCGCTCCTCTTGCCACGCGGATGGCAGACCCGCCGCTTGCCTTCGCTGTCTTCCACGATGTAGTGGCGGCCATGGCCGCGCACCACGAGTCCCAGATCGAGATTGCCAAATCGGCTCATGCGGATGCCCGCACGTCCGCCCGAAGGGCATCGCGCCCCATCGGGGGGCAGGGAGTGAAACGACCGTGGGGGCTCATGGGAATGCCTCAGGCAGCGCGTCGGCTTGCGCAGCACAGATGAAGTCGTTTGCCGTCAGGCCACCGGCTGCATGCGTGGTGTAGCTCAGCGTGCAGGCCGAATAGCCAACGTGCATCTCCGGGTGATGGTCCTGGGCATGCGCAATCTCGGCAACGGCATTGACGAAGGCCATCACCTGGTAGAAGTTCTCGAAGGCAAAGCGCCGCGCGATCAGCTTGTGCTCGGGGTCGGCGCGCCAGGCCGGCACTTGCGCCAGCCACTCGGCCAGTTGTTCCAGCGGCAGGGTTTCACGCTGAGGCGTGCATTGGGCGAGCAGGAGATTCATGAGGCTTGTTGCAGCGCGGCCAGGCGTTCGCTGGCCGGCGGGTGGGAATAGTAGAAGCGGGCGTAGACCGGATCCGGTGTCAATGTGCCGGCATTGTCCTCGTGCAGCTTCAGGAGCGCCGCCGCCAGGTCCTCACCACTGCTTTGTGCGCGGGCATAGGCATCGGCCTCGAACTCATGCCTGCGCGACAGGTGGCTGCCGATCGGCGTGAAAAAGAAGGCGAACACCGGCAGTGCCAGCATGAAGAGCAGCAGCGCGAGTGCATCGTTTGGCGCGCCCATGCTGGGCTTGACGCCGAGGCCCACGTAGAAGCCCAACTGGCTGGACAGCCAGCCCAGGAGAGCGAAACCCAGGAGGCTCAGGGCGAACATGCTCACCATGCGCTTCT
Organism: Roseateles microcysteis; assembly: GCF_036880965.1. Lineage (NCBI taxonomy): Bacteria > Pseudomonadati > Pseudomonadota > Betaproteobacteria > Burkholderiales > Sphaerotilaceae > Roseateles > Roseateles microcysteis. Next base: position 138,798 of record NZ_JBAJMV010000001.1, on the reverse strand, counting down.
GCACATGGCGATGCTTGAAATGGCCCAGTTCGTGAGCGAGCACTGCCTCGATCTCGCCGGGCGCCAGGCGCTCCAGCAAGGTGTCGAAGAAGACCACGCGCTTGGCGGCGCCGAGGCCGGTGAAATAGGCATTGCCGTGGCCCGAGCGGCGGCTCCCGTCCATCACGAACAGGCCCTTGGCCGCGAAGCCGCAGCGCTTCATCAAGGCTTCGACGCGGTTCTTGACGCCTTCATCGGCGAGGGGCTCGAACTTGTTGAACATCGGTGCGATAACGGTTGGGTAGAGCACCATGATCAGGAGGTTGAAGCCCATCCAGGCGCCCCACGCCCAGAGCCACCACCAGGCGCCAGCGGCGCCCATCAGCCACAGGATCAGGGCCGCAATCGGCAGGCCTATCAGCGCGCCGATGAAGATGCCCTTGATCGCGTCGATGACGTAGAGCCTCAAGGTCATGCGGTTGAAGCCGAACTGTTGCTCGATCCGGAAGGTGTTCCACAGCTCGAAGGGCAGGTCCAGCAGCATGCCGATCAGTGCAAAGGCGGCCAGCAGGCTCAATTGATAGCCCATCATGCCGAGCGGCTCGGCGGTGAGGCCGTAGATCCAGCCGTTCAAGGCGTCGAGCCCGCCCAGCAGCGTCCAGCCCAGCAGCAGGGCGCTTTCGAACGCCAACGCCAGCAGTCCGAATCGGCCCTTTGCCACCGTGTAGTCAGCCGCCTTCTCATGCGCAGCCAAGGGCACGCTGGCCGCGAAAGCAGCTGGCACTTGCCCACGATGCGCCATCACATGGCGCATCTGACGACTGCTCAGCCAGAACTTCGTGGCGAGGCTCACGATGAGCGCCAACGCGAACAAGACGCTCAGCAGTGGTGCGGACAGGGGAGGTAGAAATGCGCTGGTCGACATGGGCGAAGTGTAGGGCTGCCACAATAGAGACCGTTCAAGAACCGAAGGAAGCCCCATGAGCAGCAGCCCGGACATGCCGAGCGCAGCCCCCACGCTGGCCATCAGCGATACCAACCTGATCTGGATCGATCTGGAGATGACCGGCCTCTATCCGGACACCGACCGCATCATCGAGATCGCCGTCGTGGTCACCGATGCGAACCTGAACGTGCGCATCGAAGGCCCGGTGTTCGCCATCCACCAGAGCGATGAAACGCTGGACAAGATGGACGCCTGGAACAAGGGCACGCACGGCCGCAGCGGCCTGATCGACCGCGTCAAGGCCTCGACCATCACTGAGGATGAGGCCGTGGCCCAGACCATCGCCTTCCTGAAGCAATACGTGCCGGCCAACAAGTCGCCGATGTGCGGCAACAGCATCTGCCAGGACCGCCGGTTCCTGGCCAACTACATGCCCAAGCTGGAAGAGTTCTTCCACTACCGCAATCTCGACGTCACCACTTTGAAAGAACTGGCCAAGCGCTGGAAGCCGGCGATCCTGGACGGCTTCAAGAAGGCGCAGGCGCACACCGCGATGGCTGACATTCACGAGTCCATCGAAGAGCTGGCGTACTACCGCGAGCATCTCCTGAGCCTCTGAAGACGCTGCGGTCCATCAAGCCATGAGCGAGCTGCACCGTCCGGAGGATCTCTGGGCGGCATTCGATTTCCCACGCCATCCGCTGGCCCGCGAGGACGGCGAGCGCATGCGCGGCGCTTTCTATGCGCCGCCTGCGCGCCGGCTGCGTGCCGAGCGGCTGGACCAGGTGGCTGGCGTGCTGGCAGAGGCTCATGCGGCAGCGCGCGCCGGTGCCTGGGTGCTGGGAGGCCTTCGCTATGAGGCTGCGCCGGCTTTCGATGCGGCGCTGCAAGTTCGATCCAGCGACCAGGCTTTGGCCGAGTTCGCCGTCTATCTCGATGAGCCGCAAGCCTGGCCCCAAGCCAATGCTGAAGGCACCGGCGTGCTGGGCTGGCATGACAGCCAGGGCGATGCCGATGAGGCGGCGCAGATCGAGCGCATCCGCGAATACATCCGCTCGGGTGATTGCTACCAGGTCAACCTGACCACGCGTATTCATGCCAAGGCTGCCGCGCCCGATCTGGGCCGGGCTTTCCTGGCCTTGCATGCCAGCCAGCCGGGTGGCTTCTCGATCTTCCTGCGCGAAGCGGGCGTGGCGAGTGTGTCGCCGGAGCTCTTCTTCGATTGGCGTGCCTTGCCTGAGGGCCCGCGCACCTGGCTGCTCGCAGCCCAGCCGATGAAGGGCACGGCGCCGCGCGGCCGCGACGTGGTCGAGGATGAGGCGGCTCAAGCCTACTTGCGCACCAGCGAGAAAGAGCGTGCCGAGAACCTGATGATCGTGGACCTCCTGCGCAACGACATGGGTCGCATCGCCTCGCTGGGTTCGGTCCGCGTGCCGCGCTTGTTCGAGCTGCATGCCTTGCCGACAGTCTGGCAGATGACCTCCACGGTCACGGCCGTCAGCCGCCCCGGCACCACGCTGGCCGAGGTGTTTGGCGCCTTGTTTCCTTGTGGCTCGGTCACCGGGGCGCCAAAGATCCGGGCGATGGAAATCATTGCGGAACTGGAGCCCGAGCGGCGCGGCTGGTACTGCGGCGCGCTGGGCCTGATCCAGCCTGGCGGCGTGGCCACTTTCAATGTGCCCATCCGGACGGTGGAGCAGGGCGCAGACGGCGCCTTGCGCTGTGGCATCGGCAGCGCGATCACGCTCGATTCGTCGGCCGACGCCGAGATTGCCGAATGGCGCGCCAAGATGCGGTTCTTGCGTCGCGCCGAAGGGCCGATTGCGGCGCTGGAAACCCTGCGCCTGGAGGAGGGCGAGTTCGTGCGGCTCGCCGCCCATCTGGCACGCCTGCAGCGCACCGCCCATCACTTCGGCATCAAGCTGCAGCCGGCCAAGCTGCGCAGCGCCCTGGCCGAACTCGCCGCTGCTCATCCCACCGGAGCCTGGCGCCTGCGTTTGACCGTCGCCGCGGATGGCCGCCTCAGCACTGATTTGCAGGCCTTGGCTGACACACCGTCGCCAGTGCTTCTCGCCCTCGCGCCGCATGCCATCGACACCGATGGCGCCGCGGCCGAGTTCATTCAACACAAGACCACGCGCCGCGAACTCTACGAAGCCTTCGCTGCGCACAAGCCGGCCGAGGCCTTCGATCTCCTGCTTTGGAATGCTCGCGGCGAACTGACCGAAGGCACGTTTGGCAATATTGCCTTGCTGCTCGATGGCAAGTGGCTGACGCCAACGCTGGCCAGCGGCCTGCTGCCCGGCGTGTTGCGAGAAGAGCTGCTGGCCCAGGGCCGCATCAGCGAAGCGCGCCTGACCGTGGACGATCTTCAGCGGGCCACCGGCCTGGCCTTCTTCAACAGCTTGCGGGGCTGGTGCCCGGCCGAGCTGCTGCCCTCCGACCCTCCCGCTGCGCGTTTCTCGCGCGGCGCCTGACCTGAATTCTTTCCTTCCTCCATGGCTACAACGACCAAGAGCCGCCGCAAGGCGGACGCTGCGCTTTCCGAAGCGCTGACCACGCCCGTGACATCAAGCGACGCCGCGACGCCAGCTGCCGAGCCCGACAGGCAGGCGGCGGAGCAGCCGGCCCGCAAGCCAGCTGCCAAGAGGACCGCACGCAAGCCCAAGGCCACAGCGACCAAGCCGAGCATTGCCTTTGCCGAACTGCTGGCTGAGCCTCAGGCTGACCTGCCGGCTGAACTGCCTGCACAGACGCTTCCAGCAAGCCACAGCGAAATCTGGCTGAACGATGGCCTTTCCCGCGAGCTCTGCTGGCGCGCCGGCACGGCGGCGCCGCTGGCGCTCTGCGAAGCTGCCGCAGCCCTGTTCGGAGAAGACGGCGCGTTGGACGCAGAGCAAGGGCAGACGCTGGATGGCTTGCTGGCCCTGTCTGCGGAGCTGGGCCATGAACTCCGCGTCGCTCCAGCGGTGTGGGAGCAACTCAGCTTCGCGGCAGATGCACGCGAGCGCGTTCGCCGACTGGAAACCACGCTGGCTGAAGGCGCCGACCTGCATGCGCTGGCTGGCTTGCGCCAGCCTTTGCCCGAGTTCCAATGGGAGGCCGCCCTGTTTGCGCTGTGCGCCGGACGCTCGTTGATTGCGGACGATCTGGGCCTTGGTCATCGCGCTACTGCCCTGACTGCGCTGCAGCTGTGGCGTCGCTTGTTTGGCCTTGGTAGCGTCGTGCTGCTGGCGCCGCTGGAGCGCCATGCGGCTTGGGTCGGCGATGCTGAGGCCTGGCTGGGCGGCTGGCCGACTGGCCTGCAGCTCCTGGAGCCGGGCGAAGCACCTCTGGCCGATGCAGAACTCTTGATCGTCGATGGCGTTCAATTGCTGGAGGGCCTGCCGCTGGTAGCGACACCGCACCTGCTCTTGCTGGCGGATCGCGAGCTGCTCGGTGAACCGCTGCTGGGCGAACTGGTCGACTGGATCGACAGCAATCGCCGCGGCCCCTTGCGCGTGTGGTGCGACGAGGCCGCTGCGGCCGGCAAGCGGCAGCAACGCGAGCTGCTGCAGACGGTGATGCTGAGCCGCCGCAAGCGCGACCTGCTGCCGCGCCTGCCTGTGGTGTTGGAGCAGGCCTGGTGGTCTGGCGATGCTGTCGAGCTTGATGCGCAAGCGATGGCGCAGCTGCAGCATTTGCAGGAGCGCTGGCAGTCGCAGCGCTACCTGAGCGCTGGTGAGCAACTGCGTCTGATGAGCGCGCTGCAAACCTTGCGACAAGTGGCTCAATCGCCTTCGGCACTGAGCATCAAAGGCCGGCAAGTGTTCGATCTGCTGCCGCAGCTCATTCCTGCCGCAGCCCAGCGCGTTGCGATGTTCGCTCAAGCGGACGCGACCGTGCAGGCGCTTGCTGCGAGATTGCGTGAACAAGGCCTGGCCGTTGCCGAGCTGCTGCTGGCGCAGATGCCCGAGCAGCGCCAGACTCAGGTGGATGCCTGGCGTGGCGATGCACGGCTGGTCCTGGCCGCCTGCGATGCTGCTTGCACTGGCATCGACCTGCAACATGAGCTTGCCGCGCTGATTCACGCCGACCAGCCCTGGAATCCGGCTCAGCGGGTCCTGCGTGCGCGACGTCTGAATGGTGACACCGGTCGCGGGCTGCCGGCCTGGAATCTCCTGATCAAGGGCAGTTTCGATGCGCTGCAGCGCGCCGCCCAAGCCGGGAAAGAACAATTGCCCGCGGCCACGCTGGACTTCGAACTCGGCGCACGGCCATTCCTGGCCGCAGCCGACCTGGCCACGCTGATGGATGCGCTCGCCGGTCAGAATTCACAAAGCAGGGCTTGCTGGTAAAAACCCTAGCGTGCTATAGTCGCGGCTTCGCTGCAGGACACCACGGGGTGAATGCAGCGGGTTCGTACGTCTCCTCTGACCTCGTTCAGGCCGCTTCTCTCCATCTCCGAGAGGTTCACAAGCGCAGCACTGAACACCCTCGGGTTCGGTCGGCGGCGATGCCGTCGCTTTGACTGTTCCCCCGGCGCCGCACCGGCCCCTTGATTCCAATTCAATGAATCAGGCCATCGTCCTTGACGATGACCAGGTGTGCGACGCGAGCTTGTCTCCCAGCGACTTCACTGTTCCTGCCTGCAGCGCCAAAAACAGCTGAGGCCGGAATTGTCTTGCTCGGCTCTCGCCAGGCAAGGCATGGTTTTGTTGAAAGAAAATCGATGTCATTCGAAACACTCGGCCTGCACGAAGCTCTCCTGCGCGCCGTCAAGGAATCCGGTTACGAGACCGCCACCGAAGTGCAAGCCCAGGCGATCCCGCACGGCCTGGCTGGCAAGGACCTGATGGGTTCCTCGCGCACCGGTTCGGGCAAGACCGCCGCCTTCATCCTCCCGGCCCTGCAAAAGGTGCTGGACCACCGCGCCACCGACACCGCCCGTCCGCGTGGCAAGAACTTTGGCCCGCGCGTGCTCGTGCTGGCTCCCACCCGCGAACTGGCACAACAAGTGGCCAAGGCCGCACAGACCTACGGCCGCTACGTGCCGGGCCTGCGCATCTGCACCGTCCTGGGCGGCATGCCTTACCCGCTGCAGATCAAGCAGCTGACCAGCTCGCTGGACATCCTGATCGCCACCCCGGGCCGTCTGATCGACCACCTGCAATCCGGCAAGGCCGTGCTTGAGAACGTGCAGATGCTCGTGCTCGACGAAGCCGACCGCATGCTGGACATGGGCTTCATCGACGACATCAAGATGATCGCCGAGCGCACGCCGGCCGAGCGCCAGACCGTGATGTTCAGCGCCACCTTCGCCGGCCATGTCGGCCGTCTGGCTCAAGACCTGCTGAACGACCCGATCCGTGTCGACGTTGCGTCGCATACCGACACCCACGAGAACATCACCCAGCGCCTGCACTGGGCTGACAACAACCACCACCGCGACCAGCTGCTCGAATCCATCCTGGGCGAGTCGACGCTGGACCAGGCCGTGGTGTTCACGTCCACCCAGCGCGATGCCGACTGGCTGGCCGAGCGCCTGCACGAGATCGGCCACGCTGTCGCTCCGCTGCATGGCGGCATGCCGCAAGGTCGTCGCAATCGCGTGCTGATGGCTCTGCGCCGTCGCGAAGTGCGCGTGCTGGTTGCCACAGACGTGGCCGCCCGCGGTATCGACGTGCCGACAATCACCCACGTGATCAACTACGGCCTGCCCATGAAGGCCGAGGACTACGTGCACCGCATCGGCCGTACCGGCCGTGCCGGTCGCGAAGGCCTGGCCGTGACCATCGCCTGCCGTGACGACGTATCGATGATCCGCCGCATCCAGCAGTTCACCACCCAGCAGATCCCGGTTGCTCACATCGAAGGCCTTGAGCCCAAGACGCAAGAGCCGCGCATCTTCCCGCCGCGTCCTGGTGGCGAGCGTGGTTTCGAAGACCGTGGCCCGCGCCAGGGTTATGCCAACAAGAGCGGCTTCAACAACAAGTTCGGCAGCAAGCCTTTCCATCGCGATGGCGGCCGCCCGTCCTTCAATCGTGACGGTGGCGCGCCGGCTTTCAATCGTGACGGTGGCGGCAAGCCGTTCAGCCGTGACGGCGGCGGCTATCAAGCCAACCGTGGCGAAGACATGGGTTTCCGCTCGACCGAACCGCGCAGCTTCAGCGGCGACCGCAAGCCCTTCGAGGCGCGCAGCTTCGACCGCGGCCATGACCGTGGCTTCGACAACGGCGGCCAGCAAGACCGTGGCTTTGCTCCGCGTGGTGAGAAGCCTGCATTTGCTCCGCGTGGCGACAAGCCTGCGTTCGGTGGCAAGCCCAGCTACGGTGCCAAGCCTTCGTTCCAGCGTGAAGGTGGCGATCGCCCGTCCTTCGGCGGTGATCGTCGCGGCCCCGGCGGCCCTGGCAAGCGTCCCGGCCCGCAAGGCGGCGCCCCGCGTCGCGGTGGCTTCGGTCGCTGATCAATTGCTCTAGCGATTGAACCCATGAAGCCCACCTCGGTGGGCTTTTTGCATTCCAATCAGCAGCCATGCCAGAAGCGACCAGAGATACCGGGAAACTGAGCCAGTGGGACGACACCAAAGGCTATGGCTTCATCACGCCTGATGCCGGCGGCCCCAAGCTTTTCGTCCACATCAAGTCTTTTGGCTTGCGTGCGCGCCGCCCGTTTGTCGGCGAGAAGCTGAGCTATCTGCCCGGGCAGGATGCGCAGGGCAAGGCGCGCGCCTTGAAGGTGCACAGCCTTGAGCCCAAGCCGGTCGCGCCCGCGGCGGCGCCAAAGCGCAAGGCCGCGTCCGCCGACAAGGGCGACATCAGCATCGGCCTGGTGCCGGCCTTTGCTTCGCTCTTGCTCTTGTGCCATCTGATGTGGCCTTTGCCCCAGGCAGTGCTGGGTATCTACATGTCGATGAGCATGGCGACCTTCATCGTCTATGCGCTGGACAAGCGTGCCGCTCGTCTTGGTGGCTGGCGCGTGAAGGAGGCGACCTTGCACGGCCTGGCACTGGCATGTGGCTGGCCTGGTGCCATGCTGGCCCAGTCGATCTTGCGACACAAGAGCATCAAGGCCAGTTTCCGGCGCATGTTCTGGCTGACCGTGCTGCTCAATGTTGGTGGCTTCGTCTGGCTGTTCACGCCGCTGGGCATCGGCCCTTGGCAAAGGCTGATGGCATGACGGTGGCATTGCGACCGCTCTGCGCCATCGACGTGCCGGCGGTCTTGAGGCTGCAGGCGCAATGCTATGAAGCGCAGTACCTGGAAAGCTCGCTGGCCTTTGAAGCCAAGCTGGCTGCGGCCGAGCCGCATCAAAGCAGCTGGATCGCAGCCCGTGGGGAAGAGGCGCTCGCCTATGTGGTGGCGCTGCCGGTGTGCATGCAAACGCTGCCCGCGCTCGACGCGCCGAGCATCACGCCGCCCGCGCAGCCTGAGCTGCTCTATCTGCACGACCTGGCCGTGGCACCTGAGGGTCGCGCACTGGGGCTCGGTCGTCGCTTGGCCGAGCAGGTCGAGCAAAGCGCCCGAGCGCTGGGCCTCGAGCGCATTGGCCTCATCGCCGTGCAAGGTTCGCAGGCCTACTGGCAGCGGCAGGGCTTCGTCGCCATCGAGCCACTGCCTGCAGTGCTGGCGGCCAAGCTCGCCAGCTTTGGCTTGGACGCCCGTTGGATGGAGCGTCGGCTGAATTGAACGCCGATTCAGGCCCGGGCCGACAACTCACCCAGTCCCGCGAAGCTGATCGCCACGAGCTGGCCCGGGCGCAGTGGCAAGTTGCCGGTCCAGGAGCCGGTGGTGACCACCGTGCCTGCGGGCACCGTGCGCCCCTCGCGGCAGGCGAAGCGCAGCCAGTGGGGCAGCAGCCAGGCGGGGTCGATCAATGAATGCGAGCCCACGCGGCGCACGGGCTCTGCGTCGCCGATGCAAATCTGGCAGGCCTGCGTCGACCAGTCGCGCTTGGGCTGCAGCGGCAGCCAGGGGCCGAGCAGCAGGGCGGCATGCGATTGCAGATCAGCCTGGCGCAATGAGTCCGGCGCCGCGCTGCCCTCCCGCCAGCGCGAGGCTGTGAGCTCGATGGAGATGGCCATCGCGTCGCAGAGGGCCAGCGCCGCGGCCTGGTCCAGGCCGGCTGCCAGTTCATCATCCACCTGGCGGCCGATCCGGAAAGCAATTTCCGCCTCGGCCCCGCCGTTCGCAAGCCAGAGGCCGCAAACCTCCAGGGACTCCGCCGCCCGGGCCTGCTGCATTCGCGAGCTGGGCAAGGGCGAATGCCCCAGGCGCTGTGGGTCACGCGCCGGGCCGCCGGACTTCCAGGTGCGCGCGGGGTGAGCATCGAGGGTTTCGGCGACAGCATGCTGAACCGCCACGATCTCGCTTGCGTCGGGCAAGGGCCAGGCCGCAGCATCCAAGGCCTCGCGATTGTGATGCGCCTGGAGCAGAGCGTTGGCAAGTGCCGGCATTGCTTGTTGCGTCATCTCAGCTCAGCGCAGTTGCAGTATTTCGCAGCGCTTGCTGTCGCCGGGGTTCGGGTCGGCGCCGAAGGCATCGTTGCTGCAGGCGCTGCCATTCCTGGCTTCGCGATAGACGTAGCGGCCTTGCGCGCCGTAGCGCAGCATGCCGGGGCCCTTGAAGCTGCAATAGCCGCCCTCGCGAGCGCACTGGCTCCAGGGCAGGCCTGAGGCGTTGTTGCCGCCATTGCCACCAGGCGATGCGTCGCTCTTGCGATACGCGCATTGCTTGGCCAGGCCGGGGCTCGGGTCGCCAAATACGCCGTTGTTGCAGGGGATGCCGCCGCTGCCGGCTTGTCTGTCGGCATAGCGGCCATCAGCGCCATAGCGGACCTTGACAGTGCCGCTGCCTCCCGGGACCCGGCAGTAGTCGCCCTCGTTGGCGCAGACCACCCAGTCGCGGTCCCTGTCGCCACCCCACCAGCCGCGGTAGCTGGCGTGCTGTCGCCAGCCCATCGACAGTTCGCAGCGCTTGCGTACACCTTCTTTCGGGTCTGATCCGAAAGCATCGACGGTGCAGGCCTGTGCGTCGCGCACCACCTTGAAGGCATAGCTGCCGGCGGCCCCAAAACGTACCAGCGCTTCACCCTTGATGCGACAGGTCTGGCCTTCCTCGGCGCAGGGGGTCCAGTCGCTCTGTGCCTGGGCCGAACCGAGGGTTGCGAGCCACACGGTGGCGGCAAGGAGTGCTTGGTAGCTTCGTTTCATGGGGTTTCCTTTTGAGGCGATATCGGGTTCGATGCGCCAGCCGGAGCGGGCGCTGAATGCAACGGAGGTGCGAGCACTGGCTGCTCGGGTTGACTCCTGAAATGCGGCGACATGATCTGCACACCGGCAGCGTTGAAGGCATCCTGGATGGCTGCATGCAGCCGGGAGAGCACGGCCACGCGCTCGATCGGCCGGTCGATGCTGACGATCAGCTCGTACTCGACATAAAAATCCGACAAGGCACGCTGAAACACGCGCGGAGCGGGCTCGGCTCGCAGGCCTTCGGTAGCGCGCGCGGCAGATTCGAGCAGTTGATGCACTTGGCGCCAGGGCGCGTCATAGCCGATAGTGACCTGTGTGGAGAGCAAGGTGCCTTGCGATTCAGCCAGCTTGGAATAGTTGTGGATGGGGCTGGCGATCAGCACCGCATTCGGGATGGTGATTTCCTCGTTGCGCAGATTGAGCAGTTTGGTGGCGAGCGGCGCGACCTCGATCACCACGCCTTCGACACTGCCCACTGCAACGTAGTCGCCCTTGCGCAGCGCACGGGCATAGATCACCAGCAGCCCGCTCATGGCCTGCGTGACGATGCCGGTGGCGCCCAGGGTCACCATCAGGCCGATCAGGACCGACAGCCCCTTGAAGGCATCGGTGTTGGCGCCGGGTAGGTAGGGATAGGCAATGGCGATGCCCAGCACCCAGACGCCGGCACCAACGATGCGTCTAGTGGCCGGCGTGGTCTCGGGATGCAGCAGCGGTACCGAGATGCGGCCCCGCTGCACGGCATCGAAGAAATAGCCCATCGCGTCGGAGACGGCGCGCGTCAGCAGCAGCACCATGGCAATGGTGACCAGGCCCGGCACGCTGCCGGCAACACCTTGCAGCAACCAGTCAAGTCGCTCGGCCCACCAGCGCTGCAGCTCGTGAGCCAACGGTTCGGTCAGCGCAAAAGCGCCGAGCACAAGGCGCAGCCAGGCATAGAGCAGCCCGGCCACCATCAGCCAGTGCACGATCTGCAACAGCCGTTGCACAAGCCGTGCCGCCAGTTCGCGCCAGTCCAGCATTTGCTGGTTGAGGGAGAGGCGGCGGCGCCGCAGCTCGATGGCGCGGGCCATGCGGCCCATCCCGAAGGCCAAGCCCCACAGCAGCAGACTAGCTCCAAGGCTGACAAGGCCGGCGCGCGCCAGGCCCTGCCAGAGCAGCGGTCGGTCACGCGTGCGGTGCCAGGCTTCGCGCGCTTCCTCGAGCCGTCCCAGCGTGCGGCGCGTCAGCGCCTCCAGGTTGTCGGTGTGCGCTTCTGCTTCCAGGTCGCCTTCGAGCAACGAGAACAGCAAGTGGTCGCCCAGCAGTATTTGCTGCCCACTGGCATCGCCGAGCTTGAACGGCAGGGCGCGCAATGGTGCATCGAGCTCGGCGGCGGGTAGATTGGCGATGCGCACGAGCGCGCGCTCGACGCGGGCCTGCGGTGCCGCACCGGCCAGGCTCGCGCGTAGTACGACGATGTCTCGATTCAGCCAGCGCATGGTGGCTTCGGGCGTGGCTGCTTGCTCTGCCTGCGCCATTGCACAGGCGGTGATTAGCAGGGTCAGCAAAAGGCGAGCGAGTGTCGGCATGTGAAGGTCCTGAGCATGTCGCCGGGGGCGCTGCTTGACAGCGTAGCATCGCAGTGGCCAGGGCAGCGCCAGGCCCTGTCCCTGAAGCAGGCACTGCATCGGTGCGATCAGCGCGCCGCCCGGCCACAAAGCCTTTACATCGGCGTGCTGTAATTTTGGCGTGATCTCCATATTCAATCGCCATGCGCCCGCGGCGCTTACCCTCAAGACCTGGCCCCATCTCATCTGCGCCTTGCTGATGCTCGGTGCGAGCCAAGGTGTGCGAGCACACAATGCAGACCTTGTCCCGCCAGGCAAGCCGGCTCAGCCGGCCAGTGCCTTGGCCGCCGCAGTGCCAGCCTCGGCGCCGGCCAGCGCGCCGCAATCGATGCCGCGCGTCGAGATCAGCGGCACACCCGAGACCGACGAGAGCAACCGGCGCCGCCAGAACGCCGCCATGTCGATCTATGGCCGCGAGGAGCTGGACCGGCAGGGCGACATCGACGTGACCGACGTGCTCAAGCGACTGCCCGGCGTCTCGATGGACGGTGGTGCGCCGCGTCTGCGCGGCCTGGGCGGCGGCTACACCAAGGTGCTGATCAATGGTGAGGATGCGCCGCCCGGCTTCTCGCTGGACACACTGGCGCCCGGCGATGTGGAACGCATCGAGGTGGTCAAGGGCGCCACGGCCGAGTTTCCGGGCGTGGCTGGCACCATCAATATCGTGCTGCGCGAGCCGCCGAAGTCGCGCTCGCGCGAATGGCGCGGCGGCTTGAACTTCCGTGCGGTACAGCCCGGCGGCAGCCAGGCGTTTCAGTGGGGCGATCGCATTGGCGGCTTCTCCTATGTCGTGCCGGTCAGCGTGGCTCGTTCGGCCCAGGGTACCGAATACCTGAGCGACCGGATCTCGCGCACGCCGGCCGGCGAGGTGCAGGAGCAGGAGATCAGCGGCAAGGATGTGGGCCGCAGCGGCAACGGCCAGATCGCGCCGCGCATGCAGTGGAAGTTCTCCGAGCTGGACACACTGACCGCCGGCGCTTTCCTTCAGCACAACGAGTCGCGTAGCCACAGCCAGCGCGAGTTCACCACCTTGCAGGGCACGCCCTGGCTGACCGCTGGTGATGGCTCGCAATCCGAAGGCGAGAGCGATATCAGCCGCGTCAATGCCCAATGGCAGCGCAAGTTCAAGGAAGGTGGCAAGTTCGAGCTGAAGGCTTCCTGGCAAGACACCGACCGCACCACGCTGGGTCACTACGAATCTCGTCGTTCCGACGGCAGTCGGCCGGTCGTGCGCGACTCGCGCACCGAGTTCGAGGAGTCGCGCACCTTGGTCGGTGCACGCTGGAACCAACCTGTGGGTGAAGCGCACACGCTGGTGGCCGGTATTGATGTCGAAAGCCGCCAGCGCGATGAATTGCGCCGGGTCTGGGACTATGGCATCGAGCGCCTGGACAGCGCCACCGGCATTCCATTCGCTGCCGACATTCAGCAGACAGCGGTCTTCATGCAGGACGAATGGACGCTCACCGAGCGGCTGTCCATGTTGCCCGGCGTGCGCGTGCAGGAAGTGCGCACGCGCAGCGGCGATGGCAGCGGGCCGATCAACAACGTGGCCCGCACCACTTCGCCGGTGCTTCACCTGAACTACCGCTTCGACCCCAAGGGGCGCGACCAGATCCGCGCGGCACTGTCGCGCAGCTTCAAGCTGCCCGATCTCAACTCGCTGGTGGCCCGCTATGTGCTCAACGGCAACTACGAACGCAATGAGACCAACACGCCGATCGCGGCCGACCGCGCCGGCAATCCGCTGCTGAAGCCCGAGCTTTCTACCGGTCTGGACCTGGCCTATGAGCATTACCCGAGCGCTGGCGGCGTGTTCAGCGTGGGCATGTTCTACCGGCGCATCGACGGCCTGACCCGCCAGCGCATCAGCCTGGAGGACAACCCGGCGCCGGGCGTGGTCGATGTGCCGCGCTGGGTGTCGCGGCCGGTCAATCTGGCGCGCGCCACCAGCGTGGGGCTGGAGCTGGAAGTCAAGGGCCGCGGCGAAGACTGGCTGCCGATGTTCTTCGCGCGCGGGCGCGAAAGCGGTTTGCAGCTGCGCGCCGCATTCAACTTGTATCGCTCGCGCGTCGAGCAGGTCGAGGGCCCGGACAACCGGCTCGAAGCGCAGCCCCCCTGGCTCGCGAACATGGGCTTCGACTGGCGCATTCCCAGCCATGCAGCCTGGACCGTCGGTGCCAGCCTGGTGATGCAGCCGGGTTACCGCACGATCCAGACCGACCGCCAGATCGCCCGACGCAGTGCCGTGCGCAATATGGATGCCTTCATCTCCTGGCGCATGGACCGGATGACGCAAGTGCGCCTGGGGGTTTCCAATATCCTTGCGGCCGACAATGTGAACGCCAGCAGCGTGACCGATCTCGACGGCTTCTCGGCCGGCAGCAGCACGCGGCGCAACACCTTGCGAGCCATCAACGCGAGTTGGGTGCTGCGCTTCTGATTCCGCGCCGAACGAGACGGGCGGAATTCGTGCCGGGAATCCCGGACAATCCGCCCATCACTGTTTTTTTTATTCCAGCCCCATGAGCGATACCGCCGCCAAGCCCGAACTCCCTGACCACCTGTCCGTGGACCCGCGCAGCCCGCACTACAACGCCGCCATCGTCGAGTTCGACATCGGTATCCGCTTCAATGACAAGGAGCGCTTCGATGTCGAGGAATACTGCATCAGCGAAGGCTGGATCAAGGTGCCCGTGGGCCGCAAGGTCGACCGTCAGGGCCGTCCGCTGACGATCAAGCTCAAGGGCAAGGTCGAGTCCTTCTACAAATAGGCCAGAGGCCTCAGGCCTTCACGGGCATCAGTACGCAGCGCAGCCAGACATTGGTGCCCGGTTCGACCTTGTAGTTCAGCAGGAACTTTTCGGCTGTCGAGTTGCGCTTGACGAAGCGCAGCCCGAGCAGGTTGCCAAAGTCGCCCAGCGGCCGCTTCCAGGCCGTTTCGACGATGCCGTTGAACCAGGTCACCGAGTCTTCGCCTTCCTCGCCCAGCAGGAGCACCACATCATGGCGCTCGGCACTGAAGTCGTCGGCCGCGCTGATCAGCACCTGCAGGCCGCCGTCGCTGATGTTCATCACCAAGCCGGCCGGCGCCTTGTTGAACTCCACCTTGCGGAAGGCCCAATCCGGCAAGAGGCCGCGCTCGTTGGACGGCGAGAAAAAGCTCACGCGCGGATGCTGGCGGTGTTCGGCAAATTCATCGGACATCGGTCGGGCTCCTCTTGGGTCGCGTCGTTGAGCGAATGCTCCATCATCGCCCAGGCGGTGGCCTTGGCAGCGCTCATATCGGGTAAGTCCCAGCGTGGTTCCCGCTTGCGCTGCACAAGTTCTCACTGGAAATCCGCTCGATCCTGATCCTGCGGTGGTGCAAGGTGAGGGGTGCTGGCAACAGCGTTCACGCCGGCGTCATCAGCGCCGGCCACCATGCATGGCGAATCCACTGCAGGAGTCGCCATGAGCAGCATGCACCAAGACCTCCGCGCCAGCCTTCGAGTCCGCACGGTCTGGATTTCAGATCTGCACCTGGGCACGCCCGGCTGTCAGGCCGATGCCTTGCTCGACTTCCTGCGCGAAGTCGAATGCGAGACGCTCTATCTGGTGGGCGACATCATCGACGGCTGGCAGTTGCGCCGCAGCTGGTACTGGCCACAAAGTCACAATGACGTGGTGCAGAAAATCCTTCGCAAGGCCCGCAAGGGCACGCGGGTGGTCTTCGTGCCCGGCAACCACGACGAGTTTGCACGCCGCTACGTGGCGCACAACTTCGGCGGCGTCGATGTGGTGGAAGACTGCATCCATGAAACCGCCGATGGCCGCAAGCTCTGGGTCACGCATGGCGACCTGTTCGACGGTGTGATCCAGTGCGCCAAATGGCTGGCGTATGTTGGCGACGCGGCTTATGAGTTCACGCTCAAGGTGAACCGGCACCTGAACCGATTGCGCGGGCGCCTCGGCCTGCCGTACTGGAGCCTTTCGCGCTATCTGAAGCTGAAGGTCAAGCGCGCGGTGAGCTATGTCTCGGATTTCGAGGAAGCCGTGGCCCGCGAGGCGCGCAAGCGCGGCGTGCACGGCGTTGTCTGCGGTCATATCCACCATGCCGAGATCCGCGAGATCGACGGCGTGCTCTATTGCAATGATGGTGATTGGGTGGAGAGCCTCACCGCCCTGGTCGAGCATGCGGAAGGACGGCTGGAGATCCTCGACTACAGCGCCCGCTCCGATGTGCATCGCCTGATCGACAGGGTGAAGAGCGGCCGCGTGCTGGCGCCGGTGGAAGACGCGCTGAGCTAGCTGGTACCGTCAGCGCTGCCGGCGGTACCAGCGGTCCAGTGCCGCTTCGCGTGCCAGCTCGCGCGCCAGGCCCTGCGGCCGCCAGCGCTCATGGCTCATGGCGGCGCGGGCAATGAAGTCGAGCCACACCAGGTGGCGTCGCAGCACGCGCTGCTGGCGGTGCTCGATCAAGGGGTTGAAGATGCCGTAGCGCGAGAACAGCTGGCGCGGATTCTTCTTGATCCACAGCCAGGAGCCCATCTCCAGCGTGAGCGGCAGGAAGGCATGTTCTCCGTGGTCGCGACGACTGGCGAGATACAGGTGATCCCAGAGGTCGCCATGGCATAGGTAGTGGCGGCTCTGCGGCTCCATCATGTAGCGGTGGTGCAGTAGCGTGCTGTCCTGGATCCGTGCCAGCGCGTGCAGCTCGGCAAGATGCTCGATGGGCCTCGCGGTATGAGCAAACGGGAACCAGATGCGGTCAACAAAGCCGAAGCCTGAATGGCAGTCGACCGCGATGCTGAATCGATGCGGCAGCAGTTGCTCCTGCACAAGCTTGCACAGCGCCGCACTTTCCAGCTCCATCGCAGCGCCCTGCGGCCCGCGGTACCAGGGCAGGCGCGCACTGATACGCTGGCCGCCCACCAGGGCCGGCGCGCCAGCCTCCGCCGAGATCGGCGCATTGCGCATCAGGTCGACGCCGTTCGGATTGGCGCGCGTGCCCATCAGGAGGCCGCCGGGGTTGACCAGGGGCATGAAGACAAGCCGCATCGCGCTCAACATGCGATGCAGGCTTTCATCCCAGCGCAGGCGCGGCACCAGGCTGCGCAGAAAGGCCAGCACCACTTCGCTGCCGATGCGCTCCAGCCCGTGCACGCCGCCGAAGTAGCCGACAGCCGGCAGCGATGGGTCGGCATTGCCCAGCGTGAACGCCAGCAGCGGCAGCTCGCGCTCGCCCAGGCTGACCCGACCCAAGTCGTGCATTTGCAGAAGCCCGCCGGCCTGCGAATGCAATTGCAGCAGTTGCTCCAGCTCGGGCAGGGGTTTCAGATCGATGCTCACCTTGGGTTGCCATCGTGCCGCCATCAAGTTGTCATCTGATGACGCGAGCATGACGGCGTCGCATCCACGCATCGAGGCGCCGCCGTGAAGCCTTCATCAACTCATCGCCTGGTCCAGCAGATCGCTGTTGCAGCCGCCTTGATCGGCGGCCTGCGCGAATGCCTGGCCCTGGCCTGGGCGCAGCGCCACCGCCGCCGCGCCTGAGCTGGCGCGGCCCTGCAGCCGCTACCATGCGGGCAGTTCCAATACCGCCCGCTCATGTACGCGAAATTCTTTGGCCTGCAACAGGAGCCGTTCTCTATCGCGCCTGACCCTCGCTACCTCTTCATGAGCGAGCGGCATCGCGATGCCTTGGCGCACCTGCTCTATGGCCTGCATGGTGGCGGCGGCTTCGTGCTGCTGACGGGTGAGATCGGCGCCGGCAAGACCACCGTCTGCCGCTGCTTCCTGGAGCAGATCCCGCAGGGCTGCAACGTCGCCTACATCTTCAACCCCAAGCTCACGGTGCACGAGCTGCTGAAGACGATCTGCGAAGAGTTCCGTGTCAAGCATGAGCATCCGGCGGGCGAGGCACAGACAGTCAAGCAGTACATCGATCCGCTCAACGAGTTCCTCTTGCGCACGCATGCGCAGGGCCAGAGCAATGTCCTGATCATCGACGAGGCGCAAAACCTGTCGGCCGAAGTGCTGGAGCAATTGCGCCTGCTGACCAACCTCGAGACCAATGAACGCAAGTTGCTGCAGATCGTCCTGATCGGCCAGCCCGAGCTGCGCGCCATGCTGGCCCGACCCGAGCTGGAGCAGCTCGCGCAGCGGGTGATTGCGCGCTTCCATCTCGAGGCGCTGTCGGAAGCGGAGACAGCGCAGTACATCGAGCACCGCCTCGGCGTGGCAGGCTTCTCCGGGCCCATGCCTTTCGACCGCAAGGCCAGCCGGCGCATCCACCAGCTCACGCGCGGCGTGCCGCGGCGCATCAACCTGCTATGTGATCGCGCCTTGCTGGCGGCCTATGCACTCGGTCGCCACGATGTCGAGCGCAAGACGCTGGACCGCGCCGCTGCGGAAGTGTTTGAGGGTGGCATTCACTCGGCGGCGCAGCGGCGCTGGATCTGGCCGCTGGCGGCGGCCGGTCTGCTGGGCGCGGCGGGCGTGGCGGCCGTCACGGCCACGCGGGGGACGCATGAGGCCGGGCCCATGCCGCCGGCCATCACCGCAGCCGCCAGCGCACCGGTCGCAGCGTCGGCGCCTGCTGTTGGCGCATCGGCTCCCGTGGCTGTCAGCGACGGCCCTGTCGTCGCACTGCGCAGCGAGGCTGAAGCCTGGCGTGCACTGGGCGCAGCCTGGCATCTGGACTGGCCTGCGAACGATCAACCATGCCAGGCCTGGCGGGCGCTGGATCAGCCCGTGCTCTGCTTCAAGAGCAGCGAGGGTGGCCTCGCCCTCTTGCGCCAGCTGGGGCGGCCCGCGGTGTTGACGCTGCATGATGAAGCCGGCCAGCTCAGCTATGTGACCCTGGTCGGCCTGGGCGATGGCCATGCGAGCTTGCGCGCCGGCGAGCAGACCCAGACCGTCAGCCTGCTTGCGCTCAGCAAGCTCTGGCGCGGCGAGTTCGTCACCTTGTGGCGCTCGCCCCCTGGCTATCAACAGGGCAGGGCAGCGGTGAGTGCCGAGCTGTCCGGCTGGCTGGATCAGCAGCTGCTCGCTGTCTTCAAGGAGAAACCGGCCGGCACACAGGCGCCCGATGCTGCGGCCTTGCAGGCCCGTGTCGCCACCTTCCAGCGCTCGCAAGGCCTGCGCAGTGACGGCGTGGCCGGGCCGGTCACCCTGATGCACCTGAGCCGGGCCGCCCGGGCTTTTGACGAGCCGCGCCTGCCGTCCGAGCTGCCACCGAAATAGCAGAGAAGAATCCGCGAGCCATGTCCTTCATCCTCGATGCCCTCCGCCGCGCCGATTCCGAACGGGAGCGCGGCCGCGTGCCGGGCCTGCATGCGCAAGCCCATGCCATGTCTGCAGACCATGCGGCCGATGACCATGGCCCAGCCGGTGGCCGCTTCGGTGTCATGCAATGGCTTGTCGGCGGCGCAGCAGCGCTGGCGCTGGTCTTGCTCGGGGCCTGGGCCTCGACATGGCTCTCCGCGCCGGAACCGGTGCATCCGCCAGTCGTGGCCGTGTCTCCTGTTCAGCCGGCGCCCCTGTCCGCGCCGCCTCCCCGCAGTACGCCAGGTCTCGTCGAGTTGCAGGCACCGCCGCTTGCCGCGGCGCTGCCACCTGTTCAGCCCGCAGCTTCAGTGCTGCCGAAAGAGCAGGCGCTGCCGCTCTTGAGCCAGTTGCCCGAAGAGTTGCGTCGGCAGGTGCCGGCCCTGACCTCGGGCGGCTCGATGTATTCAGAGACGCCGGCCAGCCGCATGCTGATCCTGAACGGACAGCTCCTGCATGAAGGCGACCTGGTTGGCGGAGTCTTGCTGCTTGAAGAGATCAAGCTCAACGGCGCCGTGCTGTCGATCAAGGGTCAGAAGTTCCGCATCAGCTTCTGAGCTGAGCCGGCGCGCTCAATGTTCGTGCGAATCGATCACGCGCTCGATCCGTTTGCCGGGTACCGATGCACCCGCGAATGCAGGCCAGCCTCGTCAGGCCGCGTCTTCGTCGCGCAGGTTCAGCCGCTCCATGCGGTAGCGCAAGGTGTCGCGCGAGATGCCCAACAGCTTGGCGGCCTGCGTGACATTGCTGCCGCTTCGTTGCAGCGCGCGTTGCACCAGGCGGCGCTCGGCGCGCTCGAGATTGAGATCGTCTGCGTCGTCGTCGTCGCCGCTGCCTTGCGGCGGCTGTTGGCTACCCGCTGTCGACAGAAACCCGAACTCGCGGAGCCCGATGCGGGGTCCTGGCGCCAGCAGCAGGGCCTGTTCGATGGCATTGCGCAGTTCCCGTACATTGCCCGGCCAGGGGTAGCGCTGCAGCGGCAGCAGCAACTCCTCGCCGAGTTCGGGCAGCTCTCGCCGGTAGCGCTGGGCATGCCATTGCAGGAAATGCCGGGCCAGCAGCAACACGTCGGTGCCGCGCTCGCGCAGTGCGGGCACCGGCACTTCGATGATGCGCAGCCGGAAGTACAGATCGGCCCGGAAGCGCCCCTCGCGCACCATTTGCTCCAGCGGGCGGTGCGTGGCCGCAATCACGCGCACATTGGCCCGCTGCTCGCGAATGCCTCCCAGGCGACGGAAGCTGCGGTCCTCCAGCAGCTTCAGCAGCTTGACCTGGGTGGCTGGGTCCGCCTCGCCGATTTCGTCGAGGAAGAGCGTGCCGCCGCTGGCGGCCTCCACCAGGCCGATCTTGCGCTGGCGGGCATCCGTGAAGGCACCTTTCTCATAGCCGAACAGCTCGGCCTCGATCAGCTGCGGGGGCAGGGCGCCGCAGTTCAGTTCCACGAACGGTTGGCTCGCGCGAGCACCGCCGAAATGCAGGGCCCGAGCCACGAGTTCCTTGCCGGTTCCTGTCTCGCCCTGGATCAGCACGCTGGGTGGGTTGTCGTCCGACAGCTGCCGCTCCGCGCTCACGAGCAGGCATACGCGTTCTCGCAGCGCCGTGACCTGGGAGGACTCACCGATGATCTTGTCCAGGCCGCTGTGATTCGCCTCGCGCTGGCGGTAGTACTCGACACGGCTTTGCAACCGACCTTGTGCCAGCAGCCGTTCGAGCAGCAGGCGCAGTTCACTCAGCGCGAGCGGCTTGGCCAGATAGTCGGCTGCACCCTGCTTGATGGCCGAGACGGCGAGTTCGATGCCGCCATTGCCCGTCATCAGGACAACGCGCGCTTCGGCATCCATGGCGCGCAGCTTGACCAAGGCCTCCAGTCCGGTCTGGCCCGGGAGGTTGTGGTCCAGCAGCACGATGTCCGGCCGGAAGCTGGGGTAGAGCTCGAGGCCCTCCTCGGCGGAGCCGGCCACCTGCGTGGTCCAGCCCAGGCGCTGCAGGTAGGTCGCGATGTTGCGGGTCAGCACGGCCTCGTCATCGATGATGAGAATGGCCTGCCCGAATGCAGCGGGCTTCTCCGGCAAGGTGGAGCGCGAGGCGGTGTTCAAGCTGCGGCCCCCGTCGTGTCGGCCGGCAGGTCTGTCACGGGCAGATGCAGGTTCACTCGCGTTCCCTGGCCTGCAGGACTCTGCAGTTCGACATCGCCGCCCAGCCGCTTCAGGATGCGCTGCGACAGGGCCAGGCCGAGGCCCAGGCCGCGGGGCTTGGTGGTGTAGAAGGGCTTGAACAGGTTCTGCATCTGCGCAGTGCCGATTCCAGTGCCGCTGTCGATCAGTGTGATGAGCGCCAGCTGCCCGCGACGCGAGGCTTGCAGGCTGATGCGGTCACCCGCCTGGGTGGCCTCGGCCGCATTGGCGAGCAGGGAATTGAACACCTGGGCCAGCACCATGGGATCGGCGGCCACCTTGCCCAGCTCCTGCGGCATCTCGATCAAGAATTGCTTGCCCTGTCTCTTCAGCTCAGGGGCAAAACGGGCCACGGCATCGCGCAGCACCGCCGCGAGGTCGGCGCTGGTCTGGTGTTCCGAGGGATCGCTGGCGTAGGTGAGCAGGGTGCGCACCAGATGTTCGATGCGATCGACGTTGCGCATGGTTTCCGCATGCACCTCTGCCTGCTCGCCACCCAGTTCATGGTGCAGCTCGGCCGAGGTGCGAATCGAGACCAGCGGGTTGCGGATGCTGTGTGCCACGGCGGCCGAGAGCTCCCCGACGATGGCCAGCGCCTCGGCCTCGATCAGGCGACGTCGTTGGTCCTGCAAGGCACGCTCGGTATGCCGCACGAAGCCGACCAGTATCAGAAAGAGCATGGCACCACCTGCCACGGCGCCGAGCTGTATGAGGTGCTGGCCTGCGCGGATCGCGGCAAACAGGGCATCCGGCTGTCGATAGAGCTCGATCACGCCGATCTGTTCCTTTCCACTCTGGTCGAAGACCGGAAGGTAGTCTTCGACGAACATGACGTCGGCGCGCAAGCCCTGATGTTCGGCCTTGTGCGCCTTGTTGGCTGCTTCCTCATCTTCTTCCTCGCGGTGGACGACCACGCGCCCCCGCAGGGCTGCGTCCAGCTCGTCGTTGGAGGGGAAAGTCTTGCCGATGAGCTCGGACCGGCTGGACCACAGCACCCGGCGGTTGGTTGCATAGACATTGGCGCGCAGCACGTCGGGCATGGCCGCGACATGGGCGAAGAACTCGGTGGTTTCCTTGCTCTCCGGGCCATCCGGGTCCTTGAAGAAGCTGCCGACCTGCTGGATGTTGGCGATGCTCTGCACGAAGTCGCGGCTGAGCGCCGCATCGCGTTCGAGCATCCGGGTCGCGAGGTAGTTGCTGAGCAGCCAGGCCATGCCGAGGCTGAACAGCCCGATGGAGAGGGCGCCCACCAGTGCGAACCAGCGTGTCAGGCCCAGCCCGGTGGTTGGATCGATCAGGCGTTGCGGCCAACGGCCGATGGAACTGGATGAGGCAGGGGGCATGTACGGGCTCCTTGTCGCCCGAAATGTAGCCGCGCTGTCCCCTCACAAGCCTTACGGCTGTGGTTCCTTACCTGCTGAAAGTCGGCTGCACCTTGGCGTCGGCTCCCAGCACTACCGTGCAGCTCGGCGCGCTGCCGCTGCAAGCACCGCTCCAACCGAGGAAGCTGGCGCCGGCAAGCGGTACCGCTGTCAGCGTGACCGAAGTGCCCAGCTTGTACTTCGCTGTGCAGGTGCCGCCACAGCTGATGCCTGCAGGACTGCTCACAACATTGCCCGTCTTGGATTTGGTGACCGTCAGCGTGACGCTGGAAGCCGCACCACCGCCGCCGCCGCCGCCACCGCCACCGCCACCGCCGGCCACAGCGCTGAACTGGGCCGAGACCGACTTCTCGGCATCGAGTCGCACGGTGCAGCTCAGGGCATTGCCTGCGCAGGCACCGGACCACAGGGCCAGTGCATTGCCGGAATCAGGCTTGGCCGTCAGCGTTACTGTGGTGCCCGGCGGGTAGACGCCGTAGCACTTGTTGCCGCAGCTGAAGACCTTGTCCGAGGACGAGACGCTGCCGCCTCCGGCGACCGTGACGCGCAGCGCGTTCAGGTCCAGGTTCGCTGCTGCGTTTTGCGCGCCTATGGCATCGCCGAGTTCTCCCGCGCTGGGTGCGGTGCAGGTGCCATCCGCGCACAAGGCCTCGTTGGTGATCGGGTCGAGTGCCCCGGCGTACTTGTAGTGCTCGTAGCGGCGCACCACGGCATGCTTGCCGTTGCCCAGGTTGCCCTGGTTCACCAGCTTGCCGCGCCGGCGCTGATTGCCGCCCGAGGGGGGCTCCTGCTGCAACAGCGTCCAGCTGACTTCCTGATGTTCGGCATCGGCGGCGACGACGGCGCGGTTGTCACCCATCAGCTCATGCAGGTCGACCTTGCGGTCGAGTTCGTTCTTGTAGACCTTGACCCACTGTGCCTCGCCGTACTTCGGCACCGGCGCGGGCGGCGCTGCTGGCACCTGGACCTCGGCCACCACGAGGGGTGGCTGGGCCGGATCGGCCGGTGGCTGCGCTGTCCAGATCGGGGCCGGCAGCGACACGTCTGTGCCTGCCCTGATCAGCTGACCCGGGTTGGCGGGGTCCGGCAGCAGCCAGCGATACAAGATGCGGGTCGGGTTCACATAGCTGGTGCTGATGCCGAAATGCTCGCAGCCTGCCGTTGCGTAGGTGCCGGGCATACCCAGGGTCCAGCACGACTCGCCGGGCACGGTGCTGCGGTTCACCGGCCTGGGCGTGCAGGACGTGAAGCGGCCGGAGGCGGCGTCATAGGGCGACATCCAGCGCACATGGGTGCCGCCGGGGAAGTCCGTGGCCTTGCCGAAGCCGTAGCGAATCACGCTGGCATCGAAGTTCGACGGGAAGATGCGGCTCAGCTGGGCTGCGTTCACGCCCCAGACCTCCATCTCGAAGCCGCAGGCTTCGCCGCCGGTGTTGTTCAGCACATCGAAGTTCTGGTAGGAGCCCGCCATGACCACCGCCTGGGCGCGAGCCTGGAAGGTCGGGGCCAGCAGCAGCAGGGCGAGGGCCAGGGGTTTGAGCCGCTGCAGGCGGCCGGGCTGGGGCGAGTGCGTGCTTGTCATGGTGTCTCCTGTCCCTGGGCTTATTTCGCGGGGCTGGTGACGCGGATGCGCAGGTTGTCCAGCGCGAGGTGGTTCCAGTCCTTGCCGTTGCTGTCGAAGGCGAGGGCGACGTAGTCGACCAGCCCGGTGTAGTTGGGACGGGCCATCGTGGGCGCGCCGGTGAAACGGATGCGGCCACGCTTCTTGTCGGTCAGGCCGTTGTAGACGGTCTTGCCCTTGAGGTAGAGCACGAAATAGACGTCGCCCGTGGCGTCCAGGCCGCGGCGGCTCCAGAGATCAATGCCATCGAAATAGAAGGGCGTGCCGTCGCTGTGGCGCCAGTAGGTGCCATTGCTCGAGCCCATGGCCAGGTACTTGTTGCCGGTGACCTCATTGGTCATGTAGTAGTAGCTCGACGACCAGTCGAAGCCGCCGTAGCCGTCCGGCAGGTTGGCGGCCAAGGCAGGTTTGGGCAGTTCGTCGAAGGCCAGCAGTTGTGAGCTGTAGCTCTGCGCCTGTGCCGCAGTGGCCAGCATCAGGCCGGTGGCAAGGAGGGAGAGGCGGTGGAGTGCGGAGGTCATGTTGTCTCGTCGGGGTGGGCAGTTGCGATGCCCTTGTTGGCGCAAGTCCCATGCCTGCCCGGTATCTGCCCAGGCGCCGATGTGAATCAATGACTTGGCGAGCCTCCTCCTGGCGGGTGCGGGGCAAATCGCGCAAAAGGGCTGGGGCATTTCCCCCAATCCATCACGATGTCCGGCCATTTGACGAGGTCCAAACACTGCCCGACTCAAAGCTTGGATATCGTGCAGGCAGACCGGGCCATGGGAGAAGTCATGATTTCTTGAGGTTCTTGATCATGGTCATGCGCCGCTGTGGCGGCCAATCAGAAATGCATCACAGAATGTGTGACGAGGACCTATTGCAGGGCTAGCGCGTGTCAGACGGAGTCGATGAATGCTGAAGAAGATCCCGACCGCCCAGGTCCGCACCGGCATGTTCATACACGCGCTGGATGGCCCGTGGCTGGCGCACCCGTTCTGGAAAACCAAGTTCGTGCTGCAGGAGCCCGCCGACCTCGCCGCCTTGCAAGGGAGCAAGGTGCCCGCTGTCTGGATCGACGTGAGCAAAGGCCACGACATGCAGGCCGAGGCCGAAGCGGTTGCGCCCCCAGAACCTGCCGCCGCTATTGCGCCGGATGCGCCTGCTGCACAGGCGCTCGCGCCGAGTCGCGAGGCATCGACCCTGAGCACGGGGCGGGTCTCCAGCGCGGCCGAAATGGCGCGTGCCGCTGCCCTGGTGAACCGTTCGCGCCAGCAGGTGATGACGCTGTTCGGCGAGGCGCGCCTTGGCAAGGCCGTCGATGCCGAGCAATGCCTGCCCCTGGTCGAAGATGTGGCCAGTTCGGTGGCGCGCAATCCGTCCGCGCTGATCAGCCTGGCCCGGCTCAAGACCAAGGACGACTACACCTACATGCACTCGGTGGCCGTGTGCGCCCTGATGGTGGCGCTGGCCCGCCAGCTCGGCATGGACGAGGCGAAAACCCGCGAGGCCGGCCTTGCCGGTCTGCTGCACGATGTGGGCAAGATGATGATGCCGCTCGGCGTGCTGAACAAGCCGGGCCAGCTGACCGACGACGAGTTCACGCTGATGCGCTCGCACCCGGTGCGCGGCCATGAGGCGCTGAAGAAGGGCGGGGCCGTGCCCGAGTCGGCGCTGGACGTCTGTCTGCACCACCACGAGAAGATGGATGGCACCGGCTATCCGCACAAGCTCGCCGGGGAGCAGATCAGCCTGCTGGCGCGCATGGGCGCGGTCTGCGATGTCTACGACGCCATCACCTCGACCCGGCCCTACAAGGCCGCATGGGATCCCGCCGGCTCGGTGCAGCGCATGGCGCAGTGGCAGGGCCATTTCGACCCGGCCGTGTTCCAGGCTTTCGTCAGGTGCGTGGGCATCTATCCGCTGGGCACGCTGGTGAAGCTGCACTCGGGCCGCCTGGCCGTGGTGGTGGACCAGCATCCGACCAATCTGGTGGCGCCCACGGTCAAGGTCTTCTTCTCGACCAAGTCACAGCTGCCCATTCCGGTGGAGCTGCTGGACCTGTCACGCGGCAGCGACCGCATCGTCGGACGCGAGCAGCCGGCCGACTGGGGCTTCAAGAACATCGACGATTTCTGGTCGCAGCAGGACGGGCGCTGAGCGGCCGCGGCCTGGTGTGTTCCCTGGGCGGCCCGCGAGGGCACGCCGGCCCAACTGGTCAAGGCCGGCTCGACGCTGACGGCCCAGCTGAGGCAAGAAGCTGGCAATGACGCCGCAGTACCTGTCTTCCGGTGACGAACCCTGGGTCGCGGCGGCCTTCTCGCCTTCGCTGTTCGGGTCAGGTGGCGTGATCTGAAGGACACGGTTCAGTACAGCCGCACTGCCGTATCGAAGTGCCAGGTGCGGCGGATCTCGATCACGTCGTATTCGCGGGCCAGTGCCGGCTGGAAGGCGGGGTAGTTGGCCTGGCCCTGGATGATCTGGCGCACCGCTTCATCGATGGCAGGCACGCCGCTTGAGCGCACGAAGGTGATGGACTCGACCGAGCCGTCGCGGCGCACCGCCACCGTCACCACCGGGTCGGAGTGCGGCTGCCTGGCAGCTTCGCGCACCACGTCCAGCGTCATGTTGAGCTGGATCTTGCGAGCCCAGGCCTCGCCGTAGAGCACCAGTTCGGCGTTCGGGTCGATGCGGCCGAAGAGCCGGGCGCGGCGTGCGGTGCTGAGCGAATACGGCAGATTGTTTTGCGCCGGCGAGCTCGCCGCCTGCCGCTCCGCAGCGGCCGCTGCCTTGGCCGCGGCCTCGCGGCGATCTGCCTCCTCGTTCAACTGGCGACCAATGGCCCGCAGCCTGGCTTCGCGCAGTTCGGCGGCTTGCGCGGCTTCCAGCCTCGCGGCCTCGATCTTGGCGGTGGCTCGGGCAGCCGCTTCCTGGCGGGCCGCCTCTTGCTGAGCGGCGGCCTGGCGCGCGGCGTCGGCACGGGCGGCGTCCTGCCGCGCCGCTTCCTGCCTGGCGGCCTCCTGTCGCGCGGCGGCCTGGCGTTCGCCCTCAACACGTGCAGCCTCAATGCGCGCCGCTTCCTGGCGCGCCGCCTCCTGCCTGGCTGCGGCCTGACGCACGGCTTCCTGCCGTTCGGCTTCAACCCTGGCGGCCTCGACGCGAGCGGCTTCCTGCTTCGCCGCTTCCACACGGGCGGCAGCCAGGCGCGCTGCTTCACGGCGTTCGGCTTCAGCGCGCGCGATGGCTTCCAGGCGCGCGGCCTCCTGCCTTGCGGCTTCAATCCTTGCTGCCTCCAGCTTCGCGGCCGCAACGCGAGCGGCTTCCTGGCGCTCAGCCTCCTGCCTTGCAGATTCAACGCGAGCGGCTTCCAGCTTCGCCAGCTCCTGCCTGGATGCAGCCTCGGCGACCGCGGCTTCGATGCGTGCGGCTTCCTGCCTGGCGGCCTCCTGCTTGGCGAGTTCCTGTTTCGCCGCTTCCTGTTTCGCTGCCAACTGGCGGGCGGCCTCCTGGCGCGCCGCTTCGGCGCGTGCGGCTTCGATGCGTGCCGCTTCCTGCCGGGCGGCCTCGCGCTTGGCAGCGGCTGCTTCCGCGGCGGCGGCTTCGGCCTGCTTCAGCGCGGCCTCCTGCCTCAGGCGCTCGCGCTCGGCCAGTTCGGCTGCACGCTCCCGCGCTTCCTGCTCGCTGCGAATGCGCGCTTCTTCCGCCGGGTCGCGCGTGGACGAATCATCAGACTGCGGGCTGGGTGCACTGGCTGCCGCCTTGATCGCAGGCGAGGGCAGAGGGGCAGAGGCGGCAGCGACGTTCCACTTGGCCGCCTGCGGCCTTTCCACCGCCAGCACCGTAGGCTCGGGCAAGGGCGGCGGCGGTGCGGGTGGCACTGCCCTGGGCTCGACGCGTGCCCTTTGCTTGGCCGGGTCGGCCGGGCTGTTGGCGCCTGCCGTGTCTGCTGTTTTGGGCAAGGCCGGCGCGATGGCCGGCTGGGCCTCCAAGGCAACGACCTGTGCCGTCCATTGCGAAGCCAATGAAGGCGCGGAGGCAGGCGTGCCCGGCGCGGATTCGCTCGCGGCGGCTGGCGGCTCTGCCGGTGTTTCGGCTGTCGGCGCCGATGCGGCCGGCGGCACGAGCACCACGCGCAGCTCCGGCACTTCGACCCTTCGGTGCTCCCAGGGGAAGCTCAGGCCCGGCAGCCCGAGCTCGGCGCTGCCAAAAGCCAGGCTCAGGAGCAGGGCGTGGAAGACCAGAGAAATCGTCAGTGCAAAAGCAGGGCGGCGTCGCTCGGCATTGCTGGTGAGGTGGCTCGGCCACTCATACACGGGCACGGCCGCTTGCCGGGACTCAGCCATTTGCTCATCGAGGGCAGGGGGCTGAGTCGTGTCGTAGCCGGAGGTCTTCCTGGAGCTCAAAAGCGCCCCACGGTTGCAATGCGCAAGCCGACCGGACCGCTGGGTCGGTCACGGGCTTGCAAAAGCAGGGCAGAGACATGCAGGCGCCACATCGGCCGCATTGTCCTATCCAAATTCACCGGTTTTGCGGCGCCGCTTCACGTGGTCTGGTCAGACCCACACGGGAAAACCCTTCCATCGTGGACAGGCAGGGCACTTCGGCCCAGGTCATTGCTGGACTAGGCCTGCCACACGCCGTAGCCAGCCTCTCGCAGGCCGATGGCGAGCTCCACCTCCATCTCGCGGGCCGCCTCGTAGGGCATCGGGTTGTAGACCTCGTACAGCTCGGGCATCAGCCGCACGCCGTACTTCAGGACGAAGCGGTTGGCCTGCACGCCGGCCATGTGCTTGTCAAAGCGCAGGTCCGGGTCCAGGCCGGTCATGCCGACATAGAGGCAGGGCTTGAGCACGTCGTGCCCGGGATTGGCCTTGCGGTAGGCCGGCTCGTTCCAGACGCGCTCGGACAGGAGCACGACGTAGACATGGTGGTGGTCGGGGCGTTTGCGGCGCGGCATTGCAGCCTATTGTCAATGGCGCCGCGTCACGCGCCCGCTCAGTGCTGTGCTTGCAGAAGCCTGGCCGACCAGTGCGGTTGGCACGCGAGCTCTGCGGCCGTGATCTCGTCCGTGGTCACCGTGTACTCCTGGCTGCTGCGCTCGACGAAGTAGGCGCGCCGGAAGCGCTGCAGAAGACTGCCAAGTTCGGGGCGAGCCTGGCTTGCCGGGCCGTTGAAGGTCATGATCAGCGTTTGCATGGTCTGCTTTCCGAAGGAAGCCCGGCATGGGAGTGCTGCCGGGTCCTTCCTGAACGCCACCGCGCAGTCGCAGTTGACGCAGCGGTCGATGCGTATCGGACAGTTACATGCCTGTGCTTGAAACGCCTGCCGCTGCGCCACAAGGCGCTTGGTGCGCTGCGCCGCCTGACTTCCGCCAGATCAGCGTGAAGTTGTTGGCCGGCATCGGCACGATCTCTTCCAGCGTCAAGCCTTCAGGGCGGGCGACCTTGGCCAACTCATCGATGTCGCGCACGCCCCAGCGCGGGTTTCTTGCGCGCAGGCTGGCGTCGAACGCCACATTGCTTTGCGAGGTGTGGGCGCCGCCGCGCAGGTAGGGGCCGTAGGTCACCAGCACACCACCGTCGGGCAGGAGGCTGCCGGCGCCCGCCATCAAGGCCAGCGTCGCCTCCCAGGGGGAAATGTGAATCACGTTGATGCACAGAACCGCGTCAGCCGCCGACAGGGGCCAGGGGCGCTGGGTGAGGTCGATGGCGAGGGGCGGCAACACGTTCGTGAGCTGGCCGGCGGCCGTCCAGGCCTCGATGGAAGCATGACGGGAGAGATCCATCTCGCTGGGCTGGAACCTGAGGGCGGGCAGGGCCTGGGCGAAGTGCGCCACATGCTGCCCGGTGCCGCTGCCGATCTCGAGCACGAGGCCTCCCGGCGGCAATGGGCGCAATGCGCCCGCCAGCACGTCAAGGATGGGCTGCTTGTTGCGTTCGGCGGCAAGGGCGGTCTCTCGGGCGGTCTCACGGGTATCCATGCAGGCATGGTAAGCGCCTAGCCGGCCCCACCGTGGCGCCCTGGGATAATCGCTGCCATGCATGAAGAGACCGCAAGTGCGGCGGGCGCTGTCCAGGACGAGACGGAGCTGCGCTTCGAAGACTATTTCCGTGAGGGATCCGCGCCGACCGAGGCGCTGCTGTGGTGGCAGCTGGAGCGCAACGAAGCCCAGCTGAACGCGCTGCGGGCCCTGTTCCATGGCCCGGCGGCCCTGGTGCGCCTGCGTGTCTGGGTGTTCCTGGAGCTGATGGCGCTGCCCGAGTCGCGCATGTCGCGCGAAACCCTCAACCGCCACTTCCATTTGCTGCGCGACGAGGCGCTCGAGCTGGTCTTGAAGCGCCTGCGCGAGGCCGAGCTGCTGGCCTGGGACGGCTCCAACCAGCATTACGGCGTCACGCCGCTGGCGCAGAGCATCGTCGGCCTGCTGGCGCCGCTGGCCCGGGCGCCGCAGCAGGACGGCGACCTGGCAGCGCTGCTGGCTGGCGTCACCGGCGCCCATCAGCTCGGCACGCTGGACCCGGCCCAACTGCAGCATCTGCAAGCCCAGCTCTCGCGGTTGTACGACGAATTTGCCGACGCCATCGCCAGCGGCTCGGAGTTTCACCTGCGTCGGGCGCGCCAGCGCTTCGAGCGTGCGCTCAAGCTGGTGGACAAGGCCGGCGATGCCCTGAAAGCCATCATCGAGCAGGCCCAGGAAGACGGCAATGCGCGGCTGGAGCGCCTGGCTCGCGAGCTGGGCCTGGCGCAGGCGCGCCTGCTGGCCATGGCCAGCCAGTTCAACCGGGCCTTGCAGCAGGCCGACCGCCAGCGCGTGACCCTGGGCTCCACCGGCATCACGACGACGGACGTGCGTCGCTGGCTGCAAAGCGTTCATTTCCTCGAGAACGTCGCCCTGGGTGCGCTCTCGCGGCCGGTGCAGCCGGTGCTGGTTTCGCAGCATGAATTGCTGGACATGGCCGAAGGCGAATTCGAGCGCGACCGCCCGCAGGACGGCAGGCTGCCTGAAGCCCTGCCGCAAGGCCAGGCAGCGCCGGAAGGCCAGTTGGCCGTCTTGAGCCTGCCACCCGAAATGGCCTTGATGCAGCAGCTGCTGAACCGCTGGAGCGGCGAAGGCCATGCCGAGCAAGACCTGGCCCCGGCCGTGCTGGGCGGCAGCTATGCGCGCGCCGCCTACCGCGCGCAACTTCTGCCGCTGCTGGGTGACCCTCAAGCCCAGCATCTGGCCGGCGCCACCGGTGACATGGCGCGCCAGCCGTGGCGCGTGCTGTGGTCGGTCGAGCAGGGCGAGATCGACGATGACTATGTGCGCTGGATGAGCCGCGGCCTCCTGCGCAGCACCGATGCCGCAGCGCCCGCCGCTGCCGCCACCGAACAAGAAGAATCTTCCTCCCCGAATCCATGAGCCAAAAACTGCAAGACGATGCCGCGCTCCTCGCGGCACAACTGCTGGCGCGCCGCTGGCTGCCGCGCAGCCATGCGCTGGTCAAGCGCGCGCTGATCGACGACGAGCTCTGGGCGGCGCTCGGTGAACGCCTCGCCGCCGTGGGCCTGCGCGTGGTGGACAACCTCTATGCCGACCACATCAGCGTGGCCATGCTGCGCTCCGCCGAGTCCGCCGTGTTCGGCGAGACCGGCCTTGCGGCCAACAACAACCTCGACCTGCCGCGCGATGGCGTGGCGCTCCTGGTGGTGCTGTGGTCACTGATCATCCTGCCCAAGCGCCAGCGCCAGGTTGCGCGGGCCGACGCCATCGAGGCGGGCCAGGGCGAGATGTTCGCCACCGACAAGCCGATGCCGCTGGCCAGCAGCGTGGCGCCCAGTGTTTCCTATCGCAGCCTCCTGGCCGACTTCGGCAACCAGATGGGCAAGAAGCTGCGTATCGACTCCAACCTGAAGCTCCTGGAGCGCCACGGCTTCATCGTGCGCCGCGGTGAAGACATCGCCGAAGGCCCGCTGCTGGACCTGATGATGGACTACGACACGCTGGCGCCGCGCATCCTCGATGGCGCGCTTGCCGACGTGCTGGGTCGCTCCACCGATGCGGTGGCGGGCGCCGAGACCAAGGCCGTGATCGAGAAGCGCAGGGAACCAGAGCTTGAGCCCGAGATTGAAGAAGAAGTGATCGAAGCAGCCGTGGTCAAGCCAGATGTGATCGCACAAGAAGAACGACAAGACGAGGGCCAGGCCTGATGTTTCACCTGCAATCGCTGGAACTGCTGCACTGGGACTACTGCCAGCGCGTCTCGATGCCGCTGGACGGCGCCATCATCACCATCGCCGGGCCCAATGGCTCGGGCAAGACGACGCTCCTGGACGCAATGCGCACCCTGCTGGGCCTTGAGTGCTCGGGCGGCCGCACCTTCCGCACCTATGCGCGCCATGCCAATGCCGACACCGCCTGGCTGCGCGCCCTGGTGGACAACCGCCCGCGCGGCCGCCAGAACTCGAGCCGTCCGTTTGCCAGCTCGCTGCTCTATGCCGACCAGGTGACGCTGGCCTGCCGCATCGAGCGCCACGGCGGCGACTGGCAGCGCAAATACATCCTGGTCGAAGGCGTCCACGAGATCGAGGAGCTCGCCAAGCGCCCCGACAAGGAATGGCTGGGCATCGAAGCCTGGAAGCGCCGCCTCGAAGCCGCGGGCCTCACGCGCGCCATCGGCCGCGTGCTGGCGCTTGAGCAGGGCCAGACCGACCGGCTCTGCGAGCTGAGCCCCAAGGAACTCCTGCGCCTGGTGTTCGAGGTTTTCGGCGACCAGGAAGTGCTGGACCGCTACGAACAGGCCCGCAACCATCAGCAGCAATTGCTGAAGGAAGTGGAGCAGGCCGCGCATGAGCTTTCACACACCCAGGCCCAGGTGTCGGACCTGGCCAATCGCGTCAACAGCTATCAGCAGTACCAGCTGCGCCTGAAGGAACGCGAGCGCCTGGCCACCGAGGTGCTGCCGGTCCTGCAATGGTCCGAAGGCCGCCAGCGCACCGCCAACCATCTGCGCGAGCTGCATCGCCAGCGCCTCTTCGCGGCGCAGGACCAGCGCCAGATGAGTGCCAAGCGCGCCGAGCTGCATTCGCTCTTCGTCGCGCATGAAGCGGCCAAGCACAAGCTCGTCGAACTGGAGGCACAGCGCAAGCAGGCGCGCGCAGACTTCGACGCCGCTCGCGAGGCCGAGCGGCCGCTGGAGTTGCTGAGCAAGCGCGAGGAGGAACTGAAGGCGCTGGCCGCCGTCGAGACCGACGCGAAGGAACTGGGCGAACGACTGGCCAGTCTGAGCGGTCAGCAGCATCAGCTGCGCGAGGCCTACACCCGCGCCAACGACCAGAGCCGCAAGGCGCAGGCCGCGATGGAAGCGCTGACCGGCCAGCGCCTGCCGCCGCCACCGGTGGAAGTGACGCGCTTTCGCAAGGCGCTCGATGAGGCTGGCATCGTGCACCACGTGCTGGCCGACTGCATCGACATCGCCGACGAAGCCTGGCGTGCCGCAGCGGAAGGCATGCTGCGGCCCTCGCGCTGGGTTGTCGTGCTCGCGCATTCAAGCGACGAATCTCGCGCCTTCGCGCTGGCAGCCAAGGAGCGTTACCGCCATTACGTGGTGGCCGATGGCGAGACGGTGCCGGCGCAGGTTCCCAAGGATTCCTTGCTGGCCGCCTTGAAGGTCAATGCCAAACTGCCGGGCTGGTTGCTGCGCCAGCTTGCCAGCATCCGCTGCGTGAAGGACACGGAAGCCGGCGCCCAGCAATCCACAAAATCGGGCGGCGAATGGATCACGCCCGATGCCTATTACCGCGACGGCCGTGGCGGCCGCAGCCTCTGGGTTGAGCCGCGCGACTACCAGTTCGGCGTCTCGGCGCTGGACTCGCAACGCGGTGCGCTGGAGCGCGAGCTCACGCGCTATGACGCCGAGCTGACCCGCATTGCCAAGGAGCAGGCCGAGGTCGAGCGTCAGCTCAAGGACGTTCAGCGTGCGGCGCAAGGCCACAAGGCGGCGCAGGAGCTGGCCGAGCGGGGTGCTGATTTCGCTGAAGCCCGCGCCCGCCTGCCGGCCCTGCGCCAAGCCCGCGTCGAGGCGTCAACACGCATGGGCCAGCTCGACCAGGAACATGACCGTGCGCTGACGCAATCGACCCGCAGCGAGCGCGACTACGAAGCCGCGCAGGGCGGCCTGAAGGCCAGCGAGGCCAATGTGCTGCGCGTGCAGCGCGAGCATGAAGGCCGGCGCGATGAGCTGCGCGCTGCAGCCAAGGCATCGCGCGAGGCGAGGGCGGCTTTCCCATCGAGCTGGGTGCAGCCCTCCCGCATTGCATCGCTGCGCGATGAATTCGAGAACGCCAAGCAGGCCGAGATCGCGATGCGCCATGTGCAGCAGGAGCTGGACACAGGCCTCAACAACGGCACCTGGGAAGTCGACCCGCAGGTCCAGGAACGCCATGCGCGCATGAGCGTCTCGGTGCTGGAGCAGACCACGCAGCTGGAAGATCGCCGCGCCAGCAACGAGATGGCGCGCATTGCCGCGTTCAACGCTCGCGAGCGCTACATCGACGTGCTGCGTGCCACCGTGCGCCGCTACAAGAAGAATGTGCAGGAGCTCGGTGAACTGGCTGGCGTCAATGCTCAAGCCGAATTGCCGCACCTGGACAACGACGACACCGTGCTGGCCCAGGCCGGCCTGCATGTGAAGTTCAACTTCGACGGCAAGGGCGAAGTCGGCCTGAACGACGGCGAAGCCTCGGGCGGCCAGCAGGTGCTGAAGAGCCTGATTCTCCTGGTGGGCCTGATGAAGGACGACGAGACGCCGGGCGGCTTCGTCTTCATCGACGAACCGTTTGCCCACCTGGACGTGCGCAACATCCAGCTGGTCGGCCACTTCCTGCGCTCGACCCGCGCGCAGTACCTGCTGACCACGCCGATCACGCACAACGTCGAGGTCTTCGAGCCGAGCGAGATCACGCTCATCACCTCGAAGAAGACCCGCGGCGACCGCTGGGCACCGCCGATCGCGGTGCTGGCGAGAAGGCCGGAGAAGGGTGTGTACGACTGAGTGTCAAGCGGCAGGGGCTTGAGCTGTCAGGCTTTACCCTCGGCATCCAGTGCCAGAGGTCAGGTCGGCACACCGGGGCACATCCCGAGATCGCCGCCGGCTTGCCCCGCCTATCATTTGCCGCCGCCGCAATGCCGCCCAGGTGGCGCGGCCAGCCGCTTCACCCATCCATCCTTCCACGAGAAAGACGCGGGATTGCCATGCACCTTCGTATGACCCCTCTGGCCAGCCTCCTGTCGCTGGCCCTGATCGCCGTTGCGGCCACTGCCGCCGAGGCGCCCGCTCCCAAGACACCGGCGCCGACGACGCCGTCAACGCCGGGCAAGCCCGGCCAGGATGCGCCGGCCGCGCGTCCGACCGGTGCTGCCGCGTCCGGCCCTGCTGCTGCGATGACGCCACCGCCCGGTGCCGATGAACCCAAGCCATACGACAAGGTCATCACCGCGGACGCCAAGACGCAGGACGGCCTGTTCAAGATCCACACGATCAAGAGCAAGCTGTATTTCGAGATCCCGAAGGCCATGCTGGACCAGCAGTTGCTGATGGTGGCCACGGCCATGGCCGTGCCCACCGGCACGGACCACATCGGCCGCGAGATCAATGAAGACGTGGTGCGCTTCGTCCTGAAGGGCAACAAGGTCCTGTTCCAGACGGTGTCGCACGCCTACGTGAGCGACCCCGGCCGCGCCATCGCGCCGGCCGTGCAGGGCTCGCAGCGTGACACCATCCTGGCCAGCTATCCCGTCGAAGCCTTCGCCAAGGACGGCTCGCCGGTGATCGAGGTGAGCAAGCTGTTCACCACCGAAGTGGGCGACTTCTCGGCCCGGCAGGTTGTGCGCGGCACCGGCCTGGACAGCTCGCGCAGCTTCGTCGACAGCTCCAAGGCCTTCCCCGGCAGCCTGCGCGTGGATGCCGTGCAGACCTATGGCTTGATGCCTGCATTCAACATGCCCACGATCCCGGGCATGCCGCCGCAGCCTGCGCCGCCAGCACGCAGCGGCAGCGTCAACGTGGCCTACAACATCGTCAAGCTGCCCGAGCAGCCGATGATGCCGCGCCTGATGGACGACCGCGTCGGCTTCTTCAACATCTCGCGCGTCGACTACGGCAGCGACGAGCATGAAAGCAAGCGCGAGCGCCTGATCACCCGCTGGCGGCTCGAAAAGAAGGACCCGACGGCCGCGGTCAGCGAGCCGGTCAAGCCCGTGGTCTGGTACATCGACAGCGCCACGCCGGCCAACATCGTGCCCTACGTGAAGAAGGGCGTCGAGCAATGGAACGTCGCGTTCGAGGCCGCCGGCTTCAAGAATGCGATCCAGGCGCGCCCCTTCCCGACCAAGGAAGAGGACCCCGAGTTCGATCCGGCCGACGTTCGCTACAGCATCATTCGCTGGGTGCCGTCGCCGGTGGCCAATGCCTATGGTCCGCACCTCAGCGATCCGCGCACCGGCGAGATCCTGAACGCCAACATCGTCATGTATCACAACATCATGCAGCTGCAGCGTGATTGGTACGTGACCCAGGTCGGCGCCGTCGATCCGCGCGCCCAGAAGCTGCCGCTGCCCGACGACCTGATGGGCGACCTGGTGGCCTATGTGGTGACGCACGAAGTGGGCCATTCGCTGGGCTTCCCGCACAACATGAAGTCGAGCTCGCTGTACCCGGTCGAGAAGCTGCGCGATCCGAAGTGGCTGAAGGAGATGAGCCATGTCGCCACGCTGATGGACTACAGCCGCTTCAACTACCTGGTGCAGCCGGAAGACAAGGTCGATCCGGCGCTGCTGATCCCCAAGATCGGCCCCTACGACATCTTCGCCACCAAGTGGGGCTATATGCCGGTGCCGGGCGCCAAGACGCCTGAGGCGGAGCGCACTGTGCTCAACGCCATGGTGCGTGAACAGGACAGCAAGCCCTGGCTGCGTTTCAGCACGCCCAAGGGCGAAGGCGACCTGGGCGAGAACACCGAGGCGGTGGGTGACGCCGACGCGGTGACGGCCACCACGCTGGGCACCAAGAACCTCAAGCGCATCGTCAAGATGCTGCCCGGCATGACGCTGAAGGACGCCCGCGAAGACAAGGCGCTGGAAGAGCTGTACGGCGCCACCTGGGGCCAGTGGAACCGTGAGCTGGGCCATGTGGTGGCCGTGGTCGGCAGCTACAGCACGCAGAACAAGCATGGCGACCAGCCAGGTGCCATCTTCACGCCCACCCCCAAGGACAAGCAGGTCCGCGCCGTGAAGTTCCTGTCCGAGCAATTGCTCGCCACGCCGACCTGGATCCTGGACCCTTTGATCACCGAGCGTCTGCGCCCGTCTGCCCCGGGCACCATGCTGCTGAACAGCCAGCGCAATGTCTTGCGCGGCCTGCTGGACCGTTCGCGCATGGCTCGCATGCAGAACCAGGAAGCCGCCGGCGGCGACAAGGCCTACCGCACCGATGAGCTGCTGGCCGACCTGCGTGCCGGCGTGTTCACCGAGCTGAGCAGCGGCGCCAAGATCCAGCCGGCGCGCCGCAATCTGCAGCGCGTCTATCTGGAGCTCCTGGGCGAGCGCGTCAATGCGGCTGGTTCTTCGGCAGGCGACGACAGCAAGGCCCTGGTTCGCTCCGAGCTGGGCGAACTGCGCGGCCTGCTGGCCGCCAAGGCCGGTGCCGCGGGCGACCGCGTGCAGCGCGCCCACCTGGCGGCCCTGGCCGACTATGCCGGCAAGGTGCTCGACCCGAAGATGGCCGACAACAGTTCTGCGGGTGCGAGCCCGGTGATCATCAGGACGGGCATGGACGAGCAAACCTGCTGGCCAACGGGCGACTGAAGCTGCACCTGCACCAGATGACGAGGCCGACCTTTCGAGGTCGGCCTTTTTCTTTGTACTTGCTCAAGGGTGGAGGTCTCTTGACGGCACGTTGCAGCCACTCGCGAAGCCACTTCGGGAGAGCGTTGCACGGCAACCCGGGCAGCCGCACGGTTCAGGCAAGGGGGCCGGCCTTGCAGGCCGACTTCCCTGCGCTGCTCGCAACTCGGGGCGGCACGCAACTCGCTTCTCTCACTTCGTTCGTTGCGCTCAGACAGGGCGTGCCAAGTCAGTCGTTGAGGCACGCTGCGCGTGCTGCCCCGAGCCGCTGTGCTGCTCGGCCCCTTGCATTCACCGCGCAGCTGCCCGGGTCACCGTGCAACGCAGCGCCGCGTGGGGGTGTTTGCTCGCAGGCCACGACCCCTCGCCGGCACAGGCTGGCCCCGCTGCCGGGCGATTTGTGCGCGGCCGAGAGCGCAGCAGCACGGGCCGGGCGTGCGCAGCACGCTTCAACAACTGACTTGGCGCGCCCTGTCTGAGCGGAGCGAGCCGAAGGTGAGCGCAGCGAGTTGCGCGCCGCCGGCCCGTGATGCGAGCACCGAGGGGAGTTGGCCGAGAGGCCAACCCGCGCACCCTGAGCCCGGTGGCGGGGCCAGCCTGTGCCTGCCGCCCGACCTCTGCAAGCGCGAAGCGAACGGCTGCTACGTGCGGTAGCAGCCCGCCTACGCCGCTGAACAGCATCAATTTCGGGCGTGGGTCACCCGGTACTCGGCAACACCAGGCAGGTCGTTCAGGCGACTGGAAAAGCGGATCAGTGTCTCGCCGCGGAAGTTGCGTTTGGCGGTGCAGACAAAGCGCCATTCCTCGCAGTCGCCTTTCTTCTCAATGGACAGCGAACCTGGCGCGAAGCGGTAGCCGATGCCATCGCTGAAGGATGACAGCTCGCGCTGCTCGAACTTTCGCCCCGGAGCGCCGCGTATCAGCACCGAGATGGCCGGGTGCGAAGGCAGCTTGGCTTCGAGCTTGGCGCCCCACATCATCAGGCTGGCGCACAACAAGGTCAGCGCGATGGCCGCGAAATAGAAGCCCATGCCCAGCACGATGCCGATGGCCGAGGCGGCCCACATCGAGGCGGCGGTGGTGAGGCCCGATATGTTCATGCCCTCGCGCATGATCACGCCGGCACAGAGAAAGCCGATGCCGGTGACCACGCCCTGGATCACGCGCGTCGGGTCCAGCATCGGCGGCGCGCCGCCGCCGGCCATATGGCCACCGAACCACTGATCGGGATAGCCCACGAGGATGGTCACCGCGCAGGAGGCCATGCACACCAGCGCATAGGTGCGCATGCCCGCCGCTCGACCGTGGTACGCCCGCTCGTAGCCGAGGATCAAGCCCAGCAGCATGGCGCCCATCAGATGCATCAGCATCAGCACATTGGCGGCCCATTGCGTGGCGTTCCAGTAGTGCAGCAGGTGGTCGAGATCGAGCATGGTCATGCGTCGATGCTAATGCTGGCGGCCGGCCGTGGCGCACAAAAAAGGGGCCTCGCGGCCCCTTGATGTTGTTGCCCGGCTATCAAACCGCCAGAAGTTCCACTTCGAACAGCAGCGTGGCGTTCGGCGGGATCACGCCGCCGGCGCCGCGGGCGCCGTAGCCCAGCTCCGAGGGAATCACCAGCATGCGCGTGCCGCCGATCTTCATGCCCTGCACGCCTTCGTCCCAGCCCTTGATCACTTCACCGCCGGCCAAGCGGAAGCGGAAGGGGTCGCGACGGTCCTTGCTGGAGTCGAACTTCTTGCCGCGGGTACCGTTCTTGTAGAGCCAGCCGGTGTAGTGCACCGTGACGCGCTGGCCGGCGCGGGCTTCGTCGCCCGATCCTTCCACGGTGTCCTGATACTGCAGGCCGCTCTCGGTGGTCTTCAGGTCCAGCGAGATTTCTTCATCGCCGCCGGCCAGGCCCAGCAGCTCCACTTCGAACAGCAGCGTCGCGTTCGGCGGGATCACGCCGCCAGCGCCACGGGCGCCATAGCCCAGTTGCGGCGGGATGATCAGCGTGCGCTTGCCGCCGATCTTCATGCCCTGCACGCCTTCGTCCCAGCCGGCGATGACCATGCCGCCATCGAGCTCGAACTGGAAGGGGTCGTTGCGGTCCTTGCTGGAGTCGAACTTGGCACCCTTTTCGCCGTCCTTGTAGAGCCAGCCGGTGTAGTGGACGGTGACGTCCTGGCCGGACTTGGCGACGGCGCCCGTGCCTTCGGTCGTGTCTTCAAACTGCAGGCCGCTTGGGGTGGTGTTCATGGTGGGTCTTTCTCTTCAGGAAAATTCAGCTGGCCGGCATCATGCCACGCCAGGCTTGCACCGCCGCTGCCAGCCAGTCCGGCAAGTGCCTGGCGTCCGCGTGCAGGCCGAGTGCGCAAGCGGCCTGGCGCAGGGCAGCCAGCGGGTCGGAAAGATCAAGCGCCTTTGCACCATTCTGCTTGGACAGCTTCTCGCCGTTTTCGCCCAGCACCAGTGGCGTGTGCAGGTAGCGCGGCAGCGGCAGGCCCAGCTGGCGCTGCAGCCAGATCTGGCGCGGCGTGTTGTCGGCGAGGTCTTCACCGCGAACGATGTCCGTGATGCCTTGCAGGGCGTCATCCACCACCACGGCCAGCTGGTAGGCCCAGAGGCCGTCGGCGCGCTTGAGAACGAAATCGCCGACCTCGCGCTCCAGATCCTGCCGTTGCCGGCCCAGGCGGCGATCCGTCCATTCGATGATGCCGCTGCCTTGCGTCAGCAAACGCCAGGCGCGTGGCTGCCGGCCCTGCAGGCCGGCGCGGCAGGTGCCGGGATAGACCAGCTCGCCATGCCGCTGCTGGCTCTGGCCGGCGGCTTCCCAGGCACGGGCGATGTCGGCGCGGGTGCAGGCGCAGCCATAGGCCAGGCCCATGGCCTGCAGGCGATTCAGCGCCTGCTGATAGATCTCGCCGCGCTGCGATTGCCAGACCGGCTCCTCGTCGCTCAGCAGGCCGCAGACAGCAAGCTGTTGAAGAATCGTCCGGTCAGCGCCGGCCACGCAACGCGGGCCGTCCACGTCCTCGATGCGGACCAGCCAGCGGCCGCCGTGGGCTCGCGCGTCGAGCCAGCTGGCCAGCGCCGCCACCAGCGAGCCGGCATGCAGCGGCCCGGTGGGAGAGGGCGCGAAGCGGCCAAGGTAGGGACGGGTGTCGCCGCCCATCAAAGAATCAGGCCCTCGTGCTGCTCCAGCAGGGCATGGCGCGTGGCCGGGCTCTTGAGCTTGTCCAGCCACCAGGCCAGTGCCTTGCCGGGTTGCTGGCCGCCGCTGTCTCGCCAGGCGTAGTGCAGCACGGCCATGCGCCGGCCCTGGTAGGTGTTCTTCTGGATCAGGCGGCCGGCCTCGATGTGCCGGCGCGCCATGCTGGCCGGAATGCCGCCGCAACCGAGGCCGCGCAAGAGGCATTCGAGCTTGACGGCCATCGAGGGCACGGTCAGCACGTCCTGACCGGGCACGATGCCGGCAGTGATCGGTGTCAGTTGCCGCGCCGTGTCGGCCACCGCAATCACGCGGTGCCCGACCAGCGTGGTGGCGCTGAGCGGCTCTTCAAGCGGCGCGAGCGGATGATGGGGCGCCACGCAGAACACCAGCTCCAGCTCACCCAGCGCTTCGCAATGGACCGCACTGCCTGGCAACTGCGGCGGGGTGCCGATGGCGAGATCGGCCTGGCCCGAGACCAGTGCTTCCCAGGTGCCCGAAAGCACCTCGGTGCGCAGCTTGAGCCGCGTGGGCGGGCCCTTGCTGCCGTCGCCGGCGTCCAGCTGATAGAAGGCCTCGAAAAGGTCGAAAAGCGCGCGCCGCGCCAGCGCGTCGTCGATGGCAATCGTCAGCTCGGTTTCCCAGCCGGTGGCCACGCGGCGCACGCGGTTGGCCACGGCATCGATCTCCTGCAAGAGGCGCCGGCCCTCGTTGAGCAGCTCCTGGCCGGCGGCGGTGAGCTGGGCCTGGCGGGAGCGGCGGTCGAAAAGAAGCACGTCCAGCGCGTCTTCCAGCTGGCGCACGCTGTAGGTCAGGGCTGACGGCACCTTGCCCATCTCGCGCGCGGCCGCTGCAAAGCTGCCGGTGCGGGCAATGCTGTCCATCATCGCCAGCGCTTCGGGCGTCAGGACATTGCGTTTGTCGGTTTGGGCCATCTCAGCGCCGCCCGGCCGCCCGTAGGCGCTGAGGCGCCCTCTTGGGGGGCAGCGAACGAAGGGAGCGTGGGGGTCTCATGCCCTTCATCTTATTTGAACGATGGCTTCAAGCTGCACCAGGCCTCAAGACATCGCCCCAGTCCTACAGTTGCCTTCATCGACACAAGGAGAGCAACACCATGATGGAACTGATCAAGTCCTGCGACCGCGGCCATGCCGACCATGGCTGGCTCAAGTCCTTCCACAGCTTCTCGTTCGCCGAGTACTACAACCCGCGCCGCATGGGCTTCGGTCCGCTG
Source organism: Roseateles microcysteis (assembly GCF_036880965.1). Classification (NCBI taxonomy): domain Bacteria; kingdom Pseudomonadati; phylum Pseudomonadota; class Betaproteobacteria; order Burkholderiales; family Sphaerotilaceae; genus Roseateles; species Roseateles microcysteis. Next base: position 96,258 of record NZ_JBAJMV010000001.1, on the reverse strand, counting down.
CGCGTGATCAATGAAGACCGCATCGCCCCGGGCACGGGCTTCGGCACGCACGGCCACCGCGACATGGAAATCATCAGCTATGTGCTGGATGGCGAACTGGCCCACAAGGACTCGATGGGCAACGGCCAGGCCGGTGGTGCCCATGCCGGGGTCATCAAGCCCGGTGATGTCCAGCGCATGAGTGCCGGCACCGGGGTGATGCACAGCGAATTCAACAATGCCAAGGGGCAGAACACGCATTTCCTGCAAATCTGGATTCAGCCGAACCAGCTGGGTGTGAAGCCCGGCTACGAGCAGCGCCACTACAGCGAGGCCGACAAGCGCGGCCGCCTGGCTCTCGTGGCCTCGGGTGATGCAGCCGAGGGCGCCGTGGCCATCCATGCCGACGCGCGGCTCTATGCCGGCCTGTTCGATGGCGCGGAATCGGCCGACCTGCCGCTCGCTGCGGGCCGCCTGGCCTATGTGCACCTTGTGCGCGGCAGCGCCACAGTCAATGGGCAGCAGCTGAAGGCGGGCGACGCTTTGCAGATGAGCGAGCAAGCATCGGTGAAGATCGAGCAAGGCGAGCAGGCGGAGCTGCTGGTGTTCGACCTCGCGCCCTAAACTGGCGGGCATGGACAGCCTGCGCACCCTCTTCACCTCCCTGCCCGCCACCGACTGGGGGGCCCTGCTGCTGTTCTTTGGTGGCTGGATCGGCTATGCCACGCTGGCCAAACGCTGGTCGGTGTCCAAGGGCTCGCTGCTGGTGGCGACGAACCGCGAGCGTCGACGCTGGATGCTGCAGGTCACCTACCGCGAGGTGCGTGTGATCGACGGCGTGGTGGTGCAGAACCTGTCGACCAGCCCGTCCTTCTTCGCCTCGACCACCATCCTCATCATCGGTGGCTTGCTGGCCGCCATGGGCGCGAGCGAGAAGGCCACGGAGCTGGTGCGCGAGCTGCCGTTTGCGGCGCGCACCTCGGCCCTGGTGTTCGACCTCAAGCTGGCGTTGCTGGCCGCCATCTTCGTCTACGCATTCTTCCGCTTCACCTGGAGCATGCGCCAGTACACCTTCGGCGCATTGCTGGTGGCGGCGGCGCCCGACTTCGAACGCTTTGCAGAACAGGGCGATGCAGCGCGCGAAGCCTTTGCCGACCGTGCCGGCCGCCTGATGGGCATGGCCGCCGAAACCTTCAACGACGGCCTGCGCGCCTACTACTTCGCCTTCGCCGCGGTCAGCTGGTTCTTCTCGCCCTGGGCCTTCATGGCCGGCACGCTGGCGGTGATCAGCATCCTCTACTCGCGTGAGTTCCGCTCGGATGTGCTGGCGGTGTTGAAGGACGAGTCGGGCGGCTAGGCCTTGGCGGCGCGGACTGCCAGATCCATCAGGGCAGCATCCAGCTTCGGATGGCGGAATTGGTAGCCCGCCGCCAGCGCCGCACGCGGTACGGCGTTCTGCCCATCGAAAAGCAGACTGGCCATCTCGCCCATTGGCAGGCGCATCGGCGCGGCCGGAACACGCAGGCGCGCCCGACGGCCGAAGGAGGCAGCCAGGGCATGTACGAACCGAGCCTGCGTCGCCCCGTCTGGCGCGACGGCATTGAAGGCGCCCTGGATGTCGTTGCGGTCCATGGCAAAGCGGACCAGACCGACCGCGTCGTCCACATGCAGCCAGGGCGCCGCCTGGCGGCCATCACCCAGCACGGCGCCCAGCCCGAAGCGCGCTGCCCTCGCCAACATTGGATAGGCACCGTCCCCAGTCCCGAGCACCACGCCAAAGCGCATCCGCACCACCCGCACGCCCAGCGCTTCTGCACGCTGCGCTTCCTGCTCGATGGCGGCGCACAGGTCGGACTGGAACTCGCCGGGTCGGGGCGGGCTTGCCTCGTCGCGCGGTTCGAACGAGGCCTCAGGTGAGGCGCCGTAGAAGCCGACCGCCGAGGCGCTGACGAGCACCCGAGGCAGCTGCTGCAGGCGCTGCATCAGAGCCAGCAATCGGGCCGTGGTACCGGTGCGGCTGAGCATCAGCTCGCGCCGGCGTGCGGCCGTCCAGGGCTGTCCGAGCACGCGCGCGCCCGCCAGATGGATCACGGCATCAATGCGGGTCTCGGAAGCAATAGCATCCAGGTTTTCAACCACCCGCACGCCAGGGCCCAGCAGGGCGTGCGCCCGCCTGGCGTTGCGGGACAAGGCAATCACCGGGCGGCCCTCGGCGCGCAATTCCGCCAGCAGTTGGCGGCCGATGAATCCGGTCGCCCCGGTGATGAGGACGGTGGGCATGGTGTTGGGCTCAGGCAGGGAGAATGACCCTTATACGGGTCATGCGAGACAACGGATCGATGGAGCGCCCTACTGTGCGCGCAGCTCCATCCCGAGGCTCGCGCAGAGTTCGGCATGCAATTGCCACTGCCGCAGCCGCAGCTGTTGCAGTTCCTGCTCGCTCGAGAGGCGCGCGTTGCGCGCCTGCAGCCAGTCCAGGCGGTTGATCAGGCCCAGCTCCAGCTTCAGCGCGGCGATCTGTTCGGCCTGCCGGGCTTCGTCAAGGCGCTGGCGCACGGCGGCTTCCTGCTCCTCGGTGCGGCGGGTTTCTATCAGCCGGCCTTCGATCTCGACCAGGGCCTTGTGCACCGTGTCGCGCAGGGCGAGGGCGGCCTGATCGAGCTCGCTGCGGGCCAGCTGGCGCTGCAGGTCCAGGCGCGGCCAGTCCACGAGGGGGACGACCAGGCTGGCGGCCAGCGATGCCAGGGGCTGGTCCAGCCAGCGCCGCCAGTCAGCGCTGCCACTCGAGATGCCGCCGCTCAGCTGCAGTGAGGGGTAGCGCGTGGTCTCGCTGAGGCGCAGACGGACGAGGGCGGCATCGACCGCCAGCCGGGCCCTGCGCACGTCGACTCGCTGCTCCAGCACCTCGGCCGGCGTGCCCAGTGCGAGTGGCGCAGGCGCAGCCAGCGGCGGACCCGCATGGGCCTGCTCGGCCACGCCAACGGGCATCTGGTCCAGCAGCAAGGCCAGTTGCTGATGCTGCTGCGTCAGCTCGTGGTCCAGGTCGGAGCGGCGCAGCCGGGCCGACTGCACGGTGGCCGCCGCGCGGTCCACCTCGATGGGCAGCAGCTTGCCCTCCTTGACTCGCAGCCGCGTGATGGCGAGCGCCTCCTCGGCCTGGGCCAGGATCTGGTCCTGCAAAGGCTTCTGCGAAGCCAGGCTGCCGAGCTGCCAATGGCGCGAGGCGATCTGCGCGAGCAGCAGGGCGCGCGCCGCCCGCTGATCGGCCTGCATCGCCTCCAGCTGCTGCTCGCGCAGGCGATCCGTCATGGCCAGGCGGCCCCAGAGGTCGAGCTCGTAGCCGGCCATGGCGCTGAAGCCATGGCTGCGCGCCAGACCATCGGCCAGGCCCGCGCCACCAAGCTGTCGGCTCTCGCTGCGCGAGGCGCTGATACTGGCCTGGACCGAGAGCCGCTGAGCATCGACCTGGGCCTGGGCGAGCGCATCGCGCAGCCGCATCGCCGTCAGCCGCTGGTCGCGATTGCTGGCCAGGGCGCGTTCTTGCAGCGCCGCCAGTTGCGCGTCCTTGACGACGGCCATCGGCGCCGCATGGGCCGGCATGCTGCTCCATTGCGTTGGCAAGGGCTCGTTGTCTTGAGGCGCTGGACCCGGCTTGATCGACAGGTTGCTGCAGCCTGCCAAGAGGCACAGAGCGGCGAGGGCGAGTGAAGAAGGCTTGATGAGGAAGCTCGTCATTTCTTTTATTCGCGTGCCAGCGCGTCCACGGGGCTGAGGGCGGCGGCGCGGCGGGCCGGCAGGGTGCCGAACACCAGACCCACCAGGCTGGAGATGCCGAAGGCCAGGCCCAGCGCCTGCCAGGACACCGTGACCACCAGCTGCTTCTGCGCTGCGTTGATCGCCTGGGCGCCGAGCCAGCTCAAGGCCAGGCCGGCAAGGCCGCCAATGCAGCACAGCAGCACGGCCTCGATCAGGAACTGCAGGCGCACATCGGACTGGCGTGCACCCACCGCCATGCGGATGCCGATCTCGCGGGTGCGCTCCGACACCGAGACCAGCATGATGTTCATCACGCCTACACCGCCCACCAGCAGGGCGATGGCGCCGATGCCTGCGAACACCAGCGAGATCGCGCCGGTGACCGACTGGAACTCGCGGAACTCGGCATCGAGATTGGAGATGCCGAAGTCCTCCTGGCCATGCAGGGCCCGCAGGCGGTGCTTGACCTGCGCACTGACGTCGGCCGGCGGCAGCGTGTTGTCCAGCAGCACATCGAAGGAGGGCACGTCGGTGCTGCTGTCCAGCTTGCGGGTGTAGGTGCTGCGTGGCATCAGGATCTTGTTGCCCCAGCCGCCGAACTCGCTGCCATTGGTCTTGTCCACGACGCCGACCACGGTCATCGGCAGTGGTGCCACGCCGAGCGGCTTGTTGGGATCGCTCATGCCGCGGCCGGCCGACATGCTGGCCATGCTTTCGATCATCACCGTGGCGCCGAGCACCCGCTGGCCGGGCTTGAACAGGTTCTTGCGCGTGGCCATGTCGATCAGCACCACGGGTGCCATGGTCTCGATGTCGAGCGCGTTGAGCGCGCGGCCCTCGACCAGCTTGAGCCGGCGGTCGGCCAGGTCACCGGCTTCAGCGGCGATGGCATTGCCGCGCACGTCCTTGGACTTGTGCCGCAGGCTGACCTGCGATTCGCGCTTGACCGCGATGCTCTTCACGCCGGGCAGGGTGGCCAGGGTGTCCAGCTCCGACTGGCGGAACGGGCGCGGCTGCACGCCCGGCGGCAGCTTGTCATTGCCCTGATAGACCGGGATGCGGCCCGACATGAAGCCGCGCAAGCTGGACTCGACCTTCTCGCGCGCCGCTGCCGACAGCGCCACGATGGTGACGACCGAGGCGATTCCGATGCAGATGCCCAGCATGCTCAGCGCACTGCGCAGGCGGTTGCCTTTCAGCGAAAGCCAGGCGGTGTTCAGGGCCTCGCTCCATTGGCCCAGCTTCTGGCGCAGCCAGCCGCTGCTGCCGAGGCTGGGTCCTTCTGCATCGGGCTTGGCGCTGGGCTGGTGGCCGGCCGGCGTGCCACTGTCGCTGAGCAGCTTGCCGTCCTGCATCTCGATCACGCGGCGGGCGTGCGTCGCCACCTTGGGATCGTGCGTCACCAGGATGATGGTGTGGCCACGGCCATGCAGCTCGGAGAGCAGGGCCAGCAGCTCGGCGCCGCTGTGTGAATCGAGTGCGCCGGTGGGCTCGTCCGCGAGGATGATCTGGCCGCCATTCATCAGCGAGCGTGCGATGGACACGCGCTGCTGCTGGCCGCCCGAGAGTTCATTGGGCCGGTGGTGGCTGCGATCAGCCAGACCAAGCCGCTCCAGCAAGGCCTCGGCACGCGCGTGCCGGCTGGCCAGCGGCGCGCCGGCATAGACGGCCGGCAGGCTCACATTGCCCACCGCATCCAGGTGGGGCAGCAGGTGGTAGCGCTGGAAGACAAAGCCGAAATGCTCGCGCCGGAGCCGCGCCAGCTCGTCGGGCTCCAGCTCGCCGACATCGATGCCGTCCAGCCTGAAATGGCCGGCCGTGGGCTGGTCCAGGCAGCCCAGCAGGTTCATCAGCGTGCTCTTGCCCGATCCCGAGGCGCCGACGATGGCCACGAACTCGCCGGCCTCGATGGACAGCGACAGGCCGTCCAGGGCTGGCACATCGATGTCACCAATGCTGTAGTGGCGCTGGACCTGGTCCAGCTCGATCAGGGCGCTCACGGTGCCCGCTCAGTCGCTGTAGACGACCACGGCCCCGGCACTGCCGGAAGCACCGGCACCGCTGGCCGGCGCCAACAGCAGCTTTTCGCCAACTTTGAGGCCCTCGCGGACCTCGGCCTTGCTGCCGTCCTGCAGGCCCAGCTTGATCTTGCGCGGCTTGGCGTTCTTGCCCGCTGCATCGACCACCTGGACCGAGTAGCGGCCTTCGGCGTCGCGTTCGCCCAGCGCCGCGATCTGCAGCGTGGGCACCTGCCTGGCCGAGCCCGTCACGATCTCGACCTGCACGGTCATGTCGGAGAACAGCTTGCGGGCCTTGTTGTCCACCTCGAACAAGACGTTGTAGAAGACGGCATTGCCGACCCGCTCCGGAATCGGCTGCACCACGCGGACCTTGCCTTCATAGCGCTGGGCATCGCCGGCCAGCGTCGTGAAGCGGGCGGTCTGGCCAGGCTGCACCAGCTGGATGTCGGCCTCCGGCACGCGGGTGCGCACCGTCATCTGGTCCAGCTGCGCCAGCGTCATCATGACCGGCGTGGTCTGCACCGCGATGACGGTCTGGCCTTCCTGGATCGGCAGGTTCACGACCATGCCGTCCATGGGCGCGCTGATGCTGGCATAGCCGAGCGACAGCTTCTTCTTCTCCAGGTCGGCCTGCAGGCGGGCGAGGTTGGCGGTCTGGCCGCGCAGGTCGGCTTCGAGGCGGATCAGGTTGTTGTCTGCCTGCTCGACCTCGATCGGCGTCGAGGCATTGCCGGCCAGCAGCCGGTGCTGGCGTTCGGCTTCACGCCTGGCCATGGCCAGGCCGATCTTGTTGCTCTCCAACTGTGCGCGTTGCTGGTCCAGCGTGGCTTCGGCCTGCGCCACGTCGCTGCGGGCGAGCTCGGGGTCGAGGCTGACCAGCAGCTCGCCCTTCTTCATGTTCTGGCCCAGCTGGACATGGATCTTGCGGATCTGGCCGCTGACCTGGGCGCCCACGTCGACCTTGCTCTGTGCCTGCAGCACGCCGGCAGCCTGCACGACCTGGGTCACGTCGCCCAGTTCAACGGCGCCGGTCGGTGGCGGCGGCAGCTCCACCGGGCGCTTCTTCCAGGCCCAGTAGCCGACGCCGGCCAGCACCAGCAAGCCCACGATGATCCGGCCGCGCCAGCGGCGCAGGCGGGACTTGCTTTTGCTACTGCCGTTCTTGCTTGTCTTGTTGTTCAATCCAGACTCCCTCGGCCACCGTCACGATGGCGGCGCAATATAACCGCTTCGAGGCGCGTGGCCGGAAGGCCTGGTTTCTGGCTAACCCTTGGAATGAGGAGTGCTGGCATTGAACGAGAGATCCCGCATCCGCCGGCCGCAAGTCTGTGTGCTCGGCAGCGCCGAGCCGGGCTCGACGGCCTATGAACTGGCCGGCGCTGCCGGCGAGCGGCTCGCCCAGTTGGGCATCACGGTGGTCAGCGGCTGCGGCAGCCCGGCCACGCGCGTGGCTGCCGAGCGTGCCCATGCGGCGGGCGGCCTGGTACTGAGCATCATTCCCGCCGACGAGATGCCGGCTGCCGATTGGCCGGCCACCACCGTCATCCCCTGCGGCATGGGCGATGCGCGCAACCTCCTGATGGCGCTGGCGGGCGACGCCTGCATCGTCATCGGCGGCCGCGCCGGCACGATCTCCGAGGTTTGCCTGGCCTGGCTGCACAGGCGGCCGCTCCTGCCGCTGGTGGGCTGCGGCGGCTGGTCGGATGGGCTTTTGCAAAACCCGCCGGATGAGCGGCAGAACTCACCCATCCTGCCCTGGTCTTCGGTGGATGAGCTGCAGGTCCAGTGCCGCGCACTGGGGCTGCTCAGACCTGGCGGCGGCTGATACCACACAGCGGGTCGCCGCTTGCGGCATTCAGTGCGGCAGGCGGTTCAGGAACTCCTGCACCGGTTTCAGCGTGGCTGCGGGCGCTTCCTCATGGGGCACGTGGCCCAGCGCCGGAAACATCACCAGCTGGCTGCCCGCAATGCTGCGCTGGAAGACAGCCGCGTTGTCGGGCGGAATCAGGCGGTCCTTGCCGCCCCAGAGAATCAGCGTTGGCTGGGTCAGCTCGCGCAGGCGATCCGCGTAGAAGCCGGGCTTCAACTGATCGATGCGGCGAGCCAGCGCCTCGCGGTTGCCTTCGCGCAGCGTCAGCTCGAAATAGCGGTCGACCAGAGCGGGTGTGACCAGGCTCGGGTCGCCGTAGACATTGCGCACGCTGCTCTCGACCAGGCGGCGCGGCAACAGATTGCGCGCCAGGTGCCGCACGCCGGGCAGGCGTGCCACGCGAAAGCCTGCTGGCACCGATTCGGACCTGAAAGCCAGGCCGCCGGCATCCACCAGCACCAGCGCAGCCACCCGTTGCGGATGCAAGAGCGCCGTTTCCCAGGCCAGCTGGCCGCCCAGTGAATTGCCGCCCATCACCACCTTGTCCAGCTGCAGGTGGTCGAGCAGGGCAACGATGGTGCGGACATAGGCCTCGTCGCTGTAGTCGCCGTCGATGCTGGGGCCGGTCAGGCCGAAGCCCGGCAGGTCGAAGCTGATCACGCGGCGCGTGGCGGCCAGGCCGGCCACCCAGCCTTCCCAGGCATGGAGGCTGGCCGAGGTGCCATGGATCAGCACGATGGGCATGGGGTCCTCGCGCGGGCCCTGGTCGCGCAGATGGATCAGCTGAGGGCCGGCGGGCCGCTGCAGCTCGATGAAGTCCGATGGCGCGGGCGCCCAGTTGGCGATCAGGCTCTGGAGCGAGCGCTCCGGTGCGTAGAAGGCCGCTGCCAGCATGCACAGGGCCAGCAGCAGCAGGCCGAGGGCACGGAGCAGCACGCCCTGGAGGATATTCATCCCCTCTTCATCCTCTGTGGGCCTCGCTGGCCGGGCGCTGCAGGTCGGCCGGCGTGTGCAGGCCGGCGTCCAGGGCCTCGCGCTGGTCGAACACGAAACAGCTGCCGTGATAGTGCTTGCCGCCGGCCAGCTCGAAGTACCTGAGGATGCCGCCTTCGAGCTGGTAGACGGGGCCGTCCAGCGCTTGCTGCTCAAGCACGATGGCGGCCTTCTCGCAGCGGATGCCGCCGGTGCAGAAGCTCACGACGGTCTTGCCGCGCAGCTCGTCCAGGTGATCGGCCAAGGCGCCGGGGAACTCGGTGAACTTCTTGATGCGCCAGTCGATGGCATTGTCGAAAGTGCCGTAGTCGACCTCGAAGTCGTTGCGCGTGTCCAGCATCACCACGGGCCGGCCGGCATCGTCCACGCCTTGGTCCAGCCAGCGCGAGAGCGTCTCGGGCGTCACGGCTGGCGGGCGCGCGGCCTGGTCGGGGCGCACGGTGGGCATGTCCATGCGGATGATCTCGCGCTTGACCTTGACCAGCAGCTTCTTGAACGGCACGGCCTCGCTCCAGCTCTCCTTGGGATCGAGATCGGCGAAGCGCTGGTCGGCCTTCAATTGCGCCACCCAGCCGCGCACGGCTTCGGCCGTGCCTGCCAGGAAGAGGTTGATGCCTTCCTCGGCCAGCAGCACCGTGCCCTTGAGGCCGAGGGCGAGCGCGCGCTGGTACAGCGTCTCGCGCAGGGCGGCGCAGTCATTCAGGCCGACGAATTTGTAGGAGGAGATATTGAGGATGGGCAGGGCGGCGGACATTCCGCGATTTTAGATGCGGGCAGCGGGCCTTCCGGGCCGAGCGCCGGGCCGCTCCCAAGCCGGCCCATCCCAAGTCACCTTGCCATCTTGTGCAGCATGCCTGTCACTGCCCGCTGCATGAGGCTGGCGCCGGTCACGTCGGTGGCCAGGCCCTCCGCGCGCAGCCGTTCCAGCGCCCGGCGCGTCATCGAATGCTGACCACCGGCGAGCTGGCTGGTGAACATGAAGAAGCTGCCGTTGTCGCTGCGCCAGAGCAGGTTGGCGCTGACCCATTGGCCTTGCAGGAAAAGCTTGCAGCGGGTGCCCGGCTGCAACTGCTCGGTCCAGCGCGCTGCGGCGACCAGCGGGCCGGTGTCGTCGTCCAGCCCCATGTGGACCGTGGGCAGGGCGGCGATGCTGGTTTCCTGGTTGCCCCATTGGTCGGCATCGGTTTCGGGCGGCAGCAATTCATGCAGCAGCTGGTCTTCGCTGAGCTCGTCCACCGGCTTCAGCGCCGGCTTGGCAGGCGCCGGTGGCCGTGCTTCAGCTTGCGCTGGTGCAATCGGCACTGGCTCACGAGCAGGCGCGGCTGCAGGAGCCGCTGCGGGCGCCGCCATCCGGGTGCGTTCACGATGGATCTGCATCAGTTCGTCGAGCACCGCATCGCGGTCGGCCTGCGGCAGCTTGATCAGGTCCATGCCGCGCTGCAGCTGCGCGATCAGCTGGGGCAGGCGCTGTCGCAGCGCGGAGCGCTCGGCGTCGTTGCGGGTGGGCTCAAGCGAAGCCAGCAAGGACTCGATGCAGGTCGTCAGCGCCAGCGTGAGCTCCGACTCCTCGCCATGTTCCAGCACCGATTCGGTCAGCGCCTCGCTCCAGGGGCCGAGCAGGAACTCGAACAGCAAGGGGCTCAGGTGGTGCGAGGCCTGCGCCTGCTCCAGCACCTGCTGGCGCAAGAGCGGCAACAGTTCGTCATGCCGCTCCTTCTTGGTGAGCGCCAGCCGCGCGAAGACCGAGGCCTGCAGCTCTTCTTCCTGCTCGTGGTCGATGAAGCCGCGCACATCGTTCAAGGCGCGACTGAACGCGGCCACGCTGGCCTCTTCGGGTGCGCTCAGGCGCTCGACCAACTGCTCGACGAAGGCAAGGAATTGGCCGCCCCGCGGATCGCTGGCCAGCGGATGGTCGCCAGCATGGGCGGCGATCTGGTTGATCAGCGCCCAGGTCGGGTGCTGCTCCGAACCCAGCAGTTCGGGCTCGTCGACCGCGAGCCGGAAGATGCTGGCCTGCAGTCGGCAGATCGTCTCCTTGACCTGGGGCTCCAGGTCGGGGTCGGCCATGATCTGCTTGAACAGCTGGCTGAGCATTTCGGCCGTCTGCTCATGCGCGCTGTCGTGCTGGTGCTCGGGGTCGGCGGCATGCACGCGATCGCGCAGATCGAGCAGGGCGCCGTGGCGGCTGACATCGATGTCCTCGACCACCCGCTCCTCGGGCAGGATGGCGGCAAAGCCCGCCGGCTCCAGGCCCCAGCCGCGCAGGCGCTGGGTGGCCTGCTGCGCCAGCTCGCGCATCTGCTCGGCCAGCGCCGAGGCCGCGGCGGAAATGCAAAGCGCGCGGGCCGGCTTGTCGGCCAGGCCGGCCGTGGCTTCGCTGAGTGCGCGCGCAAAGGCGGCCGGCTGCAGCGCGCCTTCGCCTGGCAGCTTGCTGGTCAGCTGGGTCAACTCGCGCAACTCCCATTCGGCCCGGGCCTCGATCTGCTGAATGATGCGCGAGATCTCGATGGCCTGATCGGCCTGGTCTTCATCGACCAGGGTCAGCTCGTCGATGTCCTGCAGCACCGGCCGCTCTTTCAGCACCGGTGCCGGCGTCGGCCGCAGTGCGCTGCGCAGTCCGTCGAGCAGGCCCGGCTCGATCGCGTACTGCTGGCTGCGCCAGCTCTTCAGTGCCGCCTGTGCCGTGTCGTCGGCGTGGCGTTGCACGCCTTCCCGCAATCGCTGCTCGGTGGCCTCGAGCAGTTGCCGGCACAGTTCCGGCAGCTTGGCTTCAAGCGCTTGCAGATGGCGTTCCAGCATGTGTGTGATCCGTACTGCTTGTGGGGGACTGCTCAGATCGGAGGCCGGAGCGACTTGTTTGTCAGGGCAGGCGTCGGGTGGGTGGCAAGGCGCTGCACAAATCCACACGATCAGGGCTGTGCACGAACCAGCCGCCGCGGAAACGCCGCGAATCGAGCCAGCGGCGGAAGGTGTCGGTGTCGGTGCGCAGGATCTGCAGCTTGGGGCGCTCGGCCTCGGGCACGTCAGTCAGCATGCGCACGCGCTGGATGGTGGTTCGCTCTTCGGGCTTGACGTAGAAGCCCAGCGTGCCGGTGCCGCGCGGCAGCGCCGAGAGACGCTCCATGCCCATGACGACGCGGCCGACGTTGGTGATGTTGAGGTCCAGCGCACGCGGCGCGTGGCCGATCACCGTGTAGAGGCCGCTGCCGTCGCTGGAGTCGGGCTCGTTGCCACGTGCAGCGCCGACCATGCTGTAGCAATGGGTCAGCCAGGCGCGGCCGGTCTTGGGGTCGGCCGCCACCGGCCAGCCATTGACGAAGCCCGCCTGCGGCGCCCAGCCATCGTGTTCGGGCAGCTTGTTGAAGGCCAGGCCCTTCAAGGCGCGATCGAATTCCACGGGAGCCTTGACCAGGTTTGCCGGCTTCGCCTTGACCTTGCTTTCATCTTCCTCGGCATCGCCCCATTGGGTGACGTAGTTGTCCTGCACGCGGATGATGGCCAGGTTGTCGAAATAACCAGCACGCACCAGAGCCGCGATATTGGCGGCATGCTTGGGCGCGAAATCGGCAGCCAGTTCGATCACTACGGGGCCCGAAGCCAGCTCCATCAGGAGCGACTGCTCGGGCGAGACATCGCGCCAGTCGCCCGGGCCGGCTGCGGCCAGGATGTCGGCGCTGCTTGGCAGCTTGGCCGCACTGGCGGCCGGTGCTGCAGCGGCGGCCTTGGCAGCCGTCTTGGCGGCCGGCTTCTTTGTGGGCTTGGCCGCCTCAGCGGAAAGCGAAGAAATGGCCAGCACGGCGGCGGCGCAAAGGGTCAGGAGGCTGGGCTTGAATGGCTTGGTCATCAGGCTTTGGGCAAGAGGCGGCTGACAGAATGAATCTATAGATTCTTGTGGCGGGCAGCATAGCGTGCGCCATGCGTCCTGCAGATGCCAATTCGGGTTGATGCGGACCGGGAGAGCCCGGGGTCGGAAGATGGCCATGCGCTGGCTCAATACAATCGCGCATGGCTTTTGTTCACCTGCGTACCCATACCGAGTTTTCCGTCGTCGACGGCACCCTGAGAGTCGACGATGCCGCTGCGGCGGCGGCCAAGGACGGCCAGGTGGCGCTGGCGATCACTGACCTGGCCAACCTCTTTGGTGGCATCAAGTTCTACAACGCCTGCCGCAAGAAGGGCGTCAAGCCCATCCTCGGCGCCGATTGCTGGCTGGAGCCCGAAGGCACAGACAAGTCGCCCACGCGGCTGCTCCTCCTCGTGCAGAACAGCAAGGGCTATCTGAACATCAGCGAGCTGCTGTCGCGCGCCTGGATTCAGAACGTGATCCGCAACCAGGCCTGCCTGAAGCTGGAATGGCTGGAGGAGCTGGGCGAGGGCCTGATCTGCCTCTCCGGCGCCCAGCATGGCGCGGTCGGCGTCGCGCTGATCAATGGCGACAAGGCCAAGGCCCGAGAGACCGCCAAACGCCTGGCAGGCATCTTCCCGAATCGCTTCTATATCGAGTTGCAGCGCGCCGGGCTGCCGGGCCAGGAGGGCCTGGTCGCGGCCTCGGTGCCGCTGGCCGCCGAGCTGGGCTTGCCGGTGGTGGCCACGCATCCGGTGCAGTTCCTCGAAGAAGACGACTTCGGTGCGCATGAAGCACGCGTCTGCGTGGCCGAGGGCGAAACCCTGGCCAACCCCAAGCGCATCAAGCGATTCAACAATGGCCAGTTCTTCCGTCCGCAGTCGGACATGGAGAAGCTGTTTGCCGACATTCCTTCGGCCCTGGCCAACACGGTGGAGATTGCGCGCCGCTGCAGCCTCTCGCTGGTGCTGGGCAAGCCGCAGTTGCCCGACTTCCCGACGCCCATCCTGGCCGACGGTTCGCGCATGCCGATGGACGCGTATTTCCGCCAGCTCTCCTTCGAAGGCCTGGACTTCCGCCTGAAGCAGCTGTACCCCGATGAGGCCAAGCGCGAGGCCGAGCGGCCACGCTATGTGGAGCGGCTGGAGTTCGAGCTGGCCACCATCATCAAGATGGGCTTCCCCGGCTACTTCCTGATCGTGGGCGACTTCATCAAGTGGGCCAAGGAAAATGGCTGCCCGGTCGGCCCCGGCCGGGGCTCGGGCGCCGGCTCGCTGGTGGCCTATGTGCTGCTGATCACCGACCTGGACCCGCTGCAGTACAAGTTGCTGTTCGAGCGCTTCCTGAATCCGGAGCGGGTGTCCATGCCCGACTTCGACATCGACTTCTGCCAGGGCAATCGCGACCGCGTCATCGACTATGTGAAGGACAAGTACGGCCGCTCTGCCGTCAGCCAGATCGCCACCTTCGGCACCATGGCGGCCAAGGGCGCGTTGCGCGACATCGGCCGCGTGCTGGGCATGGGCTTTGGCCATGTGGACTCCATCGCCAAGCTGGTCCCGGCGCCGCCCGGCAAGACCGTGACCCTGGCCAAGCTGCCGCCCGACTTCGACCCGGCCAAGGCCAAGATGGTTTATGCACGGCACGAGTCGCCCGAGATCGAAGAGCGCGAAAGGACCGACGAAGAGGTGGCCGGCCTGCTCGAGCTGGCGGCACGCGTGGAGGGCACGGTGCGCTCCATCGGCATGCATGCCGGTGGTGTGCTGATCGCGCCAGGCAAGATCACCGACTTCTGTCCGCAGTACCAGCAGCCGGGTTCCACGTCCGCCGTGAGCCAGTATGACAAGGACGACGTCGAGGCCATCGGCCTGGTGAAGTTCGACTTTCTGGGCCTGGCCACCTTGACCATCCTGGAGCTGGCCAAGAACTTCATTCAGGCGCGCTATCCGGAGCAGAAGGACTTCGACTGGGCCAAGGTGCCGCTGGCCGACAAGAAGGTGTTCGACCTGTTTGGCAAGGGCTACTCGGAGAGCGTGTTCCAGTTTGAATCGCCTGGCATGCAGCGCCTGCTCAAGGACGCCAAGCCCTCGCGCTTCGAGGACCTGATCGCGCTGGTGTCGCTGTACCGGCCAGGGCCGATGGACCTGATTCCGTCCTTCGTGGCGCGCAAGCACGGCAAGGAAGTGATCGAGTACCCGCATCCGCTGCTGGGCCAGGTGCTCGAGGAGACCTACGGCGTCTTTGTCTACCAGGAGCAGGTGATGCAGGCGGCCCAGGTGCTGGGCGGCTACAGCCTCGGCGGCGCCGACATGCTGCGCCGCGCCATGGGCAAGAAGAAGGCCGAGGAGATGGCGGCCCACCGCGAGCTGTTCCGCAAGGGCGCGGCCGAGAAGGGGCTTGACCAGGCCAAGGCCGACGAAGTCTTCGACCTGATGGAGAAGTTCGCGGGCTATGGCTTCAACAAGTCGCACGCGGCTGCCTATGCGCTGCTCTCGTATCACACGGCCTGGCTGAAGACGCACTATGCGGCCGAGTTCTACGCGGCCAACATGACTATCGAGTCGGACGACACCGACAAGCTCAAGGTGCTGCTGAACGATGCCAAGCTGTTTGGCATCGAGTTCGAACCGCCCAATGTCAATCTGGGCGTGCACCGCTTCGAGCCGCTGGGCCCGAAGCGGATCAACTACAGCCTGGGCGCCATCAAGGGCACCGGCGTCGGTGCCATCCACGCCATCGTCGCGGCCCGCACCGAGGGTGGCCCTTTCAAGACCTTCTTCGACTTCTGCGCCCGGGTCGACCGCAAGGCGGTCAACAAGCGCGTGGTCGAGGCCCTGATCAAGGCCGGAGCCTTTGATTCCATCGAGCCGGAGCGCTCACGCCTCCTGGCCAGTGTGGCCCTGGGCTACACCTATGCCGACAACCTGACGGCCAATGCCGACCAGGGCGGCCTGTTCGACTTCGATGACACCCATGGGTCCTCGGTGGCCGAGCCGCCGCTGGTCGAGGCCGCGCCCTGGAGCATCAAGGAGCGCCTGAGCCTGGAGAAGACCGCCATCGGCTTCTACCTGAGCGGCCATCTGTTCGACCAGAGTGGCGCCGAAGTGCGCCGCATGGTGAGGCGCCAGGTGGCCGACCTGCAGGACAGCCGCGAGCCGGTGCTGGTGGCCGGCATCGTGGCTGACCTGCGCATCATCAACGGCAATCGCGGTCGCGTCGGCATCTTCAAGCTCGACGACAAGAGTGATGCCATCGAGGCGGTGGCCAACGAAGAGCTGCTCAATGCCCACAAGGAACTGCTGGCGGACGACGAGCTCCTGATCGTGCAGGGCAAGGTGCAGAACGACCGCTTCTCGGGCGGGCTGCGCATGAATGTCACCGCGATCTGGGACCTGGCCGGCGCTCGCGCGCGCTTCGGCAAGTTCCTGCGCGTGCCGCCGGATGCCACCGTGCCGGCACTGGACGAGGTCTTGAAGACCTGGCCGGCGCGCGCCACCGAAACCGAGCAGGGCCGCTTGCTGCAAGGCCTGCCGCTGCGCCTGTCGATCCGCCGCCCTGGCGCGGTGGCCGAGCTGGACCTGGGCGATGCGGCCAGGTTCTGGCCTTGTGATGAGGCTCTGGAAAAGCTCGGCGACGCGCAGATCGTCTACGAGTGAGCGTTGCGGCGCCGATGCAAGGGGGTGAGTCCCGCTCCCTTGCGCGCATTTTCTGGGCGATGATGGCCAGCAAGAGAATGCTGCCGCCCGCCTCATGTCCGACCTGAACAGCGCCGATCGAACCAGCACTGGCCTCGTGCTGACCGGCGGCGGCGCGCGTGCGGCCTACCAGGTGGGCGTGCTGCAGGCACTGGCGCAGTTGCGGCGCGATGCAGGCGTGATCGGAGGCAACCCCTTTCCCATCATCACCGGCACCTCGGCGGGCGCGATCAACGCGGCCACGCTGGCCTGCCAGGCAGACGACTTCGACGCGGCGGTCGACGGCCTCGTCTACATCTGGCAGAACATCCATGTCGACCAGGTCTACCGGGCCGACTCCTTCGGCGTGATACGCACCGGCGCGCGCTGGATGACGATGATGAGCCTGGGCTGGGCGCTGGCGCGCTGGAAGCGCAGCCGGCCCAAGAGCCTGCTGGACAACGAGCCGCTCGGCGAGCTGCTGCGCCGCTGGGTGCGTCTGGAGCGGCTGGACGAGATGCTGGAAACCGGCCACATGGATGCGCTGGCCATCAGCGGCTCCAGCTACAGCTCAGGCCAGCATGTGACCTTCTATCAGACGGCCAAGGAGATCCAGCCCTGGCTGCGCTCGCAGCGCCTGGCCGTGCGGGCCCGGCTGACGATCGAGCACCTGATGGCGTCCTCGGCCATTCCCTTCATCTTCCCGGCGGAGCAGCTCGACCTGGAAGGCCAGCCCGAGTGGTTTGGCGATGGTTCGATGCGCCAGAGTGCGCCGATTTCGCCGGCCATCCACCTTGGTGCCGAGCGCATCCTGGTGATCGGTGCCGGCCGCATGCATGAGCCGCCTGGCCGGCGCGTGCAAGCTGTCGAGGCCCATCCGAGCATGGCTCAGATCGCCGGCCATGCCTTGTCCAACATCTTTCTGGATGCGCTGGCGGTCGATATCGAACGCATGCAACGCATCAACAACACGCTGTCGCTTCTGCCGCCGGAGGCGCGCCGCTCCACGGCCTTGCGGCCGGTCGAGGTGATGGTGATTGCGCCGAGCCGCCGCATCGACGACCTGGCCGCCAAGCATCAGGCGGCCTTGCCGGCCACCATGCGCGGCTTGCTGCGCAGTGTGGGTGTGTCGGGTGAAGGCAAGGCGGCGCACGGCTCGGCGCTGACCAGCTATCTGCTGTTCGAGCCCGATTTCACCGAGGAGCTGATCACGCTCGGTTTCACCGACACGCTGGCGCGCCGCAGCGAGGTGCAGGCCTTCTTCGGCTGGACCGGCGAGCCGCCACCGTTCGACCCGCGCCAGCAAAGGCGCAGCGCCGGCTTCGCGCAGGCGAGGGTGGCCGAGGTCGAGCGAGCGCGCTGAAGCCTCATCCAGGCAAGGCCTGACCCTGGATCCGCAAGCCCTGGTCTGAGAGCTTTTTTGCCTGCTTGGCACCGATGCCGCTGACCCGGCGGCGCAGGTCGGCCCAGCTCTCGAATGCTTTGACAGAGCGCACCTTCAAGAGGCGCTCGGCCAGTTCCGGCCCGACGCCGGACAGCGATTCCAGTTGCGCCTGCGTGGCCTGGTTGAGCTCCAGCAGCCTGTCCTTTGCAAGCGTGGCCGGTGACAGCATGGCCATCACGACCGACCAGAGCAGGCGCCGCCGCATCATTCGGCCCTAGTCGTGCTGGGCCCGCACCATGGCGGCATAGGCGCCGTCAGTGGCCAGCAACTCGGCATGCGAGCCCGATTCCAGCAAGCGGCCGTTGCTCATCACGTGGATGCAATCTGCGGCGCGCACGGTGGACAGGCGGTGCGCGATCAGGATCAGCGTCTTCTTGCCTTGCCATTGCTCCAAAGCCTGCTGCACCGCGCGCTCGCTTTCGGTGTCCAGCGCCGAAGTGGCTTCGTCAAACACCCAGATTGGCGCCTCCTTGTACAGCGCACGGGCAATGGCCAGGCGCTGGCGCTGGCCACCGCTGAGCTTGCTGCCGTTGGCGCCGACCGGCGTCTCGATGCCTTGCGGCAGCGTTTGGACAAAGTCCCACAAGTGGGCGGCGCGCAAGGCTTGCTCCAGGCGTGCTGCATCGCGTGGCTGTGCGTAGGCCACGTTGTCGGCCACCGAGGCATCGAAGAGCACGATGTCCTGCGAGACCACGGCGAACTGGCGGCGCAGGGCGGCGCGCCTGAGGTCCTGGATGTCGTGGCCGTCCAGCAGGATCTGGCCGCTGTCCGGCTGCGCGAAGCCCAGCAGCAGGTGGATCACCGAGCTCTTGCCGGCGCCCGAGGCGCCGACCAGGGCGGTGGTCTGGCCGGGCTTGATCAGCATGCTGAGGCCATCCAGCGCCGGGCGCTCGGCGCCGGGGTATTGCAGCTTCACTTCGCGCAGCGACAGCTCGCCGCGTGCAAGGGCCAGGTCTTGCGTGCCGCGGTCGGGCTCGGCCGGCGTGTCCAGCAGGCTGAAGCAGCCGCGGGCAATCACCAGGGCATTGGTGATGGGCTGGGCCAGGTCGCTCAGGTGGCGCAGCCGCGAGGTCATCAGGAGCAGGGCGGTGACGAAGGCGGCGAACTCCTCGACGCCGGTGTTGGTCTGGCGCGCCTGCAAGAGCGCCAGGCTGACGATGAGGGACAAGCCCACGCTGGCCATCAACTGCGACAGCGGCTGCGTCAGCGCATTGGTGGCCGAGACCTTGAGCGCGCTGCGCTGCACCTTGCGGGCGATGTCGGCGAAACGGCCGCGCTCATAGTCGCCGGCATCGAAGCTGCGCACCACGCGCCAGGCGCGCGTGATGTCGTCCACCTTGTTCACCAGCTCCAGCTGCGCGTCATAGTTGCGCGCACCGATCTGCTGCACGCGCCGGTTCACCCTCTTGACGACGAACGCCATGGCCGGCGTGGTGATCATCGAGAGCAGGGTCAGCTGCCAGTTCAGGTAGAGCAGGTAGCCCAGCATGGCGATGGCGGGCAGGCCGTCGCGCAGCACCGAGACCACGGTGCCGCTCAAGAGGGTCAGGACTTGATTCGGGTCGTTCACCACCTTGGTCACGGCCGCACCGGGCTGCAGGCTCGTATAGGCGCTGGCATCGGCGCGCAGCAATGCGTCCAGCAGCGAGCGGCGCATGTCCATGACGGAGCGCGTCAGCGTCTGGTTGAGCATGTACTGACCAAGGAAGCCGAACAGGCCACGCAGCGCGAACAGGCCGATCAGCACGACAGGCACCCACCAGACCGAGAACGACGAAGCCTGGAAACCCTTGCCGAAAACAGTGCGCAAGAGCTCGGGGATCAGCGGTTCGGTGCAGGCTGCGCCTATGTAGGCCAGCACCGTCCAGAACAGCCCCAGGCGATGCGGCAGCACGTAGCGAAGCACCCGGCGGGCGGTGGACTTCAGGTCGGGCGCGGTGGCGGCTTCAACAGTCATGGGGCCGAATTGTCGCTGCAGTCCGACAGACCGGGCCGCGCCCCCCGTCCAGGGGTGCTTGTGGGCTTGGCCGCCGGCAATTCATTGAGATACTGCGGGCGGCCCGGTCGCAGTGCAGGGTGTCTATCCCCCATGAAGTTTCCATCCTCAGCCCATCCGCGCCGCAAGGTGCTGCATTTCGTCACCGGCGGCTTCTCCGGTGCCACCCAGGTGGCCATAGACCTGGTGGCTGCTGCCCAGGAGAGCCGGGATTTTGAAGCCCTGCTCGTGCTGCGTCGCAAGCGCACCACCGATGACGCGCGTGTGCAGGCACTGCGCGACCAGGGGCTCCATGTGGAGGTTGTGCCCGGCTGGTTTCACTGGCTCTCGATCTGGGCATTGGCGCGGCTGTGTCGTCGCTGGCGGCCCGATGTGGTGATGGCTCATGGCTTTCCGGAGCACCTGATCGGCCGCTGGGCGGCTCGCGCGGCATGGGTGCCTGCCATGGTGCACGTGGAGCACAACTCGCGCGAGCGCTACAGCGCCTTCAAGCTCTGGCAGGCCCGCTGGCTGGCACGGCGCACGGCACGGCTGGTGGGCGTGTCCGAAGGGGTGCGGGAGACCCTCGTCGAGCTGGGCATGCCGGCCGAACGCACGCTGGCCATTCCCAATGGCATCGACCTCAACCGCTTTGCCGGTGCCGAAGCGCGGCCCTATGAAAGCCGCTCGCCGGGCATTGTGATGTCGGCCCGCTTTGCGCGCCAGAAAGACCAGATCACCCTGATCCATGCCCTGGCCCTGTTGAAGAAGAAGCGTGGGCTGGTGCCCAAGCTGCACCTCGCCGGCGCGGGCAAGGCCAGTCTGCGCACCCGTGCCGAGGCCCTGGTGCGCGACCTGGGCCTGGGTTCCCAGGTCTGGTTCATGGGCCACCACGCTGACCTGCCGGAGCTCCTGATGAGCCAGCAGATCTTCGTGTTGTCCACCCACTGGGAAGGCATGCCCCTGGCGCTGGTCGAAGGCATGGCCGCCGGTTGCGCCTGCGTGGCGTCCGACGTGCCTGGTGTGGAGGGTGTTTTCGTGGATGGCAAGAGCGGCCTGCTGGTGCCGGAGAGAGACCCGCAGGCGCTGGCCGATGTGCTGGAGCGCCTGCTGCTCGAGCCGGGCTATGCGGCCGGATTGGCATCTGAGGCCCGCCTGCATGCCATGCGCCATCACGACCGCAAGCTGATGATGCGGCGCTACGAGCAACTGCTGCTGTCGCTCTAGCCTTGTGTTGCGGCCGCGGGGGCCGCTTGCATGATGCCCGATGCCATCGCGCCTTTTTGTGCCGGCGGCTGTCCCGGAGTGTTCAGGTCGAGGTTTCGAGCCAGCGCCGCAGCGGCCGACCCAGGCCGTACTTGAGCTGTTGCCAGCGCGTGCGCGCATGACGCTGCTCGAAGATGCGTTGGAACCACTCAGTCTGCAAGAGCTCGGGCTGGCGTGACTGGATCAGGGAGATGCAACTGGCTTTCATGGCCGCCGCTTCCTGCGCTGCGGTGCGACCGTTGCGGTAGACCTTCTGGCCGCTCGTGACCGGGCGCCGATGGCTGGCCATCACCGCGTCGATGAGCGCGCAGCGCTTGAGGCCGGTGAGCTGCTGCAGCGTGGGCATCAGGTACTTGTCTATGCCCCAGGAAGAAACATTGCCCCGGTACTGCTCGCGGCCGGCCATGAAGAGGCTGCCGCGGTAGAAGGGCATCATCACCTCGATCCAGTCCACCTCACGGAACATCCTGCTCGGCTGGCGCAGCGTCCAGCGATGGGTGTAGACGCTGTCATGGCTGAGCACCGGTGAGCAGATGTCCAGGCCTTCGCATGCAGCCAGATGCAGGACGCGGTTGATGTCGCTGACCGAAATCAGGATGTCATCGTCGATCAGCGACACATAGTCCGGCACTTCGCTGTTGGCGGCCAGGTGGTCGGCGAGCGCCTGGTAGATCTCGCCCTTGCATTCGGTGGCGCCTGACAGCACCAGGCATTGCTGGCCGCGCAGCGTGCGCGGACCTGGGGCCTGGCGGCCGGAGAAGTCGAACAGGACCCAGTCGAAATCGGGCGCTGCATCCAGATGAATCATCTGCCAGGGCTCGCTCTGGCCGTCCCAGGACACCAGCACCAGGCTGCGCGTGCGGACCCAGCTCATCTTGTATACCAATGATTGAGGATCGTGTACGCCATCTTGTGGCGGAACTTGGTCCAGCGTGCAGCGAGACCGCCCTTGGGCTTGTCGCCGATGCTGCTCTCGAAGCTGGTTTCGTCCAGCTCGATGGCCGATGGCTCCACGCCCTGAACCTTCAAGCCGTTCTCCCAGAAATGCCGCAGGTCCACGTCGATGGGGCGGCCGAAGGGCAGGCGGGTGTTCAGGAGCTTGCTGGCACCGGAGCGGCTGATGACGTAGCCGGCGGTGAGACTGGGAATGCGGGCGTAGTCGACCAGTTCGGTGCCAGCGATCAGTGGCGCCTGGCCGCGCAGCTTTTCCTGCTTGCCGGTGGCGGGTCGGCCGAGCAGCTTGATCATGTCCCAGCCCGCCGGCAAGGCGGTGATGGCGTCAACCACGGCGGCGAATCCGGGCTTGAGCTTGACGTCGTCCTCCAGCACCACCAGGGCGGCATGGGGCGAATCAAGCAGCCATTGCCAGGCGCGCAGATGGCTGGCGTAGCAACCCTTCTCACCATTGACCAGGGGCTTGTGGAACAGGCGGGCGTTGAGCTCGGGGGAGTAGTAGCGAGCCTGTTCGGCTGCCGAAAGCGCCGTCCACAAGGTGGCTGGAAATCGCTCGCCTGCCACGCCATGCTGCTGCAACTCGGCCTCCAGCCGGGCGCGGCGCTCGGCGTCGCGATCCAGATTGATGAACAGGACCGGGATCATTCAGTGCGGCGACTCGAAGCCATCACTCGTGCCAGTGATCAGCAATCCAGGGCGCGGGCTTGGCATGGCGCCAGTTGCCGTTGCTGCGGCCAGCCAGGGCGTCGGGCGGGTTCATCACGCCGTGGAAGATCAGGATTCGGGCGTCCTTGGGAATGAAGGGCGCACGCCAGTAGTTGGTCGGCCAGCGCGGTATGCAGTGGTACTTGTAGCTGGCGCACCAGGCGTCGTCCCAGTACCGCAGCATGCCCTTGGCCTGCATCTCGTCGGACAGGTAGGCCTGCTCGTTGCGGAACTTCTGGCGGATGGCGTCGAACTCGGCACGAAACTTGACCAGCACCTCCGGATGGCGGCCCAGCTCGAAGCGGTAGACCGAGGAGTTGCCGGTGATGCGCCAGGGGCGCTTCCAGTCGTGAATGATCAGGAATTCGCCCGGCACGTAGAAGAACTGCGTGATGTCGCCGACGATCACCACGTCAAGGTCCAGGAACAGAGCCGTGCCCTTGAGACCATAGCCCTCGACCAGCTCGGTGCTGAAGGTGGTCAGCTTGGTCCAGCCGCGCTCCGGACTGCCGGCGGGCAGCTCCAGGCTCGGAATGGGGAAGCATTCGACTTCCGGGCGGATGCCTTCGGTGCGGTCGGTCAGGCAGACGAAACGGAACTCGCCGCGCAGGTGGCGGCGCACCATGGCATAGAGCCGGTTCACGTACTCGGGGCCGTACTTCGTGCCCCATTTCATGCACAGGATGACGCGCTCGGGGGCCACGACGGCTGGCGCTTCTTGCTGAGTGATTGGAGTCGTCATCAAAGTTCCTCGACATGGCGAGGCGGGTAGGAATCCCAGGTCAGGCAACCCGGGCACTGCCAGAAATAGTGCTGCGCTTCGAAGCCGCAAGCGGCGCAGCGGTAGCGCTGCAAGGGCCGGCTGGCGCGCTCCAGCGCGCTGCCGACCAGTGCCTGTTCGGCATCGCCTTGCAGCGGGCCGTGCTCCAGCAGCAGCCTGGCGGCCGAGAGCATGGGCTGGTCGCGCAGATGGCGCAAGAGGCGCTCACGCTGGCGGGCCGGGTCGCTGTCGAGCAGGGCGATGGCTTGCAGCAACTGCAGGCTTGGCGCGCGCTGGTAGCGCGCGCTCAAGGTGTCGAGCGCGCGGGCCGCCAGTTCGGGCTGGGCGCTGGCGCGGGCCGCTTCGGCGTAATCCTTGGCCACCAGATTGAAGGCCTCGGCGTTCGAGGCCAGCAGCTCCGCATACGCGGCCATGGCCTGCTCGGGCTGTTCGCGGCGGGCCAGCATCTGGCCGGCTAGCACATGGGCGCGGGCCGCTTGCGGCGCGAGCTTGCGTGCCTCGGCCAGGAGCTTCTGTGCCTCTTCGTCCTGATGGCGGGCCTGGGCTTCAAGAGCCAGCTCGCAGAGGAAGTGCGCGATGCGCGTGGCAAAGGAGCCGGTGCCCATCTGCTCCAGATGGCGCGCCACGTCGGCCGCCTTGCGCCACTCCCGTGAACGCTCGTAGAGCGACAAGAGGGCCAGCTCCGCCTCGGCTTCGAAGCGGCTGCCGGCGAGCGCCCGGAAGGCTTCTTCGGCGCGATCAAACAGGCCCGCCTTCAGGAAGTCTTGTGCCAGCGCATGTTGGGCGCGGTCTCGCTCATGGGTGGGCAGGTCGCCGCGCTGCAGCAGATGCTGATGCACGCGCACCGCGCGCTCGTATTCGCCACGGCGGCGGAACAGATTGCCGAGCGCGAAATGCAGCTCCGACGTGTCGGGGTCCAGCTGCACCGCTTCAATGAAGGCATCGATGGCCTTGTCCTGCTGTTCGTTCAGCAGCAGGTTCAGGCCCTTGAAATAGGCCTTGGGTGCATCGCGCTGTTCGCGCTTCAACTGGCGCGCATCAAGGCGCGAACCCAGCCAGCCCAGCGCGAAGGCGATGGGCATGGCGATCAGCAGCCAGCGCAGGTCAAAGTCCATCGCGGGGCAGAGGGGAGTTGTTCAATGGGTCGCCAGGGGCTTGGGTCTCCGGGGGCAGGTCTTGCCGACGGCGCGCCAGGCGGCGATGCCGCCACCAGGCCGGCACCATGGCGAGCACGCCGAGCGCGCAACCGATGCCGAACACCAGCAGCACCACGATGACCAGCGGCGCATGCCATTCGTGGCCGAAGAACCAGCGCACGGCAACGTCCTGCTGGTTGTTCAGCGCGAAGGCAAAGAGAGCGAAAAAGAGGAAGGCTCTGAGGAGCCAGACGATGAGTCGCATCAGGCGGCGATTCTAGGCGCGGCCGGGGGCTTCAGTCGTCGGCCAATTCGGTCTTGGGCGGCTGGGCGTCCACCGCTTCGCGCAGGGCCTTGCCCGGCTTGAAGTGGGGCACCAGCTTCTCGGGGATCAGCACTTGCTCGCCGCTGCGCGGATTGCGGCCCATGCGGGGCGGGCGGCGGTTGACCTGGAAACTTCCGAAGCCGCGGATCTCGATGCGGTGGCCCCGGGCCAGCGCGTCGGACATCGCGTCCAGGATGGTCTTCACGGCGAACTCGGTGTCGCGCTGCGTCAGCTGGGGAAAGCGGTCAGCCAGGAGAGCGGCGAGGTCGGATCGGGTCATGAATATGTTCTTGTGGTGTTGGCAAAAAAACAGGCTCGCACCCTTATCGAGTGGCGAGCCTGCGGCGGTCACCAGCAGGCAACCCCGGAGGGTTGCCGGTTGGGCGACAGTTTAGCCGTTGTTGTTGTCCAGCTTGGCGCGCAGCAGGGCGCCCAGGCTGGTGGTGCCGGCGTTTTCACGCTCGGACGTGGCCGACAGGCGCTGCATGGCTTCCTGGTTGTCGGCGTTGTCCTTGGCCTTGATCGACAACTGGATGTTGCGGGTCTTGCGGTCCACGTTGATGACGATGGAGGTGACTTCGTCGCCTTCCTTCAGCACGTTGCGGGCATCTTCGACGCGGTCGCGCGAGATTTCCGAAGCACGCAGGTAGCCGATCACGCCTTCAGCCAGTTCGATTTCGGCGCCACGCGCGTCAACCGTCTTGACCTTGCCGGTCACCGAAGCGCCGCGATCGTTGATCGTGGTGTAGGCGGTGAACGGGTCGCTGTCCAGCTGCTTGATGCCCAGCGAGATGCGCTCGCGCTCGACGTCAACGGCCAGCACGATGGCTTCGACTTCCTGGCCCTTCTTGAAGTTGCGCACTGCAGCTTCGCCAGTCTCTTCCCACGACAGGTCGGACAGGTGCACCAAGCCGTCAATGCCTTGAGCCAGGCCAACGAACACGCCGAAGTCGGTGATCGACTTGACCGGGCCCTTGACCTTGTCGCCGCGCTTGACGTTCTCGGCGAACTCTTCCCACGGGTTGGCCTTGCACTGCTTCATGCCCAGGGAGATGCGACGCTTGTCTTCGTCGATTTCCAGGACCATGACTTCGACTTCGTCGCCCAGGGAGACGATCTTCGAAGGTGCGATGTTCTTGTTGGTCCAGTCCATTTCGGACACGTGCACCAGACCTTCGATGCCCGGCTCGATTTCAACGAACGCGCCGTAGTCGGCGATGTTCGTGACCTTGCCGAACAGGCGGGTGCTGGTCGGGTAGCGGCGAGCAACGCCGAACCACGGGTCGTCGCCCAGCTGCTTCAGGCCCAGCGAGACGCGATTCTTCTCAGCGTCGAACTTCAGGACCTTGGCGGTCAGTTCCTGACCAACCGTCACGACTTCCGACGGGTGGCGGACACGGCGCCAGGCCATGTCGGTGATGTGCAGCAGGCCGTCGATGCCGCCCAGGTCAACGAAGGCACCGTATTCGGTGATGTTCTTGACCACGCCGTTGACGATGGCGCCTTCGGACAGCGTCTCGAGCAGCTTGGCGCGTTCTTCGCCCATCGAAGCTTCGACCACAGCGCGGCGCGACAACACGACGTTGTTGCGCTTGCGGTCCAGCTTGATGACCTTGAATTCCATGGTCTTGCCTTCGTACGGGCTCATGTCCTTGACTGGACGTGTGTCCAGCAGGGAACCCGGCAGGAAGGCGCGGATGCCGTTCACGAGGACGGTCAGACCGCCCTTAACCTTGCCCGACACGGTACCGGTCACGAAGTCGCCCGACTCCAGTGCGGTTTCCAGCGACAGCCACGAGGCCAGACGCTTGGCCTTGTCGCGCGACAGGATGGTGTCGCCGTAGCCGTTTTCGATGGCGTCAATGGCCACCGACACGAAGTCGCCGACGTTGACTTCGAGCTCGCCCTGATCGTTCTTGAACTCTTCGATAGGCACATACGCTTCGGACTTCAGGCCGGCGTTGACCACAACGAAGTTGTGCTCGACACGGACGACTTCGGCCGAGATGACCTCGCCGGAACGCATGTCAGACTTTTGCAGCGATTCCTCGAAGAGGGCTGCGAACGATTCCATGCCGGAGGCTTGGGCGGTTTGGGTTTGGGACATTGTGTTTCCTGTGCCGGCTGACAAGGCGTTTGACGGACGGCGTTGCAAGACGAGCTTGCGGGGTTAGGTTGATGAGTTCGCCGCCCTCGGTGAACTGACGTTCGAGAGGAAGGGCGGCGGGCCCGGTCTGGCCTTGCGGCCGGGTCGTTCAATGGCTCAACGCTGAACCCTTGAACGGCCTTGCTTCAGCCCACCAGCTGAGCACCAGATCCCTTGATTCCTCAATGGTCTGGGCCGAGTTGTCGAGCCTCCGCGCGTCTGCGGCGGCCTGGAGCGGTGATGCTGTGCGACCTTTGTCGCGAGCATCCCTGGCTTCCAGGTCTTCACGCAAGCCCGCGATATTAGCCGGAATTCCCTTGGAAATCAATTGCTTATGCCTTCTCTCGGCCCGCGTGGCAGCGCTGGCGGTGAGAAAGACCTTCAGGGGAGCATCCGGAAAGACCATCGATCCCATGTCCCGCCCATCGGCCACCAGGCCCGGCAGGCAGCGGAAGTCGAGTTGCAGCTGGTTGAGCGCAGCCCGCACCGGTGCGTGGGCTGCCACCTGGGAGGCGGCCAGGCCCGAGGCTTCTTCGCGCAGGGCGTCGGTGATGTCTTCATCGCCCAGCCAGACCCGGCCCTTGGCGAAGTGCAGGTCCAATTTTGCGGCGATGGCAGCCACGGCCTCGGCTTCGTCCAGTTCGACGCCGGCGCGGCGGGCCGCCAGGCCAGTGGCGCGGTACAGCGCACCGGAATCCAGCACGATGTAGCCCAGCTCGTGGGCCACCACGTCAGCCAGCGTGCCCTTGCCGGAGGCCGTGGGGCCGTCAATCGTGATCACCGGGATGTCTTCCGGCCGGGCCGAGACGACTTCGAACAGGGTCTCGAAATAGTCCGGAAAGGTCTTGGCCACGCACTGGGGCTCGAGGATGCGCACCGGCACCGGGCTTGCCGTCACCAGGCCATTGAAGGCAGCCAGAGAGAAGCACATGGCGACCCGGTGGTCGTCATAGGTGTGGATGGCTGCCGGCTGCCAGTCGCGCAGCGGGTGCACGCGCAGCCAGTCGGGGCCTTCCTCGACCTGCGCGCCGAGCTTGCGCAGCTCGGTGGCCATGGCGACGATGCGGTCGGTCTCCTTGACGCGCCAGCTGGCGATATTGCGCAATGTGGACGGGCCGTCGGCATAGAGCGCCATCACGGCAAGCGTCATGGCTGCGTCCGGTATGTGGTTGCAATCCAGGTCCAGTGCCCTGAGTGGCCAGGCGCCGCGCTTGACCTCGACGGCATTGGCCTCGGCACGCACCACGGCACCCATGGCTTCGGCGGCTTCAACGAAGCGCACGTCGCCCTGCAAGGACGCGCTGCCCACGCCCTCGATGCGGATCGGTTGACCTGTTGCAGCGATGGCACCCAAGGCCACGAAGTAGGACGCAGACGAGGCATCACCCTCGACGTGGATCTCGCCCGGCGAACGGTAGCGGCTGCCGGCCGGAATCGTGAAGCGCTGCCAGCCCTCGCGCTTGACCTCGATGCCGAAGCGCTTGAGCAGCTCCAGCGTGATGTGAATATAGGGCTTGGAGATCAGCTCGCCAACCACGTCGATGTGGATGTCTTGCTCCGCCACCAACGGCAACGCCAGCAGCAAGGCCGTGAGGAACTGGCTCGACACATCGCCGCGCACGCGCACCGGCTCGCTGAGCTTCAGCTCTGACGGGCCGCTCAGCCGCAGCGGCGGATAGCCTTCATTGCCCAGGCAGGCCACTTCGCAACCCAGGCCGCGCAAGGCATCGACCAGATCGCCGATGGGACGCTCGTGCATACGCGCCACGCCAGAGAGTTCAAATTCGCCGCCCTGTGTTGCCGCCAGCAAGGCCAGCGCCGCCGTAAGCGGGCGCATTGCCGTGCCGGCATTGCCGAGAAAGAGCTTGGCGGCATTCGTCTGCAGCTTCGCGCCGATGCCGGTGACCTTCAGGGGGCCGCCTTCGACTTGCTCCAGCACACAGCCAAGCTGCTTCAAGGAAGCCAGCATCACGGCGGTGTCGTCGGAATCGAGCAGGTCGTGCACCAGGGTCTGGCCTTCGGAGAGGCCGGCCAGCAGCAGCACGCGGTTGGAAATGCTCTTGGAGCCCGGCAGGCGCACCGTGCCTGCTGCGGCGCGCAGCGGCGGCAGGTCGAGGAAAGGAATCTTGAACATGAACGGGAAACAGGAAAGAGGGGGCTATTTCTGCTGCGAGCGAGGCACGGTCAGCTGACCCATCTGCCATTGGCTGCGGTCTTCCGAGACCAGGCGGATCTGCTCTTCCAGGCTGCTGGCATTGCCGCTGACCATGAGCATCTCGAGCCGATCGAGGGCCTTGCGGAAGGCGCGCGACTGCTTCAGCACCTCGGCCCTGTTGGCCATGAGGATGTCGCGCCATACGGCGGGCTCGCTGGCGGCGATGCGGGTGAAGTCGCGAAAGCCGGGCCCGGCGAGGCTCAGGAAGTCGCGACCGGCGGGTTGCCTGGCGACCGAAAGATAGTAGGCAAAGGCCAGCAGATGCGGCAGATGGCTGACGGCGGCAAAGGCCGCGTCGTGGTTCTCCGGCGTCATCTTGAGCACCTGAGTGCCCATGGCCGACCAGGCATCCGTTGCGCGCTGCACCAGTGCTGGCAGCGTCTCCGGCAGCGGCGTCAGGATGACCTGCCGGCCCTGGTAAAGGGTCGCGTCGGCATTCTGGATGCCACCGGATTCCTTGCCCGCAATCGGATGCGCGGGCACGAAGCAATTGATCTTTTCGCCCAGCACGCGGCGTGCGGCCTCCACGACATCGGACTTGGTCGAGCCCACATCCATGAAAAGCGTGTTCGGCGTGACCAGATGGCGGATTGCCTTCAGTGTCGGCTCGGTGGCCGAGACGGGCACCGAGATCAGGACGATGTCCGAGCCCGAAACAGCGAGCAGGGCTGACTCCGCCGCCACGTCGATCACGCCCATCTTCTTGGCGGTTTCGGTGGTGGAGGGCGACTTGCTGTAGCCAACGACGCGCTTGACCAGGCCGGCTTTCTTCAGCGCCAGTGCGAAGGAGCCGCCCATCAAACCGCAACCGATGACGCCGAGCTGGGTGAACATTGCTTTGCTGCCTCGCTGAACTCAGTGCACGTCCAGAGGATACGTGCCTAAGAGCTTGAAATAGGCACAGACGGCACGTAACTCACGTAAGGCCTGGGCCATGTTCGGCTGCTCGGGGTGACCTTGCAGGTCGATGTAGAAGTAGTACTCCCACTGGCCGGAGCGAGCCGGGCGCGATTCGAAGCGCGACATCGAGACGCCATGCGCCTTCAACGGGACCAGCATGTCGTGCACCGCGCCGGGCTTGTTCGTCACCGAGACGACGAGGCTAGTGCAATCGTGGCCCGAGGCCTTAGGTGCCGGGTGGCGGTCCGGGTGCGTGACGATGGCGAAACGGGTTCGGTTGTGCGCGTCGTCCTGGATGGCGGGCGCCACGATGTGAAGGCCGTATTCGCTGCCGGCGCGTTCGCTCGCCACGGCGGCCAGGCGCTTGTCCAGCGCTGCCAGGCGTGCGCCTTCTGCATTGCTGGAGACCGGCCGGCGCTCTGCGTGCGGCAGGTGCGTGGACAACCAGCCATGACATTGCGCCAAGGCCTGAGGATGAGCGCAGACCGCCTGGATGTCTTCCAGCGAGTTCTCGCGGCGCAGCAGGTTGTGGCGCACGAACAGACTGGTTTCGCCGATGATGAACAGCGGCGTGGTCAGGAACAGGTCCAGCGAACGGGCGACGACGCCTTCGGTCGAGTTCTCGACCGGCACGACGCCAAAGTCAGCCGCACCGGCCGTGGTGGTGCGGAACACTTCGTCGATGCTGGTGCAAGGCACTTGCACGATGGAGGTGCCGAAGAAACCGAGCGCCGCCTGCTCCGAGAAGGTCCCGGCCGGGCCGAGATAGGCCACGCGCGTGGGCGTTTCGAGCGACCGGCAGGCCGACATGATTTCGCGCCAGATCGGAGCCACCGACTCGCCGCGCAGCGGACCGGGGTTGTGGGCCTTGAGCCCGTCGATCACCTGCGCTTCGCGCTCGGGCCGGAACACCACCGAGCCTTCTTTCTTCTTCAACTCGCCGACTTCCTGCGCCAGCGCGGCACGCTTGTTGACGAGGTCCAGCAGTTCGCGGTCGACCGCGTCGATCTTGTGCCGCAGCGCCAGCAGCGCCGGGTCGGGTGTGGCGGGTGCGCCCTCAGCCATTTTGAGCCTCAAAGTCTTTCAGGTAGGTGCAAAGCGCCTGCACGCCTTCCAGCGGCAGGGCGTTGTAGATCGATGCACGCATGCCTCCCACCGACTTGTGGCCTTTGAGTTGCAGCAATCCGCGCGCCTTCGCTCCGGTGAGGAAGGCGTCGTTCAATCGCTCGTCGCGAAGATAGAACGGAACATTCATGCGCGAGCGGCAGTTCGCCGCGACGCGGTTTTCATAGAACTGGGACGAGTCCAGCGCTGCATAGAGCAGGGCGGCCTTGTCGATGTTGCGTTGCTCGATGGCGGCCAGGCCGCTCTTGCCGGCGTACTCGAACTTCTTCAGCCACTGGAAGACCAGGCCCGCGATATAGATCGAGTAGGTGGGCGGCGTGTTGAACATCGAATCCGCGTCGGCCACGATCTTGTAGTCGAAGGCCGAGGGGCAGCTTGGCAGCGCATGACCCAGGAGGTCTTCGCGCACGACCACGATGGTCAGGCCGGCCGGGCCGATGTTCTTCTGCGCGCCGCCAAATGCGAGACCGACGCGCGACCAGTCGACCGGGCGCGACAGCACATGCGAAGAGAAGTCGATCACCAGCGGCGCTGCGCTGCCCAGAGCCTTCAGGTCGGGCAGCTCATGGAATTCGACGCCGTCGATCGTTTCATTGCTGCAGACGTGCACATAGCTCGCGCCATCGCGCAACTGCCAGCTCGAAGCTGGCGGCAGGCTGCGGTGCCTGTCGGCCAGGTTGCTGGCGGCCACGTGCACGTCGGCATAGCGCTTGGCCTCATTCGTGCTCTTGGTGGACCAGGAGCCGGTGATGACCGCGTCGACCTTGCCCCCTCGGCTCAGGTTCAGCGGCACGATGGCGTTTTCGCCCAGGCCACCGCCCTGCATGAAGAGGATGCGGAAATTGGCCGGCACCTGCAGCAGTTCGCGCAGGTCGCCGACCGCTTGCTCGTAGATCGAAATGAACTCGCGCCCGCGGTGGCTCATCTCCATCACGCCCATGCCCGAGCCTTGCCAGTCCAGCATCTCGTCGGCCGCCTGCTGCAGCACTTCTTCGGGCAGGGTGGCAGGGCCGGCGGAGAAATTGAACGGGCGGGGCTGGCTCATCGTTGGCTGAATTACTTCTTGGCTGGGGGCTTGCTGGCGGCGGGCGTGCCCGAGCTGGATGGTGGCGTCAGGCCCAGGTGCTTGACGATGCCCCCGCGCAGCGTGTTGAGTCGGGCGTCCAGCGCCGGGCCCAGGTCCTGCATCACCTTGCCTTGCAGGGCTCGGCCCATTTCTGGACTGACGGAGTCGAACTTCTTGGCCACCGGAGACTCCAGCCAGGCCAAGATCTGGCGCAGCTCGTCTTCGCTGAAGCGGGCATCCAGGATCGGACTGACCACCTCGGGCGCCAGCTTCAAGATGCGCTCCTTGATCATGCGAGTCGCTTCCTCGCCGAACTTGTTGACGTCGTTTTCAATGGCCTTGGCCGCGGCTTCCCGCTTCTCGGCTGGTACCTGCTGCATCGCGATGCGCACTTCCTGCGCCATCGGGCCGAGGGGTGCGCCAGCCAGGTTGCGGGCCATGCCTTCGGCGTTGGCGGTCTGAATGGTCAACAGTCGGGTGATCAGCTCCTTCTTGGCCGGCGAGATCTGCGGCGCCGAAGCGGCCGTCTGCGCCTGCGCCAAGACGGCACAGGAGGCGAGGGCCAGCGCGGCCAGCTTGTTCTTGGTGATCACGTTCATTCCTTGGTGGAGTTGTCGTCGCCGGCCTGGTCGCCTTGCTCAAGGTCGCCGCCTTCGGCCTCATTGCTCTGCTCGTTCGCGTCGTTCTCGACGATGCGCTGCAGGCCCGACAGCTTCGCGCCATCGTCCAGCGCGATCAGGGTCACGCCTTGCGTGGCACGGCCCAGCTCGCGGATCTCGGAGACGCGGGTGCGCACCAGCACGCCCTTGTCGGTGATCAGCATGATTTCGTCATCAGGGTGCACCAGCGTGGCGGCCACCACGCGGCCATTGCGCTCGCTCTGCTGGATAGCGATCATGCCCTTGGTGCCGCGGCCGTGGCGGGTGTATTCGGTGATGGCGGTGCGCTTGCCGTAGCCATTCTCGGTGGCGGTGAGCACGCTCTGGTTTTCGTCTTCCGCCACCAGCATCGCGATCAGGCGCTGATCGGGTTCCAGCATCATGCCGCGCACACCGCGGGCGGTGCGGCCCATCGGGCGAACATCGTCTTCGTCAAAGCGCACGGCCTTGCCGCCGTCGCTGAACAGCATCACGTCGTGCTTGCCGTCGGTCAGCGCCGCACCGATCAGGTGGTCGCCTTCATCCAGGTCCACCGAAATGATGCCGGCCTTGCGCGGGTTGCTGAAGTCCTTCAAGGAGGTCTTCTTGACCGTACCCATGGCGGTGGCCATGAAGATGAAGTGATCTTCAGGGAAGCTGCGGAACTCGCCGGTGAGCGGCAGCACGACG
This sequence comes from Roseateles microcysteis, assembly GCF_036880965.1. Taxonomy (NCBI): domain Bacteria; kingdom Pseudomonadati; phylum Pseudomonadota; class Betaproteobacteria; order Burkholderiales; family Sphaerotilaceae; genus Roseateles; species Roseateles microcysteis. The sequence continues at coordinate 62,755 of NZ_JBAJMV010000001.1, read as the reverse complement.
GTGATCTTTTCTTCCTGCTGCAGTGGGAACATGTTGACGATGGGCTTGCCGCGCGAATTGCGCGAACCCTGCGGCACTTCCCAGACCTTCAGCCAGTAGACGCGGCCGCGGTTGGAGAAGCACAGGATCCAGTCGTGCGTGTTGGCGATGAAGAGCTGATCGACCCAGTCGTCTTCCTTGGTCTGCGTGGCCTGCTTGCCGCGGCCACCGCGCTTCTGGGCGCGGTACTCGCTCAGTGCCTGGCTCTTGATGTAGCCAGTGTGCGAGAGCGTCACGACCATGTCGGTGGGCGTGATCAGGTCTTCGGTGCCAAGCTCCTGCGCGTTGTGCTCGATCACGCTGCGGCGGGCGCCGAGCTTGGTCTGGCCGAACTCGAGCTTCACCTGCACCAGCTCTTCGCTGATGATGGTGGTGACGCGGGCCGGCGTGGCCAGGATGTCCAGCAGATCGGCGATCTGCGACATCACTTCCTTGTACTCGGCGACGATCTTGTCCTGCTCCAGGCCGGTCAGGCGCTGCAGGCGCATCTGCAGGATTTCGCTGGCCTGGTCGTCCGACAGGCGGTAGAGGCCGTCGTCCTGCATGCCATAGGCGGCGGGCAAGCCCTCCGGGCGGTAGGCCGAGCTGCCACCTTCGGCGCGGCTGAGCATTTCGCGCACCAGCGACGAATCCCAGCTCTTGCTCATCAGGGCGGCCTTGGCCACGGGCGGCGTCGGCGAAGTCTTGATCGTCTCGATGAACTCGTCGATATTGGCCAGCGCGACGGCCAGGCCTTCCAGCACATGGCCGCGCTCGCGGGCCTTGCGCAGCTCGAAAATCGTGCGGCGCGTGACCACTTCGCGGCGGTGTTCTAGGAAGACCGTGATCAGGTCCTTCAGGTTGCACAGCTTGGGCTGACCGTCGATCAGCGCCACCATGTTCATGCCGAAGCTGTCTTGCAGCTGGGTCTGCTTGTAGAGGTTGTTCAAGACAACCTCGGGCACTTCGCCGCGCTTCAACTCGATGACGACGCGCATGCCGGACTTGTCCGACTCGTCCTGGATGTGGCTGATACCCTCGATCTTCTTCTCGTGAACCAGCTCGGCAATGCGCTCCAGCAGCGTCTTCTTGTTGACCTGATACGGGATCTCGTCAACGATGATGGCCTGTCGCGCGCCCTTGTCGATGTCCTCGAAGTGCACCTTGGCGCGCATCACTACCTTGCCGCGGCCGGTGCGGTAACCATCGCGCACGCCATTGATGCCGTAGATGATGCCGGCAGTCGGGAAGTCGGGTGCCGGGATGATTTCCATCAGCTCGTCGATCGAGCAATCCGGGTTCTTCAGCGAGTGCAGGCAGGCATCGACAACCTCGTTCAGGTTGTGCGGCGGGATATTGGTGGCCATGCCCACGGCAATACCCGATGAGCCATTGACCAGCAGATTCGGCAGTCGCGTCGGCAGGACCAGCGGTTCCTTGTGGCTGCCGTCGTAGTTGGGGCCGAAGTCGACGGTTTCCTTGTCGATATCGGCCAGCAATTCGTGGGCAATCTTGTCGAGGCGGATTTCGGTGTATCGCATCGCCGCGGCGTTATCGCCGTCGATGGAACCGAAATTGCCCTGGCCGTCGATCAGCATGTGGCGCAGGCTGAATGGCTGCGCCATGCGCACGATGGTGTCGTAAATCGCCGAGTCGCCGTGCGGGTGGTATTTACCCATGGTCTCACCGACCGCCTGTGCCGACTTGCGGTACTTGGCGTTGTAGGTGTTGCCCATCTCGTTCATTGCGAACAGCACGCGCCTGTGAACCGGCTTCAGGCCGTCACGGGCATCGGGCAGTGCCCGTCCCACGATCACGCTCATGGCGTAGTCGAGGTACGAGCGGCGCATCTCCTCTTCGAGGCTGATGGGCAGTGTTTCCTTGGCGAACTGGGTCATGCGCTGGGCGCGGCTCGCACCTTCGCAGGTGGGCCGAGATGCTATGGATTCGGAAGCGTTTATTCTATTCGCGTGACGCTGTAGTACCTGCGCAACATTGGTGCAGTACCGCCCTGCAGCAGGGCGCCACAATGCGGACGGTCAAGTGCCCTATGGCACAATCGTTTGATCCCTGGGAGAAACCCGCATGTTCGGTTTTCTTCTTAGGTTTCAATCCCCGTGTATGGGCGTTCTCGCAGGGCAACTGCGGCATTCCTTGAGAGGAGAATCATGAAGAAATTGAATCGCGTGGCGTCGCTGTTCGCAGTCGCTCTTGTCGCCAGCTCCGGTGCATTCGCTCAAGCCTCGGCACCGCAGGTGATCGATAACTGGCGCGCCACCGACGGCTCCGTCTGGAAGAACGGCACCAACGAACACTGCTGGCGCAATGGTTTCTGGACGCCTGCCACCGCCGCCAAGGATTGCGACGGCGCTGTGAAGCCCAAGCCAGTGGCCGCACCGGCACCTGCACCGGCTCCTGCCCCCGCACCGGCTCCCGCTCCTGCCCCCGCTCCGAAGGCCGCTCCTGTTGCCCCGCCGGCACCGGTCAGCGAAAAGGTCACCTTCGCGGCTGACGCTTTCTTCGACTTCGACAAGGCTGTCCTGAAGCCCGAAGCCAAGGCCAAGCTGGAAGACCTGGTCAGCAAGACCAAGGGCATCAACCTCGAAGTGATCATCGCCGTCGGCCACACCGACAGCGTTGGCAGCGACGAGTACAACCAGAAGCTGTCGGTGCGTCGTTCGGAAGCCGTCAAGGCATTCCTGACGGGCCTGGGCGTCGAGAAGAACCGCGTCTACACCGAAGGCAAGGGCGAGAAGCAGCCTGTGGCCGACAACAAGACCACCGAAGGCCGCGCCAAGAACCGCCGCGTCGAAATCGAAGTGGTTGGCACGCGCAACCGCTAAGCAAGAGACTGCATCACCTCAAGGTGGTGCATCGATCTCCCAAGAACCCCGCTCCGGCGGGGTTTTTTATTGCCCATTCGCTATACGATTGCGCCCGCCATGACGATCAATGCCGACCCCCAAGAGCTGGCCAAATTCGGCGAGCTGGCCCACCGCTGGTGGGATACCGAGAGCGAGTTCAAGCCGCTCCATCAGATCAACCCCTTGCGCCTTGCCTGGATAGACGGCCTGTGCCCGCTCGCCGGCCTGCGCGCGCTGGACGTGGGCTGCGGCGGCGGCATCCTGGCCGACTCCATGGCGCGCAAGGGCGCCCAGGTGCTGGGCATTGACCTCTCGACGAAGCCGCTGAAGGTGGCCCAGCTGCATGCCATGGAAGCCGGCACTGAAGGCGTGGACTACCGCGAAGTGGCGGTTGAGGCACTCGCCGCCGAGCAACCCGCCAGTTTCGATGTGGTCACCTGCATGGAGATGCTGGAGCATGTGCCCGACCCGGCCTCGGTGGTGCAGGCCTGCGCCACTTTGGTCAAGCCGGGCGGTTGGGTGTTCATGTCCACGCTGAACCGCAACCTGAAGTCCTTCATGCTGGCCATCGTCGGCGCGGAATACGTCTTGAAGATGCTGCCTGCGGGCACGCATGAATACGCCCGCTTCATCAAGCCCTCGGAGTTGGCGCAGTACTGCCGCGATGCCGGGCTGGACCTGCACAGCAGCAAGGGGCTGACCTTCAATCCGCTGACCCAGCACTACGCGCTGGGCACGGATACGGACGTCAACTACCTGATCGCCCTGCGCAAGCCGGCATGAGCGCGGTGATGGAGAGCTCTCGGCCCGCCCAGGCCGCCGAGATTCGCACTGTGCTGTTCGACCTCGACGGAACGCTGGTCGACAGTGCCCCCGATCTTGCCGGTGCTACCAACGAAATGCTGGTCGCTCGCGGCTTGCCGGCCTTGCCGCTCGAGTTTCTGCGGCCCATGGTGGGGGCTGGCGCGCGCGGCATGATGGGCCTGGCCTTCCAGGTCGCGCCTCAGGATCCCCGCTTCGGGGCACTCAGGGCGGAGTTCTTTGATCGCTACGAATTGCGTTTGTTACAGGAGACCCAGGTTTTTGCTGGTGTCCCTGAATTGCTGGACGCGCTGAGCCATGCCGGACTCGCCTGGGGCATCGTGACCAACAAATCCGAGCGCTTCGCGCTGCCGCTGACAGCGGGCCTTGGGCTGGCTGTGCGAGCAGCGGCCGTCGTCGGCGGCGATAGCACGCCGCACACCAAGCCGCATCCTGCGCCGCTGCTGGAGGCGGCTCGCCGCGCCGGCGTGGCGCCTGAGCATTGCGTCTACGTCGGCGATGACCATCGGGACATCCTGGCCGGCCGCGCCGCCGGCATGTTCACGGTCGCCGTGTCCTGGGGCTACCTGGGGCAGGGTGAAGCCATTGAAGACTGGGGTGCAGACCTGATCGTCGATACGCCGGCGCAGCTGCTGGCATGGCTGCAGGCGCAGTGAGATGAGGTGCGCTTCCAGGGTATTATTCCCCTCGAGATGATCAATTTCTTGCGCCGGGTCTTGAACTTCGCCTGGCTGGCATAATCTAAGTCTTCTGGGGCCGACCAGGTTTCGACGTGGGTGCGGATCCGGAGTGGGGCATGCCGAGGACCAGTCACCTCGTAAATCCATCTGGAAACAAAGTAACTGCAAACGACTCTACGTTCGCACTCGCTGCTTAATTGCAGTTGAGCTTCTCAACGGTTGGCCAATGGGCCGGGCTCAAGTCGCAAGACGGAAAGCTGAGAAGTCACTCACATTGGCTGGTTCCTCGCCGGGTCACTCGGCGAGGGACGAGATTTAGTGACTGGCGGGAAAGCTAGCGTGCCCATGCGCGAGTTGACCGCGAGATTCAAATCAGAAGGCTAAGCATGTAGATCTGCCCGGTGATGGCTGACGGACGGGGGTTCAATTCCCCCCGGCTCCACCAATAAATGGTTCGTAATAGTTCGCGAACAATCGAAAGGCCCAAGTAAATCAACGACTTGGGCCTTTTTCTTTGTCCGCTGTCGTGCAGTAACTTCCGGGGACGACCGGGCATAAGTTGCAGTAACTTCCGCAGTAACCGCACAATCGGGCTGTCTGGATAGAGAAAGTTACTGCATGGCGCGCAACCTGATCCCTGGCGACACCACCCTGAAGGCCATCAAGGCCGGCGACGAGCGCAGGCGCATGAACGACGGGGCAGGGCTGTACCTCTTGTTGTTCGTCAAGGGTGGCTCGCACGGCTGGCGCTTCGATTACAGCTTCGGTGGCAAGCGCAAGACACTGAGCCTGGGAACCTACCCCGACACAAGCTTGGCGCTTGCCCGTTCAAAGGCCGACGAGGCACGCAAGCTTGTGAGTGCAGGTATAGATCCAAGCAGCGTCCGCAAGGAAGCCAAGGACCAGCAATTGCGTGAGCGTCAGGAAGCCGAGCGTGCCGATGCCGGGCTGCCCCCGCTTGACTCGTTTGAGGCTGTAGCGCGGTTGTGGCTCAAGACCATCCACGAGAACAAAGTCAGCGCCGGCCATGCTGAACGGACCAGGATCAGGCTGGAGCAGGACGTGTTCCCTTGGATTGGACGCATGCCCATCGCGGACGTGAAGGCGCCTGACTTGTTGGCCTGCCTGCGCCGGGTTGAGGCTCGCGGCGCGATTGAAACTGCCCACCGGATCAAGCAAGCGTGCGGGCAGGTGTTCCGGTTCGGCATCGCGGAGGGCAAGTGCGGGCGGGACCATGCTGCGGACCTCAAGGACGCCTTAACGCCTGTCGACGTTACGCACCGCGCTGCCATTACCGACCCCAAGCGAGTCGGGCAGCTGCTCCGCGCCATTCACGACTATGAGGGCATGCCCACCACTCGGGCGGCACTGAAGCTGGCTCCGCTGGTGTTTGTGAGGCCGGGCGAGTTGCGCAAAGCTGAATGGTCCGAAATCGACTTGGACGCCGCTGAGTGGAAGATCCCGGCCGAGCGCATGAAGCGCAGCAAGGCAGGCAAGGCCAATGGCGTGCCGCATATGGTGCCGCTGGCCACCCAAGCGGTGGAGATACTGCGCGACCTGCAGCCGCTAACGGGGCATGGTCGGTTCGTGTTCCCAAGCCCGCGTACTGGCGAGCGTCCTATGAGTGATAACGCCGTGCTGTCAGCGCTACGCCGCATGGGCTTTCCCAAGGACGAAATGACCGGCCACGGCTTCCGGGCGATGGCTCGCACGATGCTGGCCGAGCGCCTGCATGTTCCCGAAGCGGTGATCGAGGCCCAGCTGGCGCACGCAGTCAAGGACAGCTTGGGTCGCGCCTATAACCGCACTGAGTTTCTAGCGCAGCGGCGGCAGATGCTTCAGGTTTGGGCGGACCACCTGGACAAGCTGCGGGTAGGTGCCGAGGTGCTGCCGTTCAAGCACGCATAGAGTTAGGTTTCGCCGCGCCTAGGCTGATCCCCGAAAACCCGTTTCCCTGACGGGCTGGCGCAGCGATTCACTCAGGGGTGCTGGGGGCGCGCATGTTTTCTGATTTTCGTAATGAGTACTACCCGCACCATGCACAGCAATACCTAACGCTGAGGCATGAACCATTCTTCGGCGTTGAAGGAGACAGTTCTGAATGGACTCGCCGCGCAGACTATCCACTCCGATATTTCCTTTGGAAGATCAATCGAGATGCTTGGTTAAACCTCGGGGACTGGCGCATAAGCGTTGATGCAGTGCGTGCCTGCGTAGCCATACTTGAAAATCTACTCGCCGACATGGCCGCAGACGCAGAATTGCTCTCTGAGGACGCAGACGAGGAAGATGAGTGCTGCCCGTCGCAAATCACTCTGATCCAGGCTCAAACCTTGGAGCTAGACGCGTTCGGCTCTTGGGCGGATGTGGAGCACCTGACTTCAGAGCTGGTCGAGGAGTGGGGGGCCGAGTTCAAGATCACTCCAGCCCTGGAGATGTTCGACGCCGTGATGGCGCTAATCCATGTAACTGCTTCCGTTGATGCACTGGACCGAGGAGACACTTTTGCTGCGAGCGCGCTTGCCATAAAAGCACGAGAGTCGTACTTCTTCGGCCTCCTGGAGCGTGGGGAGCAAGCACGTGAATGGGTTACGCGGTGGCGTATGGCGAGGGAAGGCGCGGACCGGGCACATGAAGGTAACAGGCGCCTGAAGGCTGAGGCGCTGACCTTGTTCGACAACGGATCGTGGCCGTCAAAGATGCAAGCTGCGAGGGCAATTTCTAAGCAGGTCAATCGGACGGAGTTGGTTGTCCTTCGCTGGATTAGGGAGCACACCCGAAAGAAGGCTGAGTGACGACCTGATGGGGGGTACTCTGCCGGGACAGTAACTACTCTGCTTGCTTGGTGCCGTTTCCGTCGTGGTTCGTAATGGGTCTACTGCATTCGTGTTCATTAACGCGAGATCAGCATGACCGAAACAACCCGCAGAACGCCGGACAGCCGCGAAGTCATCCGCAGAACCGAGCAGCCACTTCAAGCAGCCAACATCCATGACGCGCTGCTCAATCTCCGCACCGTCCAGGCTTTATCTGGCTTGGGGAAAACTTCCATCTATGAGCGCATCAAGACCGGAGAACTGAAGTCGGTGAAACTTGGCTCACGCTGTACGCGCTTCCGGGCAGGTGACGTGCAAGCCTGGCTTCAGGCTCAAGGTAAGTAAGGGGGCTATATGGACGAAAAAAAGACCACCCCCGAAAAGGAAGCGGCCCTCAAGATTTTGCGCGATCAGTTTAAGGGCACCGACTCAGACACTCAAGTCCGGCGCCTGTTGGAAGCGCTGCGGCAGTTCCCAATCACCACGTTTGAGGCATCGCGCTTCCTGGACGTGTATCACCCGGCCGGGCGCATCAAGGATTTACGCGACGACGGCAACAAGATCATGACGCTGCGCAAGCCCGCTACGACCGAGGCAGGCGTCACGCACAGCGTTGGCCAATATGTGCTGATCGAGGAAGCGAAGCCGGAGCGTGCAGCATGAGCGGCCCGGAGCATTGGCTGTGCCAGCTGCAAGTATTGGCCGCTCGATTTCCACAGTACGGTTTCGGGCCGGACTTTGCAGGCATGGCGCTGGCGGACCTGTGGGGCGCCTACCGCTTCTTGTTGCACGTCGCGGAGGGCTGAGACATGGCCCGAGCTGATTCATATCAGACCGACGAGATGGGCGCGCACGCCAGGCTGTACGAGAAGATTGCTTACTCGCCTGCGTGGCTCGCGCTGAGCTTCTCGGCCCGAGCGCTTTATATGCAGCTGCGCGTGAAGCTCAAGCAGACCAACAACGGCAATATCGACGCGACCCTGAGCACGCTCAGACACGCAGGCTTCAAGTCGTCCAGCACTGTGGCCAAGGTGTTGCGTGAGTTGGAGGCGGTGGGCTTGATCGCCAAGACACGGCAAGGCGGCATCGCGGCAGGCGGGCGCCTGTGCAATCTCTATAGGTTCACCGACAAGCCGGTCTATGACATGCCCAAGCAGGAAGTGAAGGCCTGCAAGCCCACGCACGAATGGAAAGCCTGGACCGCCTTGCGTGAAGTTGAGGCTGCTGTCAGAGCTGCGCACGCCAATGCCAAGCAGACAGACGAGGAGAAAAACAGACGCAAGGCCCAAAGATTGAAGCGAATCAATTCGAAGGCCGAAGCGTTGCCCGCTGATCTCAGTTCGAAGTCTGGGCCAAGGCCAGGGGTGGCGCTTCGAAAAGTGGGCTAGGCGGCAAAGTGGTTGGCGTAGCTAAGTTCCTGTTTGGTAAAGGGAAAGTTGCCATAACTGGTGTTCGTGCCGTTGCAGCCCTCATGGCTCGAAATTCGAACACCTTTGCATTATTGCCAGGGGTGTGGGGTGGCAGGCTGAAAACCAATCGACCAACCAAGCGCCCCATTTTCATGACGCGGACTTAGCGCGCTGGCTAATGATTTCGTAATCTGTGGAGGTGTACCGATGGGGTCTGGCGGACAGCGATACGGGGCAGGGCGCCCAGCCCACAAGGTGAAGTCTGGGAACTGTTTGAGCATCGACGTGCGGCAATGGCACCGCAAGGGCTGCTTGCGACCGGGCTGGGTCGGCGGATGGGTTTGGAGCGACGCCGAGACAGGGGAGCAAACGTCCAGCATCGGCTTCCGTGCTGACGAGGAGGCGGTAATCCTCAACTACACCATGAGCGGCACGCCGGTGCAGCAGCATGTTCCATTGACTCGCACGCGCTGCAACTATGGCGGGACACGTCCCTGGTTTGCTTGCCCGCGCTGCCGGCGCCGGGTAGCCGTGCTGTTCCTGCGTGCCAACGTTGGCTTCGTGTGCAGACCGTGCGGGCGCATTGCCTACAGCAGCCAATGTGATGATGAGATGGCGCGGGCTTGGCGCCAACAGCGCAAGGTTGAAGGCCGACTTGATGAGAACTGGCGGCGGCCCAAAGGCATGCACCGCAGTACTTACGACAAGCTCTTGAACATCATCCTGGACTGCGAGGAAAGGCGCGACGCTGAGCTGGCCTCTTACATGCTGAAGAAGTTTCCTGGCTTTCTGCGGCGCTGACCTGTTGGCAATGTAGGCCCTGGGGGCGGGTCAAATGTCTACATGGCACGACGGCCAGACCACTAGGCATCTCACGCATGGAAAAAATCCCCCGCTGAATTGCAAATTCAAAAGGCGCTTGGCCAGGACGGTTAGGCAGTGTGTCCGGGGAGCTCGCGAGAGGTTCGATCTGCCTCGATCAAATCCCTGAGCAGCTGCGTAGGCTGCCGGTCCGGGCCTAACTGCGCGTTCTGAGGTTGGGACGGAGCGCCCGCCGCAGATTCGGCGTTCCGACTAGCTTTGGCCATCATCGCCTTGGTCAAGTGCGCGATTTCTGCAAGCGTCTTGCCAAACTGGCTGGCCGCAGCGCTGACGGTTGATGCGAGGTCTTTCAGGATTGAGCTGTTCAGCAAGTCCTTCGCACTGTTCAATACAAACGCGATCACGGCCTTTATGAGTTCCGCGCCTACTTGCAGCCCGTCGCAAACTCGCTTCAGGATGTCGTTGCGTTCCTCGTCGCTGAGGGCTGCCCAGCCGTAATAGATCGCACCGAAAGCAGCGCATGTCATCGCAATTGGATTTGCAGCGACTGCAGCCGTCGCCACGGTCGCCGCTGCGGCCAATTGATTTCCAAGCAGCAGTTGGCCAACGGCGACGACGATGACGGAACTGAGATAGCCAATGCCAAAACCGTACTTGACTCCTTCAAGGACCCGGCCAGTTCGCTCAATCATCAAATTGTCCGAAGCCTTCATCTTGTCGATGAGTTCATCGAAATAGTCGTTAAGGTCCTTGGCTATTCCATATAGGCTTTGGATTGCCGCTCCCATTCCGGTCAGTACAAAGCCGGCGGCGCCGAGTGCAGGAGATACCATGTTTTGCTTCCCTGTCGTGCGCCTCACATGCCGGGCGCTTGGCAATACAAATGTAGCGGGCCGTGTTGGCCAAGCTCGTTGAAACAGTCTTTAGAGCTATCGGACCCTTCTGGCAATAGGCCTGCGGTTGGGACCTTTGGCCTTCGCGGCCAGCATGGTGCCTGGCTCAAGTTCTCGCAGCAAGAGCGTGGTCAGTTCGCTGCGCGTCGGCCAGATCGAATGCCTCAATCGGCTGCGGGTGAATTAGCTCCATAGCTTCGTCAGTGGAGCCATGAAACCATTGCTCCCACTGCTCACGCCCAATATGGGCAACGGCACGCTTGTCCTGCGCATCGTCGGGCAGCTTTGGATCTGGCTTGTGAAGGCGTCCAAGCAGAGGATGGCCATCGCAGTTGCAAGTAATCATGCTGAAGTTGGGCACGATCTCTCCCGTCGCTGGATCTGTCCACTCAGACCAAATGCCAGCCAGTGCCCAGGGTGCGCCGTCTGCGCGCTGCAATCGCCACCAAATGTTTTTGCCAGTCTCCCAGTTCGGCTCCTGATACCAGATCGCCGGAATCAGACAGCGGCGCCCGGCCTTCCATGAGTCGCGATAGGTGAAGCGTTCGGCAATCGACTCGATGCGCGCGTTGTTGGTAAGAATCGCCCTGGAATCTGGCCGTCTGCCCTTGCTCCTGGGTGCAATCATTCCCCACTGCCCGTCAACGGCCTCAATGTCGTTCGCGGCGCCAGTGCGGATGAAAACGCCATGCTGGAAGGGCCCCACCGTGTGGGGTTCCCAGCCGATGCGGAACTGCTTGCGCACATAGCGCTCGAATTCCTCTTTGGGGCTGACGTTGTAGAGATTGCACATGGCGGCGACTGTACACAGGCCGTGGAGGCTAGGGCAGGTGAAAGCTGCCCCGTGGCTCACCCTCTGAGCCAGCAGAGGCAGACACTTGAGCAATGCCCACCCCTACAGAATTTTGGTTTTGGATGATGCGGAATGAATTTGGCCGAGTGCGCCGGAGCGCGTGTCGATTTACTGAAGCTGAGGCTTTGGCGCGCGACCCGCTGGCAACGCGCGTGCAAGGTAGCTGTGAGATACGAAATTGCCCCAACGGGCCAGACGAATGGGTCAATTTTTCTGCAGGCGATACAGGCTGGCCAAGCAGCGTGCGTCCGACGTGGTGGCTGGAGCCGTCTGCTGCTCCTGATCTTGACGGTCAAGCGTCGCGCTGATGCAGTAACTTTTACAGTAACTCAGTTCTCCCTTCCTCATGAAAGCTAGGAAATACGCGGCTTAGCGGCCAATGTTCGATAGACCCCGGCCCACCAAATTCAAAGGCCTCGATGATTCATTCATCGAGGCCTTTTTCCTGCCTGTTTGCGATCAGTGCAATCAGCGCTGCATCATCAGTTCGCGAATCACGTGCACCGGCGCACTCCCGTAGCTCAGGAACTGCTCGTTGAAGGCCTTGACCTTGAACTTGTCGCCGAGCTGGGCCTTGCGGGCTTCGCGCAGCTCCATGATCTCGCTGTAGCCTGAGAAGTAGCTGGTCAGTTGCACGGAGCTGAGTTGCACGCGGCGCCACTTTTCGCGGGCTTCCTGTTCGGTCTGGAAGGCCTGGCGGATCAGCATGTCCAGGGCCTCGGCCTCGCTGATGCCCTTCACGTGCACGCTGTAGTCGAGGATGGTGTTGGTGACGCTGCGCAGGTTCCACTTGCACCACATCAGCCACATCTCGGGCTCGTTGCCGCCGTACCCGCTCTCCAGCATCAGGCGTTCACTGAAGACGGCCCAGCCTTCCACCATGGCGCCGTTGCCGAACAAGGCCTTCACGAGGGAGGGTGACTTGTTGGCGTAGACGAGCTGCGTGTAGTGACCCGGGATGGCTTCGTGGATGTTGAGGATCTGAAGCATCCAGTGGTTGTACTCGCGCAGATTGCTCTCGGCCTCAGCGTCGCTGATGTCGTCCATTGGCGTGACGCTGTAGTAGGTGCGGTCCTGCGGGCGGTAGGGGCCGGGCGCCTCGATGCCGGCACCAGCCACACCGCGTGCGTAGACCGGCGTTTCGCGCACCACCAGCGGCTTCTTCGCATCCATGGTCAGCAGGTCGTGCTTGACCACCCAGTCCTGCAGCACTGGGATCTGGCGGCGGATTTCCTTGAAGAAGTCGGCGCGGGCCACGTGGCGCTCGCTGAGCTTGGCGATGACGTGGCCGATTTTCGCGGTGCGGTCGGCGGGCTTGGGCGCATCACCGAGGGTCTTGGCCCAGAGCTGGTCGGCGAGCTGGTCCATCTGCGCCAGCAGTTGCTCGCGCGCGGCCAGGGCCTTTTCGTAGGTCTGTTCTGCCGAGCGGCCGGACTGGATGTCGAGCTTGAACTTGGGTTCGTACAAGGCCGCCCCGATGCGGAAGGAGCGGGCGCTGGCCGGGTTGGCGAGGAGCTCCTTCTCCAGGCCCTTGAGGAAGTCGATCTGGCCCTGGATGGTTCCCTTGGCGGCGGCGATGCGCTCGGCCAGCAGGGCCTTCTCGGCCGGCTTCAAAGCCTTGGCGGACTGCCCGGCCTTGGCCACGTCGTCCAGCACGCTCACATTGCCGGGGGCCTGGCGGATGGCCAGTTGCGTGTGCTCCAGGGTCGGATTCTTGATGCTGGCCTGGGCGGCGCGGTAGTAGGCTGGAATTGCGGCGATGCGCTCGGACAGCGCGCGCAGCCGCGTGGGCAGGGGCGCGTAGTCGGTGCTGAGCATCAGGTCCAGGGCGCTGGCCACGCCGTAGGCGGCCGGGTTCCATTCGAATTCGCGGAAGCTGCCGAGGTAGAAGCGGTCGGACTCGAGCTTGTTGCGCAGCTGGGCCAGGTCGGTGCGCTGGTTGACGGTCAACTTCGCTTCGTCAACGTTGGCAAATCGCTGGAGCCAGTCTTCTGCGAAGGCCAGTTGCCGTGCTCGCGTCGCTGCGTCTGGCAGGGGCAGCTTGGCGGCCTGCTCGTAGCGGCCGGCATACAGCGCGGCATCCGGGTCAAGCAGCCACAGCGCTTCGATGAACTGATGGCTCAGCTGATTGAAGGCCTGGCCCTTGGCTGATGCCTTGTTGGCGGCTGTGTTGACAGGCGTGGCTGCCTGAATGGCAGGTGTGGCGCCCAGTGTCAGCGCGGCCAGCAGGCAGGCGCCGGTCAGGGCTGTGCGGGTGAAATTGTTCTTGGGCATGATGGCCTCTCGTCTCCTCGAAGGCGGGCAGCATAGCCGCTTCAGCCCAGGAGCCAGGTGCTCACACGGTAGGTGATGAAGGACGCCAGGTAGGCCAGGCCGAACAGATAGGCCGCCATGATCAGCGGCATGCGGTAGCCGCCGGTCTCGCGCTTCACCGCGGCCAGCGTGGCCAGGCATTGCGGTGCAAACACGTACCAGGCCAGCAGCGAGAAAGCGGTGGGCAGGCTCCAGCTCTGCGCGATCAAGGGGCCAAGGGCCTGCGCTGCATCGCCGGAGGCAGCCGAGAGTGCATAGACCGTCCCGAGTGCACTGATCGCCACTTCGCGGGCGGCAAGACCGGGCACCAGCGCGAGGCTGATCTGCCAGTTGAATCCGATGGGCTCGAAGATCACCGCCAAGCCGCGGCCCAGCCAGCCGGCAATGCTGTACTGGATCGGCGCCCCGGTGGCACCTTCGGGCGCGCCGGGGAAGCTCGACAAGGCCCAAAGCGCTACGGTCAGCACCAGGATGATGCCGCCCACGCGGCGCAGGAAGATCTCGGCCCGTTGCCACAGGCCGATGGCAATGTTCCGTGGCTGTGGCCAATGGTAGGCCGGCAGTTCCATCATCAGCGGCCGGGTCTGCGAGCCGTTGGTGAAGCGCTTGAGTATCCAGGCCACTGCCATCGCACCGACGATGCCGGCGAAATAGAGCGCGAACAGCACCAGGCCTTGCAGTTCGATGCCGCCCCGCAGCTCGCGCTGCGGGACGAAGGCGCCTATGAGCAAGGCATACACAGGCAGCCGCGCCGAGCAGGTCATCATCGGCGCGATCATGATGGTGACCAGGCGGTCGCGCGGGTTGGCAATCGAGCGCGTGGCCATGACGCCGGGAATGGCGCAGGCAAAGCTTGAGAGCAGCGGAATGAAGCTGCGGCCCGACAGGCCCACCGAGCCCATCATGCGGTCCAGCAGGTAGGCCGCGCGCGGCAGGTAGCCCGACTCCTCCAGCACCAGGATGAAGAAGAACAGGATCAGGATCTGCGGCAGGAAGGCCAGCACGCCGCCGGCGCCGGCAATGACGCCGTCCACCAGCAGGCTGCGCAGCCAGTTGTCGGGCATCAAGGTGATGGCTTGCTGGCCCAGCCAGGAAACGCCTGCCTCGATCAGGTCCTTGGGCGGCTCGGCCCAGCTGAACACTGCCTGGAACAGCAGGAACAGCAGCACGGCCAGCAGGGCCGGGCCGAAAACCGGATGCAAAACCCAGCGGTCCACGCGGTCACTCGGCAGCTCGCTGCTCTGTGCGGCCAGGCCCAGTTCACCGAGGATGCTGTTGACGCGGGCCTGGTCCGACTGATCGGCATGGCCCTGGGCGCTGAGCCCCGAGATCTGCAGAGGGCGCCAGTGATCGCGCTGCTCCAGCACGCCGGTAAGCTCGGCAATGCCATCGCCGTGGGTGGCGACGGTCTTGATCACCGGCACACCGAGGCTGCGCGAAAGCGCCTCGGCGTCGATATGGATGCCGCGCCGAGCCGCCAGGTCGGCCATGTTCAGGGCGACCACGCAGGGCAGGCCCAGGCGCTGGATGCCCATCAGAAGGCGCAGATTGCGCCGCAGGTTGGTGGCATCGAGCACGCAGACCACGAGGTCGGGTTTGCGCTCGCCCTTGGCACGGCCGGCCAGCACGTCGCAGGTCACGCGCTCGTCGGGCGAGCGCGGGTACAGGCTGTAGGTGCCGGGCAGGTCGAGCAGGCGCAGCGTCTTGCCGCTGGCGGTCTTGATCCGGCCTTCCTTGCGCTCGACGGTCACGCCGGCGTAGTTGGCCACCTTCTGGCGGCTGCCGGTCAGGCGATTGAAGAGTGCTGTCTTGCCGCAGTTTGGATTGCCCACGAGCGCCAGCAGCAGGCCGGCAGGATGGACATGGATGGTGGCGCTGTGCTGCTGCATGCCGCTTCAGGTGGCGGCAGTTGCCGAGACCCTGATGCAGGCCGCCTCCGCCTTGCGCAGGGCAAAGGTCGAATGCCCGATGCGCACCACCAGCGGGTCGCCACCCAGGGCGGCACGCGTCATCAGGCGGACTGGCTCGCCGGGCACGAAGCCGATCTGCTCCAGCCAGGGCCCCCATTCCGGGGCTTCCGCCGGCGCCTGCACCGCGTCGATCTGCATGTCGGCGCCAACGGGTGCTTCAGCGAGGGTGGTGGGGGTGGGTGTCGGAGTCATTGTTCTGTGCCGCAGCGGTTCTGGCATCTTAAACGAGACTGATTCTCATTGACTGATGTAAATCAAGCCCGGACCGGCTTTCGGTGGTGCCCCGAAACAGTGCTTGCATTGAGCCCCGAAATGCGCCCCGGAATGAGCGCCCAGAAAATTTGCGCAAACCCGCCAATGCTGGGGCGCAAACGTTTAGTAGTTCCCGCAGGCTGCTTGTACACTGCGGCTCCTTAAAATGCCGGCAAAGCAGTCTCGGGCAAGGGCCAGGGGCGCGATATAAAGCGGCAGGGTGCCGGGAATGGCGCCCACCTTCACAACAGCCTGATCGGTACTCCCATGAAGCTTGTTTCCTCGTTCAGCCTCGGCGTTGTCGCGGCGGCCCTGTCTGCAATTGCCAGCGTGCCCGCGGTGGCCGATCCGGCGGTGATCTTCGACATGGGTGGCAAGTTCGACAAGTCTTTCAACGAATCGGCCTACCGCGGTGTCGAACGCTGGAAGCAGGAAACCGGCAAGAACTACCTCGAGTTCGAGATCAGCAATGACACCCAGCGCGTGCAGGCGATCCGCCGCATGGCCGAGCGTGGCGCCAACCCCATCATCTCCATTGGCTTCGCACAGGCTTCGGCCTTGCAGCAGGTGGCCAAGGCATTCCCGAAGACGCAGTTCGCCATCATCGATGCAGCTGTCGTCGCGCCCAATGTGCAGTCGGTACTGTTCAAGGAGCATGAAGGCAGCTTCCTGGTCGGCGCCATGGCCGTGCTGAGCAGCAAGACCGGCAAGGTCGGCTTCGTTGGCGGTATGGACATTCCGCTGATCCGCAAGTTCCAGTGCGGCTACGAGCAAGGCGTCAAGACGGCCAATCCCAAGGCCGAGGTCTTCTCCAACATGACCGGTACCACGTCCACCGCATGGAACGACCCGACGCGCGGCGGCGAGCTGGCCAAGGCGCAGTTCGCCAAGGGCTCGGACATCGTCTTCGCTGCCGCTGGCGGCACGGGCTCGGGCGTCTATCAAGCCGCCAAGGATGCGGGCAAGCTGGCCATCGGCGTTGACAGCAACCAGAACCACATTCAACCCGGCACGATGCTGACCTCCATGGTCAAGCGCGTGGACGTCGCGGTCTACAACGTCCTGAAGGGCTTCCAGCCCGGCGTTCAGAACCTGGGCTTGAAAGAAGGCGGCGTGGACTACGCGATGGACCAGCACAACGCCAAGCTGGTGAGTGCGGCGGTCAAGGCCAAGGTCGATGCCTACAAGGCCGACATCATTGCCGGCAAGATCAAGGTGGCCGACTACATGGCCGACAACGCCTGCAAGTACTGATCCGTTCGCGGCATGTCTGAACCCCTTCGTGGCGCTTCGGCGCCATCCTTGCATCCTGCGGTCCGTCTCTGCGAGATCGACAAGCGCTTTGGCGCCGTGCAGGCCAACCGCGGCGTGAGCCTGGCGGTGGCCGAGGGTACGGTGCATGGGATCGTGGGCGAGAACGGCGCCGGCAAGAGCACGTTGATGGCCATCCTCTATGGCTACTACCAGGCGGATGGCGGGCATATCGAGGTGCGTGGCGATCGCGTGTCCATCAGCAATTCGCACCAGGCCATTGCGCTGGGCATCGGCATGGTCCATCAGCATTTCATGCTGGTCGATACGCTCTCCTGCCTCGACAACGTGATGCTCGGCGCCGAGCCCAGCTTCTGGCTGAAACCTGGCGCCAAGACAGTGCGTGCCGGCCTGCAGAAGCTGATGATTGATACCGGCCTGCAAGTGCGGCTCGATGCGCTGGTGGGCGAGCTGCCGGTGGGCGAGCTGCAGCGCCTGGAAATCCTGAAGGCCTTGTACCGCGGCGCCAGGATCCTGATCCTGGATGAGCCCACGGCCGTGCTGACGCCGCAGGAAACGCTGCAGCTGTTCGACACGCTGCGCAAGCTGCGCAGCCTGGGTACGACCATCATCATCATCACGCACAAGCTCAAGGAAGTGATGGCCTTGTGCGATGCAGTGACGGTGATGCGCGCCGGCCAGGTCATCAAGACCTGCGCCATAGCCTCCACGAACCCCGAAGACCTTGCCGAAGCCATGGTGGGCCGCAAGGTCAACCTTGGCCGCACCGCCGGCGCGGCCAAGCCTGGCGCTGATCTGCGCTTGTCGGCCGATGGAATTTCGCTGCGCAACGAGCAGGGCGTGGCCGTGCTCTCCGATATCAAGCTGCGACTTCAGGCAGGCGAGATCGTCGGCGTGGCTGGCGTCTCGGGCAATGGCCAGAGCGAGCTGCTGGAAGTGTTGTCGGGCATGCATGCGCCGGACGCCGGCGAGCTGCAACTGGCCGGCCAGAAGTTCACAGCCGCGAACTGGCTCAACCCCAGCCGCGCCCGTGAGCTGAAAGTCGCGCATGTGCCGGAAGACCGCCACGTCTGCGGCATGGTGATGAGCTTCCCCGCCTGGGAGACGGCGGCGCTGGGCTACCAGCAACAGTACGCGTCCAAGCCGCTGGCCTGGGGCATGGACCAGCAACGCATGCGTTCGCTGACCCGCGAGATGCAGGAGCGCTTCGACGTGCGCCCGCGCGACGAGAACCTGGGCTCCAGCAAGTTCTCTGGCGGCAACCAGCAGAAGCTGATCCTGGCCCGCGAGATCGGCCAGGCGCCCACTGTTCTGCTGGTGGGTCAGCCCACGCGCGGCGTGGACATCGGCGCCATCGAGTTCATTCACAACCAGCTGCGCGCCTTGCGCGATGCCGGCTGCGCTGTGCTGCTGGTCAGCTCGGAGCTGGACGAAATCCTGGCCCTGGCCGACCGCGTGATCGTGATGAACGGCGGCCGCATCACCGGCGAGCTGGGCATCGATCAGTGTGACGAAAAATCGCTGGGCCTCTTGATGGCGGCCCAGGCGAGCGAAGCCGCGGAGGCCGCTGCATGAGCCATCAAGCCATCTCCTTGCCGCGCTGGATCGACATCGGCCTCCTGCCGATGTGGAACCTGTTCGTGGCGCTGCTCGTCACCGGGGCTGTCGTGGTCCTGATCGGCCAGAGCCCGCTGCAGGCGCTGAGCATGCTCCTGCAAGGTTCGCTCGGCAGCGTGCGCGGAATCGGCTACACGCTGTACTACGCCACCACCTTCATCTTCACCGGCCTCGCGGTGTCGGTCGCCTTTCACGGCGGCTTGTTCAATATCGGTGGTGAAGGCCAGGCCACCTTTGGCGGCCTCGGCGTTGCGCTGATGGCGTTGGCCCTGGGCCCGCTGTTGCCGGCGCCGCTGATTCTGCCGCTGCTGGTGCTGGGCGCTGCGGTGTTCGGCATGGTGTGGGCGGCGATTCCGGCCTATCTGCAGGCCTGGCGCGGCAGCCACATCGTCATCACGACCATCATGTTCAATTTCCTGGCCAGCAGCCTGAACGTCTATCTGCTGGTCAACCACATGCGGCCGAGCGGCAGCATGGCGGTGGAGAGCGCCGAATTCGTCGATGCCGCGCGCATGCCGGCCCTGCACGAGCTGGCTGCGAACTTCGGTGTGGAGCTGCCTTCATCGCCCTTGAACCTGAGCCTGATCCTCGCGCTCCTGGCCAGTGCCTTTGTCTACTGGTTCCTGTGGCGCAGCCGTGCCGGCTATGCCTTGCGTGCCGTCGGCAGCGCGCCGCGCGCCGCCCATTACGCCGGCATCAAGCCGCGCATGCAGGTGCTGCTGGCGATGGGCCTGTCGGGCGCCTTGGCGGGCATGGTCGGCGTGAACGAGATCTCGGGCGTGCAGGGCAAGCTGACGCTGGACTTTGTTGCCGGCGCCGGCTTCACCGGCATCGCCGTGGCATTGATGGGCCGCAACCATCCGGTCGGCATCATCCTGGCCTCGCTGCTGTTTGGCGTGCTGTACCAAGGCGGTGTTGAAGTCGCTTTCGAGATGCCCGGCTTCAGCCGCGAAATGGTGGTGACGGCGCAAGGCCTGATCGTGCTGTTCGCCGGCGCGATGGCCGCGGTGAGCGCGCCCATGTTTGCCAAGCTCTACACGGCGTTCAAGAACAGGAAGAACGGAGCCGCCCATGGATGAAATCCTGATCGGCTCGGTGCTGGGTTCCACGCTGCGCGTGACCACGCCGCTGCTCTTGTGCGCCTTGGCCGGCCTGGTGTCGGAGCGCTCCGGCGTGATCGATATCGGCCTGGAAGGCAAGATGCTTGCGGCGGCCTTTGCAGCAGCGGCCGTCGGTAGCGTCACCCATTCCACCGGCTTCGGCCTGATGGCCGCGATTGCCGTGGCCTGCGTCTTCTCGCTGATCCACGGTTTCGCCTGCGTCACCCATCGCGGTGATCAGGTGGTGTCGGGCGTGGCACTGAACATGGTGGCCGCCGGCCTGACCGTGGTGCTGGGCATCGCCTGGTTCCAGCAGGGCGGGCAAACGCCGCCGGTCGACAGCTCGGTGCGCCTCACCGGCCTGATCCCGGCCTGGAGCGAGCCTGCAGGTGCCGCAGATGCACTGGGCCCCTGGCTCGGCGCCATCATCGGCCATGGTCTTCTGAGCCACAACATCCTCGTCTACCTGGCTTTTGCAGGCGTGGCGGGCGTCTGGTTCTTCCTGCAGCGCACCAAGCCGGGCCTGCGCCTGCGCGCGGTGGGCGAGAACCCGGCCATGGTCGATGCCGCCGGCGTCTCGGTGCCCAAGTTGCGCTATGCGGCGCTGATGATCAATGGCCTGCTGTGCGGCCTGGCCGGCAGCTATCTGGTGCTGGCGCAGAATGCTTCGTTCTCGCCGAACATGACCGCCGGTCGCGGCTTCATCGCCCTGGCCGCCATGATCTTCGGCAAGTGGAAGCCGCTGCCGACGATGTTTGCCTGCCTGCTGTTCGGCTTCCTGGATGCCGTGGCCATCCGCTTGCAAGGCGTGTCGCTGCCCGCTGGATTGGGTGGAGGCGAAGTGCCGGTGCAACTGATCCAGGCGCTGCCCTATCTGCTGACGGTGATTCTGCTCGCCGGCTTCATCGGGCAGGCACTCGCGCCCAAGGCGCTGGGCCGCCCCTACGTCAAAGAG
This sequence comes from Roseateles microcysteis, assembly GCF_036880965.1. Lineage (NCBI taxonomy): Bacteria > Pseudomonadati > Pseudomonadota > Betaproteobacteria > Burkholderiales > Sphaerotilaceae > Roseateles > Roseateles microcysteis. Next base: position 42,099 of record NZ_JBAJMV010000001.1, on the reverse strand, counting down.
CGCTGAAAGAAAGCTGATGTTCGAAATCTCTGACGCGCTGCGGCAGCAACTGCTGGCCGCCTCGCTGGGCGCACGCCAGCATTCGCATTCGCCGTACTCGAAGTACGCTGTCGGCGCTGCCGTGCTGGACGAGCAGGGTCGCATCCACGTGGGTGCCAATATTGAAAACGCCGCCTATCCTCAAGGCTGGTGCGCCGAGACCACGGCCCTGGGCGCGATGCTGATGGCGGGCGGTCGCAGCGTCAAGGCGGTGCTGGTCACCGGCCCGGGCCCCGACATCATCACGCCCTGCGGCGGTTGCCGGCAAAAGCTGCGCGAGTTCGGCGGGCCGGACCTGTTCATCATCGCCGGCGACCCGCGCGGCATCCAGCAGCAATGGACGCTGGACGACCTGCTGCCCTTCAGTTTCGGCCCCGAGCATCTGAAGCTCTGAGCCCACCTTCATCAGGAGAACAAGAATGATCGACAACAAGACCCTCGAACCCAAGATCGCCGAGACCGTGGCCAAGCTGAACTCGCTGTTCGGTGCTGCACCGGCCGTTGCCGTGGTGCTGGGCTCCGGCTGGGCCGGGGCCGTCAGCCATGTTCAGGAAGCCAAGCATCTGGCGTACACCGAGCTGTCGGCTTTCCCGCAGCCCAAGGTCGAAGGCCATGTGAACGAGATCGTCGTCGGCAAGATTGGCGAGCAGGCCGTGGTGATGCTGCGCGGCCGCGCCCACACCTATGAGAGCGGCGACTGCACCGGCATGGCCGGCGCCTTGCGCAGCCTGAAGCGCTGGGGCGTGCAGGTCGTGATCCAGACCAATGCCTCGGGCTCGCTGCGCGCGCACACGCCGCCGGGCAGCCTGATGCTGATTGCCGATCACATCAATGCACCGCAGCGCTCGCCCCTGATCGGCGAAGCCGGCAGCGAGCGTTTCGTGGACATGAGCACGGCCTACGACCTCGAGCTGCGCCAGCACGCCAAGAAGATCGCGCAAGCGCAGAACCTGATGCTGGGCGAGGGCACGTATTGCTGGGCTGTCGGCCCGCAGTTCGAGACGCCGGCCGAGATCCGCATGTTTGCCGCCTGGGGTGCCGACGCCGTGGGCATGAGCACCGTGCCTGAAACCATTCTGGCCCGCCATGCCGGCCTGCGCGTGATGGGCCTCGCCCTGATGACCAATATGGCCGCCGGCCTGTCTGCCGAGGCGTTGACGCATGCGCTGACGCTGCAGCAGGCGCAAGCCTCGGGCGAGCGCGCCTCGTCCTTCCTGGCCGCTGTGATCAGCAGCCTCGCCAAGCTGGAATCGCTGAAGGCCTGATCGTGACAACGCTTGAGCAAGCAGCGCGCCTGGCGCTGCAATGCCTGGACCTGACCAGCCTGAACGACGGCGACACCAGCTCCGATATCGAGGCCTTGTGCCGCCGCGCGCAAACGGCGCATGGCTCGGTGGCAGCCGTCTGCGTCTGGCCGCGCTTCGTGGCGCAGGCCCGCTCGCTGCTGCCCCAGACCATCAAGGTCGCGGCCGTGGCCGACTTCCCCGATGGCGAGTTGAACGTCGCCCGCGCGTTGGCCGATGTCGAAGCCATCGCGCAAGCCGGTGGCGATGAGGTCGACGTGGTGCTGCCCTACAAGGCCTTGATCGCTGGCGAGGGCAGCGAAGTGGCTGAGTTCCTCTCCGAGGTTCGCCACGCCAGTCGCCCGCTCACCTTGAAGGTGATCATCGAAAGCGGCGAGCTGAAGACGCCCGAGCTGATCGCCGAGGCCACGCGCCTGGCACTGATGGCCGGTGCCGATTTTGTGAAGACCAGCACCGGCAAGACACCGGTCTCGGCCACGCTCGAAGCGGCGGCCGTGATGCTGCACGAGATCCAGGCCAGTGGCCTCGCCAACGCCGGCTTCAAGGCCAGTGGCGGCATCCGGACGGTGGCCGATGCAGCGGCCTATATCGAGCTCGCCGCCGCCAAGCTGGGTGCAGACGCCGTGCAGCCGGGGCGTTTCCGCTTCGGCGCCAGCGGCCTGCTGAACGACATCGAGGCGCAGTTGTCGGGTCAGTCCGCAGCTGCGTCCACTGGCAGTTATTGAAGAAGAGAAAAGCAGGTTGCCCATGCTGGCCCAAGAAATCATCCGCGCCAAGCGCGACGGTCATGCGCTGAACGAGGCGCAGATCCAGAACTTCGTGCGCGGCCTGGTCGATGGCAGTTGGAGCGAAGGCCAGGTGGCGGCCCTCGGCATGGCCGTGTTCCTGCGTGGCATGGGTCGCGATGAAGCGGTCGTCTTGACCCGCGCGATGATGAATTCCGGCCGCGTGATGCGCTGGCCCGACATGCCCGGCCCGGTGCTGGACAAGCATTCCAGCGGCGGCGTCGGCGACAAGGTCAGCCTGATGCTGGCGCCCATGGTGGCGGCCTGCGGTGGCTATGTGCCGATGATTGCCGGCCGCGGCCTTGGCCACACCGGCGGCACGGTGGACAAGCTCGAAGCCATACCCGGCTATCGTGTCACGCCGGCGCCAGAAGATTTTGACCGTATCGTCCGCACGCTGGGCTGCGCCATCATTGGCCAGACGGGCGACCTGGCCCCGGCTGACAAGCGCTTTTACGCCACGCGCGACGTGACCGCCACGGTCGAGAGCGTGCCGCTGATCACCGCCAGCATCCTCTCCAAGAAGCTGGCCGCCGGCCTCGAGGGGCTGGCCATGGACATCAAGTGCGGCAACGGCGCCTTCTGCGACACCCGCGAGATGGCGCAGGAGCTGGCGGAGAGCATCGTTGCCGTCGGCAGCGGCGCTGGCCTGAAGGTCCGCGCCCTGATCACCGACATGAACGAGGTGCTCGGCTTCGACGCCGGCAACGCGATCGAGATCCGCGAGACGATCGCCTATCTGCGCGGCGAGGCGCGCGAGCCGCGCCTGCATGAGGTGACGCTGGCGCTGTGCGCCGAGATGCTGGTGCTCGGCGGCCTGGCCACCGACACGGCTGCCGCGCGCATCAAGCTGCAGGCTGCATTGGACAGCGGTGCGGCGGCCGAGAAGTTCGCGAAGATGGTGGCCGCACTTGGCGGCCCGGTTGATCTGATGGACAAGCCGGACAACTATCTGGCCAAGGCCTCGGTGATCCTGCCGGTGCCCGCATCGCGTGCCGGTTTCCTGCAGTCGGTCAGCACCCGCGACATCGGCCTGGCGGTCGTCGAGCTTGGCGGTGGCCGTCGCCAGGCCAGCGACAGCATCGACATGAGTGTCGGCTTCAGCAACTTCCGTCATCTCGGTGACCAGCTGGCTGCCGGCGAGCCCATTGCCATGGTGCATGCGGCAGACCAGGCCGCGGCCGAGCGCGCCGTGGCTGTGGTGCAGAAGGCCTGCCTGCTGTCTGACGAGGCCGTGGCTGCCACGCCCATCGTCATGGGTGTGGTTGGCTAAACTGCCGGCCCTGTTTCCGTTTTCGAGTTCCCATGCCTGCCGACCCGTCCGATCAGCCCGTCCCTACCGTCCCGCCGGAGGAGACCGACAAGTCCAAGCATCGTCCGATCAAGAGCTTTGTCGTGCGCCCTGGCCGCATGGGCACGGGCCAGACGCGTGCGCTGGCCGAGCTGGGCCCGCGCTTCGTCTTGCCCTTCAAGCAGGAGCTGGTGAAGCCGGCCGAACTGTTCGGCCGCAGCGCGCCGGTGGTGTTCGAGATCGGCTTCGGCATGGGCGCCGCCACGGCGCAGATCGCCACGACCTTGCCCGATGTCGATTTCATCGGCTGCGAGGTGCACGAGCCCGGCGTGGGCGCGCTCCTGAAGCTGATTGGCGAGCAGAAGCTCGAGAACATCCGCATCTTCCAGCACGACGCCGTCGAGGTGCTGGAGCACATGATCCAGCCCGGCTCGCTGGCCGGCATGCACATCTTCTTCCCCGACCCGTGGCACAAGAAGCGTCACAACAAGCGCCGGCTGATCCAGGCGCCTTTTGTGGCCAAGCTGGTCAACTACCTGGCGCCCGGCGGCTACCTGCATTGCGCCACCGACTGGGAGCCCTATGCCCAGCAGATGCTCGACGTATTGAGCGCCGAACCGGCCTTGCAGAATACAGCCGAGGCTGGAAGTGCAGGCTTCGCCGAAAAGCCGGCCTACCGCCCGCTGACCAAGTTCGAGAACCGCGGCATCAAGCTGGGCCACGGGGTCTGGGACCTGGTGTTCAAGCGCCGCTGAATCAGGCCGTTGCCGCTGATAGAGTCCGGCCTCATGGCTGAACCCACGCTCCCACTCGCCGGCAGGCATGTCCTGCTGGGCCTCTCCGGCGGCATTGCCTGCTACAAGTCGGCCGAGCTTGTCCGACTCCTCACCAAGGCCGGCGCCAGCGTGCAGGTTGTGATGACCGAGGCGGCCGAGCAGTTCATCACTGCGGTGACCTTGCAGGCGCTCTCCAACCGCCCGGTGCTGACCAGCCAGTGGGATGCGCGCGAGCCCAACAACATGGCGCACATCAATGCCAGCCGCGAAGCGGACGTGATGTTGATCGCGCCGGCAAGTGCCGACTTCATTGCCAAGCTGGCGCAGGGCAGGGCGGACGAGCTGCTGAGCCTGACCGCGCTGGCGCGGCCGATTGAACGCTGCCCCTTGCTGGTGGCTCCTGCGATGAACCGCGAGATGTGGTCGCACCCGGCCACGCAGCGCAATCTGGCGCAGATCGTTGCCGATGGTGCCACCATCCTCGGCCCAGGCAATGGCGACCAGGCCTGCGGCGAAATCGGCGACGGCCGCATGCTGGAAGCGACGGAGCTGCTGGACGAGGTGATTGCCTTTTTCCAGCCAAAGCTGCTGGCCGGCAAGAAGCTCTTGATCACGGCGGGTCCGACCTTCGAGGCCATCGATCCGGTGCGCGGCATCACGAATCTCTCCAGCGGAAAGATGGGCTTTGCCATCGCGCGAGCGGCGCGCGAAGCCGGCGCCGAAGTCACGCTGGTCGCGGGCCCGGTGCACTTGCCGACGCCGCGTGGCGTGCGCCGCATCGATGTGCAATCAGCGCAACAGATGTTTGATGCGGTGCTGCCCAGCGCACCGCGTCATGACGTGTTTGTTGCGACTGCCGCCGTTGCCGACTGGCGGCCGGCGATGAGCGCCGAACACAAGATCAAGAAGGATGGCTCCGGCGCAGCGCCCAGCATTGCGATGACCGAGAACGCCGACATCCTGGCCTCGGTGGCGGCCTTGAAAGATCGCCCCTATTGCGTCGGCTTTGCGGCCGAGAGTCAGGATCTTCTCAAGCACGCCAGCGACAAGCGGCTGCGCAAGAACATACCGCTGATCGTCGGCAATCTCGGCCCGGCCACCTTCGGCCGCGACGACAACGCCTTGCTGCTGATCGATGCCAGCGGTGCACGCGAAATTCCCCACAATGACAAGCTGAGCCTGGCCCGCGAACTGGTTCGCGAGATCGCCGCTCGACTCTCCACGCAAGTTTCAACCCAATGACGACCATCGACCTGAAAGTGCTCGACGCCCGCATGGCCGAGCCGATTTCCAATTTGCCCGCCTACGCAACCCCCGGCAGCGCCGGCCTGGACCTGCGCGCCTGCCTGGACGAGGCGATTACCCTGGAGCCAGGGCAGACCACGCTGATCCCGACGGGCCTCGCGATTCACATCGGCGACCCGGGCCTGGCCGCCCTCATCCTGCCGCGCTCGGGCCTGGGCCACAAGCATGGCATCGTGCTCGGTAACCTCGTGGGGTTGATCGACAGCGACTACCAGGGGCAACTGATGGTCAGTTGCTGGAACCGGGGCCAGACCCCCTTCGTGATCAACCCGATGGAGCGGATTGCGCAGCTCGTACTGGTGCCTGTGGTGCAGGCCACGTTCCGCCGCGTCGATGATTTCGACGCGTCAGAACGTGGTGAAGGCGGCTTCGGCTCCACAGGCAAAGCCTGAAAATCCTTAGTGCAACGGCTCGTCGGGAGGCGCGCCGTTCGTCACCAGGCTGAACACCGGCTCGCCGATCGAGCCGGCTTCGAGTTCTTCCTCGGTGGCTTCCCGCACGTCGCGCACCTTCAGGTACATGCGCAGACCGATGCCGGCGAGCGGATGGTTGCCGTCCAGCACCACATGCTCGGGGTAGACCTCGGTGACGGTGTAGATGGCTTCCTGGGGCATGTTCTCGGTGGCGGCGCCTTCGGGCATGCCTTCGAACTGCATGCCGATGGCCACGTTCTCGGGCATCAGCGTGCGTGATTCGAAGCACACGAGGCCCGAGTCGTAGTCGCCAAAGGCGTCTTCGGGTTCCAGGGCCACGCTGGCTTCAAAGCCGGCTTCCTGGCCATCAATGGCTTCTTCGACCTTGGTGAACAGGTCCTGGCCACCATAGAAAAACTCAAGCGGCTCGGCCAGCTCGTCGATCAGCTGACCTTGGGCGTCTTCCAGTCTCCAGCTCAGGGAGACCACGCAGGGGGCGGAAATTTGCATCGCCGGATTGTCTCATTGACGCCGCCCGGCCCGCTGCCTGCACGGCAGAATGCCAACATGGACATCACCGCAAACACCGCGCTGCTGGGCGGCCTCTCGCCCGAGCAGTTCATGCGTCGCCACTGGCAAAAACAACCACTGCTGGTGCGACAGGCCCTGCCCGGCGTCGTTCCGCCGGTTGACCGCATGCAATTGGTCGCGCTGGCCGCCGACGAAGACGTCGAGTCGCGCCTGGTCACCGCCTTCGATGGGCGCTGGGTGCTGAAGCAGGGCCCCACGCCCAAGCTTCCACCTTTCAGCAAGCCGGGCTGGACGTTGCTGGTGCAAGGCCTGGAGCAGCACTCTGGCGCGGCGCGCCAGCTGCTGGACCAATTCCGCTTCGGCCCCGAGGCGCGGCTGGACGACCTGATGATTTCCTACGCCAGCGATGGCGGCGGCGTCGGCCCGCATTTCGATTCCTACGACGTCTTCCTGATCCAGGTGGCCGGCCGTCGCCGCTGGCGCATCGGCGCGCAGAAGGATGCGGTGATGCGCGAGGACGTGCCGCTGAAGATCATCGCCAATTTCAAGCACGAGCAGGAGTTCGTGCTGGAGGCCGGCGACATGCTCTACCTGCCGCCGGGCTGGGCCCATGACGGCGTGGCCGTGGGAGGCGACTGCATGACCTGCTCGGTCGGCTTCCGCGCGCCCTGGCGTGCCGAACTGGCTCAGGACCTGCTGCAGCGCCTGATGGATGACGAGGACGAGCCGCGTGCCAACCGCATGTATGCCGATCCGAAGCAGGAGGCGACTGTCAATCCGGGTCTGATCCCGACGGCTTTGCAAAACTTTGCACGCGACGCGGCCGAGCGGGCGCTGAACGAACCTCGTGCGCTGGAACGCGCGCTGGGCGAGGCCTTGACCGAGCCCAAGCCGCGCGTGTTCTTCGAGCCTGGCGAGCCGCTGTCCGAGGGCATGGGCGTGCATCTGGACCGCCGCAGCCGCATGCTCTACGACGCCGATCATGTGTTCATCAACGGCGAGTCCTACCGCGCCAGTGGCAAGGACTTCCGGTTGATGCGTCAATTGGCCGACAGCCGCGAACTCGCCGCGCGCGAGGTGGCGGGCCTGTCCGAAGGCGCACTCGACCTGCTGGCGCAATGGTGCGACGACGGCTGGGTGCAAGCGGTCTGAAGCTGGATGACTTGCAAGGGCACAAGACGATGGAAATGGGCATCTTCACCGGCCGTGAGAGCTTTGTAGCCGCACTGCGGGAGGGCCTGGCCCGTGCCGAGCAACAGGGCGCGCGCGAGCTCTGCTGGCTGGACGCGGACTTCCTTCACTGGCCCCTGTCCGAGCCGGCCGTGCTGGACCTGCTGACGGCCTGGGCCAGGCCGCATCGCCGCCTGCGCATCCTCGCACCGCAGTTTGAATCCCTTCAGCAGCGCCATCCTCGTTTTGTCCTATGGCGCCGCACCTGGAGTCATGTGATCACAGCCGGTTCTTTCGAAGCCGAGCTGCTTAGCGGGGCCGAGCTGGTAGGCCTGATGCTGGCGCCTGGTGCTGCTTGTGTGCGCCTGTTCGATGCCGAGAATTGGCGCGGTGCGATCAGCGCACCGATGGCTGGCGTTCGCAGCGATGAGCTGCTCAGTCGGCAGTGGTTTGATGCAATAGAGCAACGTTCAAGCGACTCCTTTGCCGCCAGCACCTTGGGACTTTAAGGTCGTGCCAAAAACAACCGCTACAATCGCCGGCTAGGTGTTGGAAGCGCTCGCGGTTTCCATGCCTTGCTCTTGGAAGTGCCGGTTGCGCGAGTCGCCGGCATTTCGAAAATTACCGGTAATTAGTTCTTCGTCAATCAGATCTGAGGAAAAGTGATGAAAAAGTCGATCCTGTTGGCCTCCCTGCTGGCTGCTGTTGCCCTGACCGCTTGCGGCAAGAAGGAAGAAGCCGCTCCTGCACCGGCTCCTGCCGCTGCACCGGCTCCTGCTGCTTCGGAAGTCGCTTCGGCTCCGGCCATGGAAGCTTCGGCTCCTGCTGCTGACGCCGCTTCGGCTGCCGCCAGCAAGTAATCGGTCCTCCGATCACTGCGAAAGCCGCTTGGCGCAAGCCAGGCGGCTTTTGTCATTCTGGGGCCGCTGATTCAGATCCGGCTCAACCGACCTCGAACCACTCGGTGCCCTCGGCCTGATCCGCCACTGCCAGCCGCGCGCCGCCAATCACCGGCTGAAGCGCGGCCCGCGCCAGTTCGGGGCGGTTGTTTTGAGCGCTCAAATGCGCTGCCACCACCTGACCGAGGCCGGCATGCTGGCAGAGCCGCAAGATCTCGGCCGCCGTCTCATTGCTCAGGTGGCCGTGGCTGCCCAGAATGCGCCGCTTCAGCGAGGCCGGATAGCTGGAGGCGCGCAGCAGCGCCTCATCATGGTTGCACTCCAGCAGCAGGGCATCGCAGCGTTGCAGCGCTGACAGCAACTGCGGTGCGGCCGAGCCCACATCGGTCAGCACGCCCAGGTGGCGCTGTCCGTCGCTGCAGCGCAATTGCAGCGGCTCCTCGGCATCGTGCGGCACGGTGAATGGCTGCAGTTCGATATCGCCCAGGGCCAGCGTCTCGCCGTCCTTGGTGAGGTGAAGCAGGCTGGTGTCGAAATCCTCCCGACCCACGGCGCGCCAGGTACCGCGGCTCATCCACAGCGGAATGCGCCAGCGCTGCGCATAGCCCAGCGCGCAACCGATGTGGTCGCCATGCTCGTGCGTTATGAAGATGGCGGTGAGCTCCGATGCCGTGCTGCCGGCGCGCTCCAGGCGCCGGTTCAGCTCGCGCTGGCTGAAGCCGCAATCGACCAGGATCTGCGTGCTGGTGATGCCCTGGCTGGCTTCAATCAGCGTGGCGTTGCCACCGCTGCCGCTGCCCAGACTTCGAAAACGCATGCTTCACCCAGTCCTGACAGCCATCAGTTGGGCAGGAGCCAGCCTGGCGCCGCTTCTTCAACCGTCAGACCGCGGCCGGGAAGCACCACGTTGACAGGCACAAGGCCTGCTGCTGCCGGCGCCGTGACCTGCGGATCGAGTGATTTGCGCGCCAGGTCCTGCAGCTGCTCCCAGTGGGCTTGCGTCATCGGATCCTTGGCGCTTCGCTGGGCGGCGGCCGCGAACTGGCGCTCCAGCGCGCGGAGTTCGGCACGGGCCTCGGTCCGGCCTTCGTCGATGTTCAGCAGGTTGCCCAGCTGCTCCACATAGATCCGGTGCAGGCGGCGGCGCAATGGCGTCGGTGCGGCCTGGGTGGGTGCAAGCTCGCTGAGGATGGTCTGGCGCAGATCAGCCAGCAGCAAGGGCAGGCGGTAGGCCTTGTCACCGAGCATCAGCTCCTGGTCCTGCAAGCGTGCCAGCCGTGTGCGGTCCAGCAGGGTCCGCAGAGCGCCCCGCTGGTTGGCGATCAGCCTTGCAGTCGGCTCCTGCGGCGGCAGGCGCTCGATGATGCCGGGCTCGAACAGCCATTGCGGCGTGGTGAACAGCTGCTCGGCCAGGAAGCGCAGTGCGCTCGACTGGCGCTTGCGATCCAGGGCCTGGAAGGTGCTGCCGGCCTGCTCGCCGTGCTTGTTCTGGGTTTCATAGCCGCCGACGATATTCACCACGTGGACCAGCTCCAGCGTCCATTGGTTCCAGAGCGCTTCGTAAAGATTGGACAGCGTCTGGTCGTCTTCGCCTGCTTGCAACGCCATGCCTGGCAGGCGCTTGACGATGCGTTGCAGGTTCTTCATGCCAAGGCCGGAAGCGGTCACCGCATCGGCATCGCCCACGGCCTCCAGGTTTTCGCCGGCATCGCCGCTGCGGTTCGGTGAGGTGAAGCGCAGCCAGGGCTTGCTGTCCTGCTCGCGCAGCCAGGCGTTCAGTGTGACGCGCTCGTCTTCCGGCGTGGCCGCCTGGGGCAGCGGGGTGTAGCCCCAGCGCGCGGCGAAGAGGTCATAAGGGCCGACCTTGGGGATCAGCAGCGCGGGCTCGATCTTGTCTTCCGGCTGGGCCAGGTAGTTGAAGCGGCTGTAATCCATGATCGAGGCGACATGGCCCATCTGCTTCAGCCAGGCCGGGTCGCGCAGCTTGTCCACGGGGTACAGCGAGCTCGACTTCATGTTGTGCGGAAAGCCCAGTGCATGGCCCACTTCATGGCTGACGACATAGGCCATCAGATCGCCCATGAGATCGTCCGGCAGGGGCAGCTTGTGCGCCCGTGCATCGACCGCACCTGCCTGCACCACGTACCAATTGCGCTGCAGCTGCATGATGTTGTGGAACAGCACGACATTGCCGTTGAGGATTTCGCCGCTGCGGGGGTCGGAGATGGTCTGGCTGTAGGCGTTGGACGCGGCCGACGGCACCCAGCGGACGATGTTGTAGCGCACGTCCTCGGCATCAAACTCCGGGTCCTGTTCCTTGGTCGGGAAGGGTCGGGCCTCGATGGCGTTCTTGAAGCCTGCCGCTTCGAAGGCGATGTTCCAGGCCTCAACGCCACGCTTGATGTGCGGCAGCAGCCATTCGGGCGTGGCCTTGTCCAGGTACCAGACCAGGGGCTTGACCGGTTCGCTGAGCTCGGCGGCCGGGTCTTTCTTTTCGAGGCGCCAGCGTGTGATCAGGCGCTGCGGCTTGACGGCATGAGCGCTGCCGACGAAGTCGACGCGGCGCACGTCATCGAAGCCGATGCGGTCGTCCGCCAGTCGAGGTCGCATCGGCTCCTTGGGCAGGCGCACCAGGTTGTAGGCGACGTTCACAGTGCCGCTGCGAGCCGGCGCTGCAGTGGGCTGCATCGGCAGGCCGGGCATGGCTGGCGTGGCGCCAAAGCTGTAGGTGTGGATCGCGTCGACCCGGACGCTCTCGGCAAAGGCCTTGAACTGCTCGATCTGGCTGCGGCCGCTGTCCAGACCGCCAGCGCGCAGGGCGCTGCGGGTGGCGAATTCGCCCCATTCGCTGATGAAGAGCCGGCTCACGTCGATCACCGGCGCGCCCGACTTGGCATAGGCCTCGACGGGCAGCGTCAGGAGGATTGTTTCGCGCTGCGAATCCTGCACCGCACCGGCCAGGCCCTGGCCGGCCGGGCTCACGAAGGCATGCGAGACACCCTGGAGCGAGACCTTGTTGTTCTTCAGCTGGAAGCTCAGCAACTGCTGGTTCAGCGTGCGGCCCACATGTTCCACGCCGGCGGGCACAGCGGTGGCCGTGGCCACCAGCAGGAGCGGCTGGCCCAGCAGCGGCTTGGGAATTTCAAAGTACAGCTTGCCCTTGACCATGTGGACGGTCAGCAGGCCGCGCTGCGTGCTGGCGTCCGCCGTGATCACGCGCTCGTAGGGGCGTGGGTCGCCCGGCGCGCCACCCATGGCTGCGGCCATCGCTGCCATGGCTGCGAGGTTGGCCACAGCCGGGTTGGTCTGGCCGGCTGGCGCTGTCGGTGTGGGCGCCGAGGCGGGCGGGGTCGGCGGCAGAACCTGCGCGGCGACCATCGAACTGGCCAGCCCCAGGCAGGCGGCGGCATTCTTGAGATGGTGCTTCATCATGATGATTTTGTTCCCCCTGAGCGAAATGGAAGCAGCGCGATGACCAGCGCTGGTCCTGAATGGAAAACGGCGGCGCGGTGCAATCACCGGGCCGCCGTCATTCACCGAGGACGCTGTCCGATACTCAGCGCAGATCGTCCATCAGCAGGCCGAGGATGCGCTTGGCGTTTTCGTTGGTCTGCTGCTGGCCCTTGTCGTCCAGCACCATCACCGTGCTCTTCTCGCCTTCGGACTTGACCGAGACGCGATAGCGCGAGGCGGTCGAATCCTTGGCGCCGAACAGGCGGGCGAAGAAGCCGGCTTCTTCCTTGCCGACCATATTGGGGTCGGCATAGCGCAGGAAGAACAAGCCTTGGCTGCGGTCGCGGTCTTCGATCGTGAAGCCATGGCGGTCCAGCGACTGGCCGACACGGCGCCAGGCGCGATCAAAACCTTCGGCAACCTGCAACTGGTTCGGCACTTCGCTCAGCGGCCGGCGAGCGGCGCCCGGCAGCAGTGCGTCAGCCGGCGTGGCCACTGCAGATGCCGCTGCGGTCACTGTTGCCGCGGCAACCTTCGCCTGCTCCTGCTTGCCACCCAGGCGCAGCATCAGGCGCGAAATCATTTCGGCTTCCAGCGACGGGTCGCTCGGACGTGCCTGCCAGGCAGTGCTCTTGTCCTCGGAGCTGGAGTTGTAGACCTCCTGCATGCCGCGATGCGTCACGCGCACCTCGGTGCCGCCCTTGGCAGCGCGCTCCAGGCGGATGCGGTACTTGTCGCGCTCACCGGTGGAGTACATGCCATCGATCAGCCAGCCCAGGCTCTTGCGGATGAAGTCCTGCGGCAGCTTGGCACGGTTCTCGTTCCAGCTGGTTTCCATCACGCCGGTGTCAGGCTGCTCGACCGAGATCTCGAAGCCCTGGTCCAGCCAGAAGCCGCGCACCAGGGGCCACAGCTGCTCGGGCGTTTGCGGGCTGAACAGCCAGCGGTCGCTGCCGTTTCGCTCGACCTTGAGCTCGCCAATGCTGCTCAAGGCCACCTTGTCTGCGCTCGGGGCTGCGACCGCGGCGTTTTGCTGGCGCTGTTGCATGGCCGAGGCGCTGATGGTGCCGCCCGGGCCCATCTGGCTGCGCGCATCGCGGGCCAGCTGGGTCAGGTCCGGTGGCACGTCCAGACCGGTGGTCTGGCGGGCGCCGGTGCGGTAGTCGACCTTGTCATTGGAGACCAGGCCGGAGAAAGCACTGCAGGCGCTCAGAGCTGCAACGGCCAGCGCCAGCGTCGAAAGACGCAGCGCCTGCTTGGAAACTTGGTGGTAACGAATCACGCTTGGAATCTCCGCGGCCTAGTGCCGGGTCAGGATGAGGGTGCGATTAGAGCAGAGAAACAAGCCCGTTCTTTTCAGAGCAGGCCGGCCTCTTGCATCGCCTGCTCGACGCTGGCCTGTCCGGCCGGCGTGAGCTCGGTGATAGGCAGGCGCAGCGACTGGCCGCAACGGCCCAGACGCGACAGCGCCCATTTCGTGGGTGCGGGGCTCGGTTCGCAGAACAATTGCTTGTGCAGCGACAGCAGCTGGAAGTGGATGCGGGTGGCTTCGCGCACATTGCCGGCGAGGGCCGCCTTGCAGAGTTCGCTCATCGCCCGCGGCGCGACGTTGGCGGTGACGCTGACATTGCCATGGCCGCCCAGCAGCATCAGGGCAATCGCCGTGCCATCGTCGCCGGAATAGACCGAGAAGCCTTGCGGTGCGTTCTTGATCAGCCAGGCGGCGCGCTCGATGTTGCCGGTGGCTTCCTTGACACCGAACACGCCGGGCAGTGCGGCGCAGCGCAGCGTGGTCTCGGGCGCCATATCGGCCACGGTGCGGCCAGGCACGTTGTACAACATCATCGGGATGTCGACGGCCTCGGCGATGGCCTTGTAGTGCTGGTAGATGCCTTCCTGCGAAGGCTTGTTGTAGTAGGGCACGACCGACAGCGTGGCGTCGGCGCCCACCTGCTTGGCGTAGTGCGAGAGCTCGATGGCCTCGGCCGTGTTGTTCGCGCCGGTGCCGGCCAGGATGGGCACTCGGCCCTTGGCATGCTCGACGGCGATGCGGATCACCTCGCGGTTCTCCTCCATGCTCACCGTGGGCGACTCGCCGGTGGTGCCGACGACGCAGATGCAGTTCGTGCCTTCGGTGATATGCCAGTCAATGAGGCCACGCAGCGCGGGCACGTCAATGCTGCCGTCCTCGCGCATCGGCGTGATCAGCGCGACGATGCTGCCAACAATCGGTTCCATGGGAGAAATTCCTGTCAATTTGGGCGGATTCTACTCAGCGCGGGCAAGGCAACTGGTACCGCAAATGGTCTGGTCCGCCGGGTGCGGGCCGAATGGCGGCAACGCGCTGGACAAACCGGCCGTTGACGGGCCCGCCATCTTCTTCCCAGCCGTTTTCATAGGCGACGATCCTGAGCCCTTCACAAGCCTGCAAAAGCTCTCCCGGCTGCAGGAGAAATTCGGGGCGCGATGGTCGGCCCACGGTTTGCTGGCCGGCCGCAAAGGTCTCGTAGATCAGCCAGCCACCAGGAACAACGGCAGCCATGATGCGCGGCAGGAGCGGGCGCCAGAGGTAGTTGGTCACCAGCACCAGGTCGAAGCAGCGGTTTTCCAGCGGCCAGGGGCCGGATTCGATGTCTGACTCGATGATCTCGGCCAGGCTCCTGAGTGGCGCGATGGCGGCGGCATCGCGGTCCACGCCGGTGACCTTCATGCCCAGGGCTGCCAGATGGCGTACATGGCGGCCGGAGCCGCAGGCCAGGTCCAGGGCCGTGGCGCCGGCTTGCTGCGCCTGTGGCCAGCGCCGCAGCCAGGAAGAAATTTCAGACATGCGGACCCGGGTTCAAGCGCAGTTTCAAAAGCAGTTTCAAAAGCAGGCCCACAGCTGGTCAGCCATCTGCTGCATCAGCGAAGGCTCAGCATAGGCCATGAAAACCAGGCCCAGCGCCGCGGCACCAGCGATCCAGAGCAGCGCGCGCTTGAACATCATGCAGCGGCCACCTGGGGCCTGACGATGGCAGTTTCGCGCACGGGCAGGTTGATCAGCGCAGCCATCACACCGAAGGCCACAGCCAGCCACCAGACGATGTCATAGCTGCCCGACATGTCGTAGAGCTTGCCGCCCAGCCAGACGCCCAGGAAGCTGCCGATCTGGTGGCTGAAGAACACGAAGCCACCCAGCATCGACATGTGCTGGACGCCGAAAATCTGTGCCACCACCGCGTTCGTCGGCGGCACAGTGGAGAGCCAAAGCACGCCCATCACGGCCGAGAAGATGTAGACGCTCGTCGGTGTCAGCGGTGCCATCAGGAAGGTCACGATGGCCACCGAGCGCAGGGCGTAAATGCCGCTGAGCAGGTAGCGCTTGGGAATGCGCTGGCCCAGCGAGCCGGCGGCATAGGTCCCGAATACGTTGAAGAGGCCGATCAAGGCCAGCGCATAGGTGGCCACTTGCGGCGAGAGGCCGTGGTCCTTCAGGTAGCTGGGCATGTGCACGCCGATGAAGACGACCTGGAAGCCGCAGACAAAATAGCCGGCCATCAGGAGCTGGAAGCTGCGGTAGCCGAAGGCTTCGCGCAGGGCCTGCATGATCGATTGCTGGTGGCCGACCGGGCCGGCCGCCTTGGGCTCGCGCAGGCCGAAGGCAAAGGGCAGGATCAGGAGAGCGGCCAGCGCCAGATAGAAAAGGGCGTTCTGCCAGCCGGTGCCCGAGATCAGCCAGTTCTCCACCGGCACCATCAGGAACTGGCCGAAGGAGCCGGCCGCTGCCGCCACGCCCATGGCCCAGCTGCGCTTCTCGGCCGGCACGTTGCGGCCGATCACGCCGTAGATCACCGCGTAGGTGGTGCCCGACTGCGCCATGCCTACAAGCAAGCCCGCGCTGCCGGTGAAGGCCAGGCCCGAGGTCGAGAGCGCCATCAGCACCAGGCCCAGCGAATAGAGCAGGCCGCCGACGATCAGCACCTTGAAGGCGCCAAAGCGGTCGGCCAGCATGCCGGCGAAGGGGCCTGCCAAACCCCAGGCGATGTTCTGGATGGCCAGCGCGAAGGCGAAGGTCTCGCGCGTCCAGCCCCTCTCCATCGTGATCGGCTGCAGCCACAGGCCGAAGCCGTGGCGTATGCCCATCGAGAGCGTCACGATCATGGCGCCGCAGAGCAGCACCTGGGTCATGGAGAGTTTGGCGGCTGGGGTGGTTGCGGCGGCTTGCATCGGGTCAATGTAGCCAGATCAGGACTTTCTTGCTGACGCCGGTGCGACGACCTTGGCGGCAGGCTTGGCTTTGGCGGGCGTCGCCTTCTTGGGCGCAGGCTTGGCGGCAGGTTTCTTCCTTGCGGCCGGTGCGTCAGTGCTGATGCCGGGCTGGTCGTTGCCATCCGCCAGGCCTTCGACCTGGCTCAGGATGCGGCCCTGCTTGACTCGCAGCAAAGGCGTGGCAATGGACTTCGGATCCTGCAAGGGGTCGCTGCCCAGCAGAATGAAGCTGGCTTCGCAGCCTTCCTCGAAGCAGCCGAGGCGGCGCCTGGGATAGAGGGCTTGGGCAGTGTCCATGGTGGCCATCTTCAGCAGCTCGGCGGGGCTGAAGACGCCGAATTCGGCCAGTTGCCTGATCTCGGCCTGGGCCGTGCCGGTGAACACGTCGGAGCCGACCAGCAATGGCACACCCGCAGCCTTGAGCCGCTCCAGGTTGCGGCGCTGCACGCTGCGCAGCTTTTCCAGTTGCGCAGGCGTAGTCGGGAACAGGGCCGTGGCGGCCGTGGCCGTGATCACGCCCACTTTGGCCTGCGCGGCCCGCGCGGCTGCTTCCGGGCTGAGGGCCAGGCGTTCGGGGTCTTCGCCCAGCGAATTGAAGAAGCCGGGCAGGTCGGCGATCAGGTCCACGCCGATCTTGACGGCCACCTCGAAGTCGGCCGGGCTGTCGACATGGGCGACGACCCGCAAGCCATCGCGGTGCGCCAGCCGCACGACCGTGGTGGCGGTTTCCAGGTTCAGCCCCAGGCGGCCATTCAGTTCGGGCCGGGCACGCAGCTCGGGTCGCTCATGGTTGCTGAGGATGATCTTGATCAGGTCTGGCCGGCGCTCGGCCACCTTCGGCCACTTGCGCTCGGCTTCGCTCGGGCTGTCCATCACCAGCACGGCGCTGTCGTCCTTGCGGGCGGCCGGAGGCAACTGGGCCAGGGGATGGCCGTCCGAGGACGTGATGCAGGCGCTGGCGAACAGCGTATCGACGCTGTCTTCGCGGTTCAGCTGGCTGCGGGCGGCTTCGGCGCCGGCCGGATCGGCGCAGAGCTGGGCGCTGTAGAACACGCCGTCCTGCAGGTAGCGCTGGCCATAGTGCTCCAGGCCCCAGGCGTTCTGCAGATTGTGGTTGTGCGCCTCGGCCAGGGGCGGCACCAGGAATTGGCTGTGCAGGTCCATGCTGCGGTGGACCTTCCTGGGCTTCTTGCGCGTGAACTTGCCGTCCACCACATAGAGTGTGGCCTTCTGGAAGGCCTGGCCGTCGAACCAGCGGGCGCTCTTGAGCTCCAGCGTCAGGGGGCTGCTGGCCTTGAAGGGCTCGGGCGACGCCGTCTGGGCCAAGGCTGGGCTGGCCGGGAAGGTCAGGAGGACCAGGCAGATCAGGGAGAGAAGGCTTCGCATGCTGGGGCAGAAATCAGAGCGCGCATCCTAAGCCCTGCGGCCGGCGGGGCCGGCCTTGCGCTCTCCCTACAATCGCCGCCCATGGCGACATCCAAAGGCAGTACCCCCAGCGCCGAATACGGCGAAGGCTCGATCCGCGTCCTCAAGGGCCTCGAGCCGGTCAAGCAGCGTCCCGGCATGTACACCCGGACCGACAACCCGCTGCATGTGATCCAGGAAGTGATAGACAACGCGGCCGACGAGGCGCTGGCCGGTTTCGGCAAGCGCATCGACGTGACGCAGCATGCCGACGGCTCGGTCTCTGTTGCCGACGACGGCCGCGGCATTCCCTTCGGCCTGCACCCGGAAGAAGGCGTGCCGGTCGTCGAGATCGTGTTCACCCGGCTGCATGCCGGCGGCAAGTTCGACAAGGGCTCGGGCGGCGCCTACAGCTTCTCGGGCGGCCTGCACGGCGTGGGGGTGTCGGTGACCAATGCGCTGGCCAAGCGGCTGGAGGTGCAGGTCTGGCGCGAGAAGCAGGTGGCGCAGCTGGCGTTCGAGCATGGCGATGTGGTTGAACCGGTGACGTCTAGACCTGCCGTCAGCGGCGACCGCAAGCAGGGCACCACGGTGCGCGTCTGGCCCGAGGCCAAGTATTTCGAGAGCGCCGAGCTGCCCAAGAACGAGCTGGTGCACCTCTTGCGCAGCAAGGCCGTGCTGATGCCGGGCGTCACCGTGACGCTGAAGAACGAGAAGTCGGGCGAGGTGCAGACTTGGGCTTACAAGGGCGGCCTGCGCGACTACCTGATGCAGACGCTGAACGCGGATCCGCTGATCCCGCTGTTCGAGGGCGAGCAGTTCGCCACCTCGGCCGAGAGCGAGAACTTCGCCGAGGGC
The DNA here is from genome assembly GCF_036880965.1 of Roseateles microcysteis. NCBI lineage: Bacteria > Pseudomonadati > Pseudomonadota > Betaproteobacteria > Burkholderiales > Sphaerotilaceae > Roseateles > Roseateles microcysteis. The sequence goes on along the minus strand of NZ_JBAJMV010000001.1, from coordinate 23,623 downwards.
GAGGGCGCCTCCTGGTGCGTGGCCTTCACCGAGGAAGGTGCGCCGGTACGCGAAAGCTACGTGAACCTGATCCCGACGGTGGCCGGCGGCACGCATGAGTCGGGCCTGAAGGATGGCCTCTTTGGTGCGGTCAAGGGCTTCATCGAGATGCACAGCCTGACACCGAAGGGCGTCAAGCTGATGCCCGACGACGTGTTCTCGCGCGCCAGCTTCGTGCTTTCGGCCAAGGTGCTGGACCCGCAGTTCCAGGGCCAGACCAAGGAACGCCTGAACTCGCGCGATGCCCTGCGCCTGGTCTCGGCCTTCGTCAAGCCGCAGCTCGAGCTCTGGCTCAACCAGCATGTCGAGCATGGCAAGAAGCTCGCGGAGTTGGTGATCAAGCAGGCGCAGACGCGCCAGCGCGCCAGCCAGAAAGTCGAGAAGCGCAAGGGCTCGGGCGTGGCCGTGCTGCCGGGCAAGCTGACCGATTGCGAGAGCCGTGACCTGAACCTGAACGAGCTGTTCCTGGTGGAAGGCGACTCGGCCGGCGGCAGCGCCAAGATGGGCCGGGACAAGGAAACGCAGGCCATCCTGCCGCTGCGCGGCAAGGTCTTGAATTCCTGGGAGGTCGAGCGGGATCTCTTGTTCAAGAACAACGAGATCCACGACATCTCGGTCGCCATCGGCGTGGACCCGCACGGCAAGAATGATTCGCCCGACTTGAGCGGCCTTCGCTACGGCAAGGTCTGCATCCTCTCGGACGCCGACGTGGACGGCTCGCACATCCAGGTGCTCTTGCTGACGCTGTTCTTCCGCCATTTCCCCAAGCTCGTGGAGCTGGGCCATGTGTATGTGGCGCGGCCGCCGCTGTACCGCGTCGATGCGCCGGCGCGCGGCAAGAAGCCGGCCGCGAAGCTCTATGCGCTGGACGAGGGCGAACTCACCGCCACGCTCGACAAGCTGCGCAAGGAGGGTGCCCGCGACAACTCCTGGAGCATCAGCCGCTTCAAGGGCCTGGGCGAGATGAGCGCCGAGCAGCTCTGGGACACGACACTGAACCCCGAGACCCGCCGCCTGGCCGTGATCCGCTTCGGCCTGTTCGACGTGCCGCAGACCGAGGACGCGATGAACAAGCTGATGGGCAAGGGCGAAGCCGCCTCGCGCCGCGAGCTGATGGAAATCCACGGCGACTCGGTTGAAGTCGATATTTAGGCATGCGGACTGTCTACAACCAGCGGCACGCTGCGCATGCCGCCACGCACGAGTTCTTCCGCGGCCGGCTGGTGCCTGCCTTCGAGGTGCCGGCCCGGGCGGACTATGTGCTGCAGGCGGTGCAGGCCGCGCAGTTCGGGGAGATCCTGAATCCCGTTGACCATGGGCTTGCGCCACTGGAACGGGTGCACGCGCCGGCCTATCTGCGCTTCATCCAGGGCGCACATGCCGAGTGGCTGGCGCTGGGCGGCGAGGGCGACGCCTTCCCGGCCGTCTGGCCGGTGCGCAGCCTGCGCTCAGACGTGGAGCCGGCCAGCTTTGCGGCCCGCATGGGCCTGTACTCGATGGACAGCGGCACGCCGTTGACCGCCGGCAGCTGGGAGGCTTCGTACTGGGGCGCGCAAGCCGCGCTGACTGGCCTCGACCTGGCGCTGGGGGATGAAGGCAGAGCCTATGTGCTGACGCGCCCGCCCGGCCACCACGCGGGCGCCGATTTCTTCGGCGGTTACTGCTTCATCAACAACGCGGCGGTGGCCGCGCAGGCGGCGCTCGACCGGGGCCTCTCCCGCGTGGCCATCCTCGACGTGGACTACCACCACGGCAACGGCACGCAGGCCATCTTCTACGAGCGCAGCGACGTGTTCTATGCCAGCGTGCATGGCGATCCGCGCACCGAATACCCGTTCTTCCTCGGCCATGCCGACGAGCGCGGCGCCGGCGCGGGGCTGGGCTTCAATGCGAACGTTCCGTTGCCCTCCGGCAGCAGCAACGAAGCCTGGTTTGCCGCGCTCGAAGAGGCCCTGGCACCACTGGCCCGCTATGCGCCCGACCTGCTGATCGTGTCGCTGGGTGTGGACACCTATGCGCACGACCCGATCTCGCATTTCAAGCTCGACCGGCTCGAGTTCGGCCAGCTCGGCCAGCGCATTGCAGCTTTTGGTGCGCCCAGGACGCTGTTCCTCCAGGAAGGCGGATACGCCACCGAAGCCATCGGGCACAACGTGGTGGCCGTGCTGCGCGGTTTCGAGGAGCGCCGGCCGTGAGAGTGCATCTGCGGCCCACGATGCTGTCGGACCTGGACTATGTCGTCTCGGTTGAGCAGGACGGCTCGAACCTGCCCTTCATCACGCCCTGGGAGCGCACGCAGCATGAGGGGGCGATCCGCTTTCCTGACTCCCGCCACTTCATTGTTGAAGTGGGAGAGGGAAGTGAGCGCGCCGGCTTCGTGATCCTGCAGGGCTGCCGCAATCCGAACCGTTCGGTGGAGCTCAAGCGCATCGTGCTGGGCCCGAAGGGCCAGGGAATCGGCCGGGCGTGCGTGCGGCAATTGAAGAAGCTGGCCTTCACGCAGCTGCAGGCGCACCGCTTCTGGCTCGACGTCAAGGGCCTCAATGTGCGGGCGCAAGAACTCTACCGCGATGAGGGCTTTGTCGAGGAAGGCCGCTTGCGGGAAAGCGTCAAGGTGCTGGGCGCTGACGGCTACGACAGCCTGATCGTGATGTCGATGCTGGACCGCGAATACCAGGCCCGCGTGGCACTGGGCGAGGAGGGCGCTTGAGCCGCCTGCTCGTCGCCCTGGCGCTGAGCCTGTTTGCCGCATCGGCGCAGGCGCAGTTGTGGGGCTATGTCGACGCGAACGGCGTGGCCCACCTCGCGCAACAGCAGCTCGATGGCCGCTACAGCCTGGTGATGGGTCGCAGCGAAGTCGGCCGCGTGCCGGGCAAGCTGGACGGCAGCCATGAACTCCTGACCTGGCTGGAATTCGCGCCCGAGGTCAAGGCGGTGCAGCCCTGGCTGCGGGAGGCGGCCGGCAAGCATGGCGTTGACTTGGAGCTCCTGAAGGCGGTGATCGCCGTCGAGTCGGGCTTCAAGCGCGATGCGGTGTCGCCGCGCGGTGCGGTTGGACTCATGCAGATCATGGCGCCGGCCGACCAGCAGCAGCGGCTCCTCGAGCCGCGTCACAACATCCACACCGGCGCGCAGATGCTCGCCGGCCTGATCAAGAAATTCGGCCGCATCGACGCGGCCCTGGCGGCCTGGAACGCCGGCGAAGGCACGGTGCGCCGCAATGGCGGCCGCATGCCCAACATCGCCGAGACCCAGGCCCATGTCCATCTGGTGCTGGAGCTGTACTGGGCGCTGCTGCAACGCAGCCTGCCTGCCACCGCCCAGCGCCTGAAAATTCACGGCAGTCCCCGATGACCGAGCACAACGAGCAGAACCTTTCCTTCGATTTCGACGCGGACCAGCCTCCGGCGCCACCGTCGCCTCCTTCCCCGCCACCGCCGCCACCGCCGCCCGAGCCGCCCGCTGAGGACGACGGCACCAGCCTGACCCTGGCCGACTATGCGCGCCAGGCCTATCTGGAATACGCACTCTCTGTGGTCAAGGGCCGCGCCCTGCCGGACGTGTGCGACGGCCAGAAGCCGGTGCAGCGCCGCATCCTGTACTCGATGGAGCGCATGGGCCTCTCCTTTTCGGGCAACACCGGCGCCAAGCCGGTGAAGGGCGCGCGCGTGGTGGGTGATGTGCTGGGCCGCTTCCATCCGCACGGCGACCAGTCGGTCTACGACGCGCTGGTGCGCATGGCGCAGGACTTCAGCCAGCGCTATCCGCTGATCGACGGCCATGGCAACTTCGGCAGCCGCGATGGCGACGGTGCCGCCGCGATGCGATACACCGAAGCACGCCTGGCGCCCATCGCCCGGCTGCTGATGGACGAGATCGACGAGGGCACGGTGGACCTGGTGCCCAACTACGACGGCTCGACCGAAGAGCCGCGCCAGTTGCCGGCGCGCTTGCCTTTCGTGCTGCTCAACGGCGCCTCCGGCATTGCCGTGGGCCTGGCCACCGAGGTGCCCAGCCACAACCTGCGCGAAGTGGCTGCTGCGGCTGTGGCTTTGCTCAAGAACGAGAAGCTGTCGGACGACGAGCTCTACACCTTGTTGCCCGGCCCCGACTTCCCCGGCGGCGGGCAGCTGATCAGCAGCGCTGACGACATCCGCTCGGCCTATGCCAGCGGCCGTGGCAGCTTCAAGCTGCGTGCGCGCTGGAAGATCGAAGACCTGGCCCGCGGCCAATGGCAACTGGTGGTGAACGAGCTGCCGCACGGCACCAGCTCGCAGAAGGTGCTGGAAGAGATCGAGGAACTCACCAATCCCAAGGTCAAGGCCGGCAAGAAGGCGCTCACTCAAGAGCAGATGCAGCTCAAGGCCTCGTTGCTGGCGGTGCTGGACTGCGTGCGCGACGAGTCCAGCAAGGACGCGCCGGTGCGCCTGGTGTTCGAGCCCAAGAGCCGCACCGTCGAGCAGCAGGACCTGATCAATACCCTGCTGGCGCAGACCAGCCTGGAGAGCTCTGCCTCGGTCAACCTGACCATGATCGGTGGCGACGGCCGGCCGACGCAGAAGAACCTGCGCCAGATCATCACGGAATGGCTGGGCTACCGCCTGGCCACGGTGCAGCGCCGCACCGAGCACCGGCTGCAGAAGGTCAACGACCGCATCCACATCCTCGAAGGGCGGCAGCAGGTGCTGCTGAACATCGACGAGGTCATTCGCATCATTCGCGAGAGCGATGAGCCCAAGCCGGCGCTGATCGAGCACTTCCGCTTGAGTGACCGCCAGGCCGAGGACATTCTCGAAATCCGCCTGCGCCAGCTGGCGCGCCTGGAAGCCATCAAGATCGAACAGGAGCTGGCCAAGCTGCGCGAGGAGCAGGCCAAGCTGCAGGACATTCTCGGCAACCCGGGTGTGCTCAAGCGCACCGTGGTCAAGGAAATCGAGGCCGATGCGAAGCAATTCGGCGACGACCGCCGCACCCTGATCCAGGAAGAGAAGCGCGCCAGCGCCGAAGTGAAGATCGTCGACGAGCCGGTGACCGTGGTCGTCTCGATGAAGGGCTGGGTGAGGGCCTTGAAGGGCCACGAGGTGGACTCGGCGGCCCTGAGCTTCAAGTCAGGCGACCAGCTCTACGGCACTTTCCCCTGCCGCAGCGTGGACCCGTTGATCGTGTTCGGCACGAACGGCCGCGTCTATTCAGTGCCTGTGTCCTTGCTGCCTGGCGGCCGCGGGGACGGCACGCCCATCACCACCATGATCGAGCTGGAAAGCGGCACGCAGATCGCGCATTACTATGCAGCGGGCGCCACGCAGCGACTGGTGCTGGCCGGCACCGGCGGCTTCGGCCTGATCGCGCAAGTGGGTGATCTCGTCGGCCGCCAGAAGGCCGGCAAGACCTTCCTGTCGCTGGAAGGCGAAGAGAAGCCCTTGCCGCCCGCCGCCGTGCCGCAGGGCGATATGTTGGGGCAGCAGCTTGCCTGCCTGTCACTCAACGGCCGTTTGCTGACCTACGCGCTGGATGAGCTCAAGCACCAGCCCAAGGGCGGCCGTGGCCTGACCTTGATCGACCTGGAACCCAAGGATGCGCTCATCAGCGTCGCCGCCTTCACCACGGCCTTGCAGGTGCTGGGCCTGGGCCGGGGCGACAAGCTCAAGGACGAATTGCTGAAGGGCGCGACGCTGGCCGGCTATGCCAGCAAGCGGGCGCGCAAGGGCAAGGCGGTCGAAGGCTTCAAGAAGGTCTTGCGCGTGTTGGCGGCTTGACCGGTCAGTCGCTGGCGATGGCCTGTTCTGAAATGAAGATCAGGCGGCCATTGGGGCGGACGGCCAGGCCATAGGGAATATTGATCGCGCCATCTAGGCCCGGCTGCAGGGCCTGCACCCCATAGCGCCCCACCACTGTGTGGACAAAGCCGGCCGGCGTGATGCGCCGGATTGCACTGTTGCCCTTGTCTGCGACATAGAGGTTGCCATGGGCATCGATGGCCAAAGAGCCCAGGCCGTTGAACCGGGCCTTGGGAACTTCATTGTCTATGTAGCCGGGCCAGTCGCTGACGCCGGCCACCGTGCTGACACGGCCGTCGGGTTCGATGCGGCGAATGGCGTTGCTGCCGTCGGTCACGAACAGGCGGCCCTGGCCGTCCAGCACCAGGCCTTCAAGCGCACCGAACCTGGCCTGCGCACCTTCACCATCAGCGTTTCCGCAGGCCGTGCTGCTGCCGGCCAGGGTGCTGAGCTGCCCCCCGCTTGTGAGCTTGATGACCCGACAGCCGACGAGCGCATAGACCGCGCCACTTGAATCAACGGCAATGCCCTTGGCGCCGGGGAAGTCCTTGTCAGTGCCGGGCAAGGTGCTCACCACACCCGATGGCGTGATCTTGCGAATGGCGGCCTGCGCGTCGGCGACGTAGACGTTGCCGCTTGCGTCGCGCGTGAGCGCGATTGGTTGCTTGAAGCGCGCCTGTGTGCCCGTGCCATCCTTGTTGCCGCTGTCGCTGCCGGCAAAGGTGCTCACCAGGCCGTCGTTGCCAAGGCGACGGATGCGGCTGTTGTCGGTGTCGGCCACCAGGACCGACCCATCGGGCATGGGAAGCAAGCCGCGCGGGTTGTTGAAGGTGGCCGCCGCAAGACTGCCGTCGGCCTTGCCTGCTTGTACCGCCTGTCCAGCCAGTGTGTTGACAGTGCCATCCGCGGTGAGACCGCGCAGCGCCTGGCCGTTGTCCGCAATCACGAAGCTGTCGCTGCCGACACGAATGATCTTGTTGGCATTGCGAAAGCGCGCCTGGTCCCCCTTTCCGTCCAGGGGAGTGTCACCATAGAGGTAGGGAGAACCGATGCCGGCGATGGTTTGCGCGTAGCCGTATTGATCAATGCGCACAACCCGCGAACGCTCAAGCACCCAAAGCCTGCCGCTCGCGTCAATGGCCAGGCCGTTCGGCCTGTCGAAACGGGCGTTCAGGCGCTCGCCGTCGACGGCTGCATTTAGCACGTCGTACTCGCCTGCGTAGCGGCTGACATTGCCAGAGCTGTCGATGCGGCGGATGGCCGTTCCGTCAGTGACGAACAGCTCGCCCGTCGTCCCCTTGACGATGGCGCCGGGGCTGCCAAAGGACGCTGCGGTGCCGCGACCGTCCCTCACGACGACTTCCTTGGGCCTACCTGCGATGGTCGTGACAAGGCCGTCGGCGCTGATCTTGCGCACGGTGTGCCCGTCGGTCACGTAGAGAACGCCGCCGGCATCCAGCGTCATGCCGACCAGGAGCGTGAAGCTGGCTTCGGCGCCCTTGCCGTCTGTGCTGCCGATCACATCGGAACCGGCCAGTGTCGTCACCAAGCCGTCGGCTGAAATCTTGCGAACGGTTTGCTGCTCGGCCACGTAGATCGAGCCGTCGCTCGCGCAGGCCAGCGCGGTGATGCCCTGGAAGGTGGCGTCTGCGAGCCGGCCGTCGCGGCGGCTGGAAATCCCTGGCTTGCCGGCATAGACCGACACCTGTCCGTCCTGCGAATACAACCTGATGGTGTTGCCGTCGCTCACATGGACATTGCCCCAGGGATCCAGAGCCAGTGCCGAGATGCCGGCAAAGCGGACCTGAGAAGAGCTGCCGTCCGCATTGCCCGCCCCGCCCAGCCGGCCGGTGATCACCTGAACGTTTGCCTGCACAGCCACGAGCGCCGGCTCGCTGTAGGTCGTTGACTGCCCGTTGCTGGCGGCCAGCCGGACGAAGGAAGATTTGTCCGCCAGGGTGACGTTGCTGAGGCGATAGGTCGTCTCGGTGGCGCCCGCGATGGCCTGCCAGCTCCTGTCGAAATCCACGCTTCTTTGCCACTGGTAGCTCAGCGGCACGCTGGCCTCCGCTCTCGCTGTGAAGGTTGCGCTGCCGCCCGTCGAAAGACTGGCGTTCTGTGGCTGCAGCTTGAAGCTCGCTGCCAATGGATTGACCGAGATGAGCGCCGCCTGGCTCTCGATGCTGCCGGCGACATTGCTTGCGACAAGGGTGAAGCGCTGCCCGTTCTCCGCCATCGTCGCGGTGAAGCTGAAGGTGGCGGAAGTGGCGCCGTCGATGTTCTGACCGTTGCGCTTCCATTGATAGCTGACCAGCACACTGCTTGTCGCTGCGGCAGTCAGCGTGACGCCATCGCGTTCGGCGACGGTCTGGTTGGTCGGCTGGATCGCGAAAACCGGGATGGCGGGCGTGACCGTCAGGGCAGCGATTTCGCTGCGCACCACGCCGGCCGGGTTGCTCAATTCCACCTGGTACTTCGCGCCGGTTTCATCAACGGTCAAGGCCGCGGTCGTGTAGCTGGCGCCGGTGGCGCCTGGCAGGTTGCTGCCGTTGCGCAGCCACTGATAGCGGATAGGTCCGCTGCCGGTGGCCTGGACGGTGAAGCTGGCTGTCCGACCCTCGAGCAGCGTGCTGGACGCGGGCTGCTGGGCGATCGTGATCGGAACGAACTTGATGTTCACGCTGGCGGCGGCGCTCGTGATGCTGCCGCCCGGACCGGCGACGATCACCTGATATTTGTTGCCAACGTCCGCTGCCGTGAGCGCAGCGGTCGTGTAGCTGGCCTGCGTGGCGCCGGCAAGGTTGCTTCCGTTCAGCTGCCACTGGTAGGTAAATGGGCCGGTCCCACTGGCGACCACGCTGAAGCTCGCTGTCGCACCATCGGCGACGCTGGCGTCCTGAGGCGCGGTGGCGATGCTTGGCGCCACGAGCAGCGCCGGTGGTGGGCTGGTAGTGCCGGAGCCGGAGCTGCCGCCCCCGCCGCATGCCGCCAGGCCGAGGGCGAGCAGCGCAAGGAAAAGAAAGCGGCGCAGCGACGCGCACGGCCGGTCGTGGTCAGGCATCCAGTCCTCCCTGGAAAATTATGTTTTTTGCCGGCCGCATTTTGCAGTGACTTTGTGCTGTTCCCTCCCCACGTCCCCGGGGACAAGTACTGAGCAATCAGTCCTTCAGAAGCAAAATGGCCTGCAAGGTGCAGGCCGTTCGGACGGGCTGGATCGCGCCAGGTTCAGTAGGTGCCCATGTAGTCCTTCTTGCCCACTTCAACGCCGTTGTGGCGCATCAGGCCGTAGGCGGTGGCCACGTGGAAGAAGAACTGCGGCAGGCCGTAGTGCAGTAGATAGGCCTGGCCGGCGAAGCGGCGCTCCTTCGGGGTGCCGGGGCGGATCACGATCTCGCGCGTGGCGGCTTCGGCAAACTGCGCCGCATCCAGGCCTTCGATGAAGGCCAGGGTCTTGGCGATGCGGGCCTGCAGGTCGGCAAAGCTCTGCTCGGTCGCCTCATAGCTCGGCACCTCGGCGCCAGCCAGGCGGGCGCTGACACCGGCCGCAAAGTCGCAGGCCACCTGGACCTGGCGCACCAGGGCAAACATGTCGGGGAAGAGGCGCGCCTGCAGAAGAGCGGCCGGCTCGATGTTGCGCGCCGTGGCATGGGCCTCGGCCTTGGCCAGCACTTCGCTCAGGGCGCCCAGCATCTGCTTGAAAACGGGAACTGAGGCGGCGTGGATTTGGGGCTGCATGGCGTGGATTTCTGTAGAGAAGGAGAGAGGCCAACATTCTCTCAGCAGCGCTTTCACCGCAGCGTATGACTTCCAGCACCACGGTAGGCGCCCAAGTTTGTCTAAACTGTACTCATTGAACTAGTACAGCAAGGACGGCCATGCCACGCCAGACCCCTTTGATACTCGACATCGCGCCCGGCGACTCGCGCCCGATCACGCGGCAGATCGTCGATGCGATCCGGCGCCAGGTCGCGGCCGGCGAACTGGTGGTGGGCGACATGCTGCCCAGCGTGCGCGGCCTGGCCCAGCAGCTCCTGATCAATCCGAACACGGTCGCCAAGGCCTATCAGGAGCTGACTGCCGAAGGCTGGCTGGATGCGCGCCCCGGCCTCGGCCTGTTTGTGGCCGAGCCTCGGCAACGGCTGTCTTCCCAGGAGCAGCAGCGCCGGCTCGATGCGGCCTGCGACCGCTTTGTCGGCGACGTGGTGGGCCTGGACTTCACGCCCGAGCAGATGCTGGGCCAGCTCGCCGACGAGCTGGCCTTGCTCAGCCAGCCGCGCAAGCGTGCCTGACAGCGGTGCCGAGAGGAGTTCAGATGAGTGACTGGCTGATCGAAACCGAGGCGCTGTGCCGCAGCTTCGGCAAGGGCAAGAAGGCCTTGAATGAATTGAATCTGCGGCTGCCGCGCGGCGGTGTGCATGCCATCGTCGGCGCCAATGGCGCTGGCAAGTCCACGCTGTTCCGCATCCTGCTGGGCTTCATGGCACCGAGCAGCGGCAGCGCCCGCGTCCTGGGTGTGGACAGCCAGGCGCTGGGCCCGGCCGAGCGCGCACGCATCGGCTTCGTGAACGAGGAGCACAGCCTGCCTGGCTGGATGGGCGTGGAGCAATTGATCCGCATGCAGCGGCGCCTCTATGCCGCGCCGGGCATTGCGCGCTGGCAGGAGGCGATGCTTGAGGAGGTGCTGGGGCATTTCAATGTGGAGCTGCATCAGCGGGTCAGCGAACTCTCGCGCGGCGAGCGCGCCGGCCTGAGCCTGGCCTTGGCCCTGGCGCAGCAACCCGAGCTGCTGATCCTGGATGAGCCGACCCTGGGCCTGGACGTGGTGTCCAAGCGCGCCTTCCTGGAGGCATTGCTGTTCAGCGGTCAGCAGGGCGGGGCAACCATCGTCTATTGCTCGCACCAGATGGAAGAGGTCGAGCGCATCGCCGACCAGCTCGTGGTGCTGGAGCGCGGTGAGCTGCGCCACCAGTCCAGCCCGGACGATTTCTGCCAGCGCGTGCGTCTGTGGCAGATCGAGTTCCCGTTCAATGCGCCGGACCTGCGAGGCCTGCCCGGCTATCTTCAGAGCCAGGTCCTCGACGGCATCACCCATCTGCTCCTGCTCGATCAGGACGAGGCGACGGTGGCTGCGGCACTCAAGGAACTCGGCGCCCGTCGCGCCGTCAGTGCTGACGTGGGCCTGGATCGGGCTGTCAATGCCTTCCTGGCCAAGAACCATGCGGCGCCGCGCCGCCAGAAGAAGAATGAATCCAAGGAGGCGGTCCATGCCTGAGTTGATGCTCGCTGAAATGCGCCGCTACCGCGGCTGGGCGCTGGGCCTTGCGTTCCTGAACCTGGCCGGCCTGTCCTATCTGTGCCGCATGACCGACATGGCCCAGCCCAATATCGGCTTGCTGGTGGTGATCGGTGGTGTCTTTGTCGTCGTGGGGCAGTTGCTGGGCGCCTGGCAGATGTGGGGCCACAGCCGTCCCAACGCCTGGATGAATCTGCTGCACCGTCCGGTGCCGCCGCAGCGCCTGATGCTGAGCCTGGTGGGCGCTGCGGCGCTCCTGCTGGTCGCCGTGGTGCTGCTGCCCGTGGCGCTGGCATTGCCGGTCGCCAGCCTCTCGGGCGGCCTGGTCGAGACATGGCAGCTCGGCTTGGCGGTGCAGGCCTGGCTGCTGGCGATGGCGGGCTATCTGGCGGCGGCCATCGCCTTGCTGGCGCCTGGCCGCTGGGCCTTGCTGATGCTGATGAGCCCCTTTCTCCTGATTGCCGACTTCCTGGCCTTGCCCTGGCTGCTGCTGCCAATGGCGGGCCTGGTGCTGTGGCTGCTCGCCGCGCTGCAGCGGGTGTTCAAGCCCGACCTGGCCAGCATGCCCCGAGGCTGGTCTACGCCCGTGCTGCTGGGCCTGCCGATGGTGCTGGCCGTGACGGTGTTGATGCAGATCGGCAGTTCGCTGGCCACGCAGGCGGCGATGGCGGCGGCCGGCGTGCATCCGCAGTTCGAGCGGCAGCCGCAGGCCGGTAGCTATGAGGCCTTGCAACGCCTGAATCCGCGTGCCCGGCTGGCCGAGGCACTGGGCCAGGCCGAGGGGCGCACTATCGACGCGGCGCAATGGAAGGCCTGGCCTGCAGCCAGCCTGGGCCCGGAATTCGACCGCATGCCGGTGCGCTTCCAGCCCGGGCGGCGCAAATCGCTGAGCTGGGGCTGGGCCGAGCGTGGCTGGCGCATGGAGTACAGCCACGCCGAGCAGGTCTACCTGGCCTTCGACAACAACGGCCGGCAGGTGGCGCGCCTGGGCCGCCAGGGCTTGCTCGAGCCGGCCGGGCCGGTGCCCGAGGCACAGCGCTTCGAGCAGCCGCTCTTGCCCATGGGCCGCTGGCTGGCTGACGGCGCCGAGTTGCTGCAGCCGCAGCCCGGTGGTCAGCGGCTGCAGCGGGTGCTGCTGCTTCCTGATGCACAGGACCGCTTTGTCGCCCTGCCTGAAGCGCTGGGCGCGGCGCAGGAGAGCCTGCTGCTCAGCAACCGGGAGCTGCTGCTCGTGGACAAGGGCGGTGCGCCGCGGTGGCGGCTGGCACTTGCACATGGAGTGCGCGACCTGCGCAATGTCGAAGTGATCCAGCAGGGCGACACCTGGCTTGTCTCCATCTTCGAAGGTCGACCGTTGGAGCCGAGCCGGCCTTGGCAGACGCTCCTGCGTGTCGATGCGGCAGGACAGGTCAGCCAGCTGCTGTCGCGCAAGTTGAAACCCAGCTTTGCGGACGCCTACAGCTGGATCTACTGGATGGTGTCACCCCTGCAGCATGGGCTGCTTGTGGCGCTCGACGAGGCCTTGCACCGCAGTCAGAACGGCGTCGAGATGGCGGGACTGCCGCTCATACCGCCGCTTGAGATCCAACGCATCGGCTACTCGCTGCTGCTCCTGTCCGCGCTTGCCGGTGCCTTGCTGGCACGTCGGCGCCAGCTCGGTTTGGGGGCAGGTCTTGCCTGGACCCTTGTCTGCAGCCTGATCGGCTTGCCGGCGCTGCTGGTGGCAGCCTGCCTGATGCGTGCCGGTCAGTTGCCGGCCGCGCAGCGGCAGGGCTTGCAGGCCGCGCATCGCATGGCGGCATGAACGAAGCAAATGGTTCATCGCCGAATTTCAGGGATGTCTCTTGACGGCACATAGCAGCCACACGCTGTTTCCTTCTTTCGCGCTGCCGAGGCCATCGGGTGAGGGCTTGTGCTCCTGTCCCCCGGACCGGGCTTCGCCCGATCCTCCTCCTTTACCTCGCCCAAACCCTCACCCGACGCCCTCGGCCGAACCTGCGCCTGCCACCAGGCGAAGGCCACAGTGGTGCGGATCAGGTCGGCAGTGGGTTTCCCGAAGCGAGGTAAAGGAGGAGGACCTGGCGCAGCCAGGGCCGGGGGACACGAGCGCAGGGGAACCCACTGCCGACCTGATCTTCGACCAACAGAGGAACAAGAAAACGAATGGCAGCAATGTGCCGCTTGGCGTCGTCCCGCCGTTCGGCGATGAAGCACAAAAAAGCCCGGTCACTGGACCGGGCTTGAAGCTCACACGCAGTACCGCAATTACTGGTGCGCGCAGCGGCCCATCCGGGCACCGCCCTTGATCTTCTTGACGAAGGTCTCGGGGAAGCTGACCTTCTCGTCGCGGTGGTTGTCGCAGACGAAGACGTTCTTCATGTCCACGTACCAGGTCTGGTTCACGCCCATCAGGCCGCCGATCATCTCGTCACCGGCCGCATTGACCGAGATCGGGTTCTGCAGGCCGTAGCGATAGGCCTCGGCAACGCCTTGCTTGCGGAAGAAGTCGCTCAGCTTGATCCAGCCCAGACCGTCCAGGTACATCACGCCCTCGAAGCTGCCATAGAGCCAGGAACCGGCGCGGCCGACGATGACCTTGCCGTCGTCGCTGAGGTCGTTGAGCTGCATCGGGATCACACCGTATTCGGCGCGCACGGCATCGGCGCCGCTGGCGCAGGGGTCGTTCAGGTTGCCGGACCAGTCGATGAAGGCCGGGATCGGCATGTCCACGCACCAGCGCATCACCGGCAGCTTGGTGATCGCCGACTTGGCTCCAGCCTTGCCGTTCCAGACGATGGCGCCGTTGGAGATCCAGTCGTCATAGACCTGGCCGTCGATGACGCGCTTGATCTTCTTGACCGAGTCCATCGGCACCTTGCTGCCATCACGGTTTGCCGAATAGGCGCTGGTGCCGCCATACATCGCCCACAGGTCGACGCGCTTGCCTTCTTCCACCCAGGCGACCGCCTTGCCGTAGTTGGTTTCGCCGAGCACGACCGAGCCGTCGCCGGACAGGGCCTGGGCGCGCAGCCAGCCTTCGTTGGCGAAATCGTGGCCACTGGCGTCGAGCTTGCGCAGCCCGCCTCGCTCGGTCCAGATGACCGGCAGGACCTCGGGCAGGAAGCCGCTTTCGCAGGAGCCGTCGCCGTCCGAATCCACATAGCCCAGGCCCACCGCCGTCTTGCCATCGTCGGAGAGCGCGAAGCCATAGCTGGACATCGGGCCGGCGAAGCTGGAGCCACCGCACTTGTCCTTGTTCAGGCTGCCGAGGTTGGTGATCTTGCCCTTCTCCCAAAGTGCGGCCGACGAGATGCCGTTGCCGTCAACGTCGGTGTTGATGAGGAAGACGTCGCCACTCTTGTCCATGCCACCGTTGGTGGCAATGATCTCGGGCGGGAAGACTTCGATGCCCTTCTTGATGTCCCAGCTGAAGGCGGTGGCGAAGAAGACGCCCGATGCTTTGCTGCCATTCTTGGACAGCTTGATCAGGTTGGCATCGACGACCGGGTAGTAGTCAACGCCGTTGTCGTAGCCGTTGAAGACGAGGTCTGCCTTGGCCGTCGTGCCGGCGCCAGCCATGATCGGTGTCGATGTACAGGCTCGGTCGGCGGAGGGGCTGCTGCTTTCGCCGCTGTTCCAGTACTCGGCTTCCGAGACCAGGGCGCGCGGCGTTGTCGGGTAGCCACCGGCCACGATCTCTTCCATGTAGACCACGTACTGCTGGCCGGGCTTCAGGTTGTTGATCTGGAAGCGGCCGTCAGGCCCGACCTTGCCTTGCGTCTGGTCACCGGTCATCGCCGACACCGCATCACCCAAGGGGTTGTTGACGTTGCGGGCAATGATGTTGACGCCACTGTAAGGCGTGCGGCCGTCCTTCAGCTTCAGGGTGCCGGCGATGCTGCCGGTGCTGGAGCGGTAGGTGGCCGTCGGGTACAGGTTGGAGACGGCGGCGATGTCGTCCGGCATGTCGACCGTGCTCATCTCGTAGCCGATCTCCGCGCCCGGATCGATGAAGGGGAACATGGTCTCGACATGCTTGATCGGCATGTCGGTACCGCCATAGCCCGGATGGTGCAGCGGCGCCACGCAACCCGGCACGCCGGGATAGAGGTCGAAATAGCCCGGGATGCTGAAGAAGGCCAGCTGGCCGTTCACCTGCGCATGCGAGAGGTTCAGCGCGTGGCCGAACTCGTGCGTCATGATGCCGGTGAATTGGCGGCCCGTCGGGTCATTGATATTGACCGCGTAACCGTTCATCAGGGCCGTGGCTTCGACAATGGTGTCCTCGTAGCCGTCGCCATCGCTGTCTTCGGCGATCTCGGGGAATGCGATGCCCAGCACCGCGTCCTTGGGCAGGCCGAAGTAGTTTTCGAGGATGGAGCCGTCGGTGTCGTAGATGACGTGCATGCCGCCACCGTTGTACTGGCCGTAGACCTTGTCGACATTGGTCGCGTCGACGTTCGCGCCGATGCTGGGCACCTTGGTGAAGTCGCCGGCGACGTAGCCCTTCCAGGTAGAGGTCTTCACGTCGCTCCACTGCTTCACCGCGAAAGCCACCATCTCCCTGGCGCGCTCGTTGGTGATGAAGGGTGCGACGCCATCGACGTCATAGGCATAGACGCCGAGGTCGGTGTAGATCGGCACCGGCTTGCTGGTGTTCCAGCGCAGCGGCGTCGGCTTGCCCGGCTTGTCGGTGGTGTACAGCGGGCCGGCGGCTTGCGCCAGGCCCACGGCCAGCAGGGCGAGGGCGCCCAGCGCCTTGTGCAATGTCTTGAGGTTCACTTCATCATCCCCTTCTGGATCCATTGACCGGCGACGGCCTTGTTGACCAGGCCCATCAGCACGTTGGCATCGACGTCACCGCCTGACTTGCCGAGCATTTCGGTTTCCAGCGGGCTCAGGGTCACACCGCTGAAGCGCACGTTGTCGAACAGGCCGCGGTTGTTGAAGGCGTTGGCCGAGCGGCCGCCCATCACGTTGAACTTGCCCATGCCCATGCCCACCGTGGTGCGCAGGCCGGTGCGGGCGGCTGGCTTGTAGAGGAAGGCGAATACCTGCTCGTCCTTCGTCCACCTGGCCATGCCCTCCGGGGCCATGCCGAGGAAGAAGCGGCCGTCCGGCATCTTGCGGGCCTTGGCCAGACCGAACTGTCGGAACTTGTACTCCGAGCGCGTGGCGATCTTCTTCTTGGCCGAGCTGGCCACGCTGATCGTCACCTCGGTGTAGGGCACATTGCCCTGCATGCCGTCGGTCACGCGGATCACCTTGCCGGCGATGATGGTGTCGGCATCGTTGATCAGCTTGGTCAGGTTGTGCGGCTTGAGCTGTGTGGCTTGGGCCGGGGCGATGAGCCCGGCGCCGGCCATGGCAGCGGCGGCACCGGCCAGCGATTTGAGAAGGGTCCGCCGGTTGGGCGGCGCAGCGCCGCAGGCGTTGGCTGCGGACTGGGTGTCGAGGCTCATTGCGGGATCTCCATATCGGTCCGGCCCGGAGCGGCCAGCCACGGACGGGACGATAGGGAGAGCCCGCCCCCCTCGCGCCCCCCGCCGCGGGGGGCCTTGAGGCAGGGGGAGGCGGAACCCTTAGGGAATGGCCCGGGGGCTCAGTGGATGACGACGGCCAGGCTCATGCCAGGCGGCAGCATGATGCCCATGCGGCGATAGCGCGTGGCCCCGTTGGGCGCGTTGTCGGCGATGCGGATCGCGGTCGTGCGCTCAAATTTCTCCAAGGGCGATGGCACGTATTCGGGATTCTCCTGGCCCGCATTGGTGAAGTACGGCTTGGCTGCGTCGAACTCTGGCAACACGATCTTGTCCGACTGAGCCAGGGGCCAGCCGTAGCCAGCCGGCGCCTCGCCAGCGCTCAACGGCGTTTTCCCGCTTACATACAGGCGCACAAACTCATCGACAAAGCCATTGCCACCCGAGGCCCGGATGGCTGCATCCACGCATTGGTAGCTGGACTGGCCGGCCGAGCTGTCCGAGCATTGATTGATCAGGTACTGGAACAGCTGCAGGCCATGGCGGCGGTTCAGAAAAGCACCGAAACTGCCGCCCACGATGTACTTCTCATTGCCCCCATCCAGGGCCGAGAGGTAGCGGGTGTAGCTCTTGCTGGACAGGTCCGCTGCAAAGAACCTGAGCATGGAAATCACATTGCTGTAAGGCTGGCCCTGCTCATCTTTCAACAGCGCCGAGGCCACCAGGTCTTCACCCATCATGGCGCTCGTTTCCTCGAGCCAGGATTCATGCCAGACGCCGCGACGGGCCAGGCGCTGGTAGCCATTGATGGCGTGCGTAGCCTCATGTATGAGCACCGAATGCAGGTAGTGGCGGGTGCTGTTCGCGAAGTCGCGCATGTTGAGGAACAGCGCCACCGCCTCGTTGGAGTTGGGATTGGTTGCCTTCGTTCGCATGGCATCTATCCAGTAGTAGCCGCCAGCGCCGATTGGCTCCTTGGGGTAGCCGATGACGACGTTGACATCCTGCAGGGTGTCGTCGCTGATCAGCGTGCTGTCTTGATGCGGGCCCCAGAAGTCGCCCGCGATGGCGGTCAGCCGAGCGAAGGCACCGTCGCTGCCGCAGGCGAACTCTCGCATGGCATCGATCTGGCTGAGCTTGATCTGCCCGGCCAGCAGGCCGGCCGAGTCGATCCAGAAGACGATGTTGCGGCCATTCGCCAGCTGGCAACTGGCCTCGACCTGGGTCTGATAGGGCACTTTCTCTCCCAGCGCGCCCGTCCATTCACGTGTGCTGTGCAGGGGTGGCGCAGGCCGAGGCTTGCCACCGGTGCTGCTGCTGCTGCTGCTGCTCGCGCGCCGGCGGGTTTCTGCGGGTATGGCTCGGGCCTGCCGGGACGCCAGATAGGTCTCCACGGTGCTCTCGTGGTAGCGATGGACCAGAACCGATTCGATCGCGGTGCGTGCCGGCAGGGCAGCTTGCGCCGGAGTGCGCTGAGGCGCGTTGGTGGCCCCTGGCGCGGGCGCGACGCCGTAGGCGGGCAGGGGAATCGAGTCCTGCTCGCCAGCGTTCGCGAAGAGGAGCACCACGCTCTGCCCGGGCCCAACGTTGTCTATGTCCAGGTCCAGCACCTGATCGTGCGAGCTGGTGTTGTTGATCGTCCAGATGCCCACTCCGCTTCCGGAATAGCGGGTCGCACTGCTGGCGCCGCACCTGCTGCCCATGCAGGCCGGCTGCGGGCCGCCGGTCAAGGCTTCGGCCACGCGGACCACGGTTGTGACCGTGCTGCTCAAGCCCAGGCCATTGGTCGCCGTGACGGTCACTGCATACTGGCCTGGCGTGGCGAAGCGACGGCTCAGCGTTGCACCGGTGCCGGTGGTTCCGTCCGCGAAACGCCAGACATAGCTGACCGTGCCGTTGCCAGGGTCCAGCGCAGACACCCGCAAGCTCGCCTCTTGAGTCGCCAGGATGGGTTCGACCGGCAGGGTGATGACCGGTGTGGTGGGATGCTGCGAGCTGGCCGTCACCTGTATCGTGGTCGTGACCGGGAGGCTGTAGATGCCTTGCATGTCCTTGACGACCAGCTCGACTGTGTACGCACCAGGCAGGTCAACCCACAGCCTTGCACGCATCGACGTGGGAAGGATCATCCTGGCCTCGCTGCGTGCCGGCGCGGACACCACGCGCCAGGTGTAGCCGCCAATGCCGCCCCATTCCGCGACGCTGAAAAAGCCGTTCAGCTGCACCTCGGTGCTGGAACTCGCGCTCGCCGGTGCGGTGATCTTGGCCAGCGGACGTTCCTCGAGCCGAACGCAGTGCGAGGCGGGCAAGGACAGGCGGCCGCCGCTGTTGGGGTCGCTCACCTGCAGGTAGAAGCAGTAGTTGCCCATGATGTCGGGCGTGAGGCTGACCCGGGCGCCGGTGCTGGCATCGAGCGAGGCTTTGCTGCCATCCGGCTTCTGGCTGAGTGTCCAGGTGTAGCTCAGCGAATCGCCGTCCGGGTCGCTGCTGGCGCTGCCATCGAGCGCGAAGGTCTGCCCGGAAAGCACGCCGAGCGGCCCCTTGATCGCGGCCTTGGGCTGCCGGTTGGCCTTCAGCTCGAGCGTAGTGCTGCTCTCAAGCGTGCCGTCGCTGACCACCAGCGCGATGCGGTACTTGCCACCCTTGTCGGCGACAAAGCTGGGCTGCTTGCTCTCTGCGCCATCGAGGGTCGCCGCACTGCCTTCAGGGCGCTCCTGGAAACTCCAGCGATAACGTAGCGTGTCGCCATCGGGGTCGCTGCTCTGGCTGGCGTCCAGCCGAACCGTGTCTCCCTCCTGCACATTGCTGCCGCCGCTGGCGCTGGCCAAAGGTGCCCGGTTGGCCGGTGCCGGCGACGTGCTTGTCGGTGGGTTGCTGTTCCCACCTGTGGCAGGGGCGGTGCCCGCAGCACCTCCACCGCCGCCGCCACAGGCGACCAGGCCGGTCAGCAAGCCGGTAGCAAGTAGCAAACGTGCACGCCCGAAGGCGCGCGTCAAGGCGCGCGATTCCATGGATCCCTCCCCGATTATTCTTGGCGCGGACTATGCCAGCCCAACGCGGCTGTGCGCCCTGGGGCTAGCCCGGGACTTGCGGCACGGCTGGCCGCCGAGTTCGCTGCCCTAGACCCTGGCCAAGACCTCGGCGCATTCGCGCACCAGGGCCGGACCCTTGTAGATCAGCCCTGTGTAGAGCTGCACCAGGTCGGCACCTGCCTGGATCTTGGCGCGGGCATCGTCGCCAGACAGCACGCCGCCGACGCCGATGATGGGAAAGTCCTTGCCCAGCGCGGCGCGCAGGAGGCGGATCACGCGGTTGCTGGCCTCGAACACCGGCCGGCCGGAGAGGCCGCCCATCTCGCCGGCATGCGCCAGCCCTTGCACTGCATCGCGGGAGATCGTGGTGTTGGTCGCGATCACGCCGTCGATGCCGTTCTTCTGCAGCGTTTGCGCGATCACGGCGACCTGGTCTTCTTCGAGGTCGGGCGCGATCTTCACGAACATCGGCACCCGGCGACCACTGGCCTTCTGCAGCTGCTGCTTCCTGGCTTGCAGCTGCGAAAGCAGGGCGTCGAGTGCCTCGTCGCTCTGCAGCGCACGCAGGTTCTTCGTGTTGGGGCTGGAGATGTTGACGGTGATGTAGTCGGCATGCGGGAACACCCCCTCAAGGCCGATCAGGTAATCGTCCACCGCGTTCTCGATCGGCGTGGCGGCGTTCTTGCCGATGTTGAGGCCCACCAGGCCGCCCGCGGCACGGAAGCTGCGGGCACGCTGCACATTGGCGAGAAAAGCCGCCAGGCCCTCGTTGTTGAAGCCCAGGCGATTGATCAGGGCATCGGCTTGCGGCAGGCGGAACATGCGCGGTTTTTCGTTGCCCGGCTGGCCCTTGGGCGTGACCGTGCCCACCTCGATGAAGCCGAAACCCATGGCGCCCAGGCCGTCGATGCAGCGGCCGTTCTTGTCCAGGCCGGCGGCAAGGCCGATGCGGTTGGGGAACTTGAGGCCGGCCACGGTCACCGGGTCGGCAATGCGCGCTTGCGACCAGATGCACTGGGCGGGTGTGTTCTGCAGCCGGGCGATGGCGCCGAGCGTCAACTCATGGGCGTGCTCCGGGTCCAGGCCGAACAGAAAGGGGCGGGTGAGGGCGTAGGGAACGAGGGACATGGGCCGGGATTGTCGCATTGCAACATCCGGCGGACCATAATGTCCGGCTCACGCAGGACCGCATCATGACCACTCCCGAAGCCAGCCGCCACGACCTCGACGCCACCCGCGACAGCACCCGCACCGACGACACCCGCATCGGCGCGGTCCGCCCGCTGATCTCGCCGGCCCTGCTGTTCGACGAGCTGCCGCTGCCCGAGGCCTCGCAGGCGCTGGTCGAGCGCGCGCGCCGTGAAATTGGCGACGTGCTGCACGGGCGGGACGACCGGCTGCTGGTCGTCGTCGGCCCCTGCTCGATCCATGATCACGACCAGGCGATGGACTATGCCCGCCTGCTCAAGACCGCCGAGCAGGAGCTGCGCAAGGAACTCCTGATCGTGATGCGCGTCTACTTCGAGAAGCCGCGCACCACGGTGGGTTGGAAGGGCTATATCAACGACCCGCGCCTGGACGGCAGCTTCCACATGAACGAAGGCCTGCGCCTGGCCCGTCAATTGCTGCTGGATGTCACCGCGCTGGGCCTGCCGGCCGGCACCGAGTTCCTGGACCTGCTCTCGCCCCAATACATCGCCGACCTGATCGCCTGGGGCGCCATCGGCGCCCGCACGACCGAGAGCCAGAGTCACCGCCAGCTCGCCTCCGGCCTCAGCTGCCCGGTCGGATTCAAGAACGGCACCGATGGCGGCATCAAGGTGG
This sequence comes from Roseateles microcysteis, assembly GCF_036880965.1. Taxonomy (NCBI): domain Bacteria; kingdom Pseudomonadati; phylum Pseudomonadota; class Betaproteobacteria; order Burkholderiales; family Sphaerotilaceae; genus Roseateles; species Roseateles microcysteis. The sequence continues at coordinate 2,178 of NZ_JBAJMV010000001.1, read as the reverse complement.
CCAGTGATGCGGTGCTCGCCGCCAGCGCCAGCCATGCCTTCATGGGCATGACCAAGATGGGCGCGGCTGCGATCTTCGAGACCCGCGGCAATGCCGACTGCCACATCATCCTGCGCGGCGGAAAGGCGCCAAACTATGACGCGGCTTCGGTCGCGGCGGCCTGCGATGCGCTGCGCGGCTCGAACCTTCGCGAGCAGGTGATGATCGACTTCTCGCACGCCAACTCGAGCAAGAAGTACGAGCGCCAGATCGACGTCGGCAATGACGTGGCGGCCCAGATCTCGGCTGGCGACAAGCGCATCACCGGCGTGATGATCGAATCGCATCTGCAGCCGGGCCGGCAAGACCTGGCCCCGGGCCAGACCAAGAGCGACCTGAAGCCCGGCGTCTCGATCACCGATGCCTGCCTGGGCTGGGGCCAGACCGGGCCGTTGCTGCGCACCCTGGCCGAAGCCGTGAAGACCCGCCGCCAGAATTCCTGAACCTACTCCTTCTTCATCGACATGACCCAAGACGAACTCAAGACCCTGGTCGGCCAGGCCGCCCTGCAATTTGTTCCGGCCGGCGGCATCGTCGGTGTCGGCACCGGCTCGACGGTGGACAAGTTCATCGACGCCCTGGCCGCCAGCGGCCTGCAGATCAAGGGTGCCGTCTCCAGCTCGGTCCGCTCCACCGAGCGCATGAAGGCGCTGGGCATCCAGGTGCTGGAAGCCGGCGAGGTCGAGAGCCTGCCGGTCTACATCGATGGCGCTGACGAAATCGATCATGGCGGCCACATGGTCAAGGGTGGCGGCGCTGCGCTGACACGCGAGAAGATCGTTGCCGACCTGGCCGAGCGCTTTGTCTGCATTGCCGACGAATCCAAGCTGGTGCCGGTGCTGGGCCAGTTCCCCTTGCCGGTGGAAGTGATCCCGATGGCTGCAGCGCAGATCGCTCGCCGCTTTGCAGCCATGGGCGCCACGGCCACCCTGCGCGCTGGCGTCATCACCGACAACAGCTGCCAGATCCTCGACGTGCGCGGCCTGCAGATCAAGGACCCGAAAGCCTTCGAGGCCGAGGTGAACCAGTGGCCCGGCGTGGTCACCGTGGGCGTGTTCGCCCGCAATCGCGCGAGCGTCTGCCTGCTGGGAACGTCCACCGGTGTGAAGACACTGAGCTTCTGAGCCATGCGGCGCGGCAAGCCGGTTTATGACGCGCAGCGCCATGAGCGCTGGCACATGACGACTGCGCGCTGGATCAAGCTGGGCGCCTGCGTGCTCGGCACTCTGCTGATGCAGCACTGGCTTCAGAACTGGACTGCTGCGCTGGTGCTCACGGCCACGCTGTGGGGCATCTTCCTGGCGCCCGAGCTGATCGGCCTGTTCGGCGACATGGGGCGCTGGCTGCGCTGGGCGCGCTGGCATGAACGCGAGGGCCTGCACTACGAGTTCAAGGGCGTGCACATCCGTGTCCAGGAGGAGCATCGGGAGCGCTGGCTCTGCCTTGGAGACCTGGGCCGTGCGCTCGGCGAGCCACCCAACGAACTGGTGCTGCGACGCCTCAACGAGGACGGCGTGCGCGAGTACGAGCGCCAGCTCTATGTGCAGGACGAGCTCTTGCTGAAGTACCTGGCCGAGCGCAGCAGCGACCGCGCCATCAGCCTGCGGACCTGGGTGCAGCGCACCGTCTTCCACCCGGCGAGGCAACGCCGCTGAGCGACGGCCGGAAGAATTTGTGGATGCCTCTTGACGGCACGTTGCGGCCGTTCGTGTTCTGGTGTCTGGGTTCGTCGAAGATCAGGCCGCCAGCGGGCATCCCTCCGCTCATGCTCTGGCCAGAGGCCTGATCCTTCGCCAGGCACAGACAGTCCTCAGGACTGTCTGTGTCCGGGCTCAGTCCTCCGTCGCCGGCTTGCAGCCGGCGCCTCCCCCTGATATCAGAATCACGCTGCTTCGTTCCGCTTTAGCGAAGCCCGTCAGGGTGATGCCGCGCTCCCCCTATGGCCTTTGAGCCAGAGGTAAAGACTGGTGCCCCCGGCGGATTCGACACGACAGCTCGAACGGTGTCTTGGGGCGCTGCCGGAGCCTCTCCGGTGGCGACCCCGCATATCAGGGTGCGCAAGTCGGATAAGCGCTTTGCGAAGGAACGTCATGAGAACGAAGCTAGGTGTGGATATCAGCAAGAGGAAGTTCGATGTCG